>CAVWFH010000039.1:0-188637 GCA_963754065.1 uncultured beta proteobacterium | reverse complement strand
CCAGCCGCGCGCAAGGCCGTCAGTATTCGCGTCTCGATGTCGCGGGCGGAATAGTGTGCTTTCAGACCGGTCACGGAGCCCCCGCACGGGTCGGAGCCGAGCCGACACCCTCGTTGATCGCTTCAAGGAAGCGCCTCAACTCTGCCCTAGATCGCAAATGAAATACCCGCTTCCGGTGTGCCGCTTCTGATACATACGAACGGTACTTCGGTGTCAGGCGACTATGGCAGGGCCAGAACCCGGTAACTGGAAATTGAGCTACGGATAATCGGACTGCGTTCCGGCCAACCGAGTGGGGAGACAAAGAGACCCTTGACCAAGCGCTTTGTGACCCACCAGCCATGCGTTGCCAGAGGCAAGTCCACATGGACCAGCGTATCTGCTGCATCCAGCCGTTCCCAAACAGTCTTGACACAACCGAAGCCGTCGATGATCCACTCGTCGCGGTTCATCAGTGCCACGTGCGCCCGGAGATACTCTTCGTGCGGGACTGCGACACCTCCCGGACGGAACTGAAGTTCATCGAGCACGTGCAGAGGCAGGCCGGTAGTTGCAGCCAGCGCACGGGCAAGCGTCGACTTGCCGCCCCCGGCATTTCCGAATATCGCGCGCTTCATGCCGCCCAGCAATCGAGATCAGCCGCGCGCAGCGGCTCGAGCGAAGTGGTGGACGGCATTCTGACTATTTTGTGGAATCGTTGAGCAGAGCGTCGCAGCTGACACGAACCATCGGGAACTCGATTACGCGCAACACTCCTCGGCGCAAGCCCTCGATTCTTGCGAGGAGCCTGGTCTCTCCATCGCGGGCGTAAACCACTCGTTGAGGAAAGTCGTGCTGCATATTCTCGAACACCGCCTCGACGTCGTTGATGCGCAGAAGCGGGAACACCGTGGCGCTTTGGCCGGAAGGCTGGGCAACGAAGGCGAGCGTGCGATCGGGCAGGTAACGCAACTGCATGAACTCGAACTCGACCGTCTTGCTTGCTTGACCGTACGGCTGGTGCCTAGCATGGTGCCGCCGGCGATGGGTGTCCACTGCTCGCCGGAACCCGCCTCGGCGGACTGACTCTTCCAGCAACCCGAGAGCCACGCAAGCTTCTCGAGGTCACCCTCTGCGGCAACAGCTCCGCTGCCTGCGAAGCCCAGAAGGGTGAACGCAAGGATCGATGCGATGCGCATGATTCTTTCCTTCTGCCTAATAGTTGCGCTGCAGCTGCGGCGAACGAGTCTTGGTACTTCATGGCTCATGCATCGGCTCCAGCGATGTAGGTCGCCCTGTTCAGGGTTCGAATCCCCTAGGACTTCGCCTTCTTCGGCGGTTTCGATTTGCCAGAACCGTTGAGGGCAACCGCCTCGCGAACGAGCGCCTTGAAGGCGGCCTCGTCAACTTCTTCTCCTTCGTGGATGTCGATGGCGCGGCGTACGTTCCCGTCGAGACTCGAGTTGAAGAGCTTCTTCGGGCCGGTCCTTCATGCGCGCACCCTGGAGAACGTCAGCTTCACGACCTGCTTGTAGGACTCGCCGTGCAGATCCTACCCTTGTGCGCCCACACCGGCGTGCCCATCCACTTCCACTCCTCGACGACTTCGGGGTCTGCTTCGTTGATGAGCTTCCGCACTGGGCGCAGGGTCTCGCCCCGCCAGTCGCCGAGCTCCCCGATTCGGTTCGAGATGAGCTCGGATGCTGTCTGGTCTTGGCTCGCGCCCGGCTTCTTCATGTTGTCCTCCTGGAAGCTCCGGAAGGCGGGTTGCGTTAGACCTCGCCGCGCCCTGTTGGACTCTTGATTATTCGACACCCTCGACAATGCGCAAGTCCCGATCCACTGCATTGCCCAGTATGCGCAGTGCTTCCTGATACCCCGGGGTTGTCATGGGCTGCGACCGCCTGAGCAATGCTGTCGAATTCAATCAGAACCGTGCGTTGGTTGAGTCCGCCGTCATATACCTGAGCTGGATTCCCTCGCGCGAGAACGCGTCCACCGGCCTGCAGGGAAGCGGGACCGCCAAGCTTTGCGTAAGCGGCGAGAGCCTCGGGGTCGCGAACAGTGCGATACGCGGCAATCCAATAGGCTTTGGGCATCGGAAGTGCTCCGTCGGGTTGCTCGACATTACCCTTGCAGGGTTAGGGCGACCAGTATTGCAACATGCAACTTGGACCGTCGGGAGTCGCCTGACATACGAGCCAGCCTGCCCGGCAAAACAGGCCGGCACGGCGGGCGGCAATGTAAAGGCCGGCACCGACCGGGCAAACTGGCCTGCGGTAGCGAGGCCCGCTTGAGCGAGGGGCCAGGCGCCGCCTTACGCGGCATGGCGGCGCCTGAGTTCTGCCACGGAGCCGGCGACCAATGCTTCAAGCACCTTGGTGTCGAGATCTGCCAGGCGCTTGAAGTACGGCAGGACTTGCCTATCTTGTGCTTCCCAAGCTTGGACAGCAGGGCTTCCTGGTCCTTGCCTTCTGCGACCAGATAGACCACCACTTCCTTCCCTCGGACGGCAAAGCCGGTAAGACACGACTCGCCTGTCCTTCCGCTGTCGTACGTGTAGCGGGCAGGTCAAGCCCGTAGCCGACGATGCTGGGACCCCACATCTTCGGGGGCTGCCTCGTGACCCGCTTGAGCATGGCCATCAGCGCCTTGCAATCTGCAAGTTGTTCAGCGCTAGCCCTCGAAGCGAGGTACTCGTTGATGCTGGCGTCGGAAGCTTTCGTCTTTGCTTCACCCATGGATTCGAACCCCGCGATGGTCGGACCTGGTCCGATCTTCAGTCGTGATACTCACGGTCTGAGCCAGGCTGACTTGCAGCGCCAGCGCAGGCACCTAATGCAGCGCGCTCTCATTCGTCGATGAACTTCCACGTATCCGCGCCGTCGAACCGGCGAACGCGTACGGAAGCGATGAGCGTGGAGTCGAAGTTTCCCAGGTTGACTCCGTGCTTCGCACCAGGAACGGGCTCGAGTGGTTCCCAGTGCGTGACGCAGCCACAGGTACGACAGTGAATGGTGCGCAGAGTCCTGTCGCCCCAAATGTACTCAGCAGTGGCTTGCGGGTGGCCGTCGATCGTCACCGAGCCAAACTCGAAATAGACCCACGGTCCACCGATCCGCCGGCAAAGCGAGCAGTTGCAATCAGTGGCCACCTCCGGCGTGGACGGCAAGGTCATTCGAACTGCTCCGCAGTGGCATGATCCTTCGTGCATTTGCGACCTCCTGATGTGACAGCGCGATCGGATGCGCGGTGGTGACATCGACTGCTTGAAATGTCGGGCAGCCGCCATTGAGCGAAGCCCGCTTGGACTTCCCCTCGATGAAAGGGTTAGGCCTCAGCTTTGTGGCAAACCACTTCGATGTTGTGCCCGTCCGGACCGATGACAAACGCTGCGTAGTAGTTCGCGTGATAGTGCGGGCGCAGGCCCGGCGCACCATGGTCTTTGCCACCCGCCTCCAGAGCCGCGCGGAAGAAGGCTTCGACTTGCTCACGATTCTCGGCCGTGAACGCCAGGTGAAGATGCGCCGGCTTCTCCTCGGATTGAAACAGGCACAACGAAGCCTTACCCTTTGTGCAAAGCTCGACGCCGTACGTGGGCGGCCCCTCCGAGACAACAGCTACGCCGAGCGATTCGAGTGCCTTGAGGAAGAACGCTTTGCTCGCTGCATAGTCAGTGACTCCGAATTTCACATGGTCAAACATGAGTTCTCCCGAAGTGTGAGGGCCCGCGCGAGGCTTAACGTTCGAGGTGGACGCCCGCAGCGCCATCGGGTGCGGACATTAATCCTCTGGCCCCGGAAGCGGCCGATGTCGTTGCAAATGACCGCACCAAGTCATCTGCGATGGCCTCGCGCCCTTTCGTAACCTCCGGAATGTAATTGCACTGGAAGTGAGCCGCCCGCTGCTCAGAACCCTTGACTTTGAGGCGCGTCGTCGGTGATCTCGTAGTAGCCTCCTTTGTCGCCAACAAAAGTGTGCCTGGAGACTTTCAGATTCAGCGTCGTGTCGATGCACCCCATCGCGACGGCTGTCCATTGGTACCCCTCGATGGTCGGATTCCAGAACAAGGTTGAGCCGCAGATCGAGCAGGACCCACGCTGAACCGTCTCAGACGACTGGTACCACCGGACTGACTCCGCGCCACGTACCTGAAGAGCCGCCCGCCGTACGTTGATGCCAGTCCAGTAGTTGCCGGTCTGCTTTCTGCACTGCGAACAGTGACAGGCTTCTGGAGAGTGCTCAAGCGGCTCTTGGATCTCAAGCTGCACGGCACCACAGAGACAGCTTCCGTGTATCACCTTGGCCCCCTCCCATTACCGGCAACCGAACGCGCGACGACGCGCACCCTGTGTCGCCTAACCTCGACCATTCTGCCGCAGGGCCTTTCAATGGGTTTCCGCCAGCGAGCAAGGCGGCAATTCTTGACGCCCGCATCTACTTGAACTTGACTTTCGCAATCTCCTCGTTCGGCGTGAACCCGTCACCGAAATCCTCGACATCCATCAGTTTGCGGATCTCGATCACCGCCTCGCCGTTCGGAAAGACATTGGGCGAGCGCTTTACCCACTCGATCGCTTCTTCCATCGACTTCACCTTGATGATCGAGAAGCCAGCAACGAGTTCTTTAGTCTCGGCGAACGGCCCATCGATGACGCTGCGGTCATCGCCACTGAACTTCACGCGCGCCCCCTTCGAGGTGGCCGTGAGCCCCTCGGCGGCGAGGAGGACACCTGCCTTCGCGGCCTCCTCGTTGTACTTCTGCATCGCGGCGAACGCTTCTGGTTTCGGCGGAGGGCCCGCCTCGAATTCCTTCGTTGCCATGACCATGACCATGAAACGCATTTTTCTCTCCTGGATTCAGTTTGCGTCGGTAACCGCAAACTTCGCGGCCCTGCTTACTCGTCGAACGAGACTAGTCAAATTCGACACGAGCCTCAGGAAGTCCGCAATCCATCTATTGATCTCTAATACCCTCACGCGGCGTCTGCTGCAACGCCAGTTAGTTTGAATGAACGCTTCGACGGGGGTCAACATAGTCGCGCGCGCAAATGGTCGATCGCGCCACGCCACTCGGCGAGCAACCCGGTCGGCCGCCTGGGTGCGCCGCGATCGGCGCGTTTGAGTCCAACGGCGAGCCGCCGGTTGTTTAGCAGGTCTCCCGGCGGTTCGCTGGAATTGGTTGCGGTCCAGGCGCTGAGCGCGCTCGGCAAGCTGATGACGCCGCATGAAGCTACACGCCGACCAACTTGACCCAGCGGCGCTCCCGACGGGGAGAATGCCGCGACACTTGCGGCGCCAAGGCGAGAGCCCGGACCTTTACCAGCACCGTGATTGGTTGGCCGTCTAGCTATCCAGTTGAGCAACTTGGCTCGATGCCCGTGCCGCGGCAAGACGCTGCCCTTGCTGTTCTCCGGTCCGCTCGAACGACCTGTTAACTGTCATCGAGCAAGTCGCAGCTCCATCCAGCGCAGGCCTCTGTCGACCTTACAGTCGGTCCAGCCCCGCTTGCGATAGAAGCCGTAAGCGCGAAGCGTGGTATCGAGATCCGTCGTCAGCCACGCTCGCTGGCATCCCGATGCCGCGAGCCATTCCTCCGCCAAGGCCATGAGTTTGCCGCCGACGCCCTTTCCTTCGTACTCCGGAAGTACGGCGATGACCAGGAATTCTCCCGTCGCGCGATCGGCCATAGAGAACGCGACGACCCGGCCGGCGTCGTCGCACACCCAGCCCTTGGTGGACTGGCCGAGGCTTTCGGTGACGCTCTGCGGGTCAATGCCAAGCTGTTGCAGCTCCTCGAGAGTCAACGCGTTCTCGCGCGTTCTCGGGCGAACGTAGAAGAGCGCTGGCACGTCGTCGGCAGTGATCTCGCGAAACTTCACGGCGCCGATTCGAATGAGAGCCAACGAGATCTAGGCGTCTGCAGATACGCAAGGCGGCAACGCTTCGACTTAAGCCTGGCGAAGATTTGCATCGGGAACACGCCGCGACAGCCACAGAAGATACGAACCGATAACAACATCAACCGCAAAACACCAGACCGGATACCAACCGGGAACGCCAGTGTTTGTGATGAGCTGACTATGCACCAGGTCGTACAGCCCGTGCAGAAGCCAAAACACACCGACCACGACTGCTGACTGGCGGACGCTAACAAACGCGAAAACGAGGCCTACGACGATGTACGGAACACCGTAAATCAATTCCTTGACGCCCACAGCCGGCTCGCCTGCTTGAAGGGCGAACAACGCGTAGAGGCCAGGCAGAGTGAGTAGGCCCAACGAATACAACCAACGCTCCCCACGAATGAATCGCGCGAACAAAATGGTAAGAACACCAACCGATGCACCAATGAGGGCCTCAATCACACTGCTCTCCTTCCTTAAGTCGCACAACGAAAGAAGTTAACCGGCGACCCGCGGCGCAGGCGAAGCCGCGCACTCGGGGCGTCCGTGTTGACCAAGGGGTTAGGCGTCATCGCTCCGGTGCGACTCGTGGTGGAGATCTACTTCAAGACTGCGGGTCGAACTGGAAGACCCGCAGTTCTTGGTTGCACCGACACGCCTTAGCGATGCGCGCGGCCCAAGCGACGGCCTCCTCGCGCGAGGGAAGTTCGAGCACCGTAAAGCCGCCGTTGAGCGGCGGGGCCCACGGATATCCGCCCTCGGCGACCGCGCCGTCGGCCGAGACAAGCGCGGGCAGAACGTCTTCGTCGATTCCGCCGCCGAAAACGTAGACGCCGGCGGCCTTCGCTTCGTCGATCACAGCGTGCGAGTCGCGGCCTACAGTCTCCCACTCGTCGTCGGGCACGACCATCGCTGCGCTTGGGAAGGAGATCAGGTATTTGGCCATGGTGCTCTCATCTTGGAAACGCGGTCGTGGGTCTCGGCGGAAGGTTCCATCGCGCCTGACGTTTGAGCTGAGGCGACCCCCACCGGCTGTGCGCCGCAACTATAGGAGTGAACGACGCACCACGACGAGCCCGTCGTCCTGCTCCTTGACGACTGAGAAGCCCGAGGACAGGTACAGCGAGAGCGGACCGAAGTGGTTCTCCGCGTCGGAGGTGGCATCGCGCGAAGGATTGGCCTCTGCTACCCGAAAGCCTTGCTCGCGCAACATGGCGCAAGCCTCCTCGAGGAGCGCACGCGCTACACCGGTGCGCCGATGGTCGCGAGCGACCACAAAGCAGGTGATCTGACCTACGTGTTCTGCGTCCGGGATCGGCTCGTCGGCAAAGGAATCGAGAAGTACCCGTGGCGCGGCGTTGCACCAGCCGACCACCTGGCCATTGCGGTAGGCCAGTAACCCCTGCATGCGCTTGCAGGCGATGCGATCGCAGGCTGCCACACGGTTCTCTTCGGCGGTGCGGGTGCTCCAGTTCACGATGGAGTGGTCGACGTAGAGGAACTGGCAGTAGCACGACTTCCACTTCGGGTTGTCCGCAAACGCCGCGCCTTCGAAGTATTGAAGGAAGTCGTCCTTCAAGTCGGGCGCCAGACGCCGGATCGTGAGACTGTCGTGTGCCATGCGCGGTGATTCCTATGCCGACTAACGCCCAAACTCAGCCGGGCCAAATTTGGGTAAGAAAATTTGGCGACATCGGCTCGAGTACCTTGTTGGGCGGCACTCATGGAAAGCTCGGGCATCTGACTGGACGAGCACGGCTACGCCTCGTTGTAGGCTCTCTCGAGCTCAGCCACGTCGAGCTTCACCATCGTCATCATGGCTTCCATCACAGCCTTCACCTTCCTGGGGTCCCGATCACGGATCAGCTCGGTGAATCGTCTCGGGACAATTTGCCAGGAGAGACCGAAGGGGTCTTTGATCCAACCGCATTGCGTGGGCTTCGCTCCTGCCTTCACGAGCTTGTCCCAGTATTCATCCACTTCACCCTGATCCGCGCAGTCCACGTAGAGCGAAACCCCCTCAGAAAAGCTGAAGTACGGACCTCCGTTGTAGCCCCTGAAGAGTTGACCACCAACGACGAACTCGGCGGAGCTGATGGGACCGTCCTTGCCCGTGCGGGCGACGTTGCGTACTTCGGAGTTCGGAAACGTCGCGGTGTAGAACTCGATCGCCGCTTCGAGCTGGTCGTTGAACATGAGGAAAGGTGTCACTTTGTTCATGGGAGTGTCTTCTCTGTGAGGGCGGTGCTCTTCTCTGCCCAACGTTGAGTTAAGCCGCGCTATCAGGTGTCGGCTCTTGAACGATAAGTTAGGCGCCAACCTGGCGTCCTGTCCAGCCGCCGTATCCCGCTGCGCTCCGGGCGGGCTACCGGTCGCGGTTCCCATCCCGCCCGCCCCTTGCTATTCCGTTCAGTACTGTATACATTTCCAGTAACTCTTCGCCTGGGAGCCTGTTGATGGTCACCTCCTCTTCCGCTTCACCGCCGATCACCCCGCGCCAGTCGGAGATCCTCGAGTTCATCCGCCAGGCGCTCACCGAGAGCGGCGCTCCGCCCACGCGCGACGAGATCGCGCGCGCCTTCGGCTTCCGCTCGCTCAACGCGGCCGAGCAGCACCTGCAGGCGCTCGCCAAAAAGGGGCTGATCGAGCTCGTCGCCGGCACTTCGCGTGGCATCCGCCTGAAGGACAGCGTGCGCGAGCTGATGGCCGCAGCGCAGGAAGTGGGCCTGCCGCTCGTCGGCAAGGTCGCTGCAGGCAGTCCGCTGCTGGCGCAGGAAAACGTGCTCGCGCACCCAGCGGTCGACCCGGACACCTTCAAGCCGCGCGCCGATTACCTGCTCGAAGTACGCGGCATGAGCATGCGCGACGCCGGCATCCTCGACGGCGACTGGCTCGCTGTGCACAAGCGCGCGCAGGCGAACTCGGGGCAGATCGTCGTGGCGCGCCTCGGTGACGACGTCACGGTCAAGCGCCTGAAGCTGAAAGGCGCGCGCGCAGAATTGATCGCCGAGAACCCGGATTTCGCGCCGATCATCGTCGACCTGCGGCGCGAGCCGTTCGCGATCGAGGGCATTGCCGTCGGGGTCATACGACCGGCGCTCTGACGCGGGTTCTGCTCCCTGCTTCGGGCGCCGCCTCGATCCCCTAACACCCACCCGCTCCACTTTTTCAGGAGGGCGCACATGCGTGCGGCCACGGAGTTGCTTTCCCTGTTGCACACCGCCGGCGGTGCGTCCCTGTGGCGCGGCGACGAGCGCCCCGCCGACGAAGCCTGCGGCCCGACGCTCGCCAGCGGCTTTGCCGAACTCGACCGTGAACTGCCGGGCGGCGGCTGGCCGCAGGGGCAGCTGATCGAACTGCTGACCGACAACGCCGGCATCGGCGAACTGTCGCTGCTGGCGCCGGCGCTGGCGCAGCTCGCGCAGGCGCGCCGCTGCACGGTGTGGGTACTGCCGGTGGACGCCTCGTCTGCACGGGCCGCCGTGTCCCATGCGTCCGAGGTACAGACGATTCCCTATGCACCGGCGCTCGCCACCGCAGGGCTCGATCTCGCGCGCACGATCTTCGTCAAGCCGGCCACGCCGCGCGAGGGCCTGTGGGCGGTCGAGCAGTCGCTGCGCGCGCGCCATCTCGGCGCAGTGGTCGGCTGGCTGCCGTCGGCCAGCGGGACCGGCGACGGTGACTTCCGCGCGCTGCGCCGCCTGCATCTGCTGGCGCAGCGGCACCAGGCGCTCGCCTTCGTGTTGCGCACCACGCGCCATGCGCAGGCGCCCTCGCCCGCGGTATTGCGCCTGCTGCTGGCGAGCGTCGGCACGCGGCTGCAGGTGACACTGCTGAAGCGGCGCGGCCGCCCGCTGCTCGAACCGATCACGCTCGCACTGCGTCCCGCACACTGGGAAAGCGCGCGCGTCGAAGCCGACACCGCACCGCGCGTACTGCCGGCGTCGTCCGCGCTGCTCGACACGCAGCGTCCGATGGACGAGCTGCTGGCCTGATCGCATTGGCCTGATGCCACTTCCCTGAGCTTCGGCGGGCACCCGCCCGCGCTGCACCGTGGCCCTGTGGCTCGCCCTCGTCCTGCCCGCGCTGCCGCTGCAACTGGCCGAGCGCGCACTGCCCGGCATGGGGCCGCTGGCGATCGTCGAAGGCCCGCCGCAGCGTCTCGTCGTGATCCACTGCAATGCGCCAGCGCAGGCGGCCGGCGTGGCGCCGGGCATGAAAGTCGCCGCCGCCCAGGCGCTGGCACGCGAGCTGATCGTGCTCGAACGCAATGTCGAACGCGAACAGGCCGCGCTCGCCGAACTCGCCGGCTGGGCCTACCAGTTCTCGTCGCACGTGGTGTTGCAGCCCGACGGACTGCTGCTCGAAACCGGTGGCAGCGAGCGGCTGTTCGGCGGTCGCGCCCGACTGCATCGCGCGCATCACCACCGGCCTCGACGCGCTCGGCTATCGCGCCGCATTCGCCTACGCCGACGCGCCGCGCTGCGCACGTGTGTTCGCGCTGGCAGAGGCAAGCCAGGGCCGGCACGCCGCCTCGCCGGACCTTCCCCCGCTCGCGCAGGTGGACGACCTGCGGCGCCTGCCGATCGAGTTTCTCGAATGGGACGCAGCGACAAACGAGACACTGCGTGCACTCGGGCTGTCGGCAATCGGCGACCTGCTGCGGCTGCCGCGTGATGCATTCGCGCGGCGTTTCGGCGCGGGGCGGCTCGACGACCTCGACCACGCGCTCGGAGTACGCAGTGCCCCCCAACTTCTCTATGAACCTCCCGAGCATTTTTCGGCACGCATCGAGCTGCCAGCTGACATCAGCGAGACCGCGCAGCTGATGTTCCCGGCGCGGCGGCTGCTCGCCTCGCTCGAAGGCTTCCTGCGCGGGCGCAATGCGGGCGCGACCGAACTCGTGTTTTCGGCCACGCACAGCGCGCGCCGCGGCATAGCTGTCCCGCCGACCATGATCACTCTGGCGCTCGCGGCGCCGGAGCGCGACGCGCAGCGGCTGGCGGTGCTGCTCGGCGAACGGCTGGCGCGCGTGCAGCTGCCGGCCCCGGCGCTGACGCTCGCACTCACGGTCGAGCAGCTGCACGCCTTCTCGGCGCTCAACGCCAGCCTGCTGCCGCCTTCAGCGCACGACGGCGATGTCGGCGTGGACTGGCTGCAGCTGGCAGAAACGCTGCACGCGCGGCTCGGCTCAGAACGCGTGTTCCAGCTGCAGGCGGTCGACGATCACCGGCCCGAGCGCGCCTGGCGCGCGCTGCCCATCGCCATCGGTGACGAGCCGCGCACTGCGCCGCCGTCGATCACGTCGGCGCCGCGTCCGCTGCTGTTGCTGCCGACCCCGCAGCCGCTGCCGGTGCACGGCGAGCAGCCACTGTTGCCGCCCCAGCGCGAGCCGCTGACGCTGGTCACCGGCCCCGAGCGCATCGAGTGCGGCTGGTGGGATCTCGCCGGCCCTGCTGCCGGCTCACCCGCACGCGCCGTGCACCGAGACTACTTTGTCGCCCGCAACACGCGCGGCCAGTGGCTGTGGATCTACCGCGAACTCGCCGCCCCGCGCGGCTGGTTCCTGCACGGGCTGTTTGCGTGATGCATCACCAATCAGGTGTGATATATATGATACCTACCATTGAGATATACCAAGGAGCCCACCATGGACACCGCAAAGCTCTTCAAGACCGGCCGCAGCCAGGCCGTTCGCCTACCGAAGGAGTACCGCTTCGAGGGCGACGAGGTCTATATCCGGCGCGTCGGCAACGCCGTGATGCTGCTGCCGAAGAAGCCTTCGTGGGCCGACTGGTTCGCTGCACTGGCAGAGTTCCGCGGCGAACCGTGGCCCGAGCGGGAACAGCCCGAGCAGCAGCAGCGACCGGCACTCGATACGTTGTTCGGTAACCAATGAAGTACCTGCTCGATACCGACACCTGCATCTACATCCTGCGCGAGCAACCGCTGGGCGTCCTGGCGCGATTCAAGCGCCTGCGCACCGATGCCATCGGCATCTCGGCCGTCGTTATGGCCGAACTCGCGTTCGGCGCTGCCAAGAGCGCTTCGCCGCGCAACCACGAGCGACTGGCGACGTTCCTGTCGATGCTGACGATCGTCCCGTTCGATGCCGAGGCTGCTGCCGCCTACGGTGGCTTGCGGGCGGAACTCGAGCGGCGCGGCCGACCGATCGGCCCGATGGATCTGCTGATCGCCGCTCAGGCGCTCGCGCTTGATCTGGTGCTCGTGACCAACAACGAGCGCGAGTTCAAGCGCGTGCCCGGCTTGCGTCTGGAGAACTGGACTCACGGCTGACTTCGTCAGCGCAGCACGCGAGGACTGTTGTCGGTTGCCAATGCTCACGCCCTCCTATACCGAACTGCACTGCCTGTCGAACTTCTCGTTCCTGCGAGGCGCGTCGCATCCGGAGGAACTGGTCGAGCGCGCGCTCGCGCTCGAGTACTCGGGGCTGGCGCTCACCGACGAGTGTTCGTTCGCCGGTTCGGTGCGCGCGCATCTGGCGCTCACCGAGGCGCGCGAAGCTGACGAACCGGCGCGCGCGTTCCGGCTGATCCACGGCACCGAGATTCAGCTCACCGAAGGCGAAGGCAAGCGGACGGCGCTGGGCGCGAAACTCGTGCTGCTCGCACAGACGCGCGCCGGCTACGGCAACCTGAGTCAGCTCGTCACGCTGGCACGCCGGCAGGCGACCAAGGGCAGTTACCGACTGTCGAGCACTGAACTCGAAGCGCACGCGCACTGGCTCGACGACGTGCTGGTACTGCTGCTGCCGCTGCGCCACTGGCGCGAGGCGCTGAATGCCGAGCATGCCGCGCGCGTTGAATGTGAAGCGCGCTGGCTAGCGGAGCTCACGCCCGGCGCAAGCTGGATCGCCTGCGAGCTGACCCGCGGCATCGACGACGCAGCGCAACTGGAAGCGTTGCAGGCGATCAGCGATACCACCGGACTGCCGCTGGTGGCCGCCGGCGACGTGCAGATGCACGCACGTCGCCGCAAGCGCCTGCACGACGTGCTGACCGCCGTGCGCGTGAAGACACCGCTGGCGCAGTGCGGGCGCGAGCTGGCGCCGAACGCCGAGCGCTATCTGCGGCCGCTGTACCGGCTGGCGCGTATCTATCCGACCGAACTGCTGCTGCAGACGCAGGCGATCGCCGAGCGCTGCACTTTCTCGCTCGACGAGCTGCGCTACGAGTACCCGGAGGAGATCGTGCCGCCGGGCGAGACGCCGGCCACCTGGCTGCGGCGTGCCACCTACGAGGAGGCGAAGACACGCTACCCCGACGGCATGCCGGAGAAAGTCAAAGCGATCGTCGAGCACGAACTCGCCTTGATTACCGACCTGCGCTACGAGCCGTACTTCCTGACGGTCTACGACATCGTCCGCTATGCGCGCTCGCAGGGCATTCTGTGCCAGGGGCGTGGCTCGGCGGCCAACTCGGCGGTGTGCTACTGCCTCGGCATCACCGAGGTCGATCCGGCGCGCATGTCGGTGCTGTTCGAGCGCTTCATCAGCAAGGAGCGCAACGAGCCGCCGGACATCGACGTCGACTTCGAGCACCAGCGCCGCGAAGAGGTGATGCAGTACATCTACGCCAAGTACGGGCGCCATCGCGCGGCATTGACCGCGGCGTTGCACACTTACCGGCCGAAGGGCGCGCTGCGCGACGTCGGCAAGGCGCTCGGGCTGTCGCTCGACCAGGTCGACCGGCTGGCGAAGACGATGGCGTGGTGGGACGGACGCAAAATCATCCCGCAGCGGCTGGAGGAAGCCGGCTTCGATCCGGCCAACCCGGTCATCGCGCAGCTCGCCGAACTCGCGGTCGAGGTGATCGGTTTTCCGCGGCATCTGTCGCAGCACTCGGGCGGCTTCGTCATCGCGCGCGACCGACTCGACCGGCTGGTGCCGATCGAGAACGCCGCGATGGACGAGCGTACGGTGATCCAGTGGGACAAGGACGATCTCGACGCGCTCGGCCTGCTGAAGATCGACGTGCTCGCACTCGGCATGCTGAGTTGCGTGCGGCGTGCGCTCGATCACCTGCAGCACTTTTATGGGAGTCCAACGTCCGGCCGTCGCTGGCGACTGCAGGACATTCCGTCGGAGGATGCGGCCGTCTACGACATGCTGTGCCAGGGCGATTCGCTCGGCGTGTTCCAGGTGGAGTCGCGCGCGCAGATGAACATGCTGCCGCGGCTGGCGCCGCGCTGCTTCTACGACCTCGTCATCGAGACCGCGATCGTGCGTCCTGGGCCGATCCAGGGCGGCATGGTGCATCCGTACCTGCGGCGGCGGCAGGGGCTCGAGGACGTGACCTTTCCGTCCGAGGCGGTGAAGGCCGTGCTCGAACGCACGATGGGTGTGTCCATTTTCCAGGAGCAGGTGATGCAGCTCGCCGTTGTTGCGGCGGGATTCACGCCGGGCGAGGCCGACAAGCTGCGGCGCGCGATGGCGGCGTGGAAACGCAAGGGCGGCATCGGCCCGTTCCGCGACAAACTCATCAGCGGCATGCTGGCGCGCGGCTACACGAACGAGTATGCGGAGCAGATCTACCGGCAGATCCAGGGCTTCGGTGAGTACGGTTTTCCGGAAAGCCACGCGGCGAGCTTTGCACTGCTGGTGTATGTGTCGTCGTGGCTCAAGTGCCACGAGCCGGCCGCGTTCTGTGCCGCGCTGCTCGACTCGCAGCCGCTCGGCTTCTATGCACCGGCGCAGATCGTGCGCGATGCGATGAACCATGGCGTCGAAGTGCGGCCGATCGACGTCACCGTCAGCGACTGGCACTGCACGCTCGAGCCGTCGAGCACGAACGTGTCACGGCCCGCGGTGCCTGCCGTACGACTGGGGCTCGAACTCGTCGCCGGTTTCAACGAAGCGGCCGGCGAACGCATCATGGCCGCACGGAGCGCCGCGCCCTTCACCGATGCCGAGGACCTGGCACGCCGTGCGCAGCTCAACCGCGGCGAAATCAGCGCACTCGCCAAGGCCGACGCGCTCGCCACGCTGACCGGCCATCGCCGCCGCGCGCTCTGGACCACGCTCGGCGTCGATGCCGACGCGCCGCGCACTGCGCCGCTCGCTTCGCGCTCACGGCGCGAGGCACCGGTCGACCTGCTGCCGCCGACCGAAGGGCAGGACATCGTCGCCGACTATCACCACACGGCGCTGACGCTGCGCCGCCATCCGCTGGCACTGCTGCGCGAGCGCTTCAATGCGAAGGGCTATCTGACCGCGGTCGGCATCGGCAACGCACGCGACCAGCAGCGCGTGCGCACCACCGGCATCGTCACCTGCCGCCAGCGGCCCAGCACCGCCAGCGGCGTGACCTTCGTCACGATCGAGGACGAGACCGGCACCGTGAACGTCGTCGTCTGGAACACCACCGGCGAGAAGTACCGGCGCGCGCTGCTGCACTCCACACTGATGACCGTCTACGGCCACGTCGAGCGCGTCACGAGCGGGGTCGCCCCGATCGTGCACCTGATCGCGTCACGACTCGAGGATCACTCGACGCTGCTCGGCGCGCTGATCACCCGAGCCACGACTTTCACTGAACGTGGCCTGAAGGCTGCGATCAGTGGAGCTTGACGCGCGGCTCGAGGCGCTCGCGCATCAGGCGGCCCAGTGTGTCGAATGCCACCCGCATCGCGCCGTGGATCGATACCTGGTGCATCTTGTAGAGAGAGGCGTACATCAGTCGCGCGATCAGCCCCTGGATCAGCATGCTGCCGCCAATAAGTCGGCCCATCAGGGTGCCGACGGCCGACAGTTCGCCGAGCGACACCAGCGAGCCGAAATCGCGGAAGTGAAATTCGGGCAGCGCCCGCCCGGCGAGCCGCGCCTTGATGGATCGGGCGAGTAGCGTCGCCTGCTGGTGCGCGACCTGGGCGCGTGGCGGCAGGATGGCATGCCCGGCATGGCCCAGCCACGGCGCCGCAGCGCAATCGCCGAACGCGAAAATGCCGGGGTCCTGCGTCGTTTGCAGCGTCGGCCCGACGACCAGCTGGTTGGCGCGGTTGACCTCGAGTCCGTCGAGCGTACGCAGGATCTCTGGCGCCATGATGCCCGCCGCCCAGACAACGAGGTCGGCCCTGAACACCGCACCGGTTGCCGTGTGCACGCCGTCGGCATCGACGGAAGTCACGCGCTGAGCGGTATGCACGGCGACGTCGAGCCGTTGCAGCAACTCAGTTGCGGCCGACGCGAGTTGCTCGGACAGCGGCGGCAGAATGCGCGGCGCGGCCTCGAGCAGCGTGAGGCGGATGTTGCGCACCGGATCGAGGTGTTCGAGCCCGTACCCGGCATGCGCACGAGTGGTCTGCCGTATCTCCGCAGCGAGCTCCACGCCGGTCGCCCCTGCACCGATGATGACGATGTCGACCTGCGCCGATGCGCCGTGCGCCGCACGCGCGTCGGCGCGCACGCAGGCCGCCAGCAGGCGGCGATGGAAGCGCTCGGCATCGACGAGCATGTCAAGCGAGATTGCGTGCTGCGCCACACCCGGGACGCCGAAATCGTTGCTGACGCTGCCAACGCAGAGGATGAGCGTGTCATAGCCCAGCGTGCGGCGTGGCAGGACTTCCTCACCCTCTACCGACAGCACCTTGTCGAGCGTGATTTCGTGTCGTGCGCGATCCAGACCCGCGAGCGCGCCCTGTGCAAACCGGTACCCATGCCAGTGAGCGAGCGCCGGATAATCGAGGTCGTGCGAATCGGCATCCATGCGCCCGGCCGCCACCTCGTGCAGCAATGGCTTCCACACATGGGTGGCATTGCGGTCCACCAGTGTCACGCGTACGGAACCCTGGCGTCCGTAGCGGTCTCCGAGCTTGGTCGCCAGCGGCAGGCCGCCGGCTCCCCCGCCGACGATCACGATTCGATGCGCATCGTTCGCGCTCACGCGCGCTGCCCCGTCGCAGCCAGCGTGACTCCCGCGCGCACGACGCTGCCGCAGGGATTGAATCCAATCGCATACGCCAGGTCCGCCGGCCGCTCGACGTCCCACAGCACGAAATCGGCCACCTTGCCAACCTCGAGCGAGCCGACATCGGCCTGCAAGCCGAGCGCGCGCGCCGCAACGGCTGTGGTGCCCGCCAGCGCTTCGAGCGGCGTCAGGCGGAACAGCGTGCAGGCCATGTTCATCGCCAGCAGCAGCGACGTCATCGGTGACGTCCCCGGATTGCAGTCGGTCGCCACCGCCATCTTCACGCCCGCGACCCGCAACGCATCGACCGGTGGCACACGCGTCTCGCGCAGGACATAGAACGCGCCGGGCAACAGCACGGCGACCGTGCCGGCCCTGCTCATCGCCGCGATGCCGTCGGCCGACAGCCACTCAAGGTGATCGGCCGAGAGTCCGCCGTAACGCGCCACCAGCGCAGCTCCGCCCTGGTCCGACAGCTGCTCGGCATGCAACTTCACTGGCACACCCAGCACCTGCGCAGCACGAAACACTCGTTCAGTCTGCGCTTGAGAGAAACCGATCGTTTCGCAGAACGCATCGACGGCATCGACCAGGCCTTCTCGCACGAGCGCAGGCAGCATGCGTTCGCAGACCTCTTCGATGTAGGAATCTACCCGACCTGCGAACTCGGGCGGCACGGCGTGGGCACCGAGAAACGTGGTGCGGACCGTCACCGGAAGGTCGCGTCCGATACGTCGTGCCACGCGCAGCAGCTTGCGCTCCGTGTCGAGGTCAAGCCCGTAGCCCGATTTGATCTCCAGCGTTGTCACGCCTTCCGCAAGCAGTGCGCAGACGCGAGGTTCGCTGGCGCGGAAAAGCTCCTCTTCAGTGGCCGACCGCGTCGCACGCACCGTCGACAGGATGCCGCCGCCGCGTTGCGCGATCTCCGCGTAGGTGGCGCCATTCAGCCGCGCTTCGAACTCGTCGCTGCGGTTACCCGCGTAGACGATGTGCGTGTGGCAATCGACGAGGCCGGGAGTGATCCATGCCCCGCCTCCGTCGATGGTCTGCTCCGCGTGCAGTTTCGCAGGCATGTCGGCACGCTGGCCCAGCCAGACGATGCGCCCTGCGCGAACGGCCAGGACCGCATCGCGGATCTCTCCATACCCGGCCGCGGATCCCGTTTCGGCCATCGTCGCCAGATGGACGCCGGTCCACAAGCTATCGCAGCGCACGCACGACTCCGTTGGCAATGCGGGCGGCGATGCGCGCGGCCACCGAGGCCGTCCGGCCGTCGACGTCGAAGCGCGGATTCATCTCGGCGATGTCCGCCAGTCGCACCTTGCCGCTCGCGCACACGACGTCGATCAGAGGCTCCAGCACGTCGAGCCCGACGCCGCGCGGTGCAGGTGCACTGACGCCCGGCGCCACTGACGCGGGCAGCACATCGAGGCAGACACTCAGGTAGACATCGTCGACGGCTGCGATAAACGACCTCAGCGCGGCGCTGCCCATGGTCGCGTCGACAGTCTCGTCCAGTTGAACGAGCACACCGAGTTCGTGGGCGCGCGCGAACAGTGCCTCGGTGTTCGCGTAGCGGCTGACGCCGAAGCAGGCGTAGCGAAACTCCCAGCCGCGTGCCTCACAGTCCTGCGCGATCTGCAGGAACGGCGTGCCGGACGTGGCGCGGGCGTCGCGCCGCAGGTCAAAATGCGCGTCGAAATTGACGATGCCGACGCGCGGCGTTCCTTCGGTCCTGGCCAGGTGCGTTGCGAGACCCGTGAACGACCCCCAGGCCATTTCGTGCCCGCCCCCGAGTACGAGCGGAAAACGCCCAGCACCGAGTTGCTGCATCACCGAGACCGCGAGGGCCTGCTGTGATGCTTCAAGCGCGTCCCCGGCACAAACGACATCACCGCCATCGGCAAGTTGGTCGCACTCGTGCACCGGCATGTTGCGCAGCGCGCGACGGATCGCGCGGGGACCTTCGGCCGCGCCAACTCGACCGTGATTGCGCGCAACCCCGGCATCGCACGCGAAGCCCAGCAACACCGTCGTGTCCGGCGCGGTGGCCGGCGACAGAGGCTGCATGATCTGGTGCCAGCGTCGCCCGAGCGCGCCCTCCGCGTCATCAACGCGACCCTCCCACACCGACATGTCGACGGTCGTCACAAGTCGCTTCAGGCAACCGGCGCGAAGAGATCGCGGCAGCTGGCGCTCAGCGTTCCCGCAGATACCAGCTCGGAAGCAGCCGCGATGTCGGGCGCCAGGATGCGATCGACCTCGTAGAACGGCACACGTTCGCGCAATCCGCGATGCACGGCCGCCAGGCGTGGCGAAGTCGAGAGCGGTTGATGGAAGTCGATACCCTGGGCTGCGGCCAGCAGTTCGATGCCGACGATGGTTGCCGTGTTGGTCGCCATCTCGTGCAAGCGGCGCGCCGCGAACGTTGCCATGCTGACGTGGTCCTCCTGGTTGGCCGAAGTCGGCAGGCTGTCCACACTCGCCGGATGCGCGAGCGACTTGTTTTCCGAGGCCAGCGCCGCCGCGGTCACATGCGCGATCATGAAGCCCGAATTCACGCCGGGGTCGTGCACCAGGAACGGCGGCAGGCCCGACAGCGTTGCGTCGATCAGCAGCGCGATGCGGCGTTCGGACAGTGCGCCGATCTCGGCGATCGCCAGCGCCAGCGTGTCCGCCGCAAACGCCACCGGCTCGGCGTGGAAGTTGCCGCCCGACAGGACTTCGTCGGCCGAGTTTGCGTCGCGCCGCGCAAACACCAGCGGGTTGTCGGTGACCGCATTGGCTTCCGCGAGCAGTGTGCGCGCGGCCTGCGCTATGAGATCGCGACAGGCTCCCATCACCTGCGGCTGGCAGCGCAGGCTGTACGGGTCCTGCACACGATCGTCGTTGACCAGATGCGAGGCGCGGATCGCACTGCCGGCCAGCAGTTCGCGGTAGGCGTGTGCCGTTGCGATCTGGCCTGCATGCCCGCGCAGTTCATGCAGCCGCGGGTCGAACGGCGCGTCGCTGCCCTTGGCGGCATCGATAGCCATCGCGCCGACCACCACCGCGGCTTCGAACACGCGCTCCGCCATGAACAGACCATGCAGCGCCAGCGCGGTGGAAATCTGCGTGCCGTTGATGAGTGCCAGTCCTTCCTTCGCCCCGAGCACGACGGGCGCGATACCCGCCGCCGCCAGCGCCGAACGCGCCGACTGACGCATGCCATGGACTCGAACATCACCCTCGCCCAGCAGCGCCAGCGTCAGGTGCGACAGCGGCGCAAGGTCGCCGGATGCCCCGACGGAGCCCTTCGATGGGATGCACGGGGCGATGCCAGCGTTGACGAGTGCGATCAGCGCTTCGACGATCAGCGGTCGGACGCCCGAATGACCCCGCGCCAGGCTCGCGATCTTCATCACCAGTGTCAGCCGCACGACGTCATCGCTCAGCAACGCACCCGTGCCGACCGAATGCGACAGGATCAGATTGCGCTGAAGTTGCTGAAGTTCCGCGTCCGGAATGCGTTTCTTCGCCAGCAGGCCGAAGCCTGTGTTGACGCCGTAGGCCGCGTCGCCCTTGGCAACGATGCGCAGCACCGCCTGTGACGAAGCGTCCATCGCGGGCCAAGCGTCCGCAGCGAGTGTCACCGTGAGCGGCGACTGCCATACGTTCCGCAGATCCGCGAGCCGCAGGCGGCCTGGTTCGATCGTCAGCGCGGACGTCACGCTCTCATCCCTTCACCATCGGCAACTTCAGACCGTTGCGCTGCGCGCAGGCGATCGCCGTCGGATAGCCCGCATCGGCGTGCCGCATCACTCCCGAGCCCGAGTCGTTGACCAGCACCCGCGCCAGCCGGCGCCCAGCGGCTTCAGTCCCATCGGCGACGATCACGACCCCGGAGTGCTGCGAGTAGCCCATGCCGACGCCACCGCCATGGTGCAACGAGACCCAGGTTGCGCCGCCGGCGGTGTTCAGCAGCGCGTTCAGCAGCGGCCAGTCGGACACCGCGTCGGTGCCGTCGCGCATCGCCTCGGTTTCACGGTTCGGACTCGCAACGGACCCGGTGTCTAGATGGTCGCGGCCAATGACGATCGGCGCCTTCAGCTCGCCGGTGCGCACCATCTCGTTGAACGCAAGGCCGGCCACGTGACGCTCGCCCAGTCCGAGCCAACAGATGCGAGCGGGCAGGCCCTGGAATGCGATGCGTTCACGCGCCATGTCGAGCCAGCGGTGCACGTGCGAGTTGGCCGGAAAGAGTTGCTTGATCTTGGCGTCGGTCCGGTAGATGTCCTCCGGATCGCCGGAAAGCGCGACCCAGCGGAAAGGCCCCTTGCCTTCGCAGAACAGCGGCCGGATGTAAGCAGGAACAAAGCCCGGGAAGTCGAACGCCTTCTTCACGCCCTGGTCGAGCGCGACCTGGCGGATGTTGTTGCCGTAGTCGACGACCTTCGCACCCAGCGCCTGGAAGTCGAGCATCGCCTGCACATGCGTTGCACAGGACGCAGCCGCGGCGGCAGTCAGGTCGGCATGCTGCGACGGATCGGACTGCGCCGCCTGCCAGCGCTCGACAGTCCAGCCGGCGGGCAGGTAGCCGTGAACGAGGTCGTGCGCCGAAGTCTGGTCGGTGACGAGATCGGGCATCAAGCCGCCGGCGCGCGCACGCTGCACGAGCTCGGGCAGAACCTCGGACGCATTGCCTAGCAGACCGATCGAGACCGCCTCCTTGCGCGCGCAGTGCTGCTGCACGAGCGCGAGCGCGTCGTCGAGATCGCGCGCCTGCTTATCGAGGTAGCGCGTGCGCAGACGGAAGTCGAGACGGGACTGCTGGCACTCGATGTTCAGCGACACGGCCCCGGCAAGCGTCGCGGCGAGCGGCTGCGCACCGCCCATGCCGCCAAGCCCCGCCGTCAGAATCCAGCGCCCGCCCCAGGTTCCGCCGAAGTGCTGGCGGCCGGCTTCGCCGAAGGTTTCGTACGTGCCCTGCACGATGCCCTGGCTGCCGATGTAGATCCATGACCCGGCCGTCATCTGGCCGTACATCATCAGGCCCCTGCGGTCGAGATCGTTGAAGTGTTCCCAGGTTGCCCACTTCGGCACGAGGTTCGAGTTGGCGATCAGTACGCGCGGTGCGTCAGCATGCGTCTTGAATACGCCGACCGGCTTGCCCGACTGCACCAGCAGCGACTCGTCGTCGTCGAGTTCGCGCAGTGTCGCCAGGATAGTGTCGAAGCACGCCCAGTCACGCGCCGCACGGCCGATGCCGCCATAGACGACGAGACGCTTCGGGTCCTCGGCCACCTCGGGGTCGAGGTTGTTCTGCAGCATGCGGAAGGCGGCCTCGGTGAGCCAGCTCTTGCAGGAAAGCGTCGAGCCGCGCGGCGCGCGGATTTCGCGGCGCTCGTCGTAACGCGGATCGGAATCGAGCCGCGCTGATTCTGCCGGTGCGTTCATTGTCGTTCCTCTCCGACGGCTTCGACCCGGAGCCTCGGTCAAACCGGCCCCGCGTTGAAGTCTCGCACGGTTGAGCGCGCGCGGCGATGGCGGGCAAAGCCCGCGCACTGGTCAGGGACGGAAACCGGACTGACTAAGGCGTACTGCGTCGGCGCCGCAGCGGAAGGAGCCCTGATCGGCCCCCCCAGTTCGGGACCGAGCCGCTAAGGCAAGGTCGGCAGGCCCTGCGCAACCCACTCGGGCATGCCGCCGCGCAGCCAGTAGACGCGCGTGTAGCCGGCGTCGCGCGCGGCCTTCGAGGCCTTGAACGATTTCCAGCATTCCGCGCCGTTGCAGAAGAACACCAGCGCGTCCGCCTTGTTGAGGCTCGCGAGCCCTGCAAACTGGTCCTTCTTCGCGTCGTAGTCGATCTCCTTCAGGCTCTTCTCGACATACGGAAGGTTCACCGCGCCGCGGGCATGCTTGGTCGCGTACTCCTTCTCGGTACGCACATCCACCAGCTTGGCGCCTTTCTCCGCGAGCTCAAAGGCAGTGCGTGCGGTGACGCGCTGCACGCCGGTGAGTTCCGCCGGCGTGAAGATTCCGAGACTGGCCACGTACTCGTAGGGACCGGCGTCGCTGGTGGGGCGCAAGCGCGCCACACCCGGTATCACGAAGTCCGGGGAGGTGACCCACTGCACGACGGCCGCCTTGACGTTGGCCGGAAGCGACTTCTTCACGACCACCCCGAGACCGCCCGGCATCGGCTGGGATGTCGCGAGCACCTGTCCCGGTGTCTTCTGTCCCTTGCTCCACTCGATCCATTCGCTCTCGAGCGCGACCGTGGCATCGGCGCCGCCGCCGGCCAGCGTCAGCAGGCCGGCGCCACTGGTCTGTCCGTACGTCACGTTCTTCAGCGCACGCGTGGTCATGCCTTCCTGGGCGAGCAGACCGCGCGCAACATAGCTGCGCAACGAGTCCTGCTGCGGGAAGTAAGCGCGCCGGCCCTTGAGGTCTGCAACACCCTTGAAGTCGCTGCGGCCCACCAGCACGTACTTGTTCGACAGGCCGGTCGAGGCCACCAGCTCGTAGCCATGGATCAGCGCCGACGCCGTCACGTGGGGCGGCGCGATGATGATGTCGTTCTCTCCGGTCCGGGTGGAGCGCATCGCATCGGTCAGGTCTCGCTGGGGCAGGACCACCGCACGCGTGCCGGCGAGCTTGCCGAGGCCGGTGTTGGCGACGGCCAGTGTCAGGAAATCACTGGACAGGTCGGACGAGTCCAGTACGACCACCGCGCGTAGCGTCGCCGGGGCCGGCGCCGCAGCCGGCGCAGGAGTCTGGGCGGCGACCGGAAGCAGGGTTGCGAGCCCCAGTCCCATCGAAGCAGCAAACCCAAGTAGTCGAGCCTTCGTGGCTGTCATGTTCGTCCCCTGTCATCAATTCGAACCCTGGCCATGCCGGCCTATCGGCTGGCTGCCAGCGCTCTTGAGTCCCGCCAAGCCGTGCGGCCACCGCGGTTCGCGCATTTGACCCCAAACCCGAGCGGAATGAATCGCGCGGAAACGGGTCAACCGCCCCCGACTCCTGGCGTTTCGTTCGGCGCGCGGCGCAGCGGCCGAGCCGGTCCGCAGTGCCCGGACCGGCCTAACTCCAACGACTCGTCGCGCAGAATCCCTCCCGTTCCGGTGGCCTTCTGCGGGCACGGCGAGCGGGCCCGTCGGCCTCAGGACGCGAACTCCAGCACCACGCGCCGCGTCCGGGCGCTTTTCTTCTCGATCTTGGCGACGCGCACCGCACCAATCTCGGCCGTGTTCTTCACATGCGTGCCACCGCATGGCTGCAGGTCGACGTCCTGGACCCGCAGCAGTCGCACGCGGCCGAACCCGATCGGTGGGCTGACGCTCATCGACTTCACGAGCTGCGGGTTGGCCAGCATCTGCTCATCGGTGATCCACTCGCAGCTGACCGGATGGCCTTCCGCGATCAGGCGGTCGAGACCGGCCTGCACTTCGCCCTTGTCGAGCAAGTCGGTCATCGCGAAGTCGAGCCGCGCATAGTCGCTCGTGATGCTGCAGCCATCGACCAGTTGCCGCACGACTGCGCACAGCAGGTGCGTCGCCGTATGGAAACGCATGTGGCGCAGCCGCCGATCCCAGTCGATCTCGGCGTGCACTGACGTGCCAGGCTGCAGGTGAGCGCGCCAATCGACGGCGGGATCGAGCAAATGCAGAGTGTCGTCCGGCGTGGCGCTTTCGTGCTTGCTCTTGCGGGCATCCGCGACCCGCAGTCGCGTACCGTCGGCCGTCACCAGCCAGCCGCTGTCGCCGGCCTGGCCGCCGCCGAGGGGATAGAACACGGTGCGGTCGAGTTCGACCCCGTCCTCGGCGACGCGGGTGACCACGGCGTCGCAGTACTGAAGGTAGGCGTCGCTGCGGAAGAGTGCCTCGGTCATCGTTGTCGGCTTCGGGCCACAAGCAGCATGCGTCGGCGGCCTCGGCTAGCTCGTGCCGCGAGCGGCGGCGAATGCCGATCTTCGACGACGAAGTGCTCGCGAAGGAGGGACGGAATCCGCATCCGCCAGCGATGTCGAATCCGTCGAGTCGGGTGTCGGCGTGGCTGCCGGTGCGGTTGCTGTTGCGCCTCCGGAGCCTTGGGCCCTTGGCAACTTGGTTTTCAACGACGCTCCCGCCGCGGCGACCGTGCGCTTGCGGGCTCGTCTCTTCGTCCCGTGCGCCGAAGGCGGTGCGTCCATGGGCGGGAAGATCCAGTTCTCGGCATCGTCGCCATCGACCGGTCCCTGCCACGGCAGCATGCACAGCGCCAGCACCAGCTTCTCGAATTCGGGCTCGAAGCGGTCAATGATTCGCTGCGGCTCCTCGCATAGCCGCTTGTCGGTGATCAGTCCGAACTGAACCCCGCCCGCGTACGACAGGATCGATACGCCCATACCGATATCACCGGACTGAGGCACCCAGACCATCATGCGCTTGACCTGCGTGCCGGCCATGTAGAGCGGCTGCTGCGGTCCCGGCACGTTGGTCATCACCGCAGTCGCCTTCTTCGCCAGGAAGTCGAGTGCCTGCTTCTGCAACCCGCGCGGCGCGAAGCCGACGACACCGAGGATGCCCATCGACAGGATGGCGGTGTAGCCCTGCTTGAGCTCGTCCATGCGGCGCCGCACTTCGTAGACCCGCGAGATCGGGTTCGCCATGCCGACGGGCAGCAATAGCGGCACCAGCCCGAACTTGTTACCGAGTTCCTTCCACTTGCGCGGATCGCGCAGGTTCACGGGCACCATCGCGCGCAGCTCGATGCCGTCGACTTCTTCTCCCAGCTGTTCGAGATACGAACGGATCGCCCCCGACACGCACGCCAGCAGGACATCGTTGACCGAGCAGCCCAGCGCCTTGCCGACCGCCTTCACATCGTCGAGTGCCAGAGGCTCGTTCCAGGCCACCACTTTGGAGCCCGACGGCAATCCCTTCAGGCTGGTGACCGCGTCGTTGTCCATCAACGCGATGCCCGCGAGATCCTTCGTGACCTGTGCCGCCAGCCGCGCCATGTCGCCGGCCGCTCCGCCGACGGAGTCCGGATGCTCGAGCATTGCTGCCGAGGCCTGCAGCGCCCGCGCGGCCGCATCGCCGGTCGAGCCAATGGCGCGCACGGTCGCACTGGTCAGCGGCCGCAGCCAGGCGTCCCATGAACCTCCCGTGGCAGCACGGGACTGTCGACCCGGTTCCTCGGTGCCTCCTTCTTCGGGATCCTCGGAGGTCAGCGCCAGCACCACGCCGATCAGCGCGATGCCGTCGGCGATGCAGTGGTGGATCCGCACAATCATCGCCTGCCCGCCGTTGTAGTTGTCGACGAGGTGCATCTGCCACAGCGGCTTGGTCGAATCGAGCGCGGTGGACGCCAGCCGCCCGACGAGCCGCTTCAGATCCGCGGTCGTGCCCTTGCCCGGCAGCGCGGTGCGCGCCAGGTGCAGGTCGAGGTCGAAGTTGTCGTCCAGCTCCCAGTAGTAGCCGGTTGCGTCCTGCACCACGCAGCTGCGGAAGCGCGCGTGCGTCAGCAGGCGCTCCTCGATCAGTCGCCGCATGCGGTCGTAGTCGACGTTGCCGACGAACTCGTAGACGCCGACGATCATCATCAAATTGGCCTGCGAGTCCATCCGCAGCCAAGCCGTGTCGACGGATGACATCCGCTCGCGTCTGCCCATGTTGTCTCCCGTGTTCGCCCGCGCGGCAGGTCGGCCGCGGCCGACCTTCGAGGGTCGCTGGCTATGATACGACGCGCTATCCCGCTATCCTCAGGGCTATGCGTTCGATCGCGATGAACGCCGGCCCTCAGGCCCCGCGACCGGACCAACAAACCAGACCAACAACTTAGGAGACACCGTGAGCGATCTGAAATCGAAGTTCGAAAAGGCCGTCGCGGATTCGAAGAACCTGCCCGAGCGGCCCGACAACCAGACACTGCTCAAGCTCTACGCGCTGTTCAAGCAGGCATCGGCCGGCGATGTCGAAGGCAAGCGTCCGGGATTCACCGACATGGTCGGACGCGCCAAGTGGGATGCGTGGAACGAGATCAAGGGGACCGCGACCGATGAGGCCATGAAGCAGTACGTGGCACTGATCGAGGACCTCAAAGGCTGAAAATCGCACGGCTGCGAGAGCCTCGGCCTCCGCAGTGCGATCAACGGCGTGCGAAGACCCGACGCCGCGCGCTCAGACCTTGCGTGTCGCCTTCTTCGCGGGCTTGTCCGCACTTTTCTTTCGCGCCGCTGATTTGGCGGCCGGCTTGGTTTCTGCCGCCGCGGGCTTGTGGGCCGGCTTGTGGGCGGCATGAGCCTTGGCGAGCAGCCGATCGAAGTTGTGCTCGATGTGCTCGACGAACTTGGACTTGAAGGCCTTCAGCAGGAAACCCAGCGTCACTTCGAGGTCGATCTCGGACTCGGTCACCCGCATCTCGCCCTGCACGCCGCTGCGGCGAAAGCGCAGGGTGTTGCCAGCCCACTGGCTGGTGAGGTCGTACTCCTCGGCCAGGTCGTCCGCCGCTTTCTGCACCAGCGTGCGCGCCTGCGCCATCGGCAGCGAGTGATACTTGATCATCCTGATGTCAGCCATGGGGCCTCCGAAGGTCACCGCCCCGATTTTGCAGCACATCGGGGTTCAGCAGCGAGGTCGGCGGCTGACCGGCCAGTGCCTGCCGCAGGTTGCTGATCGCCAGTCGCGCCATGGCCGCACGTGTGGCGCGCGTACTCGACGCTATGTGCGGGGTCAGGACGACATTCTCGAGCTCCAGCAAGCCGGGATGCAGCGCCGGTTCATTCTCGAAGACGTCCAGCCCGGCCGCCGCAAGCTTGCCTGCGCGCAGCGCCGCCACCAGAGCGGCATCGTCGACCACGCCGCCGCGTGCGATGTTGACCAGCACCGCGGTGCGCTTCATTTGGGCGAGCGCCGCCGCGTCGATCAGGTGGTGCACCGCGGTCGAGTAAGGCACGACCAGCACAAGGTGGTCGGACTCGCGCAGCAATTCAGGCAACGCGACGTGCCGAGCGCTTCCCTCCAGCTCGGCAGGCAATCGTGTCCGGTTGTGATAGATCACCGACATCGAGAAGCCGCTCGCACGGCGCGCAATCGCGCGGCCGATGCGACCCATGCCGAGGATGCCGAGCGTCGTGCCGCCGATCTCGGACCCCATGAACATCTCGAACGTCCAGCGCTTCCACTGCCCGGCGCGCAGCCAGCGTTCGGACTCGCCGACTCGTCGGGCTGCCGCCAGCAGCAGTGCCCACGCGTGGTCGGCCGTCGCCTCGTTCAGCACATCGGGCGTGTTGGTCGCCGCCACCCCATGGCGCGTGCAGGCCGCAAGGTCGAGGTTGTTGTAGCCGACCGCGATGTTGGCCACCACCTTCAGACGCGGACACTGTACGAGCAGCGCCTCGTCGATGCGTTCACCGGGGGTCAACAGCGCACCGTCGGCGTCACGCAGCGCGGCTGCCAGTTCGGCGGCATTCCAGACGACATCGTCCTGGTTGGACAGAAGATCGAACTCGCCGCGGAGTTCGTCGATCAGCGCCGGAAAGATGCGCCGCGATACGACCACGCGCAGTTTCGATGTCATCGAGCGATTCGCCGTGTGACGATGTCAGCACGAAACCGGGTCATCTTCCGTCCGATCCAATAAGCTGGAAGCAATGAGTTGGAAACTCGCGCACTATCAGACGTAGTACAGCACGAGATAGGCCACCAGTAGAACGAGTACCCACAGCGCCATGCTGCGGATCGGCCACGTCCGTGCGAGAGCACCCGACGGACCGGATCGGGTCTCGATGCCGGCAAGCACAAGCGCGATCCACCGCGTTCCGGCACTGGCCAACTTCGAGCCCATGCCAACCAGGATGCGATCCGCACCCCGCACGACGGACGGCAACAAGCGACGATAGACCCAGTCGGTGTCCAGCGTGATGGTCAATGTCCGCTTCAGCATCGGCAACAGCAGGAAGAATGCCAGCCCCGAAAAAAGCAGGAGCTGCAGTTGCGTCAGCACATGCGCGGCCGTATAGGGCACGTAATCGACCGGGTACGGCAGCATGCTGTAGAGCGGCTCGGTCCACACGCCCAGCGCGATGCACAAGAACGCGAACAGGATCATTGCCCACTTCATCGACGCCGGCGGATCCGGCGGCCGCAGTCCCGAGTCCTTCTGGAAGAACACGAACCACGGGAACTTGATACCCGCGTGCAGGAAGACTCCCGCCGATGCAGCGGCAAGCAGCAGCCAGACCGTGAGCAGTCCACCGTCGCTGGCCGCCTGGCTGATCATCGACTTCGAGACGAATCCTGACGTGAGCGGAAAAGACGAGATCGCCAGTGCGCCGATCGTCCCGCAGATCGTCGTGACCGGCATGCTGTGGAACAGGCCTCCGAGTTCCGAGCACTTGCGCCGCCCCGTCATGTAGAGCACCGAGCCGGCCGACATCAGGAGCAGCGCCTTGTAGATGATGTGCGTGAACGCATGTGCCGCCGCACCGTTCAGCGCCATGTCGGTGCCGATGCCGATGCCGGCGACCATGAACCCCACTTGGTTCACGATCGAGTACGCGAGGATCCGGCGCATGTCATTTTCGAGCAGCGCGTAGACGATCCCGTAGAAGACCATGACGAGACCGATCCAGATCAGCACCTCGAAGCCCGGAAAGCCGCGCAGCAGGACATAGACCGCGGTCTTGGTCGTGAACGCAGAAAGGAACACCGTCCCGCTCCAGGAGCCCTCCGGATACGCGTCCGGCAACCAGGCCGACAGCGGCGGCGCTCCTGCGTTGACGAGAAACCCCGCCAGGATCAGCCAGTGCGCAACCGAATCCGCGTTCATGCGCACAAAGGCCACGTCCCCGGTCTGGACGACGTGGCCGGCCACACCGGCGAAGAGAAGCACACCGCCGCCGAGATGGATCATCAGGTAGCGCATGCTGGCGCGGTACGACGCCGGCGTGCCCGCGCTCCACAGCACCAGCGTCGAACCGATCGCCATCACTTCCCAGAAGATGAACACGGTGACGAGGTCGCCCGCCAGCGCGACGCCGATGGCTGCACCTGAGTAAAGCAGCGCGGCCGGCAGTTCGAGGCGACTCTTCTGTCCGAGTGCATAGAGTCCGCCGCCGAAGACCATGATCGAGAAGATCGTGGCGAACAGCCGCCCGAGTCGACTACCCTCGAGGGGCGTCAGCGTGAGGCCGAGGAAGCGCACCTGCCAGACCGCGCCGTCCGGCACCGACCAGACCAGCGCGAGCGCGGCCAGCGGCAACAGCAGCACTGTGGCAGAGCGCACCGAACCGCGCAGCCAAGGCAGGACGACTGCACCAGCAATCAGCAAGAGGCCGGGATGGAAAACCAGTTCACTCATCGCGCGGACTCTCGCCATCGTAGTACGTGTCGGGCCGCTTGAGCAGCACGCCCAGCGCCTTCGCAATGACGATCATCGCGGCACAGGCCAGCAGGCCGTACCAGGCATGGAAACCGAACAGTCGCTCGATCGTGAAATGCGGATGCAGGTCGACGAACGCTTCGGCCAGTACGGTGAGCGCGAGCACGACGAGGAACAAGCGCCACAGCAGGCGCACGTTGCGTGGCTCGTCCAACCAATGACGGTCGTTCATCGGGTCACCCCTTGCCGATCAGTTGCCGCGCGAGCGCGAGCGGAACGTCCGGCAGGAAGAACAGCAACACCGTGCCGGCAGCGGTGACGGTCAGCGCGATCACCATTGCCAGCGGGGCCTCGCCATGCGGATGGTCGTGCCCGGTCGCATCCGGCCTGCGGAAGAAAGCACGGTAGACGATCGGCAGGAAGTAGCCTGCGTTGAGCAGCGTACTGGCGATGATCACGGCAACGGCCAGCCATTGGGCAGCCGCCATCGCGCCGGCCAGCATGTACCACTTGCTGATGAATCCCGCCGCGGGCGGCAGGCCGATCATCGACAGCGCGCCGACCGCGAATGCGCCCATCGTCCAGGGCATGCGCCGCCCGATGCCGTCGAGCTGACTGACTTCGGTCTTGTGGGCTGCGGTATAGATCGCGCCGGCCGCGAAAAACAGGGTGATCTTTCCCAGCGCATGGGCCGCAATGTGCATCACGGCTCCGACGATCGACAGCGGCGCCAGCAGCGCGGCCGCCAGCACCACGTACGACAGCTGGCTCACGGTGGAGTAGGCCAACCGGCGCTTGAGATTGTCCGATCGGAGCGCGACGACCGACGCCGCGAGGATGGTGAAGCCCGCAACGATCACGAGCCAGTCCGTCGCTGCGGCTGCAGCCAGGACATCGACACCGAATACATAGACCAGTACCTTGACCACGCTGAATACGCCGGCCTTGACGACCGCCACCGCGTGCAGCAGCGCGGAGACGGGAGTCGGAGCCACCATGGCCGCCGGCAGCCACCGGTGAAACGGCATCAACGCCGCCTTGCCGATGCCGAACATATACAGCGCCAGCAGGCCCGTCAGCGCGGCAGCCGGGAGCTTGCCGTCGAGTATTCCGCCGGGCTGGAAGTCGGTCGTTCCCGCTGCCTGCCAGGTGAAGATCACCGCCGGCAACAGCAGCACCATCGACGTTCCAATCAGCAGCCCGAGGTAGATGCGCCCGCCGCGTCGGGCTTCTGGAGTGCCATGGTGAGTGACCAACGGATAGGTAATCAGCGTAAGCAGTTCGTAGAAGACGAACAGTGTGAAGACGTTGCCTGCATAGGCAATGCCGATCGACGCCGCCAGCGCCAGCGCAAAGCAGACGTAGAAGCGAGTCTGATGGAACTCGCCATTGGCGCGCATGTACCCGAACGAGTAGACCGAATTCAGGATCCACAAACCCGAGGCAACCAGCGCAAACAGCATGCCGAGCGGCTCGACCCGGAATGCCAGCGACAACCCGGGCAGGACATCCAGCAGGTGCAGAGCAGGCTGCGCCCCGCCGCGAACCTGTGGCAGCAGCGCGATCACGCATAAGAACAGCAACGCTGCCGTCAGCAACGTCGCGCCTTCCCGCAGATTGGGATGTCGATGAAAGGCGGCAATGAACGCGGCGCCGACGACTGGAACGGCGAGCGTCATTGCGATGAGAGTCGCAGGTGCCATCACCGCGTCACCCCGAGCAGTTGGGCGGCCGCCTCCGCGGCTGCGCCCACGGTCAGGGAGGTGTCGAGTCCGAAGTAAAGCGTCGCGGCGACCAGCAGCATCGCCGGAACCAGCAGCGATGCCGGGGCGCCTTGCACATCCGCGAGGTCCGCCCGCGGCGCCTTGAAGTAGGCCGACTCGACGAATCGCCAGACATAGACCACCGCAAGCAAGGAGGACAGCACGATCAGGAACACCAGCCACCACTGGCCCTGCTCCAGGGCGGCCAGGATCAGGTACCACTTGCTGATGAAGCCGGCCGTGCCCGGCACGCCGATGAGCGACAGGCCACACAGCACGATGCCGAAGCTGGTCAGCGGCATCACACGGCCCATGCCCTGCGTACGCGCCAGCGTGACGCCTCCCATCGATGCAGCGACCGCGCCAAGCAAAAGAAAGATGCCACCTTTGGTCACCGCATGGTTGGCCAGATGCACGATCGTTGCCGTCAGGCCGGTCACCGAGTCGAACGACAGTCCAAGGACGATGTATCCGATCTGAGCAACGCTGGAGTAGGCGAACAGGCGCTTCAGGTCGTCCTGGAAGCACGCCACGGTCGAGGCGACGAACATGCCGGCCAGTGCCAGGATGAGCATCAGTTCGGCCATCGGCAACTGTCGGAACACGGTGGTTGCGCCGAACACGGAAAAGTAGAAACGGAGCAACGCATAGACCGCCACCTTGGTGGCGGTCGCCGCCAGGAACGCGGAAACCGCTGACGGTGCGTAGGCGTACGCGTTGGGCAGCCACTGATGCAGCGGGAACAGCGCGAGCTTGAGCGACAACCCGACCGTGAGGAACGCCAGCGCTGCCAGGACGCTGCGGTGCCCCGAAATTGACTGCAGCCGCTGCCCCATGTCGACCAGGTTGAGGGTGCCGGTCTGCAGGTACAGCAGGCCGATGCCGATCACAATGAACGTCGCCCCGATCGTCCCCATGATGAGGTACTGGTACGCGGCGACCAGTGCACGGCGATCCCGACCCAGGGCGATCAGTACGTAGGTCGAGAGCGAGGAGATCTCGAGGAACACGAAGATGTTGAACGCGTCCCCGGTGATCGTGATACCCAGCAGCCCTGCCAGGCACAGCGAAAACATCGTGAAGTAGAGATAGTGCTGCTCGCGCGGCAGTTCGCGTTCGATGCTCGGCCAGCTGTAGGGCAGGACCACTGCAGCCACACCGGAGACCAGACAAAGTACGAACGCGGTCAGGCGGTCGACCCGATACTCGATGCCCCAGGGTGGCGCCCAGCTGCCGATGTGGTACGAAACCGTACCCGACGCAGAAACCTGCAGCCACAGCGCGATGGCAATCGCGAGCGCGGCCCAGGCCGCAACCAGCACGACAGCGAACGCAGCCCGTCGGTCGCGCAGCAGCACGCTCAGGGGAGCGGCGATCAGCGGAACGACAACCTGCAGCGCAGGCAGGTGCGCGGCGATACTCATTGCCGGTCGGCGACTCCATCGCTTCGGTCGGCATCGAGAATCTCGTCCTCCTCGATGCTGCCGTAGGCTTCCCGGATCCGAACGACCAGCGCCAGTCCGAGTGCCAGCGTCGCGACGCCGACGACGATGGCCGTCAGGATGAGCACGTGCGGCAGCGGATTCGAATACACCTTGAACGCATCGCTGACGATCGGCGCCGTGCCCCCGATCAGCTTGCCGGGCGCGATGTAAAGCAGGTAAACCGAAGTCTGAAAAATTCCAAGTCCGACGAGCTTCTTGATCAGGTTGCCGCGGGCAATGACGATGAAAAGCCCGGCGATCATCAGGAAGATCGTCACTGCATAGCTGAAATGGCTGACGATACTCACTCGTCCAACCTGCCGCGGTCGGCGAACATGTAGAAGATCTTCAGCATCACGCCGGACACAGTGACCGCGACGCCGACCTCGACCCAGAAGATGCCGCGATGCTGGCCGGCGACCGGGTCCCGGTCGAGCACGAAGTAGTCGAGGTAGTTGCCACCGAGCAGGAGCCCCATGAGGCCCACCCCGGCGTAGATCAGCACCCCCGCAGCCATCATGCCTTCCACCAGGCGCTCGGGCACCACACGGCGCGCATTCGCCAGGCCGTAGATCAGTGCGTAGAAGACAACGGCAGCTGCAGCGATCACGCCCGCCTGGAAGCCTCCGCCGGGACCAAAGTCGCCGTGAAACTGCACGTACAGCGCAAAGACGAGAATGAACGGCAGGAACACCTTGGCGACGACCCGCAGGATCAGATCACCCTTCACTTCGGTTGCTCCTTGCGTCTGCGCCGGCGCCGCAGGAGCGCAACGACTCCAGCCCCTGCGGTGAACACCACCGTGGTCTCCCCAAGCGTGTCGTAGCCGCGGTAGCTCGCCAGCACGGCCGTCACCACGTTGGGCACACCTGTCTCCTTCGGTCCCTCCTGTAGATAGCGCGGTGCGACGTGCGTGTGGATCGGAGCGGTCGGATCGGAAAACGCCGGCAGCCCGAGGCTGCCGTAGACGAGCAGCAGTCCGCACACGGCCGAGATGATCAATGGCAGCCAGGGCTTTTGAACCGGCTTCGCCTCCTCGCTCTTGCACAGGTGCAGCGCACCGAGCAGCAGGACTGTCGAGATGCCGGCACCCACCGACGCCTCGGTCATCGCGACATCGACTGCATCGAGTGCCACCAGGACAGTCGCCATCAGGAAGCTGTAGAGGCCCGACAGGACAATGACCGCGAAGAGGTTCCGGACGCGCGCCAGCACGACCACGGCCACGGCCATCAGCACCAGCAGAACGTTGATGATCAGCGCTTCGATGGTGGCCCTTCCAGTGGATCGAGGAGCGGCTTGACGCCGCGCTCCATCGCGGCCTTGGCCAGAGCATGCGTCGCCGTCGGACTGATGAAGAACACCAGCAGGGCCACGATGAGCAACTTGGCGGCCACCAGCGTCACCCCGGCCTGCAGCAGCAACCCGAGCATGATCAACCCGCCCCCGAGCGTCTCAATCACGCTCGCTGCATGCAGCCGCGTATAGAAATCCGGCATGCGCAGCATTCCGACCGCGCCGATGATGCAAAAGATTCCGCCAGCCACGAGACAGAGCCAGCTCAGCGCGTCGATCAGCACGCTCATCGCGATTCCTCGCGCTCTTCACCGGTGTCGCCCAAGCCGCCATAGCGAAAGTACTTGAGCACCGCGATCGTGCCGATTACGTTGAGCAGGCCGTACACGATCGCAAGATCGAGAAACTCGGGTCGCCCTGTAAGGAAGCCCAGCAATGCCAGCAGGATCAGCGCGCAGGTTCCGACCGTGTTCGCTGCCTGCGCACGGTCGAATACCGTTGGGCCTAGCGCCGCGCGCACCAGCACCAGCGACAGAGTGACGAGCACGGCTACGCTCGCGGCGGCAAACATCATTCGACACCCTCGCAGGCGCTGACACGGCGATCCATGTCGCCTGTCGTGACACCCTCGGCGCCGGCGCGCGTCAGGGCGTGAACCAGGAATTCGCCGGGTCCGGCTTCCATCGTGATCGTCCCGGGCGTGAGCGTGATCGAATTCGCGTGTATGACCAGACCGACCGTGGTCTTCTGGCTCGGCCTGAACGTGATCAGGGTCGGGCTGATCGGCAACCGTGGATTGACGATGATCCGGCTGACATCCCAGGCGGACTTGACGATTTCCTTCGACAGCCACACCCAGTAGGCGACGATGCGCCAGCCCAGTTGAATGGGATGCCCTTCCGCATCGATCACATCCATGCGCCGGGCGAACCACACGACCGCCATCGCGCAGGCGGCACCAGCCGACATCAGAAATGCCGTGAAATAGCCGGACAGCACCAGCCAGAACAGATACAGGGCGAAAAAGGCACTGACCAGGCGCAGCACGCTGGGCCTGCCGCTAGTTAGTCAACGCCACGACGATGTGGACCCGATACGGCCCATGCGCTCCCAGAACAATGGTCTGCTCGATGTCGCCGGTGCGCGACGGACCCGAGACCATGTTGATTGCCCGCGGCATCATGCGTTCGACGCCACCCTGCTCGCGGCGCAGCAGGTCGAACACGTCCTCCATCGTCGCGACGATGCGGTCGGCCCGCAAGAGCGCGACATGCGTTTCCGGCAGCAGGTGCGTCGAAGCGGGCGTATCGGCGCCGGACAGCAGCACCAACGTTCCGGTCTCGGCGATGGCGCAGAAGGCGCCGGTGATACCGACCATATCCGATCCGTGCGACTCGTCGCGCCGTGGCGGTCGGAACTCGACATTCAACCCGGCACCTGCCCACGCGACGTCACGCAGGGCGGGCCACGCCACGACATTCGGCGCGATTTTCTGGCCGGACAGGTAGCGCGCCACCGCGGCCGGCGCTTCGCTGATCGATGCCACGGTTTCGACCGTGCTCGCCATGCGCTCCGCCATTGCACGGAACTGCGCCTGCAGATCCGGATAGGCCGCCGGTTGCGGGCCGGCCGGATGACGTGCCAGGTAATCATCGACTGCGGCCCGGTCAGCGGCCACCGGCGCGCCGCGCTTCTGCGCCCCGCGGATGCGCTGGAAGATCTCGTCGCGCGCCTTGGTCGTGTCGAAGGTCATCGGCTGGCCTTTCGCATGAATGCATCGATGCGGTCCACGCCCTGCTCGATCGCGGTCTCGCTGGTCGCGTAGGAGAAGCGGATGTGCTGCCCCTCGCCTTCGACGCGTGGTCCGAAGTGTATGTCGGCGAGCACGGCCACGCCGGCCTCGAGCAGCAGGCGTCTGCGCAGTTCCTCGGAGTCGCGCGCGCCGATCAGGCGGCATGCCTCGGTCACGTTCGGCCAGGCATAGAACGCACCGCCGGGACTCGCGCAGCGAAAGCCCGGCACCGCGTTCAGGCGCCGGACGATCAGGTCGCGTCGCGTGTGAAAGCGCTGTTTCATCGCCTCGGCATCGTGCTGCGGACCCGTCAGGGCCTGCAGTGCCGCCCATTGGCTGATCTGCGAAGCGCACGACTCGGTGTTGGTGATCCAGCGTGTGAACACCGGCGCCAGCGTCTTGTTGGCGGTGAAGCCGATGCGCCAGCCCGTCATCGCATACGTCTTGGAGGCGCCGTCGGAAATGATCGTGCGTTCGCGCATGCCGGGCAGCGCGGCGATAGAGACGAACTCACCCTCGTAGACCAGCTTGCTGTAGATCTCGTCGGCGTAGATCCAGACCTCCGGATGCGACCGCATCACCTCCGCAATGGCGTCGAGATCGTTCCGCGTCAACAACCCGCCGGTCGGGTTGTGCGGCGTGTTCAGGATCAGCAACCGGGTCTTCGCGCCGATGCGCGCGGCCAGTTCGGCTGGATCAAACGCAAAGGCGCGCGCTTCGCGCAACGGCAGGGCCACCGGGACGGCGCCATTGGCCACGATCTGCGACTCGTAGATCGGAAAGCCCGGCACCGGAAAGATAACCTCGTCACCGGCACCGTAGTCGGTTACGGAAGCGATCGTGTAGCCGATGAAAGGCTTGGCGCCTGCGCCGACGACGACTTCGTCGGCACTGATGTCAATGCCGCGCAATGCCCCCATCGAGCGCGCGGCAGCCGCACGCAGCTCATCGATCCCTGCGGAGGGTGTGTAGCCGTGGCGCCCGTCCCGCACCGCAGCGACAGCCGCGTCCTGCACGTGGACCGGCGTCGGAAAATCGGGCTGTCCGATGCAGAAGGAGACGATGTCCGCACCGCCGCGGATCAGCCGGTTGACTTCGGCCAGCACGACGAACGCGTTCTCGGTGCCGAGGGCCTCGGCGCGGCGACTGAGCTTGGGCATGGCGGGCGATTATAGGTTCGGCAACGTGTCCGGACGGCCCGACTGTGCTGCATTTTCCCGCCAGAGCCGGACGCAGGAACGTGCAAGCGCCGCGGTCGAGTCGACGCATTGAGCACGCAGGGGCGAGTCGATCGCGTCGAGAGCCAACGGCACTTCAGTGCACGCAAGTACGACGCATGCGGCGCCGCGTTCCAGCAGTTTCGCGACGACTGGCTCCAGCATCCGGCCGCCGTCGGCTGACGCGTTGCGCTTGACCGCGTCGATGCCGGGCTGCACAGCGCTGTCGAACGTGTGAGCGTCCGGCGCCAGCCACTCGATGCGCGGGTCGAGCCGCTGGGTGTAGATGCGCGTGGCCAGAGTCGCGGCCGTCGCGATAATGCCTATGCGCGTGGCAGTGCGGCGGTAGTTCGACCGCGACGGCATCAGCGATATGCGGAAACAGGACCGAGTTCGCGGCCAGTTCGGTGTGCCAGTAATGTGCGGTGTTGCATGGCATCGCGAGCATCGTTGCGCCCGCCGCAACCAGCCGGTCGCGCGCCGTCATGAGGGCAGGCAGCGGAGACGCACCGTCGCGCAAAATGGCGGCCGGCCGCGACGGTAGCTGTGGCACCGAGTGAATCAGAACCGGAATGTGATCCTCGTCGCATGCCGCCGGCGTCGCATCGATCAGCTTGCGAAAGAAATCCGCACTGGCCAGCGGCCCCATGCCTCCGATGACACCGAGCATCAGACCAACGCCAGCCGCGGCGCGAAGGCGTGCAGGTAGCCGAACAAGCCGACCGCGCCGCCGGTGTGCAGGAACACGACATTGCGCTCGCGCGCGAAGTGGCCGCGCCGCACCAGGTCGATGAGCCCGGCCATCGCCTTGCCGGAGTACACCGGGTCGAGCACGATGCCCTCGGTACGCGCGACGAGTTCGAGCGCTTCGTACATGCCGTCGGTCGGCACACCATAGCCGCCACCGACGTAATCGGAGTTCGCGACGACGCGCTCGCGCGCAACCGCGCCGGGAACCTGTAGCAGCTCGGCCGTTCGCTGCGCCAATGCGAAGACCTTTTCTTCCTGCGCGGCCTTCGGTGCCCGCACGCTGATGCCGAGCACCGGGATGCCGCTGCGGCAGCCTTCGAGCCCGGCGACGAGTCCGGCCTGCGTGCCGGTGCTTCCGGTCGCTGTCACCAGCGTGTCGATGTCCAGCCCCGCCACGTTGGCCTGTTCGACCAGTTCGAGCGCGGCGGTCACGTAACCGAGCGCACCGACGGGATTCGAGCCGCCGCCGGGGATCACGTACGGACGCCGACCTTGTGCTGCGCAATTCGTCTGCGCGCACCGCCATCGCGGCGTCCATATCGGTCCCACCCGGACGATGATGCAGCGTCGCCCCGAACAGGCGATCGAGCAGCACGTTGCCGGACAGTCGATAGTCGACCTCTGTCGACCCGGTGCGATCCTCGAGCAGGATCTCGCACGCAAGGCCGAGCTTCGCGGCCGCCGCCGCGGTCTGGCGCGCGTGGTTCGACTGTGTGGCGCCCTGCGTGATGACGACATCGGCCTTCTGCGCCAGCGCTTCGCCCATCAGGTACTCGAGCTTGCGCGTCTTGTTGCCGCCGGTCGCCAGACCCGTGCAGTCGTCACGCTTGATCCAGAGTTGCGGACCGCCGAGCAGCTTGCTGAGGTTGGGCATCGGCTCGAGCGGTGTCGGCGCATGGGTCAACCGGACTCTCGGGAAACGGGCAAGCTTCATGGTGGAGTCTCAGGCGGCAGGAGCGGTGTCAGTGACAGGCGCCTTGATCTCGAACACCTGCCGCAGGTAGGCGAGGTAGGCCGTGTCGGTGCACATGTTCTTCTCGGGCGAGTCCGAAAGCTTCGCCACCGGCTGGCCGTTGCAGCGGACCATCTTGATCACGATCTGCAGCGGCGTGTAGCCCAGATCGTTAGTCAGGTTCGTGCCCACGCCGAACGCGATGCGGGCGCGGTCCTTGAAGCGCGTGTACAGCTCGATCACCCGCGGGAAGTCAAGCGAATCGGAAAACACCAGCGTCTTCGTGCGCGGATCGACACGATTGTGTTCGTAGTGTTCGAGCAACCGCTCGCCCCATGCAATCGGATCGCCCGAATCGTGGCGTGCGCCGTCGAAGAGCTTGCAGAAGTACATGTCGAAGTCGCGCAGGAAGGCATCCATGCCGTAGACGTCAGATAGCGCGATGCCAAGGTCACCGCGGTATTCGCGCGCCCACATCTCGAAGCCGAAGATCTGCGAGTCGCGCAGCCGCGGGCCGAGCGCCTGGCAGGCCTGCAGGTACTCGTGCGCCATTGTCCCCAGCGGCGTCAGGCCATGCTTGGCCGCATACATGACGTTGCTGGTCCCCGCAAGGTTTTCAGCCAGTTCGTTCTTCAGCGTCTGCAGCACTTCGTCGTGCCACAGGCGCGAGAAGCGCCGGCGCGATCCGTAGTCGGCGATGCGGCAGCCGGCGAGCGCCGGGTTGTCACGGACCAGCGCGATCTTCGCGCGCAGTCGTCGCCGACCTTCGGCGAAGTCGGGGCGTGGTTGGGTGTTGCGGAAGTAGACCTCGTTGACGATGGCCAGCACCGGGATCTCGAACAGGATCGTGTGCAGCCAGGGCCCCTTGATCACGATATCGATGCCGCCATCGGCCTGCGGATTGCGCTCGATCCGGACGGTCTTCATGTTGAGCTGGAAGAGGCCCAGGAAGTCGACGAAGTCGCTTTTGATGAAGCGCATCGCACGCAAGTACTCGAGCTCGCTCTCGCGGAAACGCAGCAGGCACAGGTACGAGAGTTCCTCGCGGATCTCGTCCACATAGGGCGCGAGATCCGCGCCCTTGGTGCGGCAGTTGAAGCGGTATTCGACCTGCGCACCCGGAAAATGGTGCAGCACGACCTGCATCATCGTGAACTTGTACAGGTCCGTGTCGAGCAGCGACTGGATGATCATGCGTCGATTGTAGGGGCGGGCCGTGCCGCAGCGCTATCCGATCCCGAGTACCTTGTGGACGGCGGCGCTCGACGAAAGCTCGTCTCGAGTCGCGGAGCCGACGACTTGGCCCTGCTCGATCAGCACGGCCCGGTCGGCCAGTCCGGTCACGAACGCGAGGTTCTGCTCCGACAGCAGCGTGGCGACCCCACGCGCGCGCATGGCCTGCACGGCGTCCCGCATGCGTGCGATCACGAGCGGCGCGATCCCTTCGGATGGCTCGTCGAGCAGAACGATGCGCGGATTGGCGGCCAGCGTGCGTGCAACGGCGAGCATCTGTTGTTCGCCTCCGCTCATCTGGCTCGCAGGCCGGTCGAGCATCTCCGCCAGGTTCGGGAAAATACCCAGCAGCGCGGCCGTATCGAAGCCGCCGGCAAGCGGCCGCCCAACCAGCTCGAGGTTCTCGAGCACCGTGAGGTCGGTGAAGATGCGACGGTCTTCCGGCACGTAACCGAGGCCGCGCCGTGCGCGGGCGAAGGGCGCGAGCCGTGCGATCGATGCGCCGTCCAGCAGCACGTCGCCGGCGGCGCGCGGCATCAGGCCCATGATTGCGCGCAGCAGCGACGTCTTGCCGGCGCCGTTGCGCCCGATCAGCGCCACGACCTCGCCAGCGGCCACCGACAACGTCGCGCCGCGCACCACCTGTGCCGCGCCGTACCACGCGTCGACGCCGCGCAGCTCGAGCAGCGTCATGCCTCGCTGCCCAGATAGACGGCCTGGACTGCACGGTCGGCACGCACCACGTCGGGAGAACCGTCCGCGATCAGCCGCCCGCGCGACAGCACGAGCACACGCTGCGCGAAGCCGAACACGACATCCATGCTGTGCTCGGTGAAGAGCACGGTCATGCTGCGCTCGTTCGCCAGCGCGACCACGAGTGTCATCAGTGACGAACGTTCGGACGCCGCCATGCCCGCGGTCGGCTCGTCCATCAGCAGCAACCGGGGGTTTGCTGCCAGCGCGAGCGCCAGCTCGAGCCGCTTGAGGTCACCGTAAGCCAGCGCCGCCGCCGGAGCGGCGCCGCGTTCGTACAGCCCCACCTGTTGCAGCAGCCGCGCCGCCTTTTCCGGCGCGTGCCTCTCGAGCGGCGTGCCCGCGGACAGCGCAAGGCCCTCCGCGGCGGCCAGCGCGAGCTGTGCGTTCTGACTGACGGTCATTGAACCAAAGGTCTGTGCAACCTGGAACGTGCGTCCGATCCCGGCGCGCGTGCGCGCGGAGGTCGGCACGCCGACGAGCGACTTTCCTTCGAATTTGATCGTGCCGGCATCGGGACTCAGCTGACCATCGATGAGGTTGAACAGCGTCGACTTGCCCGCGCCGTTGGGACCGATCAGCGCGGTGACGCTGCCCGCTGCGAGTGCGAATGAAACGTCGTCGACGGCGCGCACGCCGCCGAATGCGCGTTGCAGGTGCGTGACCCGCAGTTCGCTCACGGCAGCTTCGCCCGTCGTGACCGCAGGAAACCCACGATCCCCTGCGGAAAGAGGATGACGAGCAGCACGATCGTCACGCCGAGGTACAGGCGCCAGTACTCGGCATGCCGGATCAGCTCCGTGGCCAGGCCGTGGTACGCGATGGCGCCGACCACGGGACCGGAGATCGTCTGCAGGCCACCCAACAGCACCATGACCAGCGCATCGACCGACACGGGAATCGACAGAGCGTTCGGGAACACGGCGCCCTTCTGGAACACCTGCAGCGCACCCGCCAGACCGCCAAAGGCGCCGCCCGCGACGAACGCCGACCAACGCACCCGGCGCACGTCGATGCCGAGCGCCTCGGCCCGCTCGGATGCATCGCGCGTCGCACGCAGCGCAAAACCGAACGGTGCCAGCGCGGCACGGCGCAGCAGTATGAGTGCCGCCGCGACGACCGCCAGCGTCATGGCGTAATAGGCAAGCCGCGATGTCGTGGGTGGCCAGATCCCGAGCAGACCATTGTCGCCGCCGGTCACATCGACCCACTGCACGGCAATCGACCAGAGGATCTGCGCGAATGCCAGTGTCAGCATCGACGCGTACACGCCCTGCGCGCGCAGCACGAAGAAGGCGGCAAGCGCCGCTGCGAGCCCGGCCACGATCGGTGCCGCCAGCAGCGCGGCCGCAAACGGTGCAGCGAAGTCCTTGACCAGCATGGCCGCGGTATAGGCGCCCAGTCCGAAGAATGCCGCATGACCGAACGACACCAGCCCGCCGTTACCCATGAAGAACTGCAGGCTCGCCGCAAACAGCGCCAGGATCGCCATCTCGGTGGCGATCACGAGCGCATAGTCGCCCGCGAACATCGGCAGGACAGCGAGTACCACGATCGCAGCGACCACCCCCACGCGCCCCCGGGGTGATGGCAGCGTGAATGGCGGATGCGTCGCTGCGCGCACCGTGCGTGCCGCAGCATCCGGTCGGCCGAACAGGCCGTAGGGACGCACGATCAGCGTGACCGCCATCACGACGAACACCAGCACGAGCGTGGACTGCGGCAGCAACCAGATGCCGAAGGCGTGCAGGACGCCGATCGCCATCGAGGCCCAGAACGCTCCGGTGATCGAACCGAGTCCGCCGACGACCACGACAACGAAGGCTTCGACCAGGATCGTCAGATCCATCTGCAGGTTGACGGTCTCGCGGGGGATCTGCAATGCACCGGCCAGACCGGCCAGGCCCGCGCCGAGCGCGAACACCGTGCTGAAGAGCAGTCGCTCGTTGACGCCGAGTGCCCCGGCCATCTCGCGGTCCTGCGTGGCGGCACGCACGATCGTCCCCCAGTGCGTCCGGCGGAAGACCCACCACAACGCGCCGAACATCACCGGGCCGACCAGGGTCAGCAGCAGGTTGTACTCAGGGATGAACGCACCGCCGATCTCGATGGCGCCCTTAAGACCCGGGGCGCGCGGAGCAAACAGTTCCTCCGCGCCCCACGCAGCCAGCACGAGATCCTGAACGATCAGTGCGACGCCGAAGGTCGCGAGGAGCTGAAAGATCTCCGGCGCAGCGTAGATGCGCCGTAGCACGAGGAACTCGACCAGTACCCCCGCCAGCGCCACGAGCATCGCCGCCAGCAGCGCGCCACCGAAGAAACCGAACGGCGTGGCCGGCAGCGCCGCGGTCAGCGTGACCGCCAGGTAGGCGCCCAGCATGTAGAGCGCGCCGTGGGCGAAGTTAACGACGCGCGTGACGCCGAAGATCAGCGTGAGCCCGGCACTGACAAGGAACAGCGTCGAGCCGTAGGAGACCCCGGCGAGGAACTGACCGAACACGAGGTCCATCGAAGGGCCTCAGATCGCCCGGCGCAACGGCCGCGCGCGGGCGCAGTGCACCGTGGCTATTTCATCGCCTCGGCCGGGCGGCGCGCCCTGACCTCGGCATCCGTCGGCAGATAGTTGCGGCCATCGGCATAGCGCCAGCCGACCATCGTGCCCCGGCCGTCGCGCAGGTCGAGCTTGCCGACGAAGGCGCCCATCGTCGACTGGTGGTCGAGCGCACGGAACGTCGCCGGGCCGAACGGCGTGGTCCACGTCAGGCCGCGCAGCGCAGCGATCAGCTTTTCCGTATCGGTCGATTTGGCCTTAGTGATCGCCTCGAAGATGGCCGTGAACGTCGCGTAGCCGACGACCGAACCCAGCCTCGGCGTGTCGTTGTAGCGCTTGAAATAGGCATTGAAGAATTTCGCGTGTTCCGGCGTGGCGATCTGGTCCCACGGATAGCCGGTCACGATCCAGCCGCGCGGCGTCTCGTCCTTCAGGACGTCGAGATACTCCGGCTCGCCGGACAGCAGGCTCACGACCGGCACGCGCGGAAAGAGCCCGCGCAAATTGCCCTCGCGCACCAACCGCGGCAGGTCGGCGCCAAACGTGACATTGAAGATCGCCTCGGGACGTGCCGCGATCAGCGCCTGCACCGTTCCGGCGGCCTCGAGCTTGCCCAGCGCCGGCCACTGTTCGGCGACGAACTCCACCTCGGGACGCCGCGCCTTTAGCAGGGCCTTGAAGCTCGACACTGCCGATTGTCCGTACTCGTAGTTCGGAGCCACGATCGCCCATCGCCGCGCGGGCAGCCGCGCGGCTTCCTCGACCAGCATGGCCGACTGCATGTGCGTGCTCGGCCTCAGGCGGAACGTATAGCGGTTGCCCTTTTCCCACACCATTGCGTCCGTCAATGGCTCGGCGGCAACGAACAGGACCTTGTTGCGCAGCGCGAATTCGGCAACAGCCAGTCCGACGTTCGACAGGAAGGTTCCCGCCAGCAGCACGACCTTCTCGTTCGATACCAGTTCGGTAGCCAGCCGGATCGCATCGTCCGGCTTGCCGGCATCGTCGCGGGAGATCACTTCGATCTTGCGCCCCAGCAGACCGCCGCCGGCATTCGCTTCCTCGACGGCGAGCTGCCACCCCATGCGGTACGGCACCGTGAACTGCGGGATCGTCGAATAGCTGTTGATTTCGCCGATGCGGATCGGTGCCACGGCCTGTGCACGCAGCGGCGAGGCGGCGAGCGCAGCCGTCGACAACAGCAGGAGTTCGCGTCGGGTGGTCATGCCACTGGCCCTTCTTGGCAGAGGGAAAACAGCCGGATCCCCGGCTCTGGTCGGCTAGAATACCGGCTTTGAAAGCGGCGCACTTTTCACACTCGCACCGCATCTCACCGAACGGACAGGAGTCAGTCGATGACGCATGTCGTCACCGAGTCGTGCATCAAGTGCAAGTACACGGATTGTGTCGACGTGTGCCCGGTCGACTGCTTCCGCGAAGGACCGAACTTCCTGTCGATCGATCCGGACGAGTGCATCGACTGCGCCGTCTGCATACCGGAATGCCCGGTGAACGCAATCTACGCCGAGGAAGACGTGCCCGAGGATCAGCGCGACTTCATCAAGCTGAACGTCGATCTGTCGAAGTCCTGGCCGTCCATAACGCGCATGAAGCCTCATCCTGCCGACGCCGACGAGTGGAAAGACGTGCGCGAGAAGCGCCATCTGCTCGAGCGCTGATCCCGGATTCGCCAGACCTCAGCGTCTTCTGACGCCCGACCGGCGGACCGTCCGGAGGGACGAATTGCCCCGTCGACCGGCCTCGTTATCCTCAAAAGCGGTCTGACCAATTTGGTTTACTATCCGCTCGCTTGTAGGGAGGACGTACCCGGTGGCGAGTGGAGCGTTGAGCGGAGCCTGTCGTGCTATATCACCTGCATGAGCTGCAACGCCGTTTCCTGAACCCGCTTTCGGTGTGGGCGCAGGCCACTTCCGAACTCTTTTCCAGCCCTTACAGTCCACTCGCTTATTCACCGATGTCCCGGCGCCTGTCGGCGGGATACGACCTGCTGCACCGGATCGGCAAGCAGTACGAAAAGCCCGAGTTCGGACTGAAGACCACGCGCATCGGCGATGTCGAGGTGCCTGTGGTCGAAGAAGTCACGACGGAAAAACCCTTCTGTCGTCTGCTGCACTTCAAGCGCATCGTCCCGCCCAGGCTCAAGCGTCCCGCAGATCCTCGCGTGCTGATCGTGGCCCCGCTGTCGGGCCACCACGCCACCCTGCTGCGCGACACGGTGCGTGCACTGCTGCCCGACCACGACATCTGGATCACCGACTGGACCGATGCCCGCCTGGTTCCGATCGCCGCGGGACCTTTCCACCTGGATGACTACGTCGACTATGTAATCGACTTCGTGCGCACGCTAGGCCCGGATGTCCACCTGATCTCCGTTTGCCAGCCGACCGTGCCGGTGCTGGCCGCTATATCGCTGATGGCCAGCAACGGTGATGCGAAGCTTCCCAAGTCGATGACGATGATGGGCGGCCCGATCGACAGCCGGAAGAGCCCGACGCAGGTCAATGCGCTCGCGATCCGCAAGAACTTCGAATGGTTCGAGAACACCGTGATCTTCAAGGTGCCCTCGGCCTACCCCGGCTACCTGCGCAAGGTCTACCCGGGCTTCCTGCAGCACGCCGGCTTCGTCGCGATGAACCCGGACCGCCACCTGAATTCGCACTGGGATTATTACCTCGACCTGGTCAAGGGCGACATGGACGACGTCGAGGGTCATCGCGCCTTCTACGACGAATACAACGCCGTGATCGATTTGCCGGCGGAGTACTACCTGGACACGATCCGGATCGTGTTCCAGGAGCACAGCCTGCCCAACGGCACGTGGAAGGTGCACGGCCAGTTGGTGAAGCCCGAGGACATCACGTCGGTGGCACTCTTCACGATCGAGGGTGAACTCGACGACATCTCCGGCAGCGGCCAGACGCAGGCAGCTCACGGCTTGTGCAAGGGCATTCCGAAGGCGAAAAAGCAGCACTGGACTGCCGAAGGCGCGGGCCACTACGGCATCTTCAGTGGACGTCGATGGCGCGAGCAGATCGCACCCAAGATCAAGAACTTCATCCGCGACCACGCCTGAGCGCAGGTCCGCCTGGCGGCCGGCGATAATTGGCGGTTCCGACGCGCCTCGCCCACTCCGGGCAAACGATGTCCGATTCCACCACCGCGCTGGCCGACCGCATTGATGCGCTGTTGCCGCAGACCCAGTGCACCAAGTGCGGTTATGACGGCTGTCGTCCGTACGCCGAAGCCATCGCCACAGTGTGCGCGGACATCAACCAATGCCCTCCGGGCGGCGCCACCGGCATTGCCCGGCTGTCGCAACTGACGGGGCGTCCGGCCGCGCCGCTCAATCCGGTCAACGGGATCGAGCAGTCCCTGCGTGTCGCCGTGATCGACGAGCGGCTCTGCATCGGTTGCACTCTGTGTATCCAGGCCTGCCCGGTCGACGCGATCGTCGGCGCCGCGCGGCGCATGCATAGCGTGATCCCCGATTGGTGCAACGGTTGCGATCTGTGCATCGCGCCGTGCCCGATGGACTGCATCGCGATGGTCCCGGTGCGGCCAGCACGCACCTGGAACGACGACGATGCACGGCAGTCACGCTCGCGCTTTGAAGCACGTCGGCGACGGCTCGCCGTCGAGCGTCACGAACGCGAACAACAGCTGTTGCAAAAGGCCCTCGCCAAGCTCGATGAACTCGGCCAGCGCGAAGACCTGACACCAGACCGAATCGCGAACAAGCAGGCCGTCGTCCGCGCCGCGATCGAACGCGCGCGCGCCCGACGGCAGGCGACGACGAAGCCATGAATCCCGCGAAGCGACGGGCGATCTACGAGCGGCTGCGGAGTTTGAATCCGCATCCGACAACCGAGCTCGAGTACGCGACGCCTTTCCAGCTGCTCGTGGCGGTCGTGCTCTCGGCCCAGGCCACCGACAGGAGCGTGAACCTGGCGACGCCCGCACTGTTCAAGGCCGCCCCCACGCCCAAGGCCATCGTTGCGCTGGGCGAGGAGCGGCTGGCGGAATACATCAAGACCATCGGCCTGTACCGAACCAAGGCGAAGAACGTCATCGGACTGTCGCAGCAACTGCTGGAGCGGCACGGCGGCGAGGTGCCACGCACCCGGGCCGCGCTGGAGTCGCTTCCGGGTGTGGGCCGCAAGACCGCGAACGTCGTGCTCAACACGGCATTCGGCGAGCCGACGATCGCCGTGGACACCCACATCTTTCGGGTCGCGAACCGCACCGGCATGGCGCCTGGCGCCACGGTCGATGCCGTCGAGCAGCGGCTGGAGAAGTTCACGCCCGAGGAGTTTCGCAAGGACGCCCACCACTGGCTGATCCTGCACGGACGCTATGTCTGCAAGGCGCGGACGCCGGAGTGCTGGTGCTGCCCGATTGCCGAGTGGTGCGAGTTCCGGCCCAAGTCGCCCGCGCCGCGCACACCGCGCAGCGGCTTCCCGCCGCCTGCGGAGTCGTGAACGTGTTCGCACCCTCGAAGGACGATGTCCGGCGATTCTTCTGCGAGACCTGGCGCAAGCACCGCGATGGAGCGATCCTGACTCCGATCGAAACGATGGCGCTCGACTGGATCGTCGAGCATCCGGAATACCACGACGCCCTTGCGAGCGCCGAGGCGGCAGCCACGGAGTATCGCGTCGATGAGGGCCGTACCAATCCCTTCCTGCACCTTTCGATGCACCTGGCGATTGCCGAGCAGTTGTCGATCGATCAGCCGCCAGGCATTCGTGCGGCGTATCAGCGGCTGGTCGCGCGGCGCAGCGATGCGCACGCGGCCGCGCACGACGTCATGGAGTGCCTGGGCGAGGTCATCTGGTCGGCGCAGCGAGCAGGCGATGCGCTGCCACCCGACGAGATGAGCGCACGCTATCTGGAGTGCCTGGAGCGACGTGCGTCGCAGTACTGAGCTGTGATAGGCCCTGTCGGGCCGGACATGCAACTAGCGCTTGTCGTTGCCCAGCGGCCCGGGCAGGCGGCTCAGGTAAGTCGAGACGTTCTGGATGTCCGCACGCGTCAGGGGTTTGGCCAGCCCCGCCATGATCGCGTTCTTGCGAGCGCCGGTCTGGTAGTCGCGCAGCGCCTTTTCGAGATAGTCCGGATACTGTCCGGCGAGCTTGGGATAGCTCGGATCGACGGGCGAGGAAAAGTCCTTGCCATGGCACGCCGCGCATTGCGCCTGCGCGAGTTGTTCGCCCTTGGCAACATCAGCAGCCTGTGCCGCGACTGCAAGGAGTGCGGCGCTGGCCGCAACGAGAATTCTCATCTTCATCATCCGGCCCGCCTACTTGCCGCGCGCCGCGTAATACGCGGCCAAGGCGGTGATCTGCTGGTCACTGAGGCCCTTGGCGATGCCCACCATCGTCGGATGCTTGCGATCGCCCTGGCGATAGGCCTTGAGTGCGGCCTCGATATATTGGGGTGACTGCCCACCGATCTTCGGCACGCGGTAGACCTGCGGAAACGACGCCTGGTACCCGGGAATCGAATGGCAGCCGATGCAGTTCGACACGGGCGCGTCGCTGGTTGCGGCCGGTGCCGGCGACGCCGGCTTCTTGTCTTGTGCCGCCGCCAGCAGCGGCAGTGTCGCGGCCATGGCGACGAGCAGCAAACGGTACGACTTCATCCGCACTATCCGTTGGTGGTGTTGAAGCAAAGCCCGGGATCGTCTTGCCATAACCAGCCCGCCGGGCCGCGGCCTCCCCGGCACGCAGCGCGCGATTGTAATCGAGTCGGACCCCCTGAGCCTGGCGACGTCCCGTGCGCAGTTCCCGGCGCACCGTTGCGTATACTCGATCGGCCCCTTTCAGCCGCTTCCGCTTCCGTCCATGTCACGTTTCGAAGGCTCCTCGACCTACGTTGCCACCGACGACCTCAAGCTGGCGGTCAACGCCGCGCTGACGCTGCAGCGGCCCCTGCTGATCAAGGGAGAGCCTGGAACCGGCAAGACCATGCTGGCTGAAGAAGTGGCGCGCGCGCTCGACATGCCCCTGCTGGCCTGGCACATCAAGTCGACCACCAAGGCGCAGCAGGGTCTGTACGAATACGACGCGGTCAGCCGGCTGCGCGACTCGCAACTCGGCGATGCACGCGTGCAGGACATCGAGAACTACATCGTCCGTGGCGTGCTGTGGCAGGCCTTCACCTCCGAGCAGCCGTCGGTGCTGCTGATCGACGAGATCGACAAGGCCGACATCGAGTTTCCCAACGACCTGTTGCGCGAGCTCGACCGCATGGAGTTCTATGTCTATGAAACGCGGCAGACGGTCGTGGCCAGGCATCGTCCGCTGGTTGTGATCACCTCGAACAACGAAAAGGAATTGCCCGACGCGTTCCTGCGCCGCTGTTTCTTTCACTACATCCGGTTTCCGGACAAGGACACGATGCAGTCGATCGTCGATGTCCACTTCCCGAAGCTGCGCAAGGAGCTTCTCGCCAACGCCCTGGCGGTGTTCTTTGGCGTGCGCGAGTTGCCCGGCCTCAAGAAGAAACCATCGACCTCGGAATTGCTCGACTGGCTGAAGCTGCTGGTGGCCGAACAGATCCCGCCGGAAGCGCTGCGTTCGAAAGACGACAAGATCGCTGTGCCGCCGCTGGCCGGTGCGCTGCTGAAAAACGAGCAGGACATGCATCTGTTCGAACGGCTCGTCTTCATGGCCCGCAGCAACCGCTGACAATTCGATGATCGAACCGCGACCCACGGTGCTCGAGGGCCATGGCGTGCGGCTCGAACCGCTGGCGCGCGAACACCACGACGGACTGGTCGCGGCCGCCTGCGACGGTGAACTGTGGAATCTGTGGTTCACTTCCGTACCCGAACCCGAGCAGGCGCATGCCTATATCTCGGCGGCACTGTCCGGCCAGGAGGCGGGCCACATGCTGCCGTGGGCGGTACGCGATCTCGCCCACGACACGATTGTCGGCACCACGCGCTATCACGACATCGTGCCCGGAGTGGATCGAGTCGAGATCGGCTACACGTGGTACGCGCGCCGCTGCCAGAAGTCGCACGTGAACACAGCCTGCAAGCTGCTGCTGCTCGGCCATGCGTTCGATGCATTGCGCTGTGCGGTGGTCGGGTTCCGCACCGACAACTTCAACTTCACCTCGCAGGAGGCGATCGCGGGACTCGGCGCAAAGAAAGACGGCGTGATCCGCCACCATCAACCGCGGCGGGACGGGAGCGTGCGCGACACGGTGATGTTCAGCATCCTGGCCTCCGAGTGGCCGGACGTGAAGCGCCACCTCGAACTGCGCCTGACGCGTCACCGTTGACGTGCCATCTCTAGCGCGATGCTGATCGACTTCTTCTTCCACCTGCGAGCTGCCAAGCTCAAGGTGTCGATCAACGAGCTGCTGACGCTGCTCGAGGCGCTGAAACGCGGTGTGATCGGACCCTCGATCGACGACTTCTACCATCTGTCGCGGACCACGCTCGTCAAGGATGAAACGCAGTTCGACAAGTTCGACCGGGCTTTCGGCGAGTACTTCAAGGGCGTGACGACCTCGCTCGACTTCACGAAGGAGATCCCGGACGAGTGGTTCCGGAAGGTGCTCGAGCGCGCGTTCAGTCCGGAGGAAATCGCGAAGCTCGAAAAGCTCGGCTGGGACAGGCTGATGGAGGAATTCAGGAAGCGTCTCGAGGAGCAGGACGGGGCGCACCATGGCGGCAACCGCTGGATCGGTTCCGGCGGAACCTCGCCGTTCGGACACGGCGGCGCGCATCCCGAAGGCATCCGCGTCGGCGGTCCCAGCAAGGGCGGGAAGTCGGCCGTCAAGGTCTGGGAAATGCGCGGCTTCCGCGACTACGATGATTCGGTCGAAATCGGCACGCGCAACATCAAGGTCGCGCTGCGCCGCTTGCGGCGCTTCGCACGCGAAGGCGCCGACCTCGAGCTCGACATGCACGACACGATCGAGTCGACCGCGAAAAACGCGGGCTGGCTCGACCTGAAGCTCGTGCCGGAGCGGCACAACACCGTCAAGGTGCTGATGCTGCTCGATGTCGGCGGCACGATGGACGAGCACATCAAGCGCACCGAGGAGCTCTTTTCCGCCGCGAAAGGCGAGTTCAAGCACCTCGAGTTCTATTACTTCCACAACTGCGTCTACGAGTACCTCTGGCGCAACAATCGCCGCCGCTACACCGAACGCTTCGCCACCTGGGACGTGCTGCGCAAGTACCCGCACGACTGGAAGCTCGTCTTCGTCGGAGACGCGACGATGAGTCCCTACGAGGTGCTGCAGCCGGGCGGCTCGGTCGAGTACAACAACGAGGAAGCGGGCGCAGTCTGGCTGCAACGCTTCTTCGCGACCTTCCCGAAGTCGATCTGGCTGAACCCCGAGCCCGAGAGCCTGTGGCAGTACCGTCAGTCGATTTCGCTCATCCGCCAGCTGGCCGGCGGCAGGATGTTTCCGATGACGCTCGAGGGACTGACGCGGGCAATGCGTCAGTTGTCGAAGTAAGTCCCGTCAGTTGTTGAACGGCGGCGCCGCTTTCAGCACCTCGTCCAGCGTGGTCATGCCCTTGGCAATCTTTTCCGCGCCCGAGACGCGCAGCGAGCGCAGCCCGTCGCGCGCGGCCTGGCCGCGCAACTGAACGAGGTCGGCGCCCTCGGCGATCAGCTTACGCATTGCGTCGGTCATCACCAGCATTTCGATCAGACCCGTGCGCCCCATGTAGCCGGTGCGGCGGCATTCGAGGCAGCCGACAGGGTGGTAGATCTTCTCGGGCACGTTCGAGCGCCAGGGTGCGACCAGTTCCTTCCACAGCGTCGGCTCGATCGGATCACCCGACGCCTTGCAGTGCGGGCACAGCATGCGCACGAGACGTTGCGCAAGGATGCCGATCAGCGTCGCATTGACCAGGTAATTGGGAATGCCGAGCTCGATAAGGCGTGCGATCGACGCGGCGGCATCGTTGGTGTGCAGCGTCGAAAACACCAGGTGGCCGGTCAGTGCAGCCTGCACCGCCATGTCGGCCGTTTCCTTGTCGCGGATTTCGCCGACCATGATGATGTCCGGGTCCTGCCGCATCAGCGCACGCAGCCCGTCGGAGAATCCCAGATCGATGCCGTGCTGGACCTGCATCTGGTTGAGCGCCGGATCGACCATTTCGATCGGATCCTCGACCGTGCTGACGTTGACCTGGTCGGTCGCCAGCTGTTTCAGCGTCGAATACAGCGTGGTCGTCTTGCCGGACCCGGTCGGCCCGGTCACCAGCACAATCCCGGACGGCCGATGAATCAGGTCTTCCCAGACCTTCGTCTCGTCCGGGGTGAAGCCCAGTTCGGCGTAACTGCGCACGACAACTTCCGGATCGAAGATCCGCATCACCAGCTTTTCTCCGAACGCCGTTGGCAACGTCGAGAGCCGGATCTCGACCTCGCGGCCCGCATTCGGCCCGGTCGAGACCTTGGTCTTGATGCGACCGTCCTGCGGCCGGCGCTTTTCGACGACGTCCATGCGGCCCAGAAGCTTGATGCGGCTGGTCATCGCAGCCATCACCCCGCCGGGCACCTGGTAGACCTGGTGCAGCACACCGTCAATGCGGAAGCGCGCGACGCCGAACTCGCGCCGCGGCTCGAGGTGGATGTCGCTCGCCCGTTGGTCGAATGCATACTGCAGCAGCCAATCGACAATGTGGATGACGTGCGCGTCGTTGGCCTCGACCTTGCCGCCGAGCTCGACCAGTTGCTCGAAGCTCGACACCAGTGGCGCAGATCCGGACTTCGAAGCGCCCCTGACCTGCTGCGCCAGCTTGTAGAACTCGGTCGTATAGCGTGCGACGTCGAGCGGATTCGAAACGACGCGCTTGACCTTCTTCTTCGTGATCTGCTCGATCTCGCGTTCCCATCCGGTCTGGAACGGCTCGCAGGTGGCGATCGTCACCTCGTCGCCGCCCATCGCCACCGGCAGGATCGAGTAGGTCGTGGCATACGACGAAGACATCACGTCGACGACGCGGGTGAAGTCGACGCGCAGCGGATCGATGTGGAAGTACGGCAGCGACGCCTTCTGCGCCAGCCACTGCGTCAGCGCCTCGAGGTCGAGCAGCTTGCGCTCGGCATTCGGCGTCCGGTAGTTCATTTCCGCGAGATTCACCAGCGGGTGACCCGCACGGTCGCGCCCGCCGGAGATCTTGAAGCGCTCGGCATCGCTGGTCGCCAGCATGCCATCGGCGACCAGCTGCTTGAGCACATAGCCGCCGGTGACGCGGCCGCTCGGCACCGGCGAGGGCGCATGCCGGTCCTTGGCCGACGAAGTGGCGACCGCCTTCAGGGCCGCGGCACCGTCCTTGGGATTCATGCGTCGTGCCTCATACGTCGTGGCTCACGCTGCCGGCTGCGACGCCTTGTAGCGCTTGGCCAGATTGGTCGCGCGGTCCGGCGCGCTTTCGAAGTCGGCGACGACCGCATCGACGGCGCGCTTGGTCAGCGGCATGCTCTCGAGCGGTTCGATGTACTTGCGCGCGAGATATGACTTCAGCATGTCGGACGACAGCACGTGTGCCTTCTGGTCGTGCTCGCCGGCAAACAGGAACAGCGTGCGCAGCGGACTCATCCAGCGTAGCTTGACGCGGACGAACTCCATGCCGTTCCACATCTTGAACCAGTTGCCGCGCTGCCAGCGACCGATTTCCTCTTGGACCCGCGCGTCCTCGACCGGATCGAGGCGGGCGATATCCGTCAGCGGGTCCGGCATCTGGATGTCGGCGTGATGCTCCTGCGCCGCACGCATGATCAATCCGGTCGACACGCGGATGCCGCCCGGCACCGTCGTCACCGGGAAGATGCCCGACAGCTGCATGCCGTCGATCTTGGCGCGCAGTTCCGACGTGAGCAGGCTCGACTTGATATAGGTCGCCTGGTCGACCGGCTTGACCGCCATCGCGTGCGATTCCATCAGCGAGCCGAAGAACTGCTCGCGGTCGCGCTCGGACTGGTTGACCAGCGACAGGCCGTCGCGCAGCACCCGCACCATTCCGGGAATCATCTTGACCAGCTTGTTGCGGTCTTCGGTGCTGGCCTTGGGCTGCACGGACCAGACCAGTTCGTGGATCACGTCGCGGAACGACTTGGCGAAGCCAGGCTGGGTCTCGCTGCGCACCGTCGCGGCCACCAGCACCTTGACCCAGGGACCGAGGAGGAACTCCTTGATGTAGGGCTCGAGGTCGACGCGCTCGAATGCGCGCCGCACCTGGATCGTCGTGTTGATCGTGAGGATCTCGTGTTTCTCGGCCGCCTCGAGCGCCTTCTTGGCGCGCGAGACCGGGTCGGCGTCTCCGGGATCGATTTCAGAAACGAAGCGGTCAAACTCGGTATAGACCTTCTCGAAGACGGAAAGATCGGTCTCGAACTTCTTCAGGATCTCGCCGATGACGCGTTCGACTTCCCTCAGGTACTTCTGGTTGTCGTCGCCGTAGGGCTCCCAGCCCGCCGAAGTCCCCGCGATGCGGTCGATCAGCTTGCGTGCCGGGTGCGCACTCGAAGCAAAGAATGCCGCATCCATCAGCGCCGCCTTCAGCACCGGGAACTGCAACCGCGACAGGCGCGCCTTGATCTCGGCCGGCACCTGCTTGTCCTGCATGACGTGGTCGAACAGCATGCCGACCAGTTCGATCGTCAGCTTGTCGACGGTGCGAGTCGACTTCGATGTCAGTTCCTCGCGCATCGACGAGATCGACTGCATCGGCGGCATCATCGCGAAGTCGCCGGTCTCGACGAACTGATCGACGCCGTCGCGCTGCATCTCGCCGAGCGATTGCAGCAGCTCCGGTGATGCCGGACCCAGCGCGGGCAGTTGCGGCAGCCTCGAGCCGCGCGCGTTCGATTGCAGACGCGTCAGCAGTCCACCCAGCAACTGTGTCGGCTCATCGGACGCCGCTTGCGCCCGCGTAGGACCGCCTTCGGCGGCCGCCACGGAGCCCGGGCGTCCAGGACGCCCTGCACCGGTCCCTGCCTGTCCGGATGCTTGAGCCGCACCGCTCCATTCGCCCGGCTTCCCATCGCCCGAGACACCCGGCGGTTGCCACCCTCCCGACGTACCCTTCGGGACCGCGAGGCTGCGTCGAATGGACCGCACGTCCACGCCATGGTTGGCGAAGTGTTCGAGCAACTGCCGCACGATCTGGCCGAGTTCCTCGCCCAGCGGCTTCTCGAAGCGCGTGAGCAGGAACTCCCACGCCTCCTTGTGCAGTTCGCAGTCTTCAGCGGCACGAAGCAAGGCGCGGACATAGACATTCGGCCCGAGCGGATTCTCGGAATTGCGCACCGCACTGCGGCCGAGCACGAAGGCCACGACAAGGTTCAAGTCGCGCAGTGCCAGGTCCGCATAGCCGGCCACCTTGCTGGCGTGCCGCTCGACCACGGTATTGCTCTCGACCGAGATCGAATCGACCAGCGACAGGGTTTCGGCGTCGAGCGAGCCTGGTGGAGGTTGCACCCGGCCCACGGTGATTTCGTGGAACGTCTGGTCCTGGGCTTCCTTCAGATGCTCGACAAAGGAATGGTGCAGGTCATCCGCCTTGGACGTCAGCAGGCGCTGCACCAGCGGAGAGCTGACATCGAAGTCCCAGGTCCCGGTGAGCTCTTCCTGGATGGACTTGACGATGTCAGGGAACGAAGTGGCGACCAATTCGTTGGAGATCGCCATTGCCGACTTCATCAGCGCCGAGGCCTGCGCAGCCGTGACGTACGGCAACTCGCCGGCAGGGCGGGGGGCGTCGGTGTTGGGATTGAACTCCATCGATGCTCGTACAGCTACCTGGCCGCGCAGCCCTTAGGAAGGCTCCGACTCTATCCGGGTGGGGCCCGCTGTCAAGTTACATATGGGCGCGAGCAACCGGCTAATTATGCGTGTTGGATCAGACACGTAGACGCTCCGTCAGATCATTGGCCTGCTTCAGGTCCGCCAGCCAGCGCCGGAAGGGCAGACGCCAGGCCTCTTCAAGCGTGGCTGCGCGCCGTGCCAGGGCCGTCATGGGTTCATCGATCCGTGGCCCGGTGAGTGCGATGACTATCCGGTTGCCCTCGTCCACTGCCGGAAGCGCAAGCACGCGGTCATCGAAGGCCGCACAGATGGCGTCAAAGCTCGGATCGAATCGGCTTCCGAACAAGTTGAAACAGGCCACGCCGGGTCGATGCAACGCGCGCCGACACATCCGGTAGAACTCGGTGTCATCGTGGACCGGACCGCGCGCGGCGGCGTCATACAGGTCCACCTGGAGCCAGTCGGCCCGATCGGCGCGTCGCAGTTCACCCAGATAGTCGCGCGCGTCCGCCACCACGACATCAAGCCGACTGTCATCGGGCGGCAATGCGAACCACTGCCGCGCGGTATCGATGACTTCGGCGCTCAGTTCCACGGCAGTCACATGCGCTGCCGGCAGGCGGCGGTAGCAGAACTTGGTCAGCGCCGCTGCGCCGAGTCCGAGTTGAAGGATGCGCTGCGGTTCGGCCAGGAACAGGGCCACCAGCATCATCTGCTGCTGATATTCGAGCTCGAGTTGCCAGGGGCGCGCAATGCGCATTCCACCCTGGATCCACTCGGTGCCGAAGTGCAGGTAGCGGACACCGTCCTCTTCGGACAGCGTAACGCGGGTGCGCGGTGAGCGACGCGACGGGCGTCGCACGTCAGGCGGGCTGAGCGGCGGGCGCTCCGAGATCGCGCATCAGATCGCCAACAACGCGCTCGAACAGCGGTGCGCGTTCTGCGGTGCGGATGCGCCCGGCACGGACATAGCCGCGCAACACCAGCGGCGCCAGCGAATGCGCCTTGCCGGTTTCGGCCGAAGTGAAGAGGTAGAAGTTGCGCCGCGGACTGATCCAGCGCAGCCTGACGCGCTCGACCTGCTGACCCGTGTACAGGTCGAACCACGAGCCGCGCTCCCAGCCGTCGATCATCTCGTCGATCTGTGCGTCCGAGAGCTGTTCGACCGGGATCATTTCTTCCGGCGCGACCGTCGGCGGCGAGTCGAGGACATTGACTTCGGCGTTATTGGCGGCCGCGGCGCTGCGCACCACCGAGGCCGATATCGTCAAGTGCTCGTCCTCGCCCTCGGTCGGCGGCGGCGGTTCGACGATCTTCACTTCGTCGAGGCGCCGCTTGATCATCCCGGCATCCACGGGCGGCGGCGCACCATACGCGACCTCGAGCGCCTTGACCGCCTGGGCATGCGATGCCATCAACCGGGTGAAGAACTCCTGCGTCTGCGCCGACGTGTGTTCGATCAGTTGCAGGCCCTCGCGCAGCGTGTTGAGCACCGCCGGAATCGTCTTGACCAGCCGCTTGCGGTCGTCCGGATTGATCTTCGGCTGCACGCTCCAGACCAGATCGGGAACCATGTCGCGGAACTTCTTCGAAAATCCCGGCTGCGCGCGCTCTCGCAGAGTCGCAGCCACCAGCACCCGGACCCAGGCATCGAGCAGAAACTCACGCAGGTACGACTCGAGCTGGACGCCGTCAAAGGCCCGGCGGATGCCGATCGCTGCATTGATCGACATCACCTCGCGGTTCTCGGCCTCCTCGAGTGCCCGCTTGGCACGCGTGATCGGATCATCGTCCCGCACGCGCTCTTCGTTGAGGTACTTTTCGAACTCCTCGAGCGCCTTCTCGAAGATCGTCGGCCCTTCGTTGATGGCAACGACGACCGTATCGACGGCCTTGTTGACCTCGGCGAGGTAACGCTGGTTCTCGTCACCTTCCGCGACCCAGCCGATCGCTGTGCTCGCGATCCGGTCCATCAGGCGGCGTGCCGGTTGCAGTGGGGACACGAACAGGTCCGAGTCCGACAGCGCCACCTTCATGATCGGGAACTGCAGGCGCGACAGCGCCGTCTTGATCTCGGCCGGCAGGTGCTTGTCCTGATGGATGCGGTCGAACAGCATGCCGACCAGCTCGATCACGAGCTTGTCGATCTGCTTGGTCGCCCGCTCCGACACATGGGCACGCAGCTGGGCTTCGTCCCGCTCGCTGATTGCGGTGGCAGACGCCGATCCGCTGCGCGCCGCCACGGCGGCCAACGCATTGAGCCGCTGCACTTCATTGATCGAGGCCAGCAAGCCCGGATCGATCGCGGCAAACTGCATCGGTGTTCCCGGCGCCACCGGCACCGCCGATCCGGCTGGGAACACGCCGGTATTTCCGAACCCCGTCGCCCCGGGTGCCCCCGGCGGCGTCGGAACTGCGAAATCCGCACGATCGAACAAGGGCTGCGTCGGGATGGAACTGATCGGCACGACCGGCGTGCCGTGCATGGGTGCGCTGGCCATCGGCACCTGCATGCGCTGGTACAACGCGCTGAGCAGCTGTTCCGCGGTGGCGCCGGTAATCGCGCCGACGGCTCCACCGCCCTGCGATGGACGACCTGCCGCGACGAAGGTGTTGCGAAAACCGGCCATCGTGTTCTTGAACGCGGTCGCCGCGGTGTTGCGCTCCTCCACGCCCTGCTCGCGCAATTGCCGGTTGAGTTCCGTGTACAGGTCGGTCAGCGGACGACCGAGGGCGCCGTCGAAGGCTTTTACGACTGCGAGGCGCTGGTCGCCCTTGAATCCCAGTTTTTCGACCGCTTCCCCGAGTGCACGGCAGAAGCGGACCGGGTGAAACGGGTTCTCGCGGTCGCTGAGCCCATGCACGCCCAGCACCGAGGCCAGGCGCTGGGTCAAAGGCCCGTATTGCTCCTCGGCCGCGTTACGGATGCGCGCAGCGAACCGGTCGAGCAGCATGTTTTCTTCCATCTGGTCGTAATCGACCAGAGACAGCGCGGCGGCCGGCGTGTTCTCGGCAGCTTCCTTGGCCTTCTTTTCGTCGCGGTCGGCGCGGAACAGATCGTCGACGGCGGTATCGATCTCGCGCTCGACAGCAGAGAAGAACGAACTGGAAAACTCGCGCTGATCGACCAGCAGCCGTCGCACCGACTTTTTAAGCGTCCCCGACGCCTGGGCGTCTGCATCGATGACCTGGATCGCTTCGCGTGCCGCAGTGGGGAGCAGCGGATCGAGCGTGCTTCGCATCGAGGCACGCAACGCCACGAGCGCGCGCTGCGCGTTCGCTCGGTTCGACTTGCCCGAAGCTGCTGTACCTGTCGTGCTCATTCCGACTCGTTATGCCTCCGGCGCACTGGGACGAAAGGGTAGCCGATACCGGACACCGGAGTCAGCCCGCGCCGCCCGACCGGCCGGGCCCGAGGGTCCGGCATTCACTCACCGCGCGGCGCGCGCCACCATGCGGCCCACAGGGCGAGCTTCTGCTCGAGGCTGCGGCCGGCATGCGCGGGACTGGTGGAAGGTAGCACCCGCACCGCAAACCCCGCTTCCTCGAAAAGCGGCCGAAATTGGCCGGCTGCCGACCCATTGAAGGCAATGGCGTCCAGCCGCGGCGCCAGGCGACGCAGGCGCGCGAAGGCATTGGGACGGGCATTGCGGATCGCCGTGTCGGCGCTGCCCTTCCGCTCGCAGGCGCCGTATACATCCCAGATGCCCACCCCATAAGCCAGCACGCGACGGGTGCGTTCGTCGTAAGGCAACTCGGCCAGCGGCTCGCCCAGCAGCCGTCCGAGGATGACCCAGAACTGGTTGCGGGGATGCGCGTAATACCGGCCGGCCGCCAGCGACGCCGCCGACGGAAAGCTGCCAAGGATCAGCCGTTCGACCCCGGAATCGATGATCGGGGCAAAGCCGCGCAGCGCAGCAGCAGGCACGGGACCGGCAACGCCGCGCCCGCGCCGAACGCCACTACTGCGCTGCGACATCCAGCAGTAAGCGATTCACGCGCTGCACGAACGCGGCGGGTTCCTCGAGCTGCCCCCCCTCGGCGAGGAGTGCCTGCTCGAACAGCAGGTTCGACCAGTCCGCGATGTCGCCCTCAGACGCTTTCAGGCGCGCGACCAGCGTGTGCCGCGGGTTCAGTTCGAGGATGGGTCGCGCCTCCGGCGGCTTTTGCCCGGCGGCCTTCAGCAAGCGCTGCAAGTGGCCGCTGATGTCCTCGTCGTCGCTGACCAGGCATGACGCGGAGTCGGTCAGCCGGAAAGTTACACGCACGTCCTTCACCCGGTCGCCGAGCGCCGCCTTGACCTTTCCGACCAGTTCCTTGTACTCGTCGGCTGTCTGCTGCTGCTCGGCCTTTTCGCTTTCATCGGCGAGCGCACCGAGTTCGAGCCCGCCTTTGGCGACCGACGCCAGCGCCTTCTTTTCGAATTCGTGCAGGAACGACAGCATCCACTCGTCCACGCGGTCGGTCAGCAGCAGGACTTCGATGCCCTTCTTGCGGAAGATTTCCAGGTGCGGGCTGCTGCGCGCCGCCTCGGGTGTGTCGGCGGTGACGTAGTAGATCCGGTCCTGGCCGTCCTTCATGCGCGCGACATAGTCCCGCAGCGAGACAGCCGACGCCTCGCCGCCCGGCGCGGTCGATGCAAATCGCAACAGCGCGGCAATCCGTTCGCGGTTGGCGGAATCTTCGCCGATGCCCTCCTTCAGGACCTGCCCGAATTCCTTCCAGAACGTTTCGTACTTCTCCTTGTGGTTTTCGGCCAGGTCCTCCAGCAGAGACAGCACGCGTTTGGTCGAGCCCTCGCGAATCGACTTGACGTCGCGGCTTTCCTGCAGGATCTCGCGCGACACGTTCAGCGGCAGGTCATTGCTGTCGATGACGCCACGCACGAAGCGCAGGTATGGCGGCATCAGCTGCTCGGCATCGTCCATGATGAAGACGCGCTTCACGTACAGCTTGATGCCGTGGCGCTGGTTGCGGTCCCATAGGTCGAACGGCGCGCGCGCCGGCAGATAGAGCAGCTGCGTGTATTCGCTGCGCCCCTCCACGCGGCTGTGCGTCCACGCCAGCGGTTCGCCGAAATCGTGCGACACATGCCGGTAGAACTCCTGGTACTGCTCGTCGCTGATTTCGCTCTTCGCGCGCGTCCACAGCGCACTGGCCTTGTTGACTGTCTCCTCTTCGTCGGCGACGACCATTTCGCCCTTGTCCTTGTCCCAGTTCTCCTTGCGCATGAGGATCGGCGCCGAGATGTGGTCGGAGTACTTCGAAATGATCGACTTCAGCGTGTAGCCGTTCAGCAGTTCATCCTCGCCTTCGCGCAGATGCAGTGTCACTTCCGTGCCGCTGACCGCGCGGCTTGCGGACTCGACCGTGAACTCGCCGCCGCCGTCACTGGCCCACAGGATGGCCTCGCCCGGGGCGGCGCCGGCGCGCCGGGTCAGCACGCTGACGCGATCCGCCACGATGAAGCTGGAGTAGAAGCCGACGCCGAACTGGCCGATCAGCTGCGCATCCTTCTGCTGGTCGCCGGTGAGCTGCGAGAAGAACTCGCGCGTGCCCGACTTCGCGATCGTCCCCAGGTGGTCAATCGCCTCCTGGCGACTCATGCCGATGCCGTTGTCGGAGATCGTGATCGTGCGCGCGGCCTTGTCGAACGCGACGCGAATCATGAGTTCGCCGTGTCCCTCAAGCAGGTGAGGATGCGCGATCGCCTCGAACCGCAGCTTGTCGAGTGCATCGGACGCATTGCTGACCAGTTCGCGCAGGAAGATCTGCTTGTTGCTGTAAAGCGAGTGAATCATCAGCTGCAGCAGCTGCTTGACCTCCGCCTGGAATCCCAGGGTCTGCTTCATTGCCGTGTCGGTAGCGCCCATCCTTGCCTCCCAGATTCATTGCCGTCGTCCGGCTGCGTCGCTGCGGCCCGGACATTGGGGTCCGGAGGCGAATTATCAAGGACTTGCTCGTCTCCAGACGCCGGGCCGAGTTCGGCGGGATCGTTCCGCAGTATCGTCACGGCGCCGGTGTCCCGACTCGCGCCCCGTAGGGCGCGGGCCACACCGTCGCGAGGGGACCCTCAATGCGTGAAAACAGGTTGCGCTCAGTCTGGGCCGAGGGCCGCGCGGCCATCAACGGCTGGCTCACGATCCCGAGCGGAGTCTCGGCCGAGGTGATGGCCCACCAGGGCTGGGATTCGCTGACGATCGACCTGCAGCACGGTCTGGTCGACTATCAGGTCGCGGTCACGATGCTGACCGCCATTTCGACGACGAACACGGTTCCGCTCGTGCGGGTGCCCTGGCTCGAACCGGGCATCCTGATGAAGTCGCTGGATGCTGGCGCCTACGGAGTGATCTGCCCGATGGTCAACACGCGCGACGACGCCGCCCGCCTCGTGGCATACACCCGCTACGCGCCGCGTGGCAGCCGCAGCTTTGGACCCCTGCGAGCCCTGCTCTACGCCGGCGCCGACTATCCGCAGCAGGCCGATCGCACCATCGTGCGCTTCGCGATGATCGAGACGGCGCAGGCCCTCGATAATCTCGATGCGATCCTCTCGGTCGAGGGACTCGATGCCATTTACGTCGGCCCGTCGGACCTTTCACTGTCGCTCGGGTGCAAGCCGGTGCTCGACGACGTCGAGGCGCCGGTCGCCTCCGCGATCGACCATATTCTCGCCCGCTCCCAGGCGCATGGCGTCCTCGCGGGAATCCACAATGGCACGGCAAGCACGGCCCGCCAACGCATCGCGCGGGGTTTCCGCTTCGTCTCGATTGCATCCGATGCGCGCCTGATGGCTTCGGCTGCACAGGACACGCTTGCTGGCGTCCATCACGGCGCTGCCGGCGAGCAGCACGAAGGAGTCTTGCGTTGACAAGCCACGACTACTGCACGACGGACGTCTTCACCGATCACGTCTTCGGCGGCAATCCGCTCGCGGTGCTGCTGGATGCCCGCGGCATCGACGACAGCGCGATGCAATCGATCGCGCGCGAATTCAACTACAGCGAGACGACCTTCGTGCTGCCGCCGTCGGACCCGGGCTGCACGGCACGTGTGCGCATCTTCACTCCTGGCGGCGAGCTGCCCTTTGCCGGCCATCCGACGGTTGGGACGGCGTTCGTCCTGGCCAGCCTCGGGCGGATCGACAGCGGAGTTTCGGACATCGTCTTCGAGGAAGCCATCGGCCATGTGCCGGTGCGGATCGACCGCACCGCCGATGGCCGGGTGACTCGCTGCACGTTGACAACCGCACAACAGCCGGAATTCCTCGCAGCGATCGACGACCGCGCAGCGATGGCCGCGATGCTCGGACTCGATGCGGCCGCAGTTTCGTCGACACCGGAGATCTGGTCGTGCGGGGTGCCGTTTCTCACCGTGCCGCTGGCGCGCGTCGATGCCCTGGCGAACGCCCGGCTCGACCTGGAGCACTGGCGGGCGATGCTTGGCGATGCCGTCACGCAGAAGGTTTATCTCATCGCGCGTGCTGGCGACGCGAGCTGGCGAGTCCGCATGTTTGCACCCGGACTCGGTGTCGCCGAAGATCCGGCCACGGGTTCTGCGGCGGCCTCATTGGCGGGCTGGCTTGCTCGCCATGTGTCGGTCAACGACGGCACGCACCGCTGGCAAATTCTGCAGGGCCAGGAAATCGGCCGACCCAGCGAAATCACGCTCGAGTACGAACAGTTCGGCGCATTGGCCCGAACCGTCCGCGTCGGCGGGAGTGCCGTGCTGGTCGCGCGCGGAACGCTGACTTTCTAGCGCTGCCGGTGCCGGCTGCCAGGGTGGATCGGGCTAGAGCAGCGCGCGCCCGAGAGTCGCCACTGCCGTCGTGACCACGCCCAGCGTCAGGTTGGTCACGACGAGTCTGCGGATCAGGTCGAGTTCCCTGGCGGCGGTCGGCCATTCGGAGGCGGCGACCGCCCGCTGAAGGCGCGGAAACGGCGCGAACCGGATCACCAGGAAGATCGCCGTCATCACCAGCCCGAGCGCGAACATCAGGTGCACCGAGGCGTGCGCATTGGCGAATCCGCCGGCTCCGAGGACCAGGCCGATACCACTGGCCAGGATGGCAACGATCGCCATCGACACCCAGAAGAAGAAGCGTCCCAGCACATCCGCCAACAGCGGCAACCGCTGCGGCGGCGCCAGCTGGCCGGCGGCGGCCGGCCGGACCGCGAAGTGAAGCACGAACATTCCGCCGACCCACAGCACAACGCCGATCAGGTGTACGAACAGCAGCCCGGTGTAAAGGAGTCTCATGCGGGTCTCGTGAAACCGAGCCTTCCGGCGGGATGTGTCGTGCTCATCGTTCACGCTTCCGGCAGTCGCAGCAACGCGAACGGCGGTTTCAGTTTCGGGTCAACGAGCTTGCCCTTGCGCGCGCGATGGCCACGTTGTGCCTCGAGTTGCGCTCCAACCAGCCGGACCTCGACCGGCTTGCCGGCCGCCCCGCGAGTCGCATGCATGATCGCACCACTGCCGATCGGCAGCGCGGTCAGCAGTCTTTCGCCGTCGTCGAGATCCATCAGCGTCACGCCCCGTCCTCCGCCCGAAAGTGCCTTGATCTCGGTGGCATCGAACACCAGCACGCGTCCCTTGGCCGACAGGCACGCAATCGATCGATCGCTCTCAGCCTTCACGAGTTGCGGCTGCAGCGGCTCGGCGTCGTCGTCGACCGTAATGAACTGCTTGCCCGCCTTCTGCCGTGACAGCATGTCGCCAAGCGCGGCAGCGAAGCCGTAGCCATTGGTGGTCGCGAGCAGCAACGGAGTCTCGGCGCCGCCCGCCACATACCCCACCAGTCGCGAGCCGGCCTCGAGCTCGATCATCGAGGTGACTGGTGCGCCGTCGCCACGTGCCGACGGCAGCTGCGCCACCGGCACCGAGTAGACACGTCCGTTGCTGCCGACCGCAACCAGCTGGTCGACGCTGCGGCACTCGAATGCGCCATACAGCGCATCCCCGGTCCGGAACGAGAACTGGGTTGCGTCGTGGCCATGTCCGGTGCGCGCGCGCACGAACCCCTTCTCGGAAACGATCACGGTCATTGGCTCATCGAGAACCTTGACCTCAACGGCGGCGCGCTCGGCAGTTTGGATCAGCGTGCGCCGTGCATCGCCGTACTTCTTTGCATCGTCCTCGATCTCGCGCGCGACCTGCTTGCGCAATGCTGCGTCGGCACCAAGCAGCTTGCGCAGCGTTCCTTCGTCCTTGCGCAGCTCTGCCAGCTCCTGTTCGATCTTGATGCCTTCGAGTCGCGCCAATTGCCGCAGGCGGATCTCGAGGATGTCTTCGGCCTGCCGCTCGGTGAGCTTGAAGGCCTTCATCAGGTCCGGCTTGGGCTCGTCGGACCCTCGGATCAGCTTGATGACCTTGTCGATGTTGAGCAGGACCGCCTGGCGTCCCTCCAGGATGTGGATCCGGTCCTCGACCTTCTGCAGCCGATGCTGTGAACGCCGGCGCACCGTTTCGACGCGAAACTCGATCCACTCGGACAGGATCTCGACGACCGGCTTGCAGCGCGGCCGGCCATCCAGTCCGATCATGACCAGATTGATAGGCGCGCTGCTTTCCATGCTGGTCTGTGCCAGCAGCGTGCGCGCGAATTCGTCGCGATCCACCTTAGAGGTGCGCGGCTCGAATACCAGGCGCACGGCCGCGTCCTTGCCTGACTCGTCGCGCACCGTATCGAGCACCGACAGCATGAGCTGCTTGGTCTGCTGCTGGTCGGACGACAATGCCTTCTTGCCGGCCTTGACCTTCGGGTTGGTCAGTTCCTCGATTTCCTCGAGTACGCGCTGGGACGACGTCGACGGAGGCAGTTCACGCACGACCAGCTGCCATTGCCCGCGCGCCAGTTCCTCGAACTCGAAGCGCGCCCGCACCTTCAGGCTGCCTCGACCGCTCGCATAGATGTCCCGGATGTCGCCCGCCGGCGAGATGATCTGTCCGCCGCCCGGGAAGTCCGGTCCGGGCAGCTTCGCGAGCACGTCGTCGAGTTTCGCCTTCGGATGCGCCAGCAGCAGCAGCGTTGCGGCCGCGACTTCGCGCAGGTTGTGCGACGGTACTTCCGTGGCCATGCCGACCGCGATGCCCGACGCGCCATTAAGAAGCACGAACGGCAGGCGCGCCGGCAACAGCCGCGGCTCCTGTGTGGAGCCGTCGTAGTTCGGCATGAAGTCGACCGTGCCCTCGTCGATCTCGTCGAGCAGCAAGCGCGCGATCGGCGTTAGCCGCGCCTCGGTGTAGCGCATCGCGGCCGCGCCATCGCCGTCGCGGCTGCCGAAGTTGCCCTGCCCGTCGATCAGCGGATACCGCAGGGTGAAGTTCTGCGCCATGCGCACCAGCGCGTCATAGGCAGCCTGATCGCCGTGCGGATGGAATCGGCCGAGCACGTCGCCGACGACGCGCGCCGATTTCACCGGGCGCGCGCCCGAGGCGAGGCCCATCTCGTTCATCGCGAAGAGAATGCGGCGCTGGACCGGCTTCTGGCCGTCCGCGCCATCGGGCAGCGCACGCCCTTTCACGACCGAAATCGCGTAGTCGAGATAGGCGCGCTGCGCGAAATCGGCCAACGTCAGCGCATCGCTGCCATCGCCGTCGCGGCCGCCCGGGGCGGGGAAAAGAGTCTGTTGCTCAAGCATGAATAGTTAGCGCCGCTCGATTCAGGCGATGCAGGATTCTACGGATGTGCCGTGGCAGGTTCCGCCGGACTGGAATGTTGCGCCCGAAAGTCCGGTCCCGGCCACGGCGCGTGTGCTCGTCGTCCGGCAGGACGGCACATCGATCAGACGCGGCAGGTGGCTGCGAATTCCATGTAGCGCCGCCGGGCAAGTGTCGCCACCGGTCCGATCGGCAGAGAGCGCTCGCCGTAGCGGGTGCAAGGCATCACCTTGCCGTAGTTTCCGCTGTTGAAGATCTCGCTTGCGACATCGAGTTCCTGCGGCTGAACCGTGCGCTGCACGACGTCGATACCTTCGTCCTTCAGCAGTCCGATGACCCGTGCGCGCGTGATGCCGGCAAGAAACGTTCCGTTGGCGGCCGGCGTCACCACGGTGCCGTCCGCTGCAACAAAGAACAGGTTGGCCGTGGCGAACTCGGCGACATTGCCGTCCGGATCCAGCACGACCGCATTCTGGAAACCGGCTGCAGCCGCCTCGCGCAGTGCGCGCGCAACATTCGGGTAAAGCGCCGAGGCCTTGGCATCCGTGACGGCTGAAAGCGGCGACGGTCGCCGCCGCCGCGATAGATGCGCGGAGAAGCCCTCGAATGGCGGCAGCGGCGCATCGAACAGGGTCAGTGCGAACGCACATTGCTCCGGCACCAGCAGCCCGGCCGTCGCAAACACAAGCGGCCGGATGTAAAGATCGGCGTCCGGCGGGAAACGGTGGACGCCTTCGACGCACAGGCGCATCAGCTCGTCGATCGGCAGATCGAGCGTGAGACCCATGCGTGACGCGGAGTCGTAGGTCCGCTCGCAGTGGGCGCGCAGGTCGGGAGCCATGCGATGGATCGAGCGCGCGCCGTCGAAGATCGACGAGCCGAGCCAGACGCTGTGGTCCATCGCGCCGATCAGCGGTACGTTGCCGTCGCCCCAGGCGCCGTTGAAGTAGGTGGTGTGCAGAAGTTCTCCGACGGTCCTAGTGCATCAGCGATCGCTCGCGACCGACGCCGCGACGATCGATGAATAGCTTGATGAAGTCATCGCCCGGCATCGGCCGTGCGAAGAGATAACCCTGTGCCGCGTCGCAACCCAGGTGCTGCATCCAGGTCTGCTGCGCCTGGGTTTCGATGCCCTCGGCTGTCACGCTGATGCCGAGCGAGCGCGCCATCTCGATCACCGCCTTGACGATCGTCAGCGTGCGCGCGTCGCGCATGCACTCGACCGTGAAGCTGCGGTCGATCTTCAGGCGGTGGATCGGCAGGTCGCGCAGGTGCGCCAGGCTCGAAAAGCCAACGCCGAAGTCGTCAAGGGCGAGCCGCACGCCGGCATTACGCATGCGCACCAGGTTTTCACGTGACACCGCCGAGGTGTCGAGCAGGCCGGTCTCGGTGACTTCGACCTCGATCTCCGACGGCGACACCTCAAACGCGTTGAGTACATCGAGCAATCCCTCGACACAGCCGAGCTGGCGCAACTGCACGCCGGACATGTTGATCGACACCGGCGGAATGTCGAGCTGCAGGTGACGCCATTCCTGGCGAGCGCGGCAGGCCTCGCGCAGCACCCAGTCGCCGAGTCCGACGATGAGTCCCGATTCCTCGGCGATAGGAATGAATTCGGCCGGCGAGATGTCGCCCAGCTCGGCGTCGCGCCAGCGGATCAGCGCTTCGGCGCCGACCATCTTGCCGTCCGCCAGCGACACCAGCGGTTGGTAGAACAACTTGAAGTCGCGCGACTCGACCGCCTTGCGCAGGCGCTGTTCGAGCCGCAGACGCAGGTCGACACGCCGGGCCACGGTCTGCGTATAGAACGCATAAGTGCGGCGACCGCTGTCCTTGGCCTGGTACATCGCCGCATCGGCCGCGTTAAGCAGGGAATCGAGGTCGATGCCGTCCTGCGGGAAGAAGCTGATGCCGACCGAAGCGGTGACGGCGATTTCCATGCCGAGTATGCGCGCGGGCTCGCAGATCGAATCGATGAGCTTGCGCGCGACCTCGACGGCCGCATCCGGCCGCTGGAGGTCGACCAGCAGCACGACCAGTTCATCGCCTCCGCGGCGGCCCAGCAGATGCGGCTCGGCGACGACATCGCGCATCCGGCTGGCCACGATCGCCAGCATCTCGTCGCCGACACGGTGGCCATAGCCATTGTTCAGCAGGCGGAAGTTGTCGAGGTCGATGAACAGCAGCGCACAACGCTTGCCCTCAGCGTACGAGGTGGCCAGCAGCCGCCCCGCACGCTCGTCGAAGGTCTGTCGATTGGAAAGCTGCGTCAGCGCGTCGACCGTCGCGAGTCGCTCGATGCGCTCCTGCGCACGGATCTGGTCGCTGATGTTCTTGCCGATGCCTCGGTACCCGCGGAAAGTGCCCTCGGCGTCGAACACCGGGTCGCCGCTGGTCAGGTGGTAGACGAGCGAGCCGTCCGGCATCCAGCGTCGGAACATGACGTCGCGGAATGGCCGGCGCCCGAGCAGAGTCGCACGGTGCTCGTCCCATGACGACGGCTGGATCAGCTCCCCGGGCAGCTCCCAGCGGTGCTTGCCGATCACCTCTTCGTCGTTGAGGCCGAATGACCCGCGCGCGCCCTGCCGCAGCAGGGTGAAGCGCAGGTTCTCGTCCATCTCCCAGTACCAGTCCGACGACAGTTCGGTGAGTGCGCGGAAGCGCGCTTCGCTGTCGGAAATCCGTGAAATCAGAGATTCGCGCTCGGTCACATCCCAGGCGAGACCGCGGTAGCCGATGTACTCGCCGCGCTCCACCACCGCCTGGCCGGCCAGTTCGTAGTAGGCAACATCCTCGCCGTTGCGCAGCTTCAGCTTGACGTTGCGAAACGACTCGCGGCGCGTCACGCGTTCGCGCAGCACGGTCCAGTCGACGGCAAACGCGGGGTCGATGTGCTCGAACTCCCAGAAGCGCCGGTTCAAGGTCCATTCCGCCACGCGTTCCTGGCGGGCAGGATCCCCCCGTACCGACGTGACGCGAAGATCGGTGTCGGTCTCCCAGTACCACTCGGTCGCGAGCATCGTCAGTGCGCGGAACCGTTCCTCGCTGCGACGCAGGGCGACGACCATGTCTTCGCGCTCCGTGACGTCGCGCCCGGCCCCGTAATAGCCCTGGAACTCGCCCTTCTCGTCGAAGATCGGCTTGCCGGTGACTGCAACCCACATGGGCGTGCCGTCACCGCGTCGCGCCCGATAGGTGAACCAGGGGAACGGCTGGCGCTGTGTGATCCGCGCGCGGTACTCGGCGTACTGGTTGGGATCGGCTTCGAAACCCGGCATGTCCTCGCGCCGACGCCCAAGAATGCGATCCGGCGGCGCCTTGACATGGACTTCCATCGCCGCCGAGAACTCGACGAAGTGTCCGTTGGCGTCCTGGCGCCAGAACCAGTCGTAGGTCAGATCGGCCAGATCGTCGATCAGCTTGCGGCGCTTGGTCAGCTCGTGCTCGATGACCTTCTGCTCGGTCACGTCATTTCGGAAGCAGATGATGCCGCCGTTGGCAGTGCGGCAGTCCGTCATCAGCAGCCAGCGGCCTCGGTGGTGACGCACGACCTCGCTGACTTCCGAACCGCTGCGACGACGACGCTCACCGTCCCCGATGAATTCGTCGAGCGCGCGGCCGTCAACCACTTCGGGGGGTGCCACCTCGAAGTAGGCGGTCATCAGGTCCCGGTAGGTCCGACCGGCCACAAGCTGTTCGGCGATTTCCGAGTACAGCGCTCGATACGCATCGTTGCAGCCGATCAGCCGATCGCTGGCATCCCACAGTGCCACGCCGACCTTCATCGACTCGATCGACTGTTCCCAGAGCCGGGCGCGGACCCGCGCCCGGTGTTGCGCCCGCTGCGCATTCACGATCCACGCGAACAGCACCACCCCGAGCGAACCGGCGACGATCCGGTGCGCCCACTCGAACGACAGCATGACGACCGGATAGGCAAGCTTGAACTGCTGTGTCAGCAGCAAGGGGACGGCCAGCGTGATGAGGAGGAACAACGCCAGCGCGCCCACGGACCAGCGCACCCAGGCCAGTTTCGGCGCGGCGAGCGGCATGTCCACGGTGGGCGGAGAGCTCACCATGCCGGCGGTAGGCGGCGCGTCCTTCATGCGGAAGTGAATGGTCCCCTTGTTGGTCGCGGCCTGTGCCTAGATTTGGCAGTCGCGGCCGCGCGCAAGTATGCCCGCAAGCCCTGGCCGTCAATACACCCCAGTAACGGGAGGTTATGGGTCAATCCGCGTCTTGACGCGCGTCAGACGTCCGCTTCGACCTCGTGGCCGTGCTCCTCGAGCCACGCCCGTCTCGCCTGGCTTTCGGCACGCCCCATCAGCATCGTCATCATCGCCGCGGTCCGATCGACGGTGAGTTCGCCGAGGCCGACTCGCAGCAACCGCCGCGTGTCCGGCGCCATCGTCGTCTCCCACAGCTGCTCCGGGCTCATTTCACCGAGGCCCTTGAAGCGCGCAATGCTCCACGCCGTCTCCTTGACGCCCTCGTCGGCAAGTTTCTCGAGCGTGGCATCCAGTTCGGCATCGTCCAGGCAGTACAGGCGTCGTGCCGGCCGTTTGCCTTGCGCACTGACATCGACCCGAAACAGTGGCGGCCGCGCGACGAAGATGTTCCCGCGGTCGACCAGTTGCGGAAAGTGCCGGAAGAAAAGCGTCAGCAGCAGCACCTGGATGTGCGACCCATCGACGTCCGCGTCCGCCAGGATGCAGATCTTGCCGTAGCGCAGGCCCTCGAGATTCACGGTCTCCGAGGGGCCGTGCGGATCAACACCGATCGCCACCGCGATGTCGTGCACTTCCGCATTGCCGAACAGGCGGTCGCGCTCGACTTCCCAGGTGTTGAGTACTTTGCCGCGAAGCGGCAGGATCGCCTGGAATTCCTTGTCGCGCCCCATTTTCGCCGAGCCACCTGCCGAGTCGCCCTCGACCAGGAAGAGTTCATTGCGCGTGAGCTCGGTGGACTCGCAATCCGTCAGCTTGCCGGGCAACACCGCGACCGCCGAGCCCTTCTTCTTCTCAACCTTCTGGCCGGCACGCGCGCGCGCCTGCGCTTGCCGGATCACGAGTTCGGCAAGCTGCCGGCCCTCGTTCGGATGCTGGTTGAGCCAGAACTCGAGTTGTGGCCGGACGAAGGACGACACGAGCCTCAGGGCGTCGCGACTGTTCAGACGTTCCTTGATCTGGCCCTGGAACTGCGGATCGAGCACCTTGGCCGACAGCACGAAGCTCGCCCGCGCAAAGACATCTTCCGGAAGCAGCTTCACGCCCTTGGGCAGCAGGCCGTGTGCGTCGACGAACGCGCGCACGGCGTTGAACAAGCCGTCCCTGAGGCCCGCCTCGTGCGTGCCGCCGGCCGGCGTCGGAATCAGATTCACATAGGACTCGCGCGTGACCGCGCCGTCATCAGTCCAGACCACGACCCAGCTGGCGCCCTCGCCTTCAGCGTAGGTCTCGTCATCCGCAGTGGCGAATCCGCTCGACTCGAAGGGAGGCAGCAGCGGATCGGCCGGCAACGACCCGAGCAAGTACTCGCGCAACCCTCCTTCATAGCACCAGCGCTGGGTCGCTCCGGACTTTTCGAGCGTGAGAGAGACTTCAGTTCCTGGCAGCAGCACGGCCTTGCTGCGCAACAGGCGTTCGAGTTCGTCCACCGGAACCTGGGGCGAATCGAAGTACTTCGGGTTCGGCCACGCCCGCACGCGCGTGCCACTGGACTTGGCCTGGCCCTTCGCCGTCACCGACTTGATCGGCTGACTGACTTCGCCTTCGGCGAAGCCGATCGTATGGAGCTTGCCGTCGCGCCATACTGTCACGTCGAGGCGGGACGACAACGCGTTGGTCACCGATACGCCGACGCCGTGCAGGCCACCGGCAAACGAGTAGGCGCCACCCGCACGCTTGTCGAACTTGCCGCCGGCGTGAAGGCGCGTGAATACGATCTCGACCACCGGGACCTTTTCCTCCGGATGCAGTCCAACCGGAATACCGCGTCCATCGTCATCGACGCTGACCGAACCGTCGCCATGCAGGGTGACGTCGATGCGGTGTCCGAATCCGGCGAGCATCTCGTCCGACGCGTTGTCGATCACTTCCTGGATGATGTGCAAGGGACTGTCGGTGCGCGTGTACATGCCGGGGCGCTGGCGCACCGGCTCCAGTCCCTTGAGGACGCGTATCGACGCCTCGCCGTACTCGGCGGCTTTGCGTGAATTGGTGCTTGGCTTGCTTTGCATTGCAAAAACCGGTGAGGAGTTGTCCCCAGCTGCTGTGGAAAAGATCGCCCTGTCCGCCTGTCAAGGCGCGCCAATGCTGGCGGGCGTCGAGTTGATCACGGATTAGGCAGCTGCCGCGCTTTCGGCCATGCGTGGAATGCCGATCGGATCGCGACGAGCATCGTCTCTCGTGCGCCAACGTCCGGCCGCGGATTCTACGTGAGGGCGATCGCTATACTGGCCGCACTCCCCGTAGTTCAACGGATAGAACAAGTGCCTCCTAAGCGCTAGATCTGGGTTCAATTCCCGGCGGGGGGACGCACGCGTAGATTTTTCGCACCGTCGAGGCGCCTGCGAGCGCCGAGAGCGCTTCCCGAGCCGTCTCATCGGGTCTGCTGCCTGCGTGCGAAAAATCCGCGTGCGTGTCGAGGCGCCTGCGAGCGCCGAGAGCGCTTCCAGAGCAAGCGCCGCACCCGCCCCACGCACCCAACCCGTTAAGCTGTGCCATCGCACCCTGCTCCGAACGACATGCCCTCCATCCAAGCCAATTTCGACAACGTGTTCCGCTTCGGCGGAGCCGCGCTCATTCTGGTCGGCATCTTCATGGTGCTGCAGCCCTTCGTGTCAGCGATGGTGTTCGCAGGCGTGCTGGCCATTGCGACCTGGCCGCTGTTCGAGCGACTGCGACGCGCGGTCGGCGGAAATTCCACGTTGGCCGCAACCACGATGCTGTTAGCTATCCTCATTCTGGTCATCATCCCCTTCACCCTGTTGTCAGCGGCCGCAGCCGACCAGGTCCCCGGGCTCGTCGGGCTGGCCAAGGGGTGGCTTCAGGACGGCGTCCATGCACCAGAGGCCCTGAAGTCGATTCCGGTCATCGGCGAGCGCCTCTACGGCATGCTCGAAGGTCTGCTGCTCGACCGTGCACAACTGACGGCGCTGATGCAGAAAGTACTCGAGCCGGCGGGCCGCCTGTCGCTCGCCTTCGTGCGCGTGCTCGGTGACGGCATCCTGCAGTTGTTGCTGGTGACCTTCATCGTCTTCTTTTATTACCGGGACGGCGATGCGATCGTTGCGATGCTGAAGCGGATATCCGATCGGCTGTCCGGCAGGATGAGTACTGAAGTACTCACCATCGTCACGGGGACGACGCGCAGCGTCTTTGTCGGCATCGTCGGCACCGCGGCGGCGCAGTCCCTCGTCGCTCTGATCGGCTTTCTGATCGCCGGCGTGCCCGGCGCATTCATGCTGGCCGTCGCCACATTCATCCTGTCGGTGGTGCCGATGGGCCCCGTGCTCATCTGGGGTGCGGCGGCGATCTGGCTCTATGTGAAAGGCGAGACCGGCTGGACCATTTTCATGGTGATCTGGGGCACGGTGGTCATCAGCAGCATCGACAACTTCCTCAAGCCGATCCTGATCGCTCGCGGCTCGACCCTGTCGCTCGGCATGATCTTTCTCGGCGTTCTCGGTGGCGTCGTCGCCTTCGGCTTTATCGGGGTGATCCTTGGTCCGGTCCTGCTGGCGCTGGGTGTCGCCTTCGGGCGTGCATGGGTCAGCGCGCAGGATGCGCGCGTGACTTCGGCCGCTACGGAGGCAGGCGCCGCGGCTGCGCCGGGCGGACCGCCTCCGGCACGCAACGCCTAAGTTGCCTGCGCGGCGCGCAGCCACTGCGCGCGATAGTGCTTGAGTTCGTCGATCGACTCGTAGATGTCGGCCAGTGCCTCGTGCCTGCTTTTCTTCTCGAACGAGCGGTAGACCGATGGATTCCAGCGGCGCGCGAGTTCCTTCAGCGTGCTGACATCGAGGTTGCGGTAATGGAAGTACGCTTCCAGTTGCGGCATCCACCGCGCCATGAAGCGCCGGTCCTGGCAGATCGAGTTGCCGCACATCGGCGATTTGCCACGCGGGACATGGCGCTGCAGGAACTCGACCAGGATGTCGCTTGCCGTTGACTCGTCGAGCGTGGCCGCCCGAACCTTGGTGGTCAGCCCCGAGCGGCCGTGGGTTGCAGTATTCCAGCTGTCCATGCCCTGCAGGACCCGTTCCGGTTGCGCAATGACGAGCACCGGGCCTTCAGCGATGACCTCGAGTTCGGGATCCGTGACGACCAACGCGACTTCGAGCACGCGGTCAGAGTCCGGGTTCAGCCCTGACATTTCCATGTCGACCCAGACGAGATTCATCTCGCCGTAACGCTCGGCACGAAGGGCGGATTCGAGAGAGGGCTGTGACATAATTTTGATGTTGATCGTCCAATGCGCATCGCTCCGATCAGCTGCGAGCGATTGTCGCACGGCGAGTTGAGTCGGCTGGCGCGCCTCGCCGTTGCCGACGGATGCTGATGCATTTCGAGTACCGCACATCGTGGCCATGTCCCAGCTTCTTTCCCTGACGTTCGTCGCCTTCCTGTTGCTGATGGTCGGCCTGAAGTACTGGCTGTCGTGGCGGCAGGTGCGTCACGTCGGCCGGCATGCCGATGCCGTACCCAGGCAGTTCGCCGACCGGGTTTCGCTCGAGGCTCATCGCAAGGCGGCGTCCTACACGATTGCCAAGACGCGTCTCGCGCTGATCGAGACGGGCGTCGGCGCAGCCCTGCTCGTCATGCTCACGCTGCTCGGCGGCCTGCAGTGGATCGCCGATGTGTTGCGCAGCCACGTCGATGAAGGGATTGCGCTCCAGGTGCTGTACGTCACCGTTGTCGTCGTAGCGCTCGGCATCGTCGACCTGCCATTTTCGTGGATTCGGCAGTTCCACATCGAACAGCGCTACGGCTTCAACCGGATGACGCCGGCCCTCTGGCTTGCCGATCTGGCCAAGTCCTTCGCGCTGGCTGCCGCGCTCGGATTGCCGCTGCTGGCTGCCGTTGTCGCTCTGATGCGCGGTGCCGGGGAGCTGTGGTGGGCCTATGCCTGGCTGTTGTGGGTAAGCTTCAATGCGCTGGTTCTCGTCATCTACCCGACGGTCATCGCGCCGCTGTTCAACAAGTTCGAGCCGTTGAAAGACTCTGGACTCGCGCAGCGCATTGCCGAGCTGCTGTCACGCACGGGGTTTTCCAGCAAGGGCGTGTTCGTGATGGACGGGTCGCGTCGTTCGGCCCACGGCAATGCCTATTTCACCGGGCTCGGGCGCGCGAAGCGAATCGTCTTTTTCGACACGCTGGTCGAACGGCTGCAGCCGTCCGAGATCGAGGCCGTTCTGGCCCACGAACTGGGACACTTCAAGCTCAAGCACATCGCCAAGCGACTGGCGTTTTCCTTCTTTGCGAGCCTCGTCTTTCTCGCGTTGCTCGGCTGGCTGGCAGGTCGTCCGTGGTTCTATACCGGACTCGGAGTGACGCCCGCGCTCGGGGGTGGCAATGAAGGCGCGGCACTGGTGCTCTTCATGCTGGTGCTGCCGGTGTTCACTTTCGTCTTCGCGCCAATCGCCAGCCACTTTTCGCGCCGGCACGAGTTCGAGGCCGATGCCTTCGCCGCCCGCCATGCGTCGGCGCAGGACCTCGTCAATGCACTCGTCAAGCTCTACGAGGACAACGCCTCGACCCTGACCCCCGACCCCATTCATTCGGCCTTCTACGACTCGCACCCGCCCGCATCGCTGCGCGTCGCACGCCTCGCGGCCGTTGCGCACGCATGAGCGCCGCCGGGCGCAGTGACCTGCCCCGGTTTCCGGCTCGTGTCATCGCCACGTTTGGCCGTACTTCGCTGCTCGAGGATGAGGACGGTGCGTCGTGGTCTGCGGTGCGTCGTGGCCGCCGCAGCGATCTTGTCGTCGGCGACCGCGTCGTCGCCAGCGCATCGGCTCCCGGGCAGGCGGCGGTCGAGTCGATCGAGCCGCGCACAAGCCTGCTGTACCGCGCCGATGCGTTTCGCACGAAGGAACTCGCGGCGAACATCGATCAGGTCATCATCGTGTTCGCCTCGCGACCCACATTCAATCTGTGGTTCCTGTGGAAAGCACTGGTGGCTGCGCGCGCAGCAAACATCGACAGCATCGTGGTCCGCAACAAGACCGACCTCGAGGACGGTGCCGACACGGCCCAGGCAGCGCTGGCGCAGATCGGCCGACTCGGATGCCGCACAGCTGCCATTTCGGCGCGCACTCGGCCCGACGAAGCCCTCACAACGCTCCGCCAGATCACGCAAGGCCTCAGTTCACTGTTGGTCGGACAATCCGGCATGGGCAAGTCGACCTTGCTCAATCTTCTGGTGCCGGATGCGCAGGCGCGGACTCGGGAGTATTCGGAGCGTCTAGACCTCGGCAAGCAGACTACGACCGCCGCACGCTGGTTCAGGCTGCCGCACGACGGCGCCATCGTGGACACGCCAGGCTTCCAGGAGTTCGGCCTTGCCCATCTGACACCAGCACAGATCGTGGCCGGCTTTCCGGAGTTCGAATCCCACCTGGGCAGGTGCCGATTCGCCGATTGCCGACATCGGGTCGAGCCGGACTGCGCCATACGTACCGCAGTGGTCGCAGGCGAGGTGGCGTCCGGCCGATACGATTTCTATCGGTCACTGATCGAAGGGGGCACTCGGTGAAACTGCTGGCGCGCGCGGACCACCTGGTGCTGGCCACGATCTGGGCCGAGTCACTTCGGGCCGCCGGCATCCGCTGCCAATTGCGCAACACGACGCTGTCGGGTGCCATCGGTGAAATTCCGTTCCTCGAGTGCGCGCCACAGGTGTGGATCGAGCGCGATGGCGACGAGTCGCGCGCCCTTGAAATCCTGCAGGAACTGCGACGACCGGTGCGTGGGCCTAGCTGGCACTGCACCGCCTGTGGCGAATCATCCGAGCCGCAGTTCGGTGCGTGCTGGCAGTGTGGTTCAGTACGACCCGCTTGACGCAGCCGAGCCGAGGCGGCTGACAGCTGGTCGTTGGGCCCGTCGCACTTTCAGGCGAGCCAATGGGCCAGAGTCATCAACAGCAGCAGGGCCAGCCAGAGCAGCAAGGAACGCCAGACCAGTCCGACAACAGCGCGCACGGCAGGCGGGCGCGGCTCGGCCAGCCCTGCGCCTTCGTTGCCTGCTTCGTCAAAGTACTTTGTCGACTCCGACTCGGACATCAACCGCAAGCCGAGTGCGCCACCGGCGGCGGCGAGTATCAGCGTGCGCGAATCGGGGGACGGCACGCCATCGATTCCCGGTCCGCGCGCGACCTGGCGCCAGCAGTAGATCGCGCCTTCAAAGTCGCCGACGATCGCATAGCCCAGAGCCGACAGCCGCGCCGGGGCCCAGTCGATCCAGGCGAATGCCCGCCGCGCGAACTCCCCGAAACGATCGGACGGCGTCGGCGGCAGTGGCGCGCGGCTCCAGACCCGGGACGAATGTTCGGCCAGTCGGTAGAAGACCGCCCCCATGGGGCCTGGAAGCAAAACGAACCAGAAGAACACTCCGAACACGTGGCGCTGCGATAACAGCAGCCCGTGCTCGATCGCCTGGCGGACCACTTCCTCCGGCGCGAGATCGGCGGCGCTGAACGACGGGTCACTCAGCCGCTTCCACGCAGTGAGTTCGTGCCGGGCCGCCGTCAGGTCCCCGTTGGCCAGAGCAATCTGGATCTCGGTGCCCCGGTGGCTGAATTGCCGAAATCCAAGCGCGAAGTACAGGACGAGCACGTTGAGTGCCAACCCGAGAAACCAGTTGATCGAAACGAGCACCGAGTAGAGCGCTCCGACCGCGAGCGTGAGACCGACGACGACGAGCAGCCAGGCGTAGAAACCATGCCGCGGCCGCCCCGCGTTGAGGTTGTGCTCAGCCCACGACGACACCTGCCGCACGGACGCGTACACGGGGTTTTCGCTCGGCAGCGCCCGCAACTGCTCGATGAGCAGCGTGATTACCAGCGATAGCCAGGCCACTTGCATCCTCCCCGCCGCATTGTAGTGGCGCCCCCAGCCCGTTCAGGCGCGCAGGAACTGATACAGGTTGCGCAGCATCGCGGCCGTCGCGCCCCAGATGAAATAGCGGCGCACGGCCTCGTACGGCATGGCGTAGAACGTACGCGCGAAGTCTCCAAGTGCGACGATGCGTCGCTCGTGATGCGCCGGGTCCATCAGGAATGCGAGCGGCACCTCGAAGGCCTCCGACACTTCGAACGTATCGAGCGTCAGCGTGAACGGTTGCTCGACCATGCCGACCACCGGCGTGACACGAAATCCGGTTGCGGTCGTGTACTCCGGGAGGGTTCCGACAATATCCACGATTGCAGAGCGCAGTCCAACTTCCTCTTCGGCTTCGCGCAGCGCGGTTGCGACCGGGTCCATGTCGAGTTCCTCGACGCTGCCGCCGGGAAAGCTGATCTGTCCGGCATGATCATTGAGGTGCGCAGTGCGCTGGGTCAAAAGCACCCGCACATCGTTGCCGCGCACGATGAGCGGCATAAGGACAGCAGCGGGACGTGGCTCCATATCTGGCAGGAACAAGCGCGGATCGGCTCGCAGTTCGGGCTGCCATGCGAGCGGCGTCGCAAATCGCTGGCGCAGCGCCGACGGCCGCAGACGATCAGCCGCCAGCGCCGGACCACGGGCCAGCGGGTCGTTGAAGGCCGGGTCGTGCGGCACGGTCTCCGGGTCGAACAGCGGGCGTCTCGGGGTGTCTCCCGGTGAGCTCATCGATTGCCCCAGCATGAAGCGACAGCCGAACACAAATGCAGAGGGCCGCCAGCGGCGGCCCTCGAGGCCGACGGAGAGATTATTCCGCCGCCTCGTCTGCAGCGGCATCGACCGCGGCAGCCTTGTCGGCCGCGGCCTTGTCCGCCGCGCTCCGGTGCGTGAGTTTCTCGCGGATGCGGGCCGACTTGCCCGAACGGTCGCGCAGGTAATACAGCTTGGCCCGGCGTACATCGCCACGGCGCTTCACCTCGATCGAGGCGATCGTCGGCGAATACAGCTGGAACGTGCGCTCGACGCCCTCACCGCTCGATACCTTGCGCACTACGAAGGAGGAGTTCAGTCCGCGATTGCGACGACCGATCACCACGCCCTCGTAAGCCTGCACACGCTTGCGCGTGCCTTCGACGACATTCACGTTGACGATTACCGTGTCACCCGGCGCGAAGTCGGGAATCGACTTGTTGACGGACACGCGCGCCAGTTCTTCCTGTTCCAGCTTCTGAATGATGTTCATTGTCAGCTCCTAAGTCCATCGTCGTGCGGCTGTCATCGTTGTATGCCGCCCGAGAGGATGGATTCAATTCACGCCGCGGACTCGGACTCCGCGGCTCCCATCTGCGCAAGTTCGCGCAAATCACTTTCATCGCGCGCGTTCAGTCGACCCTCCGCACGCGCCGCCCGGATCAGCTCCGGCCGGTCCCGCAGCGTCGCCCGCAGTGCCTCGCGACGGCGCCAGATCTCGATATCGGCGTGGTGCCCCGACATCAGTACCGCCGGCACAGTCCTGCCGCGCCAGCTATCGGGCCGGGTGTAATGTGGGCCGTCGAGCAGTCCGGTCGCGAACGACTCATCATCCACCGATGCGTCCTTCAGTGCGCCGGGCAACTGCCGCACCACTGCATCGATCAGTGCCATCGCGGCAAGTTCCCCGCCCGACATCACGAAGTCACCGACCGACACCACCTCGTCGACACAGGCATCGAGGAAGCGTTGGTCGATCCCCTCGTAGCGACCGCACACCACAGTCAGTGATCCGCCCTGCTCGGCCCACTGCCGAACCCGCGCATCTGTCATAGGACGTCCATTCGGCGCCAGCGCTACGACCCGCGCGGCCCCGCCGTCCTCCCGGACCGCATCGAGCGTCAGCGCCAGCGGTTCGGCCATCATCACCATCCCCGGCCCGCCGCCATAGGGCCGGTCATCGACAGTCCGGTGGGCGTCCGACGTGAAGTCTCGCGGGTTCCACGTCGAGAGCGACCACAAACCCAGTTCGAAGGCGCGCCGGGTGATGCCATGCTCGGTGATCGCCGCGAACATTGCGGGGAAAAGCGTGACGACGTCGAAGCGCATCACCCGTCCCGGTCACCACTCGTTGTTCCAGTCGACCCGCACCACCCGCTTCGGCAGGTCCACGCTTTCCACAAATTGCTCGACCAGCGGAATCAGCCGCACACCGCCATCCGCACCATCGCTCACTTCAAGCCACTGGCCGCCCGTGTTCTCACGCAGCCCGGCTACGGTACCCAGGTGGTCGCCACTCCGATTGACCACACGGCACCCCAGCAGGTCGGCCCAGTAAAACTCGCCCTGGGCCGGGGGAGGAAATTCGCTGCGGGGAACCGCCAGCGCCGCACCCTTCAGGGCCTCGGCCATCTCCTTCGACTCGCACCCCGTCCATTTGGCCAGCAGTGCAGCGCCGTGTCGCCTGCACGATTGCGGGACCACCGGACGCACGTCAGCTGGTCCAAGCAACCACCATGTCCGAGCGTTCTGCAGCACTCCTCCGTCAGAGCCCCGCAGCGCCACGCGAACCCAACCCTTCACGCCATAGGCGCCTTGCACCGCGCCGAGTTCCACCAGATCCGGCGGCGGTGCTGCTGCCGCGGATCCCCATGCCATCACTACGCGGCGGCTGCGCTCTGCTTCGGCGCATGCTCCTTGACCAGACGCGCGACCGTCGGTGAAACGCGAGCGCCCACGCCGGTCCAGTAGTTGAGCCGGTCCGCCGCGATGCGCAGTTTGGGCTCGTTCTCCGCCGCAACCGGGTTGTAGAACCCGACACGCTCGATGAACCGGCCGTCGCGCGGATTGCGCGAATCCGTGGCCACGATATTGAAAAACGGCCGCTTCTTTGCGCCGCCCCGGGCAAGTCGAATCACGACCATTGTTTCTTCCTTCAGTTCTGATGTGGCATTACCGAAAAACGCGTGGAATTCGGTTAGGCCGACTGGACAACGTCTGTCCTGTGGTTTTTGCTAACGCTCCGGCGTGCTGGTTTTAGGCGGGTTTACAGCAGGCATAGCCCGCCGTCCTGTTTCTGACACCCGGCTTCTGCGGCACCGCGGAAAACCCGTGATTGTATCCGTCAGCTATGGCAGCAGGCAAGCTGGGCCGATTTGAGCGCACAGGCCGCCGTCTTTGTCGGTCCGACACCCGAAGCTGCGCAGTCAGGGTCACATCGCGGGGCTCCGTATGATGGCCGACTGCATTAAAGCACTTGATTTCCGTATGGCGAAATTCCATCACAAGGCCCTGGCCGCTCTGCTGGCGTCACTCGGGGGCGCGTTCGGCCTCAACCGCCTCTATTTAAGCCAGAAGTTCTGGTGGCTGCCGCTGGCCATCACGGCATTGACCTTGCCTTTGCTGATCGGGGTGCGCAACTGGTATCAGTCGCCGGCATTCTTCCTGCTGATGGTTCCGGTCACTGCAGGATTCATCCAGGCGCTTGTCATCGCGCTGATGCCGGACGAGCGTTTTGATGCTGCGTACAACGCGAGCAGCTCGCGCAAGAACAACAGTGGTTGGGATGCCGTCCTGGTCGCCATCGCCACGCTGGCCGGCGGTGCCATCGCCTTGATGGCGACCCTCGCCCTGCTGTTCCAGACCTATTACGAACGCACGCTGGGCATCGCGCAGTAGGCCTCAACCGCGCCAGGCTTCACTCCAGCGCTAGAACAGCCCCAGCTGCGGTCCGGCGGACCGAGGAGCGACGAACAGGTCCGCGCGCAAGTCGGGACGCTTGCCGTTGAGACCGAGTTTCGCGCTGGCCTTGTCGAATCTCTGTCGCACGAGCGCCGCCCAGGTGCCGGTGCCCTTCATGCGCGCGCCGAAACGGGCGTCGTAGTTCTTGCCATCTCGCATGTCGCGAACCCGGTTGAGGACTCGCTGTGCCCTCTCGGGGAAGTGCGCCGCGAGCCACTGTTCGAACAAGGGGCTGACTTCCCACGGCAACCGCAGCACGGTGTAGTGCGACTTCACCGCGCCGGCCTGCGCGGCCGCTTCGAGGATCTTCTCGATCTCGGGTTCATTGATGAACGGGATCACCGGCGCCACGTTGACGTGCACCGGGATGCCCGCATGCGTCAGCGTCTCGATCGCCCTCAAGCGGCGCATCGGACTCGCCGCGCGCGGCTCGAGGATGCGCGACAGCTTCGCATCGAGCGTCGTGACGCTGATGAACGCCTCGGCAACACCGTCCGCCGCCAGCGGTGCCAGCAGGTCGATGTCGCGCTCGATCAGTGCCGACTTGGTCACGACGCCGAGCGGATGTCGGGCCTGCACTGAGCACTTCGAGCACGGAGCGCGTGATGCGCAGTTCCCGCTCGATCGGCTGGTAGGCATCGGTTGCCGTGCCGATGGCAATGTGGGCCGCTTTGTACGTCGGGGCCGCGAGTTCACGCCGCAGCACGTCCGAGGCGTTGCGCTTGGCAACCAGCTTTGTCTCGAAGTCCAGGCCCGGCGACAGGTTCAGATAACTGTGGGTCGGGCGCGCGTAGCAGTAGGTGCAGCCATGCTCGCAGCCGCGGTACGGATTGATCGACCGATCGAACGGGATGTCGGGTGAATCGTTGTAGGTGATCAGGCTGCGGGCGGTTTCAAGTGCAACGCTGGTCTTCAGCGGCGGCAACGGATCGTCGTCATACGAGTCCGCGTCGAGTGCATCGCCATCGACTTCGCGTTGGGTCGATTCGAAGCGATGCGCGAGATTGGACGCCGCCCCGCGGCCCTTTCGCGCCTGCGACAGCTGCAGATCGATTGGGATGCGAAGAAAAGTGTCATTCGCCTCCGAGTGGAGGAGGACGCGATCGCACGGCAGACAGTCCTGTCGGATACTGTATTTTCATACAGTATCAATACCTGCCGACGCCGTCCAGTCTCCGCTCGCCCAGCGGATCGAAGCGCCTATCGCGTCAGCGGAAATCCTGGGCCAGTGCGCCCTGCACCTGCGGCGCGACCTCGTCGATGCGCACATCGTAGTGGGGATGGTCGATCCCGAGCGCAACCGCGGCGCCCTGGCGGAACGCCGCGATCGCCGCAGGCTCGAACTCGAATCGCAGGAAGTGAACCGAGGACGTCTTGTGCTCGTTCTCGCGTTCGAGATCCTCGTCCGCTATGGCATATACGCGTGCGGCACCGTCGACCTGGATGTAGACACGACTCTCGACGCCACGCAGCTTTCCGAGCTCGACCTTGCGCTCCTGCGGATCCTCGTACTCGATCATCATCGTGGCCTTGAGGTTCGTGCCATCCGGGATCAGCGGGTTGTAGGCATCCAGCTCGTCGCGGATGCCGTCCTCCTCGAAGGTCTTCTCGATACGCAGCATTTCCTGGATCTGGTAGCGGACCGTGAGTTCGTCCTCGAAGATCAGTGTCACGTGCTCGCCGAGCCGGAGCGTGCGGTTCTTCTTGTGGGCGAGGACCTTGGTGCGGAAATCCTTGCGGCTGCGCGCATACGCTTCGAGCGACAGCAGGCTTTCGCGTGAAATCGGGGCCATCATCATCTCCATGTCCTTCCGTGCTGCGATCCGGTCAATTCAGAGTCCGTAGGCAATGCGCACCAGCGTCAGCGGATGCGCATTGATGGGTATCTTGCCGCCGAGAGCGTCCTTGGCGAAGTTCGCAATGCCTTGTTCGATGTGGTGGCCGCCGAGCTGGCAGTCCGAGCTGATGTAGTCCGGCGCGTTCTCCGCCATACGTTTGAACACCGGCTTGCCGATCTTCATCGCCATCGCGTGGAATTCCTTGCGCGTGCCCCACAGGCCCGAGTGTCCCGAGCAGCGTTCCACCGTGTTCAGCTCGATGGCCGGCGTGAGCTTGAGGAACTCCTCGGTCTTGCGGCCCATGTTCTGCACGCGGCCGTGACAGGGGATGTGGTACGAAACCTTGCCCAGGGGCTTCTTGAAATCCGTCTTCAGCAGCCCGTCCCTGTTGCGCGCGACGAGATACTCGAACGGATCCCACATCGCATCCTGAACGGCCTTCACATCGGCATCTTCCGGGAACATCAGCGGCAGCTCCTGCTTGTACATGAGCGTGCACGACGGGATCGGCGTGACGATGGCGTAGCCCTCACGTGCCACCCGGGCGAGCTGGGGAATGTTGATGTTCTTGAGGGCCTCGACGGAATCGAGGTCTCCGATCTCGAGCTTCGGCATACCGCAGCACGCTTCCTTGTCGAGGAGCACGTACGGAATGTCGTTGTGGCGCAGGATCGCCACCAGGTCGTGGCCGATGCCGGGCTCGTTGTAGTTGATGTAGCAGGTCGAGTAAATCGCCACCTTGCCCGGCGTTTTGGCTCCATCCCTGACTGGAGGCGAGGCATCCGACTTTGCCGCCGAGAGGAATTTCGTCTCCGCGAAGCTGGGCATCCACGCATTGCGATCGATACCCATCATCGATTCGACCATCGCGCGCGCCGGCTTGGTCCGGTTCACCGCGTTCACGACCTGCGTCACGATCGGAATGCCGGCGAACATGCCGAGTTTGTCGGTGGAGGTCAGGAACTTGTCGGTGGCCTTGGCCCCGTGCGTCTTGAAGTGCACCGCCTTGGCGCGCAGCATCAGGTGCGGGAAGTCAAGATTCCAGGGATGCGGCGGCACGTACGGACACTTGGTCATGTAGCACATGTCGCACAGGTAGCACTGGTCGACGACGTCCTTGTACTTTTCCTTGGGCACACCATCGACTTCGCCGGTCGGACCGTTGTCGACAAGATCGAAGAGCGTCGGAAAGGATCCGCACAGACTGACGCAGCGGCGACAGCCATGGCAGACGTCGAACACTCGATGCAGTTCCTTGTCGAGCGCCTGCTGGTCCCAGAACTCGGGGCTCTTCCACGCCAGCGGATGGCGGGTGGGAGCCTCGAGGCTACCCTCGCGTAAGGTCATAGGATTCCCGGGTGTGGTGATCTGATGGTCATGCGAAGCTCTGCCAAGCGGCGCTCGCGCTGCTTGGCAGAGCCGGCCACGCTGCCTCGGCCCATTCGTTCGCGTCGAATCGGCGGCGCACGCGACGCCGACTCCCACGCGAATTGCCACTCCGACGCCAGGGCGCCGGAACAGCCGGACTTAGTCGACGATCGCGTCCAGCGTTCGCTGGAACTTGTTGGCGTGCGAACGCTCAGCCTTTGCCAGCGTCTCGAACCAGTCCGCGATCTCGTCGAAGCCCTCGTCACGGGCGGATTTCGCCATGCCCGGGTACATGTCGGTGTACTCGTGCGTCTCGCCGGCGATCGACGCCTTCAGGTTCGACTTGGTCGGGCCGATTGGAAGTCCCGTGGCCGGATCACCCACGGCCTCGAGGTATTCGAGGTGGCCATGCGCGTGCCCGGTCTCGCCTTCCGCTGTCGAACGGAACACCGCGGCCACATCGTTGTAACCCTCGACGTCGGCCTTGGCTGCGAAGTAAAGGTAACGGCGGTTGGCCTGCGATTCGCCGGCAAACGCGTCCTTCAGGTTTTGTTCGGTTTTCGAGCCCTTCAGTTGCATGAAATTCTCCTCGCTGGATTCGACGGTAGAACCTCCGCTCGACCACTCCGCGGGCCGAACGGTTCAAAGGAGCCTACGCCGCTGAAGTCGGTAGAACCAATTAATTGTCCGTATTCTTCCAATAGCCGATAGCTATGATGAGCGCGGCTGCGGCCGGCCGGAAGCGGTGCCCCCCAGACGTCAGAATTGTTCTTCGGCGAGTGCCAGCGTACCGGTGCTGCCGGCAACGATGCTGGCGGACAAGGCTGATGCCGTCACCAGCAGGTGATCGGCGAAGAAGCGCGCCGTCGCAATCTTGGCCTGCGCGAACGGCACATCGTCCGCTGCGGCGATCAGGCGCCGCGCCGCCAACGCGGCGCGCGCCAGTTGCCAGCCGCCATGCGTGATGCCTGCCAGCTTGAGGTAGGGCACCGATCCCGCAAAGACGGCGCGAATGTCGTTCTTGTACTGCCCAACGACGAATTCGACGACTGATGCATAGGCATCGACCGCTGCAGCCAGCCGCTGACCGATGACTGCGCAATCGTCTCCGGCCTGGGCAAGCTCGGCCGCGGTCGCGCGCATCTGAGCGATAAACGTGCGGGCCGTCGCGCCGCCGTCACGTGACGTCTTGCGGCCGACAAGATCGTTGGCCTGGATGGCGGTGGTGCCCTCGTAGATCGTCAGGATGCGGGCGTCCCGGTAGAACTGCGCGGCCCCGGTTTCCTCGATGAAGCCCATGCCGCCGTGTACCTGCACGCCCGTCGACGCGACGTCGATCGAGATCTCCGTGGACCAGCCCTTGACGATCGGAACCAGGTACTCGTAGGCCGCCTGCGCTTCCTTGCGGACCGCCGCATCGGGATGGTGATGCGCCACGTCGTGGTACCCGGCCGCCACATAGGCGACCGCGCGCGCGGCTTCCGTACTGGCGCGCATGAACATCAGCATGCGACGCACGTCCGGATGCCGGATGATCGCGACCGGCCCGCTGGACCCTTCGACCGCGCGGCTCTGCACCCGGTCCTTCGCATACGAGGCCGCCTTCTGATAGGCACGATCGCAGACCGCAATGCCCTGCATTCCGACCTGGAAGCGTGCCGCGTTCATCATCACGAACATGTATTCGAGCCCGCGGTTTTCCTCGCCGACCAGGTAACCGATCGCGCCCGGGCCGACATCGCCCCTGCCGTCGCCGAACAGCAGTACACAGGTCGGGCTCGCCTTGATGCCGAGCTTGTGCTCGATCGACGCACAGTAGACGTCATTGCGCTTGCCGAGCGCGCCCTTCGCATCGACGACGACCTTGGGCACGATGAAGAGCGATATCCCCTTCACACCCTCCGGTGCATTCGGCGTGCGCGCCAGCACCAGATGAATGATGTTTTCGGCGAGATCGTGATCCCCGTAAGTGATGAAGATCTTCTGGCCGAAGATGCGGTAGGACCCGTCGGCCTGCGGCTCGGCGCGGGAGCGGACCTGTGAGAGGTCCGAGCCCGCCTGCGGCTCGGTCAGGTTCATCGTGCCGGTCCAGGTGCCGTCGATCAGGCGCGGCAGATACAGCGCCTTCTGCTCGTCCGAGCCGGCTACCAGCAGCGCCTCGATCGCCCCGTCGGTCAGCAGCGGACACAATGCAAACGATAGATTGGCCGCCTGCATCATTTCCATGCACGCCGCACCGACAATCTTCGGCAGACCCTGGCCGCCGTGCTCTGTCGGATGCTGAATGCCCTGCCACCCGGCCTCCGCGAACGACCGGAAAGCCTCGCGGAAACCCGGGCTGGTGGTCACGTTGCCGTTGTCCCACTTCCCCGGTTGCGTATCGCCGCTCCAGTTCAGCGGAGCCACGACCTCGCCCATGAATCGGGCGTTTTCCTCCAGCACTGCCTGTACGGTTTCGTCTGTTGCGTCTTCGCACCCCGGCAGCTGCTGGATCTGCTTCAGGCCGGCCAGTTCGCGCAGTACGAACAGCATGTCCTTGATCGGTGCGGTGTAGCTCATCGGTGTATCCAGTCGCGGTGATTCAGGGCGCGCGTTCGTGCAGACGTGGCGTCAGCCGAGTTCCTTGACGAGTTGCGGGACCACCTCGAACAGGTCGCCGACGAGTCCATAGTCGGCCACAGAGAAGATCGGCGCTTCCGGATCCTTGTTGATCGCGACGATGACCTTGGAGTCCTTCATTCCAGCCAGATGCTGAATCGCGCCCGAGATGCCGACGGCGATATACAGGCCCGGTGCGACCACCTTGCCGGTCTGGCCGACCTGCCAGTCGTTCGGCGCATAGCCAGCATCGACGGCCGCGCGCGATGCGCCCATGGCTGCATTCAGCTTGTCCGCCAGCGGCTCGAGCAGCTTGAAGTTCTCGGCGGAACCCATGCCGCGTCCGCCGGAGATCACGACCTTGGCGCCCTGCAGCTCGGGACGATCGGACTTGGCAATATCGCGACCAACAAAACGCGAGGCATCCGTTGCGGCAACGACAGTCACGCTCTCGATCGCCGCCGAGCCACCTTCGGCGGAAGCGGCATCGAAGCTGGTCGGGCGCACCGTAATGACCTTGACCTTGTCGCCCGACTGCACGGTGGCAATGGCATTGCCGGCGTAAATCGGCCGCGTGAACGTATCGGCCGATTCGACGCTGCTGATCTCGGATATCTGTGCCGAGTCGAGTTTCGCTGCGACCCGGGGCAGCACATTTTTGCCATAGGCCGTGGCCGGCGCGAGCACATGCGAGTAGCTGCCCGCGACCTGCAACACCTGGGCAGCCACCGCTTCAGCCAGTCCGTCGGCGAACTGAGGACCGTCGGCCACGAGCACTTTGCTGACACCGCCGATCTTCGCTGCGGCCTGCGCTGCCCCGCTGGCGTTATGTCCGACGATCAGCACGTGCACATCACCGGCGGCCTTCGCCGCTGCGGTCACCGTGTTGAGTGTCGGGCCCTTGATCGACGCGTTGTCGTGTTCCGCAACTACGAGTGCAGTCATGTCGTGTCTCTCGACTTTCAGATGGCTTTGGCTTCGTTCTTCAGCTTGCTGACCAGAGTGGCGACATCCGGTACCTTGATGCCTGCCTTGCGTGCCGGCGGTTCGCTGACCTTGAGCGTCTTCAATCGCGGCGTGACGTCGACGCCCAGATCGGCCGGCTTCAGGGTTTCGAGCGGCTTCTTCTTGGCCTTCATGATGTTCGGCAGCGTGACGTAGCGCGGCTCGTTGAGGCGCAGGTCGGCGGTCACGACCGCCGGCAGGCTGATCGAAATCGTCTCGAGGCCACCGTCGACTTCGCGCGTCACGTCGGCGCGGCCATCGGCAATTTTCAACTTGGATGCGAAGGCGCCCTGCGGAATGTCGAGCAGCGCCGCCAGCATCTGACCGGTCTGGTTGGCGTCGTCATCGATCGCCTGCTTGCCGACGATGATGAGGTTGGGCTTTTCCTTGTCGGCCACGGCCTTGAGCAGCTTGGCGACCGCGAGCGGTTGCAGTTCGACATCGGTCTCGACCAGGATGCCGCGATCAGCGCCGATCGCCATCGCGGTGCGCAGCGTCTCCTGGCACTGCGGGACGCCGCACGACACGGCGACGATCTCCGTTGCGACTCCGGCCTCCTTCAAACGAACCGCTTCCTCGACCGCAATTTCGTCGAACGGATTCATCGACATCTTGACGTTGGCAATGTCGACTCCGCTGCCGTCCGACTTGACCCGGACCTTGACGTTGTAGTCGACCACGCGCTTGACCGTGACCAGGATTTTCATGGGTTCGCTTAGGTGAGGGACGCGCCACGCACGGGCGCCGCGGACTCGATCGGGGAAACCGGTGAATTATAGGAGTCGCCGCCAAGCTGTCCGGCCCCCTCCGTAGAGGGGGGCCTCAGGCCCGCACTAGAGTTTCGAACCACGCCCAGCCGCCGGCGACGAGGACGTAACGGAAGAACTTGCCGACTGCAAAGGCCACCAGCGAGATCCACGGGCTGAAACGCAACCAGCCCGCGGCGACGGCGAGCGCGTCGCCGGCGAGCGGAACCCACGAAAACAGCAGCGCCCAGTAACCGTATTTGTGCAGGTAAATGATCGACTTGTGATGCACCCGGTTGGGAATCAGTCGCCCGACCCAGTACGACGTCAGACCTCCCAGCGTGTTGCCGACCGTGGCCACCATAACGGCCTGCCAGATGGCCTCCGGATGCCGCTGGATCACCGCGATCAGCACGAGCTCGGACCCGCCCGGCAGCACCGTGGCCGCAACGAAGCTCGCAACAGAAGAGCGCAACAAACCCGGTTTCTGCGGAAAAATCGAACATGCCTGCGGCGATCGATCACGCGCGGGGCGCAAGGCGCGCGAGTCTAGACGGGACCGGCGCGCCGACGCCGGACGTCTACTTCAGGTCACGGACGATCTCGCGCGCCGCGTTGTGCCCCGGCGCGCCGGTCACGCCGCCTCCCGGATGCGCTCCGGAGCCGCAGTGATACAGGCCCTTGAGCGGACCGCGGTAGCGCGCGTACCCCATGATCGGCCGCATCGAGAACAACTGGTCGAGTGACAACTGTCCGTGGAAGATGTCGCCGCCGACGAGCCCGAACTCGTCCTCCAGGTCCCGCGGCGACAGTGCGCGGTAGCCGAGCAGCGATGCGCGGAAGTTCGGGCAATGCGCCTGCACGACATCGAAGATGCGGTCCACCGCGATCGGCTTCAGCTTCGACCAGTCCGCCCCGGGATCGAACTGCTGGCAGAACAGGCTCGCGACGTGGGCGCCCGCCGGCGCCAGCGTGTCATCCACGACGCTGGGAATCAGCATTTCGACTACCGGCTGGGTCGAGCAGCCGTCGGCCACGGCATCGCGCCAGGCCTGGTCCATGTAGTCAAGCGAGGGTGCGAACACGATGCCACTCGCGTGGTGCGTTTGCGCATTCGACCCGGGCGCCGCGACAAAGTCGGGCAAGTGCGACAGCGCAACGTTGATACGAAACGATCCCGAGCCACACTTGTAGCGCGCAATAGCCTCAACGAACTCTCCCGGCAACTGCGACGCTTCCAGCATGCGTTGATACAGCAGCTTGGGGTTGACATTCGACGCGACGGCACGCGCGCGGATGACCTCACCACCTGCCAGTTCGACGCCGACGGCCGCTCCGCGCTCGACGACGACACGCTGCACCGGCGCGTCGAGCGTGATCTCGACGCCGCGTTCGCGGGCTTCGTCCGCCATCGCCTGCGTGATCGCGCCCATGCCGCCGATCGCATGACCCCACTTGCCCGCCTGGCCGTTGACCTCGCCGAAGCAGTGATGCAGCAGCACATAGGCAGAGCCCGCCGCGTAGGGACTCGCGTAGTTGCCGACGACCGAGTCCCATCCCAGCACCGCCTTCAGCGGCTCGGATTCGAACCAGTTGTCGAGCCAGTCACCGGCGCTCTTGGTGAAGACATCAACGAGGTCGCGCTGGCCTTCGCGTGGCAGTTGTCCGAACTGCAGCAGCAGCTTGGCCGCGGCGATCAGGTCGCGCCAACCCTCGACCACCATCGCTCCCCCGAGATTTGGCGGTGCCTGCAGCACCCACTGCTTGAGCAGGCCGGCGAGCCGATCCAGCCGCGCATAGAAAGCGGGCAGGCGTTCAGCATCCCGTGCCGAAAACTTCGCGACCTCCGCCTGTGTGGCGGCGAGATCGCCCCCGAACTTCAGCGATCGGCCATCAGCGAGCGGCACGAAGTTGGAGTACGGACGCTCGATGATGCGCAGGCCCCGCTCGCGCAGGCGCAGATCGCGAATCACCGTCGGGTTGAGCAGGCTCACCGTGTAGCTCGCGGTGGAATTGCGGAAGCCCGGGTGAAATTCCTCAGTCACGGCCGCACCGCCGACAACGCCGCGGCGCTCGACCACGTGCACCTTCAGCCCGGCCGCCGCCAGATAACAGGCACATGTCAGGCCGTTATGGCCGGCGCCGATGATCAGGACGTCGAGAGAGGTTGCAGCCATGCCGGCGCGATCTTAGCGACTGCGCGCACCCCACTAGGCTGACGATTGGCTGGCTATCCGGTCGGCCGACTCACGGCACGTGACCGAAGCGACGGGGAGGAGGAGGACGCCGCGGCTGGCTACTTGGTCAGGATCAGCTTGTTCATGCGGGTCAGTCTGAGACGGTACTGCTCGTCGCCGTGTCGGATCAGCAACTCCCGCCGTCCTTGCAGCAGGTCTTCACTGCGCGACTGCACCGGGCCGTCGGCTTCGCCCGTGGAAGCGGGGTCAGGAGCACTGGAAGGGCGCTTAGGCGGATGACTTTTCATCTGCAGTGCAGTGATACGCATTTCCGTCTTCGTTGAAAGCTCCGCGCCGTTCGTGCGATGTCCGGGCAAGCGCCGGCCCGCACAGGGCGAACAGGCCTTCAGCTCGGCACGTCCATTTGCGATTGCAGGTAGTTCTGCAGTCCCACCTTCTCGATCAACTCGAGCTGTGTCTCGAGGTGATCGATGTGCTCCTCCGTGTCGTCGAGAATGTCGACCAGGATCTCGCGCGAGACAAAATCCTGCGCCTGCTCGCAGACGACGATCGCCGCCTTCAGCGCTTTCTGCGATCCGCGCTCGAGTGCCAAGTCGCCTTTCAGGACCTCCGGTACCTCCTGGCCGATCAGCAGCTTGCCGATATCCTGCAAGTTCGGTAGCCCTTCGAGCACGAGGATGCGCTCGACCAGGCGATCGGCATGCTTCATTTCCTCGATCGACTCCTCGTACTCGTGCTTGCCAAGCCGTCCGAGGCCCCAGTTTTTCAGCATGCGTGCATGCAGGAAGTACTGGTTGATCGCCGTGAGTTCGTTCTTCAGCTGTGCGTTGAGCTGCGCGATGACCGCCTTGTCGCCCTTCATGATCGCCCCCACCGGAATGTGAGGCCACCAGCGTAGCGGACATCGTCATGACGCGGCCACTTCGCGGCGCACGCACGTCGAGCAGTCACCCCCGCAGGTACTGTCACGGATCACCTGCTGCGCGGCCTCGCGGCAGCACCCGCACCCGGCACCGACACCGAGCTGCATCGAAATCTCGCTCAGCGAGGCCGCACCGGCTGCGACGGCCGAGCGGATCTGCCGATCCGTTATCGCATTGCAGATGCAGATGTACATGTCCGGCCTGTGCTCGATCAGCGATAGCCGACGCGATCGAGGATGCGCTGTGCTGCGATCTGGTTCTTGCCGATCGTGGCAATCGAGACATCTTCGAACTTCGGTGCGCCGAAGGCGGCCAGCGCGGCGTTTTCGGTCTTCGCATCCTTGACGACCGGCCACTCGTTGTTGCCGTCGGCGAAGTAGGTCTGCGCCGACGGGCTCGACAGGTACTCGAGGAACATCACCGCGTGGGCCTTGTTCGGCGCATTCTTCGCCACCCCGCCGCCGGAGATGTTGATGTGCGTGCCGGACGTGGCCTGATTCGGCCAGACGAAGCCGACCTTGGCGACAATCTCCTTGTCCTTCGGGTCGCTGGAACGGACCAGCCGCAGCCAGTAGTAAGTAGTTGGTCAGCGCCACGCCGCACTCGCCCGCAGCGACTCCCTTGATCTGGTCGGTGTCACCTCCCCGTGGCGGGCGCGCCATATTGGCGACCATGCCCTTGGCCCACTGCTCGGTCCTGGCTTCACCGTTGCGCTCGATCATCGCGCCGATGAGCGACAGCATGTACGGATGTGATCCGGAACGCGTGCAGACGAGACCCTTGAGCTTGCGGATCGGCGAGTTTCTCGTAAGTGTCCACGTCGGTCGGTTTCACCCTTGACTTGTCGTAGACGATGAAGCGCGCGCGCTTCGAAAATCCGAACCAGGTACCGTCGTTCGCCCGCAAATTGGCGGGGATGCGATCGTTCAGCACCTTGGACTCGACGGGCTGGAACAGGCCGTCGATTTGCGCCCGCCACAGGCGCGCCGCATCGACCAGCAGGACCACATCGGCCGGGCTGTTCGCGCCTTCGGACTTCAGCCGCTGCACCAGTTGTTCGTCGCCGAGCTCGATGCGGTTCAGCTTGATGCCGGTCTGCTTGGTGAAGTTGTCGTACAGCGCGTTGTCGGTCTGATAGTGCCGGGCCGAGTACAGGTTCAGCACCTTGTCCTGCGCTCGCCCATCGATAGGCGACAGAGCAGCGACAAGGATGCCGCCAAGGACGGTCAGTTGCAGGCCGCGGCGCAGCCAGGTTTCGGCATTCCAGAGGGAGCGGGTCGATCTCATCGTGGGTTCCGTTACGGGTCATGCGGGCCGGACGTCCCGACGCGCAGATCGAACGGTAACGAAAACTCACCTCAAATGCAAATAGTTCTCATTTGCATTCCCTGATCCATGTCAACGCCAGGGATTTGGGAGTCAGGGGGTGATGCGCTCTGGCTCGGCTTCTATCGCGCGCTGGCAGCGACCGCCGGCAGTCCCGCGTTCGCTATCTGGGCTGGCTGGACGACGCCGAGGCGGCGGGCGGCGTTGTAGCGGGCGCGCCAGTAGGGATCGGAGATCTGCTCGACGCGGACCCGACCGCCCCGCGCCGGCGCATGAACGAAGCGCCCGTCGCCGATGTAGATCCCGACATGCGAGTAGCGACGGCCGAGGGTGTTGAAAAACACCAGGTCGCCGGCCAGCAGACGTTCGCGCTCGAGGGGGTCGCCGATCCGGACGATGTCCTCGGATCGACGGGGAAGGATCAGGCCGGCGGCTTCTGCGAAGACGTAGCCGACAAAACCGCTGCAGTCGAAGCCGTCTGGAGTGCGACCGCCGTACCGGTAGGGACTGTTGACCAGTGCAAGCGCGCGTACGACTAAGTCGGCGGCGAGGCCGTCGGTCGTGACCTGGGCTGAGGATGCCGAACCCAGCAGCATGGAAACTGCCGTTCCAAACGCGATCCAGACCCGTTTCAACCGTCCGCTTCGTCGCATCAGCTTGGCGCGCGGCTGCCACAATGGGCGCGAACATAGCGCATTCCAGCGAGAAAACCTAAAGGTGACCGGGGCTTACGCCGATCATTTACGCTAAATTCCATCCGCTATTTCCACGGATGGCCGGCGTCGGAGCGCCGGATCGCAGTTCCGTCACGAGGTTGGCGTGGCCACCGACACCGCAAAAACATCAACGCCGAGCGCGCCTCCCAAGCCGCGCGTCCTGATTGCAGACGATTCCCGCATCGTGCGGGCGTCCATCGTTCAGCACATCCGCGACCGCTTCGACATCCGCGAGGTCATGGACGGCGAGGCGGCCTGGCAGGCGATCCTGCTCGACTCCTCGATCCGCGTCGTCATCACCGACCTGACGATGCCCAAGGTGGACGGCTTCGAGCTGCTCAACCGGGTGCGCAGCTCGAAAGTCCAGCGCATCCGTGAGCTGCCGATGGTCGTCATTTCCGGCGAGGACGAAGCCGCGGAACGCGATCGCGCTGCCGGGATGGGCGCGACCGACTTCATCCAGAAAGGCGTGGCCGCCGCCGAACTGATCGCCCGGCTCGAAGTGCTGGTGCGGCTGTCTGCCACCCGGGAGGCCCTGGCCGAGAGCCAGGCATCGCTCGAATCGTCGCGCACGGTCGACGGCGAGACCGAGCTGCTCAACATGCCTTTTTTCGACAAGCAGGTCGAAAAGCTCATTTCGTTTGCGCGGCGCAACCTGTCGGACGTGGCCCTGATCTGCGTGCGGGTCGAGCTGTCCTTGCCACAGCAGGAGACCTGGGAGGGCGAGGTCGATCAGCGCATCAAGCTGGTCGGCCGGACCCTGGCCGCCTCGATCCGCCTCGAAGACCTCGGCACCCGGACCGACAAGTTCGAGTTCTGCGTCGCCACGCCCTCCTCCGGCCTGTCGGGCGTGCTGCGGTTTGCCGCCCGTCTGCGCAAGGTGCTGGAAAACGTCGAGGCGGCCGGACCCGGCGTCGAGGTCTGGACCTGCATCGGCCTGTCGACGCTTTCGGAGGAATTGCGGCGCAGCGCAGAAGAACTTCGTGCGCTGGCTCAAAAGCGCGCGGCACAGGCGCAGCAAAATCGCTCGCGCCGCATCATCCTCGGGACGTCGGACGGAGTCTCGCCCGGCAGCATGGAACCGAAGCCCGAGGACGGTTCGATGGACATCAATCTCGCGCTGGCGCTGATCCGCGCCGGCCGGGCGGCCGAAGTGGTGCCGCATCTGCCTCGGTTGCTCGAGCAGATCGCACCGCTGCTGAAACTGGTGCGGCAACAGAAAGAACTACAAGCCACACCAGCGGAGGGAGGCAGCCATGGCGAAGTACAAGGAGTTCCACGCTAGGTCGATCAAGGATCCGGCCGGCTTCTGGGCCGAGCAGGCCACACTGATCGAGTGGAAGAACCCGTTCTCGCAGGTCCTCGATTACTCCCGACCGCCCTTTGCGAAGTGGTTCGTCGGCGGCACCACGAATATCTGCCACAACGCGGTCGACCGTCACCTGCGCAGCGCGGTGACCAGCCCGCGCTGATCTACGTCTCGACCGAGACCGGCGAAGACAAGACCTACACCTTCCGCCAGCTGCACCGCGAAGTGAACCGCATGGCCGGGATTCTTCTGAGTCTCGGCGTTGGTCGAGGCGACCGCGTGCTGATCTACATGCCGATGATCGCCGAGGCCACGTTTGCGATGCTGGCGTGCGTTCGCATCGGCGCGATCCACTCCGTCGTGTTCGGCGGATTTGCGGCGGTGAGCCTCGCCACGCGCATCGACGATGCGCAGCCGAAAGTCATCGTCTCGGCCGACGCCGGGTCGCGCGGCGGCAAGCCGGTGCCCTACAAGCACCTGCTGGACGAAGCGATTTCGCTCGCCAAGTTCCCGCCCGCGAAGGTGCTGATGGTGAGTCGCGGACTGGCCGAGGCCAACGTGATGGCCGGCCGCGACGTCGACTATGCAACGCTGCGCGCCGAGCACATGAACGACGAGGTGCCGTGCACCTGGCTCGAATCCAGCGAACCGAGCTACATCCTGTACACGTCGGGCACGACCGGCAAGCCCAAGGGCGTGCAGCGCGACACCGGCGGCTACGCGGTGGCGCTCGCGGCATCGATGAAGCTCATTTTCTGCGGCAATCCGGGCGAGACCTACTTCGCGACCAGCGACATCGGCTGGGTGGTGGGCCACAGCTACATCATCTACGGCCCGCTGCTGGCCGGAATGGCCACCATCATGTACGAAGGCACGCCGATCCGGCCCGACGGCGGCGTCTGGTGGAGCATCGTCGAGAAGTACAAGGTCACGACGATGTTCTCGGCGCCGACCGCGATCCGCGTGCTGAAGAAGCAGGACCCGGCATTCCTGAAGAAGTACGACCTGTCGTCACTGCGGCTGCTGTTCCTGGCCGGCGAGCCGCTCGACGAGCCGACCGCGCGCTGGATCGCCGACGGCATCGGCAAGCCGATCATCGACAACTTCTGGCAGACCGAGACCGGCTGGCCGATCCTGGCGATTCCGCGCGGCGTCGAGGCGCTGCCGTCGAAGTTCGGCTCGCCGGGCGTGCCCTGCTATGGCTACTCGGTCAAGCTTTACAACGAAGCCACCGGCGAGGAGATCACCGCCCACCACGAGAAGGGTGTGGTCGCGATCGACGGCCCGCTGCCGCCGGGGTGCATGACCACGGTCTGGGGTGACGACGCCCGCTTCGTGAAGACGTACTGGACCACGATACCCAATCGGCAGGTCTATTCGACCTTCGACTGGGGCATCCGCGACGAAGACGGTTACTTCTTCATCCTCGGCCGCACCGACGACGTGATCAACGTCGCCGGTCACCGCCTTGGCACGCGCGAGATCGAGGAGTCGCTGTCATCGCATTCCAACATTGCCGAGGTCGCGGTGGTCGGCGTCGCAGACCAGTTGAAGGGCCAGGTCGCGATGGCGTTCGCGATCCTGAAGGACCCGAGCCTGGCCGACACGCCGGAGAAGAAACTCGCGCACGAAGGCGAGATGATGAAGACCGTCGACAACCAGCTCGGCGCGGTCGCGCGGCCGGCACGCGTGCACTTTGTCAGCGTGCTGCCGAAGACCCGCTCCGGCAAGCTCCTGCGCCGCTCGATCCAGGCGTTGTGCGAAGGCCGCGATCCCGGCGACCTGACGACGATCGAGGATCCGACGGCGCTCGACCAGATCCGCACGGCGGTGCGCCCCTAGCGGGGCGATCTCTCCGTACCGGCCGCGGGCTCGCGTAAGCTCGCGGCCGTTTTCTTCTGCAGGCCACCGTGTGACGTTCAACTACGCCCTGTCCGACGTCGTTCTGCCGCCGACGTCGCTGATTGTCTTGACGATCGTCGGTGTCGCTGCTGTTGCGCCGTCGCCGCGCGCTCGGACTGACGCTGATCCTCGGTTCGCAGCTGGCTGCTGCTGGCGCTTTCGCTGCCCGTCGTGGCGAACGCGCTGGCGCGCTCGCTCGAACCGCCGCCAGTGACGGCCAGCGACCTGAAGCGGGCACAGGCCATCGTCATTCTTGCGGGAGGCAACAACCGTGGCGCGCCCGAGTGGGGCGGCGAGACGGTCAAGACCTACACGCTGCAACGCCTGCGCTATGGCGCGCGTCTCGCGCGCGAGACGGGCTTGCCTATCCTGGTCACGGGCGGCCGGCCCGAAGCCAGTCGATTCGCCGAAGCCGCCCTGATGCGCGACGTGCTGGTCAAGGAGTACAACCTCGAGGTCCGCTGGGTCGATGTCGAGGCGATGACGACCGGTGAAAACGCGATCATGGCCGCCAAGGAGCTCAAGGCCGCCGGGCTATCCCGCGTTGCGCTGGTGACCGACGCGATCCATATGCCGCGTTCGCGCCAGGTATTCGAATCGACCGGACTCGAAGTGATCGCCTGTCCCACCGCATACGCCGGGCAGCGACCGTTCGCGCCGTACCAGCTGGTTCCCGGCGCCGCGGCGCTGCAGCTCTCGCAGGGGGCGCTGCGGGAGTGGGTGTCACGCGGCTACTACCTCTTGCGATACCGCTGAACGTTCACCGCGAGGAGATAACGATGAAGACCAAACCCCTGCTGACACTCGACGATGCCAGGCGCATCGCAGCCGCCGCCGAAGCGGAGGCTGTCGCCCACCAGTGGAACGTCGTGATCGCCATCTGCGACGATGGCGGGCACCTGCTGCTGCTGCATCGCCTTGACGGCGTGGCGCCTGTGTCGTCGATGATCGCGCCCGCCAAGGCGCGCGCCGCCGCGCTTGGCAAGCGCGAAACCAAGCTGTACGAGGACATGATCAATGGCGGGCGTACGGCGTTCCTGTCGGCGCCGCTCGACGGCATGCTCGAGGGCGGCTTGCCGATCGTCGTCGACGGCCATGTCGTCGGTGCCGTCGGCGTTTCGGGCGTCAAGTCGATCGAGGATGCGCAGATCGCCAAGGCGGGCATCGCGGCACTCTGACCCAATCAATCGGCGGACGCCGCCCCCTCCGCGGCGCGGCGTCCGCGCGCGATGTCGATCGACGCCAATGCGAGCAGCCCCGCCACAAAGAACAGTCCGGTCAGGCCGATCGCCAGCCGGTGATTGTTGTCCGTCGCATAGACCACCGCGCCATAGGTGATCGGCCCGATGATCGCGGCCAGTTGCGTGGCGAAAGTCCATAGTCCGTAGAACTCCGCCAGGCGGTCCCGTGGGGCGAACAGTCCCGCCAGTGCGCGTCCGGCCGACTGGCTCGATCCCATGGCCAGTCCCGCGAGGTTGGCCGCCACCCAGAACATCGCCGTGCTGGTCGCCAGTGCCGCCACCGTCACCATCGCCAGCCACATCAGCAACGTGATGCCGAGGGCCAGCTTGTGCCCGAGGGCATCCTGCACGTAGCCGAACGCGAACGCGCCGATCGCCGCGGTGACGTTCACGACCAGCACCAGCATCATCGTCTGCACGAAGGTGAACTTCATCACCTCCTGCGCGTAGATCGCCGCCAGCGCGATGACGACCATGACGCCGGCCTGGTAGCAGACCCCGCAGACAAGCAGTCGGGCGAAGTCGCGATATCGATCGATGTGGCGCAGCGTGTCAAAGAGGCGTCCCAGCGCCTGGTGCACGAAGTGGCCGACGCGTTCGTCCGCCTGCGGCACGGCCCGCTCCTGCACGATCAGCAGCGCCGGCGCCGCAGCCAGCGCAAACACGGTGGCGGTGATGAGCATCGTGATGGGCACGAACTCTCCTGCGGTCGCGCCATGTCCCTGCGCCCACTGCACATAGGCCAGGCACAACGCCAGCGTGATGAGGCCGCCGACATAGCCGAACCCCCACCCCCAGCCGGAGACCTTGCCGAGCGCTTCGGGCCGCGCCAGCTCCGGCAGGAAGGCCGCGATCAATGCGACGCCGACCATGAAGAAGAAGTTCGACACCGTGATGGCTGTCGCTGCCAGCGCAACATCCCCCGGCCCGACGGCAGCGAGCGCCGCCGTGCCGGCGATGCAGCCAGCGGTCGACACGGCCAGCAACCACTTCTTGCGCGCGCGCAGGTCGGCATAGGCGCCGATCATCGGCATCGCCAGCATGACCAGCGCATTGGAGATACCGAGCGTCAGCGTCCAGGCGAAGGTCGCCCAGTCGGCATTGGCCGCGACGACACCGACGAAGTAGGCGTTGAACACCGCCGTCAGCACCACGGTCGTGTAGCCCGAGTTGGCGAAGTCGTAGCCGGCCCAGGCCATCACCTCGCGCGGACGGACGCCGGGATTGAGTGCTGCAGGATCGAAGATCGGCATGAGATTCCGTCGGCGCGCTCGCCCACGCATGCTACGCGAGCAGATCGTTCGGAGCGGGCACCGTTCGTATACTGCAACGCATGGCGACCAAAGACCTCGATCGCATCGATCGAAAGATCCTGGAGATCCTGCAGGCCGACGGCCGCATCACGAACCAGGAGTTGTCGGAACGCATCGCGCTCAGCCCGCGCGCCTGCCTCGATCGCGTGCGACGGCTTGAACGTGCGGGTCTGATCGCGGGTTACATGGCGGTGCTGGACCCGCGCAAGCTCGGGGGGCTCCTCACCATCGTCGTCGAAGTGACACTGAAGGACCAGACCCAGGCCACGCACAGCCGCTTCGAGCAGCGCATGCGCCTGGCCGAGGAAGTCGTGGAATGCTTCCTCGTATCCGGACCCTGCGACTACGTGCTGCGGTTAGCGTGCCGCGATCTGGATCACTATCGCGACCTCACCAACGCCTGGACCGACGATCCGGCCCTTGGCGTCGAGAAGATCAGCTCAAAGCCGGAACTGCAGACGATCAAGGCCTTTCGCGGCTATCCGCTGGCCTGAACAACCGGCCCCCTGTCGGCACGGGTCGCTGCCGAATCGGCGGAAGTCGCACGGACAGACAGCCGCTTCGAGCAAAACGGCTAGCGTCAATCTGCCTCGCCTAGTTTTTGCGCCTCATACACTGGCTGGAGTTTCAGCGAGGTGTAGGTTTCAACGAGGTGGCTCATGGATGCGCGGCTCGGACAGGTTTTCAACGGATCGGATCAGTCGATTGCACTGGAAAAGTCGTACGCGGCGCCGAACTACGCGCCGATTCCGGTCGTGCTCGAACGCGGCGAGGAAAGCTGGCTGTGGGATGCCGACGGCAAGCGCTATCTCGACTTCATGTCAGCGTACTCCGCGGTCAGTCATGGCCATGCGCATCCGCGTCTGGTCCGGGCGCTGATCGAGCAGGCGCAACGAGTGGCGGTCACGTCGCGTGCCTATCACTCGGCCGTACTCGGTCCGTTTGTGGCCAAGCTGGTTGAACTCGCGGACCTGCGCTCGCCGGCGCGCGTACTGCCCGCGAGCGGCGGCTGCGAATCGGTCGAGACCGCGATCAAGGCGGCGCGTCGCTGGGGCTACCGCGTCAAAGGCATTGCTGCCGAACACGCCGAAATCGTCGTGGCGCGCGGCAACTTCCATGGGCGCTCGACCAGCGTGGTCGGCTTTTCGACGGAGGCGTCGTATCGCGCCGACTTCGGGCCGTTTGCTCCCGGCTTCCGCCACTTCGACTTCGGCGACATCAATTCGCTCGAGGCAGCGATCAACGATCACACCTGCGCGGTGCTGATCGAACCGATCCAGGGCGAAGCCGGCATCGTGTTACCGCCCGACGGCTTTCTGCAGGCGGCGCGCAGGCTGTGCAACGAGCGCAACGTACTGCTGATTCTGGACGAGATCCAGACCGGCCTCGGACGTACCGGCGCGATGTTCGCGTACATGCACGAGGACATGCGTCCCGACGGTGTGCTGGTCGGCAAGGCCCTGGGCGGCGGTTTGCTGCCGGTGTCGGCATTCGTCGCCGCGCGCCGAAGTACTGGATCTGATGGAACCGGGCAGCCACGGTTCGACGTTCGGCGGCAATCCACTCGCAGCGCGGGTGGCGCTCGAGGCGCTGCGTGTTCTGGTCGACGAGCGACTCGTCGAGCGCAGCCGCGAACTCGGCGTGCGCCTGCTGTCAAGGTTGCGTGGACTTGACTCCCCGTTGATCTGCGCGGTGCGTGGACGCGGCCTGTGGGTCGGCGTCGAGCTCGACCGCACGCGCGTGTCGGCGCGCGCGGTCGTGGAACGCATGGCCGAGCGTGGCGTGCTGAGCAAGGACACGCACGAGACCGTGATTCGCTTTGCCCCGCCGCTGACGATCAGTCGCGAGGCGCTGGACTGGGGCATCGATGTCTTTGCGTCCGTCCTGGCGGAGTTCGAGCCCCGACTCGCCGCGAACTGACGACCGGTGTCGGTGCGCAGTACCGCTGCGGGCTAGCAAAGCGTCCGGAGTCGGCGTCCGACTAGGCGGGCACGCGCCAGGGCGCGACGCAAGCGCCCGCCATCGCCCCTGGAAGTGAGTCGTCCTCCCCCGGACGGGCGATCCCTCCGGGACCACTCGCTGTCGAAACTCCATGCAGGATCTGGCGATGGAGGCACTGATGCGGGCACTTTCACCGAGCGATGGCAGCGCCGATGCGGTCCGGGAGGCCGCCGATGCGGCCGTGATACACGGCGACAACCGGCCCGCGCTCGAACGCGAACTGGATCGACTGAACACCGCGATCCAGGGTTCCGCCGCCGCGCTCGGACAACACCTGTCATGGACAATCGTCGCCCAGGCGTTCCTGCTGACGGCTTATGTCGTCGTCCTGGTCGGCTCCTGGACCTTGCCGATACCTGGCAAGCGCTGGCTGCTGACCGGGATCGCGGTCTTCGCACTTCTAGCCGTGGTGTTCACTTACCTCGGGCTTCGGGCTGCCCGGGATCGCGTGGGCCCGCTGAAACAGCAACGCCAGCGGGTCGAAGAGGCACTGGAACGCGTGGCCGCACGGCCTCCCGCGTTTGCCCGCCAGGGAGCGATCACGGCGCTGCTCGCGCAGGCGTCGACACGCGGACTGCCCCTGCTGATCATTGGCGGATGGGTTGCGCTGACGCTGTACACACTGGCCCTGCCGCTGCCGACCGACAGCAAGTCGACGTCGGTATCGGCTGAGCCGCGCCCGAATGGCACGAATGGAGTGGCGGCCGCTGCGCCGAAGACGGCACGACCCGGGCCGGCTACAGCAGCCGCGAAGTCCGCGGCTGCACCCGTAGAAGCAGCTCCTGCGGCACAGGCGGACTCGAGTGCGGACGCCAGCGGCGAATCGCCGCTGCTCAACTTCTTCCGCCGCGCGGTCAACACGCCGCCGGCGGCCGAGCCGCCGACAGAGTCGGTCAAGCCCTAGTGGCCTGTAACAGTCGATTCGGGACTGAAAGGCGAGCCCGCGCGAGCCGAGTGCGCGAAGCGAGCCGCGTCGAATAGCCGTCGCATATTCGCAAGGCGAGCGACAAAGCAATCGGCCGCGCCGGCGCGCAAGGCAGTTCTGAATTGGCTGTTACAGGTCACTAACATTGCGCGCCCGTTTCACGGCGCCCACGTCGGCTTGCGCTTTTCCATGAAGGCCTGCACGCCTTCCTGGGCCGACTCGTCGATCATGTTGCAGGCCATCGTCTGCCCGGCCAACTGGTAGGCGGCTTCGATCCCGGTTTCGATCTGCCGGTAAAACAGGTCCTTGCCCAGTGCCAGCGCCGACTTCGGCTTGGCAATGATGGCGGCGGCCAGGCGGTCGACCTCGGCGTCGAGCCGATCCGGTGGGACGACGCGGTTGACAAGCCCGCGGGCCTGCGCGGTCTCCGCGTCGATGAAATCGCCCGTGACCAGCATCTCGAAAGCTTGCTTGCGGCCGACATTGCGTGAGAGTGCCACGCCTGGCGTCGAGCAGAACAGTCCCACATTGATGCCGCTCACCGCGAAACGGGCATCGGCTGAGGCCACCGCCAGATCGCACATCGCAACCAGTTGGCAGCCCGCCGCCGTGGCGATGCCGTGCACGCGCGCGATGACCGGTACCGGCAGACGCTGCAGCGCCAGCATCAGCTGCGAGCATTGCGCAAACAGTCGGCGGTAGTACTCGATCGACGGGTTGGCTTTCATCTGCTTGAGATCGTGTCCGGGGCAAAACGCCTTGCCCCGGCCGGCGATTACAACGACGCGGGCCGACGCGTCGCGCGCCACCGCATCGAGCTCCGCCAGCAGCGCGGTCATCATTTCCTCCGATAGCGCGTTGAACTGTTGCGGCCGGTTGAGCGTCAAGGTGAACACGCCGCGCGCGTCGCGTTCGTTCAGCACATACGGTTCGGTCATCGGTCGAGATTCTGGGGCGTTCATGACAGTCTCCTAGACATCGATGGCGGAGGCAGACTTCGCCTGCTGCCTGAGCATGTACTTCTGGATCTTTCCGGTCGACGTCTTCGGCAGCTCGCCGAAGACGATGCGCTTGGGCACTTTGAAGCCGGCGAGATACTTGCGGCAGTGCGCGAGTAGTTCATCGGCCGTCACTTCCACACCGCTGCGGAGTTCGACGAACGCACAGGGCACCTCGCCCCACTTCGCATCGGGTTGCGCAACCACCGCCGCGGCATTCACGGCCGGATGCCGAAACAGCGCGTCTTCCACCTCGATCGACGATATGTTCTCGCCGCCCGAGATGATGATGTCCTTGCTGCGATCCTTGATGCGCAGGTAGCCGTCCGGAAAGACCACCGCCAGATCGCCCGAGTGAAACCACCCGCCCCGGAACGCCTCGCGCGTTGCCGTGTCGTTCTTAAGGTACCCCTTCATCGCGATGTTGCCGCGGAACATCACCTCACCGATGGTCTCGCCATCCCATGGCACCGGCTGCAGTGTCTCGGGATCGAGGACCGCGACACCTTCTTCCAGCGTGTAGCGCACGCCCTGCCGGCCGTTCAGGATCGCCCGCTCGCCCACGTCCATGTCTGTCCACGCAGGCTGCTTGGCGCAGACCGTCGCCGGTCCGTAGACCTCGGTCAGGCCGTAAACATGCGTCAGGTCGATGCCGAGCCGGTCCATGCCCTCGATCATCGATGCCGGCGGTGCGGCCGCCGCCACCATCGCGCTCACGCGGTGGCCGATGCCTCGTTTCATCTCCTCGGGCGCGTTGACCAGCATCGAATGGACGATCGGCGCGCCGCAGAAGTGCGTGACGCGGTGGTCGCGAATCGCATTGAACACGGCCGCAGCATCCACCCGGCGCAGGCAGACATGCGTGCCCGCCATCGCCGCGATCGTCCAGGGGAAACACCAGCCGTTGCAGTGGAACATCGGCAGCGTCCACAGGTACACCGGATGATGCGGCATGGCCCACACGAGTACGTTCGACACCGCGTTGGTGTAAGCGCCACGGTGCGAATACACGACGCCCTTGGGATTGCCGGTCGTACCGGAGGTGTAGTTGAGTGCGATCGCGTCCCACTCGTCAGTCGGGATCGGCCACGCGTAGTCCACCGAGCCGGTCGCCAGGAAGGCCTCGTAGGTCACGCCGCCCAACGGGGTCCCCGCACCGTCGTACACCGGATCGTCGACATCGATCACCTGCAACGGCCGACCCAGCTGCGCGATCGCCGTCGCGAACCGTCGGCGCGAACTCGCGATCGACGATCAGCACCTTGGCCTCGCCGTGCTCGAGCATGAAGGCAATCGACGCGGCATCGAGCCGCGTGTTGAGCGCGTTCAGCACGGCGCCTGCCATCGGGATGCCGTAGTGCGCCTCGACCATCTCGGGCGTGTTGGGCAGCATCACCGCCACGGTATCGCCGCGGCCGATGCCGGCGCGAGCCAGCGCGTGCGCCAGCTGGCGTGAGCGCGCATAGACCTCGCGCCAGGTTCGATGCACCGCCCGCGAACCGCTGCCGTGGATGACCGCCGTCAGATCCGGGAACACCGTCGCGCTGCGCTCGACAAAGCCCAACGGAGACAGCGGCGCAAAGTTCGCTGGATTCCGGTCGAGTCCGACTTCGTAGATCGGAGTAGTCATTCTTTATCAGCGCGGCGGTTGCGTGTGCCTGCTTCGGCTCACAGCTGTGCAAGCGCCTTTACGTGAGCTCCGACGCTGCGCGCCAGTGCGCTCAGGTTGTAGCCTCCTTCAAGCGAACTGACGATCCGCCCCTCGCTGAACTCGTCGGCCACTTCCATCAGGCGCCGCGTGATGTAGGCGTAATCGGCCTCCACCAGACCCATCTGGCCGAGATCGTCCTCACGGTGAGCATCGAATCCGGCCGAGATAAACAGCATCTGCGGACGAAAGGCGCGCAGGCGCGGCATCCAGACCTCGTCGACCACCTGCCGGACCACGTCGCCTTTGGTTCCGGCCGGAAGCGGCACGTTCACCATGTTTTTCGCCACGTGATCGGTCCCGGTATACGGGTAGAACGGATGCTGGAAGAAACTGACCATCAGCACACGCTCGTCTCCCGCCAGGATCTCCTCGGTCCCATTGCCGTGATGCACGTCGAAATCGATCACCGCCACCCGTTGCAGACCATGCGCGGTCAGCGCATGGCGCGCGCCGATCGCGACGTTGTTGAAGAAGCAGAAACCCATCGCGGCCGCCTTGCGGGCATGGTGGCCGGGTGGACGCACCGCGCAGAACGCATTGCCGAGTTCGCGTGCGATCACGCGATCGGTTGCCTCGATCACCGCACCTGCCGAACGCAGCGCCGCGTCCCAGGTGTGGGGGTTCATCGAGGTATCCGGATCGACTGGCCAGTAGCCCTGCTGTGGTACGCTGGTTTTCAGTCTGTCGATGTATGCCGCGTCATGGGCGCGCGCCAGCGCTTCTTCCGACGCGACCGGTGCGTCGTAGTGCTGCAGGTGCGGCGCAATGCCGGTGGAAATCAGATGATCGTGTATGGCCGCAAGCCGTTCAGGGCTTTCCGGATGCCACGAACCCATTTCGTGCGCCGTGCAGGCACGGTGCGTGAAGAACCCTGTCTGAAGCATGTCCCCTTTTAACCCTCTTTTGTCCCCGACGGCGAGGTCCGCGAAAAGCGCGGCCTGAGCGTTTGAGCCAATGTTAGAGAAATTCCGCGCGACCGCCACCCAGATCAGCAGCGTGATCGTCGGCAAGAGCCTGCAGATCCGCCAGAGCCTGACCTGCCTGCTCGCCGGCGGCCATCTCCTGATCGAGGACGCACCGGGAGTCGGCAAGACGACGCTCGCGCACGCGATCGCCATTTCGCTCGGACTGCCGTTTCGGCGCATCCAGTTCACCAGCGACCTGCTGCCGTCCGACGTGATCGGCGTATCCGTCTACGACCGCACCGGTGGGCAGTTCGTCTTTCACCCGGGACCGATCTTCACCGAAGTGCTGCTGGCCGACGAAATCAACCGCGCCAGCCCCAAGACCCAGAGCGCGATGCTCGAAGCCATGGAGGAGAGCCAGGTGTCGGTCGACGGCCTGTCGCGTCCGCTGCCCAATCCATTCTTCGTGATCGCCACGCAGAACCCGCTGTCGCAGGTGGGCACGTTTCCGCTGCCCGAGTCACAGCTCGACCGATTCCTGATGTGCATCAGCCTCGGCTACCCGGACCGCGCGGCAGAACGCGCCCTGCTTTCGGGCGAGGCGCGGCGCGACATGCTGAAGTCTTTGCCGGCGGTCGCCCGTCCGAGTGACCTCGTTACCGCACAGGCCGAGGTGAAAAAGGTGTTCGTGTCCGCCGCACTGCTCGACTACGTGCAGGCCCTGATGGGTCATACGCGCGCCTCCGGCAAGTACGCCGAGGGCCTGTCACCGCGTGGCGGTCTCGCGCTGCTGGCTGCCGCGCGCGCCTGGGCCTGGATGGACGGGCGCAATCACGTGATTCCGGAGGACGTACAGAACGTGATGCCTGCAGTTGCCGGCCATCGCCTGCATGCCGTCAGCCGCGACAGCGGCCGGGCGCTGCACGGCAGGGAGCTCGTCAGCCAGCTGATCGGCGCAGTGCCGGTTCCGTAGCGTCCATTCCCGTGAGCGTCATCACGCACTCGTGGGCGATGCGGCTGGGCGAATGGATCTCCGGCCGCCGCGGTCCGGAGATGGGCGAGGTACTGCTGGACCGCCGCCGTGTCTACATCCTGCCGACGCCGGCCGGCGTGTTGTTCGGCGCGGCGATGCTGATGCTGTTGATCGGCTCGATCAACTACTCGCTGCAGCTCGGCTACGCGCTGACCTTCCTGGTCACCGGCATGGCGATCGTCGGCATGCATACCACGCACTCCAACCTGGCGAACATCGTGCTACGCGGCGTGCGCGTCGAGTCGGTGTACGCAGGTGACGTCGCGATCTTCCAGCTGACCGCCACCAATCCCACGACGCTTGACCGCTTTGCGCTGCGCTTTTCGTTCATCGGAGCGACGGAGCCGCGCAACTGGCTGGGCAGCTTCGCTGCGGTGTTCGGCGGCGGCCGGCGAACGGCCGCGCGACCGTTCATCACCACCGAGCTGCCGGCGCGCGGCGACCGCGCGATCGGGGTGCCGCTACCCGCGCCCGTACGCGGCAAGCTGCCGGCTCCGCGAATCGTCATCGAGACGCGCTTTCCGTTCGGGCTGTGGCGCGCGTGGGCGTACCTGACGCCGGCGCTGACCGCGATGGTCTATCCGAGACCCGAGGCCGATGCGCCACCGCTGCCCGCAACCGGACTGGCCGGCGGTGAAGGCGTGGGGCTCGCCGCGACAGGCGACGACTTCGCCGGTGTGCGTCCGTACTCGCCCGGCGACCCGCAGAAGATGATCGCGTGGCGGCTCGCCGCGCGCTGCGACGAGTTGTCGGTCAAGCAATTCGACGCGCAGGGCGGCGGCGACCTGCTGCTGGACTTCGATGCGATCAGCCCCCAACTGGATGCCGAGCAGAAGCTGTCGCGGCTGACGCGTTGGGTGCTGGACGCCGACGCCGCACACATGCGCTACGCGCTGCGCATTCCCGGCGCACTCGCCTTCGCCGGCACGGGAGTGCAGCATCGTGAGCACTGCCTTGGCGCTTTGGCGCTGTACCACGCGTGAGACCCAACCCGCCGCGATGAACACTGCTGCACCCGCCGACTCAGCCGCTGCCGCTGCCGGTCCGCTGCGCGCCATGCTTAGGCCCATTGCGCGCGTGTTCGGGCCGCAGACATCCAGCGCAGCGCGCGAGCGGCGCGACGTACTGGTGCTGCTGGTTGCGGTTGCGCTGGTGGTGTTCCCTCATTTCGAACACACCGCGTGGTGGGCCACCGGCATCGTGCTGCTGCTGCTGACCTGGCGCGTATGGATCACGCTGGCGCAGCGCCCGCTGCCGGGCCGCGTCGTCATGCTGCCGTTGCTGCTAGCCGCTGCCGGCGCCGTGTACCTGCAGCACCGCACGCTGGCGGGTCAGGACGCTGGCGTCACGCTGCTGCTGCTGCTGATGGCGCTCAAGCTGCTGGAGATGCGCGCGCGCCGCGACATCTTCGTCGTCATCTTCCTGGCTTTCTTCATCCTGCTGACGCAGTTCCTGTACGGGCAAGACCTGCCGGTGGCAGCGATCACGGTCGCTGCCGTCGTGGCGCTGTTCTTCGTGCTCGTCAGCGTCAACCTGGACGAAGTCGATCTGCCGGCCTTGCGCAAATTGCGACTGGTGGGGATCACGCTGCTGAAGGCCCTGCCGCTGGCAGCGGCACTGTTCCTCCTTTTCCCGCGCATCTCGGGTCCGCTGTGGGGCATGCCGGGCGAGTCGCGCCAGGGCAAGACGGGTTTGTCCAACTCGATGTCGCCGGGCTCGATCAGCCAGTTGCTGGAGTCCGACGCCATCGTCTTCCGCGTCCGCTTCGACGACGCGATGCCGGGCAACGACAAGCTGTACTGGCGCGGGCCGGTGTTCGGTTCCTTTAATGGCCGCTCCTGGACTCCACTCAACCGGCGACAGGGCGACGCGTCTGCGCCGAGTATCGAAGGCGAGCCACGCACGGCCGTCAGCTACGAAGTGACGCTCGAACCGCACAAGCGCGACTGGTTGTTCGCGCTCGATGTGCCGGCGACGCTCCCGCAGCTGGAAACGTTCCGGCCGCGGTTGACACCTGAAATGCAGCTGCTCGTCCCCGGCCTGATCACCGAGCGACTCCGGTACGAGATGCGTTCGTACACCGGCTATCGGCTCGGTGCGCGCACGAGCGAGCTGGAACTGCAGGACTGGCTCGAGTTGCCGAAAGGTTTCAACCCGCGTGCGCTGCAGTTCGCATCCGAACTTCGCAGTCGCATCGTTCCGATCTCGGCTGTGCAGCGCCAATCGCATGACAGCCAGCTCGTGAATGCCGTGCTCGATCACTTTCGTCGTGGAGACTTCAACTACACGCTGTCGCCGCCGCCGCTCGGTCGGCACTCGGTCGACGAGTTCCTGTTCGATACCCGCCTGGGTTTCTGCGAGCATTACGCCTCGGCTTTCGTCTTCCTGATGCGGGCGCTCGAGATACCGGCGCGGGTGGTTACCGGGTACCAGGGCGGGGAGCTGAATCCCGTCGATGGCTACATGACGGTGCGCCAGGCGGACGCTCACGCCTGGACCGAAGTGTGGCTCGCGGGTCGCGGCTGGGTGCGCGTCGATCCGACCGCGGTCGTGGCGCCCTTTCGCATTGAACGCGGCGCCGCCGAACTCGCACGCCAGACCACTGGCGCGTTGCAGGGACTGGGCGCCGACTACGCGTGGCTGCGTTCGCTGCGCCACAACTGGGAGGCTGTCCAGAATGGCTGGAACCAGTGGGTCATCTCCTATTCGCAGGAGAGCCAGCGGGCCCTCATCCAGCGCCTCGGACTCACGCCGAGCCTCGACAATGTCGCGCTCGTACTGGCGCTCGTGATGGCGACGCTGCTCGCCTGGCTGGCAGTCATCTCGATGCGCCCGCAGACCGTGCATGACCCGTTGGGTGCCTCGTTCCAGCTGCTGCGCGATCGCCTCGAACACGCAGGCGTGGCCGCGTCCGTGTCCTGCGGCCCACGCGAACTCTACGTGCGCAGCAAGCGTGCACTGGTCGATGACGACGTCAAGCAGGTGCGACGCCTGCTGTCGCGCTACGAGCGCCTGCGCTACGGCCCGGCCTCGGCGAGCGCCACCCGGGCCGACGTGCGATCGCTGCGCAGGGCAATCCGCGCTTTCAAGCCGCGCCCGAATCCGCTGTGACCATGCGGCGTCGTACCGCCCTGCTTACGCTGCTGGCGCTGGCAGCTGCACCCGTTGTGCATGCCCGCACCCCGTACCTCACGCGCAGCGAGGTGCAGCAGTTTCTCGACGAACTGGTGAGTACGCACGGGTTCGATCGTGCCCGCGCCGAGCGATGGTTCAAGGACGCGCGCCACTCGCCTGGCGTCGAACGGCTGATGCAGCCCGCGATTCCCTTCGGCCAGCGCAACTGGTTCGACTACCGCGATCGCTACATCGAGCCGGTGCGGATGCAGGCCGGCATCGCGTTCTGGCAGGCCCACGCCGAGGCGCTGTCACGGGCTGAACGGCAGTTTGGCGTGCCGGCCGAGATCGTCGTCGCCATCATCGGCATCGAAACCTATTTCGGCCGCATCACCGGCAACTTCCGCACGCTCGACGTCTTCACGACGCTGAGCTTCGACTATCTGCGCCGTGCCGAGTTTTATCGTGCCGAGTTCGTCGAGTTTCTGCTGCTGGCGCGCGAACAGAAACGGGATCCGAACACGTACCGCGGTTCATTCGCCGGCGCTATTGGCTTGCCTCAGTTCATGCCGGGCTCGATCCGGCGCTGGGCGGTGGACTTCGACAGCGACGGTCGCATTGACCTGCTGGGAAGCCCGGTCGATGCGATCGGCTCGGTCGCGAGCTTCCTGGTCGGGCATGGCTGGCAGCGCGACCTGCCGATCGCCTTCGAGGTCGAAGCGGACGAAGATATCGTCGACCGACTGGGCCGCGGCATCCTGGCGCAACGGCCCTGGTGGTCCGCGCTGGCCGAAGGTGTTACCGGAGATGCGTTGCTGACACTCGACACGCCGGTGATCGTGATCGACCTGCCGCTGGTGACACCGGACGGGCAGCCTGGACGCGCGTACCGGGTCGGCACGGTCAACTTCAGCGCGATCCTGCATTACAACCGCAGCTACTTCTATGCCACCGCCGTCACCGAATTCGCGGCCGCCCTGCGCGAGCGTATGAACGCCGGCTCCTGAAGTCAGTAGCAACCAAGGACCAAGCAGTCTGCTATTCCGCGTCCGGCTGGCGCGACGGCTGCGCGTCGACGAATGCCCCCAGTTCCATGCAACGGTCGAAAACGCCCATCAGCACGGGAACGTGGTCGAGGCGGCAATCAAAGCGTCGCGCATTGAAGATCTGCGGCACCAGTGCGACGTCGGCCAGGGTGACAGCGTCGCCCAGCAGGTAACGGCCGACGCGGCGCTCACCCGCAACGCGGGCCTCCAGCGCCGCCAGCCCCTGCTCGACCCAGTGCCGGTACCACGCGTTCTTCTGGTCTTCACTCGCCCCGAGCTGCTGCACCAGGTAGCGCAGCACCCGCAGGTTGTTCAGCGGATGAATCTCGCAGGCAATTGTCAACGCGCAGGCACGCACGTAGGCGCGGTCGAGCGGAGCCTTCGGCAGCAGCGGCGGTTGCGGATGCGTTTCGTCGAGGTACTCGACGATCGCCAGCGACTGCGTCAGCACATGGCCGTCATCGTCGAGCACCGGGATCAGCGCGTCGGCATTGAGTGACCGAAAGGCGGGCGCAAACTGCTGGCCGCCCCCCTTGGTCAGATGCACCACCGCATACTCGTAACTCAACCCCTTGATGTTGAGCGCGATGCGGACGCGGAACGACGCCGAGCTGCGGAAGTAGTTGTAGAGCTTCAGCATGCCGCGATCCTAGCGTACGAACTGCACCAGCCAGAGCGACACCGGTGGCAGCAACAGCAGCAGGACCAGGCGCAGCGCGTCGGCCCCGAGAAAGGCGCCGACGTTGCGATAGGCGCGAGCGATAGGCACGTCGCGTGCGAGCGCACCGACCACGTGGACGTTGAGCCCGATCGGCGGCGCTATCAGCCCGATGTTGACCACGGTCAGCAGCAGCACACCGAACCAGATGGCCTTGGCCTCGAGCGCCAGGCCGAACAGATCGAGCTGCATCACGGCCGGGAACACCACCGGCAGCGTCAAGAGCAACATCGACAGTTCGTCCATCACGCCGCCCAGCACGATGTAGAAGACGAGCACGAGTGCAAGGACGGCGACCGGCGGCAGCGGCAACTCACTGACGAAGGCGGCTGCGCGCATCGGCATCTGCGTCAGCGCCAGCGCCCCGTTAAGCATGTCGGCGCCGAGAAAGATCATGAAGATCACCCCGGAGGTTTCAGCAGTCGCCAGCAGAGCAGCACGCAACCCGGCGCGCTTCAGTTCTCCGCGCAGCAGCCCGGCCAGTCCGGTCAGCGCCACGCCGACGGCCGCGGCCTCGGTCGGCGTAAACACACCCCCGTAGATCCCGCCCAGGACGATGACGAAGATTGCCAGCACCGGCATCACTCCGGCGAGAGTGGACCAGCGCTCGTTCCAGGGCACGCGTGGTTCGGCCGGCCCGAGCGCCGGTCGCCAGCGCATCAGCAGCGCGATCGCGATGCAATACAGGGCGGCCGCGAGAATGCCTGGCAACAGCGCCGCCGCGAAGAGCTTGGCGATGTTCTGCTCGGCAACGATCGCGTAAAGCACCAGCACCACCGACGGCGGAATCAGTATGCCGAGCGTTCCTCCCGCCGCCAGCGTCGCCACCGCGAAGCCGCTGTCATAGCGGTAGCGCCGCATCTCGGGCAGCGCGACCTGGGCGATGGTGGCCGCTGTGGCCACCGACGAACCGCAGACCGAGCCGAACGCCGCACTGGCCAGCACCGCCGCCTGGGCGAGTCCGCCGCGCCAATGACCGACGAAGCTGGTTGCGGCCCGAAAAAGTGACCGGGAGAGTCCGCCGTGTGTTGCCAGCTGGCCCATCAACAAGAACAGCGGGATCACCGACAGGTCGTAGATCGAGAAACGCGCGAAGGTCATGCCCTTCAGGTTGGCGAGCCAGGCGTCCACACCCGACAACCCGATGTACCCGATCGCGCCGGGCACGAACATGGCCACCCAGATCGGCACGCGCATGGCCATCAGCGCCAGCATCGCCGCGAACAGCAGCAACGGAGCCCAGGTCACCATCATTGCTCATCTGGCGCATTACGCTGCCACCCGAGCAGTGCAATGAGCGCTGCCAGGGCCAACGACGGCACCATTGCTGCGTAGGCGAACCACAACGGCAGTCCGAGCACCATGGATGTCTCGCCGGCACGGTGCAGGTCGATGATGCCGGCCCCGGCACGCAGCGCGAGCAGCGTGAGCACCCCGGCCGCGAGGACATGCGCCGCGAGATCGAGCCGCCGATGTACCGATGATCCGGCACGCGCGGTGAAGATGTCGACAATCAGATGGCTGCCGTGCAGCTGGCAATAGGGAAGAAACAGCGCCAGCGCGGTGGCCGTGCCCAGCTGCACCAGTTCAACGTCTCCCGCCACGGGTTGCGCCAGCAGCCAGCGCCCTCCAACGGACACCAGGGTGACGATGGCCACTCCCAACAGCACCACGCCGCCGACCATCGCAAAGGCCACGGCCGCCGCGCGAAGCGCGCGCCACATGGCTACTTCGAGGTCCGTTCGCGCGGCGCGTCCGGCAGCGGGGCTGCGGCACTGCGCGCCAGCAGCGCCCGCGCATCGGCGAGCAGCGCATTGCCGTCGCGTTGCCGGCGGTTCATGTCGACGATCCACTCCGACTGCACCGACTGGGCCGCGCGCTGCCATCGCGCCAGTTCGGCCGCCGGCACCACGATGATCGTGTTGCCGCGATCGAGTGCCAGTTTGCGCGCCGGCGCGGTTTGCTCGTCCCACAACCGACCCGCCTGCGCGGAAAATCCCACTCCCGAGTTCCGATCAATGACGCTCCGCAGGTCCGGCGGCAGACTCGCGTAGGTCTTCGCGTTCATCGCGAACAGGAACACGGCCGTGTACAACGCCGGCATGTTGGGGTCGGTCTCCGTATGGAAGCGCGCCACCTCGTGGACCTTGACGGCCGGCACCACCTCCCAGGGCACCACGGCCCCATCGAGCACTCCCTTGCTCATGGCATCCGCGAGCCCGGTGACCGGCATCGACACCGGAGCGGCACCCAAGGCCGACAACAGCTTGTTGGTCTGGCGTGTTGGCGCACGCAACTTCATTCCGCGAAAGTCTTCGAGCGTACGCACCGCCTTCTCGCGCGTATGCAGTTGTCCTGGGTCGTGCACATGGATCGCCAGCGGCCTGACGTCCCCGAACTCGGCCCGGCCGTGCTTCTCGTAGTACTGCCAGGCCGCGCGCGACGCCGACTCGGCATCACCGATCATGAACGGCAGCTCGAACACTTCCATCGAGGGGAACCGCCCGGCGTTGTAGCCGGGCAAGGTCCACGCGACGTCGACAACGCCGTCGCGAACCTGGTCGTACAACTGGGGCGCCGTGCCACCGAGTTGCATCGACGGAAAAATCTGGCATTTCATCCGCCCGGCGGATTCCGCTTCGATCCGTGCGCACCACGGCACGATCAACTTGGCATGCGTCGTGGAACCGGGCGGCAGGAAATGATGCACCTTGAGCGTGATCGGCGTTTGCGCCTGGCCCTTGCGCCAGCGCAAACGGCGAAACCAGGCCGGCGAACATGCAACAGAACAGGATGGGAAGTCGCTGGAGCATGGCTGACGCGGTGGTGAAACTAGACCACGCGGACGGTCAAGGTGCCGATGCCGGCAATTCCGCCCGCCATCAGGTCGCCCGGCTTGACTGCGCCAACGCCTTCGGGCGTGCCGGTGAAGATCAGGTCACCGGGAACGAGAGAGAAGAACTTCGAGAGATGCTCGATGGTCTCGTTCACGTTCCAGATCAGCTTGGCCACATCGCTCGACTGCCGCTTCTGTCCGTTGACCTCGAGCCAGATCGCCGCTGCAGTGATCTCGCCGGTGGCCGACTTCGGTTTCAGCGGCGAGACCGGCGCCGAGAAATCGAAAGCCTTCGCAACGTCCCACGGACGCCCCTTGTCGCGCAATGCGAACTGCAGGTCACGCCGCGTCATGTCGAGTCCGACGGCATAGCCCCAGATGTGGCTCGCCGCATCGGCCTTGGCAATGTTGTGGCCGGCGCGACCGATGGCGACGACGAGTTCGATCTCATGATGCAAATTGGCGGTCTCGCCGGGGTACGGCATCTCGCCCGTCGCGCCAAAGGGCACCGGCAGCACCGCATCGGCCGGTTTCGTGAAGAAAAATGGTGCCTCGCGTTCGGAGAATCCCATCTCCTTGGCGTGATCGGCGTAGTTGCGACCGACACAGTAGATCCGATGCACCGGAAACAGATCTGCTGTGCCGTCGATCGGCACGACCGCCTGCGCCGGCGCTGCAATCGCATAACCCATTGCGCACACTCCGCGAAAAGGCGGCAAGCGTACTACGCGTGCCCCGGACCTGCCGCCCGCGCGATCGCGCGCGAAAGCAATGCGACCGGCACGACACCCACGGCGACGATGGTCAGCGCCGGCAACGCCGCCTCGGCCAGGCGCTCATCGCTGGCCATCTGATAAGCGACAACTGCGAGCGTGTCGAAGTTGAACGGCCGCAGCACCAGGGTAGCGGGCAGTTCCTTCATTACATCGACGAAAACCAGCAGCACGGCCGTCAGCGCCGACGGCGCCAGGATTGGCATATGGACGCGGCGGAAGGTATCGAGTGTCGAGGCGCCAAGACTGCGCGCGCTGGCATCCATCGTCGGCGTGATGCGCGCCAGTCCCGCTTCGACGGACTGATACGCCACAGCGAAGTAGCGCACCAGGTAGCCGTACAGCAGCGCGACCACGCTGCCGGTCAGCAGCAGGCCGGTGCTCACGCCGAGCCATGCCCGCAAGACTCCGTCCAGTGCGTTGTCGAAGCTCGCCAACGGCACAAGGATGCCCACCGCGATGACCGCACCTGGCAAGGCATAACCCAGGCTCATCAAGCGCACCGACGCGTTCACCAGATGCGCAGGCAGGCCACGCTCCGCGACCCGCGCAGCGTACGCCAACCCCAGCACGGTCAGCAGCACGACGGCCGCGCCGCCGACAGCGATGGCAACCGTGTTGTACATCCATTGCAGGAAGCGTGGCCAGTCAACGCTGCTCCACGCTGGCACCAGCAAACGCAGCAGAAGGAACACCGGCATGACAAAGCCGAGCAGCACCGGAACGGCACAGGTTGCGACAGCTCCGACGGTCTGCCATCCGTGCAGTCGTGCCCGCGGTGCCGGCCGCTGACTGGCCGTCGGCGTGAAATACTGCGCTCGGCCCCGCGCACGCCGTTCGAACGCAAGTATGACGAGCACGATGATCAGCAGCACGGCAGCCAACTGGCTCGCCGCCATCCGGTCGCCGAGCGAGAACCACGCGCGATAGATCGCCGCGGTGAAAGTCTGCAGTCCGAAGTAAACAGAGGCACCATAGTCGGCGAGTGTCTCCATCAGCGCGAGCAGCGCACCCGCGGCAATCGCTGGCCGTGCGAGCGGTACGTTGACCTGCCACCAGGTTTGCCAGGGTGTCAGGCCCAGGCTGCGTGCCGCGTCGATCATCGCCGCCGTCCGCGCCAGAAACGCGGTGCGGGCCAGCAGGTAGACGTACGGGTAGAGCACGACACTGAACACGAACACGCCCCCGCCGAGGGAACGGATTTCCGGGAACCAGTAGTCGCCGCGACTCCAGCCGAAAGCATCGCGCAGCGCACCCTGCACCGGCCCGGAAAACTGCAGTGCATCCGTGTACGCATACGCGACGATGTACGCCGGCATCGCCAACGGCAGCAGCAGGGTCCACTCGGCGATGCGTCGACCGGGAAACTCGCAACTGGCAGCGAGCCACCCGGTTGCTGCGCCGAGGACGATCACTCCAACCACGACGCCGGCGCCGAGCACGAAGGTCTCGAGCATCGCATCCGGAATGACCGTCGTCGCCAGATGGCGCAGCGTGTCCACCGACGCCGCCGTGTCGACGAAGCTCGCGAAGATGCTGAGCACCGGCAGACCGACCAGCGCCGTGCAGGCCAGCGCCAGGGACAAGGGGCGACCGAGCGCCGACCCCGACTGTGCCGGTCGCAACCTTGCGATGCGTGCCACAGCACTTGACGGAGCGGTTCGAATCTCGTTGCTCAATATCCCTCCTGTGAATACGGAGTCTAAATGCAAATGAGAACCAACCGCATTTAAAGTACACTACAAAGGCCATGGATCCGGCTCCGCCGCCCCCCGCCCAGCTCGCGATTGACGATCTCGCGGTCGCTTATCGCGCGGGCACACGCGTGCTCGAGCACCTGACCTTGTCCCTTGAGCGTGGTGAGATTGGTTGCCTGGTTGGCAGTTCGGGCTGCGGCAAGACCACCCTTCTGCGGGCCATTGCCGGATTCCTGCCGGTGGCTGACGGCACGATCGAAATCGACGGACTGGTCGTTTCCGGCCCGCACTTCACGGCTCCGCCCGAAAAGCGTGGCGTCGGGCTGGTGTTCCAGGACTATGCGCTCTTCCCCCACCTGAAGGTCTCGGACAACATCGCGTTCGGACTGCGGGCGCTGCGCGGAAGTGCCCGTAGCGCCCGCGTCGCAGAGATGATGGACCTGGTCGGCCTTACGTCCGAAGCGCATCGTTATCCGCACGAACTGTCGGGCGGGCAACAGCAGCGCGTCGCGCTGGCGCGGGCGCTGGCACCCAGGCCGGCGCTGCTGTTGATGGATGAGCCATTTTCCAGTCTGGATGTCGAATTGCGGCAGCGTCTTGGCCACGAGGTGCGCCAGATCCTGAAGGCCAGCGGGACCACTGCGATCCTAGTGACGCATGATCAGCAGGAAGCATTTGCGATCGCCGATCGGGTTGGTGTGATGCATGACGGCAACCTCGAGCAGTGGGACCGGCCATATGAGCTGTATCACCGGCCCGCGACGCGTTATGTGGCGGATTTCATCGGACAGGGTGTATTCCTGCCGGCCCAGGTGCTGTCCGCTCGCAATGTCGCCATCGAACTCGGCGAGCTGAAGGGCGATATCCCGCTGCCCTGCCAGCAGGGGTGTGCCACCTGCGGTAAGGGCTGTCACGTCGAAGTGTTGCTACGGCCGGACGATGTGGTCCACGACGACGCCAGCCCGCTGAAGGCTGAGGTCAAGCGCAAAGTATTCCGGGGAGGCGACTTCATCTACACCCTGCGCCTGGACAGCGGACAGGAGGTCCTCGCACTGGTGCCGAGTCACCATGACCACGCCATCGGCGAGCTGATTGGTATCCGACTGGACGCCGATCATGTGATCACGTTTCCGGCGCCAAGTCCGCACACTGAAGCCAAGGCAGGCTAGCCACGCGGTGGTGCTACGGCCAGAGGCGTTTGACCGCTGGCCGCGCTCCAACGCCGTTACTTCTTGCGACCGCCCAGCAGCGCAGCGACGCGTCCGCCAGGCCGGGCGGGCGTCGGAAGAGAGGGTTCCGACGGAGTCGGCACGACGGGCTCGGTGCCTGCCGCACCCGGTTCGTAGGGTCGGCTGAAAAAATCATCCGTCGGTCGGGTCGCCACACGGCGCGGTTCCGCTGCCGGTTCGCTGTGGCTACGCCGGCTGTCGTCCCGCTCGGGACGCTCCCGTCCGCCACGTGGTGCTCCGCGTTCGGTGCTTCGCTCGCGGCGCTCGGAAGATACCGAGACGACCTGGAATTTCTGCTTGGTGAGCCGCTCGATCGCCGTGACGTTGCGCTCATCCGATCCGGTCATCATCATGATCGCGATGCCTGTGGCACCCGCGCGGCCTGTACGCCCGATCCGGTGGACATAGTCTTCCGGCGAAAACGGCACGTCGTAATTGATGACGACCGGCAGCTCGACGATGTCGAGCCCACGCGCTGCGACATCGGTGGCGACCAGCACCTCGATCGTTCCGCCCTTGAATCCTTCGAGCGCCTTCATGCGCTCGTCCTGCGTCTTGTCGCCATGAATGGCATCGGCGTTGACACCCGCCTTCTGCAACTGCCGCGCCAGGCGACGACACTCGATCTTCGAGTTGACGAACACCAGCACCTGCGTGAGCCGCCCTCCGCCTTCACCGCGTGTGCGCAGCAGCTCGAGCAGGACGTCGGTCTTCTCCGACTCGTGCAGCTTGACGACTTCCTGCGTGACGTTTTCGGCCGTCGCGTTGCGACGTGCCACTTCGACCAGCACGGGGTCGCGCAGGAAGTTGGCAGCGAGCTTCTTGATTTCCTCGGAAAACGTCGCCGAAAACATCAGGCTCTGCCGCTCTTTCGGCAAGTGGTTCAGGATGCGCGAGATGTCCGGCAGGAATCCCATGTCGAGCATGCGATCGGCTTCGTCGAGCACGACGATCTGCACCTGGCCCAGAGACGTGTTCTTGCTCTGCAGGTGGTCAAGCAGGCGGCCCGGCGTGGCCACGACGAGTTCGACGCCGGTGCGCAGTGCCTGCGTCTGTGGATCCATGTCGACGCCGCCATAAACCACCGCGCAGCGCAGCGGCGTACCGGTGATGTAGAGCTTGACGTTCTCGGCGACCTGGTCCGCAAGTTCTCGGGTCGGCGTGAGCACCAGCGCACGCACCGGGTGGCGCGCCGGCGACATGCTCGTGCTGGCGTGTGGCAGCAACCGCTGGATGATCGGCAGTGCGAATCCGGCCGTCTTGCCGGTGCCGGTCTGCGCGGCACCCATCACGTCGCGGCCCTGCATCACCAGCGGTATCGCCTTCGACTGGATCGGCGTCGGAGTCGTGTACCCCATGGCCTTCACCGCGGCGACGATGCGTGGGTCAAGACCGAAGTGGTCAAAGTCGTGATAGTCGGACAAGGGTGGGGCCGGTTGTTCTCTTGGTGTAAGTGGTGGGCCGTGCTGGATTTGAACCAGCGACCAAAGGATTATGAGTCCTCTGCTCTAACCAGCTGAGCTAACGGCCCGTCGGACCGAAGTGCGCACGGCCGCAGCTGGGCGGCGGCCGTGCGTTGTTCCTGCAGACATCGCTCTGACCTATTCCAGGAAACTCTTGAGCTTGTCCGAACGGCTCGGGTGCCGCAGCTTGCGCAGAGCCTTCGCCTCGATCTGGCGGATGCGCTCGCGGGTGACATCGAACTGCTTGCCGACCTCTTCCAGCGTGTGATCGGTCGACATCTCGATGCCGAAACGCATGCGCAGGACTTTGGCCTCGCGCGGCGTCAGCGAATCCAGCACGTCCTTGGTCACGCCCGACAGGCTGTTGTACTGCGCAGCGTCGACCGGCGCGACGGTGGTCTGATCCTCGATGAAGTCGCCCAGGTGCGAATCGTCGTCATCGCCGATCGGCGTTTCCATGCTGATCGGTTCCTTGGCGATCTTCAGGATCTTGCGGATCTTGTCCTCGGGCATCTCCATCTTGACTGCCAGCGTGGCCGGATCGGGCTCGGTGCCGGTCTCCTGCAGGATCTGGCGGGAAATGCGGTTCATCTTGTTGATCGTCTCGATCATGTGCACCGGAATGCGGATGGTGCGCGCCTGGTCGGCGATCGAGCGCGTGATCGCCTGGCGGATCCACCACGTCGCGTAGGTCGAAAACTTGTAGCCGCGGCGATATTCGAACTTGTCGACCGCCTTCATCAGCCCGATGTTGCCTTCCTGGATCAGGTCGAGGAACTGCAGGCCGCGGTTGGTGTACTTCTTGGCAATCGAGATCACCAGGCGCAAATTGGCCTCGGTCATCTCGCGCTTGGCCTTGCGCGCCTTGGCCTCGCCGGTGGCCATCTGCTTGTAAACCTCGCGCAGGTCGCGCAGCGGCAGCACCACGCGCTTCTGCAGGTCCGAGAGCTTGCTCTGCAGCTCCTGCACCGCCGGCAGGTTGCGCTTCAGCACTTCGGCGTAGGGCTGACCGGAATCGGCTTCACGCGCGGCCCAGCGCATGTTGGTCTCGTTGCCCGGGAACGCCTTCAGGAAATGCGCGCGCGGCATGCCGCACTTGTTGACGACAATCTCATAGATCTGCTTTTCGAGACTGCGCACCTCGTCGACCTGCTTGCGCAGCGTATCCGACAGCTTCTCGACCATCTTGGCCGTGAAGCGCAGGCTCATCAGCTCGTCGAGGATCTTGGTCTGGGACTTGAGATACCCCGGCGACTTGTAGCCTTCCTTCTCGAAGGCCACGCGCATCTTGTCGAAGAGCTTGGCGACGTGGTCGAACTTCTCGATCGCGCGGACTTTCAGCTCGTCGAGCTGGGCGGCGGTCATGCCGGAGGCACCGATGTCGGTGGTCTCCTCGCCTTCCTCGTCCTCTTCGTCGCCGCCGGCGGTCGGGAAATCCTCAGCGGTCGGATCCATCAGTCCATCGACCACTTCGTCGATCGGGATCTCGCTCGCGCGGATACGCTCCGAATGCGCAAGGATTTCGGCGATGGTCGTCGGGCAGGCCGACACGGCCATGACCATGTGCTTGAGTCCGTCCTCGATGCGCTTGGCGATCTCGATCTCGCCTTCGCGCGTGAGCAGCTCGACCGAGCCCATCTCGCGCATGTACATGCGGACCGGATCGGTGGTGCGGCCGAACTCGGCGTCGACGGTCGTAAGTGCCGCTTCGGCCTCTTCCTCGACGTCATCGTCGGTGGTCGCGGCCGGAACGTTTTCGTTCATCAGCAGCGTTTCGGCGTCGGGCGCCTGGTCGAAGACCTGGATGCCCATGTCGCCGAACGTACTGATAATCGAATCGATTGCTTCGGCGTCGACCAGGTTGTCGGGCAGGTGGTCGTTGATCTCGGCGTAGGTCAAAAAGCCCCGCTCCTTGCCGAGCTTGATCAGCGCCTTCAGCTTGTTGCGGCGTGCCTCGAGATCTTCCTCGGTGCCGTGATAGCTGCGCTCGAGTGCTTCCTTGAGGGCCTTCTCCTTGGCTCGCCGATCCTTCGCGCGCAGCTTGGTCGCGCTCATCTTCTCGACGATCTGCACGCTCGGGTCGGCCGTGTCGTCGCCCGCCTCGGGAACGGCATCGATACCGCTCTCGGCTCCCGCCGGCTGGTCCTCGGACGATTTCGGCTTGCGGCCTGGACGGCCGCGCACGGCCTCAGCTACCGAGGCAGCTGCCTCGGCCGCCACGGGCTTGATGGCGACAGGCTTGGACCCTGCCGCCGCCTTTGTCGCAACCGGTTTCGCCGGCGCCTTGACGTGGGCCTCGGCACGGACGGGTCTGGCGACAATGAGCTTCTTCGGCGGAACCGGCGGGTGCTTCTTGACCTCGGACTTCGGTCGCGCCACTTCGCGCGCTGTCGACCGTGCGGGCTTGGACTTCACCACCGGCTTTTTCGTCAGCATCGTTCTTACTCCGATCGCCCGCCGCGCTGGGCAGGACTGTCACTGGGAAGCGCGTACGTCCTGCAGCGACGCAGGTCGATACGGCTTGCATACATCATTGGGTTCAATCACGCGAACTCAATCGGAACCGCCGCCACCACAGCGTGGTTTCGATGTCGCATCTCCGCGTGACCGTGAGCTGACTTGCCGCGAGGGCCGGGCGCCCTCTGGTTTCGGGCGCCCTGCAGTGCATCCTGCACGCTGGTCGATGCTGAATTGCTGCGCCACCGATCAAATCGTGATCTCCTGGGCGCCCCGCCGTGTGAAGCTTGCGTTTCTGACCAAAGCCCGAAACCGCTCGAAACGTCGAGAATTCAACATATTAGCAAACTTGTTCCACCCCGCTGCGGCGTGCGCCGCCGTAGGGCCACACCTCACTGCGGCCGAGCCTCCGTGCTGCGGCCACGCGCCTGTGTATAGGCCTGGTCAGCCGCGCGATACGCATTCAGTCGCTCGGGGGACTGTTCCCTCTCGAACTCGGCGAGCCGCTCGCTGCGCTCCTGTTCCAGCCGACGTAGCCGGAGCTTGTGGAAGGCTTCCTCCAGCACCTGGCGCGCGGTCTCGACATCCGTGTCCATTTCCATTTCCTGGGCCGCCAGCGCCCGGTAATCGTCGATGAACGGACTGTCCTGCAGGACCTCGAGCAGCGCTCCATGAGTCATGACCGCACCGGCAGCCGGCACGGGCGCCGTCGCCATGCTCCAGACCTCGGCAATCTCCCGGTCGATCGGATCGTCGCGTCCTACATGCTCCTCGGTCACCGCCGGACTGAATTCTCTTGCCAAAGCCGGGTGCGTCAGCAACTGCTGCAGGATGCGCCGCTTGAGGTCCTCGACTTCGGCATGGGGAGTCCGGCGCGCCATCGGGATGGGGCGGCTGCGCCGCTCCCGGCGCAAGCCGAACAGGGCTTCGATGTCATCCAGCGGCGTGCGGGCTGCTTCCGCCAGTTCGTGCAGCAACTGCAATCGCATTGCGCCGGGCGGCATCGAAAGCACGAGCGGCCGGGCATCGGCCACGATGGCGGCCCGATCTTCGGGCGATGCCAGCGAGCGGCCTGACGCCAGGGACTCGATGAAGAAGCGTGACAACGGCAGTGCCTGCTCCAGTTCCTTGTCAAACGCGGCGGCACCGCCGCGCTGCACGATGCTGTCCGGGTCTTCGCCCTCGGGCAGGAGAACGAAACTGGCGCGCTTGGTATCGGCTATCACCGGCAGCGTCGCCTCCAGGGCACGTCGTGCCGCTTTGCGTCCGGCCGCATCGCCGTCGAAGGCGAAGATCACGTGATCCGTGTTTCGCATCAGGGCACTGACGTGCGCACTGGTCACCGCGGTGCCGAGCGCTGCAACCGCTTCGCCGAATCCCGCCTGCGCGAGCTGGATCACGTCAAGATAGCCCTCGCACACGATCGCGCGGCCGCTCTTCCGGATCGACTCGCGCGCCTCGTGCAGGCCATACAACTCCTGGCCCTTGCGAAACACGGGTGTTTCGGGAGAGTTGAGGTACTTGGGTTCACCCTGCCCGAGCACCCGCGCACCGAAACCGATCACCTGGCCCCGTGCGTTGCGTATCGGAAACATGATCCGGCCCCGGAACCGGTCGTAGCGCTTGCCCTCGTCCGCAATCACCAGCCCGGCTTCGACCCATCGGGGATCATCGTAGTTTTCGACCGCAGCGCGCAGCGGTTGCCACGCATCGGGCGAGTAGCCGAGGGCGAACCGCGCCGCGGTCTGGCCGGTGAGGCCGCGGCCCTTCAGGTAGTCGACCGCCACGCGGCTGTCCTTAAGCTCGCCGCGGTAAAAGTCGGCGGCCTGCTTCAGCAAGTCGGACAGTGCATTGACTCGGCTGGCGGCCTCGCGGCTGCGCTCGGCCGACTCCGGCACCTGCAGGCCTGCCTGCTGCGCCAGTTCGCGGATCGCCTCGACATACCCGAGCCCACGCAATTCCATCAGGAAACCGATGGCACTGCCGTGCGCCCCGCAGCCAAAGCAGTGATAGAACTGCTTCGATGGACTGACCGTGAATGACGGAGACTTTTCCCCGTGGAACGGGCACAGCCCCAGGAAATTCTGTCCACCCTTTTTCAACTGCACATGGCGACCGACAACGTCGACGATGTCGACGCGCGCGAGTAGGTCCTGGATGAAGCTTGGCGGGATCATGGCTTCGAAAGTTTACGCACGCGCAGGTCCGCCGCGGCACAGCACCGACGACACGCAGGCTGCAAACTTGCTGTGCGGCCGAGAGGTCGCGCGGTCAGCGCATGTAGCAATGCCGTCAGGGAGACTTGAGACGGTGCCTAACCCAGCCGCTGCTTGACGAGACCGGAGACCCGGCTCATGTCGGCGCGGCCTGCCAGGCGCGGCTTGGCCAGCGCCATCACCTTGCCCATGGCCTGGGGACCCGACATCCCGACTTCGGCGATGGCCGCATCGATGATCGCCACGACCTCGGCTTCCGAGAGTTGCTGCGGCAGGTAGCCGGCCAGCAGGGTCAGTTCGGCCGTTTCCTTGTCGACGAGATCGGTCCGGCCGGCCTTGGTGAACTGCTCAATCGAGTCCTTGCGCTGCTTGATCAGCTTCTCGACGATCGCCAGCACGGCCGTGTCGTCAACGACGATTCGCTCGTCGACTTCCTTCTGCTTTATTGCCGCCTGCAGCAGACGGATGGCCGACAACCGCGCGGAATCCTTGGCGCGCATGGCCGACTTCATGTCCTCGGTGATGCGGTCCTTGAGCGACGTTGTGACAGTCATTGAAGTCTCCAGATATCGGTTGCGGTCGTCAGAAAGCGAAAGCGCGCCCTGAGGCGCGCCTTGTTCCCACTTTACGGTCGGACGGTTTGCTGTGCGGCCGCTATGACCCAACGCTGTGGACCAAGCGGCATGCCGCTGCAGTCGAGCCGCAATCCCGCCGACGACTAGTACATCTTCTTGGGCAGCATCTGGCTGCGCAGCCGCTTGAAGTGGCGCTTGATCGCCGCGGATTTTTTCCGCTTGCGCTCAGCCGTCGGCTTTTCATAGAACTCGCGCGCGCGCAGCTCGGTCAGAAGTCCGCTCTTTTCAATCGTGCGCTTGAAGCGGCGCAGGGCGACTTCGAACGGCTCGTTTTCTTTGACGCGTATCGTGGGCATCGGGATATGGGTAAGGTTGAATCGGTTACAGCTACGTTGTCAGGGCGCCGGGGCGGAAAAGCCGAGCATTATATCCGCAACTCAATTCCGTAGACAAGTCAACGGTTTAGCGCGTCGGACGGGCCGGACTCGGGGGCGGCGTCTCGTACACTCGACTCATGCGCATCCTCGGCATCGAGACATCCTGCGACGAGACCGGAATTGCCCTGCTGGATAGCGAGGCCGGCCTGCTCGCCCAGGCATTGCACTCCCAGGTCGAGATGCACGAAGCCTACGGCGGAGTCGTGCCGGAGCTCGCGTCACGGGACCACATCCGTCGTGTTTTGCCCCTTCTCGACCGCGTGCTGCGCGATGCGGGCCAGACGGCGGCCGACATCGACGCGATCGCGGTGACCGCGGGTCCCGGACTCGCCGGGGCGCTGCTCGTGGGCACCAGCGTGGCCCATGGCATCGGCTACGCACTGTCCCGTCCCGTGATCGAAGTACACCATCTCGAGGGGCACCTGCTGTCGCCCCTGTTGGCGGAGCCGAAACCGCAATTCCCGTTTGTCGCGCTGCTGGTCTCCGGCGGCCACACCCAATTGATGCGCGTCGACGACTGGGGTCACTATGCGCTGCTGGGCGAGACGCTCGATGACGCGGCCGGTGAGGCGTTCGACAAGACGGCGCAATTGCTGGGGTTGGGCTACCCCGGCGGTCCGGCGGTGTCGCGTCTGGCGCAGTTCGGCGTCGCGGATGCGGTGCGCTTGCCGCGGCCGATGCTCGCCAGCGGCGACCTCGACTTCAGCTTCAGCGGCCTGAAGACGGCAGTCCTCACTGCCGTACGCAAGCAAGGCAACCTCTGTGAGCAGGGCCGCGCTGACATCGCTCGCGCCTTTGTCGAAGCTATTGTCGATGTGCTGGCGATCAAGACGCGACGGGCGCTCGAATCCACCGGACTCGACCGGCTCGTCGTCGCTGGGGGTGTGGGCGCCAACACCCAGTTGCGTGAACGACTGCAGGCGGATGCGATACGCCACGGCAGCACGGTCGTTTTCCCTCCGCTGAATCTCTGCACCGACAACGGCGCGATGATCGCGCTCGCCGGCCTGGCCGCACTTCGTCGTACCGATCCCGTCGCACTGGGCCGGCGTCTCGGCTTCGCGGTCCACCCGCGCTGGACGCTGGCAGAGGCCACGGCATGAGGCGAACTAGGGGTGATGCGCCGGTGAAGGCGCGCTCTTCTGGCCGATGCGGCGTTCCTTGCCTGCCATCAGGTTGAGGATGTTCGCCTGGTGCCGGTAGATGACGAAGCCGGCGATGACGGCAACAGCGACAAAGCGCTGATCGAAGCCCCAGCCAAAGGCCGAGTAGAACGCGGCGAAGACCGCAGCGACCATCGATGCCAGCGACGAGTAGCGGAAGAAGAAAGCAATGATCAGCCAGGTCACGCCCGCGGCCAGCGCCAGCCACGGATTGAGTGCGACGATGGCACCAGCGGCAGTCGCGACTCCCTTGCCTCCCTTGAAACCGAAAAACACCGGATACAGGTGTCCGAGGAACACGGCGATGCCGGCGAGCGCAATGCCCCAATCACCGACCCCGAAGGAAGGGCCGAAGCGCTGTACCAGCCACACAGCTAGCCAGCCCTTCAGCGCATCGCCGACCAGCGTCAATACGGCGGCCGCCTTGCTGCCCGAACGCAGGACATTGGTCGCTCCCGGATTCTTCGAACCGTAGGTGCGCGGATCGGCCAGCCCCAGAATGCGGCTTACCACCACCGCGAATGACACGGAACCCAGCAGGTACGCCGCCAGCATCGCCACCGCCGTGTAGAGAACCTCCATCCATCACTCCTTCAATGCGCAGTCGACCGGTACTGCCTTCAGCACGCTGGTCAAAAGCGCAGGCACAAGTCCGACAAGGTAACCCCGCCGCCCGCCGTTGATCAGGATGCGCGGGAGGTCGAGCACGGTGCGCTCGACGAACACCGGCATGCCCTTGCGTGTGCCGAACGGCGATGTGCCGCCGACCAGATAGCCGGTATGTCGCTGGGCCACGTCAGGGCGGCACGGCTCGACGCGCTTGCGATTGATCTGTCGCGCCAGGTTCTTCGTCGATACGGTGCGGTCGCCGTGCATCAGTACGAGCAGTGGCGCGCCGTCCTCGTCCTGCATCACCAGCGTCTTGACAACCGCGTGCTCGTCGACTCCGAGTGCGCGCGCCGATTCGGCTGTCCCGCCATGATCGACATAGTCGTAGATGTATTCCGTGAACGGAACGCCACGGTCCCGCAGCAGTTGCGTTGCGGGAGTCTCGGAGACGTGCTTCGACTTTCCCATGGCAATCGATTCTACGGTCGGGTCTCGGCAGACACCGTGACTAGCCGCGCGGATGGTGTGCGGCGTGCAGCGACTTGAGCCGCGCCCGCGCGACATGCGTGTAGATCTGCGTGGTCGAAATGTCGGCATGTCCAAGCAGCAGTTGCACGACACGCAGATCGGCACCGTGATTCAGCAAATGGGTCGCAAACGCGTGTCGCAGCCCGTGCGGCGACAACGGAACCTCGATGCCGGCGCGCAGCGCATAGCGTTTGACGAGGATCCAGAACATCTGGCGTGTCATCGCGCCGCTGCGCTGGGTCACAAAGACGGCGTCGGACACTCGGCCAGACAGCAGTTCGGGCCGCGCGCGCCTTAGATAGCGCTCGATCCAGGCCCGCGCCTCTTCGCCCAGCGGCACGATGCGCTCCTTCGACCCCTTGCCGACGACGCGCACGAGTCCTTCGGACAGCGACAGTTCGCCCAGTTTCAGTCCGACCAGTTCGGACACCCGCAATCCCGTTGCGTAGAGCAGTTCGAACATCGCGCGATCCCGCAGGCCGAGCGCGTTCGAGACGTCGGGCGCCGCCAGCAGCGACTCCACCTGCGACTCGCTGACTGTCTTGGGAAAGCGGGCCACCCGATGCGCGCCCTGCAGTCGCAGGGTTGGATCGACGGGCACGAGGCGCTCGCGCAGCGCCCAGCGGTAAAAGCGGCGCAGCACCGCCAGCCGACGATTTGCCGTCGCCGCGCGTGTCACGGCATGCTGGCTGGCCAGGTACGCGGTCAGGTCGGCTTCGGTCGCCGACACAAGCGTTGATGTGCGCGACGTCAGCCAGCGCGCCAGGCCATCGAGATCCTGTCGATACGCAGCAAGCGTGTTGCGCGCCAGTCCGTCTTCGAGCCAGAGAGCGTCGAGGAAACGATCGACCAGCGGTTCCATGAGTGACGCTAGATCAGCGTCCCGCGCAGCGCGCCTTCGTGTTCCAGCAGCCAGCGCTTGACCGACAGCGAGAACCCGCTCGAGGCATGCGCAAATCCTCCGAGGCTGTCCGCGCCGATGACACGGTGGCACGGAATGACGATCGGCAACCGATTGTCGCCACAGGCCTGACCGACCGCTCGCGCCGGTGCGGCCAGGTCCGCAGCAAGCTCACCGTACCGCCTCGTCGTTCCCGACGGAATCGCGCTGATCGCGTCCCAGACGCGGCACTGGAATTCACTGCCGCGGATGTCCAGCGGAAGATCAAAGCGGAAGCTGGAGTCCGTGAAGTAGCGCTTCAGTTGCTCGACCGCTTCGATGCCCAGGTCATTGGACGGCGCGACCTCGGGCGTCGGCGGCAGGAAGCGCAGCGCGCAGATGCGCGCGGCGTCGGTCTCGACCGCCACCGCGCCAAAGGGCGCAGCGACCACCGCCACCTGCCGGTCGACGCGCGTCGCCACCTGCAGCCCCATCGTCAGCCTCCCAACAGCCCCTTCTTCAGGCCATCGTCGACGGGCTTCTCGCCCAGCCAGATGCGCATGACGGCGGAGTAGAAATCATGTCCGGGGATCGCCGTGCCCTTGGGCTGGCCATTGACCGTGATGCGGGTGCCGCCTTCCGGCGTGTAGTCGAAGTTGATGACATCGCCTTTCTTGGCCTCGCCGATCGATTTGAGCGTGGCGTTGAACGTGTCGATCTGCGGTTTCAGCGCGGTGAGCTGCGCTTCGCTCAGGTTGGCTTTCAGGCCATCGCTGAACGCGCTCACAAAGCTGTCCGCGTCGACATCGCGCAGCATGCGCAACGAGGCCCGGCGTGCGCCTTTCTCGTTGATCAGTGTCGCTGCATCGGTGCTCTTCTGGGGCACATACAAGCCATTGACGTAAACCTTGAAAATGGCGCGCTTGCGCAGGCCGACCCCGTTCAACGTCAGGGTCTGGCCACCGACCTGCACGGTCGGGTCGAACTTCTGTCCCTCGACTTCAACGGGCTGAGCGAATGCCGACGTACCCCAGGCAAGCAGCGCCGTCGTTGTCGCCACTGCAGTCAGTGCAATCCAATTCTTCATCTGCCGTCTCCTTGTTGTTCGCGATGCGTCGAGCTTCATCGTACCGGTCGTGGGCGCCTTGGCCGCCGTCGCCTGCGCGGTCTGGTCAGCCGGCGCCGAGCATTCCCTTCTTCAGTCCGGCATCCGCGGGCGTCTCTCCCAGCCAGACCCGCAGCACGGCAGCATAGAAGTCTGCTCCCGGAATCAACGGGCCACGGGTCACGCCGTTGACGGTGACGCGCGTTCCGTCCTGCGGCGTGTACTCGAAGTTGACGGCGTCGCCCCGGCGCGCCAGCGCAATCGTCTGAATCGTACGGGTCAGCACATCGACCTGCGCCTTCCACTTCGCCAGTTCGACTTCGGAGTGATTGGCCTTCAGGCCGTTGTGCAGAGATGTGACGAACAGTTCCCCGTCGACATCGCGCAGGAACCGAAGTGCCACACGCTTTGGCCCGGGCTGGCCGACCAGATCCTCGGTGCGTGCCGCACGCTGCGTCACATACAGCCCGCCGGCGTAGATGTCGAATACGAAACGCTTCCGCACCCCCACGCCATTCAACACGAGACGCTCGCCGGCGAGTTGCACCGAGCTTTCGTAGCGCGCACCCTCGACCATGACCACCTGCGCCGACGCGGCGGCCGACAGCAACGCGAGCAGTACGCCGCCCAGCGTTTGCCTGGTGAACGAGCGGAGTGCCATGTTCAAGCTCAGGTCGCGGGCTCAGTTCGCGGCGTGGCGCGGCCCAGGCCCTTCGGCATCGGAAACACCACGTCCTCCGTGACCCCGTCGAGCGTGCGAACACTGCCGGCGCCCATTGCCTTCAGTGCCGCCAGCAATTGGTCGACCAGGACTTCGGGTGCAGAGGCACCTGCCGTTACGCCAATGCGGCGTTGGCCCTGGAACCACGCCGGATCGAGTTGTTCGGCTGTGTCCACCAGGTGGGACGGGACACCGAAACGCTCGGCGACTTCACGCAGTCGGTTCGAGTTCGAACTGTTCGGGCTGCCGACCACGATCACGATGTCGACCTGTGGCGCCATGAACTTGACGGCATCCTGGCGGTTCTGCGTTGCGTAGCAGATGTCCGCCTTCTTCGGCTCGGCGATTGTCGGGAAACGCCGCTTCAGCACATCGATGACGGCTGCGGCGTCGTCGAGCGACAGCGTCGTCTGCGTGACGTAGGCCAGCCTTTCAGGATTGCGCACCTGAAGTCGCGCGACGTCGTCGACGGTCTCGACCAGGTGCATGCCGGCCGTCAGTTGCCCCATGGTTCCTTCGACTTCCGGGTGGCCTTCGTGGCCGATCATGACGATCTCGTATCCGGCTGCGTGCATCTTGGCGACTTCGACATGCACCTTGGTGACCAGCGGGCAGGTGGCATCAAAGATACGCAAACCGCGGCGTGCCGCCTCCTGCTGTACGGTCTTGGACACGCCGTGTGCCGAGAACACGACCGTTCCACCCGCCGGAACTTCGTCGATCTCGTTGACGAATACCGCGCCCTTGCGGCGCAGATCATCGACGACATAGGTGTTGTGCACGATCTCGTGCCGCACGTAAATGGGCGAACCGTGGCTTGCCAGCGCACGCTCGACGATCTCGATGGCGCGATCCACTCCGGCGCAGAATCCTCGCGGCTGGGCGAGCAGCACTTCCATGTTCAGAGCACTCCAACGACGTGAACGGCAAAGCGGATCGGCATTCCTGCCAGCGGATGGTTGAAGTCGACGACAACTCGGTCATCGTCGCGCTGCTTCAGCACGCCGGAAAACTGCATGCCCTCGGGGCTCGCGAACTGCACGATGTCCCCTGGCACGTAGTCCTGGGTCGGATCGGCGTTTGCGTTGAAAACCGAGCGTGACAGCGACTGCACGAGATCCGGACTGCGCGCTCCAAAGCCTTCGCCCGCGGACAGCTCGAACTGCTGGCGGGCTCCTTCCTCCAGACCGAGAAGCCGGGCCTCGAGCGGTGCGGCCAGTTCGCCGGCACCGATCGTCAAGGTCGCCGGCTGCGCGCCAAACGTATTCATGACTTCGCGCTCTGCTCCGTCGACCAGCACGGCGATACGATAATGCAGCGTGACATGCGAGCCGGACGCAATCCGCGGGAAAACAGGCATGGTCGTCGATTCTAGTCGAGGCAGCACGCATGGCGATTAAGGACTGGCCCGAAGGCGAACGGCCGCGCGAGCGCCTGCTCGCACAGGGCGCACAGGCGCTGTCAGACGCCGAACTGATTGCCGTGTTCCTGCGGACCGGGACGGCCGGGCGCTCTGCGCTGGATCTGGGCCGTGACGCGCTAGCGCGATTCGGCGGTCTCAGCGGATTGCTTGCCGCCCGACCCGATCAGCTGGCGGAACTGGCGGGCCTCGGACCGGCGAAATCCGCGCAGTTGCAGGCGGTGCTGGAACTCGCCCGCCGCTCCTTGCGCGAAGAGGTCCAGCGCGACACGGTGCTGTCGTCCCCCGGCAAGGTGCGTGACTATCTGCGCATGACGCTCGGCGGCCGTGAACACGAGGTGTTCGTGGCGCTGTTTCTCGATGCGCAGAATCGGCTGCTGGTCGCCGACGAGCTGTTTCGCGGGACTTTGACGCAGACCAGCGTCTACCCTCGTGAGGTGGTCAAGCGGGCTCTCGCAGTCAACGCCGGTGCCGTCATCTTCGCGCACAACCATCCGTCGGGCATTGCCGAACCCAGCCGGAGCGACGAACTGCTGACAGCGACTCTCAAGCAGGCGCTCGGCCTCGTCGATGTCCGTGTACTCGACCACCTGATCGTAGCCGGCAACGGAATGACTTCGCTCGCGGAGCGTGGGTTGATTTGATTTGTGCCCAGCGGGCGCCGAAAACTGAGAAGTCGGATGATGGCCGGCGCCTCGGTCAGCTCCGGACCGCGCTTGGCGACAGCATGGAAAACCGCATATAATGCGCGGCTTTGCGTCGTCTTGGGCCCGTTGGCCCGAGACCGCGGCCGTCTCTTTCGGCAAGGGGCCTGGGTTCACGGATCCACGACCACAGCCCAAGCGGAAATTTTGCAAGAGTTCAGCGAGAGCTCAGCGGCCCGCCAGAACAGAATCAGGAGCAAGTCATGGCACGTGTGTGTCAAGTTACCGGTAAGCGCCCGATGACGGGGAACAATGTCTCCCACGCGAACAATCGGACCAAACGCCGCTTTCTGCCGAACCTGCAGTACCGCCGCTTCTGGGTGGAGAGCGAGAACCGCTGGGTGCGCCTGCGCCTGACCAACGCGGCGTTGCGCACGATCGACAAGAAGGGCCTGGATGTCGTGCTCGCGGAACTGCGGGCCCGCGGCGAAGCCGTCGGCTAAGTCCGGCCTGAACGACACTACCCAGCCGCCCAGCATCCCTTCAGGAGAGCACCATGGCCAAAGGCGCCCGCGAAAAGATCAAGCTCGAGTCCTCGGCCGGAACCGGCCATTTTTATACGACATCGAAGAACAAGAAGACCACCCCCGACAAGCTGCAGCTGATGAAGTTCGACCCGGTCGCGCGCAAGCATGTGGCCTACAAGGAAACGAAGCTCAAGTAGCCTAAAGTCTCTGGGGAACAAAAAAGCCCGGCCATGAGCCGGGCTTTTTCTTGCGTGCGCCCGTGCGGGCCCACGTTGACGCAAGCATCAGGCGGCGACGGCCCGATAGCTGCGGATTCGCAAGGCCGCTTCTTCGAGTGCGCGGATGCGGCTCGCCTCGGCGCGTGCGATCCAGTCCTGCAGGTGCACCAGCATCTGCTCACGCGACGCCGAACTCTTTTCCCAGATGGAGGCCAGTTCGGTGCGCATTTCAACCAGGGTCTTCATGACGCCACTGCGCGCCATCAGTTCCTTGAGCGAGCGCTGCTCCTCGGCCGGCAGCGTCGACACGTCGCCTTTACGCAGCCAGCGCTTGAGGCTGGCAAAGCGTGCCCTTTCAGCTTCGGGCAGTTCGAGCGTGCCCAGTTCCGTGCGGTAGGCCAATTTGAGATTGCCTGCGTACTTGGCCAGCAGGTCATAGCGATTGGTGATGACGGCCTGCAGAGTGTCGAGGTCGATCGCCCGCTTGGGTTCGGCCACCTTGGGCACCGGCGCGACGCGCAGGACCTTGGCAAGACCTACCGTCTGCATTGCGCGGATATACGTCCAGCCGAGGTCGAACTCGAACCACTTGAGCGAGAACTTCGCCGAGGTGGGATGCGTGTGATGGTTGTTGTGCAGTTCCTCGCCACCGATCAGGATGCCCCACGGCGAAATGTTGGTGCTGGCGTCCGGCGCATCGTAGTTGCGATAGCCCCAGAAGTGACCGATGCCGTTGATGACACCCGCCGCGAAGAACGGGATCCACATCATCTGCACGCCCCAGATAGCCAGGCCGGCCGCGCCGAACAGGATCAGGTTGACGCCCAGCATCAAGCCGACTCCCTGCCACGTGTAGCGGGAATAGACATTGCGCTCGACCCAGTCGTTCGGGGTGCCATGGCCATAGCGCGACAAGGTCTCCTTGTTGTCCGCCTCGGCCATATACAGCTCCGCGCCGGTCCACAACACTGTCTTAAGCCCGCGCGTCTGTGGGCTGTGCGGGTCTTCGGTGGTTTCACATTTGGCGTGATGCTTGCGGTGGATCGATACCCACTCGCGCGTCTGCATGCCGGTGGTCAGCCACAGCCAGAGGCGAAAGAAATTCGCCACCGCCGGGTGCAGGTCGAGCGCCCGATGCGCCTGGCTACGGTGCAGAAAAATCGTCACCGCCGCGATGGTGATGTGGGTCAACAGCAGCGCCGCCAGGATCAGTTGCCACCACGACAACTGCAACAGCCCGCCGTCGAGAAATTCAAGCAAATACATGAAGTTGGTTTCCTATTTGCAGCGCCTTGGGGACCACGCGGCGCCGGCATTTTGCGAAGCCGCATTGTACCCGCCGGCCCCCGCTGCCCTTAAAGCGAAAGATCCGGCCGGATTGCGTGTAATCAAGCCGGTTTGACGACCGGCGGTCCGCCGAAAGCCGCCGCATCGGCCGCATCGGCCACTTCGGCCACTTCGGCCGGCAGGATTCGCACTTCGCGCTGCGGGAACGGTATCTGGATGCCTTCTGCGGTGAAACGACGCAGCACTTCACGCGAAATCTCGGACCGCACCGCCAGCGTGCCCTCCTCGGGATCGCGGATCCAGAACCCGACCTCGAGTTCCACTCCGTCGGCACCCAGCGCGGTAACAAATGCGCCCGGCTCCGGCTTACTGAGCACGCGCGGCTGTGAACGTGCGCACTCGCCCAGGATCTCGAGCGCTCGGTCGAGGTCCGCCGCGTAGGCCACCGCCACCTTGACGACGATCCGAACTTCGCGATTGCTGAGCGAGTGATTGACGACAGGCGTCGAGACCAGCATTTCGTTCGGCAGGATCGTTTCGGTGCCGTCGAGCGCCTTGATCACCGTGTAGCGTGTGTTGATCTGTGCAACCCGTCCGTAGTACTTGTCGACGGTGATCATGTCGCCAATCGACAGGCTGCGATCGAGCAGGATGATGAAGCCGCTGACATAGTTGCTGGCGATGCGCTGCAGGCCCAGTCCAAGGCCGACGCCCAGCGCACCACCGAACACCGACAGCACAGTGAGGTCAATGCCGGCCAACGACAGTGCAACCAGCACGGCAATGACGAGCAGCAGCGCCTTCAGCACGCGTACGAGCACGACACGCGAGTTGGCCGTCAGCGTCTCCGCACGCATCAGCCTCGATTCGACGGTGGAGCCCAGCCATAGGGCCGCCAGTACGGTCACCACGACCGAAACCGCACCCATCAGCAGGTCCCAAAGACTGATGCCCGACCGACCGACCGGTAGCCGAATCGATTCGAGCGCCGTACTGACATCGCCGAGTACGCCGGTAAGGTGCAGGGCTACCGCAATCCAGATCAGCAATGCGATCCAGCGCTCGAAAGCGCCCAGCCACTTCGAGCCCGGCAAGGAACGCCGCAGGATGTAGACCGTCAGCCGCACCGCTGCCATCGCCGCCAGCAGCGTCAGCGCCAGCCGCAACAACTGGACATCGCTCACGCGCTGCACCAGGCCACCGGCCCGCAGCAGCAGGCCGCCGGCCACCATCACGAGCAGCGCACTGACCGGGAAGGCCAGCCGGCGAATTCCCTCGATCGAGAACCGCAGGACATCCGTGCGCAAATTGGAACCCTGCGATTCCGCCACGGCGCGGGCGCGGGTGCGTTGCTGTATGCGCCGCGACAGCAGGGCTCCGGCGACCAGTCCCGCCGCGATGACCCCCAGTTGCCACAACGACTGCGGCCGTGCGAGACCACCCTGCGCGATTTCCATGACTTCCTGCAGCAGCGTCGGCTCGGCCATGCTAGTTCCGCTCAAGCACCGCGGCGAAGAACCCGTCGGTGGCATGCAGATGCGGAAGCATCACGAAATACGGCGCGAAGCGCTGCAGGTGCTCGACCGCGATCGACTGCGCGGACAGCACGTCGTGCGCCGGCACGAGTCGATAGTCCGGGTGCGCCTCGAGGAAGCGCTCGATGACCTGCTGGTTCTCGAGTTCGAGCAGTGAACAGGTTGCGTAGACGAGCCGGCCGCCAACCTTCGGCAGCCGGGCCGCCGCCGCCAGCACCGCATGCTGAACCTGATTGACGCGCGCCAGTTCGGTTTCATCGAAACGCCACTTCAGGTCTGGATTCCGCCGAAGCGTGCCCGACCCGGAACAGGGCGCGTCGACCAGCACGCGATCGCACTTGCCGTGCAGACGCTTGACGCGAATGTCGGCCTCGCTGCGTATGGCGATCGGATGGACGTTTGACAGGCCACTGCGCTTCAGCCGCGGTCCCATCCCCTCCAGCCGCCGCTGGTTGATGTCGAATGCGTACAGGCGCCCGCTCGACCGCATCAGCGCGCCCAGCGCAAGCGTCTTGCCGCCGGCACCGGCACAAAAATCCACGACCATTTCGCCGCGCCTCGGCTGCACCAGCCGCGCGATCAATTGGCTGCCTTCGTCCTGCACCTCGATACGACCCTCGCGATACGTCGGCCACTGGGTCAGCGCGGGCTTCGTCGCCAGCCGGATACCGTCCGGCGAGTAGCGCGTCGGCGCTGCCCGCACGTGATGGGCGCCGAGTTCGTCGAGCACGTCGGCGCGAGTCGACTTGATCAAGTTCACCCTGAGGTCGAGTGGCGCCGGCTCGGTCAGCGCGGACATCAGCGCCGCGGCGTCGCCGTACTGGCTCTCGATGGCGAGGAACAGCCAGTGCGGCAGTTCAGCACGCACGGAGGACGGAGCTTGTGCAAGCTTGATGGCCAGCGCGTGCTTGACCGCCGCTGCATCGCCACGCAGTGCTCGCTCGTCGAGGGCATCGAGGCCATGCTGTTGTGCCAAGGTCACGAGCGCCGCCAGCCGGGGGGCGCGCGCGGGCGTTGCCGGCTGCAGTATCCACCCCAGCGTCGCGTAGTGGCGCAGCGCGTGGAAGATCGCTTCCGCCACGACGCTGCGGTCGCGGCTTCCCAGCATCGGATGCTCGCGAAAGAAACGCGACATGACCGCGTCGGCCGGTCCTTCGAAGCGCAACACATGCGCAAGCGCGTGTGCTAACGAGTCGACGACCAGGGACGTGATCTTGCGCGGATCGAATGACCCTTTTGCGCTGGTTCGATCGGTGGGACGCGGCGTTCGCGGCCTCACGTCGCTGCTGCGCCGAGGCTGCGCGGGTCGATCGCGGTCTGCGGTCTTCGCTCCGCGTGCTTTCATCGCCTTCGGCGGTCGTGCGCGCTTCATGGACTCATCAGTGCAAGGTCGGACGCTGAGACATCCTGCACGGCCACGTGCCCGTCCGACCAGCGAACACGCTGCTCGAGCACTAGCCGCAGCGCACGCGGCAGCAGGCGATGCTCCTGCGCGAGGACTCGGCTCGCCAGGGTTTCCGCGTCGTCGCCCGGCAACACCGGAACGACCGCCTGCGCGATGATGCCGCCGCTGTCCACGTCGTCGGACACGTAGTGCACGGTCGCGCCGTGGACGCGAACTCCGGCATCGAGCGCCCGCTGGTGCGTCTTCAGCCCCGGGAAAAGTGGCAGCAGCGACGGATGAATGTTGATGAGTCGGCCCTCGTAGTGACGCACGAACTCGGCGGTCAGCACGCGCATGAATCCCGCAAGCAGGACCAGCGCGGGCTCGTGTCGATCGATCTCCGCCGCCAGAGCGCCATCGAACTCCTGCCGGGTCGCGAAAGCGCGGTGGTCAAGCACCACGGTAGCGATGCCTTCGCGCCGGGCGACCTCGAGACCCGGCGCATCGGCTCGGTTGCTGATGACGGCGACGATTGCCGCTCCGAGCGTGTCGCGCCATCGCTCGGCATGTGCCGACTGCAGCAGTGCCTCGAGGTTGCTCCCGCGGCCGGAAATCAGGACAACGATGTTCTTCATTCGTGCGAATTGTACTGACCGCGCTTGCATGCACTTCGCTAAGTGTCGGAAAACACGGAAAAAACGATGTTGAAACGTATAATCCGCAATCGCCTGAATGGGGAAGTAACCGAGCATCGTATGGAGGTTTTCCGGGGGATTCCGCGTCCGGGTAAACGCGTCCCGTGTGCGTTGACGATCGGCAATTTCGACGGCGTGCATCGTGGACACCAGGCGCTGCTGGCGCGCGTCGCCGCCGCCGCACGGGCGCGCGGCATCGCGGCGGCCGTCATGACCTTCGAGCCGCATCCGCGCGAACTGTTCACCCCCGATCGCGCCCCGACGCGCATATCGGGACTGCGCGACAAGTTTGCGGCGTTGTCGGATCACGGCATCGACCGCGTGATCGTGCAGCACTTCAATCGGACCTTCGCTTCGCTGAGTGCCGAGGCCTTCATCGAACTCGTCGTACGTGGTTGCCAGGCGCGCTGGCTGCTTGTCGGCGACGACTTCCGCTTTGGTGCGCGCCGCGCGGGAGACATTGGTCTCCTGCAACGGCATGCATCGCACGGCGCATTCGAACTGGAGCAGATGCCCACCGTCGTCGAAGGCGAGGAGCGGATTTCGAGTTCGGCGATTCGCACGGCGCTGGCGGCGGCAGATCTGGGGCGTGCCCGGCACCTTCTCGGCCGCGCCTACGCGATCAGCGGACGCGTGCTGCACGGGCGCAAGCTGGGCCGCGAGATCGGCTTCCCCACATTGAACCTGCGGGTCGCGCATCGACATCCGGCGGTGCGCGGGGTCTTCGCGGTCCGCGTGCACGGGCTCGGCCCGGACGCCCGTCCCGGCGTGGCCAGCGTAGGCCTGCGGCCGACCGTCGAGGACAGCGGCCGCTGGATGCTCGAGGTTCACTTGTTCGACTTCGCCGAACAGGTCTACGGCCGCCTGGTCTGCGTCGAGTTCCTGCAGAAACTGCGCGACGAGGAACGCTACGCGAGCCTCGATGAACTGACCGCGGCGATTGCCGATGATGCGGCCCGCGCGCGCACTCTGCTCGTGCCTGAACGGCCCTCTGCCGCCGCTTAGCCTCGGCGACGAGCCGATCTACCACGCTACACTCGCGCTCCGCTCTTTTTTCATTGACACCTCTTGCAGAGCCCGAGGGGGCCAAGGAGTGCCGCACCATGGCTGACGCCGACGCCAAGCGCATCGACAAAAGCAAGCCCGCGTCCGATCCCGCGACGCGCAAGTACCCGCTCAACCTGCCCGATACGCCGTTCCCGATGCGCGGCGATCTCGCCAAGCGCGAACCGCAATGGATCCGCGAATGGGACGAGCAACGGATCTACGAACAGATACGCGCCGCCTCGGTGGACCGGCCCAAGTGGATCCTGCACGACGGGCCTCCGTACGCGAACAACGACATCCACATCGGTCATGCCGTCAACAAGATCCTGAAGGACGTCGTCGTCAAGAGCCGCGCCATGGCCGGCTTCGATGCGCACTACGTGCCGGGCTGGGATTGCCACGGCATGCCGATCGAGATCCAGATCGAGAAGCAGTACGGCAAGAATTTGCCGGCACGCGAGGTGATCGCGAAGTCGCGCGCGTGGGCGACCGAGCAAATCGACCGTCAGCGCAAGGACTTCAAGCGACTCGGCGTCCTCGGCGCCTGGGACCGGCCGTACACGACGATGAACTTCATGGCCGAGGCCAACGAACTCCGTGCACTGGCGAAGATCATCGCCAAGGGCTTCGTGTTCCGTGGGCTGAAGCCCGTCAACTGGTGCTTTGACTGCGGTTCCGCGCTTGCCGAGGCCGAGGTCGAGTACCAGGACAAGGTCGACCTCGCCGTCGACGTTGCCTTCCCGTTGCGGGACGACGAGCGCGGCAAGCTCGCTGCTGCATTCGGCCTCGCGGGACTGCCCGACAAGCCCGTCGCCGCGGTCATCTGGACCACGACCCCCTGGACGATTCCGGCCAACCAGGCGCTCAATCTGCATCCGGAGTTCAGCTACGACCTGGTGGATACCGGCAAGGGCTTGCTGCTGATGGCCAGCGAGCGGCGCGATGCCTGCCTCGCCGCTTACGGATTGACAGGCACGACGCTGGCACAGACCGTCGGCGAAAAGCTCGCGTTGATTCGCTTCCGCCACCCGTTCTACGACCGCGACGCGCCGGTCTACCTCGGTGACTACGTGACGCTGGACACCGGCACCGGCATCGTCCACTCGTCGCCCGCCTACGGCGTCGAGGACTTCGTCTCATGCAAGGCACATGGCATGACCGACGACGAGATCCTGAACCCGGTCCAGGGTGACGGTGTCTATGCGGCCTCGCTGCCGCTGTTCGGCGGCATGAAGATCTGGGACGCCAACTCCAAAGTTGTCGACGTCATGCGCGAACACGGCGCGCTGCTCAAGGTCGAGAAGTTCACGCACAGTTACATGCATTGCTGGCGGCATCGCACGCCGGTGATCTATCGCGCGACCTCGCAGTGGTTCGCCGGCATGGACACGCTGCCGAAATCCGGCGAGAAGACACTGCGCGAACTGGCGCTGGCCGGGATCGAGGCCACGCAGTTCTATCCCGCATGGGGCAAGGCGCGCCTGGCCGGCATGATCGCCAATCGCCCGGACTGGACGTTGTCGCGACAGCGCCAGTGGGGCACGCCGATGGCATTCTTTGTGCACAAGTCCACCGGTGAGCTGCATCCGCGCACGCTCGAGTTGCTCGAGCAGGTCGCGCAGCGGGTCGAGAAGTCAGGCATCGAGGCGTGGCAGGACCTCGACCCGAAGGAACTGCTCGGCGCCCATGGACCCGACTCCGCCGAGCGCTACGTGAAGAACAAGGACACGATTGACGTCTGGTTCGATTCCGGCACCACGCACGAAACCGTGCTGCGTGGATCGCACGCGTCCGAATCCCACTTTCCCGCCGAGATGTACCTCGAGGGCTCGGACCAGCACCGCGGCTGGTTTCACTCGTCGCTGCTGACTTCCTGCATGATCAACGGCGTACCGCCCTACAAGGCCCTGCTGACTCACGGCTTCGTTGTCGACGGCCAGGGCCGCAAGATGAGCAAGTCGCTCGGCAACGTGATTGCTCCGCAGAAGGTCGCGGACACGCTCGGCGCGGAGATCATCCGCCTGTGGGTGGCCAGCACCGACTACTCGGGCGAACTGTCGCTGTCTGACGAAATCCTGAAGCGCGTCGTCGAAAGCTACCGCCGGCTGCGCAATACGCTGCGTTTCCTGCTGGCCAACGTCAGCGACTTCGATCCGCAGAGCGATGCGCTGCCGGTGGCCGATTGGCTCGAGATCGACCGCTACGCGCTCGCACTGATGCGCGACGTCAGCACACGTACGCAGGCCGACTACGACCGCTACGAGTACCACCCGATCGTCGCGCGGTTGCAGACGTTCGCATCCGAGGATCTGGGCGCGTTCTATCTCGACATCCTCAAGGATCGCCTCTACACGACACCGCCCGGCTCGACGGCGCGGCGCTCGGCGCAATCGGCGCTGTACCTGATCACCGACGCGTTGCTGCGGCTTATGGCGCCGCTGCTTTCGTTCACCGCGGAGGAAGCGTGGCGCGTGTTCAAGGGGCGCAACGAAGGCACGATCTTCACGGAGACCTTCGCAGCTCTGCCGGCGGTCCCCGGCGAGGCGGCACTGGTCGAGCGCTGGACTGCGCTGCGTGCAGTGCGGGCCGAGGTGCAGAAGCGACTCGAGGAATTGCGCGAACAGGGCTCGATCGGCTCGTCGCTGCAGGCCGAGGTCGAGATCCGCGCGGCTGGCAGCAAAGCCACCCTGCTGCAGTCGCTGGGCGATGACCTGCGGTTCGTGCTGATCACCTCGCAGGCACGAGTCACGCCGGTCGCGGACAGCGCGGCCGAAGATGTTGTTGTCACGGCGTCCGCCGGGACGAAGTGCGAGCGCTGCTGGCACTGGCGCGCCGATGTCGGCGTCGCCGTGGCTCACCCGTCACTGTGTGGCCGCTGCGTGTCGAACCTGTTCGGTTCCGGCGAGCCGCGGACGCACGCCTGATGGCCTTCGGTCGGAGCAGTTCGTGGTGGCAGCGCATGCTGCCCTGGCTGGCGCTCGCGCTGCTGGTGGTCTTCCTCGACCAGCTGACCAAGATCGTGGTCGAGCGCACATTCGACTATGGCGACGTCCGACCGGTGACGGACTTCTTCAATCTGGTGCTCACCTACAACAAAGGAGCGGCCTTTTCCTTTCTGGCCAACGCCGGCGGCTGGCAGGGCAAGTTCCTGACGATCGTGGGTCTCGCCGCATCGGTCTTCATCCTGTATCTGCTCGCTCGCCACGGGCACCAGCGGCTGTTTGCGCTGGCGCTTGCGCTGATCCTCGGCGGCGCCATCGGCAATGTCATCGATCGCATCGTCTACGGCCACGTGATCGACTTCCTCGACTTTCACTGGGGCGGCTGGCACTGGCCGGCGTTCAACCTGGCCGACTCGGCGATCGTTGGAGGAGCCGGGCTGCTGATCCTCGACGAGCTGGTTCGAGTGCGTCGGGCAAAATAGCGTCCATGGACCCTGGCGCAGCGGACCTCGCCCACAAGCGCATCGTCGTCGGCATGACCGGCGGCGTGGCGGCCTACAAGATCTGCGACCTGGTGCGCCGACTGCAGGATGAAGGCGCCGATGTGCAGGTCGTGATGACGGCGGCCGCGCAGCACTTCGTCACCGCGACAACCATGCAGGCGCTGACCGGCAAGGCAGTTTTCACGGACCAGTGGGGCGGAGGCGCGCAGGTCGGCAACGCGATGCCGCACATCGACCTGACCCGCGGCGTCGACGCCATCGTCGTCGCGCCCGCCACTGCACACTTCATCGCCAAGACCGCGCATGGGCTGGCCGACGACCTGCTCTCGACCCTGGTTCTCGCCCGCAACCGCGCGACGACGTCACTGCTGGTCGCTCCGGCGATGAACGTGGAGATGTGGGACAACCCCGCCACCCGGCGCAACGTCGCCCAGTTGGTCGCCGACGGCATCACGGTGCTCGGGCCGGCGTCGGGCGACCAGGCGTGCGGTGAAGTCGGGATGGGTCGCATGCTCGAGTCGGCCGAGCTGCTCGCCGACATCATTGCCTTCTTCCAGCCCAAGCTCCTGGCCGGGAAACGCCTCGTGCTGACGGCCGGGCCGACCTTCGAGCCGATCGATCCGGTGCGCGGCATCACCAACCTGTCGTCCGGCAAGACCGGATTCGCACTGGCGCGCGCGGCGGTCGAGGCCGGCGCATCGGTCACGCTGGTCGCTGGCCCCACTTTGCTGGCCACGCCACGCGGCGTACGACGCGTCGACGTTCGTACCGCCCGCGAGATGCACGATGCCGTGCATGCCGCGCTGCCGGCCGACGTCTTTGTGTCGGTGGCCGCCGTCGCCGACTGGCACGTCGTCAATGCCAGCGCCAGCAAGCTGAAGAAACGCGCTGGCGTCGCGGCACCGACACTGCAGTTCGCAACCAATCCCGACATCCTGGCCAGCGTCGCGGCGCTGCCGGCGCCGCCGTTCTGTGTCGGCTTCGCGGCGGAAAGCGACGACCTCATCGACAACGCCCGCGCCAAGCTCGTCTCCAAGAAAGTTCCGCTGATCGTGGCTAATCTCGCACAGGATGCGCTCGGCGCCGACAGCAGCGAACTGCACCTGGTCGATGCCCGGGGCGTCACGACACTGCCCAGGGCCGACAAGCGCGATCAGGCACGACGACTGATCAGCGCGATCGCGGACCGGTTGTGATGCTGAGCTCGCAGGAGCCGCGCGATGGCGACTTCGTCGCCTACATCGAGCAGTTGCAGCGCGAGTCCGCGGCGCGCATCCATGCCCAATCACAGGTTCCGATGGTTGAACTCCCCGCGAACACGCCGCCGCGGGCCGGTGCGCCGCGCCCCGCGCATCCACCGCCATCCAGCCCTAGCCCCGCGGGCCAGGCGACGCGACGAGGCAGCATGAGCGGTGACGAGGCCGCACCCGTGCTCGACCGTCGACAGGCCGAGGAGATGCTCGCGCGCCTGGCACGTTCCGGAGCGACTTCGCAAAACGCGCCCGCCGGCGTCGCGCTGGCCTTTGGTGTCTTACTGTTGCTGACCTGGTTTGCCTTCGACACCGGCGCGCTGCCCTTCCTGGTCGGACTTGGCCTCACGCTGTGGGCCGTGTCGCGACTGCGCCGTGCAGCCCGACAGCCCTCGGGCAGCGACGGGTCGCCTGGGCGCGACCGGATTGCGAGCATCTTCGGACCCCACCCGCCGCGCTCATGATCATCGATGTGAAGGTTCTCGACGCGCGTTTGCGCGATCGACTGCCCGGATACGCGACGGCGGGCGCAGCCGGCCTCGATCTGCGCGCCTGCGTCGATGTACCCCTGGTGATTGAACCTGGCGCGACGCATCTGGTGCGAACGGGCGTGGCGATCCACATCGCCGACCCGGGTTACGCCGCGCTGATCCTGCCGCGCTCCGGCCTCGGCCACAAGCATGGGATCGTGCTGGGCAACCTGGTGGGATTGATCGATTCCGACTACCAGGGCGAACTCATGGTCTCCACATGGAACCGGGGCAACGCGGCTTTTACGCTCAACCCGCTCGAACGGCTCGCACAGCTGGTGATCGTGCCGGTGGTGCAAGCTCGCTTCAACATCGTCGAAGATTTCAGCGCCTCCGAACGTGGCGCCGGAGGCTTCGGCAGCACCGGCAAGCATTGAACGATCTCGGCCACGCAGGCACTTCCCTGCCAGCCGGTCCGGCATCCGTGGCTGGCACGCAGCGCGCGGCGTGTGCTTGCGCTCGTTGGCTGGCGTGTCCGCTTTGATGGACTACCCGGCCCGAAAGGCGTGGCCATCGTCTATCCGCATACGTCCAACTGGGATTTCGTCATCGGCCTGCTTGCCAAGTGGACTATCGGACTGCCGATTCGCTGGGTCGGCAAGGAATCGCTGTTCCGCGGCCTGACCGGTGCAACTTTGGGTCGACTGATGCGACTGTGGGGCGGTCGCCCGGTGGATCGTCGTCACCCAAGCGGCGCCGTCGAGCAGCTCGCTCAGTTGATAGACGAGGAGCCCTGGTGCTGGCTCGGCCTGTCACCGGAAGGCACGCGCCAGTACACCGACCACCTCCGTTCCGGGTTCTACCACCTCGCTCTCAGGCTCGACCTTCCGGTGGCGCTGGCCTACATCGACTATCCCCGGCGAGAAATCGGCGTCACGCGTTTCATTCGCATGAGCGGCGACCCTGAACACGACCTCGGCCTGCTGCGCGCGTTCTACGCCGACAAGATGGGGCGCTACCCGGCCAACGCCAGTGCCATCGCGTTCAAATGAAAAGCGGCGCTCCGCGCCGCTTTTCATGCTTGCTCGTACACCATCCCGCAAGGGGCAAGCGCACCCGCCTTGCCGAGTCGGCGCACACGCGGCGTCAACAACGCAGCGCGTGCGCCCTTTGCATCAGGCCAGCATGTCGGCCCAGATCGTCTGCGCCCAGCCGTTGGCATACGCGCCTTCCAGCGCCCAGGACGCGCGATCCTGCGACGAGATGCCGCCGGCGCCGGCAACCGGCTCGAGTGTCTTCTTCTCCGGCACCCAGCGATGCACGCTGGCCACGTGCACGGCGTTCTTGTCGTCGATGAAGCTGTAGCAGGTGTTGGCCATCATCGGCGGAGTGACTGGGCGCCCGTTGAGCAACTCGACGATCGCGGCGGCCGCTGCCTTGCCGTGCTGGTTGGCCATGTGGCCCGACTTCGGCATCGCTGGCGCCGATAGCGTGGCGTCACCGAGAACATGGACATTCTTGACCTTGATCGATTCCAGCGTGGTCCAGTCGACCTCGCACCAGCGGTTGTTGCTCGTGATCAGCCCGGCATCCCGCGCGAGGTTCGCCGCACGTTGCATTGGAATGAAGTTGATGACGTCGCCGCGAACCTTGTCCCCGATTTCGGTGACCAGGGTGCCGGACTTCAGATCGATTTCCGTGACCGGGGATGCGACGCGATAGTCGACGATGCCTTTGTAGTCCTCGCCGAACACACGCGAGAACAGCGGCTTCTTGGACACGTAATCCGGATTGGCGTCGAGCACGATCAGCTTGCTCTTCGGCTTGGATTGCTTCAGGTACCACGCAATCTGGCAGGCGCGCTCATACGGCCCCGGAGGGCAGCGGTACGGCGCCAGCGGTATCGCCATCACGACCACGCCACCGTCCTTCAGTTCGGTGAGCTGGCGGCGCAGCGCCACGGTCTGCGGCCCGGCCTTCCAAGCGTGCAACACAGTGCCTTCGGCCGCGGTCGACCAGCCCTGCAGGCGCTCGTACATGAAGTCGATGCCGGGCGAAACGACCAGCCGGTCATAGGCAAGCGTGCCGCCGGAGGCGAGCCGGACCTGCTTCTTGTCAGCGTCGATCGCCGTCACGGTGTCGCGCACGCGCTTGACGCCATGCTTGTCGAGGCCGGCATAGCTGACTGTGATGTCGGCCATCGTCCTCGACCCGGCCAGGACCAGATTGGAAATCGGGCACGAAATGAAGGCTTCGTTCGGGTCGACCAGGGTGACCTCGATCGCGCCCTCGGACCACAGGCGCAGGTACTTGGCCGCCGTCGCGCCGCCATAGCCGGCACCGATCACGACCACTTTGCCGATCGGCTTCTTTCCGTCCATGGTCGCGCACGCCGACAAGGAGGATGTGGCCGCGACTGCCGACATTGCCTTCAACAGGTCGCGACGAGAGAGGTTTGGGGTGCTCATGAGTCCGTCCCTAGCGTGCCGGCGTCTGCCGAGAGAAGAAGTCGGCGACCTGTTCGATCTGCGGGTCGGTGTAGCCCTTGGCGAGCTGATGCATGATCGTCGCGGGGCGTTTGCCGTCCCGAAACGCCTTCATCTGCTCGACGATGAAGGTCTTCTGCTGGCCGGCCAGACTGGGCATGGCACCCTTGGCAATGCCGGTCGTGCCGTGGCAATTGGCACAGTTCGCGGCCAGGTAGCCCGCGTTCGCAGGCAGCGCCGGCGTGGCCTGTGCCAGCGCGGTTGAGGTCGCAAGCGCCAACAGCGCGCCGGTGACCGTTGTAGTTGTTTTCACTGATGTCTCCCCTTGAACGAAAAAAGCCCGCAGATTTCCTGCGGGCTCCATTTGAGGCAGTTTCGGCGTGGGCGTCAACCCGGTGGCCGAGTGGGGCCGCTGTTTCTCAATACATGCTTCTCATTTACTTAGACAGAAGCCTGCCGAGCACCTACTCCGCACTCATTCCGAAAGCACCGGTTCGCCCTGTTCGCGCCGTGGTGCGTCACCGCTGTCCGCCGGAGGGAAATCGAGCTTCACATTGCCATCGGCATCGACATCGACCTCCACGCGGCCGCCGTTGACCAGCTTGCCGAACAGCAACTCGTCGGCCAGCGCCTTGCGGATCGTGTCCTGGATCAGCCGCGCCATCGGCCGCGCGCCCATCACCGGATCGAAGCCCTTCTTCGCCAGGTGCGTACGCAGTGCATCGGTAAACACAATGTCGACCTTTTTCTCGTGCAACTGGTCCTCGAGCTGCATCAGGAACTTGTCGACCACGCGCAGTACCACTTCCTCGTTGAGAGACTTGAACGAGATGATGGCGTCGAGCCGATTGCGGAACTCCGGCGTGAACATGCGCTTGATGTCCGCCATCTCGTCGCCGGACTCACGCGTGTTCGAAAAGCCGATGGCGGTCTTCTGCAGCGTTTCGGCGCCTGCATTGGTCGTCATCACGATGATCACGTTGCGGAAGTCCGCCTTGCGGCCGTTGTTGTCGGTCAGTGTGCCGTGATCCATCACCTGCAGCAGGATGTTGAAGATATCCGGGTGCGCCTTTTCGATCTCGTCGAGCAGCAGCACGGCATGCGGCTTCTTGCTGATCGCCTCGGTCAGCAGGCCGCCCTGGTCGAAACCAACATAGCCCGGCGGCGCGCCGATCAGGCGACTGACGGCATGACGCTCCATGTACTCCGACATGTCGAAACGGATCAGTTCGATCCCCATCGTGAAGGCGAGCTGCTTGGCGACTTCAGTCTTGCCGACGCCGGTCGGACCGGAGAAGAGGAAACTGCCGATCGGCTTGTCCGGCTTGCCCAGCCCCGAGCGCGCCATCTTGATCGCGGCCGCGAGCGCCTCGATCGCCGGGTCCTGGCCGAACACGACGTTCTTGAGGTTGCGGTCGAGGTTCTTCAGTTGCGCGCGGTCGTCGCTCGATACGGTCTGCGGCGGGATGCGCGCGATCTTGGCGATGATTTCCTCGACCTCGTTCTTGCCGATCGTCTTTTTCTGTTTCGACTTCGGCAGGATGCGCTGCGCGGCACCGGCCTCGTCGATGACATCGATCGCCTTGTCCGGCAGGTGCCGGTCGTTGATGAACTTGGCCGAGAGTTCCGCCGCGGCAGTGATCGCGCCTGCCGAGTACTTGACCCCGTGATGCTCCTCGAAGCGCGACTTCAGGCCCTTCAGGATCTCGATGGTCTGCTGCACCGTCGGCTCGTTGACGTCGATCTTCTGGAAGCGACGCGACAGCGCGTGGTCTTTTTCGAAGATGCCGCGGTATTCGTTGTACGTGGTCGCGCCGATGCACTTGAGCGCACCGCTCGCCAGCGCCGGCTTCAGAAGGTTCGAGGCGTCGAGCGTCCCGCCCGAGGCGGACCCGGCGCCGATCAGCGTGTGGATCTCGTCGATGAAGAGCACGGCGTTGCTGTTGGCTTTCAGCTGCTTCAGCACCGCCTTGAGGCGCTGCTCGAAGTCACCGCGGTACTTGGTACCCGCCAGCAACGCGCCCATGTCGAGCGAATAGACGTTTGACTTGTCGAGGATCTCCGGGACATCGCCCTTGACGATGCGCCACGCGAGGCCCTCGGCGATCGCGGTCTTGCCGACACCGGCCTCGCCGACCAGCAAGGGATTGTTCTTGCGGCGTCGGCACAGCACCTGGATCACGCGCTCGACCTCGGGCTCGCGGCCGATCAACGGATCGATCTTGCCTTCCTTGGCGAGTGCATTGAGATTCTGCGTGTACTGCTCCAGCGGCGACGGCTGGTCCTTGCCCTCGCCCTCCTGCTCCTGCTCGGCCGCAGGCTTGGCCTTTTCCTCGCCCTGCCCTGACTTGGTGATGCCGTGCGAGATGAAGTTGACGACGTCCAGGCGCGTGACGCCCTGCTGGTGCAGGTAGTAGACGGCGTGCGAGTCTTTTTCGCCGAAGATCGCCACGAGTACGTTGGCGCCGGTGACTTCCTTCTTGCCGTTGCTCGTGCTCTGCACGTGCATGATCGCGCGCTGGATCACTCGCTGGAAACCGAGCGTGGGCTGCGTGTCCGCCTCGGAATTCGGCGGCAGGATCGGCGTGTTGTCGGCGATGAAGTTCTGCAGGTTCTTGCGCAGGTCCTCGATGTTGCAGGCACAGGCACGAAGCACTTCAGCCGCCGACGGATTGTCGAGCAGCGCGAGCAGCAGGTGCTCGACAGTGATGAATTCGTGCCGAGCCTGGCGTGCCTCGACAAAGGCCATGTGCAGGCTGACTTCGAGTTCCTGGGCGATCATGCTTCCTCCATCACGCACTGCAGCGGATGCTGGTGCTGGCGTGAATAACTGCAGACTTGCTCGACCTTGGTCGCGGCGATATCGCGGGGGTAGACGCCACAGACGCCGCGTCCTTCGTGATGCACCTTCAGCATGATCTGGGTTGCCTGTTCTCTCCCTTTGCCGAAGAACTTCTGCAGGACTCCGACCACGAATTCCATAGGCGTGTAGTCGTCGTTCAACAGAACCACCTGGTACATGGGCGGCGGCTTGACGCGAGAAGCCTGCTTCTCGACGACCGTGCCTTCGTCAATCCGCTCACTCATTGACCCGCATTCTATGCAAACCGGACCTGCTTACCTGTATACAAAAAGCGTACCAATCATACGGTAAATCATTCTGAGCACTTGTGAATTTCCGACCGGGACGAAGTGCACTGACGCATGAATCCTCAGTGGCGAAACGCGACTTTCGGTTCCTTGAATACGTTGAAAACCGACACCGAGTGGAGTCGCGTCTGAAGCACCCGGCGCGACCGCGGTCATGCCGAAAACGCGTCGGCGGTCCACATCCGAGACCGCTTGACCGCCGGGGCTTTTGCTCGAACAATCCCGCCATCAAGCCGGTATGCGCAGGCATGCGGGGCGGATGCGCACCCAAAATGAAGCGGATGTGCGCGGAATCGGGGCAGCGCCGGCCGCCAGAGTCAACGGCGCCGCTCCTTCAATCGTCGGAAGGAAGAAGGCATGGCGACAGGTACGGTCAAGTGGTTCAACGACGCTAAAGGGTACGGCTTCATCACGCCGGACGACGGGGGCGAAGACTTGTTCGCCCACTTCTCGGCCATACAGATGAACGGCTTCAAGACCCTGAAGGAAGGACAGAAGGTGCAATTCGAGGTCGTGCAGGGTCCGAAAGGCAAGCAGGCGTCGAACATCACGGCACCCGCCTGAAGCGCAGCACGCTCCGCATCAACCCCGCTGCGGCGGGGTTTTTTATGCCTAGCGCTCCTCGTTTACGCGACCGCATCGCGGCCGCGCGCTCCGCCGAGGAACAAAGGCGGGCTCCCCACCCCGCGATGCACCGAGCCGGCGGTTGTTTAGTCATTGCCCTCCCCGCCAAGCGGTGAGGGTGAGGGAAGGTTGTCTGGACCCTCCCGCGTGGCGGGAGGGCACGGTGGGTGCAGTGCAGTTGAAACTCGGCGGAGCGCGCGGCCGCTCCGGAGCGAGCCGACTGATCAGTCTTGAGCGGTTCGCGCCCAGCGCGAACCGTAACCGGGGCGAGTGCACGTGCGATCGGCGTAGCCGATCGCGTACACGAGCGACGCCCGCCTTACATATGGTCGATCATCACCTGCCCGAATCCGGAGCAGCTGACCTGGGTGGCGCCTTCCATCAGGCGCGCGAAGTCGTAGGTGACCTTTTTCGACAGGATCGAACGTTCCATCGACTTGATGACGAGGTCGGCGGCTTCCGTCCAGCCCATGTGACGCAGCATCATTTCGGCAGACAGAATCTCGGAGCCCGGATTGACGTAGTCCTTGCCGGCGTACTTCGGCGCGGTGCCGTGCGTGGCTTCGAACATCGCGACCGAATCCGACAGGTTCGCGCCCGGCGCGATGCCGATGCCGCCAACCTGGGCGGCCAGCGCGTCGGAGATGTAGTCGCCGTTGAGGTTCATCGTCGCGATCACGTCGTACTCGGCCGGCCGCAGCAGGATCTGCTGCAGGAACGCATCGGCGATGACGTCCTTGAGCACGATGTCGCCGTGCGGCGCCTTGATCTTCATCCACGGTCCGCCGTCGAGCAGCTCGGCCTTGAATTCGCGTTGGGCGAGTTCATAGCCCCACTTGGCAAACGCGCCCTCCGTGAACTTCATGATGTTGCCCTTGTGCACGAAGGTCAGGCTCTTGCGTTTGTTGTCGATGCAATACTGGAGCGCCTTGCGCACCAGCCGCTCGGTGCCCTCGCGCGAGATCGGCTTGATGCCGATACCCGAAGTTGCCGGAAAGCGGATCTTCTTCACGCCCATCTCGTCCTGCAGGAACTTGATGAGCTTCTTCGCCTTGTCGCTTTCCGCCTCGTACTCGATGCCGGCGTAGATGTCCTCCGAGTTCTCGCGGAAGATCACCATGTGCGTCTTCTCGGGTTCCTTGACCGGGCTCGGCACGCCCTTGAAGTACTGGATCGGACGCAGGCAGACGTAGAGGTCGAGTTCCTGGCGCAGCGCCACGTTGATCGACCGGATACCGCCGCCGACCGGTGTCGTCAGCGGGCCCTTGATCGAAACGACGTAATCGCGCAGCACGTTCAGCGTTTCTTCCGGCAGCCAGACATCCGGGCCGTACACCTTGGTCGACTTCTCGCCCGCGTAAATCTCCATCCAGACGATCTTCTTCTTGCCGCCATAGGCCTTCGCGACCGCGGCATCGACCACCTTGATCATCACCGGCGTGATGTCCACGCCCGTGCCGTCACCCTCGATGTAGGGGATGATCGGCTGGTCGGGAACGGTGAGGCTGAAGTCCTTGTTAACGGTGATCTTCTGGCCGGTCGTGGGGACCTTGATGTGCGCGTACATGATGTCTCCGAGCAGTGTCTTCTTGTGGACGGCAAACGGTTCCGGAATGCAGCCGGATCTCCGTAATGCCCGAGCGAAACTGGCCAAGCAGTGTACTCGGCCCAAACTGCGCGTTGCATGGAGACGCATTGGCCCAGGTCAACCGATGGCGATGTCCGATCGTTGGGCAACCCATGCTGCCGATTCACCCTATCCGCAACGGCCGGATGCACGCAGATGAGCGCCGCAATCCACGCGCCTGAGCCTCGCCGCACAGGGTCGATCAGTGCCCTGAGCCTTGCAAACGCTGACGCCCGAGTTGCGCAGTCATCAGGGTAAAGTAAGCGGCGCTAATTCCAACCCCGAGCATCAGCATGTTCCGACGATTACCGCGGCTCGAAGCCGCGCTGCCACTTGTTCTATGCGTCTTCGTGTCCCTTGCGGTTCACGCCCAGACGGGGCCGCAGCCGACCTTGCCGAAAACGCGGCTGTCGGCCGGCATGCATGTGATCACGGCAGAGATGGCCACCACGCCGCAGAGCCGGACCATCGGCATGATGTTTCGCGAGAAGACGGCGCCGAATCACGGCATGCTTTTCGTCTTCGAGTACAAGGCGCAGCAGTGCTTCTGGATGCTCAATACGCCGTTGCCGCTGTCGATTGCCTTCATCGAAGAGGACGGAACGATCCTGCAGATCACCGACATGGCACCGAAGAGCGAGGCGTTGCACTGTTCGCAACGCCCGGTGCGCTATGCGCTCGAAATGGAACAGGGATGGTTCGCCAAGAAGGGCGCGGGCGTGGGCTCGAAGATCGGCGGCCTGCCCGCTTCCCGATAGCGTCACGCGGTAACGTCGGCCGCCGCAGCGGCCGCGGTCCGCGGACAGAACAGCCTTCAGCCGAAATTGCGCGCCGCAAAGTCCCAGTTGACGAGCGATGCGAGGAAGGCCTCGACGAACTTCGGTCGCGCATTACGGTAGTCGATGTAGTAGGCGTGTTCCCACACATCGACCGTCAGCAGCGCCTTGTCGGCCGTAGTCAGTGGCGTCGCGGCATTGCTCGTGTTGACGATGTCGACGCTGCCGTCGGCCTTCTTCACCAGCCAGGTCCAGCCGGAGCCGAAGTTACCGACCGCGCTCTTCGCAAAGGCCTCCTTGAAAGCCCCGTAGGAGCCCCACTTCGTCGCGATCGCCTGCGCCAGCGCGCCTTTCGGCTCGCCACCGCCGCCGGGCTTCATGCAGTTCCAGAAGAACGTGTGGTTCCACACCTGGGCGGCATTGTTGAACACGCCTCCTGACGACTTGCGCACGATGTCCTCGAGCGACATCGACTCGAATTCGGTGCCCTTGATCAGGTTGTTGAGGTTGGTGACGTAGGCCTGGTGGTGCTTGCCGTAGTGGTACTCGAAGGTCTCTTTCGACATGTGCGGCGCGAGTGCGTCGGTGGCGTACGGAAGTGCAGGTAGCGTGTGTTCCATGCAGGACCTCGGGGAAGTTCGCGGGGGAGAAAGGAGATTCTATCGTCGCAAGCTCAATGCCCGCCCGCGACGTCGTCAGGGCCATCGTGTTGCACTGACTCGACCCGTACGCCGGCCGCGCCTTCCGCCAGCACCAGCCGCAGCGGCGCGCCCACTGCAGTATCCCGCGCCCGCGTCACCGCACGGCCCGTATCGTCCAGCGCGATCGCATAGCCCCGGCGCAGGACCGCCATCGGGTCGAGCGTCGCCAGCCGTGCCATCAACGGACCCAGCCGCACCGCACTGTCGCTGAGCAGCGCGTTGCCGAACGCCACGAGCCGGCTCCTGCGCCCGAGCAATCCTTCCTGATCACGACTCGGACGTACCTGCAGCCAGCGCGAGCGCCGTGCCTGCAGGCGAGTGGCGGCCTGTGTAGTCGCCTGCGCGATGGCGCCTGCTGCGCGCGCGCGCAGCAGGGCGATGCGGGCATCGTAGGCGGCGAGTGGCGCGCGCGGCGTCGCGAGGCTGCGTTGCGCGAAGTCGATGCGCTGTGATGCCGCCTGCAATCGCGCCTGCAACTGGCGCGCCAGATGCCGCACCTGGTTGGCGAGCGACTCTTGCAGCGCGTCCGCGCTCGGCGCGACCAGCTCCGCTGCCGCGGTCGGCGTCGGGGCACGAACGTCGGCGGCAAAGTCGGCGATCGTGACATCGCTTTCATGGCCGACACCCACGACCACCGGCAACGTACAAGCACGGATTGCCCGGGCCACGGCCTCCTCGTTAAACGCCCATAGGTCCTCGATGGATCCGCCACCGCGCACCAGCAGGACGACGTCGACATCGCGTCGGCCGGAGACCCGCGCCAGCATCGCCGCAATCTCGGCGCCAGCGCCGGCACCCTGCACCGGAACCGGATAGACGATGACGCGTAGGTACGGCGCGCGCCGTTCCAGGGCCGTGAGCACATCGCGCAATGCCGCGGCCTGCAGCGACGTGACGACTCCCACGGACATGGGCAGGCGCGGCAGCGGCCGCTTGCGCGCCCCATCGAACAGGCCTTCGGCCGCGAGGCGCTGCTTGAGCCTGAGGAACTCCTCGTACAGACGTCCAAGGCCGGCCCGTCGCATGTATTCGACGTTCAGCTGGAACTCGCCGCGCGCCTCGTACAAGGAAACGATCGCCGTGGCCTCGATTTCGTCGCCTTCCCGGGGCGCCCAGTCCAGCAGACTGTTGCGTCCGCGGAACATCACGCACCGTACTTGCGCGATGTCGTCCTTCAGCGTGAAGTACCAGTGGCCGCTGGCGGCGCGAGTCAAGTTGCCCACCTCACCCTGCACGCGGACCAGCGGGAAGCTGCGCTCGAGCAGCCCCGCAACGGCGCGGTTTAGCGCGGAAACCGTCAGCGGAGACCGCGCCGATACTGAATCCGCAATCTCAGAGCCAAGCGCCATGCGGGTTTCCGGGCAAAAACTGTCCACAAACGGCGGCACATCGCGGCTGTCGCGGCCGAGGCCCTCGTGCAAACGGCTTAATCCGCTTCAAGTGCTTGATTTCCTGCCGGTTTTCCATGTGCTCAATCAGTGTGCAGCAAAGACAAAGCTCGTTGCGACAAGGGCTTAGCGCGCGCCGTACAAAGTTGTTCACATACTTGTCCACAGGAACTGTGGAAACATCGGGCCGGCCGAGCAAACTTGCGGCCACCTGAGCGCACCACTACGCTTCGCGCTTTTCGCGTGCCGCGCCGGAGTCAACGCACTTGCTTGCCATCATCATCGAATTGGGCTGGCCCGTCTGGCCCCTCATCGTCGCGTCCGTGCTCGCGCTGGCGCTGATCATCGAACGAACCATCGCACTTCGACGCGCTCGCATCTTACCCAGCGGACTGTTCGATGACGTGCTCGGGCTGTTGAAGAAGCAGAACGTCACGCCGGAGATCCTTGGCAAGCTCGAACAGAATTCACCGCTTGGGCGGGTGCTGTCGGCCGGCCTGCGCAACAGTCGAGTGCTGCGGGAAGGCGCGATGCAGCAGATCGAAGCGGCGGGTGCCGTGGTGGCCAACCGGCTGACCAAGAACCTGACGCTGCTCGGATCGATCGGATCCATCGCCCCGCTGCTGGGACTGTTCGGAACCGTCGTCGGGATGATCCAGATCTTCGCATCGCAGCAGGCCGGGTCGAGCCCGCAGGAACTGGCCCGCGGCATTTCCGTGGCGCTGTACTGCACCGCCTTCGGCATCATCGTCGCTGTGCCGGCGGTTCTTGCTCATCGCTACTTCCGTCGTCTGGTGGAGGACTACCTGGTCGATATGGAAGAGCAGGCGGAACGCCTGCTCGAATTCGTCTACGGCGATCGGAGGAGTTGATGCGTTTCCGGCGCTCCTACGAAGAGGAGCCGGAAGTCAACCTGATTCCGCTCATCGACGTGCTGCTGATCGTCTTGATCTTTCTTGCCGTCAGCACGACCTACTCGCGCTTTGCTGAGCTGAAAATCCAGCTGCCGTCGGCCGACGCCACCACACCGGCCACGCCGCCGAACATCATCAATGTCGCGGTCACGGCCGACGGGCGCTATGCGCTCGACAAGGCCGCACTGTCCGCGACCGAAGCCGGGACGCTGGCCGACGCCCTGGCCCGTGCCGCCCAGGGACGCGAAGACGTACTGCTGGTGATCAATGCGGATGCGCAGGCGCCGCACCAGTCGGTCATCAGCGTGATGGAGGCCGCGCGAATCGCCGGCATTGTTCGCATCAGCTTTGCGACCCAGCGCGCGGCCGGCCGTCGTTGAGGCCCCGCGGTGTCTGGTGACGCCCGCCTCGACTCCGCCGTGTCGTCGGCCTGGCAACGGCGCGGGCTGCTTGCCTGGCTCCTCGCACCGATTGCGCTGATCTATGCCGGCGCGCTGGCGATCCGGCGCGCCGCTTATGCCAGTGGCCTGCTGCGCAGCGAGCGCGTGGCGGTCCCGGTCATCGTCGTCGGCAACGTCTATGTCGGCGGCACCGGCAAGACACCCCTGACGATCGAACTGGTGCGAGCGTTGCGGACACGCGGCTGGACCCCGGGTGTCGTGTCCCGCGGCTACCGCGGCACAGCCGACGCGCCTCGAGTGGTCAGCTCCCAGGACACCGCAGCCGCAGTGGGCGACGAACCCCTGCTGATTGCGCGCGCCACCGCAGCGCCGGTGGCCATCGGGGCGAGCCGCGTACGGGCCGCACAGGCGTTGCTTGCTGCCGACCCTGCATGCGACGTGATCGTTGCCGACGACGGCCTGCAGCATTTGCGGCTTGCTCGCGACGTAGAGATCGCCCTGCTGGACGAGCGCGGACTCGGCAACGGCTGGGTGCTGCCGGCCGGACCCTTGCGCGAGCCAGCCGCACGACTGGGCACGGTCGATGCGATCGTTCTGCATCGGGCCGACCACGCGCCGGTCGCCGGCGTACCGTGCTTTGCCATGCGGTCCAGGCTGGCCGACGAGATTCATCGGCTCGGCGATCGGGCGCACACGATGCCGCTGGCCGAACTGATCCGGCGCCAGCACGAATCCTCGTTGACGATCACCGCGGCGGCAGGCATCGGTGTGCCACAGCGCTTTTTCGGAATGCTGCAGGCCGCCGGGCTCGTGATCGAGCCACTGCCCCTGCCCGACCACTTCGACTACCGCGCCAACCCGTTCGCGCAGAGCCGGACTCACCTGCTGCTGATCACCGAGAAGGACGCCGTAAAATGCGATCGGGTCGATGCGCTGCGCAAGGATCCACGCATCTGGGTCGTTCCGCTGGTCGCGACGATCGACCCGGCGCTTGTCGACCTGGTCGTCACCGCACTGAACCGTCTTCGAAAGGGCCCGCATGGACCACCGGCTGCTTGACATCCTCGTTTGCCCGGTATGCAAGGGGCCGCTCGATTTTCACAAGGACGTGCAGGAACTTGTCTGCAAGGCCGATGCGCTGGCCTATCCGATTCGCGAAGGCATCCCGGTGATGCTCGAGTCCGAGGCACGCAAGGTCGCCCTGGCAGAACTCGGACGCTGAGCGTCGTCGCTGTCCCCCGCCGCCCCGTGAGCTTTGTCGTCATCATCCCGGCGCGGCTGGCGTCGACCCGACTGCCCCGCAAACCGCTGGCCGACATCGGCGGCGCACCGATGGTCGTCCGCGTCGCACAGCGCGCGCAGGCGTCCCGGGCCGACCGCGTCGTGGTCGCCGCAGACAGCGAGGAAATCGTCGCAGCCTGCCAGGTCCATGGCGCCGACGCCGTGCTCACGTCGCCGCGACATGAAACCGGCACCGATCGGCTGGCCGAGGCGGTTCGCCTGCTGGGACTGGGCAGGGAGCAGATCGTCGTCAACGTCCAGGGTGACGAGCCGCTGATCCCGGCCACGGTGATCGACGACGTGGCACACCTGCTCGAGCGCAGCCCGGACTGCCAGATCGCGACTGCGGCCCATGCGATCACCGACGCCGAGGAGTTCTTCAATCCGAACGTCGTCAAGGTCGTGACTGACCAGCAGAGCCAGGCGCTGTACTTCTCACGCGCGCCGATTCCCTGGGCGCGCGATGCCTTCGCGACAAGCCGGACCACGTTGCCGCCAGCCTTCCCGGCCCGCCGGCACATCGGGCTGTATGCGTACCGGGTCGGCTTTCTCGAGCAGTTCCCGACGCTGCCTCCGGATGCGCTGGAGATTGCTGAACGGCTGGAACAGCTGCGGGCGCTGGCCCACGGTTATCGAATCGTTGTCCTCGGACTCGATGCAGCCTTGCCGCCCGGGGTGGATACCCCGGCCGACCTCGATCAGGTACGTGCCCTGTACGCGGCGCAGCGATAGACTGCGCAGCCTCGACCGAAGGAGCCATCCGATGATGCGACTGACCACTGTGGCGCTGCTGGCCGTACTCGCCGTCGCCGGCGCGCAGGCCAAGACCCTGCGCTGGGCCTCGCAGGGCGACTATCAGACGGCCGACCCGTATTCACAGAACGAGCTGCTGACCAATCTTTTTGCGCAGCAGGTGCACGACACGCTGGTGATGCGCGACAAGGACATGAAGATCGTTCCTGCCCTGGCGGTGTCGTGGACGCAGGTCAACCCGACGACCTGGCGCTTCAACCTGCGCAAGGGAGTCAAGTTTCACGACGGTGCGCCGTTCACCGCCGACGACGTCGTGTTCTCGTTCGAGCGCGCCAGTCACCCGAACTCGCAGATCCGTCAATACGCGATCCCGTCCGGCAAGCCGCGCAAGGTGGACGACTACACGGTCGAATTCGTGCAGGACAAGCCCAATCCGATCACGCTCGAGCACGTCGCGACGATCTTCATCATGAACAAGGCCTGGGCCGAGAAGAACAAAGTCGAGCGCCCGCTGTCGTTCAAGGACCGCGAGGAAACGTATGCCGCGCGCAATGCCAACGGCACCGGCCCGTTCATGCTCGTGTCGCGCGAGCCCGGCGTGAAGTCGGTCCTGAAGAAGAACCCGGCTTGGTGGGGCACGGTGACCGGCAACATCGACGAGATCGTGTACTCGCCGATCGGCTCCGACGCGACGCGCATTGCCGCACTGCTGTCGGGCCAGGTCGACTTCATCCTCGATCCGCCGCCGCAGGACATCGCGCGCCTCAAGGCCAACAAGGACCTCAAGGTGGTCGAGGGCCAGGAGAACCGTGTCATTTTCTTCGGCTTCGACCAGCAGCGCGATGAGCTGCTGTACTCGAACGTCAAGGGCAAGAACCCGTTCAAGGACAAGCGCGTGCGGCAGGCGGTCTACCAGGCGATCGATATCGAGGCACTGAAGGGCAAGACCATGCGCGGCGCGGCGCTGCCCACCGGCGGCATCACGCCATCGACGCTGCCCTCCACGCCGGAGATCGAGAAGCGCCGTCCCTACGACCCCGAAGCAGCGAAGAAGCTGCTCGCGGAAGCGGGATATCCGAACGGCTTCGAGGTAACGCTGGACTGCCCGAACAACCGCTACATCAACGACGAGGAGATCTGTGTCGCAGTGGCCGCGATGCTGTCGCGCGTGGGCATCCTGACCAAGGTCACTGCACAGCCGCGTGCAACCTATTTCCCGAAACTCGAGAAGTTCGACACCAGCTTCTACATGCTGGGCTGGGGCGGTGCGATCACGGACGCGCAGACGATGCTGTCACCGGTGCTGCGCTCGAAAGACGACAAGACCGGCAACGGCAGCTTCAACTACGGCCGCTATGTCAATCCGAAACTCGATGCGATGATCGACGCCGCCGCGATCGAGACCGATCCCGACAAGCGCAGGCAACTCATCACCGGAGCGCTTACCGAACACAACGAGCAGGTGCACCACGTTCCGCTGCACCGCCAGGTGATTCCCTGGGCTATGCGCAGCAACGTCCACGTCGTGCATCGGCCGGACAACTGGCTGATCGGAGAGTGGGTTCGGATCGACTGATTGCGCTGCTTCCGGGGCGAAGGGGCCGGCATGCCGGCCCTTCTGCTTTCTGGCGGCCTGCGAAGGCCCGGGGCATCGGCGACGGCCCTGTCACGCGGATGGGTCCCGCCTCGTCGGCGCAAGACCCGAACCGGGTAGAATCCCGCGGCTTCAGTGCCGGCGCCAGACCGGTAGCAGCCAGTCGTCGACGGCGACAGCAGAACAACGACCACGAGTCGAGCGAAGGACAGGGGGATGCGACTGATATTGCTCGGGCCGCCGGGTGCCGGCAAAGGCACGCAGGCCGCGTTCATCAAGGAGCGCTTCGGCATCCCGCAGATTTCAACCGGAGACATGTTGCGCGCGGCGGTCAAGGCCGGCACTCCGATGGGATTGGCCGCCCAGAAGGTGATGGATGCCGGAGGACTGGTGTCCGACGACATCATCATCGGACTGGTCAAGGACCGGCTCAAGGAACCCGATACGGCAAACGGGTACCTGTTCGACGGATTCCCGCGAACGATTCCGCAAGCCGAGGCGATGAAGCTCGCCGGCGTGGTGATCGACTACGTTCTAGAAATCGCAGTCCCGGACGCAGACATCATCGATCGCATGAGCGGGCGGCGTGTGCACCTTGCGAGTGGCCGCACCTACCACGTCCGCTTCAATCCGCCGAAGGCCGAGGGGCGCGACGACGTGACCGGCGAGGCGCTGATCCAGCGCGACGACGACAAGGAAGCCACGGTGCGCAAGCGCCTCGAGGTCTACCACGCGCAGACGAGCGTGCTTGTCGGCTACTACTCCCAATGGGCTGCAAGCGGCGCCGCGGGCGCGCCGAAGTACCGCAAGGTGGTTGGCGTCGGTACCGTAGATGAAATCAGGCAGCGCGCGTTCGATGCGCTGTCGTCGTGATTCAGTGATTTGATTCAGAAGTTTCGATAAGGAGAAGAAGATGTCTGGACTGGCACTCGCGCTGCTCTGCGGTCTCGCGGCCGTGGTATTCGGCGCGTGGTCGATTTCATGGATCCTGAAGCAGCCCGCGGGCAACGCGCGCATGCAGGAAATCGCCGCCGCCGTGCAGGCCGGCGCACAGGCGTACCTCAACCGACAGTACCGCACGATCGCGATCGTCGGAGTCGTGCTCGCAGTCATCATTGCCGTTGTCCCGCAGCTCGGCCTGTGGACGGCGATCGGCTTCGTGCTCGGCGCCGTGCTCTCGGGCGCGGCCGGCTACATCGGCATGAACGTGTCGGTCCGCGCCAACGTGCGCACCGCACAGGCCGCGACCCTGGGATTGAACCCGGCACTGAACATCGCGTTCCGCGGCGGCGCCATCACCGGCCTGCTGGTGGTCGGTCTTGGCCTGATCGGCGTGGCGGGCTTCTACTGGATTCTCAAGGCGACGCATGCCGCGGCGACGACCCGTGAGCTGCTGCACCCGATGATCGGCTTCGCCTTCGGCGCGTCGCTGATTTCGATCTTCGCGCGACTCGGCGGTGGCATCTTCACCAAGGGTGCGGACGTCGGCGCCGACCTGGTCGGCAAGGTGGAAGCGGGCATTCCCGAGGATGATCCGCGCAATCCGGCCGTGATCGCCGACAACGTCGGTGACAACGTCGGCGACTGTGCCGGCATGGCGGCGGATCTGTTCGAGACCTTCGCGGTCACGGTGATCGCGACCATGCTGGTCGGCGGCTTTGTATTCCAAAGCGCAGGTGCGGGTGACGCCGGCATCATTTATCCGCTGGTGATCTCCGGCGTGTCGATCCTGTCGTCGATCGTCGGCTGCTTCTTCGTCAAGGCACGCGACGGCGGCAAGATCATGAACGCGCTGTACCGCGGGCTGATCGTTGCCGGTGTGATCTCGCTGGTGTTGTTCTGGCCGGTCACCAACTGGATCCTTGGGCCGATCGTCGCGGCCGCGGGCCTCACGGTCATGAACCTGTACCTGGCGGCGGTCGTCGGACTCGCCCTGACGGCTGCGCTGGTCTATATCACCGAGTACTACACCGGCACTCAGTTCAAGCCGGTCAAGTATGTCGCCCAGGCGTCGACCACGGGCCACGCGACCAACATCATCGCGGGCATCGCGGTGTCGATGAAGGCCTGCGCCTGGCCGGTGATCGCCATCTGCGCGGCGATCCTCGCTTCTTACTGGCTCGCGGGTCTTTACGGCATCGCCGTCGCGGCTACCTCGATGCTGTCGATGACCGGCATCATCGTTGCGCTCGACGCCTACGGCCCGATCACCGACAACGCTGGCGGCATTGCCGAAATGGCGGACATGCCGAAGGAAGTGCGCGCGATCACCGATCCGCTCGACGCCGTCGGCAATACGACCAAGGCCGTGACGAAGGGTTATGCGATCGGCTCGGCCGGCCTCGCGGCACTGGTGCTGTTCGCCGACTACACCGAGGGACTGCGCACCGCCGGGCTTGCCACCACGTTCGACCTATCGAACCACCTGGTGATCATCGGCCTGTTCATCGGCGGGCTGATCCCGTTCTTGTTCGGCGCGATGGCGATGGAAGCGGTCGGCCGTGCTGCCGGCAGCGTGGTCGAGGAGGTACGGCGTCAGTTCCGCGAAATCCCCGGGATCATGGAATACAAGGCCAAGCCTGACTACAGCCGGGCGGTCGACATGCTGACTTCGGCGGCGATCAAGGAAATGATGATCCCGTCGATCCTGCCCGTGCTGGTGCCGATCGTGGTCGGCGTTCTGCTTGGCCCCGCGGCCTTGGGCGGCGTGCTGATGGGCACGATCGTGACGGGACTCTTCGTTGCGATTTCGATGACGACCGGTGGCGGCGCATGGGACAACGCCAAGAAGTACATCGAGGAGGGTCACCACGGCGGCAAGGGCTCGGACGCGCACAAGGCGGCCGTGACCGGTGACACCGTCGGCGATCCGTACAAGGACACAGCCGGACCTGCGGTCAATCCGCTGATCAAGATCATCAACATCGTCGCGCTGCTGATCGTGCCGATCATCGCCTCGATCCATGGTGGCAAACCGGCGACAGCAGCGGCAGCGGCACCTGCGGCCGCCATCGCGGTCCCGATCGCCGTGCCCGTCGTGGTGGTCGTCGGCGTGCCGATGCGCGTGCACTTCGACAGCGGCTCGGATGACATTTCAGTGTCAGGCAAGCTCATCGTCGATGGCTACGCGCAGGCGCTCAAGGCCAACCCGCAGGCCAGCATCGAGCTGTCCGGCTATGCGGATCCGACAGGTGATGCGGCCAAGAACCTCGAACTCGCCAAGCACCGCGCGATGGTGGTCCGCGATGAACTGGTCGCCAAAGGCGTGACCGCAGAGCGCGTGACACTGGTGAAGCCGACCGAGGTCATTGTCGGCCAGGGCAACGACGCGGATGCGCGCCGCGTCGACATCGTTTTGCGTTAACCGGAGATCGCATGTTCGACGAAGAAGACAGGGAAATCGGCTACGCGCTATTCATCGCGATCGCACTGGCAATTTTCGTTTCGATCTTCACGATGGGAATCGCCGCAGGCACCGCGATCGGCCAGTTGGGCAAGAAGGCGGGCCACGGCGGATCGGCCACGACGCTTCCCGTCACGGGTGCGACGGCTGCAGGCTCCTCTACCGAGTCCGCAGCTGTGGACACACGAACGGTGAAGCTCTACTTCGAACTGGGCAAGGCTGAACTGCCTGGCGATGCGCTGACCCGGCTGGCACCGCTCATCACAGCTGCCAAAGAGGCGCCGGCGAGCGTTCTGGTCCTGTCCGGCTACCACGACGCCAGCGGCGATCCGGTCGCCAACGCCGAGCTGGCCAAGCAGCGCGCGTTCGCCGTGCGCGACCTGCTCGCCACCGCCGGCGTCAGCGAACGGGGCATCGAGCTTGCCAAGCCGGTGGTCACGACCGGGGGTGCCGATCCGCGCGAAGCGCGCCGGGTCGACGTGACCCTGCGCTGATCGGCGAGACGCATAGACTGGGGCGGTCGGCTCGCGCTGTACCGCCCCTTTTTTCGAATCCGACCGCCATGGAACTTCGGACCGCGCATCCAGCGGATCTTGCGTCGATCCAGTCGATCTACGCACACCACGTCCTGCACGGACTGGGCACCTTCGAAACGGAACCGCCGGGCGTGGAAGAGTTGGGGTCGCGCCAAGCGCAGATCATCGCGGCCGGCTTTCCCTACCTGGTAGCGGTTGAGGACGGCCACGTCATCGGCTACGCGTACGCCAATCACTTCCGCACCCGGGCCGCGTACCGGCACACGGTCGAGGACTCGGTATACGTCGCTCCGGACGCCGTCGGGCACGGCGTCGGCAAGGCCCTATTGAACGAACTCGTCACGCGTTGCCGGTCCCAGGGCTTGCAGCAGATGCTCGCGGTCATCGGCGACTCCGGCAATGCGGCCTCCATCGGCGTACACCGCGCCTGCGGATTCGAACTCGTCGGCGTGATGAAGTCGGTCGGTCACAAGTTCGACCGCTGGGTCGATGTGGTCGTCATGCAGCGGGCACTGACCCCAGGCCCGGCCGCAGAGTAGGACGCGGACCACGCCGCTAGGCGTCACGCACGTGTTTCAGCGCGTCGGTCGCCGACTCATAGATGTGCGGCGCCACACCACGCTGCGACAGCGCCTTGCCGAGCTTGGCACGCAGGAACCCTGAAGTCGTGTAGCGGCTGACGCCGAAGTAGTAGTGGTCGACGAGTTGCCGGACCATCGCCGCATACTCGTCTGCCACTTCCGGTGCGAGGTCGAAGTTGTCGTAGTTCACGATGCCGTAAACCTTGTGCCCCAGCGCGTCGAGCCGGTGCTTGATCTCGTCGTGCACGGCCGCGACATCAGCCGGCGTCCGCACCGACAACCGCTCGAAGTTGAGGAACAGCACATTGTGTTCCTCGTCATAGGACAGGCGTTGCGCGAGCGGTATCGCAAGCATGCGTTCACGCAGATTCATCGGCTCGGCGCCGAATATCGCCGCGTCCATGATGACGGGGTCGCGCGGGATGTGCGGCTTGAAGTCCATCCGCGCAAGGATGTCGCGCTCCACGTCGATGCCAGGTGCCACCTCGGTCAGCTCGAGGCCGTTGTCACCGAGACGCAAGACGCAGCGCTCGGTGATGTACAGGGTCGGCTGGCCGCGGCGGCGGGCCTCGGCTCCGGAAAACGTGCGGTGCTCGACCTGTGCGACAAACTTCTTCGGACCGATGTCGTTAAGCAACTGCAGACGGCCGTCCTCGATCCGCACTTGCAGGTCACCGGCGGTGAAAGTGCCAACGAACACGACACGCTTGGCCGACTGCGAAATGTTGATGAAGCCGCCCGCACCCGCGAGCCGAGGTCCGAACTTGCTGACGTTGAGATTGCCCTCGCGGTCCGCCTGCGCCAGGCCGAGGAAGGCGAGATCGAGCCCGCCGCCGTCGTAGAAATCGAACTGGTAAGGCTGGTCGATGATCGCCTGCGTGTTGACCGCCGCGCCAAAGTTGAGTCCCGACGCCGGAATCCCGCCCACTACCCCGGGTTCTGCCGTCAGCGTCAGCAGGTCGATGACCTTTTCCTCAGCTGCCACGGCGGACACGCCTTCCGGCATGCCGATGCCCAGATTGACCACGCTGTTGGCCTGCAGCTCAAACGCTGCACGGCGGGCAATGATCTTGCGCTCGCTCATCGGCATCGGTGCGAGCGAGCTGACAGGAACGCGGATCTCGCCGGAAAAGCCGGGGTTGTACTGCTCGACAAAGGTCTGCATGTGGTACTCGGGCTTCTCCGCCACCACGATGCAGTCGACCAGTACGCCGGGAATCTTCACGTGTCGCGGATTCAGCGAACCGCGCTCCGCGATGCGTTCGACCTGAACGATGACGATGCCGCCCGAGTTGCGGGCCGCCATCGCGATGGCCAAGGCCTCCAGTGTCAGTGCCTCGCGCTCCATCGTGATGTTGCCGTCCGGATCAGCGGTGGTGCCACGCACCACACCGACATGAATCGGAAAGGCCTTGTAGAACAGGTACTCCTCGCCACCAACGGACATCAGCTCGACCATGTCCTCTGTGGTCCGCTCGTTGATCTTGCCGCCGCCATGGCGCGGGTCGACGAAGGTGCCCAGTCCGATGCGCGTCAGGTGCCCCGGCTTGTGGGCGGCGATGTCGCGAAAGAGGTGAGTGATCACCCCTTGCGGCAGGTTGTAAGCCTCGATGCGGTTGGCCACGGCCAGCGCCTGCAGCTTCGGTACCAGTCCCCAGTGCCCGCCGATCACACGACGTACCAGTCCGGGGTGGCCGAGGTGATTGAGCCCGCGCTCCTTGCCGTCGCCCTGCCCGGCCGCGTAGACCAGCGTCAGCCCTTCGGGCCGGCCGACGCCGTCCGGATCCTTTTCACTCGATTCGACGAAGCGCTGTTCGAGCGCCACCGCGATGTTCTCGGGGAAGCCGATGCCGACGAAGCCACTGGTGGCCACCGTATCGCCGTCATGGATCAGTTGCACCGCTTCGCGTGCGGTGACGATCTTGCCTTTCTCGAAGCTCATGAGCCCCTGCAGCAGCTCGCGCCCGCGCCCCATCGCCGTCCCCTCCTGATGTTCGCCCGACCGCTGATCGGTTTTTCTGAGCCGGGGACTGACTGTAGTCATCCGATTGGACTCTTGTCACGAAACTCGTGCTTCCGGCACAGTAATCTTCACTTGTGGGCGTCGTCTCGCGCAGGTACGGTGGCTCAATGCACCAGAACCGGAAGCGGTGTTCGAGGATGGCACTCCTGCAGTTGCTGGGAGCAGGAGTAATCATTGCCGCACTGGCCCCCGGAGCCGTGGCCCAGGTAAAAGTCCAGGCGATTCCGGAATCCGTGCTTCGCCCCTACTCGGTACCTCACGCGGCCGCCGCGCCCGCGGTGGCCGCCCCGCTTCCCGCGACACCCTCGACCGCGCCGGCCGCCGCACTGCAGTTGCGTGATTACAGCTGGCTCGGGGGCGCCGTGCAGGTCGAAGCGTCACGAACAAACATCGACGGCTCGTACAAACGACCGAAAGTCATCGTCGGATTGCCGTCGGAATCGATGAAGAGCTGGCTGAACTCCGCCGGCTTCCCGACCGAACAGTGCCTGCTGCCCATGGTGCGCGCACGCGCACGCATCAACAACGAAGGCGAGGCCAGCGGCGCGTTCTGGCTGTACGCCCGCTGCACCTTCCAGTAGCGGCGGCGCAGCCGCCCGCGAGGGCTCCTCTACACTTCTCCGGCTCGCTCTGGGGCAGTTGAAGGGGATCCGACATGCAGATCAGCAATCACGTCTTTATTGTCACCGGCGGAGCATCCGGACTTGGCGGCGCCACCTCCCGCATGCTCGCGACGCAAGGGGGCAAGGTCATCATTGCCGATGTCCAGGCCGACCGCGGAGAAGCGCTGGCGCGGGAACTCGGCGCGAATGCGCGCTACGTCAAATGTGATGTCTCCAGCGAAGCGGACGGACGGGCTGCGGTCGACGCGGCGCTCGCACTCGGAACCCTGCGCGGCCTCGTCAATTGCGCCGGCATTGCCATTGGCGAAAAGGTCGTCGGCAAGGAGGGACCGCATGCGCTCGCGTCGTTTGCGCGCGTCATCAACATCAACCTGATCGGCACCTTCAACATGATCCGGCTCGCCGCCGACGCGATGGCCAAGCAGGAGCCGACCCCTGAGGGCGAACGCGGCGTGCTCGTCAATACAGCCTCGGTCGCAGCGTTCGACGGCCAGATCGGTCAGGCCGCCTATTCGGCCTCCAAGGGCGGCGTCGTCGGCATGACGCTGCCGATCGCGCGCGACCTGTCGCGCAGCGGCATCCGCTGCGTGACGATTGCACCCGGTTTGTTCGCCACGCCGATGCTTCTCGGCATGCCACAGGAGCTGCAGGACTCGCTCGGCAGGCAGGTGCCGTTTCCGTCCCGCCTCGGCAAGCCGGACGAGTACGCCGCACTGGTGCGCCACATCGTCGAGAACGTCATGCTCAACGGCGAGACGATCCGGCTCGACGGCGCGATCCGCATGCAACCGAAGTAAGGCTACGTTCTTCGCACGGGGCCGAACATGGTGAGCTTGCTCCGATCCATCGCCTGCGTTGCCGTCGCATTACTCGCGTCCTGCGCCACTGCGCCGGAGCGCCCCGCGCAGCCTGAGCCATCGTCGGCGTTTCGCGCCGGACTGGCGACAGCAACAGCCCAGCGCCACATGGCTGCCTCGGCCAATCCGCTGGCCACCCAGGCGGGACTGGAGACTCTGCGCGCCGGCGGCAGCGCGGTCGACGCCGCGATCACGATCCAGCTGGTGCTGGCGTTGGTCGAACCTCAGAGCTCCGGTGTTGGCGGTGGTGCCTTCCTCATGCACTGGGACGGCAAGCAGGTGATCGCCTTCGACGGCCGTGAAACCGCACCGATGGCCGCGGATGAGCGACTTTTCCTCAGCGCTGATGGCAAGCCGATGGCGTTCTACGACGCCGTCGTCGGCGGACGCTCGGTAGGCACTCCCGGCGCGGTTCGCCTGCTGGAATCGGCGCACCGACAGTACGGCAAGCTGCCCTGGGCCAGTCTCTTCGAGCCTGCGATACGGCTGTCGGAGAACGGCTTTCCGATGTCGCCGCGCCTGAACCAGTTGCTGGGGAGCGAGAAGTACCTGAAGAACGACCCGGCGGCGGCAGCGACCTTCTACACCGCCGACGGGTCACCCAAAGCGGTCGGCACGGTCGTGCGCAATCCGAAACTGGCCGCGACGCTTCGTGCGGTTGCGGCGGGCGGTGCCGACGCGTTCTACACCGGCGCGATTGCGGCCGACATCGTCGCGACGGTGCGGTCACAGAAGAATGCCGGGTACCTCGCGCTTTCCGATCTCGCGGCGTACCGCGTACGGCCGCGCGAACCGATCTGCACCGACTACAAGCGCTGGCGCGTATGCGGCATGCCGCCGCCGTCGTCGGGGGGCATCGCAGTGGCGCAGATGCTCGGTATCTTCACCGCCCGGAATATCGCTGTCTTCCCGCCGGATGACGCGCCCGCGCTCGAGCCGCGCGCCGAGGCGGTGCATCTGTTCTCCGAGGCGGGTCGATTGGCCTTTGCCGACCGGGCGCTGTATGTCGCGGACAGTGACTTCGTGACGGTCAACGTCGCCGGCCTGCTCGATCCCGCGTACCTCAGGCAGCGCGCGCAACTGATCGGTCCACGAAGCATGGGCACAGCGCAACCAGGTGTCCCGCCCGGCGCATCTGTCGCCTGGGGGCCCGATCCCTCGCCGCTGAAGGCCGCCACATCGCACATTTCAGTGGTCGACGGCCAGGGCAACGCGGTGTCGATGACAACGACGATCGAGGACGTCTTCGGCGCGCGCTTGATGGTGCGCGGCTTCCTGCTTAACAACCAGCTCACCGACTTCTCGTTCGTGCCGCAGGTCGATGGACGTCCGGTCGCGAATCGCGTGCAGCCGGGCAAGCGGCCACGCAGTTCAATGGCGCCGACACTGGTGTTCGATCGCGACACCGGAGCATTGGTGGCAACGCTGGGCTCGCCCGGCGGCTCGCAGATCATTGGCTATGTCGCGAAGACGCTGGTCGGAGTGCTCGACTGGAACCTCGACATTCAACTGGCTATCGCGCTGCCCAATTTCGGCTCGCGCAACGGGCCGACCGAAGTCGAGAAAGGGCGCATCAGCGCCGCGGTGATCGACGGCCTGAAGGCCCGTGGCCACGACGTGCGCGAAACCGACATGGCGAGCGGTCTGCAGGGCATCGTGCGGGTACGCCTGCCCGATGGGCGCCTCGGCTGGGCCGGTGGAGCCGACCCTCGCCGCGAAGGGGTTGCCCTTGGGGACTGAGCCCTTTGCCCGCCGCACGTTGCTAGACTGATCCTCCCCTCCAACGAACCACAGGACAACGCGCCATGACGATCAAGGTCGGAGACAAACTGCCGGACGGCGAACTGCAGGAATTCATCGAGGTCGAGACCGCGGGCTGTTCACTCGGCCCGAATACCTTCAAGGTGGGTGATCTGGTCAAGGGCAAGAAAATCGCCGTGTTCGGCCTGCCTGGCGCCTACACGCCGACCTGTTCCGCCAAGCACGTCCCGGGCTATGTCGCGATGTACGACCAGCTCAAGGCCAAGGGCGTGGACGAGATCTGGTGCATATCGGTCAACGATGCGTTCGTGATGGGCGCCTGGGGCCGTGACCAGAATGTGGCCGGCAAGGTGCGCATGCTGGCCGACGGTTCGGCGGACTACACGAAGAAGCTCGGACTCGAACTCGACCTGACCGCACGCGGCATGGGCGTGCGCTGCCAGCGCTTCTCGATGCTGGTGCAAGATGGCGTGGTCAAGACGTTGAACATCGAAGGACCCGGCAAGTTCGAGGTCAGCGACGCCGGCACGATGCTGAAGCAGGTCGGCTGAACGCGAGTCCGCACTCGAAGGCGCGGCTCATCGCGCCTCCTCGGGTCGGAAGTCCCGCGGGCGGAATCCGAGGGCGAACAGCACCGCGAAGTAGAGCCCGCCGGAGACGGTAATCATCGCGGCGAGCAGACCCGCGCGCAACCACGGTGATGCCTGCAGCGCCGTCCAGTCGATCGGGCGCTGCGCCCACCACAGCGCACCACCCAGAACCAGCAGCGCGACGAGAAGTCGCAGCATGAACCCGCCCCAACCGGCCCGCGCGGCATACATGCCGCGACGCTTGAGGCCGACAAACAGCGCGACCGCGTTGGCACACGCGCCCAGGCTGACGGACAGCGCCAGCCCCGCATGGGCGAAAAGCGGAACAAGAACGAGATTGGCGATCTGCGTGGCAATCAGAACCGTGACCGCAATCTTCACCGGCGTTCGGATGTCTTTCTGCGCGTAAAAGCCCGGGGCCAAGATCTTTACCGCGATCAAGCCGATCAAGCCAACGGCATAGCCGATGACGGCGATCGAGGTCTGGTGCACGTCGTGCGCGGTGAACTCGCGCCCCTGGAACAACACCGACACGATCCCTTCGGCGAGCAGGCCGAGGCCCAATGCCGCCGGCAGCGCCAGCAGGAAGATCAGCCGCAGCCCCCAGTCGAGCAGCCGCGAATAGTCGTCGGCGCGCTTCTCGGCAAAAGCAGACGAGAGGCTCGGCAAGAGGATCGTCCCGAGGGCAACCCCGACCAGCGCTGTTGGAAACTCCATCAGCCGGTCGGCGAACGCCAGCCAGGTCACGCTTCCGGTCGTCAGATGCGAGGCAATGTTGGTGTTGATGATGATAGACAGCTGCGCAACGGACACCGCGAAAATGGCGGGCAGCATCAAGCCAGCGACACGCCGCACGTCAGGATCCGCGAATGCGCTGCGCGGCATCCCGATGCGCAGGCGCAGGCCGGCACGCCTCAGCGCGGCCCACTGCAGGCCGAGTTGCAGCGCGCCACCGATCAGCACGGCAAAGGCGAGCGCCATGATCGGTTGCGACAGGCGTGGCGCTAGCCACAGCGCGCAGCCGATGAATGCCAGGTTGAGCAGCACCGGAGTGAACGCCGGCACGGCGAAGCGCTTGTAGGTATTGAGCACGCCTGCCGCCAGCGCCACCAGAGACATGAACAGGATGTACGGGAACATCCAGCGCGTCATGACAGTCGCCAGATCGAAGGTCGCCGGGTCCCGCGCCAAGCCCGAAGCGATGAGCCAGACCAACACGGGCGCTCCCACCACGCCCAAGATCGAAACCAACAGCAGCACCCAGAAGAGCGCACTGGCGACATGGCCGGCAAATGCCGTGGTCTGCGGTTCGTCGCCACGCGAGCGGACATCGGCCAGCATCGGCACGAAGGCCTGCTGAAACGCTCCTTCGCCAAAAAGGCGACGCAGCAGGTTCGGCAGGCGAAACGCGACGTTGAACGCGTCGGTCTCCGCACTCGCGCCGAACAGGCGCGAGATCAGCATGTCGCGGATCAGGCCGGTGACGCGTGATAGCAGCGTGAAGCTGCTGACGGTCGCGAGGGCACGGAAGAGATTCACTGCGCGGGATTGTGCCGTCTGATGGGGGCGGCGGCAGGCCTTGTCCGCTGACTATCGAGAGGCCACCTGCGGCGAATTGTTGGTAAACGGTTGATTTGATATAGTTTAGGGCTTTCCGCAGCCGCCCCGGCGCCAATCGCGTCTCGTTCAGACGCTCCGTGACCAGGATCGGTGGCAGCGCGAAGACCGGCACGATGGACCGGATGGGAACCACGGGACGGCTCCCGCCTGACGGATAGCGTGACAGATAAATACAGGAACTCAGATGGCAAACAGCAAGCAAGCCCGCAAGCGCGCACGTCAGTCGACTGCACGCAATGCTCAGAATGCATCGCAGCGCTCACGTGTCCGCACCGCGGTCAAGTCGGTCCGCAAGGCGATCGCTGCCGGCGACAAGAAAGCCGCGCTCGACGTGCTAGGCACGGCAAGCAGCGTGATCGACTCGATCGCTGACAAGAACGTCATTCACAAGAACACCGCAGCGCGCAACAAGAGCCGTCTGGCGGCTGCAATCAAGTCGATGGCCTGATGGCCCCGGTCGGCCGCGGCGGCTATTCGCGCCGCCAACGGTCGGCCGTGCATTTCAGCGCAGGGCGCCTGTCCTCGAGGGCCAGGTGACCAACCCGGGCTGAAGCTCGATACCGGTCAGTTCGCACCGGGCATCGAACATCCTTCGTACACCGGCAAATCGTTGTCCTGGGCGAAGTTCATGACGAAGTCGAAAGCCATGCGCTCAAGTTCACGCAGACGCTCGTCGACCACCACGCACTTCACTCCCCCGATCAGCGTAGGCCGCACATACGGCGAGTAGCCGATGTAGGCATCGCGACCCGTCGCAATGCCGCCCGGTCGGTAACACGACATCACCCCGCACAGGCGCTCGGCCCAGTCGCTCGGCCGGAACGGCCGCCCGGCCGAGGTCATGCCGTGGATGAAGAACTCGCGAGGCTTGGATGCGGCGGGGGTGGGCGGGTCTGACACGGCATGCTCCGTGCCGCGGCAGCCAGTCGCGCCGCCGACGGAACGCGAGTGCGATTTTATCCGAGCAAGGCGCGACAACCGACCCAACCAGGCGGCGCAGCAATGCAGCGGCCCCTAACTCCAAAGGCGTCCTGACTTTCATCGGCTGTTGCCGTCAGCGGTCCGGTTACTTGCATTTGCCCATCAATTGCCGCATAAAGCGGCCCTTCGCCCCGTCCTGTCGCACCGCCACCCGCCCGCATGACCAAACCGGTGTCCAAAGTGCTCGTCATCAACGACGAGCCGCTGATCCTGCGTGAATTGCTCAAGGGCCTGAACGCCGCGGCGCGGTCGCTCGACAACCCGTTCGGCATCACGTTTGTCGGTGCATTGACCGCCAAGGAGGGCCTGTCGCTGATCGAACGCGAAGGTGACATCCAGATCGCCATCGTCGACGACAAGCTGTACGCGGTGCAGGACACGCGCAAGCGCCGCAATGGCCATAAGGAGCCGGCCCGCAATCTGCAGGTCTCGGCGCTCAAGCTGGTCCAGCGCATCACGTCCCTGCGCCCCGAGCTCGACATTTACATCCTGATCGAGAAGGAGAAGGAAGACCAGGTCGTCGACGCGCTGTTCGCGGAGGCGGTCGACGGCTACTTTTACCGCGAAGAACGCGACTACCGGGGCATGTATCGGATTCTCAATGCGCAGATTGCCGAACGTGCGCGTACGCCTTTTTACGATGCGCTGAAGGCCTACGTGCTGGCCGCCAAGGACGCCTGGCACACGCCCGGACACTCGAGCGGCGACTCGATGCGCGGCAGTCCCTGGGTCAACGAGTTCTACGACTTCATGGGCGAGCACGTGTTCGACGCCGATCTCTCGGTCTCGGTGAAGGCGCTCGACTCGCTGATGGAACCGACGGGCGTCATTGCCGAAGCTCAGCAGATGGCGGCCAAGGCCTTCGGCGCGCGTCGTACATTTTTCGCCACCAATGGCACGTCGACCGCCAACAAGGTGATCCTGCAGACGCTGATCGCACCAGGCGAAAAGCTGCTGCTCGACCGCAACTGCCACAAGTCGGTCCATCATGGCGTCGTGCTCTCCGGCGCGCGGCCCGTCTACCTGGATTCCTCGGTCAACCGAAAGTTCGGCGTGTTCGGTCCGGTGCCGAAGAAGACGATCCTCAAGGCGATCGAGGATCACCCGGACGCTGAACTGCTCGTGCTGACCTCGTGCACCTATGACGGCCTGCGCTACGACCTCAAGCCGATCATCGACGCCGCACACGCCCGCAGTATCAAGGTACTGATCGACGAGGCCTGGTACGCGCACGCGCGTTTCCACCCGGCGCTGCGGCCCACTGCGCTCGAGGCCGGAGCGGACTATGCAACCCAGTCCGCCCACAAGACGTTGTCGGCGCTGTCGCAGGCCGCGTACATCCATGTGAACGACCCGACGTTCAACGAGCACATATTCCGCGAGAACTTCAACATGCATACATCGACCAGTCCGATGTACAGCATGATTGCGAGCCTCGACGTGAGCCGCAAGCAGTCGGTGCTCGAAGGCTACAAGCTGCTGCAGCGGACGCTGATGCTCGCCGACGAGCTGCGCGAGCAGATCAATTCCACCGGCGTGTTCCGGGTGCTCGAACTCGAGGATCTGCTGCCTGAGGAAGTGCGCGAGGACGGCATCCGGCTCGACCCGACCAAGGTCACGGTCGATATCTCGTCGTGCGGGATGACTGTCGACGACCTGCAGAACGAGCTTTACACGCGCTTCAACATCACGGTCGAGAAATCAACCTTCAACACGCTGACGCTGCTGCTGACGATCGGGACGACCCGTTCCAAGTGCTCACGCCTGTACGACGCACTGATGCGCATCGCACGCGAGAAGCGGGCTCCGCGGCACCTGTACCGCACGCCGGACCTGCCGCCGTTCACCGAGCTGGTCTCTTTGCCGCGTGACGCCTACTACGCCACCGGCGAACTCGTGCCGCTGCTCGACGAGAACGATCAACTGAACGGCAAGCTTGCCGGCCGCATCTGCTGCGACCAGATCGTTCCGTATCCGCCGGGCATCCCGGTGCTGGTACCGGGCCAGCGCATCACGCCGAACATCGTCGACTACCTCGTCCGGTACCTGCGGGTGCAGAACAAGGTCGAACTGCACGGGGTCGTTTACCAGGGCTACGTGCCGTCGATTCGCGTGCTGATGGACATCGAAGAGGGCCGGCTGGCACCGCTCGCCGCGCCGACCCGGGTCCGCCGCCGCTCGAAGAAATCAGCCTCGGCTGCCTAGCCGATCAGGCAGCGCGCTGCCGCGTCCGTACAACGAACTCCGCGCCTTTTTCCGCGATCATCAGCGTGGGCGAGTTGGTGTTGCCCGAGGTGATCGTCGGCATGATCGACGCATCGATGACCCGCAGCGCGCCGATGCCGTGCACCCGCAGTTCGGCGTCGACCACCGCGCCGGGATCGGATGCAGGTCCCAACTTCGCAGTCCCGACCGGATGAAAGATTGTCGTCCCGACCTCGCCGGCGGCTCGAGCGAGCTCCGCGTCGCTCTGGAACTGCGGACCGGGCATGAACTCCTGAGGCGCGTAGCGCGCCAGGGCTGCCGACGAAACAATACGTCGCGTCAGGCGCAGCGCATCCGCGGCAACGCGTCGATCCTCCTCCGTGGCCAGGTAGTTCGGTGCGATCTTCGGCGCCGCAGCCGGGTCGGCTGACCGGATCGAGATCGCGCCGCGCGAGGTCGGCCGCAGATTGCACACTGAGGCCGTGAACGCCGGAAACGGATGCAGCGGCTCGCCGAACTTGTCGAGTGAAAGCGGCTGCACGTGGTACTCGACATTGGCTCGGCGCTGGTTGTCGCTCGACTTCGCAAACGCGCCGAGCTGGCTCGGACTCATCGTCAGCGGGCCGCGCCTCGTGAAGGCGTACTGCAGCCCCATGCCCAGCTTGGCCAAGGGATTGGATGCCAGCGTATTGAGCGTGCGCACACCCTGCACCTTGAACGCCATCCGCAGTTGCAGATGGTCCTGCAGGTTGGCGCCGACGCCGGACAGGTCGCGCTGGACCGGAATTCCGAGAGAATCGAGCAGTGGCGCGGGTCCAATGCCCGACAACTGCAGCAATTGTGGCGTGGCGACGGCGCCTGCAGCCAGGATCACCTCGCCCCGCGCCGCGATTCGGGCCGGCCGGCCATCGCGGATGACCTCGACACCGACACACCGGCGCCCATCGAGAAGGAGCCGCGACGCATGCGCCGCGGTGAACACGACCAGGTTCGATCGACTCATGACCGGCCGCAGAAATGCGCGCGCGGTATTCCAGCGCACTCCCCGGCGCTGGTTCACATCAAAGTAGCCGCAGCCGAAGTTGTCGCCGCGATTGAAGTCATCGTTCGGCGGTATCCCCTGCTCCGCGGCCGCGGATCGGAACGCGTCGAGGATCTCCCATTGCACGCGCGGCTTCTCGACCCGCCATTCGTTGCCGGCGCCGTGCAGCGCATCGGCACCGCCGAAGTAGTCCTCGTGGCGGGTGAAGTACGGCAGCACGTCGTCCCAGCCCCATCCGGGATTTGCGCCATGGCCGTCACCTTCGCGCCAGCCGTCGTAGTCCTGGCGCTGGCCGCGCATGTAGATCATGCCGTTGATCGATGAGCAGCCGCCGAGCACCCGCCCACGCGGGTAGCGGATGGCGCGCCCGTTGAGGCCGGGCTCGGGCTCTGTGGCGAAGCACCAGTCCGTGCGCGGATTGCCGATGCAGTAGAGGTAGCCGACCGGGATGCGGATCCACAGGTAGTCATCGCTGCCGCCCGCCTCGAGGAGCGCCACGCGGCAGCCCGAATCTGCGGACAACCGGTTCGCCAGCAGGCAACCGGCAGTGCCGGCACCAACGATGACGATATCGAATTCGCCGAGCGAGGCGGCGCTGCTGGTCATGCGGACGACGTCTTTCCCTATAATCCTGCAAACGCGGCTGCTATTTCCCAGCGCCGCGTTTTTTCTTTCCGCCACGGAACGGAGTGCGAACGATGACGCACCTGATGAACACCTACAACCGGCTCCCGGTCGCCTTCACCCACGGCCAGGGTGCACGGCTCTTCGACGAGCAGGGCAGAGAATATCTCGATGCGCTGGCTGGCATCGCCGTCAACGGCCTCGGCCACGCGCATCCGCGTCTGGTCGCAGCGCTGACGGAACAGGTCGGTCGACTGATCCATACCTCGAACATCTACCGTGTGCGCGAGCAGGAATTGCTCGCCGACCGCCTGTGTGCGCTGTCGGGTCTGCAGGAAGTCTTCTTCGGAAACTCCGGATCCGAGGCCAACGAAGGTGCGCTGAAGCTCGTGCGTCTGTACGGCCACAAGAATGGCGAACCCGAGGCGCAGACGATCGTCATGGAGCGCGCCTGGCACGGACGCACGCTCGCTACGCTCGCAGCCACGGCCAGCGACAAGGCACGCAAGGGCTTCGAGCCGCTGCCGAGCGGATTCATCCGCGTCCCCTACAACGACATCGGCGCGGTCGAGCGGGCGGCCGCAGCGGATGCGCGTGTTCGCGCCGTCTGGATCGAAGTGCTGCAGGGCGAAGGCGGCATCCAGGTCGCGAACCTCGACTACGTGCGTGCGCTGCGTCGACTGTGCGACGAGCGCGGCTGGCTGCTGATGATCGACGAGGTGCAAAGCGGCATCGGCCGCACCGGCAAGTGGTTCGCCCACCAGTGGGCCGGCATCACGCCTGACGTAATGACCCTGGCCAAGGGACTGGGCTCCGGCGTGCCGATCGGCGCGCTGCTGACGGGCGGCCGTGCGGCCGGCGTGTTCGGACCGGGCCAGCACGGCACGACGTTCGGCGGCGGCCCGCTTGCCATGCGCGCCGGCATCGAGACGCTCGCGATCATCGAATCGGAAGGACTGATGGCCAATGCCGTCGCCCAGGGCGACCGCATCCGCGCCGGTCTGAAGCGCGAACTGGCGGGCGTTGCCGGGGTCGTCGAGATCCGTGGCATGGGACTGATGATCGGCGTGGAACTCGACCGGCCCTGCGGTGAACTGGTCAAGCAGGCGCTCGCGGCCGGCTTGCTGATCAACGTTACGCAGGACAAGGTCATCCGGATGCTGCCACCGCTGATCCTGAGTGCCGCCGAGGCCGATCTGATCGTCGATCGACTGGCGCCGGTGATCCGCGCCTTCCTCGTGCCGGCGGCGCGCGCCGCCTGAGACCGTGGCCGAAGCGATCCGTCACTTCCTGCAATTCCGCGACTTCTCGCGCGCCGAGCTCGAGTGGGTGTTCGACCGCACGCGCGTCATCAAGGAACGCTTCAAGCGCTACGAGTTCTACCAGCCGCTGCGCGACCGGACGCTGGCGATGGTGTTCGAGAAGGCCTCGACGCGTACGCGCGTTTCGTTCGAGGCGGGCATGTACCAGATGGGCGGCTCGGTGATCCACATCACCACCGGCGATTCGCAGCTCGGTCGCGCCGAGCCCATCGAGGATACGGCGCGTGTGATCTCGCGCATGGTCGACCTCGTGATGATCCGCACCTACGAACAGTCCAAGATCGAACGCTTCGCCGAATTTTCGCGCGTGCCGGTCATCAACGGCCTGACGAACGAGTACCACCCTTGCCAGATACTGGCCGACATCTACACCTGGCTCGAGCATCGCGGCCCGATCACGGGCCGCACCGTGGCGTGGATCGGCGATGCCAACAACATGGCGTACACCTGGATCGAAGCGGCGCAGCTGCTCGGCTTCCGTGTGAATGTCTCGACGCCACCGGGTTATGCGCTCGATCAGCGGTTCGCCCCGGCCGGCGATCACATCGCGATCCATGCTGACCCGATGGACGCAGCGCGCGGCGCCGACCTGGTGACGACCGACGTCTGGACCAGCATGGGCTACGAGTCCGAGAACGAGGCGCGTCGCGTCGCGTTCGCCGATTGGTGCGTGGACGAGGACATGATGCGCGTGGCACACCCGGACGCACTCTTCATGCACTGCCTGCCGGCGCATCGCGGCGAGGAAGTCACCACCGCCGTTCTCGACGGCCCCCAGTCCGTCGTCTGGGACGAAGCAGAAAACCGGCTCCATGCGCAGAAGGCGCTGATGGAGTACCTGCTGCTTGGCCGCGACGTCCAGTGACGCGCTGATTCCTGTGCGCACGTGGTGCGCCCTCACCCACTCCCCATCATGTCAACGATCCTGCAGCACCTGCCCGTCGGCCAGAAGGTCGGCATTGCCTTTTCCGGCGGACTCGACACCAGCGCCGCGCTGCTGTGGATGCGCAAGAAGGGCGCGACTCCGTGCGCGTACACCGCCAATCTCGGGCAGCCCGACGAACCCGACTACGACGAAATACCGCGCCGCGCGCTCGAGTACGGCGCGGAGAAGGCTCGGCTCGTCGACTGCCGCGCGCAGCTGGTAGCCGAAGGGATCGCCGCACTTCAGTGTGGTGCGTTTCATATTTCGACCGGCGGCCTCACCTACTTCAACACGACGCCGATCGGCCGCGCCGTAACCGGCACGCTGCTGGTCACTGCGATGAAGGAGGATGACGTCCACATATGGGGTGACGGCAGCACCTACAAGGGCAACGACATCGAGCGTTTCTATCGCTACGGCCTGCTCGCCAATCCGTCACTGAAGATCTACAAGCCCTGGCTCGACCAGGACTTCATCGACGAACTCGGCGGGCGCGCCGAGATGTCGGAGTTCATGAAGCAGGCCGGCTTTGCGTACAAGATGTCGGCCGAGAAGGCGTATTCGACCGACTCGAACATGCTCGGTGCCACACACGAGGCCAAGGATCTCGAGTACCTGGCCAGTAATGTCCGCATCGTGCAGCCGATCATGGGCGTGGCCTTCTGGCGCGACGACGTGGTGATCAAGCGCGAGGAAGTCACCGTGCGCTTCGACGAAGGCCAGCCGGTCGCCCTCAACGGTATTGAGTTCACCGATCCGGTCGAGCTGATGCTCGAAGCCAATCGCATCGGCGGCCGCCACGGCCTGGGCATGTCGGACCAGATCGAAAACCGCATCATCGAGGCCAAGAGCCGCGGCATCTACGAGGCGCCCGGTCTGGCGCTGCTCTTCATCGCCTACGAGCGGCTGCTGACCGGCATCCATAACGAGGACACGATCGAGCAGTACCGCGACAACGGCCGCCGACTCGGTCGCCTGCTCTACCAGGGCCGGTGGTTCGATCCGCAGGCGATCATGTTGCGCGAGACCGCACAGCGCTGGGTCGCGAGCGCGATCACCGGCGAGGTGGCGATCGAGCTGCGGCGCGGCAACGACTACTCGATCCTCAATACCGAGTCGCCCAACCTGACCTACAAGCCCGAGCGCCTGACGATGGAAAAGGGCGAGTCGAGTTTCTCGCCGCAGGATCGGATCGGGCAACTGACGATGCGCAACCTCGACATCACCGACACGCGCGACAAGCTGATGACCTATGCCAAGGCCGGCCTGCTGTCAGGCCCATCTGGCCCTGCGCTGCCGGGTCTGACGGACGAGGGCAAGAAGAAGTAGTCGCTTGCCTTGCCTCGGCGATGGCCGCCTGGGTCGCGGCATGGGCGTCACAAGCCATATGGATGAATGCACGGCGAAGCATTTGGTGCCACAGTAAAACCGTTCGTGGCCGCCGGTGCTCTGCGCGTTCTCCTCACCGCAAGCGAGCTCTCCGACCGGCGGCTGCGACGACTGCCTAGATTGCAGCGAAATTCTGGCCCGCTTCGGCGGGCCTTTTTTTGCTTCGCGCAGAGTCGCTCAAACGATGGCCGGCTCGGGCTCGAGCGCGACCCCGAATTTCTGCCGGACCCGCTCCTGCACCTCGCGCGCCAGCGTCAGGACCTCCTGCCCCGTCGCCCCGCCGAGATTCACGAGGACCAGCGCCTGCTTCTCGTACACCGCGGCCTGTCCGCGGGCATGGCCCTTCAGGCCGCAGGCATCGATCAGCCATCCGGCAGCGAGCTTGCAACGACCCCCGCCGATGTCGTAGCTCACCAGCGACGGAAACCGTTCCCGCAACTGGTCGCGGGCCGCGCGCGGAACGATCGGGTTCTTGAAGAAACTGCCTGCGTTGCCCACCACCGCCGGGTCCGGCAGCTTCCGACGCCGGATCGCAACGACCGCATCGAACACGTCGCGCGGCCGCGGGTCGGTGCAATGACGCGCCTTCAGCTCGTTTTCCACGTCGGCATAGCCGGCCACCGGTTTCCATGCGGCCGGTAACGACAACGTGACGTCGAGCACGACGTAGCGCCCGGGCTCCTGCTTGAAGATGCTGTCGCGATAGCCGAAGCGGCACCGCTCGGCGTCGAGCGTGACGCGCGCGTGGCTTGAAATGTCGTAGGCGTCGAGCGACTCGAATCGTTCGGCCAGCTCGACACCATAGGCGCCGATGTTCTGGATGGGTGCCGCGCCGACATTGCCGGGTATCAGCGCGAGGTTCTCCAGGCCCGGCAGGCCACGCTCCAGCAGGTGCTCGACCGTGGCGTGCCAGTTCTCGCCGGCGCCGATGCGCACCCGATGCCGACCGCCTTGCGCTTCGAGCACCTCGATGCCCATGATCTCGACCTTGATCACCAGGCCGTTGTAGTCGTCGGTAAAAAGCACGTTGCTGCCGCCGCCGAGAACCAGCCGCGGCATCGAGCGCCAGTGCGGATCCTCGACCAGTCCGGCGAGTTCCTCGACCGACGCAACCCGCGCAAAGTGGGCCGCGCGCGCCTCGACCCCGAAGGTGTTGTACGGTCTTAGCGAGACGTCGGATTCAATGCGCACGGGCATCGGGGGATTGTAGGGGCGTGCGCATAGACTTCCGCTGCGATCAAGCTCCGGAGAAGATTCATGCCGTCATTTGATGCCGTCTGCAAGCCCGACATGGTCGAAGTCCGCAACGCGACCGACCAGGCCAACAAGGAAATCAGCAATCGTTTCGACTTCAAGGGCTCGGACGCACGCATCGAGTTGAAGGAATTCGAACTGACCGCGTTCGCCGATGACGACTTCAAGCTCGGCCAGGTGCGGGACGTGCTGACGGCAAAGATGGCCAAGCGCGGTGTGGACGTTCGCCTGCTGGATATCGGCAAGCCGGAGAAGATGTCCGGCGACAAGTTGAAGCAGGCGATCAAGGTGCGCAACGGCATCGAATCGACGCTCGCCAGGAAGATGGTCGGACTGGTCAAGGAGAGCAAGCTCAAGGTCAGCGCAAGCATCCAGGGCGACACGGTGCGCATCAGCGGTGCCAAGAGGGACACGTTGCAGGAGGTCATTGCGCTGCTGCGTTCGCAGATCACCGAAGTTCCGTTGACGTTCGAGAACTTCCGCGACTGAGCCGCCGGCCGGCGGTCGCCAACGGCCACTGTTCCCGCGAGGGCGGCAAACCTGCCCCGCCCGGCGCCGGGTGCATGCCGCTCACTCGGCTGGCAATTGAATCCATCGACCGCCGCGCCTACCGTCACTTGTGCATTGGCCGGCACGTTCTAGGATTCACCCAAGCTGATCAACGTGCCGACTCGAACTGGAAGAAATCGTCTACCCTGAATACGGTATGCGCACGACCCCTTCTCGTTTCAGTGCCTTCTCAGGCAACGTCGAGCCACCCGTCGAGGCTGGCCCGACCGTACGCGCATCGACCGACCGCGCGGTCGAGTCCGCGATCGAGCAGCGCTACCCGGCGGTCACGCGGTCACTGACCTTGCTCTGGGGACACCCGGAGATGAATCAGTTCTTCGAGAAGATCTCGAGCGGCGAGGACGCGACCCTCAATCTCGATCCGCAGGCGTTGTCCGAGCTGATGCTGCTGGCTGCCGTACATCAGCGCGTGTGCCCGTACATGCCGGCCAAGAAGGTCGAAGACCTGTACGGGGCTGGCCGCTGGGCCGACACCTGGAAACCCGCGCGCCTGCGCGGCTAGCACGACCTTCTGTCAGTCACGCGCGGCGCGCAGCCAGCGGTCATACAGATGCGCTGCCACCCGATACATGCCGGCCGCCCTCGCTTCGACACGATCGACCATGACTTCCGGTGACTGCACCGCCGGGCCACCCGTGCGCCGGCGCTCTGCCTCGACCTCGCGCGCCGCGACCGGATCAGCCGCCCACCGGCGCACCAGGTCGGGCGTCATCTCGATGTGAAACTGCATGCCGATGTGCGCATAGCCCGGCCGCTCGATGACATAGGCCTGATTTGCGCACCAGGTTCCTGTGAGCAGGCGCCGCGCACTGGCCGGCAATTCAAAGGTATCGCTGTGCCACTGGAAGAATTCGACGCCCGCAGCATCGTCCCCGAGCCATTCGCGTGCGAGCGCCGCGTCGTCGAGGGCCACCGATCCCCAGCCCATCTCCACGTGCGGAGCACGATGGACTGAACCGCCCAGGGCGCGGGCGAGCAGTTGCCCACCGAGGCAATGCCCGATCACCGGAACGCCCTGCGCGTCGGCCTTGCGGATCAACTCCAGTTCGGCTTCGATCCAGGGCAGATCGTCGTTCACGCTCATGTTGCCGCCGAGCGAACACAGACCCGCATACGGCGCTGACGACTCGGGCAGTGCGTCGCCCGCATGCAGGCGGATCAGCTCAACGGGTCGGCCGCGGGCGCGCAGATGCTGCTCGAAGTTGCCAGGCGCGACATCGGCCTCGTGCTGGATGATCGCAATCGGCTTCATGCCGTCCGGCTGGGGCCACGCAATCAAGGTCAGGACACCGTCGACGGGTGTACCGGGGACAGGATGGCGCTGTAGCGCCGGCGGATCGCCGCAGCGACACCGGCCGCATCGAGTCCGCATTCCTTCAGCAACAGCGCCGGGTCGCCGTGATCGACAAACCGGTCGGCCAAACCGAGCTGCAGTACCGGAAGCTCCAGGTCGGACGCCGCCAGCGCTTCCAGCACGGCGCTGCCGGCCCCACCCATGACGGAGTTTTCCTCCAGCGTGACCAACGCATCATGCGATCGCGCGAGCTGCTGCACGAGCGCGACATCCAGCGGCTTGACGAAGCGCATGTTCGCCACGGTGGCATCGAACTCCTCGGCCGCGGCCAGCGCCGGCGTGACCATCGAACCGAACGCGAGCAATGCGATGCGATGGCCGGCGCGGGCCTTGCCGGTGCGGCGAACCTCGCCGCGGCCGATCGGCAGCACCTTGAACTCCTGTACGAGTGGTACGCCCGGGCCGGTGCCGCGCGGATAGCGCACCGCCGCCGGCGCATCGCACATCAGCGCCGTATGCAGCATCTGGCGGCATTCGTTTTCATCCGAGGGTGCCATGACGACCAGGTTCGGGATGCAGCGCAGGAAAGACAGGTCGAAGGCGCCGTGGTGCGTGGCGCCGTCCGCGCCGACCAGGCCGCCACGGTCGAGCGCGAACACGACGGGCAGGTTCTGCAACGCCACGTCATGGATCAACTGGTCATAGGCACGCTGCAGGAACGTCGAATAGATCGCGACCACCGGACGCATGCCGTCGCATGCAAGTCCGGCCGCAAACGTGACCGCGTGCTGCTCGGCGATGCCCACATCGAAATAGCGGTCCGGGAACTCCTGCTCGAAGCGCACCATGCCCGAACCCTCGCGCATCGCGGGCGTGATGCCGACGACCCGCGCATCCGCCGTGGCTGCATCGACCAGCCAGTCGCCGAAGATCTGCGTATACGTGGGCTTGCTCGCCGCGACCTTGGTGATCCCGACCTGGGGATCGAACTTGCCGGGACCGTGGTACAGCACCGGATCGGCCTCGGCGAGTTTGTAGCCCTGGCCCTTGCGCGTGACCACGTGCAGGAACTGCGGACCACGCAGCTCTTTCAGGTTCTGCAATGTCGGAATCAGCGAATCCAGGTCGTGTCCGTCGATCGGGCCGATGTAATTGAGCCCGAATTCCTCGAAGAGCGTACCGGGCACCACCATGCCCTTGGCGTGCTCTTCGAGCTTGCGCGCCAGTTCGAACACCGGCGGAAAATTCTTCAGCACCTGCTTGCCGGCCTGCTTGGCGGCCGCATAGAAGCGCCCGCTCATCAGGCGCGCGAGATAGCGATTGAGCCCGCCCACCGCCGGCGAGATCGACATGTCGTTGTCGTTGAGCACCACCAGCAGGCGGATGTTTTCGGTCACGCCTGCGTTGTTCAGCGCCTCGAACGCCATGCCGGCACTCAGCGCGCCGTCGCCGATGACCGCAATCGAGTGCCGCTCGATGCCCTGGTTGCGCGCCGCCACCGCCATGCCGAGCGCTGCGGAGATCGAGGTCGACGAATGTGCAGTGCCGAATGTGTCGTACTCGCTCTCGGAACGGCGCGGAAACCCCGACATGCCGCCGTACTGGCGCAGTTTCGCCATGCCTTCGCGGCGGCCGGTCAGGATCTTGTGCGGATAAGTCTGGTGGCCGACGTCCCAGACGATGCGATCGTCCGGCGTGTCGAACACGTAGTGCAGCGCGATCGTCAGCTCGACGGTGCCGAGGTTGGAACTCAGGTGGCCGCCGGTCTTCGACACCGACTCGAGCACGTATTGGCGCAGTTCATCCGCCAGTGCCGGCAACTGTGCCCGCTCGAGGCGGCGCAGATCACTCGGTGTGTCAATCGATTGCAGCAAGGAGGTCATGAACGATTCAGTGAGTGCGGCACACGATCAGATCGGCCAGATCCCGCAGCCGGGTCGCGCGTGGCCCGATGCCCGCAATTGCTTCGAGGGCCTGCGCACGCAGGCGCAGGCTGAGTGCGCGAGCGGCCTCCAGCCCCAGCGCGGAAACGTAGGTCGGCTTGCACTGGGCCGCGTCCTTGCCTGCCGTCTTGCCCAGGTCATCGGTGCTGCTTTCCACGTCGAGCACGTCGTCCACCACCTGGAATGCAAGTCCGATCGCGTCGCCATAGCGCGAGAGCGCTTCGCGCGTGCACTCCGTCAGCATCGACGCCTGGCCGGACAGCGCGCCCATCAGCACCGAGGCGCGCAGCAGGGCCCCGGTCTTCATGCGATGCATGCGCTCGAGCTCCGGTAACTCGAGGTGCTGCCCGACTGCGGCGAGGTCGATCGCCTGTCCACCGCACATGCCCTGTGTTCCGGCCGCATGCGCCAGTTCGCGCATCAGCGATGCCGTCTGGCAGGCCGGCAGCGAACCGTCGGCAAGGACCTTGAAGGCTTCGGCCTGCAGTGCATCGCCGGCGAGCATGGCGGTGGCCTCGTCGAACGCGACATGCACCGTTGGCTTGCCCCGGCGCAGCACGTCGTTGTCCATGCAGGGCAGGTCGTCGTGCACCAGCGAGTACGCATGGACGTACTCGACCGCC
>CAVWFH010000038.1:0-120796 GCA_963754065.1 uncultured beta proteobacterium | reverse complement strand
TCTTTCAACTGGGCCTGCCTTGCATGCTGCTGGTGATGGCGGCACGACACCTGTCGGCGACCGAACTGTCACTGCTCGCACTGCTCGAAGTGCTGCTTGGTCCGCTGTGGGCGTGGCTGGGCGCCGGCGAGGTGCCCAGTGGCACCACGGTCTTCGGTGGCGCGCTGGTGCTGGGCGCACTGGTGCTCAACGAACTGGCGGCCGCGCGACAGCGCAGCGCGTCGGCCTAGTCGCCGGCCCCGCGCGATAATCCTGGCGCCATGACATCCGAGGACTCTGCGAGCGACGCGCCCCTGCCTGTACGGCAGGTTGGCTGGTCAAGACCGCTTGCATGGCTGGCGCTCGGTTGGCACGATTTTGTGCGCAGTTCGTTGGCCGGGCTGGTCCACGGCGCATTCGTCGCGATTGGCGGGTGGGTCGTGCTGCTGGTTTCGCTGCGCTACGGCTGGGTCGCGCCGGGTGCGTTCTCGGGCTTCGTCATTCTTGGTCCGATCCTCGTGACCGGCCTGTACGAGATCAGCCGACTGCTGTCCCGTGGCGAACGCGCCGGACTCGCCGAGGCCGTGACGGCGTGGCGACGCGGCACCCGGCCGCTGGTGCGTCTCGGAGTCCTGCTCGCCGTGCTGGGGACGCTGTGGGTCGCGACGTCGGCGCTGCTGTTTGCACTCTTTGCCAATGCGCCGCTGCGCGGGCCGGTCGAGTTCCTCCGCTATGCCGCGGTGGAGCAGGGTGATCTGCTGTTCACGCTCTGGGCCATCCTCGGAGGCCTCGGCGTCGCCGTCGTCTTCTCCCTGACGGCGGTGTCGCCACCGCTGTTGCTGGGGCGCGAGGTCGGCTTCCGTCAGGCGCTCCTGACAAGTGCGCGCGCGGTCGGCGAGAACCCGGGACCTATGCTGCTGTGGGCGCTCATCATCCTGGTCAGCACATCGCTGTCGCTGGCCACCGGCATGCTCGGCTTCCTCGTGAGCGTGCCCGTGCTCGGGCATGCCAGCTGGCACGCCTATCGAGACCTCGTCGTCACCGACGGCGTGCCCCTGCGCAATGCATGACGATGGAGGAAACCCTTTTCGGACTGACGGAACAGCGCATTGCCGAACTGGGCATGACCTGGGGCATCGGCGGCTTCATCGCGCTGATGCTGTTCATCATCTGGAAGCTCGCGCGCGAGTCGAAGGCCGGCCGTTTCGGCACGTTCGTGCTGTTCTTCGTGCTGGCATTCGGCATTCTCGGCTTCGTGGCCAAATCGGTGATCCAGTGGCTGCTGAATCTCTAGTGCATCCCCGGACGTCGGCAAGCAGCGATGCGCGCTGGCGCTTCTGCGTTGCGCCGATGATGGACTGGACGGATCGCCACTGCCGTTACTTCCACCGGCAGTTGTCCTCGCACGCCCGGCTCTATACGGAAATGATCACGACCGGCGCGTTGCTCCAGGGCGATGGATTACGCCACCTGCGCCATGACGCCACGGAACATCCCGTGGCGCTGCAGCTCGGCGGCAGTGAGCCGCATGACCTGGCGCGCGCCGCCCGCCTGGGCGCGGCCGCCGGCTACAGCGAGATCAACCTGAATTGCGGCTGTCCGTCGGAGCGCGTGCAGCGCGGCGCGTTCGGCGCCTGCCTGATGGCCGAGCCAGCGCTGGTGGCCGAATGCGTGAAGGCGATGCTCGACGCGGTCGACGTTCCGGTCACCATCAAGCATCGCATCGGCATCGACCGTACCGAGGACTACGCCTTTGTGCGGGATTTCGTCGGCGCACTGCATGACGCCGGATGCGAAGTCTTCATCGTTCACGCGCGCAATGCGTGGCTGCACGGCCTGAGCCCGCGCGAGAACCGCGACGTGCCGCCGTTACGCTACGAGATCGTGCGTCGACTCAAGCGCGACTTTTCGCGGGCGCGGTTCGTGCTGAACGGGGGCCTGACGACGCTCGAGGAGGCGCTCGCATGCGCACAGGACCTGGATGGCGTGATGCTCGGTCGTGCGGCCTATCACGATCCTTACCTGCTGGCGGACGTCGACCGGGAGTTCTTCGGTCACCCGGCGGCGGCGCCGACCCGCGACGAGGTGGTTGCGAGCATGTCGGACTATCTGGAGCGCGAGTGCCGCCGTGGCGCCGCGCCAAGGCAGATCGTGCGCCACATGCACGGACTCTTTCTCGGTCAGCGTGGCGCGCGTCACTGGCGACGCATGTTGAGTGATGCATCCCGGCTCACTGCCGCCGGCTCGCGCATCCTCGAGCAGGCCCTGCAGGAAGTGGAGCCACAGGCACGCGTCGCCGCCTAGCAGCGGCAAGTCGTGGATCAGCCCGGGCAGGCCTTCGCAACTTCGGCTTCGCGCTTGCTGATCTCCCGATCGGCCTTCTGCATTTCATCAATCGTTGCTGCGCGCTGCTGCAGCAGCGACGCACGTGCGGAACGAGCACGCTCCAGGTCGCGCCTGGCTCGCTCACAGCGCTCCCGCGCCTTCGCCTGCGCCTTTTTCTGCTCGGCGGCGGCTCGCTCGGCCTGCGCCTCCTCTGTCTCGCGCTCCTTGTCGCGTGCCTTCTCGACGTCCTTTGCCGCGGCCGCGTCCCGCCTGGCGCGATCCTTGGCCGCTTTCTGCTCGTCGACAGCGATCGGCGGAGTCGTGTTGACCTGGCGTACCGCCTTGGTCCCGTCCGGACATGCCGAATTCGAGTAGGTGACCTTGCCGTCCGCACCCTCGCAGCGCTGCACGGTCTCGGCAGCGGCATGCGTACCGCTTGTCGCCAGCAGGAATAGGAGAATCGCCGCACGGCGACCGACGCCGCGCGGAGCAGGGTGGGCAGGCCGCATCAAAGGCTGCATCAAAGGCTGCATACGCGGCGATACTGGGCGGTCAGCTGGGCGGCGTGCTGGTCCATCTGTTCGAGGTCGTCGAGGGAGTAGTAGGGCCGGTTGACCATCGCATTGCGCAGTCGGCGGATCGAGTCAATCTCGCCGCGCAGATAGGCGCAGTCGGCAACGCGCTGGTCCTGTTGTTGCCGTACGACCGCGGCCTGCTGCACCTTCTGTTCTTCCGCAAGCTGCCTGGCCGCCCTGGCATCGCGAGCCGCCTGGTCGCGCGCTGCACGCTGCGCCTCCGGAGGCGGAACCGGGGCTGCCTGCACGGCCTTGATGGGCTTGGTGCCTTCAGGACACTCGGAATTCGAGTAGGTCACCCGTCCGCCGGCACCTTCGCAGCGCTGGATCGGCTGCGCGGCCACGTTTGCCGGGACGATGAGCGCCACAGCGCAGGCCCACTGCGCGATCGATCGAAGCATCGCGCGAGTCTATCGAACGCGGCAGGCGGCGTCACCGCGCCCCGGTCAGGGGCGCGGACCCGCAAGAGCGTCGAAGCGGAGTGCTACTGGACGCCGATGGCCTGGCGCACGGCGTCGGCAGCGACCTTGTTGAACCGATACTGGTAGTCGTACACGCTGGCACCGGCCTGGTAGAGCTTGCCGGGCCGCACGCCGGGCAGGCCCTTGGTCGGCTCGATGAACGCAATACGCGCCGACTCGCGCTCGACCGTCGAAACGCCCGTGTCGAGTGGATCGACCTGCGCCGGGAACGACAGCACGATGGCTTTTGTGCCGCCGATGGTGCGCTCTTCCCACTCGCCCTGCCCGATGACCTGTTCGGCCGCGCGGTCGCAGAACAGTGTCCCGGTCTTGGCAGGGTAGAGCGAAACCTCGCCCTTCTTGCCCGGGGCCGCCGCCCTGAAGTACATCGCATACGGCTTGGCCCCCTGCCGGTCTTCGTAGGCAAGGCAGTAGGGAATCTGCTTCGAGAAATTGCCGACGAACTGTCCGGTGCTGGTGGCTCCGGTGAACGATTCCCGGCGCGGCAACATCAGCACATCATCGAAGAACCGGGCCGTTGCAAGATAGGCAATGGCACCCTTCGGAAAGACTGCCTTCCCGGCCTTCGCCGCTTCCTGCTTCGGATAGTTTTCAGGCGTGCGCAGGAACAGCGAAATCGGCATGTCAGAGACGTCGTAGGCCTGCAAGCGTCACTGCCATGCGCAGCGACGCCTGTCCCGCATAGACGATGTAGACCGAGCCGTCGTTTCCGGGAATGGCGAAGTTGGGCCGCCCGAGCGCGCGGCGCTCGCCGTTGAGCACGGCGTGCGCGACGTCGATGTTGCCGTTCAGCGTCGTCTGGTTCGGATCGTTGCTGGATTCCGTCAGCGCATATCGATTGCCTTCGCCCGCGGTAGCCGCCGCACGGATGTTGGACACGCGCGCGCCCTGGAAGTGATACAGGCCTTCACCTTTGAAGGCATCGAAGGACGGTGTCGTGATTGGCTTGGCGCCGGGAACCACGACCGGCTTGGGGGCCGGGCCATAGACCACGACTTCGGCCGGTTGTTGGGCCAGCGCCAGCGGGGTGGCGAGAGTCGCCAGTGCCAGAGCGCAGGTGCGGAGCGAAAGTGATGCCATGGTTGCCTCCCGTGAATTCGACCGCGGCTGGAATCCGGCCACGTTTGGCGCGAATGGTAATCGCTCGGTGAAGTTTTGATGGTCCGGAGTAGGGGTGGATTTCGCTCCCATGAAGGTGGGACTCAAGCTTCAGCCGTTCGCGGCTACAGCACCTTGCCCGGATTCATGATCCCCAGCGGATCCAGGGCCTGCTTGAGCGTGCGCATGAGACGCAATTCGATTTCCGACTTGTAGCGGGCATTTTCATCGCGCTTGAGCTGGCCGATCCCGTGCTCGGCGGAAATCGACCCGCCAAACGCGTGCACCTGGTCGTGCACCGTCTCGTACACCGCCGGCTGCAGCGCCAGAAAGCTCGCTTCGTCCATGCCGATGGGCGGACTGACGTTGTAATGGAGATTGCCGTCGCCGAGATGCCCGAAAACCACCATGCGTACGCCGGGGAAGCGCTGTTGCAGCACGCGATCGGTCTCCTCGACGAACCGCGCAATGCTCGATATCGGCACCGCGATGTCGTGCTTGATGTTCTTGCCTTCCAGCGCCTGGGCCTCGGAGATCAGTTCGCGCAACGACCAGAAGGCACGAGCCTGCGCAACCGACTGCGCGATCACCGCGTCGCTGCCGATGCCGGCCTCGATGGCGCTGCCGGCCAGTGCCTCGAGCAGAGCATTCGCGTGCGCCGCATCCTCGTGGTCGCTGAGTTCCATCAGGACATGCTGGCTGTGTCGCTGCGCAAACGGCGTGCGGTGCGGCGGGTAGTGCCGCTCCACCAGCGTCAGGCAGAAGTCGCTGAAACACTCGAACGCGGTCAACGTCGGGCCGCAGGTGGTCTGCGCGATGGCCAGCAGCTGCAGCGCGGCCGGCAGCGACGGCACGGCCACGAGCGCGGTCGCCCGCGCGCGTGGCTGCGGGAACGTCTTGAGGCACGCGGCGGTGATCACGCCCAGCGTGCCCTCGGCACCGATGAAGAGATCCCGCAGGTCGTAGCCGGTGTTGTCCTTGCGCAGGCCGCGCAGCCCGTGCCACACCTCGCCGGAGGGCAGCACGACCTCGAGGCCCAGGCAGAGCTCGCGCGCGTTGCCGTAGCGCAGGACCTGGACACCGCCGGCATTGGTGCTGAGATTGCCGCCGATCGTTGCACTGCCCTCGGCGGCAAGCGACAGTGGGAAGCAGCTGGCCGTGTGCCTGCGCCGCGTCCTGGACGTCCTTCAGCACGCAGCCGGCTTCCGCGATGAGGGTGCCGTTTGCAATGTCGACCGCCCGGATGCGTTGCAGGCGCTTGAGTGACAGCAGGATGGCGCGCCCCGATTCGTCCGGCGAGGCTCCACCGACCAGGCCGGTGTTGCCCCCTTGAGGAACGATCGGCGTGCGGGTCTCGGCGCACCAGGCGACCACGCGGGCCACTTCCGCAGTCGAGCCCGGCAGCACGACCGCCTGTGCCTGCGCGTGATAGCGGCGCCGCCAGTCGAGCAGGAACGGTGCCTTGTCGTCGGCGCTCGTCAGCACATGCGACTCGCCGACCAACGTGCGTAGCGCGTCGATGGAAGTGCGCAGCGAGTCCACGGCGCTCACGAGGCGGACGCGCGGCGCTTCGCCGCGAGCTTCATCGGACGCAGGTAGACGATGGCGGCCACGAAGAACGCCACGGCCAACAGCAGTTCAAGCAGCGCCAGCATCGAAGTCGGTGCCGGTTCGAACAGACGTGCGCCGCCCTCGAACACGTAGATCAGCACGATGAACAGCGCCACCTGCATGGCATAGGCGCTGCCGCGCAACAGCGCCGGCAGGGGCAGCAGCAGCGGGACGACTTTCAGCGCGAGCCACGATCCGCCGGGGCGCAGCGGTGCCAGCACGAGTTCCCAGGCCAGTACGAGCACGATCATTGCGACCCACGTCGCGATGGCCCACCGCCACGCGATGCGCTGACGCGGCGACGTCTGAGGCAGCGGTCCGATGGCTGTGCCCCTCATTCCGCCAGCCGCAGGGCCGCACGGGCGAGCCTCGCGCCAAGCGCGTGCGCCAACCGGCGCTCTTCGTCGGACAGCGCTGGCGGTGCGCCATGTCGCGCGATGTGGCTGGCACCGTACGGTGTGCCGCCGCTGCGTGTCGTCATCAGGTCGGCCTCGGTGTACGGAATCCCCACGATCAGCATGCCATGGTGCAACAGAGGCAACATCATCGACAGCAGCGTGGCCTCCTGGCCTCCGTGCAAGCTGCTGGTGGAGCAGAACAGGGCCGCCGGTTTGCCGGCGAGTTCGCCCGACAACCAGAGTCCCGACGTGGAGTCGAAGAAGTGCTTCAGCGGTGCGGCCATGTTGCCGAAGCGCGTCGGCGAACCGACCGCGAGGCCGCCGCAGGATTCGAGGTCGGCCAGTTCGGCGTAGGGCGCACCCTCTGGCGGCACCGGAGGTGCGGCCGTCGCGGTGACTGCAGCGACGGGTGGCACGGTGCGAAGGCGCGCCTGTGTTCCGTCGATGCTGTCGATGCCCGTTGCGATGGCTTCCGCCAGCCTGCGCGTGGCACCTTGGCGCGAGTAGTACAGAACGAGGATGTCCACGTCGACGCAGCGCCACGGCGCAGAAGAGTTGATCCGGTCGCAGCGGTGGCCACTTCGCGGCACTTCGCTGCCGCGCTTCGCCCCCGCACTTCGGCCCGTTAATTCGCCGGATGTCGCCGCTATTATAGGAATCGTCGTCGCGGGCCGCCGGTGCGAGGCGACACCTGCCGGCCCACGTCAATGTCCCGCCTCACCGCCGCCCTCGATCGATTCCCCTGGCTGAAGACCGCGCGCGAAGTCGCGCTGTTTGCGTACCGTCGTGGCCGCGAGGTGCGCCTGCAGCAGGTCGCCGGCAGCCTGACCTTCACGACGGTGCTGTCGATCGTGCCCTTGTTCGCCGTGGCACTCGCGCTGTTCTCGGCCTTTCCGCTGTTCGCAGAGTTTCGCGAGTCCTTCCAGGCCATGGTGCAGCGAACGCTGCCCGCACAGATTTCGTCCACGGTCCTGCGCTATGTCAGCGACTTTGCGCAGCAGGCGACCCGGCTCACGGCCGCAGGCCTCATTTTCCTCGGGCTTGCGGCGCTGGCGATGATCATGACCGTCGACCGGGTGCTCAACGACATCTGGCAGGTGCGCGACCGTCGGCCCTTCAGCCAGCGGGTGCTGATCTATTGGGCGCTCCTCACGCTCGGGACCGATCCTGATCGGCGCCAGCCTGTCTGCGAGTTCATACCTGTGGGCGCTGTCGGAGGACGCGATAGCGCTCATGCCCCGATGGCTGCGCAGCCTGATCGACTTTGCGCCGGTCATCCTCAGTGGCCTGGCCTACGCGGCGCTCTATGTGTTCGTGCCGAATCGCACCGTGCGCTGGCGCGATGCGCTGATCGGCGGCTTCGTCGCCGCCGTCCTTGCGGAGCTGCTGAAGGCCGGATTTGCCCAGTACATCGGCCGTGGCGGAGTGCGTTCGATCTACGGCGCCTTCGCAGCGCTGCCGCTTTTCCTGTTGTGGATGTACCTGTCCTGGTATGCGCTGCTATTCGGTGCGTCCATCGCGGCGACAGTGCCGCGCCTCTGGACGACGCGCTTCGCGGACGAGCTGCGGGCGGGCGACGACTTTGTCACGGCCATTGCACTGATCCAGCAGCTGCTCGCGGGGCGCGGGCGTGGCAACACGGCGGTCGGCGTCAGAGTGCTTGCGCGCGGCGCGCGCACCGATCCCGTTCACGCCGAGCGCCTGCTCGAGTCCCTCGAACGGCTGCGCTACGTGCGCCGGCTGTCGGACACGCGTCGCCGCGGCGAATCATCGGAATGGATACTGACGTGCGAGCCAGCCAGCACGACGCTGCGGGCCGCGTTCGAGCGCTTCGCGCTTGATCCAAGGAATTCGTTGCTGTCGCTGAATCGTGAGGGTGTCGGCAACGCCCTGCTGAACTGGATCGATCGTGACGAGTGGATCAATGCGCCGCTGGAACAGAGCCTGCCCGGTGCGGGCGCTCCCTGAAACCGAACCGCAGTGGCTCGGCAAGATCGTGAAGCCTTGAAGAAGGCGCTGGAAAGCTTGATTCAAGCGGTGACGCTGAGCACCAGCGCGGCCGCTCCGAGCACGAGTACACCGGCAATGCGATCGGTCCAGCGCGCGTAGCGATCGTCCGTGGCGATGCCGCGCGCGCGCGATGCGAGCCAGCCGTAGCCCGCGAGGATGAAGAACTCGGGAATGATCGAACCGGCCGCGAGCCAGACCATCTGCGCGCCGATCGGCAGGCGCGCGTCGACGAACTGCGGCAGGATCGCGACGAAGAAGATCAGCGTCTTCGGATTGGCGAGCTGGAGCGTGAGTCCGGCGAAGTAAAGATCGCGCGGCGCGTTGCTGCCGGTGGCTTTCGATACCGTGATCGGGGAGGGCCGTCCGAAGATCGCGGAAACGCCGACATAGACGAGGTAGGCGGCGCCGATCCACTTCACCGCGATGAAGAACTCGCGCGACGCGGCCAGCACGGCGCCGAGCGCTGTCGCGGAAACGGCAAAGTACAACGCGTTGGCGCTGAGAATGCCGAGGCTGGCATACGTCGACCGGCGCGCACCGTGGGCGAGCCCGCTGGCGATGACCAGCATGACCGCCGGTCCGGGCGAAAGCGACAGCGCGATCTCGGTGAGGACGTAGAGCCAGTACGTGTCCCAGTTGACGGCGTGCAGCAACGCGCAGTGCTCCGGCCGAGATCAGGCCGTCGCGGGCGCGAACACCCGGACGGCGAACTGCACCAGTGCGCGCAGCACGTCATCCGGGCGCTCGGCCATCAGCGAATGGCCGCCGCCCGGGACGTGGACGACCGTGGCGTCTGCCATCGCGTCGATCAGCGATCGGGCCGACCGCGGCGGAGTCATGCTGTCGAGTTCACCCAGCACAAAGAGCGCCGGACAACGCAGTGCCTGTGCGGCAGCCAGACCGCCGGCATAGGAGTTGCATGCGGCAAAGTCGATCGGCAGAACCTCGGGACCGTCGCGGCGTGCGATGCGCTGCATCAGCCGGAGGTTCTGCCAGACGTTGGAAAAGCCCGGACCGGGATTGGAGGGTTTGCGTTCGAAGGCGGCGGTCGATGCGCTGTGCGACCAGACGTTGATCATGTCCATCGCCGACGGGGCATCGGCACGCGTGGCGTCCAGCAGCGCGTCCGATACTCGCATCGGAAATGCCGCGGCGACCAGTGCGAGGCCGACGACTCGTTCGGACATCCGTGCCGCGACTTCCAGGGCGAGCAGCGAACCCATGCTGTGGCCGACGAGCAGCAGGCGCTGTGCGCCGCTGGCCACCAGCCCGTCGACCACGCGGTCGGCGATGGCCTCCACGCTTGTCGGCGCCGGGCCTTCACTGCGCATGTGGCCGGGCAGGTCGAGTGCCAGCACGCTGTATCCGTGGTGCGCGAAGTAGCGGCTCTGCAGGATCCAGACGCTGTGGTCGTGCTGCGCACCGTGCAGGAACACCACGGTCGGTTTCGCGGCGTCAAACGGGCGGCCGCCGGTGTAGGCGTACAGACGGGGTGTGGTGGGCAGATACATGATCAGCCCACCTTCTGGGCACGTTTCAGGGCCTGGGCGAGGTCCTCGAGCAGGTCGGCCGGGTCTTCGAGGCCGACCGACAGACGGATCGTGCCCTGCGTGATGCCTGCCGAGGCCAGTTCGTCGTCGGGCACGCGGAAGTGCGTGGTCGATGCCGGATGGATCACCAGCGACTTGGCATCGCCCACATTCGCCAGGTGCGAGAAGACGCGCAGCGCTTCGACGAACGCGCGACCCGCCGCGCGCGAGCCTTTCAGGTTGAAGCTGAACACCGCACCACATCCGCGCGGCAGCAGTCGTTGCGCCAACGCGTGATCCGGATGCGACGCAAGATCGGGATAGGCAACGCTTTCAATGGCCGGATGTGCGGCGAGGAATTCGACGACGGTACGCGCGTTGTCGACGTGCCGTTGCATGCGCAGCGGCAGCGTTTCGACTCCCTGCAGCAGCAGGAATGCGGTGTGCGCGCTCATGCAGGCGCCGAAGTCGCGCAGGCCCTCGCGGCGCGCGCGCAGCAGGAAGGAGGCGACCGTGCTCTCCTCGCTGAAGTTCATGCCGTGAAAGCCCGCGTACGGCTCGGTGATCGTCGGAAACTTTCCGCTCGCCAGCCAATCGAACGTGCCGCCGTCGACCAGCACGCCGCCGATCGCGACGCCGTGGCCGCCGAGGAACTTGGTGGCCGAGTGATAGACCAGATCCGCGCCGTGATCGAACGGCGTCATCAGCCAGGGTGTGGTGAAAGTCGAGTCGACCAGCAGCGGCAGGCCTCGCTCGTGCGCGATCGTGCCCACGGACGGGATGTCGAGCACGTCGAGGCCGGGATTGCCGAGAGTCTCCCCGAACAGCAGCCGCGTATTCGGTCGGACTGCAGCGCGCCAGGCGTCGAGGTCGCGCGGATCGACGAAGGTGGTCTCGATGCCGAAGCGCGCCAGCGTATAGGCGAGCAGGTTGTGCGAGCCGCCGTAGAGGGAACGGCTGGCAACGATGTGCCCGCCCGCGCCCATCAGTGTGACGATCGCCAGATGCAGCGCCGCCTGGCCGCTGGCGGTCGCAACCGCGCCCACCCCCTTCTCGAGCGCAGCCATGCGCTCCTCGAACACGGCCACCGTCGGGTTGGAGATGCGGGAGTACACATGGCCCGCACGCTCCATGTTGAACAGCGCCGCGGCGTGGTCGGAATCCTCGAACACGAACGAGGTCGTGGCGTATATGGGCACGGCGCGCGCGCCGGTCGTCGGGTCCGGTGGCTGGCCGGCGTGCAGCGCAAGCGTGTCGAAGCCGGGGTAGCGGACGGTCATGGCGATCAACGTGAAGGGCGGGGAGCGACGATGATGCCAGCGTTCCCCGGCAAGAGTGTGGGTGGAGGCGTCCCGGCGCGCGTGCTCCACCGTTAAACTGCCGCGCGTCCATGGATACCCGCGCCCTGCTTTACCCACCCATCGAGCCGTATGACAGCGGCCTGCTGGCGCTCGATGACATCCACACCATGTACTGGGAGGCCGTCGGCAATCCGCAGGGCGTGCCGGTTCTCTTCCTGCATGGAGGTCCCGGCGGCGGCTGCTCGGCGGAACACCGGCGCTTCTTCGACCCGGAGTACTTCCGGGTCGTGCTGTTCGACCAGCGCGGTGCCGGTGCGTCGACACCGGTGGGAGATGTGCGCTCCAACACCACGCAGCAGCTGATATTCGACATCGAAGTGCTGCGCGAATACCTCGGCATCGCACGCTGGCTGGTGTTCGGCGGCTCCTGGGGCAGCACGCTCGGGCTCGCGTACGGGCAGGACCATCCGGAGCGATGCAGCGGCTTCCTGCTGCGCGGCATCTTTCTCGGCCGGCAAAGCGAAATCGAGTGGTTCCTGTATGGGCTGCGCCAGATCTTTCCCGAGGCCTGGCAGAAGTTCGCCGGCATGCTCCCCGATGAGGAGCGTGGCGATCTGCTGGGAGGGTATCTGGCGCGCCTGTTTGATCCGGATCCGCGTGTGCACATGCACTTCGCCCGGGCCTGGAGCGAGTACGAAGGCTCCTGCTCGACGCTGCTGCCGAATCCGGAACTCGTGCGCAACTTTGCAAACGAAGCGCTCGGGCTGGCGCGGCTCGAGGCCCACTACTTTGCCCACCGCTGCTTCCTTGGGCCGGACCAGCTGCTCAAGAACATGGATCGGCTGCGGCGGCACCCCGCGTCGATCGTGCACTCCCGCTATGACATGGTGTGCCCGATCCTGAGCGCCGACGAACTGGCGCAGGCGTGGCCCGGTGCGCGCTACACGATCGTGCCCGATGCTGGTCACTCGGTGTGGGAAAGCGCCGTGCGTGCGACGGTCGTCGCCGAGCTCGAGCGGTTCAAGACGTTATTGGGCTGACGCTGTTACGCCGGCACTTGCCGCCAACATCGGCGTTCTGTATCCCGGCCGGGGTATTGGGGAGTGAGTCCGGTATTGCTGCACTGCCAGACCGGGATCGCGAATACCCGGCGTCGCTCGACTGCGACCGGGCCACCACTGGACCCGAAAGCAGGTGGCAGATCTGCGGGATCCGGCTGGCCGCGGCGCCTCGGAATTTCCCTTGTTTGGCCGGGGGCGGCGGTCTAGCATGATCCGTAAGCATGTCCACGGAACGGCACCCGGAGGCGACCATGAAAGTCAGTGACATCCTGCGCGTCAAGGGGAGCGCGCTCTACACAGTCACTCCTGACTCGCCTCTGGCGCGTGCGATCTCATTGATGGCTGAGCTGGACATTGGTTCGGTCGTCATCATGGAGTACGGCGAACTGGTCGGCATGCTGACCTTTCGCGAGGTCATCAATCGCCTCCACGCCAACGCCGGCAGCATTGGCGACGTCAGCGTGCGCAAGGTGATGGACGACGCACCCCTGACGACCACACCCGAAACCGAGGTCATGGAAGTGCGGCGCCTGATGCTCGAGCGTCACGCACGCTATCTGCCGGTGCTGGATGGCAGGACACTCGCCGGTGTGATTTCTTTATACGACGTGGCCCGCGCTGTGCTCGAGGAACAGAGTTTCGAGAACCGCATGCTCAAGGCCTATATCCGCGACTGGCCCGAGCCCGAGGAAGACGCGGCCCGCGCCAGCTAACCCTACGGCTGGCATTACGCCAGACGTCCTCCTTTTCGAATTCCCTTCGCCCGTCGCTGCGCCCGGTCATTGACCGGCGGCCGCGCTTCAGCGCTTCTCACGCGCCCGAATCCGGCGTGAACTGCCGCTGGCGGCGACGAACTGCACCTGGGCCGGATGAACTGCACAAGGGCGCCTGAGCGCGACGAAACCCGCTTTGCAGTTCACGCCGCGAATTGCGCAGCCGGTCGCAAGTCGCTCGAAAGTCTCGTTCGTGATGCCTACAGTGCACCCATCGACAACGCACTTGCTTCACGAAAGGACCGCACCATGAACGCCAACTACACCGCTTCCGTTTCCGCCCGGGTCACCGCCCTGGTCGTGGCCGTCCTGACCAGCGCCGTCGTGCTGGGCAGCACCGTGGCTGGCATGCAGCCGCGCGACGAGGCCGGCATGCAGGTCATCGCGCTCGAGCGCGTGACCGTGACGGCACCGCGGATCAACTGAGCGACGAGCGCGCGAGGCGCGCCGCGCCCGGTCCCGCGGCAGCCCGCGCGCAGGGCAAGCGAGAAACAACACCCACAGAAAGCCCGGCTTCGGCCGGGCTTTTTCTTTTGATTCCATGGCGGGCCGGCAGGCCGCTATCGTTCGGCCTGCCACAAGTCTCGCCGCCTGGCCGCCATTGCCGCCGTCGTGTCGAGCGGACTCCTGAGCCCAACCGGACAACTCGCCCATGGCTACCAGCCTGCTCGCCCTGCTCGACGACATCGCCAGCGTGCTCGACGATGTCGCCACGCTGACCAAGGTCGCGACCACGAAGACCGCCGGCGTGTTGGGCGACGACCTTGCACTGAATGCCGAGCAGGTGTCGGGTGTTCGAGCGGACCGGGAACTGCCGGTCGTCTGGGCCGTGGCCAAGGGTTCGTTGGTCAACAAGGCGATCCTGGTCCCGGCGGCGCTGGCCATCAGCGCGATTGCCCCGTGGGCCATCGTGCCGTTGCTGGTCGTCGGCGGGCTGTTCCTTTGCTACGAGGGCTTCGAGAAGCTTGCCCACAAGTTCCTGCAGACCAGCGACGACAAGGCCGCGCGGTCCGCCGAACTGGCAAAGGCGCTGCTCGACCCTGCTGTCGACCTGGTAGCGCTGGAGAAAGACAAGATCAAGGGTGCGATCCGTACGGACTTCATTCTTTCCGCGGAAATCATCGTGATCACGTTGGGAACGGTCGCTGGGGCAGCGTTCGGCACGCAGTTAACAGTGCTGGTCGGTATTGCTCTGCTGATGACCGTGGGTGTGTACGGACTGGTGGCCGGCATCGTCAAGCTCGACGACGGCGGGTTGCTTTTAACGCGCGCTACGGGTGACAACGCGTGGGCGCGGTTCAGGCGCGCGTTCGGGCGCGGCATCCTCCGCGGCGCTCCGTGGCTGATGAAAGGCCTTTCGGTGGCGGGCACGGTGGCCATGTTTCTGGTGGGCGGCGGCATCCTCACGCACGGCATCCCACCGCTGCACGATGCAATCGAGCACCTGCTCGCCGGTTTCGGCGCGCTGATGCGCTCGCTCGGGCCGCTTCTGATCGACGCGGTTGTCGGCGTGATTGCCGGCGCGTTGGTGCTCGCGCTGGTCAGCGGCGTCAGGCGATTGCGCGGCGCGCCCGCGGCCACCCACTGACGCGAAAGGTCACGCGGCCGCAGGCCGTTTCCGGATTCGCGGACGCCGACAACCCCTCGGTCACTTCACCGCCCACACGGACGCCGCACTCAGTTTGCTGTTCATCGCGTCGGGCACAACGAAGTCCACCCGGATCTTGTCGCCTTCCTTCAGCGTCGACAAATCGTAGACGCCCTCTGCAACGTAGACATCGCCTGTCCGCCCGTCGGCTGCGCGCATACGAACCGTGCGGGCATAAGAGTCGACGGAAACAACCGAGTAGACATCCGGTTGCGGCGCATAGTTGATGCCGCCGCCTTGCATCCGCCGACCTGCACCGTCACCTTCGCCAACGCGCTGCGCAAGAGCGTGCTGCAGCGGTAGAGCCGCCAGCAGTGCGCAGCAGACCAGTCGTTTGAATGTCCTCATGGTTCGCCTCCTTGCATTGGTTCGAAATCTCCAGTGTCCTGCTTTCGGACTGATCGACTGAGAGTTCGAAGTGGTCAGGATAGCCAGTTATTCGCCGAAGCGAGAAGTCTCCGTGCAGTACCGGGCAGACTGGCTGCTGCAACTGCTTCCCCCAGACTGCCTCAGGCCTGCGTGGCGTCTTCAGCGCCAGCGAAACAAGGCGAGGTCGAAACGCGGTGCCTTGTCCTGCACGAGATCAGCCAGAATTTCTGCGACGACGGGCGCGAACTTGAAGCCGTGTCCCGAACATGGGCTGGCCACCAGGACGCGCGGTTCGCCGGGATGACGATCGATCAGAAAGTGTTCGTCGGGCGTGTTCGTGTACAGGCAAACGACGGATGTCAGCGGCGGGCCGTCGGCGGCTGGCACGAAGCGCCGCAATGCGGCGCGCACCGCGTCGATCTCGGCGGTTGAGACATCGCGGCAAAGGCCGTCGGCTGTCGTCGCTTCTCCGGCGTGATGGAATGCCGCTTTCACGCCGGTGCCCAGATCCGGGAAGCCGTAGAAGAATCGCCCGTCGTCGAACTGCCAGAGGTGTATGGGGCATCGGCCCGGACTGAAGGCGGCGACCTCGTTCGCGGGCTCGAACCAGTGCAGTACCTGGCGTTCGATCCAGAACGGCAGTTCGAGTCCCGGCAACAAGGAGCCCACCCAAGCACCTGCCGACACGATGAGCTGACGCGCGCGATATTCACCGAGGCCCGTGAAGACACGAACGAGGTCGCGGTCGGATTCCCAGCGGACTACCGGCTCGTCGAAACGCACCGCGGCGCCGTGGCGGAGCGCCTCACCGAGGCATGCACTGATACAGACCTCCGGAAACAGGACGCCGGCGCGTGGCTCCAGCACGGCGACCATGTCCTGCTCCGGGTGCAGTGCCGGAAAACGCGCTCGAACATCCGTGGCCGTGAGTATCGAGTGCGGCAGCCGGTGCAACTCGGCGCTGCGAAGTGCTCCTTCGATGAGCACGCTGTCGGGCCGGCCGATCATCAGGCCAGCGGTTTCAAGCAGCAACCGGGTACCGGATGACTTCTCGAGTGCACGCCAGAACTCGTAGGCGCGCTGGACCATCGGCACGTACAGCGGATGTTCGAAGTACGCCTCGCGGATGATTCGGGTCTCGCCGTGCGACGAGCCCATCGAGTGGGGCGGGGCATAACGGTCGAGCCCAAGAACGCTGACACCGCGTCGTGCCAGTTCCGCGGCGGTGGCGCTGCCCATCGCGCCGAGGCCGGCGATCACGACGTCGTAGGTGTCGGCAGCTTTCACGTGGCGATCGCGTCTTTCGCTCGGCATGACTCGGCGGCCAGGGTCCGACGCAATCAAAACGGTCGTTGAATCGTGCCCGACGCTGTTTCGAGGGACTGCTGTTCGATGCCCGGTCCGGTGTCAGGCGCCGAGCAACTGGCCGCCGTCCACAGCAAGCGTCTGCCCGGTGATCCAGCGCGCGTGGGCTGACGCCAGGAACAGCGCAACTTCGGCCACCTCGTCGGGCGTGCCCATCCGTCCGAACGGAATCTTCGCGAGCACCTGGCTGTAGAGCGGGTCCTTTGCGAGCCGGCGTTCTTCCCAGTGGCCGCCGGGGAATTCGATCGAGCCCGGGGCGATGCAGTTGACGCGTACGCCCTTGCGCGCCAGCGTGGCGGCCTGGCTGGCCGTGTAATGCATCAGCGCCACCTTGACCGCGCCGTAGGCCGGCGCTCGCGTGGAGGCCCGGAAGCCCGAGATCGACGAGATGTTGATGATCGAACTGCCGGTAGCAGCCTCCAGCATCGGAAGCGCCGCATGCGATGCGCGCACCACGGCCATGATGTCGATCGAAAGCCCGGCGGCCCAGCCGGCTTCGTCATCGCCCATGCCGAAGCCCGACGCATTGTTGACCAGCACATCGATGCCGCCGAGCGCCGCGCCAGCCTCGGCCACGTAGCGTTGCACCGCGTGACCGTCGGCCAGGTCGCACACCGCGGCGTGCGTCCGGTGGCCTTTGCCGGCGATCTCAGTGCGTGTGCTTTCCAGCACATCGGGCCGACGTGCGCAGATGGAGACGCTCGCACCCGCCGCCGCGAAACCGAGCGCGATCGCGCGACCAATGCCACGACTGCCGCCCGTGACGACAACGCACTTGTTCAGGAAGTCGAATGGCATGCCGGATCCGTTTTCGTTGGCTTTCGATGCACTGGATGCGTTACAGCCGGGTTCGGTCACCCGCGTGCAAGGGCGTCGACCACCGCCACGGCCGACATGTTAACGATGCGTCGAACGGTCGACGCCGGCGTCAGGATGTGCACCGGCTTCGCGGCGCCTAGCAGGATCGCACCGATCGTGATGCCGCCGCCTGCCGTCACGCGCAATGCGTTGTAGGTAATGTTGGCCGCGTCGACGTTCGGCATGATCAGGAGGTTCGCCTCGCCCCCCAGCGGGGAATCCGGCATCGATCCTTCCAGCACCACGTGCGAGAGCGCCGTATCGGCCTGCATCTCGCCATCGACCGGGAAGCCGGGGTTGCGCGCGCGGATCAGGTCCAGCGCCATGCGCATCTTCACTGCCGACGGCAGGTCGGAGCTGCCGAAATTGGAGTGCGACACCAGCGCGACGCGGGGCATGATGCCGAAACGGCTCGCCGCTTCGGCCGCGAGCATCGTCATCTCGGCGATCTGCTCGGCCGTCGGGTCGGGGTTCACGTGCGTGTCGCAGATGAACAATTGTCGGTTCGGCAGGATCAGCAGTTGCATCGCCGCGAATGCGTGTGCCCCCGTGCGCAGACCGATCACATTGCGCACGTAGCGCAGGTGGTCGGCGTAGGCGCCGACAGTCCCGCACAGCATTCCATCGGCGTCCCCCTTGCGGACCAGCATCGCGCCGATCAGCGTGGTGCGCGTGCGTATTTCGGCCTGCGCCAGCGAGCGCGTTACGCCCTTGCGCTTGGCAAGCTGGTAATACTCCGACCAGGTGTCGCGATAGCGCGGATCATCGAGCACATTGACGCATTCGGCATCCCGGCCGAGCTTCAGACGCAGACCGTAGCGCTCGATGCGCGTTTCGATCACGTCGGGCCGCCCGATCAGGACGGGCTTTGCCAGGCCTTCATCGACGACGACCTGCACCGCGCGCAGGACGCGCTCTTCCTCGCCTTCGGCGTAGATGAGCCGACGCGGAGCCTTCTTCGCTGCGGAGAAAACGGGCTCCATCGTGCTGCCCGACTGGTAGACGAATCGTCTGAGCTGCGCGCGATAGGCCTCGACGTCCGCCATCGGGCGCATCGCGACGCCGCTATCCATCGCGGCCTGTGCCACGGCCGGGGCGATACGGTCGATCAGGCGTGGGTCGAACGGTTTTGGAATCAGGTATTCGGGGCCGAAACGCAGCCCCTCGGCGCCGTAGGCGCTGGCCACTTCGTCGGGAATCTCGGCATGCGTGAGGTCGGCCAGTGCCCGCACGGTCGCGAGCTTCATCGCCTCGTTGATCGTAGTCGCGCCGACATCGAGCGCGCCGCGAAAGATGAACGGGAAACACAGGACGTTATTGACCTGGTTCGGATAGTCCGAGCGGCCGGTGCCGATGATCGCGTCTGGCCTGACCGCCTTCGCTTCCTCCGGCATGATCTCCGGCGTCGGGTTGGCCATTGCGAGGATGATCGGCTGCGGACCCATGGCCTTGACCATCTCGGGCTTGAGCACGCCGGGTCCCGACAGCCCGAGGAAGATGTCGGCGCCGGGCATTGCGTCGGCCAGCGTCCGCGCGGCGGTCTTGCGCGCGTACTGCGCCTTGCTCGCATCCATCCCTTCCTTGCGGTCCGCATGGAGGACGCCCTTGCTGTCGGTGACAAGGATGTTCTCCTTGCGCAATCCGAGGCTCACCAGCAGGTCGAGGCAGGCAATTGCGGCGGCGCCTGCGCCCGAGCAGACCAGTTTCGCCTGTGCGATGTCCTTGCCGACGCAGCGCAGGCCATTGAGCACCGCCGCCGCGGCGACGATTGCAGTGCCGTGCTGGTCGTCGTGGAACACCGGAATCTTCATCCTCTCGCGCAGCTTGCGCTCGATGTAGAAGCATTCCGGCGCCTTGATGTCCTCGAGGTTGATGCCGCCGAAGGTAGGCTCCAGAGCGGCGATGATGTCGACGAGCTTGTCGGGGTCGTGTTCGTCAAGTTCGATGTCGAAGACATCGATGCCGGCGAACTTCTTGAACAGGCACCCCTTGCCTTCCATCACCGGCTTGCCGGCCAGCGGACCGATGTTGCCCAGGCCCAGCACTGCCGTGCCGTTGGTCACGACCGCGACCAGGTTGCCGCGGGCGGTCAGCGTGTGCGCCTCGCGCGGGTCGCGCACGATCTCGTTGCAGGCCTCTGCCACGCCCGGCGAATAGGCGAGCGCGAGGTCACGCTGCGTGACCATCGCCTTCGTCGGAACGACCGAGATCTTGCCGTGCGTCGGCACCCGGTGATACTCGAGCGCGGCGTCGCGCAGGTTGTCTGACATGGTGGTCTCCTCGGGGTGCGCGTTGCCCCGGTATGGGTCGTCGGCACGCGCTTTTCCGTCAGCCGACTTTCGCACAAGGTTACGGCGTTGTAGGCCCTGCGCCAATCGCGTTCGCGCTCGGCCCGCGGGCGACCGTCCTGGCGCCGCGTTCCAGGACGCTGCGGCTGCGTCGCTTGACACCCGCGAAGCCGGGGCACAGAGTGCACCACTTACCCTGAGCGCACGGTCATCAGTTCCGGTTGCTGTGCGAGCGTCGGACCGGGCGGCACCGCCTGCGATACGACGCCATGCACGCCGTGCGCCGCGAAGGAGTCGACATGACACCTCAACGCCTGCGACTTGCGCTCGCCGTCGCCGCGGCCTGCGTCCTCGCCCTGAAACCGTCGTCGACCCTGGGCGGCGGTGCCGACTTCGATCCGCTGCTTGCGGACGGACGCAACTGCGCGCCGGCGGCCGGTGGGCCTCCACCGCTGTTTCGGAATCTCGTCATCGCGGCGACCGAAACGGCGCCGTTCCAGCCGGTGCCGGCCAAACCAGCCCTGGCCGATGCGCCGGTGCTTTACGGCAATCTCGGGACCGTGCGACTGAAAGCCGGAACCGGCAACGCGCGCGCGCAGGCATGGTTCGATCAGGGCGTGCGACTGATGTTCGCGTTCAATCACGCAGAGGCGATCCGTGCATTCCGCGAGGCGCAGAAACTCGACCCGAACTGCGCGCTCTGCTACTGGGGCGAGGCGCTCGCGTACGGACCCAACATCAATGTCCCGATGATGCCGGAGGCAAACGCGCCGGCGCTCGCGGCGCTCGCGAAGGCGGTCGAGCTGGTTCCTTCGGCGCCGCGACGGGACCACGACCTCATCGCCGCACTGGCGCATCGCTACTCGGCGGACCCGAAGGTCGAGCGCGCGGCGCTGGATACAGCATATGCCGAGGCAATGAAGCAGGTCGCCGCGCGCTACCCGACGGAGAATACGATTCAGGTGCTCTACGTCGAAGCGATGATGGACACGCAGCCGTGGGACTATTGGGAAGCCGGCGGCACGAAGCCCAAGGGCCACGGCGCGGAAATCGTCGCGGTGCTGGAAAAGGTGCTTAAGCGCAACCCGAATCACCCAGGCGCGATGCATCTGTACATCCACGCGGTCGAGGCCTCGACGACGCCGGAACGGGCGCTTCCGTATGCCAACCGGCTCGGCGCGCAGATGCCCGGCGCCGGGCACATCGTGCACATGCCCGCGCACATCTATTACCGGGTCGGCATGTATCGCGAATCGCTCGAGACGAACAAGCGTGCGATGGCGGTCGACGAGCGCTACTTCGCGTCTTCGCCATCGGATCCGCTCTACAAGGCTGCGTACTACCCGCACAACATCCACTTCCTGATGGTCTCGGCGCAGATGGGCGGGGACGGCCAGGCCGCGATCGCGGCAGCGCAGAAGCTCGATGCCTCGATGGCGCCCGAGGTCGTGGCGCAGTTCGCGATCATGCAGCCGGTAAAGGCCGCGCCCTATACGACCCATGCGCAGTTCAGCGCGCCTGGCACGATCCTGGCGCTGCCCGCGCCGGCGCCAGGGCTCGTGCTGGTCCAGACGATGTACCACTATGCGCGGGCGGTAGCGTTCGCGCAGAAAAAGGACTTCGCCTCGGCACAGAAGGAGGTCGACGCACTCGCGGGCATCGAGAAGGACGCCGACTTCAAGCCATTCGCCGAGTGGGGCATCCCGGCGAAGGAGATCGTCCAGACGGCGCGCCTGGTGGCTTCCGGGCGGATGGCCGACGCAAAGGGTGACCTCGAGGGCGCAGCGCGCGCGTATGAAGACGCCATCTTCATCGAGGACGCGTTGACGTATACCGAGCCACCGTACTGGTACTACCCGGTGCGCCAGTCCCTCGGTGCGGTGCGGCTGCGGCAGGGCAAGCTGGACGAGGCCGAGAAGGCATTCCGCGACTCGCTCGGTCGCGTCCGCAATAACGGCTGGGCGCTCGCCGGGCTCGCTGAGACGTATAAACGCAAAGGTAATGTCGGGGGCGAGAAGGCGGCCCGGCGCGCCTACGCGAAAGCCTGGCTGGGTGATGCCAAGGGGCCGGCGATCGAGCAGCTCTGATTGTCCGGGCGCCGAGTTGCTGCCGTTCGGGGCGGAGCAGGGCGACAGTGTTCGCCCGAGTTTGCCCAACGCACTTCGGCTGTAACTAAGACGCGCGCATGCTGTGCGGTTTGCCCCATGAGTTGCCCAGTTGGCATATTTAGAGTGAGCCGAGGCGGCTTGCCGAGTCTTGAGTCGGCCAACTTCCGCCGTTCGGTTGCGCCGCACGATCTACTCGCAAGCAGACGTTCGATGGCGTTAGGTCGATCGGTCCACGTGGCTACTGGCTAGATCGCATCGGTCAGGCTCTCGAGCAGGGTTCGTTCTAACCAGTCTTGGAACTTGTCGGGTGACCATCCCGATTCATGGACCAGCTTGTGATAGACGTCCCGGCTCGTGAACATCCACAGAACGCTGGTCGCGGTGTCCTTGTCCAGTCCGCTGCGGGCACGGCCAGCCTTGAACAGGGCGTCGATCCGTTCACGCTGCATGTCACGTCGGATCGCTTCGAACGACTTCTGCGTCTTGCGCAGTTCGGCCGAGAAAGCCGACGCCTTCATCAACAGGCTGAGTTCGGCGCTCTCGCCTTCGTAGATCGCGCGTGCGACATGGGCAGTCAGCGCGATCCGCCTGACCGGATCCGTCACACCAACCAACCGCTCCTGTGCCGCCTGGAAGCGTGGACCGAAGATTGCGTCATGCATCAGCGCGTGCAGTAGCCCGGACTTGGACTTGACGGTTGAATATACCGTCGCTTCCGCGACACCGGCCCGCTCGGCGATCTGGGCGATCGTTGTAGCGTCAATACCCTTGCGCGAGAACAGATACTTCCCCGCCTCCAGCACCTTGGCCCGGGTACGGCTCGCACCGGCGTCGCGGCTATCCGACTTGTAGGCTCTCTTGACAGGGCGTGCCATATTAAATATTGTTAACTATATCTAATTTACGGAACCGGCCTATGACGTTCGAAGCGTACATCAGCAACATTCGAACCAAGACCGGCAAGGATCCGAAAGACTTCTTCGACGAGGCCATCCGGACCGGCGTGCTGCGCCCCGACACGAGGACGATGGAATTCGTCAGCTGGCTGAAGTCCAGTTCGGGACTGGGCCACGGGCACGCCATGGCGGTCTGGGAGGCCTTCCGCCGCAACGGTTGGGTGCCGATCGCGCCGAACGCCTCGGCACCGCGCAAGTCGCGCACCTCGAAGCCAACGTCCTAACGATAGGAAGGACATGTCAGCGTCGACCTCGATCAAGGCAACGCCGTGGCGCCAGCGAGTCGGCTTGGGACTGTCTGCATTGACCATTGTGTTCTTCCTTCTGGATGCCAGCGGGAAGCTGCTACAGATCGAGCCGGTGATGAAGGGAACCGTTGAATTGGGTTGGCCGTCGTCCGCGGTCATCCCCTTGGGTCTGATGCTGTTGGTAGGCGCCGTACTTCATGCCGTCCCGCGAACGTCGGTCCTAGGTGCCATCTACCTGACGGGGTTCCTTGGTGGCGCCATTGCGACGCACTACCGCATCGGATCACCGCTGTTTACACACGTGTTGTTTGGCGTCTACGTCGCCGCCATCATGTGGTCCGGTCTCATGTTGCGATACCCGGCGTTGCGAACGGTGGTCCTGTCTCCGCCGCGCGTGCGCGCCTGACGGTCAATTCGTCGTCGGGTCCGACGGGACAAGGTTCGGCCAGGAGCGTCCGCAGCTTCCAAGCGTGCGTTTTGCTTCTAAGCGGACTTTCAGCCCGGCTGGACAGCAGACATTTGACCGAGTGAAATGGCGGAAGTCCTCATCGGCAAACCATGGCAACCAGTCGGTCGGTACCTGCGAACGTTGACAAGTACATTGCGACGTTTCCACCTGAAGTCCGCGCGGTGCTGCAGCGCGTGCGGCAGGTCGTACGCGAAGCTGCGCCTGACGCGCAGGAGGTCATCAGCTACCGGATGCCGGCATTCAAGCTAAGCGGCATTCTTGTGTACTTCGCAGCATTCAAGAGCCACATCGGCTTCTATCCTCCTATCAGGGGTGATGCCCGCATCGAGAAGGCGGCCTCGGCCTATGCAGGGGAGAAGGGAAATCTCAGGTTTCCTTTGGACAGACCGATCCCCTTTGATCTCATAAGCCGTTTGACCAGGCTGCGAGTGAAGCAAGACCTCGCGAAGGCCGCCAGCAGTAGCAAGAAGCGGCGACCGTGACGAGCCGCATAGAAAGTCACTGGGCGGCCAAGTGCCGCCGCTTTGCATAGACTATCGACTAGCCCGATAGCGGTTATCGGCGCAGAGAACGGACCTGCCTGCCAACTCTGTGGGGATTCGCTCGGTACGCGAACACAAGCGCAAGCGTGGACACCACGCCCGCCAATTCGGCAGAGGGGACGTCGATGAACACTCTCAGGCCCAAACGACTGCGCACACTTACTGTCAACGGGCATCCGCGCGGCCAATCGCACCTCAGTGCGGCGAGCGGCCTCGTATGCGCCCACGGTCGCGTGTATGTCATGGCCGATGACGAACATCACCTTGCCGTGTTCTGCGATCGACGGAGCCCAGGTCGATTGCACCGCGTTTTTTCCGGCAATCTCCCCAATGAGACAGAAGCGCGAAAGAAGCGCAAGCCTGACGTGGAGACGCTCTTCTTGCTACCGTCAGCGAAAGCTGGTGGAGACGATTCGTTGATTGCGCTTGGCTCGGGGACGCGCAAGAACCGTCAGGTCGGAGTCGTCATCGCCCTGAGCGCCCGGGGCAAAGTGGCAAAGAGAGTTCACCGCTTCGACCTGAAACCGCTCTACAAGCCCCTTCGCGACGTCCTGGAAGGGGAGACCAACATCGAAGGTGCAATCGTCACGGCCGACAAGCTCTTGCTGCTCAACCGAGGAGTCAAGGGCGACTCTGTGAATGCCGTTGTCCACTACCGGCTACGCGACCTCCGGCGCCTGATGAAGGGAGCGCCAGCGAAAGACATCAAGCCGATCTCGGTACGGCGCTACGACCTGGGGGCCATCAACGGGATTCCGCTCGGGTTCACCGACGCTGCGGCATTGCCAAGCGGCGGCTGGCTCTTCACCGCTGTTGCCGAAGACACCGATGACGTTGTTGCGGATGGTGCTTGCAAGGGGTCGGTGATCGGCTTCGTCGATAGTCGCGGTGACCTTCAGGGACTGCATCGGCTTCAGCCAAAGATGAAAGTTGAAGGGATCGATCTTCGAGCAACGCCGCAGGGGTTTGTCCTGTGTCTGGTGACCGATGCAGACTCACCAGCCCGACCGTCGGCGCTGCTGCTGGCGCATTTGAACGAGCTGAACGGTCTCTGACCGGCTCGCGGCCAAGACCAGACATGGCCGACGGCCGCGTAACCTGCCGCTAAGCGGACTTTGCACAACATGCGGAGCGGGCGTGGTTTTGCCGGCAACGGCTCGCTCGAGCCTGAGATCTGCTGCTGCTCCGATCATCGACGCTTTAACAGGAAAGCCCCGCGACGCCTGCATGACGACACTCAAACAGTTTCGGAGCAAGCGGAACTTCATCATCCGTGCGCAGATTTGGACCCTTCCTCAGTTGAGGTGATGCCGCCGGAAGGTGCTGCGGTGAGGTGGCACGATCTATCATGAACGCGACGGGCGCCCGCCATGCGCCCGGTCAGCGGAGGGCTCAGCGGTGGAGCAGGGACGTGCCGACGCATGGGAGCGATTCGCTCGCGCGCACGCACGGATCGCGGACGACTCTGCCGGCGCAGAGGTCGAACTGCAGCTCTGCTGGGAGGAAATGGCTGCAGCCGACGATCAGGCAGGCCGCCTGTGCGCTGGTGCCGCGATGTGCGAGTGGATGCACGTGCAGCGGCGCGACTTTCGCGAATACGCACTCTGGCGTGCCAGGCTCGAAGCCGAGTCGGCTGGCGGACCCGATTCAGTTCTGCGGGGCCTGCCGCCGGCGGACGAATTGCGTGGGTTGATCGGTCTTGCCTGGGCGGTGCAGATCAGGCCGATGGCGAGCGTCGACAGTGAGCAGGTTGCGCAGCGGATCGACCTGCTGCTCGACAATGCACTCGCCGATACGCAACTGATCAGCCCCGACCTGCATCTGCACGCTGCAGCGGCAGCTGTCCGGACGCACGGACACCGCGATCACATTGCGGGGATCGAAGCGACGATTGCACGCGCCGCGCCGCGCTACGAAGCGGCCGATCCGACCGCGCAGGCGATCTGGCTGCAGGCGGCCGGGACCGCGCTGATGTTCTCGGTCCCCGATGGGCGCGGACCGCAGTTGCTGCACGCGGCGCGCGAAATCGCCGAGCGCCACCGGCTGCAGGCCATCCTGTTCGAGCTGTGCCACGACGAACTGTTCGTCCGCCTCGGACGCGATGGTCCCGATGGGCTCGAACCGCTGTTCGATCAGTTGACGCAGGCGCTCGATCCCACGCGGCTATACGACGTTGCGCGCCGCTATCACCTACTGGCGCGCCTCGCGCTGTGCCGGCCGAGCGAAAGCGGCCCCGCGTACTACTACGCGAAGACGGCAATCGAACTGGTCGAGCGCAGCGCCTACCCGATCCACGATGCCGCGATGCTTTACACGACCTATGCCTACGTTTGCGCGCGCCGCGGTGACGTACCGGCCGGGCTCTCGGCCGTCGAGAAAGCCGCTGCGCAATCGAGCGGCGAGCAACGCCGTCAGCAGGAATCTATCGGTCTGTTCCTGCGGGCCTATGCGATGCTGCTCAACGAACCGACACAGCACGCTGCAAAACTGCTGCAGCAGGCGTTCGCCGATGCCGATCGTGCGCAGTGGTTCGGATTTCGGCCGGTGCCCGAGGTTGCCGGGCGTCTGGTCGAAGCGGCACTGCGGCTCGGCATCGAGGCGGCACCGTACGCACGCAAGCTGATCGCGCTGCGCAAGCTGACGCCGCCCGGGTATGCGGCCGTCTGGCCATGGGCGGTGCGCATCAAGACGCTCGGGCGCTTCCAGCTGATCGTCAACGATGAGCCGCGGGCGAGCGACGGCAAGCTGCCGCGCAAGACACTCGAACTGCTGCAGTACGTGGCCGGCGCTCCGAACCTGACGGTCGCCGTCGATCGTCTGACCGCCGCGCTGTGGCCCGAGCTCGAGGGCGATCTGGCGCGCGGCGCCTTTCGCACCGCGCTGCACCGGCTGCGCAAGCTGATCGACGATCCGCACGCGGTCGTCTTCGACGGCGCCAGCGTCCGACTCGATCCCGCGCATATCTGGGTCGATGCGCTCGCGTTCGAACGGCTGGTCGATTCGGTCGAGCATCAGCTGCAGCGTGGCGAAGGGAGTCGCGCAGGTTTCGATGCCGCGGAGGCGATGGCACTTTATCGCGGGCACTTTCTCGCCGATCAGCCCGAAGCGTCATGGATGCTGGCGCCGCAGGAACGCCTGCGCAACTCCTTCGCGCGGCTGAGTTCGACCTTCGGCGAGCACCTGGAACGCGCCGGAGAGGCGGCTCAGGCGCGCGCGATCTATCAGAAGGCGATCGAACTGCACCCGCTGAATGAGGAGAGCGCGCGTCGGCTGATGACCCTGCTGCGCGATGCGGGCGAAACGGGTGCTGCGCTCGAGGTGTATCGCGCACTGCGCCAGCGCTTGTCGGTCGAACTCGGCCAGGCGCCGTCGGTTATGACGCAGCGACTGGCCGACAGCCTGCGCACCTGAACCGTCGAATTTTCGGCACGCCACCATCGTCATCGGTGATGCTGCCGTAACGCGCACCCGTTACACCTGCATCCGGGCGCAAGTCACTGCGCAGCGGAGGCAGCGATGGCAATGCGATTTGAACGGATGGGCGGACGGCGGCTTCTGTTTGCGGCGGCCGCGGCGACGCTGATGCTCAGCGGATGCGGTGGCTCGAGCGAGGAGGCGGCGCCCGGAGCCGTGGCGGCTCCGGCACCTGCACCGACACCAGGCCCAGCCCCGGCGCCTGGGTCGCCGCCACCGCCGCCAGCGCCCTCGCCATCGCCACCGCCTGCGGCGCCGCCTCCTCCGCCACCGATCGCGACCACCGCGCCCGGCATCCCGGAGGGCCTGCCTGTCAGCGCGGCGATCGGATCCGCCGGCGGATCACTGACCAGCAGCGATGGCCGGCTGACCATCTCGGTGCCCGCCGGTGCGCTCGCCGCCAGCACAGTGGTCGGCATTCAGCCGATCACCGCCACAGCACCCGGCGCGATGGGCGCAGCCTATCGCCTGACACCCGAGGGGCAGACCTTCGCGCAGCCGGTGTCGCTGACTTTCAAGTATTCGGCTGCGGAGGCTCGTGCCAGCGCGCCCGATCTGCTGCGCGTGGCGACCCAGACCGCGCAGGGCACGTGGAGTTCGCCGGCGACGACGCACGATGCGACGCAACGCACCTTGACCGTGGCAACGACACACTTCAGCGACTGGGCGAACGTCAGCGGTCTGTTGCTCAGACCCGAGGACTCGGTCGTGCGGGTCGGCAAGGAGGTGAGCCTGCGGGTGATCATCTGCGGCGATGCGCCGAACCCCGCGAATCCAAACGCACCCCCTCTGTTGCGCGAGTGTCTGGCCCCCACCTTCATGGGCCTCGAGATCGACGTCTGGGCCGTCAACGGCATTGCCGGCGGCAACGCCAGCGTCGGCACCGTGCAAGGGCTGGATCCTGTTCCGGGTGCGCGCTACAAGGCGCCCGCTACAGTTTCGAGCCAGACCCAGGTTGACGTCAGCGCCCGCTACTTTCACCCACGCGACGGCGGCACCGTTACGCTCGTCGCCGGCGTCACGATCGTCGATGCGGTCCGCGCCTACAGCGGTGCATTTTTCGCGAGGACGTCAACTCCTCAAGCGGAAGTCGAATTCAGCGCCAACCTGGCCGTGTTTCATCTGTCCGACCCGGCCGCCGAGGCCAGAGGTCAGACGATGTACGGCATCGCCACCGGCAGCGCCGCCATTCGCGCGCGGATTCCCGACTGCGACTGGGCGACCGGCACAGCGTTCCTGGACCCGAACCTGACTTCGCTGATCACCACGGAAGGCGGCTCCAGTCCGCTGGCCAACACCTATCAGCTCACTGTGCAGGCCGTTCCAACGCTGACGTTCAACTGCAAGTTCGGCACGGTCAGCGGACCGTTCGCGACCTCGGTCGTGGTCGGACTGACGGCGACGTGCCAGGCGCCGCCGCTGGAGGCGGAGCGACACCAGATTGCCGGCAGCTGGACCTGTCGGCTGGCGCAGGACGCAACGACCAGCGCGAACTGGACGCTGTGGGCGACCCGATGAACGTGCCGCTGCTCGCGATCGAGCGTGCGCTCGACCCGGCTTCTGATTCAGCGCTGAGTCCGGAGGCCGCCCTCGAGCTGGCGGCCGCCGACTTCGCCGCCCGCGCCGGCGCGCTGGCTGACCTGCTGCAGCGCTGGCGCCGCCCGGCGCTCGCGCGCACCGTGCTCGCCAGCCTGCTGGCCGGCGACGGCGAAACGTTTCGTGAACTGCTGCGCGACTTCGATCCGCCGGTGTCGGGCAAGTGCTGGTGGCTGCGCGACGTGGTCGACAAGATCGTCGGAGCCGTCGAGTTCCGCAGCGTGTGCCGCCTGCGCAACGATCTGACGGCCGGCGAACGGCGGTTGTATCTGCAACTCGCGCTGCAGTTTCGAAGGCGCGGGGAGTCGCCGCTGCTGTACGGGACTGGCGACGGAGTGCGAGCGGGCGGCGCATGCGGCGCGGTGATTGCGGCGGGCCCGTTCCTCGACGCGCTGCGCGCCGAGGGTCTGGTCACCGTCGTCGACGAGCCGGTTTCAGGGGCCGGGGTGCAGCAGGTGCTGGCGAGGGCTCAGCACGTCTGCATTTAGACGCGAGACGCTGTATTCGCAACACGGCGCTCGAATGCAGATGAGGCATTCCGGCAGGCTCCCGACGAGCAATGCATGGCCGACATGCCTCGAGGCGGCCAATTGCGGCCGCGATGGATCGGACCGAGAATCGCCCGAAGGCAGTCGGCCGCGGACCAGGCAACTCCAACTGTCGATCGGCTGGAGCGGCTACATCGAGGTGAACGTATGAGAGGTCAGACAACGCTCAGCTGTCGATTTTTTTCTTTAGCGATCATCGCCGCGACGCTGACCGTCGGACTACCGTTCAGAGCAGACGCCCAAAGCAGCGGCGCTGCGGGACCAATCGTCACGCTTAGGGAACTCGAGCACAAGACCAGCAAGCACCCGACAAAGAAGTACTACGTCAGCATCTGGCCCGATGGTCCCCAGGTGTCCTTTCAAAACAAGTACGGAAACTTCGCGAGCTACACGTTCCCCAGTTCGGAGTTCCCGCTAAATGCGCCCCGTGCGCTCTTGTCTCAGGGATCCCCTGATCTGCTTCCTTTGCGCGCCACACGTGTAGGTCCGAACGACTATCGGATTGAATGGCTGGAAACGCCGCCTCCGCCAGGATCGCTGGCGATCGTCAAGAGTCACTGAACGGTGTGCCCCGCATCACCTGACACTTCGCCCTCGTACATGGACGCCCCCGGGAAGAGAGCCCACCGGCAGTCGTATGCCCGACTTCGGATTCCGGCCAATTGCTGTCCTACGTGTGTGAGCTCAGAATTGCGTAGAAGCGGTCATCCTTAGCGCGGTCCAGTCACCGCAGAAGAAGCCCACCATGGACGCGCTCACGACCCGCCTGACCCGCACCTTCAACCTTCGCCACCCCGTCGTCTCGGCGCCGATGGCCTTCGCCGGCGGTGGCGCGCTGGCTGGGGCAGTGAGTCGCGCCGGCGGCCTCGGATTGATCGGCGGTGGCTATGGCGACCGTGCATGGCTCGAGCAGCAGTTCGCCGCCGTCGGCGGCCAGCGCATTGGCGTCGGGTTCATCACCTGGTCGCTGCGCAAGTCACCGTCGATGCTGACAGATGTGCTTAAGCATCGGCCGGCTGCGGTCATGCTGTCGTTCGGCGATCCGAGGCCCTTCGTGGACGAGATCCGCAGCGCAGGCGCGGCGCTGATTTGTCAGTGCCAGGACATGGGACACGTGAGGGACGCGGTCGACGTCGGCGCGAGTGTCGTCGTCGCTCAGGGGGCAGAGGCAGGAGGCCACGGTGCCCTGCGCGGTACGTTGAGCTTCGTTCCGGAGGTGGCGGACTATCTTTCCGAGCACGCGCCGAGCACGCTGCTGCTCGCTGCCGGGGGAATCGCCGACGGCCGTGGCCTCGCGGCGGCGCTGATGCTTGGCGCCGATGGCGTGCTCATGGGGACGCGACTGTGGGCGTCGACGGAGGCGTTGGTAAAGGAGCGTCACCAACGCGCGATCCTGGAAACCAATGGGGATGGCACGCTGCGCACCCGAATCGCCGACATCGCGCGTCAGATCCCCTGGCCGAGCGGCTTCACTGCCCGTATCCGCCGCAATGCATTCACCGAACGCTGGCATGGCCGCGAGGAGGCGTTGGAAGCAGCGATTGCGGTTGAAGGGCCGCGGTATCGGCAGGCCTTCGAGGAAGGCGATCCCGAGCACACCGGCGTCTGGTTTGGCGAGGCCTGTGGCGTGATCGATTCCATCGAGCCTGCTTCGCACATCGTCGAACGGATAGTGGTTGAGGCGGCGGAGCGAATCCGAGGCCACGCAAGCGCAACGCTTGTTGACAGCGGCGATGGCATGGCGCGGACTGCCTAGAGGCTGGAGGCCAGGAGTGCAACGCGCGGCCAGTTGCGGCCATTCTGGCCTCCGACCAAGACTGCTTGAAAGCGGACCTCTTGCGCCCACCCAGACAACGCTGCAGCACCTCGCTGCCCTTGCGCCTGTGGGCATCGTTGTACCGGACGGGACTGCCGAGTTAGGTAAGCACAGACGAGAGCGTGGTGCACGTTCAAAACCTAGCCAGGGCGCGGCAGCCGCCCCCCTCGTTCGGCATGCGACGCCGCCATGGCCTCGAGCAGTTTCCGGGTCGCGGCGACTTGGCGCATGCCCAGCCTCTGCACGAGCGCCTGCTCATACTTCTGGTGAAAGGAGCGGGCCCTGCCCAAGGCGGCGCGGCCGCGATCGGTTAGTTCCAGCCACTTCACGCGTCGGTCGGCTGCGTCGGTCGTCCGCGACACATATCCCTTGCTGACCATTTCGTCGACCACCTTCAGTGCCCCGGGCGAACTCATGCCGAGTTGCGAGGCCAGCTCGCTGAGGTTGCAGCGCGTCTCGGCCAGCAGCCGGAAGACATATCCGAACGACCCGCCGATGTCGTCGAACCCGACCGCGGCGAGATGGGCGTCGAGGGCATCCTTGAACGCGATAAAGGCAAGATTCAGCAGAACGCCAAAGTCCTGCGGGTCCGAGGTTGACATCATTAGCCTTGGTTAATAAACTGTGGTTAATTATACAGAGGAGTCCCCATGCCCCTGCTTTCACGTAGTGACGCGCCAAACTTCGAGCTACCCGGCGTCCGATTTACCACCTTGGTGGCCCCCAGCCGCGGCGCCCGGGAGAACTCCGTCTGGGAGATCACGGTCGAGCCAGGAGTGGCCGGCACACCCCATCGCCTGACTCGCGAGGAGACCTTCGTTGCGCTTGAGGGTCGTGCCAATTTCGAGGTCGATGGACAGCGCCACGAACTCACGGCCGGCAGCGCGCTAGTCGTGGAGGCGGGGCGCACCGTGGCGCTCTCGAACGCCGGGCGGCAGGCATTCCGGGCGCTGGCCGTGTACCCGGTCGGCGGACAGGTGCTGATCGGAGACCGGCCCGCGTTCACGCCCCCCTGGGCCGAGTGAAGTCATCGCCGTGCGCTCGACTCGCCATGGTCCCGATCCACGGGCACGGCGTCCTCCGGCATGGGGACTCGCCCCGATTGCCGGCGTGATCGGCCGCATGGTCCGGCTACTGCAGGGGCGGTCGCAGTGATCCCGCCGCGACGCCTTTTCATCGGGTGGGGTGCGCTAGGCCTCCGCGCGCTCGCGCTCTGGGCGGCCTGCGCGCCCGCGCTGGCCCAGATCGATTGCTGGATCGACGCCGAGCATCCGAAGACGGCCGACCTTCGTGCGGTGAGCGACGCCTCGGTCGCGTCGATGCGGCGCACGCTGCACGCGCTCAATGCCCTCCTGCACGCGCGTCCTGAACTGCACGCACTGCCGCGCACGCGGCTGCGCAGCAGCTGGCAGATCGGCGGGCAGTGGGATGCGCCGGCGCGGCCGGCGCACTTCCTGCTGCGTGATCATCGCGAATCGATGTGGGTGCGAGGCCGCTGCGACGTCATCGCCGGCGCAGATCGCATCGGCCCGCTGGCGACCATCGTAGCCAGCGTCAACGCACCCCATGCCTTCTTCGAGTCCGAGGTGCCGGAGTTGAAGGACGACCGGTTCGCAGCATGGCGCGAGCTGCCAGTAACGGGCACGCTGCGCGGGCGCCCGGTGTTCGGAGGGCACATGCTGGTGTTCACCCGCAACGGTCGGCTGCCCTGGGTGCCCGTGACCACGGCCGAGTACCTCGACTTCACCGAGCGTGACCTTCAACGCAAGCTCGATGAAGCCCGATCCCACGAGGCCAGTGCCCGCGCGGCCGCGAGCCCCGCCGCGCAGCAGGAGATGTTGGAGCGCGTGGCCGAGGGCCTGCGCCGGACGGATCCGGCGAACGCCGAGCGCCTGATCGCTGAAATCCGCGCGCAGCAAGCGCAGGCCAGCGCCGGCGCCGCCGCAGCCGAGGCAAGACGGCGCAGCCGCGCTGGTGCAGATGAAGCGCCCGGCGAAGCCATGCTGCGCCGCGTCCGCGTGTGGCGCGCCGGACTGGGCGCCGAGCGCTCGCGGCGCAGGCCCGGCTGGAGTCAACGGCCTCCACCCCTCGGATGTGCCGCTAGAGCGATATCCGCCGCTCGCCAAGCCCGACCCCGCATTCCCTTGGGACCGCGCGAACCCGGCGCAGACACAGATGATCAAGCTCGAGGTTAGGGGCGGGGAACGCTTCGAGCAGCCCATGCAACGCGCGATGGAGGCGCTCGACCTTGACGCGATAGAGGCGTTGGTGCGGACGCGCTGAATCTCGCTTACGGCCAGAACCGGACGAGTCTGAAGCTTGCCCGATCGACCCCAAAGCTGACCGCTTTGGTTCCGCGAAGCCCTCCAACCGAGGAACCTGAGCGCGGCGTTGCCTTTTCCCCGTGTGCAAGAACGACTCGCGCCCTGGACTCAGGCGCCGGCGGCGCTGAAGTCTTTGCGCTCAAGCAGGCGTGACACGGCGTAGCCGATCACCAAGCCCCAGAACGGCGCACCGACGTTGAAGATCGGCACGTCGGCCACCGTGATGAGGAACGTGACGAGCGCCCCGAGCGTGAAGCGCCCACGGAAAGACACATTGAACGCCGTCTGGAGCACGCGCAGCATGGCAAGTCCCGCGAGCGCGCCGATGAATGCCGGTGGCGTGGCAAGCATCAGCCGGGTGAACAATGGCGCGAACAGCCCGAACGCCAGCGCGAACACGCCTACGGCGAGGCCCGCGGTGTAGTGCCTGTGCCGCTCGCCCGAACCCGAGATGATCGCGTTAACGGGGCCGGTGAGGCAGGTCGAAACGGTGCCGACCAGCGCGGCAAGCATCGAGCCCGCGCCACAGGCCACCGTGATCGCGTTGATCGGAGGTTCGTGCTCGGCGGCGTTGAGCACCGCTATCCCTTGGCCGTTTTGAACTACGAGCACGGTGATTGCGAGAGGGATGACGAGTTCCACCATCGCGCGCCATGAGAAGACTGGCGCATACAGAATGGGATCGGCGATCGCATGCAGGGGCCAGCCGTGCGGATGGAACTTGCCAAGGAGGGCGATCGCCGCCGCGCCGACGATGAGTGCGCCGATCAGCGGCGGCAGACGGCGTGACCAACCAGCCGAGGCACCGAGCGCGAGGAAGGCAACGATCATCGGCGCGGCAATCCAGGAGTCGTCACGCATCGCATACACCAGGCCTAGGCCGAAGCGCAGGAACACACCGGCCACCATCCCCATCACGATCGGCATCGGCACGGACTGCATGGCGCGCCGTACCCATCCTGAAAGGCCGAGCACCAGCATGAGCAGTCCGGTGGCAAGGAAGGCGCCGATGACCTCAGGCCAGCTGAGGTGGCCGAGTGCCTGGCCGACCAGCACTGTTCCCGGAATCGTCCAGAAGAAGACGAGCGGTTGTCGGTACAGCGTGCAGAAAAGCAGGGTGATCAGTCCGTTCAGGAAAAACGAGCCGAAGATCCACGACGACAGGTCGGACTCGCTCAGTCCACCGTGCGTGCCGACGGAGAGGATGATCGCGACCGGCCCTGAGGCGGCGAAGACAAATGCGATCACCGCGTTCGCAAGGTAGAGCCCGCCGGAATCGGCGACCATCTGGCGTAGTCCGGGGAACGGCCGGTGGGCGGACTCCATGGGCATCGCGAACTCCAGCACGACGGGCGAACGATTGTGCCGGAATCGCAATTGACCATGGGTCTGGCGCCGTTCCGCAGAGGTCCGAAATCGATCCGGTACGAACGCGGACTCGAGTTCAGCCTTACGACCACGATCCGCCGCTCAATTTCTTGCTGCACGGCGGGAAGCAGATTGGAGACATTGATGTCGGCCTCGGGCCAGCACGAGCGCTTTGGTCTGCCGACGTAACAGCGGTTAACGAAGCACTTAAGCCGATCGATGAGGCATTTCTTCGATCGAAGTTCGATCCGACTCAGATGATGAAACTTCAGATCTATCCAGAAATCTGGGACCGAGATCCGGAGGTTGACGACACGTTGGGCTATTGCCTGGACAACTACGAAGAACTGAAGCGCTTCGTTGGCGAGGCAACGGGACGCTGTTCCGGCTTGCTGATCTACATGAGTTGAGAGGCTCAAGTCGGCCATTGGCTGACGAAGGGGTCGTCACACCGAATCACCTCATAGCGGACCTGGCGAGATGGATGAGAAACCCACACCCGAAGAGACCGCTCGGTAGCAGCGCCGATTGGCCAGTCAAGCAACAATCGGGCATGGACCCTGGCTGAGGCCGAGTCTCGGACGCCCGAAGAAGATGAAGAGTTGCTGCAGGGGGCGCATGCCGCAATGCACTTCTGGAAGATTGTCGGCAATGACAGCAACCGCGCACATGCGGCTCAACTGGTTGCACATGCCTACGCGCTGCTCGGCCTTTCCGGGACCGGCGGCCCACTACCAGGCGAAGTCGCAGCCATTCTTCTTTGCTGACGGGGCCGAGGCGTGGGAAACCGCCCTCGCACATGCGGTGGCGGCCAACGTAGCCGCTGCGGCGAAAGATGCGGCCGCTCACCGCCACCTCTACGCTAGGGCATTTGACCTGGTAGCCGCGCTCCCGGATCCAGAGGACAGGAAGATTCTCGAGGCGACCCTGCGCGTTCTGCCCGTGCCAGATAAGGCGTCCGGGTGACGTCGGCGACACTCGGCCGAAGCGGCCATCCGCTCACCCAATTCAGACCGGTCGTAATCGCGCCCCATATCGGAGTTCATTGGCGTGAGTAACGGCCTTGCGGCCACGTCGTGCGCGCCAATCTCTCGGACTCGTCTTTGACCAGCCGCGGAAGGCCCGCGAAAAGACCGCCGCGTCTGCGAAGTGCAGCGCCGCTGCGATCTCCGAGATTGGGAGTCGTGTGTTCTCCAAAAGTTGCTTCGCCAGCTCGAAGCGCGTTTGACTGACGAGCTGCTGCAAGCTTGTCCCCTCGGCGGTCAGCCGTTTGCGAAGCGTCCGCTCGTGTATGCCGAACAGGAGCGCCACGCTTTCGGCCGACGACGTGCCGCCAAGTACCATCTGGTGAAGCGCGCCCCGCACGATGTCGGCGAAGCTCATCGTGCTATTGGCACGAATCTGCTGGATCGCCGACATGACCAGTTCACGCAGGTTGGAATCCGCGCCGGGGATGGCGCGGTCAAGCCACGATGCGGCGAACACGATGCCGGACACCTCGGCATCGAATCGAACATTCGGACCAAGAATGCGGCGATAGGGACGCGCATCCCTCGGTTGGGCATGAGAGAACTGGACGTGCGCTGGCTTCCAAGAGGCGCCGCAGATCGCCCTTAGTACTCTGTACCCGATGGCAATGGCGACGTCGTAAAGGTGCGCGGTGCCGGGTGTCCCGTGCCGATAGATGGAGTAGCCGAGGAGCACATAGGAAGAATCCATGTTGATCAATATTGGAACGGCACCGCGATCGTGCAGGTATAGATGTAGAAGAAGGGCCCGAAGCGCCTCGCCAACGGTGGCTGAGTTGCGCATCAGATATCCGATGGCGCCGAGGCCCTCCAACTCGAAGCACTCGCCAACGAGCAGGCCGAAATGGTCGCAGGCCGTTGCCGTCGAGCATTCGGCAAGCAATCGCCCAAGAGCGTCGAAGGCGATCCGGTTCTCGGGACTCTTGAAAGCGTGAAGCGGGACTCCCGCCCGCACGAACGGGAGACTCGGTGTGACCCCGAACTTTCTCAGAAGGTCTGGAATTGCAGCAACAGGACCGATCCTGACTTCGCCTTCGCCGGCAGCGGGTAAGTGCCTGCGCGGGGCCGACCTTGGTCCAGCGCCATTTCGCGCGCGGCCGCGCGCGTGGCTCTGTACCTTGGCGAACGACCTTTCGGCAATGGGTTGCGTTGATCTAGCCATCCGGCAAGCTCCCGGCTCCTGACCGGATCAGGAGGTGCTGGGCCGAATCGGAGCCGATCATTGTAGGCGGAGGCTCCCCGAGCGGGCCGTCGGCAGGGCCGGATTTGCAAAATGCGATTCTTGAAGGTCTGTTAGCGTCCGCGGCCCCACTTTCGCCGATATGGCGCGCACCCGTAGTGCTTAAGGAGACAAGCCATGACGAGACATGCACTGCTGGGCGCGATTCTCGCTTTCGCGTGCACCGCGACGGTTTCCGCGCAGACCTTCAAGATGACGACGCCTTTCGCGCCAGGTGTCGCCGTGCCCGACAGAACCGAGTCGTCCATCGGGACCTTGAACCTGAACTACGGCTACCCGTCGGACGAGACCGTCGAGAAGATCTACGACAACCTGGACCGCTCGCGGGCGCTGCAGGCCTATCTGCTGGCGATCCCCATCGTCAACCAGGCGGGCATGCGCGATTCAATACGCAAGTTCGGCATTGATAACCAGACCGACGTGATCTGGGAAGACCTGGTCGATCCGAGGACCGTGGAGCTCACGGCGAACGACAACACCATTTACAACTTCATCTGGGTTGACACCAGCAAGGGACCTTTGGTGGCCGAGATTCCGCCCAAGGTGCTGGGGCTGGTCAACGACTTTTGGTACAAGTGGGTGGCCGATGTTGGCATCACCGGGGCCGACAAGGGCGAAGGCGGGAAGTACCTCCTGCTGCCGCCCGGATTCAAGGGCGACATCCCGCCGGGGTACCACGTCGTGCGGCCGAACACCTTTGGCAGCTGGCTTGTGTTCCGCGCCTTTCTGGTGGACGGGTCGACCCGGCCCGGCGTCGAGTCGGTCAAGAAGAACCTGCGGATCTATCGCTTGGCCGACGCCGCCAATCCGCCGCCGATGAAGTTCGTCAACGCCTCGGGGATTCCGGCGAACTTCGTCGCACCGGGTGACTATTCGTTCTGGACTCTTTTGAATCAGGTCATCCAGGAGGAGCCGGCGGAGGGTTCGGATCCCACCACGCTGGGCCTGTTCGCCTCGATCGGCATCGTCAAGGGCCAGCCGTTCAATCCCGATGAGCGAATGAAAAAGATCCTGACCGACGCCGCGAACATCGGCGCCGTGACGGCGCGGACCATCGCTTTCAAGATCCGCTCGAAGGAGGCGTACTTCTATCCCAACAGTGCGTGGCGCCTGCCGTTCTTTGGCGGCTACAAGTTCGAGGTCGCGTCCGGCGTCAGCAACCTGGACGGCGCGGCCTTCTACTACTACTTCGCCACCGGCGTTACGCCGGCGATGGAAGAGAAGATGGTGGGCCGGGGATCGCAGTATCCCTGGTCGGTGCAGGACGCGAGGGGCAATCCCTTCGATGGCGGGAAGAACTACAAGCTGCGTCTGCCGCCGAACGTCCCGGTGAAGGACTTCTGGTCGGTCATCGTCTACGACAACCAGACCCGCTCGATGGTGCAGACCGACCAGAAGGCCCCGAGTGTCAGCAGCCAGAACAAGGGGGTCAAGACCAATGCGGACGGCTCGGTGGATGTCTACTTCGGACCCCAAGCACCGAAAGGCATGGAGAACAACTGGGTGCAGACGATTCCAGGCAAGGGCTGGTTCATGATCCTTCGCCTCTATGGTCCACTGGAGCCGTGGTTCAACAAGACTTGGCGGCCGGGGGAGATCGAGCTGCAGCCGTAGCCCGGCAGTGGCGTGCATGTCTCGCGGCGCTCGACGAGCGGCCCGAGAACTGGTTCCAGCGGGCGGCGCCACTGCGCCGCCGCTGAGCCATGGCCTTGAATGACCGCTGTCGGCGTGAATTTCGCGGCCGCTCTTGGGAGCGCGGCAGGTCAGCTTAGGGTCGACAGCCGATACTGAGTAGGTCGGGCACCGACTGATTCTGTATCCAGCGCCCGATTGATCATGAAATAGACTCGAGCGTCCATAACGCGATGTGGGCCACGAGTGGCCAATGAGGTGTTCTCCCTGATCACAGCGCGGCCAGCGCTGCCCGGCACCTCTCGTCCGACTGATCCCGCCCGGTTACGGTTGCCAGGAGATCGCGCACGAGCCCATTTTCGAGGCCGTAGACCCAGCCATGTACGGAGAGTGGCTGACCGCGGTCCCACGCGTCGCCCACAATCGTCGTTTGGCAGACATTAGCGACTTGCTCGATCACGTTGAGCTCACAAAGGTGGTCAATGCGTCGCGCCGTGTCTGCGAAAGCCGCGACCCGCGCCTGGTGCTTGTGGTGAACGTCCTGCACGTGGCGCAGCCAGTTGTCCGCAAGGCCCACGCGGCGGTTCTCGAGCGCCGCACTCACCCCGCTGCACCCGTAGTGGCCACACACGATGATGTGCTCCACCTTGAGCACATCGACTGCGAACTGCATCACGGAAAGGCAGTTGAGGTCGCTGTGCACCACCACGTTGGCGACGTTGCGGTGGACAAAGAGGTCGCCGGGCAAGAGACCGACGATCTCGTTGGCCGGCACCCGGCTGTCAGCGCAGCCGATCCACAAATAGTGGGGAGTTTGCTGGCGCGAAAGGCGCGCGAAGAAATCGGGATCGCTGCGGCGCATGCGCTGCGACCACGTGCGGTTGTTGTCGAATAGCGCCTGTAGCGGATGCATGGAGCACGCATTCTAGCTAGCGTTGAAGTGCATTGCGTTTGTTCACCAGAGGTGGCGGCTGCACGATTCCCGGCGCGGAAGCGTCATCCTGGCCATTGCGATGAGCGGCACTCCGAGGCGACGCTGGTCAGCGAATTGGTTGAGCAGGCGAATCTCGGGCCCCTTGGCGTTGGTCCCTTGGTCGAAGTAGATTCGGCTCTGCGCCCTGACTAAGCTGCGCTTGCGGTCAAGGTCCGTGGACTGGTGGGTAACTTCGCTTAGCGGCCAATTTCGGATCTTCGATTGGCTTGCGTGGTTGACCCAAAAGCGGACGGGTCTTTCCGACTACGAATAGTTGGATGGGTCGGCTAGGGCATCGGCTCAGGACTGCTAGAAAACGCGCACGCCCACGTGCACCGCGTGGCACCCAGTGCCTCGCGGGAGTACCAACATGTCCTTCCGTGGACAATGCGGTCATGCCCCGCGAGCTGTTTCGCTTCGACACTGCCGCGTCGGTGGCCGATTTCTCGCCGATCGACGACCGCATCATGGGTGGCCGCTCCGCGAGCCGCCTGCGCCACGATCCTGTTGGCCACGCGGTCTTCGAGGGTGAGGTCTCGCTGGCAAACGGTGGCGGTTTCGCGTCGGTTCGTACACGCCCGCTTCCGTTGGGTGACGCACAGGCGTTGACCTGTCGCATCGAGGTGCTTGGCGACGGTAAGCGCTACAAGCTCAGCTTGCGCACCGACGACTTCTTCGACGGCGTGGCGTACCAGGCGACGTTCGAGCCGGTGCCGAGTGAATGGGCCGTGCTGCGGTTGCCGCTGACCTCGTTCGTGCCGACCTGGCGCGGTCGCCCGGTCGAGGATGGGTCCGCAATTCGGCCGGAGAGCCTGCGTCAGTTGGGCCTAGTGATTGGCGATCGTCAGGCGGGGGTGTTTGCGCTGGCACTACGTTCCATCGCGCTGGAGTGATCCGCCAGGCCCGCAGCGACGGGAGAACCTGTTCGATGGCTGGGTGCAGTGTTCTTGCGAAGTTGCTCTCGCACGAACGGTCGCAAAGTCTGGCCGACCGGGAGCCGGACTGTCATCATTGCCCGCAATTGACCATAGACCGCCAGCAGCCTTCCCCGCTGGGGGGTCTCGAGTCGGCCAGGAGCAGAACTAACCGCTAGACGCAGAATGAGCTAGAAAGCTGACTCTTTGTCACGATCGGAGGCACCCGTGTCGCCTACTCCGGTGAACGACGCTTCACCGGTGGCCTCCGGACTTCTCGCAGGATTTGTCGCAGGCGCTGCTGTGTTCATAGTGGTCGCTAGCGTCCCGACGCTGCTCATTAACGAGTTCATGTACATGTTCAGCCTCCCACTAGGACGAATACTCGGCATCAGTGTCGGAGTCTTGGTGGGCGGTCCGTTGGTGGCTGAATTAACGAAGAGTTCAATGCAGCTTCCGAAGCCGATTCTCACGTGGACCAGTCAGAGTGAACGGGATCCGTTCGCGGCCAGTAGCTCACGCCGGGCCGACCCGGCAGAATTACCCGACGCCGGCCACTCTCTTCGAGGGTCTGTAAATTTCACAAGGGCAAGCGCTGCGACACAGTCGCCGCCCCAAACATTAGAGAGAACGCCATGAAACGGGTCAATCGAGTTCTCATTTCAATCGCGCTCCTCGCGATCGGTGCAAATGCACTGGCTGATTTATCAGCGGGTCTCCCCGAAAGACCCATTGGCTTCCAAGTCGCGGGGGTACCCGACACAGACGGAAAGAAGTTCGGTGTGGGCGTCTGGTATCCCGCTGACGCTCAGACCTCGAGATCCGCCCAGAGCGGACCGAACGCAATGGGGGCCGTTAAAGACGCTCCGATAGCCGGCAAGGGCTTGCCGCTAGTAGTAATTTCGCACGGGAACGGCGGCGGCATGACGAGTCACATCGATTTAGCAATGGCACTAGCAAGCGCAGGCTATGTGGTTGCTGCGCCTATGCATCCGGGCGACAACTTCCAAGACCCAAGCTCGTCCGGCCTGGCGACTCTGTATAGCGGCCGCAATCGCCAACTCCGCTTGACCATCGATTACATACTCACGAAGTGGGCAGGTCACGATGCCATCGATGCGGAAAAGCTCGGAGCGTTTGGTCTCTCGGCCGGTGGGTTCACGGTCCTCACCTTGGCTGGGGCGCAGCCGGATATGCGGCTTATCCCAATGCACTGCTCGCAATCACCTGAATTCATCTGCGAAGTTCTGCGCCACTACAAATCGCCGCTTCTGGACGCTGACTCTCCGGCTCCCGAGCCGATGCAGGCGAGCCCGAACGTCAAAGCCATCGTCGTGGCAGCCCCTGGGCTGGGCTTCACGCTGACTCCGGCCGCAATGGCTGGTGTGAAAGTCCCTGTGCAGCTATGGAGTGGCGAGAAGGACGACAAGGTCCCCCACGTCACGAACGCCAAGTTCGTCATCGAAGCACTTGGCGCGAAAGTCGAGTTCCATATGGTTCCAAATGCTGGCCACTTGTCGTTCCTCGCCCCATGTGGACCGGCAAAGATTCCCGAAGTATGTTCTGACCCGGAAGGCTTCGATAGGGCAGCCTTCCATGCAACCATGAACGCTGAAGTCGTGAGGTTCTTTAACAAGAACCTGAAGCATTGACTGCGCGGCCGTGGCGGCAAACGTGGACTAGGCGGCTGCAATCCATAGAACCCGAGCGACGCTTAGCCATCTATCAGATGGCCGCTTTCGGAGGAATTTCTGGGACCGCTTTCAGCACTGGATAACGGCTGCTTACAGGTCGCGAGTTGTCTTCGGCCCCCTCGGCAAGCAGACGTCGCTTGCGCACGGCCTTTCGAGCAAGCCTCGTGAGGCGCGTCGGAGAGCCGGCTGACATAATCGCCTCGTCGCCTAACATCGCCCGCCAACCCGCGTGACATCCACCCCACCCGAGACGGGCGCCGCGTGAGCGCGCGGAACCAGTTCGCCCTATTGCGCGAACGGCGCTTCGCGCCGTTGTTCTGGGTCCAGTTCCTGGGCGCCGCCAACGACAACATCTTCAAGTTCGCGTTCACACTGCTGGCAACCTACGCCGCAGCGCGCTGGGGCGGGATCGAACCGCGCATGGCGGGCTTTCTGATCGGCGCGCTGTTCATTGCGCCTTTCATGCTGTTCTCGGCGACCAGCGGACAGCTTGCCGACAAGCTGGAAAAGTCATGGTTCATCCGCCGGGTCAAGGATGCTGAAGTCGGCGTCATGCTGATCGGCGGTGCGGGACTCGTGCTGCAGTCGCCGTGGCTGATGTACCTGGCCATTTTCCTGCTCGGCCTGCAGTCAACCGTCTTCGGACCGGTGAAGTACTCGTACCTGCCGCAGCATCTCGACGCGCACGAGGTCACGGGCGGCAACGGCATAGTCGAGATGGGGACGTTCGTGGCCATCCTGCTCGGCACGATCGGCGGCGGCCTGCTGATCGGCGAGTTGGGTGATCGTGGCGCGCTAGCGACGGCGGTAGTCGTCATCGTGCTCGCGGTTCTGGGCCGGGCGGCGGCGCAGTTCGTCCCGCATTCGCCGGCCGCGGATCCCACGCTGCGGATCAACTGGAACCCGTTCACCGAAACCTGGGGCAACCTGAAGGTCGCGCACGGCAATGTCGCGGTCTTCAATTCGATCATCGGTATTTCGTGGCTGTGGTTCTTCGGCTCGATCTTCCTCACCAGTTTCACGCCCTACGCGCGCGAGAATCTCGGCGGCACAGAGACCGTCGTCACCTTCCTGCTCGCGGTGTTCTCGATCGGCATCGGTGTCGGTTCGCTCGCGTGCGAACGGTTGTCCGGGCGGCGCGTCGAAATCGGGCTCGTGCCGCTCGGGTCGATCGGAATGACGATCTTTGCGATCGACCTGTACTTCGCGTCGACGGCGTTCCGGCCGATGGAAAGCGGTGGGTTGGCGCAATTTCTCGAATCGCCGGGGGCAGGGCGGATCGTCCTCGACCTGGCCCTGCTGGCACTTTTCGCCGGTCTGTACTCGGTACCTCTGTACGCGCTGATCCAGACGCGCGCCGACAAGACACGAGTGGCACGCATCGTGGCGGCGAACAACATCCTGAACGCCGTCTTCATGGTGGTGGCCTCGCTGATGGCGGCGGCCCTGCTCGGCGCGGGGCTCACGATTCCGCAGCTCTTCCTGGTGACGGCCCTGATGAATGCGGCGGTGGCGCTGTACATCTATCGCCTGGTGCCGGAATTCCTGCTGCGCTTTCTTGCGTGGATACTGGTTCACACGCTGTACCGTGTGCGCTCGATCAACACCGACAGCCTGCCGGAGCAGGGCGCCGCGGTCCTGGCCTGCAACCATGTCAGCTTTGTCGACGCAGTGGTCATCATGGGCGAGAGCCCGCGACCGATCCGCTTCGTGATGGACCATCGCATCTTCAAGATCCCGCTGATGAACTGGTTCTTCAAGCACGCCAAGGCCATCGCCATCGCGCCGGCGCGTGAAGACCCGGCCATGCTGGAGCGCGCCAACGAACGCATCGATGCGGCGCTGGCCGACGGTGACCTCGTCTGCATCTTTCCGGAAGGCAAGATCACCGAGAGTGGGGAACTGAACCCGTTCAAACAGGGCGTTCAGCGCATCGTCGAGCGCACGCCGGTACCGGTCTACCCGATGGCGCTGCGTGGGCTCTGGGGCTCATTTTTCTCGCGCTACGGTGGCGCCGCGTTCAGTCGACCGGTCGAGGCACGTCTGCAGCGCGGGCTGCGGTCGAAGCTCGAGTTCATCGTCGGGGCTCCCCTGTCCGCGGATGAAGTTACGCCGGAACTGTTGATGGAGCGGGTGGCGGCGCTGCGCGGTGACGAGCCTTGACGGCATGCGGCGCGCCGATGCGCACACGCGATCAATTCGTTTGATCTGCCGGGCGGCACTTACAATCGGTGTCCCTGCATCGCACGCCGATGCCTACCGGACGTTCGAGACTCCATGGCCGGCTCCACCTTCGGGCACCTGTTCCAGGTCACCAACTTCGGCGAGTCGCATGGACCGGCGATCGGCTGTGTGATCGACGGCTGTCCTCCTGGACTGTCGCTGGCGGAGGCCGACATTCAGCATGACCTCGACCGGCGCAAGCCGGGCACCTCGCGGCACGTGACCCAGCGGCGCGAATCCGATCGCGTCGAGATCCTGTCCGGCGTCTACGAAGGTCGCACGACGGGAACGCCGATCGCACTGCTGATCCGCAACGAGGACGCGAAGAGCAGGGACTACTCCGACATCGCCGACTCGTTCCGCCCCGGGCATGCCGACTACACGTACTGGCGCAAGTACGGTGTGCGCGATCCCCGCGGCGGCGGTCGCTCCTCGGCCCGACTGACCGCCCCGATGGTGGCGGCCGGCGCCGTGGCGAAGAAATGGCTGCACGAGAAGTACGGCACGCGAGTGCGCGGCTGCATGCAGCAGCTCGGCGGCATCGAGATCCCGTTCGAGTCGTGGGATGAGGTCGAACGCAATCCGTTTTTCGCGCCGAACGCCGGCGTCGTGGCCGAACTCGAGATCGCGATGGACCAGCTCCGGCGCAGCGGCGATTCAGTCGGCGCGCGGCTGCGCGTGACCGCGAGCGGAGTGCCGCCGGGACTGGGGGCGCCGCTCTTCGACAAACTCGATGCCGACATCGCCTACGCGATGATGGGCATCAATGCGGTCAAGGGCGTGGAAATCGGCGCCGGCTTCGCTGCAGTGACCGACCTCGGATCGCAGCATGGCGACGAGCTCCTTCCCGATGGATTCGTCGGCAATCGCGCCGGCGGGGTCCTCGGTGGAATTTCGAGTGGCCAGGACATCGAGGTGTCGATCGCGGTCAAGCCGACCTCGAGCATCCGCCTGCCGCGACGGACCATCACGCGCGCCGGCGTTGCCACCGTCATCGAAACCCACGGACGTCACGATCCCTGTGTCGGCATCCGTGCCACGCCAATCGCCGAGGCGATGCTGGCACTGGTGCTCATGGACCATGCGCTGATGCACCGCGCACAGAACGCCGACATCCATCACGGCATCGCGCCGCTCGCCGCCCGCTCTCCTTCGTCCTGATGGGCAAGGACGTCCTGCCGCAACCGCCGAACTGGCGGCTCGGCGCGCTCTTTGCCGCTTACTTCGGCCTGGCGGGGCTGCTTGCGCCATACATGCCGCTCTACTTTCAGGCGCGCGGCCTGGATGCGTTCCAGATCGGTCTGCTCGTGGCGCTCGGCCAGGTCATGCGCGTGATCGGCCCCAACCTGTGGGGATACCTCGCCGACCACGCAACGCGCCGCACACCGATACTGCGCGGGACTGTCGTTGCGCTGATGCTGTCGTTCTGCCTGCTCTTCGTCCCGGGCGGTTTCGCATTCGTGTTCGGCGTGATGCTGCTGCTCAATCTCTTCCAGACGGCGCAAATGCCGATCGCCGAGGCGCTCGCCTCGGCCCGCCTGCGCGGTCGTGACGACGCTGCCACGCGCTACGGGCGCCTGCGTCTGTGGGGTTCCACCGGGTTCGTGATCGTGGTGATGGCGGCGGGGCCACTGTTCGATCGCTATGGGATCGAGACCGCGCTGTGGCTCGGCGTGGTGCTGTGCGCGTTGCTGGTGGCCGTGGCCTGGCAGGTCGAAGAGCAGCCGATGCACGAATCCGCGCACGAGAGGGTGTCAGTCCGCAGCCGCCTGCGTGAGCCGCGGGTGCGCTGGTTCCTGCTCTCGGCAGCGTTGATGGTGTTCGCCCATGGTGCGCTGTACACGTACCTGTCGATCTATCTGGCGCAACTCGGTTACAGCAAGACGGCGATCGGCGTGTTCTGGGTGCTGAGCGTCGTGCTCGAGATAGTCTTCTTCTATACGCAGGGTCGCTGGTTCGCGCGTTTCGGCATGTATCCGCTGCTGCTTGCGAGTTTCTTCGTTGCGGGTCTGCGGTTTGCCCTGATCGCGAAGCTCGCAACGATCTGGTGGATCCTGGCATTCGCGCAGGTCCTGCACGCGGTCACTTTCGCAGTGCATCACAGTGCCTCGGTCCTGATGATCCAGCGCTGGTTCCCGGGCCGTGCCGCAGCCCGGGGACAGGCCGTGTACATCAGCGCCGCCTATGGCGTGGGCGGCACGGCGGGCAGCTTGACCGCGGCATACTTGTGGACGCTGGCCGGGCCGGCGTGGGCGTTCGGCTCGGGCAGTGCCGCCGCGCTGCTTGGCGCCTGGGCTGCCAGCCAGGTGCGCCGACATGACGAATCGCTGGCCGGTCCGCATGCCGTCACCTTGACTTCGAACCGGAGCATCGACTCATGAATGACGCAATCGACCGCCGCCTGCTGAGTTGCCTGATCCCTGGTGCGCTGGCCGTGGCGCTCACGGCCTGCCAGACCGTGCAGACGACCGAAGCGGGTGCAGTCGGAGTCGATCGCAAGCAGACGATGACGTCGCTGGTCAGCAGCCAGGAGGTGGAAAAGCAGGCGGCACAACAATATGCGCAGGTACTTGCGGAGGCACAGAAGAAGAACCTGCTGAACCAGAACCCGCAACAAGTCCAGCGCGTGCGCGCGGTCGCAGCCCGGCTGATCCCGCAGGTCGTCGTGTTTCGCAGCGACGCGGCGAAGTGGAACTGGGAAGTGAATGTCCTCACGTCCAAGGACATCAACGCCTGGTGCATGCCGGGCGGCAAGATCGCTGTCTACACCGGCCTCATCGAACGACTGAAGCTGACCGACGATGAACTCGCGGCCGTTATGGGTCACGAGATCGCGCATGCGTTGCGCGAGCACGCACGCGAGCGCATGGGCCGGCAGATGGCCACCGAAACCGCCACGGCAGTCGGCGCCATCGCGCTGGAGATCTTCACCGGCGTGCGTCTCGATCCGCAGCTGGCCGGCACGTTCACGCAAGCGATGTTCGTGCTCCCGAATAGCCGCGAGAACGAGCAGGAGTCGGACTTCATCGGGGTCGAACTGGCGGCCCGCGGCGGCTACGATCCGCGCGCCGCGCTGACACTGTGGCAGAAGATGGCCCAGGCCTCGGGCGGCGGCACTCCCGAGTGGTTGTCGACCCATCCCAGCAGCGAGACGCGCCTACGCGACCTGCAGGGCTACGTGCAGAAGGTAATGCCCCTGTACGAGAAGGCGGACAAGTCGCGCGCGGCCGCGCCGGCAAAGTGAGCCCGGTTTCGCTCCGCCGGGCGAGGTCTCAGGCGAGCACGAGTTCGGTACGTGCCGTGTAGCGGGTCGCTCGTGCAAGCGGGTGGGTGAGCGATTCGCGTCGGTTCCATGACCAGCAACAGCGCCTGCTGTTCCTCGGAGTTCAACCGACTGAACAGGAAGTCGCGTGCATTGCCGGGATCCCCGGGAAGGTAGAGCTGGGTGGCGAGCGCGCGACCGTTCGCGGGCTGTACCCGCACATGGATATGCGCAGTACGCCCCGGGTACGCGACGGGCTGAATGGTGCGAAACCTGAAGTCGCCGCCCGTATCGGTGCGGTCAACACCGTAGCCCTGGAACGCCGGATCGCGCTCGGAATCGGCGCCGCCGTCGGGGTGGTGGTAAACGGCATTGGCGTCGCACTGCCAGATCTCGACAACAGCACCAGACACCGGCTGGCCGCGGCGATCGACAACGCGACCCACCAGGAAGAGCGGGACGCCCTTGCTGAGCACCCGATCGCCGTCGACTGTCAGCAGGTCGGCGTCGGTGTTTGTCGGCCGTTCCGTGACATTGCGCGGATAAAACGGCCCGAGCGTCTGCGCCGGCGACGGCCGCATGCCGGTCTGGGCATGACCCAGCGTGGACAGGGGGGCGACCGATGCACCGGCAAGTCCGGCCACGAAGTGGCGACGCGCCAAGGTGGAACGGTTGTTCGGTCGGTCCATAGAGATCTCCATGCAGGTGCAATGCGCAGCGTAGCCCGAGAGCCTGAGACCACTGAACAACCCTCGGCGTTCCATTCACACTCCGGCGCGAACTCGTTCACCCAAGAGGCGAGTCGTCGCAGCCGGATGGCATAATCCATCACTCTGTGCGCCCGCTCCCGGGCGTTGATCGCGGCCCGCGTGGGCGCGACCCGGTTCATGTCTGCTCGCACCCTGTACGACAAGCTGTGGGATGACCACGTGGTTCACGTCGAGGACGACGGCACCACGGTGCTTTACATCGACCGCCACCTGGTGCACGAAGTCACCAGTCCGCAGGCGTTCGAGGGCTTGCGTGTTGCGGGCCGTGCGCCTTGGCGGGTCAGCTCGATCGTGGCAACGGCGGATCACAACACGCCGACGACCGGCTGGGAGCGAGGCTACGACGGCATCACCGATCCGGTGTCCAAGGAGCAGGTGGTCACGCTCGACACCAACATCCGGCAGTTTGGCGCCGCCGCGTATTTCCCGTTCCTCGACAAGCGACAGGGCATCGTGCACGTGATGGGCCCGGAGCAGGGGGCGACGCTTCCCGGCATGACCGTGGTCTGCGGCGATTCGCACACCAGCACGCACGGCGCCTTCGGTGCGCTCGCTTTTGGCATCGGTACCAGTGAGGTTGAGCACGTGCTGGCGACGCAGACGCTGCTGATGAAGAAGGCGAGGAACATGCTCGTGCGGGTCGACGGCAGGCTGCCCGCCGGTTGCACTGCCAAGGACATCGTTCTGGCGATCATCGGACGCATCGGTACCGCGGGCGGCACGGGCTACGCAATCGAGTTCGGCGGCACTGCGATCGAGGCGCTCTCCGTCGAAGGCCGCATGACCGTGTGCAACATGGCAATCGAGGCGGGCGCGCGCTCCGGTATGGTCGCCGTCGACGGCAAGACGATCGACTACGTCCGGGGGCGTCCGTTTGCGCCGGCCGGCGCGATGTTCGACCAGGCTGCAGCGTGTGTGGCGCGCGCTTCGTTCCGATCCCGGCGCGTCATACGACCGAGTGGTCGAACTGCGGGCCGAGGAGATCAAGCCCCAGGTGACCTGGGGCACGTCCCCCGAGATGGTCGCGGCCATCGATGGCAGCGTGCCCGATCCGGAAGCCGAGAAGGATCCGGTCCGACGCGAAGGCATCGAACGGGCGCTGCGCTACATGGGGCTCACGCCAAAGACGCGGATTGCCGACATCCATGTCGACAAGGTCTTCATCGGGTCGTGCACCAACTCGCGCATCGAAGACCTGCGCGAAGCGGCCTGGGTGGTGAAGCGACTCGGCAAGCGCGTTGCGTCGAACGTGAAGCTGGCGATGGTCGTGCCCGGTTCCGGCCTGGTGAAGGCGCAGGCCGAACGCGAAGGCCTGCACGAAGTCTTTCGTGCTGCGGGCTTTGAGTGGCGCGAGCCCGGCTGCTCCATGTGCCTGGCCATGAATGCCGACCGCCTCGAACCGGGCGAGCGCTGCGCTTCGACCAGCAATCGCAATTTCGAAGGTCGCCAGGGCGCCGGCGGCCGCACGCATCTGGTTTCGCCGGCGATGGCCGCGGCCGCTGCCATCGAAGGACACTTCGCCGACGTCAGGAGGCTCCAGTGAAGTGGCTTTTCGTTCTGGTGGCGACCATCGTCGTGCTCGCCGGCTGTAACACGATGGCCGGCCTCGGCAAGGACATGGAAAGGGCCGGCGAGAAGATCCAGGATAAGGCGAAGAAGTAGCCATGGAAGCATTCACCGTCCACGCCGGGCTGGTGGCGCCGCTCGACCGCGCCAATGTCGACACCGATGCCATCATTCCGAAGCAGTTCCTGAAGTCGATCAGGCGGACCGGGTTCGGCCCGAATCTGTTCGACGAGTGGCGCTATCTCGATCACGGCGAGCCGGGCATGGACCACGCCCGACGTCCGCTCAACCCGGATTTCGTGCTGAATCAGCCACGCTACGCCGGAGCGTCGATCCTGCTCGCGCGCAAGAACTTCGGTTGCGGATCGTCGCGCGAGCACGCGCCGTGGGCGCTGCTGCAGTCCGGGTTCCGTGCAGTGATCGCACCGAGCTATGCGGACATTTTTCAGAACAACAGCCTGAAGAACGGCTTGCTGCCGGTGGTCCTGCCGGAACTCGTCATCGACCGCCTGTTTCACGAAGTGGCCGCGCATATCGGCTATCGGCTGACGGTCGATCTTCCACGACAGGTCGTGGTCGAGGCCGATGGTCGCGAACACGCGTTCGAGATCGCGCCGTTCAGCAAGCATTGCCTGATGAACGGGCTGGACGACATCGGCCTGACACTGCGCCACAAGGACAAGATCGAGGCGTTCGAGAAACGGCGACTGGCGCAGCAGCCCTGGTTGGCGAGCACGCCGGCGATCCGTCCGTGACGACTTCGCTGGGCCGGACGCGAGCCGTCGCAGCGTTCGGCGCCGCGTTCAAACGCCGTCGCTGGCTGGTATTTATCGCGGCGGGGATCGCGTTTCTCGGATTCGCCGTGTTGTCGCTCAACCTGGTGCACCTGGTGTCCGCGAACCTGAACCTGATCGCAGAGCATGGCCGCGATGCGCTGGCCGATGGCGCCGCCCGGCAATTCGTCGAATTGCTGTTGTCCGGCTACGGCGCGCTGGCGTGTTACCTCGTGTTCAAGTTCTGCGAACGCATCATTGTCGACTGGCTCAACGGATTCGAATGAAGATCGCGGTGCTCCCGGGTGACGGAATCGGCAAGGAAATCGTCGCCGAGGCGGTGAAGGTGCTGCGCGCGCTCGGAGAGCGCTTCGAGTTCGAGTTTGCAGACGTCGGGGGCACTGCCTACGAGGCGCATGGCCGTCCGTTGCCTGACGCCACGCTGCGGCTTGCGCAGGGCGCCGACGCGGTGCTGTTCGGCGCCGTGGGCGACTGGAAGTACGACAAACTCGAGCGTGCGTTGCGCCCCGAGCAGGCCATTCTCGGATTGCGCAAGCACCTAGGCCTGTTTGCCAATCTGCGTCCGGCGATCTGCTATGCGGAATTGACGCAAGCCTCGAGCCTCAAGCCGGAACTGGTCGCCGGTCTCGACATCCTCATCGTGCGCGAGCTGACCGGTGACATCTACTTTGGCCAACCGCGCGGACGTCGCAGCGCGCCCGATGGCCCGTTCGCCGGCTCGCCCGAGGCGTTCGACACGATGCGCTACTGCCGTCCGGAGATCGAGCGCATTGCGCATGTTGCCTTCCAGGCCGCACGCAAGCGCAGCCGCAAGGTGACGAGCGTGGACAAGGCCAACGTGCTGGAGACTTTCCAGTTCTGGAAAGAGGTCGTCACCGAGGTCGGGGCGGGTTATCCGGACGTCGAACTCGAGCACATGTATGTCGACAACGCCGCCATGCAGCTCGTCAAGGCGCCCAAGAAATTTGACGTGATCGTGACCGGCAACATGTTCGGCGACATACTCTCCGACGAAGCGGCGATGCTGACGGGCTCTATCGGCATGCTGCCGTCGGCCTCGCTGAATGACCGGAAGCAGGGACTGTACGAACCGTCGCACGGCAGCGCGCCGGATATCGCCGGCAAGGGTGTCGCCAACCCCTTGGCGACGATACTGTCGGCGGCCATGATGCTCCGGTACTCGCTGGATCGGGCAGAACAGGCGGAGCGGATCGAGGCGGCCGTGCGCGCAGTGCTCGCACAGGGGCTGCGAACGGCGGATATCGCGGCTCCAGGGACCGGCACCGTGAGTACGGTGGCCATGGGCGACGCCGTGGTGGCCGCCCTCGCGTAACGCTCGCGCAACGAATTGACTGGCAAGAGGAAGAGATGAAGGTAGGCATAGTCGGCTGGCGCGGCATGGTGGGCTCCGTACTGATGGAACGCATGAGCGCGGAGCGGGACTTCGACCTGATCGACACGACGTTCTTCAGCACGTCGAACGCGGGCGGCGCGGCGCCGGCGGTCCCGCGCTCGAACGGGACCCTGAAAAACGCGGACGACATCGGCGCGCTGTCACAGCAAGACACGATCATCACGTGCCAGGGCAGTGACTACACGAAGGAGATCTACCCGAAGCTGCGTGCGACCGGCTGGAACGGATACTGGATCGATGCCGCCAAGACGCTGCGCATGGCCGACGATGCGGTGATCATCCTCGATCCGGTCAATCGCCCGGTCATCGACGCGGCATTGAAGCGCGGCATCAGGAACTACATCGGCGGCAACTGCACCGTGAGCTGCATGCTGATGGGCGTAGGGGCGCTCTTCAAGCAGGACCTCGTCGAGTGGATGACCTGCACGACCTACCAGGCGGCTTCGGGCGGCGGCGCGCAGCACATGCGCGAGTTGCTGACGCAGTTCGGCACGCTGAACCTCGAAGTGCGCGACCTGCTGGCCGATCCGGCCAGTGCGATCCTCGAGATCGACCGTCGCATCAGTGGCAAGCAACGCGCGCTCGGCGACGATGAAACGCAGCACTTCATCGTGCCGTTGGCGGGCAACCTGATCCCGTGGATCGATGCCGATCGCGGCGACGGCACCAGCCTGGAAGAGTGGAAGGGCGGGGCGGAGACAAACAAGATCCTCGGTCGCGGTCCGGGGTTCGGCGCCGCCGCCACGCCGATCGATTCGATCTGCGTGCGGATCGGCGCAATGCGCTGCCATTCGCAATCGCTCACGATCAAGCTACGCCGCGACGTCGCGCTGAGTGACATCGAAGCAATGATCCGCGACGACAATGCGTGGGTGAAGCTCGTGCCCAACACGAAGGACGCGAGCATTCGCGAGCTCACGCCTGCCGCAGTCACCGGCACGATGTCAATACCCGTCGGGCGGCTGCGCAAGCTTGCGATGGGTGCCGATTACATCGGAGCGTTCACGGTCGGCGATCAGTTGTTGTGGGGCGCGGCCGAGCCGCTGCGCCGCATGCTGCGAATCCTGCTCGGATCGTTGTAAAGCAGCGAACGTCCGACGCGGTGGCGTCGGTTGCGTGCATGACTCACGCCGAGTTTCATTTCTCACATAAAGGCGTGAGTTACGGCTATTTCTAAGCTTGCCGCCCTAAGTCCATGATGTTATGTTCGAAAAACGTTTCAATAAGACAGGGGGCTTAATGCCATCCCATAAATTTTCGCGCGCGCCCATGTGGTGCGCGCTTTCGCTTGCGCTAGGCCTAGGGCTGACCAGCCTGGAGGTCGACGCGGCGGGGCTTGGCCGCCTTTCGGTGCAATCTGGGCTCGGCCAACCGCTGCGAGCCGAGCTGGAGGTCACGTCCGTTGGGCGGGACGAGGCTCCAACGCTGGCGGTCCGGCTGGCACCTCTGTCAGCGTTTCGAGCGGCGAATCTCGAATTCAATCCGGCACTTACGAACGTCCGCTTCGTGCTGGACCGACGCCCGGACGGCAACTACCTGGTGCGCATCACGTCTGCGCAACCGGTCAACGAGCCCTACCTCGACATGATGGTCGAGCTGACCTGGGCCACGGGCCGGGTCATCCGTGAATACACCGTGCTGCTGGATCCGCCCTCGCTGAAGGGCACGCCGGACATCGTTGCGCCGGCCACGCCGGTGACTCCGCCCGCTGCAACGGCCGCCGCTCCGGTCGCGCCCGCGCCACGCGCGATGCCGGCACCGGCCGCCGCTCCGACTCCTGCACCGGCAGCGGCTGCTCCTGCGCCCACTCCAACAGCTAAGGCCACACCAGCTCCCTCGACCGCTGCTGGAGGAACCTACACGGTCAAGTCGGGTGACACGCTCGGCAAGATTGCCAACCAGAACCGCAGTGCAGCGTCCCTCGACCAGATGCTGGTGGCTCTGTTCCGCGCGAATCCCGACGCGTTCATCAATAAGAACATGAACCTGCTGCGGGCCGGAGCACAGCTGGCCATTCCTTCTGACGCCGAGGCGGCCGCCGTAGAGGCTCCCGAAGCGCGTCGCGAGGTGGTGGCTCAGAGTGCCGACTTCTCCCAGTACCGCAGTCGCCTGGCACAGGCTGCCGGCGCTGCGCCGGTCGCCGCAGCACCGTCGGCCGCCGCTGGCGGCGGACGCGTCACCGCGAAAGTCGATGACAAGAGTGCAACCGCCAAGCCGGGCGGGGATCAGCTGAAGATCGCCCGTGCCGACGACAAGGCGACGGGTGCCGCGGCCGCAGCTGCAAAAGCGGATGAGGCCGCCGCCAAGGCTCGAGCGGTGAAGGAAGAACAGGAGCGCGCGGAGCAGCTCAAGAAGACCAACGAAGCCATACAGAAAGCGCTGGAAGTACAGAGTAAGTCCGGCGCGCAGGCACAGAAGAAGGCCGAGCAGAAGGGGGCCCCACCCGCCGCCGCGCCTGCGCCGGCACCGGTCGCGGCTGCACCGGCTCCCGCGCCGACGGCGGCTGCGCCGACGCCAGCACCAATGCCGACGCCTCCGCCGGTCGAACCGGCCAAGGCCGAAGCACCGAAGATGGACACGCCGCCGGCGGCTGCACCCGCGCCGGTACCGGCACCGGTGAAGAAGGCGCCGCCGCCGCCACCGCCGCCGGCCGAAGAGCCGAGCTTCGTTGGCGAACTGCTCGGAAACACCACAACGCAGCTGGGACTCGCGGGCATCATCGCGCTGCTGGCAGGTCTGTTCGGCTGGAGCTGGTATCGCAAACGCAAGTCCGAGGGCAGCGACAAGTTCAAGGACACGGGCGAGGGCCTGCAGGCCAACTCGCTGTTTGGCGCCACCGGTGGCCAAAGTGTCGATACGGGCACCAGCACCTTCAACTCGAGCTTCATCCCGGCGGCTTCGCAGCTGGACTCGAACGAAGTCGATCCGGTGGCCGAGGCCGATGTGTACATCGCCTACGGTCGCGAAGAACAGGCGGAAGACATCCTCAAGGAGGCGCTACGGATGCAGCCGGACCGCCACGCCGTGCGGGTCAAGCTGCTCGAGATCTACTCGCGGCGCGGTGACAAGGCCACCTTCATGTCGATGGCCGAGGACCTGCGCGATCGCACCGGCGGTGCGGGCGAAGACTGGGAACGGGCGATCAAGCTCGGTCACGCCGTCGATCCGTCGCATCCGATGTTCGTCGGTGCCGTGCTGACCGACTCGGTTGGCCGTGGTCCGACGACGGGTTTCAGGCTCGATCCGAACACCCGCGGCCGTGGGCCCTCGACGCTGGGCGGCGGACCGACGTCCGGTCTCGACCTCGGTGGCTTGCGCGGGGCCGACTCGGTCATGCAGACCGGCAGTGGCGCCCCTCCGCTGACCAAGATGGTCGTGGACACCCGCATGACGGGCGCCGACACGACCATGTCGAGCGGCGACACGAAGATGCCGGCCGATACCAAGATGTCCGGGCCGATGACGACATCGGCGCCGACCACGCAGTTCCAGGCCACGCTGCCCGGCGGACAACCGAGCACCGGCCTGACGCCGCCGGCTCCGGCTCCCGCGGCGGCGGCTGATTTCTCGTCGCTCGACTTTGACCTCGGCCCGACCAAGATGAACCTCGAGCCGCCGACGAAGATGCCGACGCTCGACTTGCCGGCCGCCGGCACATCGGATGTCGACTACGGATTCAAGCCGACCAGCCCGGTCGGGCGCACCGAACCTCCGGCACTGGCGGATCTCGATATCGCAATGCCGACCTCGCCGGCGCTGCAACCGACGGCCACCGGGATCGGGCTGATTCCGGATCTCGACCTGAACATTCCGTCGACCAGGATGCCGACGCCTATGCCGGCGGCAGCGGAAGCGCTGTCGCGGCCGACCGTCATCGGCAAGAAGCAGCCGGTGACGGCCGAGGTCGGAGCCCTGCCGGACGAGCAGGCCCAGCGGCTGACGGCCAATACCGACCAAGCCACGGTGCCGCTGATCGACTTCGACCTCTCCGCGGTCAGCCTCAACCCGACGACCAAGCGGGGCGAAACAGAGCCGGGCAGCGCGCTGGCGCAGCAGATGGCTACCAAGCTGGACCTGGCGCGCGGATACATCGACCTGGGCGTCAAGGACGGCGCGCGCGAACTTCTTGACGAGGTGATGCGAGACGGCACGCGCGAGCAGCGGCAGGCCGCGGTGGAACTGATCAAGCAGATCGAAGGCTGAACGCGGCGGGCATGAGCCCGCCGGACCGTCCCAAGGGCGAATCCCCGTGCGCATCGCGCTCGGCATCGAGTACGACGGCGCCGGCTTCAACGGCTGGCAGACTCAGCCCGACGGGCGCTCGGTGCAGGATGCGCTCGAACGCGCACTCGCCGAGCTCAGCGGCCAGCCGGTATCCACGATCTGCGCCGGCCGCACCGATGCCGGCGTGCATGCCATCGACCAGGTCGTCCACTTCGACACGGACGTTGAGCGTCCGCTGACCGCGTGGGTGCGCGGCACCAACCGCTTCCTTCCTCCTTCGGTCTCGGTACGCTGGGCACGTGGGGTCACGCCCGAATTCCATGCGCGCTTCGGCGCGCGGCGTCGCAGCTACGACTACTGGATCCTCAACGATCCGGTGCGTTCGCCGCTCGCTCACGCACGCGCAACCTGGGTCTTCCGTCTGCTCGATGCACAGGCGATGCAGCGCGCCGCGGAACTGCTGGTCGGAACGCACGACTTCACCTCGTTTCGATCGGCCGAGTGCCAGGCGGCATCGCCGATCCGGGAACTGTACGAACTCCAAGTGCGGCGACGCGGGCGGTGGCTGCATGTGAGGGCGACCGCCAATGCATTCCTGCATCACATGGTGCGCAACATCGCCGGCACGCTCGTGGCCGTCGGGCTGGGCCGGCAGCCTGTCGAGTGGGTCGGTGAAGTACTCGCGGCACGCGACCGCACACAGGCCGCGCCGACGCTGGGAGCGGCAGGGCTCTATCTTTCTCGGGTCGAGTACGATGCCCGATTCGATTTACCGGCTCCGGACGTTTCGACGCCGCACTGGTTCGATGCGAACGCGGATCAAGATCTGTGGACTGACACGTGAAGCGGATGTCGCCGCGGCGGTGGCTGCGGGCGCGGATGCCGTCGGCTTCGTCTGTTATCCGAAGAGTCCACGCCATGTGACACCGGCGCGTCTGCGGGCGCTTGCACGCGGATTGCCGCCGTTCGCAACTCCGGTCCTGTTGTTCGTAAATGCCGCCGCCGATCTGGTCGAGGGCGCAATCGCTGCGGTCCCGGACGCGCTGCTGCAGTTTCATGGCGACGAACACGAGCCGGCCTGCAGCCGCTACGGTCGGCCATATCTGCGTGCGATCCGAATGGATGCCGAGGTTGATTTGTTAGACTTGGAACGTCAGTTTCACTCGGCGGCAGCACTGCTTGCCGATGCGCCGTCCGAGGCTTATGGCGGCAGTGGCAAGGGCTTCGACTGGTCGCGCGTGCCGCTGCGACGGGCGAAAGCCCTGGTGCTGGCGGGCGGACTGACTGCCGACAATGTCGGTGACGCCATCCGGCACCTGCGGCCCTATGCCGTCGACGTCAGCAGCGGAGTCGAGGACGCGCCGGGCATAAAGAGCGAAACACGCATCAACCGGTTCATCGCGGCCGTGCGCGCCGCGGACGAAGGCCTGACTGCATGAAGCCTTACGACCTGCCCGATCAACGCGGCCATTTCGGTCCCTATGGTGGCGTGTTCGTCGCTGAAACACTGATGCACGCGCTCCAGGAACTGCGCGATGCCTACGCGAAGTATCAGAACGATCCGGACTTCGTCGCCGAGTTCAGGAACGAGCTGAAACACTATGTGGGCCGTCCGAGCCCGATTTATCACGCGAAGCGCTGGAGCGAATTGCTGGGCGGCGCCCAGATCTACCTGAAGCGCGAAGACCTGAATCACACCGGCGCGCACAAGGTCAACAACACGATCGGTCAGGCCCTGCTGGCGAAGCGGATGGGCAAGCCCCGCGTGATCGCGGAAACCGGTGCGGGGCAACACGGCGTGGCGACCGCCACCGTCGCTGCGCGTTACGGCATGAAGTGCGTCGTGTACATGGGCAGCGAGGATGTCGGGCGCCAGGCCGCCAACGTCTATCGCATGAAGCTGCTGGGTGCGGAGGTCGTGCCAGTGGAAAGCGGCTCGCGCACGCTGAAGGACGCACTGAACGAAGCGATGCGCGACTGGGTGACGAACGTCGAGAATACCTTCTACATCATCGGCACGGTGGCCGGACCGCATCCATACCCGATGATGGTGCGCGACTTCAACTCGGTGGTCGGCAAGGAATGCCTGCAGCAGATGCCCGAGATGGTGGGACGCCAGCCGGACGTCATCATTGCTTGCGTTGGCGGCGGCAGCAACGCGATGGGAATTTTCTACGACTACATCCCCGACGAGCAGGTCAGGCTAATCGGAGTCGAGGCCGCAGGCGAAGGACTGACAACGATGCGTCACGCGGCGAGCCTGCAGTGCGGCTCGCCCGGTGTGCTCCATGGCAACCGCACCTATCTGCTGCAGGATGAAAATGGTCAGATCACCGAGACGCACTCGGTGTCCGCGGGTCTCGACTACCCAGGCGTCGGCCCGGAGCACGCCTGGTTGAAGGACAGCGGCCGCGCCACCTACGTGGGCGCCACGGACGAAGAGGCGCTCAAGGCCTTCCACGACTGCTGCCGCATCGAGGGCATCATCCCCGCGCTGGAGTCGAGCCACGCGCTGGCCTATGCGACAAAACTTGCGCCGACGATGTCCAGGGACAAGGTACTGCTGGTGAACCTGTCCGGTCGTGGCGACAAGGATCTTCACATCGTTGCCGAGGCGAGCGGACTGGAGTTCTACTGTCGCGCGTCGTGCCGCGAGGCGACGCTCGAGTATCGCGAGCGGCACGCGGGGGAGCGCTGATGTCGCGCATCGGGCAACGCTTCGCGCAGTTGAAAGCGGCCGGCCGCAAGGGACTGATTCCGTACATCGCCGCGGGTGATCCGGAGCCGTCGCTTACGGTTCCGCTGCTCCATGCGCTGGCGCGTGCGGGTGCGGATGTCATCGAACTCGGCGTACCGTTTTCGGATCCAATGGCCGACGGCCCGGTGATCCAGCGCGCGACCGAACGGGCGATCCGGCACGGCGTCGGATTGCGCCAGACGCTGGGGTTCGTCGCTGAGTTCCGCCAGTCCGATGCAGTGACCCCAATCGTCCTGATGGGTTACGCCAACCCGATCGAACGCATGGGCCGGCATGAATTTGCCGCGGCGGCGAGAGGGGCCGGCGTGGATGGCGTGCTGGTGGTCGATTACCCGCCGGAAGAGTGTGCGGATTTCGCGATCGAGATGCGAGCGGCCAACATCGACCCGATCTTCCTGCTTGCGCCGACGTCGACCGACCCGCGCATCGAGGAAGTCGCGCGCCATGCGTCCGGCTACATCTATTACGTCAGCCTGAAGGGAATCACCGGCGCCGGTCACCTGGACGTCGCAAGCGTAGCCGCGAAGTTGCCGCTGATCCGCAAGCACACGAACGTGCCGGTCGGCGTCGGCTTCGGCATCCGCGACGCGGCCAGTGCAGTCGCCGTGGCGCAGGTCGCGGATGCCGTGGTGATCGGCTCGCGGTTGATCCAGGAAATGGAAGCGACGCCGCGCGAACACGCGGTCGAGGCCGTGGAAGCGCTGGTACGGGAAATTCGTTCCGCCTTGGACGGCGGGTCCGTCCGGGCGGCGGCATGAAGGAAGAACGACAGTCCGGAGTATCACGATGAGCTGGATCGACAAGATTCTTCCGCCGCGCATCAAGCGCGAAGAGGGCTCCGCCCGCAAGGTTGTCCCTGAGGGCCTGTGGACCAAGTGCCCGGGCTGCGAGGCTGTGCTGTACAGCGCCGAGCTCGAAAAGACGCAGATGGTGTGTCCGAAGTGTGCGCACCACCTTCGTATCGGCGCCCGCCAGCGGCTCGATGCGCTGATGGATGCCGAGGGGCGCTACGAGATCGGGCAGGAGGTCCTGCCGGTTGACGCGCTGAAGTTCAAGGACAGCCGCAAGTACACCGAGCGCCTGCAGGAGGCCATGGAGGAAACCGGCGAGACCGATGCGCTGGTCGTCATGGGCGGATCGATACGCGCGGTGCCGATCGTGGCAGCGTGCTTCGAGTTCGACTTCATGGGCGGTTCGATGGGATCAGTGGTCGGTGAGCGTTTCGTGCGTGGGGTCGGGACGGCTATCGAACAGAAGGTGCCCTTCATCTGCATCACATCCACCGGCGGTGCGCGCATGCAGGAAGGGCTGCTGTCGCTGTTCCAGATGGCCAAGACGACAGCGATGATTGCGCGCCTGGCCGAAGCCAAGCTACCGTTCATCTCGGTGCTGGCCGATCCGACGATGGGCGGTGTATCCGCAAGCTTCGCGTTCATGGGCGATGTCGTGATCGCCGAGCCGAAGGCGCTGATCGGCTTTGCCGGTCCGCGCGTCATCGAACAAACCGTGCGCGAGAAACTCCCCGAAGGCTTTCAGCGCGCCGAGTTCCTGCTGACGAAGGGTGCCATCGACATGATCGTCGACCGGCGCGAGATGCGCGACGAGATCGCGCGCCTGCTCGCGTTGCTGCTGAAGCAGCCGGCCGACGCGATTTCGTAGTTGGGGGAGCCGGCCGCTGCAGCACCGGCAACGGATTGCCTTGACATCGCTTTCGCTGGCCGACTGGCTCGCTCGCCTCGAACGTCTGCACCCGAAGGGTATTGATCTCGGGCTGGACCGGGTGCGCGTTGTCGCCGATCGGCTGGATCTCACCTCGACTGCGTCGACCGTCATCGTGGGTGGCACGAACGGCAAGGGCTCCACCTGCGCGATGCTTGACAGCATCCTGCGCGCCGCGGGCTATCGCACGGGGCTGTACACCTCGCCACACCTGCTGGAGTTCAACGAGCGGGCCTGCATCGACGGCACACCTGCGAGCGACGATCAACTGATCGAGAGCTTCGAAGCGGTCGAAGCGGTTCGCGGCGCGACGTCGCTCACCTACTTCGAGTTCACCACGCTGGCGATCCTGCGGTTGTTCGCGCAGGCCCGGCTCGACGCCATGGTGCTCGAGGTCGGGCTCGGCGGCCGACTCGACGCGGTCAACCTGGTCGACGCCGACGTGGCGATCGTCACGTCCGTGGACATCGATCACACCGACTATCTCGGTTCGACGCGCGAAGCGATCGGGCTGGAAAAGGCCCACATCTATCGCGCGGGTCGCCCGGCCATCTGCAGCGATCCCAGGCCGCCGCAGTCATTGCTTGATCACGCCGAACGCATCGGCGCGGATCTCTGGCGATTCGGGCAGGACTTCAACTACCAGGGAGACCGGCAGCAATGGGCCTATGGCGGGCGCCGCGTGCGCCGCAGCGGACTGCCGTATCCCGCGCTGCGCGGTGCCAACCAGTTGCTGAACGCTTCCGGTGCGCTGGCGGCACTCGAGGCGCTCGCCGAGCGACTGCCCATTTCGCAGCAGGCGGTTCGACACGGCTTGCTTACGGTAGAGCTTCCCGCGCGCTTCCAGGTCCTGCCGGGGCGTCCGACCACGATCCTCGATGTCGCACACAATCCTCACGCGGCGGCGGTGCTCGCAGAAAATCTCGACAGCATGGGTTACTTTCCGGTGACGCATGCCGTGTTTGGCATGCTGGGCGACAAGGACATTGCGGGCGTTGTCGGCAAGCTCGGCAACAGGATCGATCATTGGCACGTGGGACCGACGCCCGGGACACGCGGAACAAGCGCAACGCAGACCGCTCAACAACTGCGGGCGGCGGGCGTTGGCGTTGCAACCGGGCAGTCGATCATCGAGCACGCCACACTCGCCGATGCGTATGCCTGTGCACGGGAAAGCGCAGCGGCCGATGATAGAATTCTGGCCTTCGGTTCCTTCCTCACCGTGGCCGACGTGATGCGCGCGATCCGCGCGCATGACCGTTCGGGTCCCTGAGGATATCGACTGGAGCACGGATGTCCCTGGCTTTCTGGCGTCGCAAGAACAAGGCCCCTGACGCCTCCGAGCTACGTACCACCCGCACCGCGGCCTCCGACGACGACTCCGGCGCGCGCGCCGATCCCACCGCGTCTCTGCGTGCACGAGCGCGGCGGCGTCTGATCGGTGCAGCGGCGCTGCTGTTGCTGGTCGTGATCGTCGTACCTATGGTGCTCGATCCCGAGCCGAGGCCGGTTCCCGACAACATTCCAATCGACATACCCAGCGAAAAGTCGAAATTTTCGCCGCGCCTCGCGCTGCCTCCCGTTCCAGCTCCGGACAGCGCACCGATAACACCTCCGCCCGACGCGGCACCGGTGCAAGTCCCGCCGACCCTGGTCCCTGCGACGCCGGCCGCCCCCACGCCACTTAAAGCGCCGACGGAGGCCGGAACGACGAAGGACAAGCCGGCACGCACTGCCGAACAGGCGAAAGCCGAGGAACAGCAGGCCCTTGCCGCGCTCGAGGGGAAGGCAGGCAGTGAAAAGCTGCCGCTCCCGACAAAGGGAGGGAAGTTCGCCGTGCAGGCGGCGGCAACGTCGAGCGAGACCGCGGCGCGTGAGCTGTCCGAGCGACTCAGGAAGGCGGGACTGCCGTCCTATACGGAGAAGATCGAGACCGCCGAAGGTGTGCGCTACCGCGTCCGGCTCGGGCCATATGCCACTCGCGACGAGGCGGATCGCGTGCGGGGACGGCTGAAGACGCTCGGCATCAGTGCCAACGTCGTCGGCGCCTGAGCTTTAATGACTGCCATCGACTGGGCCCTCGTCGCACTTCTCGGGCTGTCGGTGTTGCTGGGACTGGTGCGCGGCGTCGTTCGCGAACTCTTTGCCCTGACCGGGTGGATTGTCGGCATCCTGCTCGCGCTGCGGTTTGCCGAGCCGCTGGGAACGGTGCTGCCGCTCGACCTGCCACTCGGTGCCCGGTCGGCGTTTGCGGGACTCTTCATCGTCGTGGCCATACTGCTGCTGGCCGCGCTCGCGGCCGCGCTGCTGCGCGCGATGCTGACCGCAGCCAAGCTGTCCCTTGAGGATCGACTGCTCGGCGCCACCTTCGGTGTGATGCGTGGCGTGATCGTGATCGGCTTGGCCGTGCTCCTCGCAGTGGCGGCGGGCGCGCCGCGTCAGGCCTGGTGGCAAGCGTCGTCGTTGTTGCCGTGGGTGCAAGCGAGCGTAGGATTCGCCTCGCCGCTGTTGCCGCAGTCCCTGGCACGCTATGCGCCGAAGCCGGGATCGCAGGGAAACTAGTATGAATCGCGCCCATGCTCACTTCGTTCGCTGCCCCCTATGGGGGCGCTCAGTGCCCTTCGGGCGGCCGGGCGGGCACTGATATGTGCGGAATCGTCGGAGTTGTCGCGACCGGGCCGGTGAACCAGCTCCTGTATGACTCGCTGCAACTGCTGCAGCACCGTGGCCAGGACGCCGCCGGTATTGCCACGGGGTCCGGCAGCACGTTTTCGATGTGGAAGGGCAACGGCATGGTGCGGGAGATCTTCCGCACGCGGAACATGCGCAATCTCACCGGCAACGTCGGCATTGCGCACGTGCGCTATCCGACGGCCGGCTCCGCCACCAGCCCGGAAGAAGCCCAGCCGTTCTACGTCAATGCCCCCTTCGGCATCACGCTCGGGCACAACGGCAACCTGACCAACGCCGAGCAACTCAAGAGCGAGATGTTCCGCATCGATCGGCGGCACATCAACACGACCTCGGACTCCGAGGTGCTGCTCAACGTGCTGGCGCACGAGCTGCAGGAGCAGAGTTCCAGCTACACGCTCGACCCGGCCACGATCTTTCAGGCCGTCGCCGGCCTGCATCGTCGCGTCCGCGGGGCCTATGCCTGCGTCGCGCACGTGGCCGGACACGGCATCCTGGCCTTCCGGGATCCCTTTGGCATCCGGCCCCTGTGCTACGGCATCAACGAGACCGACGGCGGCACCGAATACCTGGTCGCCAGCGAATCGGTTGCGCTGGAGGGATCGGGTTTCAAGTTCGTGCGCGACGTGGCGCCGGGCGAGGCCATCTTCATCGACCTGGATGGCAATTTCCACGCGCAGCAGTGTGCCGAGCGTTTCTCGCTCAATCCATGCATCTTCGAGTACGTCTACTTTGCCCGACCTGACTCCGTCATCGACGGCGTGAGCGTGTATGCATCGCGCCTGCGGATGGGTGAGCATCTGGCCGAAAAGATCCGGCGCGAATTCCGGGTCGGGGACATCGACGTGGTGATGCCGATACCCGACACGTCGCGGCCGGCCGCGATGCAGCTGGCGATGAAGCTCGGGCTGGAGTTCCGCGAGGGGTTCTTCAAGAACCGCTACGTCGGTCGTACCTTCATCATGCCGGGACAGTCGGTGCGCCGGAAAAGCGTGCGGCAGAAGCTCAATGCGCTGCCGACCGAGTTCAAGGGCAAGAACGTGCTGCTGGTCGATGACTCGATCGTGCGTGGCACGACTTCCCGCGAGATCGTTCACATGGCACGCGAGTCCGGTGCCAACCGGGTGATCTTCGCGTCGGCCGCACCTCCGGTGCGCTTCCCCAACGTGTACGGCATCGACATGCCGACTCGCAGCGAACTCATCGCGCACGGTCGCTCGGACGAGGAAATCCAGCGCATGATCGAAGCCGACGGCCTCGTCTACCAGGACATCGACGGGATGAAGCAGTCCGTGTCCGAACTCGGCCCCCACCTGACGAGCTTCGAGGCGAGTTGCTTCGATGGCCACTACATCACCGGCGACGTCACGCCCGAGTACCTCGATCGCCTCGAAGCGGCCCGGGAGGCGGCCATTTCGATCGAAGCGGAAGCGCTGTCGCAGCTGAACCTGAACCTGGCTTCGGCGGACTGACCCGACTCGTATACAATCTTCTAATCGCGCCGATTTGAAGTCTCAGCTTGCGGGCGCTTAACAAATACGGCTAAAGCGAGGGCTCGAACGAACCCGCTGCGCTTCTGCCGGCGGGTTTTTTTATGGCCGACGAACAACCACTTCCCGATTTCGACTTCGACACGCGCGCGGTGCGTGCCGGCACGATGCGCTCGCCCTTCAACGAGCACAGCGAGGCCGTGTTCCTGACGTCGAGCTTTGTCTTCGACAACGCGGCGCAGGCGGCCGAGCGCTTCTCCGGCGCTGAGGAAGGCTACGTCTACTCGCGCTTCACCAACCCGACCGTACGCATGTTCGAGCAGCGGCTCGCCTCGCTCGAAGGTGCCGAGGACTGCATCGCCACGGCCTCCGGCATGGCGGCGATCACGGCGACGTGCCTTGCAATGCTGAAGTCCGGCGATCACGTCGTGTGCGGGGCCAACGTCTTTGGTGCGACGCTGCAGCTCTACTCCACCGTTCTTGGGCGCTTCGGCATCGACGTGAGCTACGTTGACGCCGCTGATCCGGCGGCTTGGCGCGCGGCGGTGACACCGCGCACACGTCTGCTCTATTGCGAGACACCGTCGAATCCGCTGATGGATATCGTCGATCTCACGGCGTTTGCGGCGCTGGGACGCGAAACTGGCGCGCTCACCGTAGTCGACAACTGCTTCTGCACGCCAGTGCTGCAACGGCCGCTCGAGTACGGCGTCGACGCCGTGATTCATTCGGCGACGAAATACCTCGACGGTCAGGGCAGGGTGCTCGGCGGCGCCATCCTCGGTTCGCGCAAACTCATACGTGAACAGGTTCTTCCAGTGCTGCGCACGACCGGGCCCAGCCTGTCGCCGTTCAACGCCTGGGTCCTCCTGAAGGGCCTTGAAACACTGGCGCTGCGCATGCGTGCACAGAGCGCGGCCGCGCTCGAACTGGCGACATGGCTGGAACGTCAGCCGCAGGTCGCGCGTGTCCACTATCCGGGCCTGCCGACTCACCGGCAGGCCGACCTGTGCTCGCGCCAGCAGGCGAGTGGAGGTGCGGTTGTCGCATTCGAGGTCGACGGCGAGTCGCCGGCCGCTGCTCGGGCCCGTGCCTGGTCCGTGATCGACCGTGTCCGGCTGATGTCCATCACGGCGAATCTCGGCGATACGCGCACGACGATCACTCACCCGGCCACCACGACCCACGGCCGCATCAGCCCGGAAGCGCGCGAACGCGCCGGCATCCGCGAAGGCTTGATCCGCATCGCGGTCGGCCTCGAGTCGATCGCCGATATCAAGCGTGACCTCGCGTACGCGCTGGCGGGCTGACATCGCACGCTAGTACATCCGGATGATCTGTCGGTCGGACGCCGGCGCTCGAAGCGCTGGCGCTAAGACGTAAGGCGGATCGAAAGTCCACTCCCGCTCAAAGACAATTCGCGCACGGCGTTGCGCACTGCCGTGCTGTGCGCGCGTGCTCGACACACCCGCAGGAATCGACTCGCCAATGGGCAAGGGACTTCGACTTTTCTGGAGCATGGCGCTGGCCGCGCCGGCGGCCTTGCTGGCATCGGTCGCATGTGCGCAGTCGACGCTGCCCGGCAACTCGACTACAGGCGAGGCACTCTGGAACGCGAACGGGTGTTCCGGCTGCCATACGCTGACCAAGGCGCGTGGCGATATCACTGCACGTGCGCCGGCCGGCATGAGCTTCGACAAGGCGCTTGCGGCGCTGAACGCCGCGTTGAGCGGAACGGACCTCGACAACAACGCGACCGGCATGCAGGGCTTTGCGCCGTCGCTCAACGCCACGAACCGCAACGACATCGCGGCCTACATCGCAGGCCTCGCGGGACCGGCTCCGATCATCAGCTATACGCCCACCGGCGGTGCGATGTTCACTGCCACTGCGGTCGGCGCTTCGTCAAACGCGACGGTCACGATACGCAACACCGGCACGGCCTCGCTGACGTTCGCGACGAACAATGCCATCACGATCGCGACGGGCGGTGACGCCACCGACTTCCGCATCGCGTCCGCCACCTGCAATCCCGGTAGCACGCTCGCTGCCAACAGCGGCAGTTGCACGATCACCGCCACGTTTACTCCGGCAGCCGGCACATCGTTGACGCGAACCGCGTCGATCGGGATTGCGACGACGACCAGCGCCTCGCTGGTACCGATGCAGGGTTCCGTTTCCGTACCTGCAGCAGCGGCTCCGCCGACCGGCTCAGCCAATCCGCCCAGTTCAGGCGGGGGCGGCGCATTGCAGTGGCCCGCTGTCATCCTGGCACTGGCGTGGCTTGCCTTGGTAGGTCGCCCGCGCGAACAGGCCAAGCGTTTTCGACAAGTCGGTACCTTAGCCGCCGCGGTTCTGGCCATCGTCTTGCTCGCTGTGCCAACGGAGAGCAGCGCCCAGGCCACGCGTGGGCGTGATCTCTGGTGGAACGCCGCTGCGGTCAAGAACCGGCCGAGCCTCCCCGCGTGCGCGTCGTGTCACACCGATCCAACGACGGGCCTGCCGATCAAGGTCGGCCGCACGGCGGCCAATATCCAGACCGCGATCGACGCCAACCTCGGTGGAATGAAAGACATCTTCGTCCCCGCCGGCAACGCCATCCTGAATGGGACCGATCTCAACGACCTTCAGCTCTACCTCACCGCCGTGGGCGCCACGCCCGCGGCACGCGCCAAGATCAGTTCCCAGGCACTGGGATTCCCGAGTACGGCAGTCGGCGTGGACAGCGCCCCATTGACCGTCACTGTTTCGCACGACGTGGGCAGCGCCGCCCCCTTTACGCTGGCGTCGACCAATGCGCTGACGATCACAGGAGGCAACGCTGCCGACTTCCGAATCTCGGGTGGCACCTGCGCCAACAGCCTCGCCGTGCCGACCGTTTCGAGTTGCACGATCCAGGTCATCTTCAAGCCGACGGCAGTGGGGAGCGCGCGGGCCGCCACGCTGAACATTGCGTTCGCTGAAACCCATGTGCCCGCGATCGCAATGCCCCTGGTGGGCGTTGCCGTGGCATCGCCGGTGCCCACGATCTCGTTGACTCGAACGTCAGTCGTGTTCCCGAACACCGTGGTGAGTACCGCCAGCGCGGTCGAGACCGTCACGCTGACCAACGCCGGAACGCTCGCGCTCGACATCACTTCGCTCACCACTTCCGGCGCCAACGCGACGGAGTTCACACGCGGCGGAACGTGTCCGAACGCCGGCACCGTGGCCCCCGCTGCCAGTTGCACGATCACGTATACGTTCACGCCCGGCGATCTCGGGGCACGCGTCGGATCGCTCGTGATCGCCTCCAACAACGCGCTCGGCACCGTGACAGTGCCGCTGAGTGGTAACGGCGCGGGCAACACACCGGTGTTCTTCTCGACGCCGGCCTCGCTGACGTTCACTGCAGCGACGGGCACGACCAGTGCGGCGCAGAACGTCACCGTTCGCAACGACGCCGGCGGCACGCTGACCGTCATGAGCGTGGCTGCCACGGGTCCGTATGCCGCCACCGCCAACAACTGTGCGGCGCTGTCGATCAATCAGACCTGCACGATCGCGGTCACTTTCACGCCCACAGCACTCGGCGCCGCCAATGGAACGCTGACGATCAACCATAACGCCGGAGCGGCTGGAACGGTGGCGCTGAACGGAACAGGTGTGACCGCCATCCCGCTGGTGGCGGTCTCGAACTCGAGTTACACGTTCCAGAACCTGGTGTTGGTCGGGCAGTTGTCACAGACGGTTCAGCGCATCCGCTTCACCAACAACGGCCCGGGCCCGGCGGTACTCGCCTCCGCGACATCGAGCGCCGAGTTTCCAACCACGACGACCAACATCACGGCACCCTGCAGCGCCAATCGAACCGTCGCGCAGGGTACGTTCTGCGAAGTGGATGTGCGGTTCCAGCCGTCGGCGGCCGGCGCGCGCACCGGGACACTGTCCTTCGTCAGCAACGGCAGCCCGAACACGTTGACGGTCTCTCTGTCTGGTACAGGTTCCGGCACGGCCGCGCCGATCCTGCGCTACACGACGGGGGGCGCAGCGATGGTGGGGCCCGTTTTCCCGGTGACCAAGGCGGGCGAAACCGCGCAAGCGATCCGCGTCACACTGACCAATACCGGGACGACGGCCATGACCTTCCCGACGAGTGGCGTGGCGACCATCAGTACCGGATTCGATCCCGGCGATTTCAAGGTTGCGTCGGCAACCTGTGCCGCGAGTGCACCGCTGCAGCCGAACACCGGCAACTGCACGGTCGATGTGACCTTCGCACCTACAGCAGCCGGCGCGAACACCCGCAGCGCGATCCTGATGATCAATTCCTCCGGTGGCAGCGACCAGATCCCGCTGTACGGGGTGGTCGAAGGCGCGACTGGCGCGGCCCCGGCGGCACCGCCGCCCAGTTCCGCCAGCCCGGCGCCGTCAACGCCCATCACGGCGACCCCGACGCCTGCGGCATCGGCCGGCGACGGCGGTGGAGGCGGTCTGGACAGCCTGTGGGTCGGGCTCGCGATGCTGGTAGCGACCGCTCGTCGGCGATTGGCAGTGAGGCGGTAAAGAGTGCGGGCAGAAAACCGCTAAACATCATGGAGCTATTGATTATGAATCGCGAGGCACTTTTGAGATCGACAACTAGCCAGAATAGGTTTCCCATGGTGCGCGCATTGCTCGGACTGATGTTGGGCCTTGCGGCCACCTCGGCGTGGTCGCAGAACGCCGTCGTGGGCAGGCAGCTCTACCTCAACACCAACGGGTCGCCATTGAGTTGCGGGACCGGTGCCTGCCACGCGGCGGATCCGACGCTCAGGGTCCGGGGAATCGAGAAGGGGACGACGGCAGGAGCAATCCTCAACGCGATCGCCAGCAAGAACGAGATGCGGTTTCTTGCAAGTGCACCCTACACCGTCACTGCGCAGCAGGCGGCCGATATCGCGGCATTCATCGTCAATCCCGCAGCGGCCAATGGCGCGTCGATTGCGCTGTCGGGGACGACGCTGGCGTTCGGATCGACCCAGATCGCCGTAGCCAATTCGACGACGACACCCGCGACCATCACGCTGACCAACAGCGGTGGCGGAACCTTGACTATCACGGGCATCAGCAAGACCGGCACGAACGCCGCGGAGTTCACCGCGACCGGTACGTGCGTCGGGGCATCGGTCGCGGTCGCGGCGGGTGGCACCTGCACGATCGGAGCGTCATTCACGCCGACGGCTGTCGGCAACAGGACAGCGACCTTCACGCTGCAGTCAAACGCCACCAGCAATCCAAGCATCACGCTGACCGGAAGTGCCACTGCGTCGGCCGTGCCGAGCATTTCGCGCAGCGTGACGGCGATCACGTTCAACACCCAGACGGTCGGCATGGCGAGCGCGGCCCGTCCGGTGACGATCACGAACACCAGCACCGCCAACGTCGCGATCACGGCCGTGACCGCCGCGACGACTCCTGAGTTCGCTGCGACCGGCAACTGTGTCGGCAACCTGGCGGCCGGAGCCAGCTGCACGATGAACGTCACGTTCACGCCGTCTGCCGCGGGGAACCGTACCGGCAGCCTGACCATCACTTCGAACGCGGCGGGCTCGCCGCACGCAGTCACTCTGGCCGGTCCCGGCACGACCGCCCCGACTGGAGCGGCAACGCTCGACGCCAGCGCGGTGAGCTTCCCCTCCACCGGTGCCGGTGCTGCAGCGACCCCGCTCAAGACGACGCTGACGAATACCGGCAATGCGCCGCTGACGATCTTTGCGGTGGCGATCGGCGGAACCAATGCACAGGACTTCAAACTGGGGGCCGGCACGACCTGTGCCGCCGGCGCCCTGGCCGTAGATGCAACCTGCCAGATCGAAACCGAGTTCAAGCCGCTGTCGGCGGGAAGCAAGACAGCTAACGCCGTAGTTGCGCACAGCGCTGGGACGACCACGATCGCACTGGGTGGCATGGCCAATGCCGCCACGACGACAGTGGCGGGGACTTCTCCAGCTCCCGTGCCGGTGTCGTCGTCCGCCCTCAGCCCGTCGAATGTCGGCGGCGGTGGCGCACTGAATCCGTGGGTTGGACTGCTGGTATTGCTGCCGGCGCTGCTGCTGCGTCGCCGGCCGATTGCGGCTTTGACGCCTCGCTGACAGCCGCACCGTACTCAGACGAAACGGCGCCCCTCGGGCGCCGTTTTTGCATTGCGGGCCTGTCCGGCTCCGTGTCCCTTTCTATAGTTGACTAAACTAGTCGGGATTCGTACAATGTCCGACGAAATCAATCGGGAATTTTAGCGGCGATAGCGGGTCAGACCGTACGCCTCCCACCCTGAAGGATTGCGATGAGACTGACGACCAAGGGCCGGTTTGCCGTTACGGCCATGATTGACCTCGCCTTGCGCGAGCACAACGGGCCTGTCACTCTGGCGGGAATCAGCCAGCGCCAGAAGATTTCTTTGTCGTACCTCGAGCAGTTGTTCGGCAAGCTGCGCCGCCACGAACTCGTGGAAAGCACTCGCGGGCCGGGCGGTGGCTATACGCTCGGGCGCGTCGCCCGCGAAGTGACGGTGGCCGATATCATTTTCGCTGTCGATGAACCGCTGGATGCGACCCAGTGCGGTGGCAAGGAAAACTGCCTCGATGATCAGCGCTGCATGACGCACGACCTGTGGGCCAATCTCAACGCCAAGATGGTGGACTACCTGGACTCGGTCAGCCTTGCCGACCTTGTCGAGCAGCAAAAGGCGCGTGGGGACAAGTCTGCTGCGCCGGCCGTATTGCACGATAATCGCGCGCGGACGCGCACCGAAGCCGACCAGAAGAACGAGACCGCGCTGACGTAGCAAGGGCAGGACAATGCAGCTTCCCATCTATCTTGATTATTCGGCCACAACGCCGGTCGACCCGCGTGTCGTCGACGCAATGATTCCCTGGTTGCGGGACCACTTCGGGAATCCCGCGTCGCGCAGCCATGCCTATGGCTGGGAAGCCGAGAAAGCGGTCGAGAACGCGCGTGCCAATGTGGCTTCGCTCGTGAACTGTGACCCGCGCGAACTGATCTGGACCTCCGGCGCCACAGAATCGATCAACCTGGCCATCAAGGGGGTCGCTCACTTCTACAAGGACAAGGGCCGGCACCTGGTGACCGTCAAGACCGAGCACAAGGCCACGCTCGACACCATGCGGGAACTCGAGCGCGACGGGTTCGAGGTGACCTACATGGATGTCCAGCCCGATGGCCTGCTGGATCTCGCCAGTCTCGAGTCCGCGCTGCGTCCCGACACGATCCTGGTTTCGGTCATGTTCGTGAACAACGAAATCGGCGTCATCCAGGACATTCCGGCCATCGGCGAGATGTGCCGTGGGCGCGGAATCGTGTTTCATGTGGATGCCGCCCAGGCCACCGGCAAGGTCGTGGTCGACCTGGCGGAGCTGAAGGTCGACCTGATGTCGTTCTCGGCGCACAAGACCTACGGACCGAAGGGGGTCGGTGCGCTGTACGTGCGTCGCAAGCCGCGCGTGCGGCTCGAGGCGCAAATGCACGGAGGCGGGCACGAGCGCGGCTTGCGTTCGGGAACGCTGCCGACGCACCAGATCGTTGGCATGGGCGAGGCATTCCGTATTGCCCACGAAGAGATGGCCACCGAAAACGAGCGTATCCGGATGCTGCGCGACCGCCTGTGGGCCGGTTTGTCCCAGATCGAGCAGGTCTATCTGAACGGCGATTTTGAGCGACGCGTGCCGCACAACCTCAATGTCAGCTTCAACTTCGTCGAGGGCGAGAGCCTCATCATGGCGATCAAGGACGTGGCGGTGTCGTCCGGATCGGCGTGCACGTCGGCATCGCTCGAGCCCTCGTACGTCCTGCGCGCGCTGGGCCGCAGTGATGAGCTGGCTCACAGCTCGATCCGCTTCACGGTCGGTCGCTTCACGACCCAGGAAGAAATCGACTACACAGTGGGTCTGGTCACGCGCCAGGTGGCCCGGCTGCGCGAGATGTCGCCGCTGTGGGAAATGTACAAGGACGGCATCGACCTGAATTCGGTGCAGTGGGCCGCGCACTGACGTGTTCGCACGACAGCACGCGGCTTCTTTTGTGCGGTTGGATTGAAAAAATCACTGGCGGAGCCAGATGATTTTTTGAAGGCAAAGGCAAGGAGCCGAGATGGCATACAGCAGCAAGGTTATTGATCACTACGAGAATCCGCGCAACGTCGGTTCGTTCGAAAAGGGCGATGACAGCGTCGGGACGGGCATGGTGGGTGCGCCGGCCTGCGGCGACGTGATGAAGCTGCAGATCAAGGTGAACGAGCGCGGCATCATCGAGGACGCGCGCTTCAAGACCTACGGGTGCGGTTCCGCGATCGCTTCCTCGTCGCTGGTGACGGAATGGGTCAAGGGCCGCACACTCGACGAGGCGGCGACGATCCGGAATACGCAGATCGCCGAGGAACTCGCTCTGCCGCCGGTGAAGATCCACTGCTCGATCCTCGCCGAAGACGCGATCAAGGCAGCAGTCGAGGACTATCGCAAGAAACACGGCCGGCTCGAGCAGCCGGCCGAAGCAAAGGCAGCCTGAACGGATCGCGGGAGTACGAAGCAATGGCAGTGACAATGACGGAGCGCGCGGCCCAGCATGTGGCAGGTTTTCTGCAAAGGCGCGGCAAGGGCGTGGGGCTGCGCCTGGGGGTGCGAACGACGGGGTGTTCCGGCATGGCTTACAAGCTGGAGTACGCCGACGCCGAGCAGCCCGAGGACCAGTCTTTCGAGTGCCACGGCGTGAAGATTCTGATCGATCCTAAGAGCCTGCCGTACATCGACGGGACCGAACTCGATTTCGTGCGCGAGGGTCTCAACGAAGGTTTCCGCTTCAATAATCCCAACGAGAAGAACCGCTGCGGCTGCGGCGAGTCCTTCAACATCTAGTCGCGCCCGCCGGGCGCGCCTCGTGCCCTGCGAGCCGACCCCGTCATGTTGCACCCCGACCACTTCGCGCTGTTCGCGTTGCCTGAGCGCTTTGCGCTCGACGAGGCGGCGCTCGAGCGGGCCCACAAGAACGTCCAGTCCAAGGTTCACCCCGATCGCTTTGCCTCCGGCAGCGCGGCAGAACGCCGCGTGGCGATGCAGTGGGCCGCGCAGGCCAATGAAGCCTACCGGACACTGAAGTCGCCGCTGGCGCGCGCTGCCTATCTTTGCGAGCGGGCGGGGGTACCGATCCAGGCCGAGTCGAACACCTCGATGCCGGGACCCTTCCTGCTTCAGCAACTGGAGTGGCGCGAGTCGCTCGACGGCGCGAAGCGGCATGACGATGCAACGCAACTGGACGAGCTGATGGCCACCGTGAAGGCGGAGCGCGACGCTCTGATCGCCGCGATCGAGGCCGCAATCGACGAGGTGCGTGATCATGTTGCGGCGTCTGCGCTGGTACGCCAGCTCATGTTCGTCGACAAGTTCCGTGACGAAGTACGCGCTGCCGAAGAGTTCATGACACGTCCGCGTGAGGCGTCGGCCTGATGGCTCTGCTGCAGATCGCCGAGCCGGGCGAGTCGTCGGCCCCGCACCAGCATCGGCTGGCGGTGGGCATCGACCTTGGAACGACCAATTCCCTGGTGGCGACTGTGCGCAACAGCATTCCGGTCGTCATCGACGACGCCGAAGGGCGTCCGATGCTCCCTTCGGTGGTGCGCTACCTGGCCGATGGGAAGGCCGAGGTCGGCTATGAGGCGCAGAGGCACCAGTCGCTGGATCCGCGCAACACCGTCGTGTCGGTGAAGCGCTTCATGGGGCGCGCACGCTCGGACGTGCTGCACATCGAGAACATGCCCTACGACTTCGTCGAGCGTGCCGATGATGCGCCGGGCATGCTGCAGTTGCGCACCGCCGCCGGTGTGAAGAGCCCAGTCGAAGTCTCGGCCGAAATCCTGAAGGTTCTGCGTGTGCGGGCGGAAGAGGCACTCGGCGGCGATCTGGTTGGCGCGGTGGTCACGGTGCCCGCCTACTTCGACGACGCGCAGCGGCAGGCCACGAAGGATGCTGCACGACTGGCCGGCATCAATATCCTGCGCCTGCTCAACGAGCCGACGGCCGCCGCGATCGCTTACGGGCTGGACCATGGCGCCCGGGGAACCTACGCGGTCTACGACCTGGGTGGCGGAACGTTCGATATCTCGATCCTCAAGCTTTCGCGGGGCGTCTTCGAAGTGCTCGCCACCGGCGGTGACTCCGCACTGGGTGGCGATGACTTCGACCACCGCCTTTTCTGCTGGATCATCGAGCAGGCGCAGCTGCTGCCGCTGTCGCAGCAGGACGCGCGCGCTTTGATGGTCAAGGCGCGCGAGGTCAAGGAGCGCCTGTCGGTCGAGCCCGAGGTCCGCGCCAACGCGGTGCTATCGACCGGCGAAGTGGTGGATGTGCCGGCTCCGAGCCGCGAGTTCGCGCGCATGACCCAGCCGCTGGTGGACAAGACGCTGGCGGCGTGCCGCAAGGCCCTGCACGACGCCGGCGTGACGGCCAAGGACATCGATGGCGTCGTGATGGTCGGCGGCGCAACGCGCATGCCGCATGTCCACAAGGCGGTGGGTGCCTTCTTCGGGCAGGCACCCCTCACGAACATTGATCCGGACAAGGTCGTTGCCCTGGGCGCGGCGATGCAGGCCAACCTGCTCGCGGGCAATCGTGCGGCTGGAGACGACTGGTTGTTGCTGGACGTCATACCGCTTTCGCTCGGCCTGGAGACCATGGGCGGACTGGTCGAACGGATCATTCCGCGCAACTCGCCGATCCCGGTCGCGCGTGCGCAGGAATTCACGACCTTTCGTGACGGCCAGACGGCCATGGCAGTCCATGTCCTGCAAGGCGAACGTGAACTCGTTTCGGACTGCCGCTCACTGGCGCGATTCGAACTGCGCGGCATCCCGCCGATGGTGGCGGGCGCGGCACGCATCCGTGTCACCTTCACGGTAGATGCCGACGGATTGCTCTCGGTCGCCGCCCGCGAGACCGGCAGCGGGGTCGAGGCTGCCATCGTCGTCAAGCCCACGTATGGCCTTTCCGATGACGAGATCGCCCGCATGCTGCAGGACTCGTTCGGCTCGGCCGACGACGACATGCGTGCCCGTGCGCTGCGTGAACAGCAGGTCGAAGCGCAACGTCTGCTCGAAGCGACGCTGGCAGCGCTTGCCGCCGATGGAGATCTGCTGGAGCCGGACGAGCGCAACACGATCGAACGCCTCGTCGCGGAGGTATCCAGGCACCTTCAGGATGCCAATGCAGCCGCCATCCGGCAGGCGACGGATACGCTGATCGCGGGTACCGACGACTTCGCAGCACGGCGCATGGACCGCTCGATACGCAGTGCGCTGGCCGGACGCACGATCGAAGAACTGGCCAAGTAGCCTGCCGCAACGCGGGCGCGACGATGCCGAAGATCACCGTATTGCCTCATGAGGAGCTCTGCCCCGCTGGCGCGGAGTTTGAAGTTGCGCGCGGGGTGACGCTCACCGATGCGTTGCTCGATCACGGTGTTGACATCGAGCACGCGTGCGGCAAGGTGGCGGCGTGCACGACGTGCCACTGCATCATCCGCAAGGGCTATGCGTCGCTGCCGCCGGCGAGCGACAACGAAGAGGATCTTCTCGACCGCGCGTGGGGCCTGACCCCGGTGTCGCGCCTATCCTGCCAGGCCATCCTGCAGGATATCGACCTGACCGTGGAGATTCCAAAGTACAGCATCAACTATGCGAAAGAAAAGCACTAGCGGCCGTGCATCGCGCGCGGCCGCACAGGAAAATACGAGGCCGACATGAAATGGACCGACACGCTCGAGCTTGCCATCGCCCTGTCCGAGACCCACACGGACATCGATCCGCGGACGATACGGTTCACCGACCTGCATCGCTGGGTGTGCGAGCTGCCCGGATTCAGCGACGACCCGGCGCGTTCCGGCGAGAAGATTCTGGAGGCGATCCAGATGGCGTGGATAGAGGAAGTCGCTTAGCGACTCGTCTAACCACCCTAGGGCCGCTTTCCGGATGCAGGTGAGCCTGGGTTCTCGAACTACTTGCAGACGGATGCTTCAGGTGGGGGCCGCAACTTCCGTGAGTTCCGCGCGGACCCATGCGGAGCCACCCGAAGGTGGCCCCGCAGCGCGAAGTCAGCCTATTCGGGCAGCCCCGCCTTCGCCAGCCCAGCGTAGTAGCGCTCGCGCTGACTGCGGCAAAGGTCGTTGGCGCACAGCCGCTCGTCGCGGAACGACGAAATCGTGTAGGAAGGCAGCCGCCCCCTGAACTCGGCCAAGGCGGCGCGTGCGGTTTCCGTCTCGCCCAAGTTCGCGGCCGCCGCTGCGACCCACGAGTGAGCCACCGCGTGCTGCGGCCGCTCGAGCACCGAGCGCCGCGCCCATTCGAGCGCCTCGCGGTCGTGCCCCAGGTACAGATGTGCCGCCGCGGTGACGACAAAGATGCCGTTGAGATTCGGATCGCGCGGGCTGAGCCGCCGCGCCTGCACAAGGGCGGCGATCGCTTCATCCTGCCGGCCGAGCGTGCAACGGGCATAGCCGAGCCAGAACCAGGCACTTGCATCGTTGCGATTGAGCGCGATCTGGCGCTCGAGCAACTCGACCGCCTGCTCGGAGCGGCCGGCCAGCGCCAGCGTCGTGCCGCGCACGCCGATTACACGTGCATCGGCATGATCCAGTTGGAAGGCCCGCTCCGAGAACCTGTCGGCCTGTTGCAGCCACTGCTCGCGCGTCGCGCCGCGCAGGCTCAGCCAGCGCTGCGCCACGTCGACGTTGTAGGTCTGGGCCAGCAGGGCGAAGGCAAGCGCCGAACCCGGGTCTCGCGCGCTCACCTGCTCGAGCAGTTGGCGCGCTTCCCGCACCGAGTCCGGTGTCGTCCGGTTGTGCTGGAGCAGCCAGCGCGCCTGCAACAACAGGTCCTGCAGGTCGGCAGCGGGCCGCTCCCTCGCACGTGAGGTTTCCACTGCCTGCAGCGTCAGGTCCAGCGACCTCGCCACCGTTCCAGTGACCCGGCGGTACAGCGCAGGCAGGTCGGACAACTCGCCATCGATGCGGTCTGCCCACAGGGCGCGCCCGCTCTCGCTTTCGACAAGTTGCAGGGTCAGCTGCACCGCGTCGCCCAGACGCACCAGGCCGCCGTCGAGCACGTAGCGCACGCCAAGCTCGCGGCCCACCTGACGTGCGTCGACGCTGCGGCCGCGGTAGCTGTCTGCCGTGGCACGGGCGATCACGAAGGTCTCGGGAATGCGCGACAGGTCGACCGTGATCTCGTCGGTGAGTGCGGCGGCCAGGCGATCCTGCGCCGGGTCGCCGCCCAAGCTCGCCAGAGGCAGCATCACGATCGACAAACCAGGGCGGACCGTTGCGGTTTCGGAGCCCTGCCTCATGGCCCAAACCACCCAGGCCAGGGCGACACAGAGGAAGGTCACGCCTGCACCAAAGGCCCATCGCCGTGCCAGGATGCCTCCCATGGGTGGCTGGCCTGGGACCGGGACCATCGGTGCCGGCGGCACAGCTTCCGCGCGGGCCACGTTCAGCAGGGCGGGCTCAGGATGGGTAAACCGCGGCCCGTCCGGGTCCACCGGGACGGCCAGCGTGTAGCCGCGCCGCGGCACCGTCTTGATGATCTTTTGCTCGACATCGCCGAGCGCACGCCGGATGTCGCTGATGCAGCGCGCGATCGAGTCGTCTGTCACCACGAGCCCCGGCCAGACGGCGGCGATCAACTCGTCTTTGGTCACGACGTGGCCCGCGTGGCGCACCAGAAAGGCGAGCGCATCGAAGGCCAGCGGTCGCAGTTCGACGTCGGCGCCTGAGCGCCGTAGCGTGCGCCGCTGCCCGTCGAGTTCGAAGGCGTCGAATCGGAACGTCGCGGCAGTGAATTCCTCGGTCCGGCCCATCGGTGAGATTCGCACTTCGGGGCGTAGTTTGCTCCCGGGTGCGTGCCCGAGTACAGCGTTACTCAGGCTTATTCAGCCAGCACGCAGCGAATTTCAGGACTCGCCGGCGGCGCCGAGCTTAGATTGGCGTCACCACTGAACTGCCGGAGTCGATCATGTTAAACAGCTTTCTCCAACGGTTCGCCGCAGTCACCATCGTGTCGGCGATGGCTGGCCTGAGGCTTCTTGTGCTGACTGCCTTCGCCCTGGCCGGATGCGCCGCCGCACGATCGGCACCGGACATACCGGCCTTGGCGGTCGACGACTTCCACGTTCCGTCGAAATCGGCGGGCATCGAGCTCTTCGTTCGCAACAAGCGGGTAAATGGGGCGGAGGCGTTCCCTTCCAACCGCATCGTGCTTTTCGTTCACGGCGTCACCTTCCCGTCCGAGTCGACGTTCGATCTGTCTCTGGACGGTCTGTCCTGGATGGACTACATCGCACGGGCCGGCTACGACGTCTACTTGGTCGACGTGCGCGGCTACGGTGGGTCGACCCGACCTCCGGCGATGTCCGAGCCCCCCGACCGCAATCCTCCCGTTGCCACGTTGGCTGAGGCGGTCGACGATGTCGACGCCGCCGTCGACTTCATTCGGCGCCGACGCAACGTCGAGCGGATCGTTTTGATCGGCTGGTCCTGGGGAACCGCCGTCATGGGACGCTACGCCGCCATCCATGGCGACAAGGTCGAACGACTCGTGCTCTACGCGCCGGTGTGGCAGCGAAAGACCCCGTCCGGAGCGGCCAGCGGGACCGATGTCAAGGCGGCGTACCGACTCGTCAACGTGGCGGCGGTCAAGTCGCGCTGGCTGGCCGGCGTGGCGCAAGACAAGCAGGAACAACTCGTTCCGCGCAGTTGGTTCGAGGCCTGGGTGGCGGCCAACCTTGCGACCGACCCATGGGGATCGAAGCAGTCGCCGGCGGTCATGCGGGCTCCGAACGGCGGCGTGCCCACGGTGCAGTCCTCAGGCGATTGGACGCCACCCTACGACCCGGAAGCCATCAGGGTGCCAACGCTGCTGGTCAAGGGCGAGTGGGATGCCGACACGCCGTCATACATGGCTCAGGCGTTGTTCCCGTTACTCGCCAACGCACCGGTGAAGCAGTACGTCGAGATCGGCGAGGGGACGCACTCGATCATGCTGGAGCGAAACCGCATGCAGCTGTTTCGCGTTGTGCAGAGCTTTCTTGACGGGCCGAAGAATTGAATCGATTCGGCATCGCTTGACAGGCGGCGCCGGTTCCACTCCGGCGCTCACAGGCCTGGAAGTCATCGCGCGATTCCGGACGCGAACGACCGCTACTTGCTGATCTGCTTGGTGCAGCTAAGTTCACCGGCGGGTCGTGATCTGCGACATAAGGCGTAGGCCCTTGAGGTTGCCCGCCGCTAAGATCTGCGGGCCATGCGGCCTGTATGAGAGGAAACGATGACGAGCTCAGGCGTCTGTGCGACGCGAGTTCCGCCGTGCGTGTTTGGGCGGCAGACGCGATGAAGGTATTCGTTGTCTGGGCGCTTGCCCTTGCGCCGGCGCTCGCCTCCGCCGAACTCGACTGCATTGTTCCAACCCGGGAGGAAGGCTTCGACAGCCGCCGGCCTGGGGCTGAGGTGCTGCAACGGGCCGCCCGCGCGGCCGCAACGATTACTCAGAACAACGCCGTGTTTATGTCCGGCAACAAGCCCGTGCGCGTCCGCACCTCGATTAGCTACTACGGCCAGGACTGGCTGTCGGCCTCAGTGATCACGACGGCGTACAACCAGAAGGCCTGGCTGCGCGACGGCTGCAAGGTCAGCCCGAACGCGGACCGTGGTGGTGGTCTGGCGGACGGCCAGATCGCAATCTTCATCAACGATCCGGGAGCGCTGCTCGGTGGCCAGCTGGGCGATGGAGAGCTGCGTGCTTCGTTCGCTCCTGTGCCGCGCGGAAGTTTCGCCGGCTACCCCGTCTACCTCGCCGGCGGCCAAGCGCAGAACCCGCGTGTATTGCTGAGCGACGGCAGTTACCGTCCCTGGATCCCGGTGACCGTCGCAGAGATGCTCGGCTGGCACGAGCGCGAGCTCTCACGACGGGAGGCGGAGTTCGCGCGGGCGAGGCAATCCATAAACGCACTCGACGAGCGGAAGATCGATGAGATCTATCGCGGCATGCAGAAGGCCGATCCCGCGGCAGCCGAGAAGACGCGCGCTAACTTGCTTGCCTCGCTGGAAAAGATGCGCGCGTCCGCCGCGAAGAACGAAGCCGCTGGGGCGCAGGCGGTGACGAAGCAACGCGCCGCGTTCGATACATATCGCGCCTCCCTCACCCCAGCGCAACTCGCTGCGCCCGGCACGATGAGCGGAACGACGACCCCTGAGGGTGCCGTCCGGGTAGACGACCCGGAGGGCAGACCTCTGGCGAAGATCGATCCGACGTATGCGCGGCGGGATCCGAAGCGACTGCACGTAATCGTGGTGTCCGTCGCGCCGCAGCCGAAGACCGACCCGGAGAATGCGTGGCAGCAGACATCGTACGAAGCGCTCGACTTCGGAGCGTTGGCGAGCTTGCTGCAGAACTAATTTCGGGGGAAAGGCCTCATTTCGAAGCCACCACAGGTTGATGCGTGAGTACGCAGCGACGAGATGAGAATGTTCCCTTACTCGGCGTTTAGCCTTCTGAGTCGCGCGGCCGCTTGTGGCCGAATGCCGGGGTCTGGGTCGCTCGCGTCCTGACTGTGTCGCATCGCCTCACCATGGATCACTTCGTGCTGGACTCGTGCGCGAAGACGATGCGCCACCCGTCGCTTTGCTTTCGCCAAAGTGCCGAATAAGCGAGCGTTCGTTCAATGACGCGTCCTTCGGGGAGCTCGGTTCGCGCATTGATCAGGAAGGTAGTCATCCCAAGATCCTCAGCCAATGGCTCCACGATCGGAGTTCCAGCGTACTTGTAAGTCCCCGTGGCCGCGCCGTCCTGCCACCACTTGCGCTGTTGCTCGCGTAGCGCATCCCAGCCGCGAATAACCTCGCCATTGAATGCGAACGTCAGCGACGGATCTTTGGCATACGCTGCCATATGTCGATCGGTGTCATGCGCATTCGCAGATGCTTCAAGTTCCGCAAGCAGCTGCGGAACGGCTACGCGAAAAGACTCGTTCAACATACGTCGTTCCTTTGCCCTCGAGCCAGCAAGGGTCCGTCGCCACGGCTCAATCTGGACAACTGCGCACGGGCTTGTCTTATCAAGCTACTCACGTCGTCAAGAGGCCTGACCGGTTCGAGCGACTGTCGAGCTGGAACCCATGACCGCTAATGGCCAATTTGCCCCGACGCAGGCTATCCACCGGACCGCGGCAGATTCTGGGCAATACGCCACAGCACGCCACTCGGATCGAACAGCGTGAAGTCACGCATGGCCCACGACTGGTCTTCCGGTGAACCCATCCGCACTCCGAATCGCTCCTCAATACGAATCGCCTTCAAATGGGCGTGCCAGTCGTCGACATTCTCAACGAGAAGGTGCATCTGGAAGTTTTGAATGAACGCGGGCTGATTGAAGGCCTGCAGAAGAAAGGCAGTTAGGCCATGCCGTACATAGGCCAGGTCTTCGGAGGACCATGGAATCTCGAAGCCGAGCGCCGCGTAAAATTGCTTTGCTCGTTCGAAGTCGGTTGCCGGAACGAAGGGTTTGGCTTCAACAGCGGTCAAATTCATGCTTGAGATTGTGGCTGCTTTGGGTGGCGGTGGCCGCACCTCGGAAACGTCGGCTCATGGCCGCGTACTCTCTATCCAAGAACGGCATGCTTGCTCATTTCAGACAGTTGTTCTCTGGAACTCCAACTTATGGTTTCCGAACACCATGGGCGGAACAATTGCAGCATTGAACTCACACATCATTCGCTATCTAGTTCTTCTTGTAGTTCCGTCAGCGTTCTCATTTCCTTGAAGGTTGTCTGCATCCTTGCTCGGGCCGGTCGTCCGTCTGGAAAGAGTGAAATGATCTCCTCCGTCGCGCTTTCCAGAACGCACTGCAGCGAAAGTCCTTTCCACTCGAACCGCAGCGCCGGTGGTGCATGCGTGGCTCGGTCGACCTTCATCAAGCGCGCAACTTCGTTTGTCAATTCGCGCACGTCTCGGTTTTCATTTCGTGTATCGAAGTACATTGCCATCGTCAGGAGCTTCGGTTGACCCCTCAGGAACTGGAGCGGCGCACCGGGCAATCCTGGTATGGCCTGCTCGGCGTAGATGTTCTGCTTGGAAAGCTTGAAGCTTCTGAGAATGAACTTGAACGCGATCCGGCGTCCGGCCTGCGCGCTGTTCGGTTGAATGACAACCAGCTCTGCGCTGCCACGCCTGGGTGGAAACAAGAAGCTCAGACATCCCATACAAGCACTCCTGACGGCAGCAAGACGACTTTGATCGGGTGACGTCGCGATCGCGAAAACTCATGCGCTCTTTCGGGCGATATGGCCGCGTCTCGCCAGCTTCGGTTCTGATCGATTCGAGCGGCGCGCGCCAACCTCAGTCTGAACGTCCTGCCTTATCCAGGATGTCGAGCAACTGGGTCGGGGCGCTGATCATCGGATCGTGACCCGTGGCAATCTCGATCACCTGCCAGCCTGGCTCGGAACGCACTCGCTGTCGGGACTTTTCGATCGCCGGGAGTGCCGGCGAGGTGCAGTCCACGAAAGTACGAGACAGGCTTGCCACGCGTGCCTCGTCGAACTGCAGCACGTCTTCATACACACCGCCCGGATGTGGCTTCTGGCGTCGGTCCACCCACGCCGCATCCTCGCCGGTCAGGCCAAAGGCGGACGCCGGCGGAGGCGGGATGACGCCGTCTCGGGCGATGTCTGCCCGACGGGCCTGGCGCGCGCTTTCGTTATGGGAGCTCGACCAACTCTCGCCGCTGCGGGGAATGATGGCATCGAGGTAGACCAGTCGCGCAATGCGCTCCGCGTAGCGATCAGCCACGGCGGTGATCAACAACCCGGCATAGCTGTGACCCACAAGCACGAGACGCGCCAGTTCCTCGGTCTCAATGACTGACACCACGTCGTCGATGTGAGTCGCCAGCCGGATGGAAGAGGACATCAGGTGTTCGCGTTCACCGACACCCGTAAGTGTCACGGCAAATGCGCGATCACCTTTGGCCCAGAGTGACGGAAGGATCTTTCGCCAGCACCAGGCGCCATGCCATGCGCCATGAACGAGAACGAAGTCAGTCATGCTGTTTGCCCCGCGTCGAGCGTTCGAACATGTCACTGCTCGCAGACCGCCCAGTTTCGCGGGCAGCGTTCGGGAGTGACGGCTATCGGGTAAGTGTGGCGGTGGTGAGCCACGACCGCAAGTGGCGATAAGCACAATTGCACGCCGAATGAACGGTGGGTCGCCAGCGGACCAACTCGTGGGGCAGAGCGCACTGGACATCCCCGCGTGCACAGGCACCCGCCGAAGAGATGCGCTCTTCGTGCGAGACAGTCGGCTAGAACTTCTCGGCGCGGAACACACCGACGTCGGCGGTGAACATCGCGGTCGCATAGTGCGGCGCGTAGCTGGCGAGCACGTGTTGCGCGAGTGAACGCGCAACCTCGGCGTCGCAGACGACTTTCATCTCGATCGAACGATCGGCCTCCCAGCTGGCTTCGCGTTCACCGCGCTCTCCACCCCCGCGCACCTCGGTGATGGTGTAACCGTGTGCGCCGAACTGGCGTGCGTCGCGGATCAGGTTCTTTTCCAGCGCCGCTTCGGTGATGATGACGAGGAGTTTCTTCGCGTGGGTCTGCATGCCTAGCTCCCTAGCCAGCGCGCGTACTGAAGGTAGAGCGGAATCCCGAACGTGATGTTGAACGGGAAAGTGACGCCGAGCACGACACCGATCGACAGCGCCGGATTGGCCTCCGGCACGGCGACGCGCATGGCCGTCGGCGCGGCGATGTACGAGGCACTGGCGGCCAGCGTGGCCAACAGCGTCGTGCCGCCGAGCGACAGTCCGAGCAGGTGCCCGACGACGGCGCCCAGGAGTCCGAGAGCCAGCGGCGCCGCGATGCCGAATCCCACCAGGAAGACACCGGCACGGCGCAGATCGGCGAGGCGACCGCCGGCGACCAGGCCCATCTCGAGCAGGAAGAGCGCCAGCACGCCCTTGAACAGGCCGAAGAAGAGCGGCTCAATCGGAGCGAGCGCGTCCGCTCCTGCAAGGGTGCCGATCACCAGGCCACCGAGCAGCAGCACGACACTCTTGCCGAACAGAACCTCGTGCGTCAGCGTGCCCCATTGCAGGGGCGGTCGATCACGAAACTGCCGGCCCGCGAGCGCACGGGCGAGCACGATACCGACCACGATGCCCGGGGCCTCCATCAACGCAACCAGCAAGGGCATGTGGGGCTCGGTGGCGATCCCGGCCTGCAGCAGGAGGCTCGTACCCACCGCGAAGGTCACGACCGATACCGACCCATAGTGGGCTGCAATTGACGCGCTGTCCGCGACAGACAGTCGGCCCACGGCCCGCAGGACCGGATAGAGCAGCAGAGGAATTGCGGCTCCCAAGGCGATGGCGGCTGCGGCCGACGGCAGGACGCTCGCTATCGGCTGGCGGGCGAGTTCGACGCCGCCCTTCAGTCCGATCGCCAGCAGAAGGTAGATCGACAGGGTTTCGTACAAGGCCTCGGGCAGGCGCAGGTCGCTGCGCGCAAGGCGTGCGACGACGCCGAGCAGGAAGAACAGCACGACCGCGTCGACCATCATGCGTAGAACCGCGCGGGACTGCCGAGGCTGCTGCGGCGCAAGAGACTCTCGAGCGTCACGAGAGCGGCTTCGAGAGTGAACTCGCTCCGCTCGATGGCATCGACGACGTCACCGAGCGGTCGGCGTTCGATCGCGGACACTTCGCCGTCCTGATTGGCGCAGTGTGTTTCACTTGGAAGCGTCGTTTCGTATACGTGAATCCACTCGGACTGGTAACCCTCGGGTACTGGGCGGCGCATCTGAAACGAGCGACCCCGGTGCAATTCGAGGCGGTCGAGTTCCAGGCCGGCTTCCTCCCAGGCCTCGCGCTCGAGCGCCTGTTCCAGCGTCTCATCCGCCGGCACCATGCCGCCGACCAGGTTGTCCCAGAGTCCGGGGTCGATGGTCTTGTGGAGCGAACGGCGTGCGACGAAGAGCGTCCCATCGTCGGCGAAGGCGTTCAGGTGCACGGCTTCGGTGGTGATGCCGAGCGCGCGACAGGCCGCACGCTCGATTGTCGCCAGCAGTGCTTCGCCGCGACGCGCGCGAATCGCGAGGGCTTCGTCGCGCCAGCCGCGCACCAGTCCGGCATCGCGCAGCCGCAGCGCTGCCTCGAAGAGCAGGGCGCTGCGCGCGCGGACGTCGAGGCCGTCATCGACCAGTCGCAACGTGTGGGCATCGCCGACGAAGTGAGAGGCATTGGCACACAGGAAGTCGGCAATCGTCGGTGGTACCCAGCCGACGCTGTGAGTTCCGATGGTCAAAGTTCGCAGCTCCGGCGGCCGCGGCGGCTGCGCGCGTAGCTGCAACCGCTCGGCGATCGTCTGCAGCCGCGCGGCGTCGGGCATCAGCCTTCCGGCCGCATGTGTGGGAACAGGATCACGTCGCGGATGCTTGCCGAATCCGTCACCAGCATGATGAAGCGGTCGACCCCGACGCCGCAGCCCGCAGCCGGGGGCATGCCGTACTCGAGCGCACGCACGTAGTCGGCGTCGTAATACATCGCCTCCTCGTCGCCCGCCGCCTTCGCCTTCGCCTGTTGATTGAAACGCGCGGCCTGGTCTTCCGGATCATTGAGTTCCGAGAAGCCGTTGGCGAGTTCGCGTCCGGCGATGAAGAGTTCAAAGCGCTCGGTGATCTCCGGGCGCGAGTCCGATGCACGCGCGAGCGGTGAGACCTCGACCGGATAGTCGACGATGTAGGTCGGCTGGATCAGTTTCGATTCTGCGACTTCCTCGAAGAGCGCCAGCTGCAGTGCACCCAGCCCGGCCTCCTCTGCATGGGTGCTGCCCCGCGCGCGCAGTTCACGGTGCAGGAAATCACGGTCGGCGAGCTGGCTCTCACTGTATTGCGGCGCATGAGCGCGGATCGCCTGCGCCGTGGTCATGCGCGCGAATGGCTGCGACAGATCGATGGTCTGCCCCTGGTAATGCAGGACTGCCGAGCCGGTGGCGGCGATGGCTGTGTGCCGTAGCAGTCGTTCCGTGAAGTCCATCAGCCACATGTACTCCTCGTACGCGGCGTAGAACTCCATCATCGTGAACTCGGGGTTGTGTCGCGGACTCACCCCTTCGTTGCGGAAGTTGCGGTTGATCTCGAACACCCGCTCGAAGCCACCGACCACGAGCCGCTTCAGGTACAGCTCCGGCGCGATGCGCAGGAACATGTCGATGTCGAGCGCGTTGTGGTGTGTGACGAAAGGCTTGGCCGCCGCGCCGCCCGGGATCACCTGCAGCATCGGTGTCTCGACCTCGAGGAAGCCTTCGGCCACCATGAACTCGCGCATCGCGGCGATCGCCTTGCTGCGGGTGAGGAACGCCGCGCGCGCCACGTCGTTCATGATGAGATCGACATAGCGCTGGCGGTAGCGCTGCTCGCGGTCCTCCAGTCCGTGGAACTTGTCGGGCAGCGGCCGCAGGGCCTTGGCCATCAGCCGCAGTTCTTTCACGCGGACCGACAACTCTCCCTTCTGCGTCTTGAACATGACGCCACGTGCGGCGATCAGGTCACCACTATCCCAGCGCTTGAAATCCTCGAGCGCTGCCTCGCCGGCGTCATCCTTCGCGATGAAAAACTGGATGCGGCCGCTAACGTCCTGCACCGTGGCGAATGCGACCTTGCCCATCACCCGCTTGAGCATCATGCGGCCGGCGACCGCAACCTCTGCGTTGGCCTGCTCGAGGGACTCGCGTTCCAGCGGACCGTACTTTGCCTGCAGGTCGCCCGCCAGGTGCGTGCGGTGAAAGTCGTTCGGGAACGCCGGTCCGCGGGCGCGCAGCTCAGCCAGTTTGGCGCGCCGCTCCGCGATGATCTGGTTTTCGTCGGCGGGCGGAGTGTTGGCTTCAGTCATGGTTCAGGCGTCGCGCACGTCGGCGACCGGTTGAGTTCCGAAATCAGGCCGCGCGAGATAGGCCAGCACGCGCTGGGCAGCGGCCTGCGGTGTCGGCAGTTGCCCGCTGGCCTTCAGTTCGACGAAGTGGAACTGGTCGGGAAATCCCGCGGGCTCAGCGGCACGCAGTTCGCCCTGCATGTCGGTATCGATGACGCCCGGTGCCAGCGAAACGATGCGCGCGGGATTGGGCAGCCGCTCTTCATCGAGCGCGACGACCCGCGAGTAGTGGTCGACTCCCGCCTTGGCCGCGCAATACGCGGCCCAGCCGACGATGGGGCGCCTGCCCGCGCCGGATGAAATGTTGAGCACGCGCTTGTCGATCGCCCAGTTGCGTGTCGCGCGCAGGAACGCAGCCGTCAGCAGCAGCGGTGCCTCGAGGTCGACGCGCAGCACCGCAGCAAGATGCTCCGCCTCGCTGCGGTCGATTGGACCGACCGGACCGAGAAGTCCTGCGTTGTTGATCAACGCCGCCGAACTGAAACCCGCCGCCGCATGCTGGTGCAGCCAGGCCTCGAGTCGAGCAGCGGCGCCGACATCGTGACCGACGTCGATGGCCCATTGCTCGAGCGTTGCGCCGGCCGCGCTTGCCTTTTCCTGTAGCGCCGGCGAGGGATGGCGCGACAGCGTCAGCAGCAGCGTACCTGCGGTCAGCAGTTGCTCGGCCATGGCCGCGCCAAGTCCCCGCGAGGCGCCCGTCAGGATTACAAGCCGTCTAGTCGTCATGATGGGAGTGGAAGGTACCGGAGATCGGCCATGCCGTGGGTGGCAGTCCAGTCGGGGTAATCGTCTAGGGTCAGGCCGAACATGTGGGTGTCGCGCACGTTGCCGTGATGGTCGCGGGTCTCGGCCCGCAACAGGCCTTCCTCGCGCATGCCGGCGCGTCGCATCACGCCCATGCTGGCTTCGTTGCCGGCGTCGCATGCGCCCCAGATGCGGTTCATCTGCATCTGGTCGAAGGCATAGTGGATCTGCAGGCGCACGACGTCGCCGGCGATACCGGTGCCACGCGCAGGCGGGACGAGGAAGTAACCGATCTCGACCTTCGGTGTGTTCCAGTCAGGCACATGAAAGCCGGCGCCGCCCAGATAACGATCGCCGTCGGCGTCGAAGATCGCCATCGGCATCGATCGCCTGAGCATGAACTCGGCGTGCATGCGTCGCGCATACGACTCGGAGTCCTCGACGCGCTGATGGCGCCGCGGCCACTCCATCCACTGCATCAGTTCTTCGCGGTGCGGGGCCAGCGCATCGAAGAGCGCCGCGCCGTCGCCGAAGCGATAGCGGCGCAGCACGATGCGGGCGCTCGCCACGCCTTCGGCGAGCGGCAGCAGTTCCGGTTGCGCAATGGCCGGGCGTGACATCAGACACCCTGCTTGAGGCTGGCTTGGATGAAGTCGTCGAGATCGCCGTCGAGCACGGCCTGGGTGTTGCCGATCTCGACGTTGGTGCGCAGGTCCTTGATGCGCGACTGATCGAGCACGTAGGAGCGGATCTGGTGGCCCCAGCCGATGTCGGTCTTGGCTTCCTCCAGCTTGTTCTGCTCCGCCATGCGCTTGCGCAGCTCGAGTTCGTACAGGCGCGACTTCAGCATCGCCATGCACTCGGCCCGGTTGCGGTGCTGCGAACGGTCGTTCTGGCTCTGCACGACGATGCCCGACGGCGCATGCGTGATGCGCACCGCCGACTCGGTCTTGTTGACGTGCTGGCCGCCGGCACCGGAGGCGCGATAGACGTCGATGCGCAGATCGGCCGGGTTGATCTCGACGTCGACCGTCTCATCCACCTCGGGATAGACGAACACACTGGCAAACGAGGTGTGACGCCGTGCATTGGAGTCGAACGGGGACTTGCGCACCAGCCGGTGGATGCCGGTCTCGGTACGCAGCATGCCGTAGGCGTAGTCGCCGCTCACCTTGATCGTCGCGCCCTTGATGCCGGCGACTTCGCCCTGAGTTTCGTCGAGCAGCTCCGGCTTGAAGCCGCGCCGCTCGGCGTAGCGCAGGTACATGCGCTCGAGCATGCCGGCCCAGTCCTGCGCCTCGGTGCCGCCCGCGCCCGCCTGGATCTCGATGAAGCAGTTGTTGGGGTCGAGCGGATTGTTGAACATCCGCTGGAACTCGAGGTCGGCCACCTGTTTGGCGAGCGTTGCCACGTCGGTATCGACCGATCGCAGCGTGGCGTCATCGTCATCGACGCGCGCCATCTCGAAGAGTTCCCCGGCGTCGCGCACGCCATCGGTCAGCGTGCGCATCTTCAGGACGATCAGGTCGAGCGACTTCTTTTCGCGGCCGAGCTCCTGCGCGCGTTTCGGGTCGTCCCAGACTTTGGGGTCCTCGAGCGCGCGGTTGATTTCCTCCAGCCGGGCTTCCTTTACATCGACGTCAAAGATACCTCCGCAGTTCGGCCAGGCGACCGCGCAGGTCCGCGACGGTGCCCTCGATCTGGTTCAGGTGTTCGGCTTCCATGGAGCATCTCGATGTCGAAAGACGGCGATTATAGGAACTCGTTACGTCGCGCGTCGCTGCCGGACAGGGCCTGGGTCTGCGTCGACGTAAACTGCGCGCGCTTGCCAATGCCCTGACCGAACGACCCGCGCACCGATGATCGAGTCGACTGCCACGACAGTCACCTACCTGTTCTCGGACATCGAGGGCAGCACGCGCCTGTGGGAATCCGACCCGGTTCGGGCCGCGCGCACGGTGGCCTGGCACGACGACGTCTCGCGCACCGCCGTCGAGCGACATCGGGGCACGGTCGTCAAGATGACCGGCGACGGAGTCCACGCCGCTTTCGACGACTGCGGCGACGCGCTTGCGGCTGTGATCGAGCTGCAACTGGTACTGGCCAAACCGCCGGCCGACCTCGCGTTGCTCAGCGTGCGTTGCGGCCTGCACCTGGGCGCCGACCAGCGGCGCGACAACGACTTCTACGGGCCGGCCGTCAACCGGGCCGCACGCATCATGAGTGCAGCCCATGGCGGACAGGTGTTGCTGTCGCAGGCGGTGGCCGATCGCCTCGCCGGAAGCCTGCCGCCGAGCGTTGTTTTGCGCGACCTTGGCGCCGTGCGGCTGCGCGATCTTGGCAGCGCCGAGCAGTTGTACCAGCTCGTGCACCCGCAGCTGCGCACCGAGTTTCCGGCGCTGCGCTCGATGGCGAGCGCGCCCAACAACCTCGCACAACAGCTGAACTCGTTCGTCGGCCGCGACCGCGAGATGGAACAGGTGCGACACCTGCTCGCCAACAGTCGGCTGCTGACGCTGCTCGGCATGGGCGGCCTCGGCAAGTCGCGGCTGTCGATGCAGGTGGCTGCAATCGTGCTCGAGGACTATCCGGACGGCGTCTGGTTCGTCGAGCTGGCAGCGATTGTCGACCCGCAAATGGTGCCGCAGGCCACCGCCTCGGTCCTGGGAGTCAAGGAAGAGCCGGGCGGCACGGTGCTCGACGCGCTGACCCGCTTCGTGCGCGACCGGAAGCTCCTCATCGTGCTGGACAACTGCGAGCATGTGGTGCACGCGTGCGCAGAGCTGGCAAAGCGGCTGCTACAGGCAGGGCCGCAGGTGAGGGTGCTCGCGTCCAGCAGGGACGCGCTGCGCATTGCCGGGGAAGCCGTGTTCCAGGTCACGCCGTTGCCGCCCCCGGGCCAGGCCGAATACTCCGTCGAATCCCTGCTCGCCAACGACGCGGTACGGTTGTTCGTCGATCGGGCCACTGCAGTGCAGCCGGCATTCCGGCTGACCGGGAAGGCAGCCGCGGCGGTTGCGGAGATCTGCCGCCGCCTCGACGGCATTCCGTCTGGCGCTGGAACTCGCCGCAGCGCGGACGCGGGCCATGCCGATCGAGGTCATTGCTGCGCGACTGCAGGACCGCTTCAAGTTGCTGGTGACGACTGATCGCACCGTGTTGCCGCGGCAGCAGACGCTGCGGGCGTTGATCGACTGGTCCTACGACCTGCTGCCGCCGACCGAGCAGCGGCTCTTCCAGCGGCTGTCGGTGTTTGCGGGCGGCTGGACGCTGCAAGCGGCCGAGTCGGTCGGCGCGGGCGACTCGATCACCAGCGACGACGTGGTGGACCTGCTGGCGAACCTGGTCGAGAAGTCGCTGGTGATGCTCGATGTCGACAGCGGTCGCTATCGGATGCTCGATACCGTGCGCCACTACGCCGCAGAGCAGCTCACGCGCAGTGGCGACGAGGCGGCCACGCGCTCGCGTCATCTGGCCTGGTGCATGGCGCTGGCCGAACATGCCCGGGCGGGCCTGACAGGCCCTGAGCAAGGCCGCTGGCTCGGCGAACTCGATTGCGAGCGCGAGAACATTCTGAGTGCGCACCGGTGGTGCGATCGGGCCGAGGATGGCGCCGGGCAGGGATTGCAACTGGTCTTCCTGCTGAAGCTGTACTGGTACCAAAGCGGCCTGCTGGCGTTGGGCCATCGCGTGACAGCGGAGGCGCTGGCTCGCACGCGGCCCGGCGATCGCAGCCTTGCGCGCTGCCGCGGCCTGGCGGACGTCGGCCAGTTCTGCACCTTCATGGGCCGCTACGCGGAAGCGCGTGGCTACCTCGAGGAGAGCCTCGTACTGGCACGCGAACTGGGCGACCAGAACCGCATTGCGGCGGTGCTGCAGCCGCTCGGACAGGCCTGTCTCGGCGATGGCGACGTCGAGAGTGCCGAACGCTACTCGGCGGAGTCGATCACGGTGGCGCGTGCTGTCGGCAACCCGCGCCAGATCGCCACCGCACTGAACGGCCACGCGCAGTTGCTGCGCAAGCAAAGGGATCTGTCCGGCGCCGAGGCGTTGTATGCAGAGGTCGTGCAGATCCTGAACGGACTGGGTGACCGCGAGAGCGTAGCGATCGGTTGGTTGAATCTCGCGGTCGTTGCGATCGAGCGCAGTAACTTCGAGGCGGCCCGCGCGCTGCTCGCCCAGGCGCTGCAGGTGGCGACGACTCTGGGATCCCAGCAGGTTGGCCAGTCGACGCTGGATGAACTTGCAGGTCTATGCGCAGCGGCGGCGATGCCCGAGGCGGCCATGCAGCTCTTCGGTGCGGCCGAGTCACAGGCGGAGCGTTCCGGCCTGCGGCGCGACAGCGCCGACGCCGCCTTCCTGCTGCCATTGATCGAGCGAGCGCGCAATGCGCTCGGTGCCGAGGTGGCGTCCCGATTGCAGGCGGAAGGGGCTGCCTGGAGCTACGCCGAAGCCATCCAGCGGGCAAGCGAGGTGCTGTCGCTGACCGCGGCAGCGATCACTCGATATTGACGATCAGCGGGTCCTTCTCGACCAGCCGGCGGTTGGCATCGAGCAGTCGCACCGTGTACTTGAAAGTGCCGCGGCCACTGTTGCTGTTGGCGCAGGTGATGTGCCTGGGACCGCCGCCGCAGTGGGCAATCTGGTTCTGCGGCCGCAACTGGCCGCCGAGCTGCTGGCCGTTGATCACTATGCCTTGCGGATCGAAGGTGTAGTTCACGCCGGGCGGCAGCTCCCAGCGGATCACGACGGCACCCTGGGCACGCCTCACCTCGATCGGGTCGGGCTGAACGGTGATCGTCGTGCCTTCCATGGTCACGCGCGCGGTGATCGGTTGCGCCATTACGCCCGGCCCCCAGAGAAGAGAGGCGGCTGCGGCGAGGGCGAGCAAAGCACGTTTCATCGATCTTCCTTCCGGGATACGGCGCAGCGCGGAGCGAGGTCTCCGATGCGCACCTCATTCAATGTTGACAATGTAGGGATCCAGCGGGGGCGGATCCTTGTCCCCTTCCTTGTCCCCTCCTTTGGCCGTGAGCGTGTACTTGTAGTCGCCGACCCCGAACGTGTAGCTGCACGACAGGACCTTACCGGTTCTGGCGACCGTGCAGCGCCAATCAGCAGGTCGGTCACCCTTGGCGTTTCTGATGGAGATTGCTTTGTCCGCATCCGGCCAGCGGGTCAACGACCCTGCCGGTAGGGCCCATGCGATGGTGACCTTCTTGTCCTTGAAGTCGCGACCGCGGATACGGATCGGCTCCTGATCGACGACCAGGTAACCGTTCATGACAAACACATTCGGCAGCGTTGGTCGTGGCGCGCGCACGAGAACCGGATCGAAGCCGCCGTCGTCGGGCAGGCGCCCGCCTCCGTCCGAAACGATGGCGCACGCGGAAACGGCCAACGCAGCGGCCAGCGACAAGCCCGCAGTTCGATTCATTGTTTGTCCCCCTTCCGTCCGCGCCGTCAGTCGGCGCAATGTTCGATCGTCAACGCCAGTCTGCGCTGGCCCTGGTATTCGTTGATCGTCGGCCGATAGGCCAGCCGCGCCACCTTCGACAGCGGCGCAGCGCGCCCGAAGAATATGGCATCGAATCGGCGGCCGTCCAGTTCGAGCGCCAGTTTCAGGTGCTTGTCCTTGACCAGGCGCTGGTTCAGCACCACAAACTCGTTCTCGAACAACGGCGGCGGGAAGCCCTGGCCCCAGACATGCTGATCGCAGGCTTCGACCAGCGACAGCGCGAACTCACCCACGGCCAGCGGGCCGTCGGTGGCCACTGTGCGATCGAACAACGAGCGGTCGCACGAGGCACGCGTCGCGTCTTCGAAAGCCGTGGCGAAGCCCTCGAAGTGCGCAGCCGCCAGTGTCAGGCCGGCCGCCATCGCGTGACCCCCGAAGCGCCGGATCAACGTTGGATTGACCTTGGTAATGATGTCCAGCGTGTCGCGCAGGTGAACGCCTTCGATCGATCGTCCCGAGCCGCGCAATTCGTTCTCGCCGGCACGAGCGAAGGCGATGGTCGGGCGATGAAACTTCTCCTTGATGCGCGAGGCGACGAGCCCGACGACCCCCTGGTGCCAGGACTCGTCGAACAAGCAGATGGTGCGTCGCTGCGCAACCTCGGCAGGGTCGAGTGCGGCGAGCGCGTCGAGCTGCATGTCGCCTTCGATCTCGCGGCGCTCGCGATTCAGCGCATCGAGTTGCTGCGCCAGTTCGAGGGCACGCTGGAAGCTGTCGGTCGTCAGGCACTCGATGCCGACCGTCATGTCCGTCAGGCGTCCTGCGGCGTTGATGCGCGGGCCGATCGCGAAACCCAGGTCGGTCGCACGCGCTGCGCGAACTTCCCGTCCCGCGACCTGGAACAGAGCCGCCATGCCGGGGTGCAGCCGGCCGCTGCGAATCCGCTGCAGGCCCTGCGACACCAGGACGCGGTTGTTATGGTCCAGGCGCACGACGTCGGCGACCGTCCCGAGCGCCACCAGATCCAACAGCGAGTCCAGGCGCGGCTGCGAGTTCGCATCGAAACGGCCGCGGGCGCGCAGCTCCGCCCGGAGCGCCAGCAGCACATAGAACATCACGCCGACGCCGGCCAGGTGCTTGCTTGGGAAACCGCAGCCAGGCTGGTTCGGGTTGACGATGCAGGCGGCCGCCGGAAGGACCGCTCCCGGCAGATGGTGGTCGGTGACCAAGACCTCGATGCCGAGTTCGCCGGCACGCGCCACGCCTTCGACACTTGCGATGCCGTTGTCGACGGTGATCAGGAGATCGGGCTCGCGCTGCGCCGCCAGGTCGACGATCTCCGGTGTCAGGCCGTAGCCGTACTCGAAGCGGTTCGGAACAAGGTAGTCGATAGTCGCCGAAGTTCCGGCCGCCAGCATGCGCAGTCCGCGCAGCCCCACTGCGCACGCGGTCGCGCCGTCACAGTCGTAGTCGGCAATGATCAGCAGCCGCGCATCGGCCTCGATCGCGTCGGCCAGCAGCGTGGCGGCATCGTGCACATGCGAGAGCGCGCCGGGAGGCAGCAGCCCTTCGAGCGAAAGTCGCAGATGGTCTTCGCTCGTGACGCCACGCGCAGCCAGGGCACGCGCCAATGGCGCGGGCATGCCGCCTGTCGCTAGTCGACGGGCGATCGCCGGGTCGAAGTCGCGCGCGACCAGCCGCGTCATGCGGACGGCGCCTCGGCCATCGCTTCGGCCAGTCTTGTTCTGCGCCAGAACTTCAGGCGATCCGACGGATGCGCGATCCACGATCGGACCTGTCGGCGGCCTGCCAGAACCAGTTCCAGCATCTGATACGGGGGCAGCGTCGCCAGCCGACGATCGATGGCGCTCATCGACTCGAGCCAGGCTCTCCAGTCGTGTCGGCGCGCCGCAGGCCGAGCGTCGTCCCAGACGAGCAGCGCGTCGCCGCTGACCGCGTCCGTCACGCGCGCCGGCGTCGACCCCGCGGCCGCCGCGGCACCGCGTATCTCTGCGCGTTCGCTGTGCACGCGCGGCCAGCGCAACGGAGGCAGTCCCCGCCAGACGCCGCCGCCATGCAGCCAGACCGCATTGATCGGCGGCAGACCGCGCACGTCGCGTGCCTCGTTGACCGGATCGGTGTGCCAGCGCATCTGGATCGCATTGTGCAATCGGCTCCAGCGCAAGGCGTCCGGTTCATCGGATTCCGCGGGCGAGTAGGGCCGGCCCACTGCCTCCGACAGCGGCGGTGGCCGGAACGACCATTCACGGTCCGCATGCAGGAACCATTGCGAGCCGGCACTGCGCAATTCGCAGCTCGCATCCGCGAGCGATTCGTTGGCCGCTGCGATCAGCGCATTCGTCTCGGCCTCGTCGGGGGGCGCATCGTCGAGCCCCTGGACGATGAGGCTGTCACGTCCCACCTCGATATGCACCGGATCGGCGTGCCAGACCACGCCGGTGGCATCAGCCCTGCCGGTCAGTGCCGCCCAGGCGTAGGGAGCGGTCGGAGACGGCTGCGATGCTCCGAACATGTTCCACGCGAGCCACGTCGTCTCGGCGTTGTCCTGCGGTGATGTCGACGACCCGGCCGGCGCGGCGCGCTCGAGTAGCCGCGCGAGCCCCGTTGCACGCAGCGCCGCGATGAGGTCTGCTGCGATGTCGGCGGGTACGAGCGAACCGGGGATCATCAATGTCAAGCGCATTTGGGCGATTCTAGGAGCCGAACAGTATCGTGCCGGCGCGGCCGATGCCGGGGCACCGCACTGCTTGGATACAATCGGTTCGCTTCGGCATCGCCTTCCCTTGAACCTTCCCTACGAACTTCGCATCGGGCTGCGCTACACGCGCGCCGGACGCCGCGCGCGCCGGCGCAACGGGTTCATCTCATTCATATCCGGGATCTCGATGCTCGGCATTGCGCTCGGCGTGATGGCGCTGATCGTCGTGCTGTCCGTGATGAACGGTTTCGTGTCCCAGGTGCGGGATCGAATGCTGTCCGTGGTTTCGCACGTCGAGGTCTTTGCGCTCAATGGACCGATCGACTGGAAGCAGGTCGAACAGGGCGCGCGACGCAACCCGGAGGTCATCGGCGCAGCCCCGTACGTCAATGCGCAAGCCCTGCTGACGCGCGGCGACGCCGTGCGCGGCGTGCTGGTCCGCGGCGTCGAGCCGGCGGCCGAGCCGGCTGTTTCGGACATCGCGTCGCAGGTACGGGGGGAGCCGCTCGCCGCGCTGAAGGACGGCGAGTTCGGCATTGTGCTGGGCGGCGAACTTGCGCGCGCGCTCGGAGTGAGCCTGGGTGAGAAGATCACGCTGATCGCGCCGCAGGGCCAGGTGACTCCGGCTGGGGTCGTGCCTCGGCTGAAGCAGTTCACGCTGACCGGAACCTTCGACTCGGGCCACTACGAGTACGACAGTGCGCTCGCGCTGATCCACATCGGCGATGCTCAGCGCCTGTTTCGCGTCGACGGCCCGACCGGGGTTCGCCTCAGGATCGCCGACATGCAGCGTGCGCCGGAAGTGGCTGCCGAGCTCGCGAAGACCCTGCCGCCCAACCTGCTCGTGCGCGACTGGACCCGGCAGAACCGCAGCTGGTTTGCCGCCGTGCAGGTGGAGAAACGCATGATGTTCATCATTCTTGCGCTGATTGTCGCGGTGGCCGCGTTCAACCTCGTCTCGACGCTCGTGATGACGGTCACGGAAAAACAGGCGGACATTGCGATTCTTAGAACGCTCGGTGCCACGCCGCGCAGCGTGATGGCGGTGTTCATCGTGCAGGGCGCGCTGATCGGTGTGCTCGGCACACTGCTCGGCGTGGCGGGGGGGCTATTCATCGCGAACAACCTCGACTCGATCTTCCCGACGATCGAGCGCCTGGCAGGCTTCCCGCTGATTCCGCAGGACATTTATTTCATCAGCTCGCTGCCGTCCGACCCGCGCGCGAGCGACATCGTGCCGATCGCCCTGATTTCGATCGTGCTGTCACTGGTGGCGACGCTGTATCCGAGCTGGCGTGCATCGCGCGTACGCCCCGCCGAGGCGCTGCGCTATGACTGAGCACCGCCCGGCCGATCCGAAGGCGCCCGGCGCCGCAGCGCGCGGCGCGGAGGCTTCCTCAGTCGCGGTCCTGTCGGCACGCGACCTGCACAAGTCGTATCGCGAAGGTGGGCTGGCGGTCGACGTGCTGCGCGGTGCGCAGCTCGACATCGCGCCGGCGGAGATCGTGGCGATTGTTGGCGCGTCCGGTTCAGGCAAGAGCACGCTGCTGCACGTCCTCGGCGGGCTCGACGCGGCGGATCGTGGCGCCGTGCTGGTCGAGGGACGCGACCTGGCGCAGATGAGCGACGGTGATCGCGGGCGCCTGCGCAACGAGCGCCTGGGCTTTGTCTACCAGTTTCACCACTTGCTGCCGGAATTCACGGCGGTCGACAACGTGGCAATGCCGCTTTCGATCCGACGGGTTGCGCTGGCGGATGCGCGGACCCAGGCCGAGGAAGCGCTGTCGTCGGTCGGGCTCGGCGCCCGGCTGCAGCACCATCCGACCGAGTTGTCAGGCGGGGAGCGTCAGCGCACGGCGATTGCGCGTGCGATCGTGACTCGCCCAGCGTGTGTGCTGGCGGACGAGCCAACCGGCAACCTCGACCGTGACACGGCGCGCGCGGTGTTTGAGGTATTTGTCGAACTCGCGCAGAAGAACCGGACCTCCGTGGTCATCGTCACGCACGACCCGGAAATGGCGGCGCGGTGCGACCGGGTGCTGCGGCTGGAACACGGCCAGCTTCACCCGGCCTGATCGGAGCCCGCTGGCGTCGTGCGGCGACTGCGCGCATGCCACGCGCGCCGCAGATGCACGCTCCAAAGCCCGCGCACAACGACGTACCCGAGCACGGCCAGTAGGCACGCGAGCAGCAACACTCCCAGGGCCAGCGGCGGACCCAGGCCAATCATCCATTGCCCGATGGCCTCGGCCGATCCGAACGGTTGCGACCAGTCCCAGTCGGGCGGCCGTGTCACGGGCTTGGATCCCGACGCTCCCAGCACGAACGAGCCGATCTGGTAAGCGACCAGGTACAGCGGCACGATCGTCAGCGGATTCGTATAGAACGTGGTGACGAGCGAAACCGGCAGGTTGACGCGAAACAGCACGCAGGCGATGCCGGCGCCGAGCATCTGCAGCGGTCCCGGGATCAGTCCGCAGAACATCCCCACCGCGACGCCGCCCGCCGCCGAGCGGCGATTCAGGTGCCACAGGGCCGGGTGGAACAGGCTGTCGCCGAACATCGACAGGAGACGCATTTCGCGCACCTTGTCGACGTTGGGCATCACCTTGCGGAAGAACTTGCGCGGCATGCAGGCAGTCTAGCCGTTGGGTTGCGTGCAGGCGCTTCGCGATCGGAGTGCTGGCAGCACGCCGCGGTGCTTACACTCCTTCCGATGTGGATCGACACGCATTGCCATCTGGACGCGGACGAATTCGATCGCGACCGCGACGCAGTGGTCGCGCGGGCGCGCGAGGCCGGGGTTGGCATGCTGGTCATTCCGACCGGGGTCGTGGATGAGTCGCGACGAAGTGCGCGCAATTGCGCATCGCCATGGCTTTGCCTACGCGTTGGGAATGCATCCGCTGTGGCTGGCCGACGCTGTCGAAGACGACATCGAACGGCTGCGCGAGGCCGTGCAGACCTCGCTCGCTGATCCGCATTTCGTCGCCGTCGGCGAAATCGGCATCGACCTCGCCGAACCCCACCTGGATCCGGGACGGCAAGAGTGGTTCTTCCGCGAACAGCTGCGGATCGCCCGCAAGGCGGACGTGCCCGTCATCGTGCACGTGCGGCGCTCGGCGGACCTGCTGCTCAAGCACCTGCGGCGCATCGACGTGCCGGGCGGCATCATCCACGCCTTCAACGGCAGCTCCCAGCAGGCCGGCCAGTTCACGGCGCGGGGATTCAAGCTCGGCTTCGGCGGGGCGCTGACGTACAGCGGATCGCAGCGCATCCGGCGACATGCGGCTGATCTGCCCGTCGACGCGTGGGTGCTGGAAACGGATGCGCCGTACATCGCTCCGTCCTGGCGCCGCACACCGGAACGGGTTGAGCGGACCGAACCGTGCGATCTTGCGCGCATCGCCGAGGAACTGGCCCGGTTGCGAGGAACCGACCTCGACACGCTGGCGAGCCAGAACCGCGCGAATGCGCTCGTGGCGCTGCCCCGGCTCGGGCCGCTGCTGACCGCCGCCTAGCCGATGCTTGTCGCGCCGCTTGCCGCGTTCGTGCTCGGCGTGTGCGTGCTGCAACGGATGGCAGAGTTGCCATCGCTATCCTTGCTGGTGCTCGCCGCAATCGGCGCGGCCCTCTCGATCGTACTTGGTGGGCGCTCCCGATCGACGCGCGTGGCCATGGTCGCGTGGGTTTGCAGCGGTGCACTGCTCGCGGGTTTTGCGTATGCCGGTGCGCGCGCCCATGCCCGACTCGCGGATGCTCTCCCGTTCGCCGACGAGGGCCGCGATGTCATGGTCACCGGGGTCGTGGCGAGCCTGCCGGTGCGGCTCGAGCGCGGCGTGCGCTTCGAGTTCGACGTCGAGACTCACGGCACCGACGTCGCCGTACCGCGGCGCCTGCTGCTCGGCTGGTATGCGGCCGGCGAACCAGTGCGGCCTGGCGAGCGCTGGCGCTTCGAGGTACGCCTGCGGCGGCCGCATGGGGCGATGAACCCCGGCGGGTTCGACTTCGAGGCATGGATGCTCGAGCGCAACCTGCGCGCCAGCGGCTACGTGCGCACGGCGGCCGCGCGTCCGCCCGAGCGGCTGCAGTCGATGGTGTGGTCGCCCGGCTTTGCCATCGAGCGCGCGCGCGCGTGGCTGCGGGACCGCTTGTTGCCGCATCTGCAGACTGAGCGCTACGGGGGCGTCGTGCTGGCTCTGGTGCTGGGCGATCAGCGCGCCATCGCCGATGCCGACTGGACGCTTTTCAATCGCACCGGGATTACGCACCTGGTCAGCATCTCCGGCCTGCACATCACGATGATCGCGGCGCTTGCCGGAGGCATTGCCGCGGCGATCTGGCGCCGCTCGCCCTGGCTGCTGCGGCGGACTACGGTGCAGACGGCGGCCATCGTCGCCGGCGTCGTCGCCGCGCTCCTGTACGCGCTGCTCGCGGGCTGGGGCATACCGGCGCAAAGGACAGTCCTGATGCTGGTCTGTGTCGCCGCGGCATGGACGGCACGCGCGCGCCTGACATCGGGTGCGGCGCTGGCGCTCGCGGCCGCAGCCGTGTGCGTCGTCGACCCCTGGGCCGTGACGGCGGCCGGGTTCTGGCTCTCGTTCGGCGCCGTCGCGGCGATCATCTGGGTTGTGCAGGGACGCCCGCGCCGCGACGGTTCGTTTGCGCTGAACGCAGTGGTTACCGCAACGCGCGTCCAGATCGCTGTCACCCTGGCGCTGGTGCCGGCGACGGTCGTTTTGTTCCAGCAGATGTCGGTGGTGGCGCCGCTTGCCAACGCAATGGCGATTCCGCTGGTGAGCTGGATCGTCACGCCGTTTGCATTGGTCGGCGCCGGCGTCGCCGCACTGCCCGATGCGTTCTGGCCGCTTGCCTCGCTTCTACTCGGGATCGCCAGTTCGGTCTTCGCCTTGCTGGCTGCGCTTCTCTCCGGAATGTCGGCCCCTTCCTGGGCGGCCCTCGCCGTGCCTGCGCCTCCCTGGTGGGTCACTGCGTTCACGCTCGCCGGAATCGCCTGGCTGCTGGCGCCGCCGGGCTGGCCGGTGCGGGGTCTCGGCGCGGTGGCGCTCCTCCCAATGTTTGTGTGGCCCGTCGAACGACCGCCTGCCGGCGGGCTCTGGATCACGGCACTCGATGTCGGCCAGGGCTCGGCCGTTGTTCTGGAAACCCGCGATCATGCGTGGCTGTACGACACCGGGCCGCGTTACTCGCAGGACTCGGATGCCGGCGAGCGCGTGATCCTGCCCTTCCTGCGGGGCCGCGGAATACCGTCGCTCGATGGGGTCGTGGTGTCGCACCTCGACCTGGATCACTCCGGTGGAGCCGCCGCGGTATTCCGCGGTATCGGCGTGCGCCGCCGGGTGAGCTCGGTGTCGCCGGGGCATGCGGTGCTGGGCGGTGTCGACGTCGAACGGTGCGTTGCTGGCATGACGATGGAGTCCGGCGACATGAGCCTGCGCGTGCTTCATCCGCTGGCCGATGACTATGGTCGGCGCGTGCCGACGAATGCGATGAGCTGCGTCGTGCTCGCGCGGGTGGGCGGCGTAGCCGTCCTTCTGACTGGCGACCTTCCTGCCAGCGGAGAAGCCGAACTGATCCAGCGGGAGCCGGACCTGCAGACGAACTGGATGATGGCCCCGCATCACGGCAGCCATTCGTCATCGAGTGCGCTGCTGCTCGAGTCGGTGGCACCGACGGTTGCCGTGGTGCAGGCGGGGTATCGCAACCGCTTCGGCCATCCTGATGCACGGGTGGTCGCGCGATACGCGGCCCGCGGCATCGAACTGATCCGCACCGATCACGCGGGAGCAGCCCAATGGCGCTACGCGCCAGGCAAAACGGTCGAATTCCGGTCATGGCGCGCCACGGCGGTGCGCTACTGGCATAACCGCCCCGCGGCGGGGCGGTCCGCTGCCGCGACGGAGGCGGACGAGGCGCTCGAAGTCACCGAACCCCGCGAACCGCTTTTCGGGATGCCATAGCGCCGGAGACTGGTGTACATCTTGCTAGACTGGTTCGGCACCGCGTCGGGGGGCGCCGGACAACAATGAGAATCACTCAGGCCGCGGATGAGCAAGGCGTTTGACGAGATGTACGGGCAGGAGGCCCAGGTTCGCGAGCACTATCGCGAATTCGGGCGCTGGCTCGCCGAGCAGAGCAGCGAGACGATGCGCAACAAGCGCGCGGAAGCCGATCTCGTCTTCCGCCGCGTCGGCATCACGTTTGCGGTCTACGGCGAGCAGGACGAAGAGGGCAACGGGACGGAACGGCTGATTCCGTTCGATGTGGTCCCCCGCATCATCCCGGCGGCCGAATGGCGCCAGCTGGAAGCAGGCCTGCGCCAGCGGGTGCGCGCACTGAACCAGTACATCCATGACGTCTACCACGAGCAGGAGATCGTGCGTGCCGGACGCATTCCGGCCGACGAGATCTTCCGCAATTCCCAGTACCGGCCGGAGATGCACGGGGTCGACGTGGCGAGCGACATCTACGCCCACATCGCCGGCATCGACGTGGTGCGCGCCGGGGCCGGCGAGTTCTACGTGCTCGAGGACAATTTGCGCGTTCCGAGCGGTGTGTCGTACATGCTCGAGAACCGCAAAATGATGATGCGGCTTTTTCCCGAGCTTTTCGGACGCAACCGGGTCGCGCCGGTCGCGCACTATCCGGATCTGCTGCTGGAAAACCTGCGTTCGGTGGCGCCGCAGGGCGTCGACGATCCGCTGGTCGTGCTGCTGACGCCGGGCATGTACAACTCGGCGTATTTCGAGCACGCGTTCCTGGCGCAGCAGATGGGCATCGAACTGGTCGAGGGGCAGGATCTCTTCGTGCAGGACAACAATGTCTACATGCGGACGACGCGAGGACCGCAACGAGTCGACGTGATCTATCGCCGCATCGACGACGACTTCATCGATCCCCTGACATTCCGTCCCGACTCGCAACTCGGCGTGCCCGGACTGCTCTCGGTGTACCGCGCGGGCCGGGTCACGCTCGCCAACGCCGTGGGGACCGGCATCGCCGACGACAAGTCGATCTATGCCTACGTGCCGGACATGATCGATTTCTATCTCGGCGAGAAGCCGATCCTGAACAACGTCCCGACCTACCGTTGCCGGCGGCCCGATGATCTCGAGTACACGCTGGCCCATATGTCGGAGCTGGTCGTGAAGGAGGTTCACGGTGCAGGCGGCTACGGCATGCTGGTCGGACCCGCGGCGGCGCGCAGCGAGATCGAGGACTTCGGCCATCGCGTGCGCGCCAATCCGACGAACTACATTGCCCAACCGACCCTGGCGCTGTCGACCTGCCCGACCTATGTGGACAACGGCATCGCCCCGCGTCACATCGACCTGCGTCCGTTCGTGCTGTCGGGGTCCCATGTCACCATGGTGCCGGGCGGCTTGTGCCGGGTTGCGCTGCGTGAAGGCTCGCTCGTCGTGAACTCTTCGCAGGGAGGCGGTACGAAAGACACCTGGGTACTCGAATGATGAAGCGCACGTCGGAGCATCCCGTGGGCAGCGACGCGGCTGGCGGCGAGCCGACGGCCCGTCGCGTCACCGACCAGATCGATCCCTACGCGCTGATCGACCGGGCCGAACGCCTGCTGAATACCGATCCGCACGACGCCGTGATGTTCGCGTTGCGGGCGCAGAGCGTGGCGCGGGCACGCGGGGCTGAATCGCTGATGGCGCGCGCGCATTACGTCGCCGGCGCTGCGCTGACGCAGACCGGCGACTGGTCCGGGGCAATCCGGCAGCTGTCGCATGCGGAACACATCTATCGCGCGCAGAACGACATCACGTCGCAGTGCCAGGTCATCATGCAGCTCGCCGCGGCCTGCAGCGAGCTCGGCGAATACCCGGAGGCACTCGACGGCTTTGCCCAGGCCGAACGGCTGGCGCGTCAGCACAACGACCACGCCGCCGTGCGCAAGGCCCTGGTGCAGACCTCGAGCGTGCACACGGTCCTCGGGGATTTCAGCGCGGCGCGTGAATGCCTGCGATCGGCGCTCGAGTTGCCGTCGGGCACCGCGGCCGATGAAGGCATGGTGGTACTGCAGTTCGGTCTGGTGGATGTCAACGAGGGTCTGAAAGCGGCGCTTGCGGGCGATGCCACGACCGTGTCGCGACGTATGGCCGAAGGCGAGGAGCACTTCGACGTCGCGCTCGAGCTGCTGTCGGGCACGACCGACCGGTCGACGACGATTGCCGCCCGCACTCAGAGGGGCGCGGCGCGCTGCTGGCTGGGCGACTTTGCGGGCGGGCTAGCCGACCTCGAAGAGGCCGGCGTCGAGGCGGCGCGCGGCGGCTTCCGTTTGCGTGAGGTGCAGGCGCGACTCGAGCAGGGCTATCACCTGGTGGCCGCCGGTCGCGAGGCCGACGGGCTTTCGCTGCTGCGCCCGGCTTTCCTGCAGGCCGAGGAGCTCGGCGACCTGCGCCGGCCGGCCGACATGCACGAACGCCTTTCGGCCCTGTACGAAGCGCGAGCGGACTTCCAGCGCGCGCTTTTCCATCACAAGCGCTTCGTCGAAGTGAAGACGCGGCTGGACGGCAAGCTGTCTACGCAGCGTGCGCGCCTGCACGAAGCGCGTGCCGAGCTGGTGAAGCTGCGGACCCAGACGGCTGCGCTGCACGCACGTACCCAGGATCTCGAGAAATCCCGTTCGCGCCTGGAGCGGCTTGCCCTTGAAGACGAATTGACGGGCCTGGCGAACCGGCGCGCGTTTACCAAGGAACTGGAGAACTGGTGCGGGCGCGCACGCGCTGGCCAGCTCCGGTTCGGCCTGGTCGTGGCCGATATCGATGGCTTCAAGCAGATCAACGACAGCTACTCCCACGTGACCGGTGACGTCGTCCTGCGCCAGCTTGGCAACGTCATCCGGGCCAACCTGCGTGACATGGACTTCGCGGCGCGGCTGGGTGGCGACGAGTTCGCGCTGTTGCTGGCCGACAGCGAAGGCGGCGCAGCGCGCACCGTGGTCGAGCGCATCCTGCAGGCGGTGCGCAACATGCCCTGGGGCCAGCTCGGCGAGGGGATGGCCGTGACGCTCAGCGTCGGGTTGTGCGAGTCGGCGGACTTCGGCGATTCGAGCGAACTCGTGCGGCGCGCCGACGAGGCGCTGTACGGCGCGAAGGACGCCGGCCGCGACCGGCTGCATCTGTGGAGCGCCGACCGTGCTTAGCCGTACCGCCGACCACCTGTACTGGATGGCGCGGTATATCGAGCGCGCCGAGAACACCGCGCGCATGCTGGACGTGAATCTGACGACCAGTCTGCTGCCGCAGTCGGTGCAGGCTGCGGAACGCGGCTGGCGCGCAATGCTCAACATCTCCGAACTTCTGCCCCAGTTCGACGCCAAGTACCCGACGCTGTCGCCGCGCGAGGTGATCGATTTCATGGTGCGCGACCCCGGCAACAGCTCGTCGATCTACTGCTGCCTGCAGGCGGCGCGCGAAAACGCGCGGGCCGTCCGCGGGTCGCTGACGACTGAAGTCTGGGAGACCCACAACGACACCTGGATCGGCCTGCAGCAGTTGCTCCGTGAACGCAGGCTCGAGCGCGATCCGCAGGAGTTCTTCGAGTGGGTCAAGTTTCGGTCGCACCTGTCGCGCGGTGTCACGATCGGCACGATGCTCAAGGACGAAGCGTTCTATTTCATCCGGCTTGGCACCTTCCTGGAGCGTGCCGACAATACTGCGCGGCTGCTGGACGTGAAGTATCACGGGGTGGTTCAGCCCGGCAGCCTGTATGCGAACGCCCGCGGCGAAGAGGCGAATGAACAGCATCTGGACTTCTACCACTGGACAGCCGTACTGCGATCGGTCTCGGCATTCGAGACCTATCGCAAGGTCTACCGCGATGTGATCACGCCCGCGCGCATCGCGGCGCTGCTGATCCTGCGCGGGGACATGCCGCGTTCACTGCTTTCCTGTGTGAACGAGGTCAGCCTCAATCTCGAAATGGTCCGCAACAGCCGCTCCGGAGAGACCGAGCGTCGCGCCGGACTGTTGCGAGCCGAACTGCGCTACGGCAGGATCGAGGACATCCTGGCCCGCGGTATCCACGAGTTCCTGACTGCGTTTCTAGAACGCGTCAACGATCTCGGTGGCCGCATCAGCCAGGACTTCCTGGTGCCGCTCGTGGCGCACTGACCCGGCCGAGGCGTCAAGAAACCATGCGCTACTGCATCGAACATCTGACCGAGCATCGCTATACGCACGTGGCGATATCGACGGAGCAGTCGCTGCGCCTTTCGCCGCGCGCCGAGACGCACCAGAGGGTCCTCAACTGGAGGATTCGCGCGCCCGGGGCGCTGTCGGTCGCGACCGATGCCTACGGCAACCTGACGCACATGCACACGCTGCATAGCAAGCACGACCAGGTCCGTATCGAGGTCCAGGGCGAGGTTGAACTGGATGCGCTGGACGATGGCCGGCTCGCAGAACGCGGTGGACTGCCGCCGCAAGTCTTTGTCGCCGAGACCCCGCTGACCGCCGCGGACGAACGGCTGGCGGATTTCTCGCATCGACTGCTGAAGCGATCGACCGCGGCCGGTTTGCTCGATTTTGCGCAGGCGGTGCGTTCCGCCATCGACTACGAGGCCGGAACGACCCACGTGCATACCACGGCGGCCGAGGCGCTGGCGCTGGGCCGCGGTGTCTGCCAGGACCATGCGCACGTGTTCATCGCGGGGTGCCGCGCGGCCGCCATCCCGGCGCGCTATGTCTCCGGCTATTACTACAGCGACCGTCGTGCGACCCAAGTAGCCAGCCATGCCTGGGCCGATGTCTGGGTGTCCGACGGCTGGATTTCAGTCGACGTCACGCATGCGTGCTTTGCATCCGACGCCTTGTGTCGGCTCGCCATCGGACGTGATTACGACAGTGCATCTCCCGTGCGCGGCGTGCGTGCCGGCGGCGGCGACGAGGCCATGCGGGTCACACTCACGGTGCGACGCGTGGCGAATAAGGAAGAGGGTGCGCCGGCTGGGCGCCCGGAAGAGGTGATGGCATGACGTATTGCATCGGAATGCAGCTCGATGACGGGCTCGTATTCCTGTCGGACTCGCGCACCAATGCGGGGGTGGATCACATTTCCACGTTCCGCAAGATGACCGTCTTCGAGCATCAGGGCGAACGCATGATGGTGCTGCTGAGCGCGGGCAACCTGGCAGTGACCCAGGCGGTCCGGCAGATCGTGTGCGAGCGTGTCGGTCCGCACGACGAGAGTGTGTGGAACGCCAAGACGCTGTTCGAGGCCGTGCGTGTCGTCGGCGAAGCCATACGCGAGGTGCACCAGCGCGATGGCCAGGCCCTCAAGGACGCGGGCATGGAGTTCAACTGCAGTTTCATCTTCGGCGGGCAGATCCGCGGCGAGCGGATGCGGCTGTTCCAGCTCTACTCCGCGGGCAACTTCATCGAGGCCACCCCTGAGAACGCGTACTTCCAGATCGGCGAGGCCAAGTACGGCAAGCCAATTATCGACCGGGTGATCTCGCCGTCGACCTCGCTCGAAGAGGCCGCCAAGTGCGCACTGATTTCCATGGACTCGACACTGCGCTCCAACATCTCGGTCGGGTTGCCGCTGGACCTGCTCGTGTACGAGCAGGGTGCGCTGCGTGTCACGAAGTTCGTGCAGATCGACCATCAGAACCAGTACATGCAGATGATCCGCAATACCTGGGGCTCACGACTCAAGCAGGTGTTCCAGGAAATCCCCGATCCGACGTGGCGCGATGCCCAGAGCGACAGCGGCTCGCCACGTCTGGAGACCGAACCGACCCAGCCGCCGCGGGCACCGTTGCCGGCAAGTTTCGAAAGCGACTCGGCGGCCAATGTCGCCATGCAGCTGGTCGCCCAGAGCGGACCACGCACGGTGCCACGCTGACCCTCGTGGCGAGCGTGAGTTCCGCCCTGCGCTCGCGCCAACCCAGGTTCGCCGGCTGTGTTGAAGCCGGCGCGACGCCCCCCTGAACGGGACTCCCGTGTCCATCCACGTCGCACTCAATCACGTCACGCACTATCGCTACGACCGCCGCGTCACCCTGTCGCCACAGGTGGTGCGGCTGCGTCCCGCACCACACTGCCGAACGCCGGTGCTGTCGTATTCGCTGCGTGTCGAACCGGAACTGCACTTCATCAACTGGCAGCAGGATCCCTTCTCGAACTACCTGGCGCGCCTGGTGTTCCCGGAGAAGACGACCGAGTTCAAGGTCACGGTCGATGTCGTCGCGCAGATGGCGGTCTACAACCCGTTCGATTTCTTCCTCGAGCCCGGCGCGGAGTCATTCCCCTTTGTTTACGAAGCGGATCTGCACCACGATCTGCAGCCTTACCTGCTGCAGGAGCCGTTGACGCCGCGCTTCAACGACTTTGTCGCCAGCGTCGATACGCACGAACAGCGCACGATTGATTTCCTGGTCGCGCTGAACCAGCGTCTGCAGCACGAGATCCGCTACCTGATCCGGCTCGAACCGGGCGTACAGACTCCGGAACAGACGCTGAGTCTCGCCGCCGGTTCGTGCCGCGACACCGGGTGGCTGCTGGTGCAGGTGCTGCGCCGACTGGGCCTGGCGGCGCGTTTCGTGTCCGGCTACCTGATCCAGTTGACGCCGGACGTGAAGGCGCTCGACGGGCCTTCCGGTACCGACCATGACTTCACCGACCTGCACGCCTGGTGCGAGGTGTACCTGCCGGGCGCCGGCTGGATCGGACTGGACCCGACTTCCGGGCTGCTGGCAGGCGAGGGGCATCTGCCGGTGGCGTGCACGCCGGAGCCCACCACCGCCGCTCCGGTCAGCGGGCTGGTCGAGGACTGCGAAGTCGAGTTCGAACACACGATGCGCATTTCGCGCATATACGAAGCGCCGCGGGTCACGCGCCCCTACAGCGATGCGCAGTGGCAGTCGCTCGATGCGCTGGGGCAGAAAGTTGATGCCGAACTGCAGGCGCTGGATGTGCGTCTCACGCAGGGCGGGGAACCGACTTTTGTCTCGATCGACGATCGCGACGGCGCGGAATGGAACACCACCGCACTGGGACCGACCAAGCGCGGTTACGCGACCGAACTGCTGTTGCGACTCAAGGAGCGCTACGGTGCCGGCGGCTTCCTGCACTACGGGCAGGGCAAGTGGTACCCGGGCGAACAGCTGCCTCGCTGGGCGCTCTCGGCCATCTGGCGCACGGATGGCGAACCGTGCTGGAGCGATGCCGGATTGTTCGCGGATGAGCGGTCGCCGTCGTCGTACACGACGGCTGATGCCGAGCGATTCATGCGTCGTCTGATACAGCGTCTCGGGATCGAGGCGAAGTACGTCCTGCCCGGCTACGAGGACGTCTTGTACTACCTCTGGCGCGAACGGCGCCTGCCCGCGAACGTCGATCCCTTCGACTCCCGTCTCGACGATGAACTCGACCGCGCGCGGCTGCGGCGTGCATTTGAGCAAGGTCTGGCGAGTCCGGTCGGCTATGCACTGCCGATCCGGCGCGAGGCGTCGCGAGGCGGCGGCGCGGCGAGGTGGGCCAGCAGCCAGTGGTTCCTGCGCGATGAGCGAATGTTCCTGATCCCGGGCGACTCGCCGATGGGCTATCGGCTGCCACTCGATTCACTGCCTTGGGCAAAGCCGGAGGACCAGCCATTTCCGGAAGAGCGCGACCCGTTTGCACCGCGCGCGGCGCTGCCGTTGCACGCTGACATCCGCTCCGAGTACGCGCCTCATGTCGTGGGGGGCGGCTTCGCCGAAGGCGGATCGGTGGCGCTCCAGGCCGGCTTCGAACCCCGGCGCCCGCACGATGCCGCGCAGCCCGATCCCGCGGCTCGAGATCGGACGCCGCAGCGCTTCGAATCGGCCGTCGGCATCACGCGAACCACGTTGTGCGTCGAGGCACGCGATCCGCGGCGCGCCAGCGGGCCGACGTCCGAAGACAAGGGCACGCCGTCGGGAATTCTCTATGTCTTCATGCCGCCGCTGGCGGCGCTGGAGGACTACCTCGCCTTGCTGACGGTGGTGGAGGCAACGGCTGCCGAACTGGGCGTGCAGGTCGTGCTGGAGGGCTATCCGCCGCCGCGCGATCCGCGCCTCAAGGTCCTGCAGATCACGCCCGATCCCGGCGTCATCGAAGTCAACATTCATCCGGCGGCGGACTGGACCGAGCTGGTCGACCACACGGAATTCCTGTACGAGGCGGCGCGCCTGTCCCGCCTGTCGACCGAGAAGTTCATGCTGGACGGACGGCATACCGGTACGGGAGGAGGCAACCACATCGTGATGGGCGGCGCGACGCCCGGTGACTCTCCCTTCCTGCGGCGCCCGGACCTGCTCGGCAGCCTGATCGCCTACTGGCACAACCACCCCTCGCTGTCGTACCTGTTCTCGGGACTCTTCATCGGACCGACCAGCCAGGCGCCGCGCGTCGACGAGGCACGCAATGACCAGGTGTACGAGCTGGAGATCGCGCTGGCGGAGTTGCGCCGGCGCAGCGCTGCTTCCGACAGCGCCCCACCCTGGCTGGTCGATCGCGCCCTGCGCAACATCCTGATCGATGTGACCGGCAACACGCACCGTGCCGAGTTTTGCATCGACAAGCTGTACTCGCCCGACGGACCCACCGGGCGCCTCGGCCTGCTGGAAATGCGAGCGTTCGAGATGCCGCCACACTGGCAGATGAGTCTCGCGCAGCAACTGCTGCTGCGCGCGTTGCTGGCGCGCTTCTGGCGCACCCCCTACGAGACCCGGCTGACCCGCTGGGGCACTGAACTGCACGATCGATTCCTGCTGCCGACATTCGTCACGCTCGATTTCGAGGACGTGCTGGAGGAACTGTCCGAGGCGGGCTACCCGATGGAGCCGGCGTGGTTCGCGCCGCACTTCGAGTTTCGCTTCCCGCTCTTTGGCGAAGTGGCCGCGCGCGGTGTGCGCCTGATCATCCGGGGCGCGCTCGAACCGTGGCACGTGATGGGAGAGGAGGGCGCTGCGGGCGGCACCGTGCGTTACGTCGACTCCTCGCTCGAACGCGTCGAGGTCAAGGTCCGCGGACTCAACGACAACCGGTGCGTCGTGACGGTCAACGGGCATCCGATTCCGTTGAATCCGACCGGCGTAACGGGCGAATTCGTCGCCGGGGTGCGGTATCGCGCCTGGCAACCGGCGTCCGCGCTGCATCCGACGATCGGTGTGCATGCTCCGCTGACATTCGATGTCGTCGACGCATGGATGGGGCGTTCGCTCGGGGGATGTCAGTATCACGTGGCGCATCCCGGCGGGCGCAACTACGTCACCTTCCCGGTGAACGCCTACGAGGCCGAAAGCCGTCGCCTGGCACGCTTCGTCGATACGGGTCACACGCCCGGGCCGATGGTCGTGGCAGCACCGCAGCCGAATCCCGAGTTTCCGTTTACGCTCGACCTTCGTCGCGTGTAGTCGTGTGCGTTCGTTGCAGACCTGACCATCACCCGACGCAGACTTCGCCCAAGGCGTGACGCAAAGCCTGTTCGATTCGGATCCGGAGCAAGACACCGCGCGCTTTGTGGCGAGTCTTGCTGCGCCCGCGCAACCGGGGCACCACGATGAACTGCGAGCCGACGGCTCGCTGCGTCCTGCCTGGCGCGAGTTCTTCCGGCATCTCGGGCCTGGCGGCTATGGTGACCTGCCGCGCCGGCGCGCAACGATCGAGCGCCAGGTCCGTGACGACGGCATCACCTACAACGTCTACAGCGAAGATGGCCTGCGCGAGCGTCCGTGGTCGCTGGACCTGCTGCCCTTCCTGATCAGCGCGGACGAGTGGTCAGAGCTCGAGGCGGGTGTGGCGCAGCGAGCGGAGCTGATGTCGGCGATCATGCGCGACGTTTACGGACCACAGCAGCTGCTGGCGGCAAACCTGCTGCCACCGGCTCTGGTCTATGGCCACCCGGGCTACCTTCGCCCCCTGGTCGGACATCGACCCCCGGGTGACACGTACCTGCACATACTCGCGTTCGATGTCGCGCGCGCCGCTGACGGGCAATGGTGGGTCGTCGGCAATCGCACGCAATCGCCGTCGGGACTGGGCTATGCATTGCAGAACCGGCTCATCGTGTCGCGCCTGTTTCCTGAGGCATTCCGGCGAATGAAGGTGCAACGCTTGGCGGCCAGCTTCCGTTGCCTGCTCGACACGTTGCAACGCTGCAGCCCATGCGACAGCGGTGAGTCGGCACGGCTCGTGCTGTTGACGCCGGGCCCGTACAACGAAACCTACTTCGAGCATGCGTACCTGGCACGCTACCTCGGCATCCCGCTGGTGGAAGGCAGCGACCTCACCGTACGAGATGACCGTACCTACCTGAAGGCGTTGCATGGACTGTTGCCGGTGCATGGCATCCTGCGCCGACTGGACGACGATTTCTGCGACCCGTTGGAGCTGCGGCAGGATTCCACGCTGGGCGTACCGGGGCTGCTTCAATCGATCCGGGCCGGCAAGGTGCTGGTCGCCAATGCGCTGGGCTCCGGATTCCTGGAAACACCGGCGCTCAACGGTTTCCTGCCCGCGATCGCCCGGCGCGAACTCGGTGAGGAACTGCGACTGCCGTCGCTGGCCTCTTGGTGGTGCGGTGAACGCGCTGCCTTCGATCAGGTTGCAGACGACCTGTCCGACAAGGTCATAAAGGCAACGTTTCCGCCGTCGGAGCCACGGCCGGCATTCGAGCCGATGATCGGCGCAGCGTTGGGTACATCGCAGTTGCGCGACGTGCGCCGGCGCATTGAAACCGATCCGGATGCCTACACGGTGCAGGCATACCTGCCGCTGCCGCAGGCGCCCACGTGGCACGACGGCTCTCTCGTGCCGCGCGCGGCCATGGTTCGGGTATTTGCGATCAGTGACGGCGGCGGCGGGTGGCACGTGATGCCTGGGGGACTCACGCGCATCGCGCAGCGTGAACAGCGGGTCGTCTCGATGCAGCGCGGCGGCTCCAGCCAGGACACCTGGGTGCAGACGGCCGGCCCGGTCAGCACGTTCTCGATGCTGCCGACGCCGCTGCGCCCCGAGGAACTGGCCGGGCGGCAGCGCATCGTCTCGAGCCGGGCCGCCGAGAACCTCTTCTGGATGGGGCGCTACGCCGAGCGCGCCGATACGTCGGTGCGGCTGGCCCGCTCGGCGCTGACCTTGCTCGGTGACGATGCCCGCGCCCCGTCGCCGGTGCTCGGCGCGCTGGCGACGATGTGCGAAGAGCAGGGCCTGGTGCCGCACGACGTGCCGTCGCCCGCGCAGTCGGTGACCGTGTTCGAACGCACGCTGATTGCAGGTCTGGCCGATGCGCAGGAGCAGCCCAGCGTGGCCTACACGCTGGAAGCGCTGGTCCGATCCGCGGGGCACATTCGTGATCGGCTGTCGGCCGATCACTGGCGACTGATTGCGTCCACCTCACAGAGATTTCGCGCGGACTGCGCGACGGCCGCCGCGGACCAGGTGTTTTCGTCCGACGAGGCGGTCGCGGCCCTGGGGCATTTGGCGGTGCAGATTTCGGCCATCACCGGTGCGCAGGTTGACCATATGACGCGCGACGACGGTTGGCGACTGCTGACGATCGGGCGTCAGCTCGAGCGCCTCGGCACACTCGCACGGGCGCTGCAGGTCCTGTTTTCGACCGGTGCCGCGACGCGCGACGACGGGTTTGACCTGATTCTCCAGTTGTTCGACAGCACGATCACCTACCGCGCGCTCTACCAGCGCCGCCTGGAGGCGACACCACTGATCGACCTGCTGGTCCAGGAGCAGGCGAATCCCCGGTCATTGCGCGGGGTGGCGCGCCGCCTGGGTGAGCAGATCGAACGACTCGGTGCACCGGGTGCTCACGAGTTGCTGCGTTTCCTGCCGGCTCCGCAGGAGTGGCCGAATCTCGAATCGTTGTGCCGGCTCGATGGTGCGGGCGACAACGCGGCGTTATTGCAGTTCTGCGAGCGCCTGGTCGACGGCAGTCGGACATTGTCGGATGCCATCGGTGCGCGCTACTTCAGCCACGCATCCGCAGAATTCAGAACGGTGCATGCATGAGCGCGGCCATCGAACTTCAGGTCTCGCACCGGACCGTTACGCGCTATTCGTCGCGCGTCGAGGTGGCCTATCACTGCGCCTTCCTGCACCCGCGCAACGGGGGGCGCCAGAAGGTCAGGGAGTTCAAGATGGCCATCGATCCGCTGCCGTCACATCGCGCGAGCGCGCCGGACTCGTTCGGCAACCTGCGGACCGAGTTCGCGCTGTATGTCCCGCACGAAGCGCTGACCGTGCATGCCGAAAGTCGGGTGTGGCTCGAGCCGCGGCCCGCACCTCCGGACGATGCAGAGAGCGCCCCCTGGGATACGGTTGCGGCGGACTTGCGCTACGTGCTTGGCGGCTCATTTCAGCCCGCCGGTGAGTTCGTGTTTGCATCCCCCTATGTTCCGCTCGACCGATCGCTGCGTGACTATGCGGCGCCGGACTTCCGGGCGGGCCGGCCCTATCTGCAGGCCGCCATCGCGCTGATGGAACGGGTCCACGCCGACTTCTCCTACGAACCGGGAGTAACTGACATCGACACGCCGCTGCTCGAGGTGTTGCGCAAGCGTCGGGGTGTGTGCCAAGACTTTGCGCACCTGATGCTGGGGATGCTGCGTGCGCTCGGACTGCCTGCACGCTATGTCAGCGGCTACCTGTTGACACAGCCCCTGCCGGGCAAGGCGCGGCTCACGGGCGCCGATGCCTCGCACGCATGGGTGTCGATCTGGTGTCCGGTGCTCGGCTGGGTCGACCTCGATCCGACGAATGCCGTGCTGCCCGATGCGAGTCACGTGACCGTGGCCGTCGGACGCGATTACGGTGATGTCGTTCCGCTGCGCGGCGTAATTCGCGGTGGTGCCGATCACGTGCTCGACGTTGCGGTGGACGTCGTGCCGTTGGTCGAGCGCGCGGCGTGACGCAAGGCGAAAGCTACTGCGCGAACCAGCCGCCGTCGACGTTCCAGGCGACGCCGCGCACCTGGTCGGCCGCCGGCGAGCACATGAATACCGCGAGGCCGGCGAGCTGCTCGGTCGTCACGAACTGCATGGACGGCTGTTTCTCGCGCAACAGCGCCTTTTTGGCCTCGTCCTGACTCAGATTGTCGCGCGCTGCACGCGCATCGACCTGTTTCTGTACCAGCGGCGTCAACACCCAGCCCGGGCAGATGGCATTGCAGGTGACCCCGGTCGTCGCCGTTTCCAGCGCAACCACCTTGGTCAGGCCGACGATGCCGTGCTTGGCTGCGACGTAGGCCGACTTCTCGGTCGACGCAACCAGTCCATGAAGCGACGCGATATTGATGATGCGGCCCCAGTTGGCCTGCTTCATCTTCGGAAGTGCCAGCCGATCGTGTGGAACGCCGAGGTCAGGTTGATCGCGATGATCGCGTCCCAGCGCTCGACCGGGAAACTTTCCACCGGCGCAACGTGCTGGATGCCGGCGTTGTTCACCAGGATGTCGATGCGGCCGAACGTGCCTTCTGCGGCGCGGATCATCTGCTCGATCTCGGTCGGCTTGCTCATGTCGGCACCGTGGTACATCGTCTTCACGCCGTGCTTCTGCAACTGAGTCTCGGCCGCACGGATCGCCTCCGGCTCGCCGAAGCCATTGACTACGATGTTTGCGCCCTGGGTCGCCAAGGCGTCCGCGATCGCAAGGCCGATTCCGCTGGTGGATCCGGTCACCAGAGCCGTTCTGTTCTTCAGCATTGCGCATCTCCGTAGTTGACCGGGAAAGTATGCCATCCGCCGCTGACTACAATGCGCCGCTCCTTCAGCGAACCGAGTCGCGCGGCCCATGGAACCCCGTTTTCATCACGTCAAATGTCTCAGCCCGGCCGGCTTTCACCGCATGGCCTATGTCGAGTGGGGCGACGCCGACAATCCCAGCGTGCTGGTCTGTGCACACGGACTGACGAGGATGGGCCGCGACTTCGACCGGCTCGCCCGCGCGATGGCGGACCGCTATCGCGTTGTCTGTCCCGATGTCGTTGGCCGGGGCCACAGCGACTGGCTGCGCGACCCGACGTACTACGCGATCCCGCAATATGCGTCGGACATGGTGGCGCTGATCGCGCGACTCGACGTCGAAACGGTCGACTGGGTCGGTACCTCGATGGGCGGGCTGATCGGCATCGCCCTCGCGGGTCAGGCGAGTTCGCCGATCCGGCAACTCGTGCTCAACGATGTCGGGCCACGGCTTGGTCCACTGGCGATCGCGCGCATCGGCAGTTACGTGGGACAACCGGTGTCCTTTGCGAACATGGACGAGGCGATCGATTACCAGTCGGTGACCGCAGCGCCGTTCGGCCTCAAGACACGCGAGGACTGGCGCGAACTCATCGTCCCGACGCTGCACCAGGTTGACGGACGGTATGTGTTTCGCTATGACCCGGCGATCGCGGTGCCGTTCAAGTCCGCGACCCCGCAGGTCGCCGCGGCCGGAGAGGCAGCGACGTGGGCGCTCTATGACCGCATCACGGCGCGCACGTTGCTGGTCCGCGGATCACAGTCGGACTTGCTCACGCCCGAAACGGCCGCCGAGATGGCCACCCGCGGACCGCATCCACGCGTCGCCGAGGTTCCCGACGTGGGTCACGCCCCGACGTTCATGCCGGCAAACGAGATCCGACTGGTCCGCGAGTTTCTGCTCGAGGCGTAGGTTCTCGAAATGCATGCTGGCAGAGTTCACCTCCGCAGCGACCTCGGGTGTCCATCCCGCGGATAAGGGGCCACGAGATCGGCTGACCCCAAAGAGTTGGCATCGCCAGTGCGGAAGCCGGTCGTTACTCTGGGACTGGTCCGCGCGCTTTGACCGTTGGCCCCGAATGAGCGAGAGGTGAGGTCATCATGGCTGCAACAACTGTGCTTCGCTGGTTTCATCCGAAAGCGGACCCACCGCTGGTTCAGAGGGTCATCGTGGAAACCGAGGAGCAGCTTGCGCTACGCAACCAGCAAAGGCTGGAGCAGGCCAAGCAGGCCCTGGGAGGACGCTACGTCCTGCACCCGAGCAACAAGGTGATCCGACAACTGGAAGAGCGACCGCGCACGCTGGCCGCCCGTGCGCTTCTGCCGGACAAGTTGCGCAAGTTGAAGCCGGCAAGTCCGACCGAGCGCCACTCCTGAGAGCACCGGCTGACCGTGATCGGTTCCTGATGCTTCCTTCGGCATTGGCGGCATCACGCTGAGGAATGGCGGAGCGCGGGCAGTTGCTGCCGCGGCCACAAGTTGCCGGACTCTGCATCAGCGGCCAGCTCTCACAGTGGAATGCTGAGCGGCGGTTCATCGGCAAGCTCGGGCGCGTTTTTTCGGTGGAAGAGGGTCAGCAAGCAGCGCGCCTGTGCGCCTTGATTCTGGTCGCGCAGGCTCGGCACGCTTTGAACGGCGACCTCGATCGCGTGCGTCGGTGCATTCGGGTTGCTGGCTATGTCAATTCAGCGCCGGGATTCTCCGGTCAGTCTCAGCTCATCAACGGAGCATCTGATCTCTTTGCTCAGGTCTTTGGTGAGTCGGGTCGGCATACGCGAATGGCCGTAGGGGTCGCGGCACTGCCTTATGGTGTCGCTGTTGAAGGCGAGGCCGCCTTGGAGTTTCGCTAGGTGTCTCAGAGTGTGCGCGGCCAGGCAGTTAGCGGACCAACGGCGCGCCTGCCAGGCTAGGGAAATAGCTTGCCTGCAGCGCCGCACGATTGCAGACTTGTTCAATTCAATGACGCACACATTCTGTTTTGATACGCAGCAGCAAGCCGTCCTGCGAACGCTAGTCATGTACCACGAGGCGTTCGCGGAGCACGACGCGACTCGTCGTCGTGATCTGCTTGCTCGCTCGATGACGCCAGACGCTCAGATCTGGGGGCCCAAGCGCGTATTCGCGGGCTACGAGGAGATCTCAGAGAAGATCGAGGGATTCCACAAGAATTGGCCTGGCTGTCGACTCGCGCTAGCTACAGGATTCAACGCGTTCCTGAACACAATGCACCTTGGCTGCGCAATCATCGGGTCGGATGGGGCTGTCCGTGCCGTTGGAAGATCCGTGATTGAACTTGCCGATGACGGACGCATCCAGCGCGTCCTTCCGCTCTGGGAGGAACTACCCCCATTGCCAGCAGGTTGGCCTCCGCATTTCGCGCCGAACCAACGGAAACAAACCGCAGGGTGAAAAGCACTTAGGGCCAATTGCAGTCTCGCGGCGGCAGCAGCAGAATCGGCTAAGCGCAGGCCTCGCGACGCATCTCAAAACAGCCCCCAGTGGACGAAATTGAATACCGCCAAAGCTGTGAAGGCATCACAGCACAGGCGCTCCAGGACTTGTTCCGAGCCGCTGATCTCGGCGGTCGGGTTGGAGACAAGATTCTTCGATCGTTCAAGAACAGTGGCATCGTCTGCTTCGCGTTCACGGAAGACCGTCTGATTGGCGCATGTCGCGCCATCACAGATAGCGAGTACCACGCCTTCGTGTATGACGTTGCCGTGCACCCTGACTTTCAGGGGCGAGGTGTCGGCAAGTCGCTAATGACTCGACTGCTGGCTCAGGTGAGCGTCTGGCGCGTGATGGTGGTCGCGGACGGAGACGTTCAGGACTTCTACCGACAGTTTGGTTTTGCCCCACACAACGATGTCATGGCAACGTTCGATCCGCAGCGACTATTCGACCAGACGGAGTGAGCGAAGGCGGCCAAATCCGGACGTGGAGCCTAGATCGCCATTCGCCTCTGAAGCGGACGTGGCAACATGGTGCGCCGATTGAACGGCGAGCTGACAACAGCCATTCTGCGAGGTCGCCGGCGGTGAACTTGCCCGCGCCGACAATGCGGTTCGCGCATGCACCGCGCGGCATCAGAAAGGGCCAACCATGACCTTCCCTCCCGCCAATTTCGATCCGTCCATCGATCCCACGGCCGATCAGGTGCGCGCATTGCGTGATGCCGGCCCCGACGGCCCGGTGGTGATGCTCAATCTTCTGAAGTTCCGCGAGCAAGCGAACTACCCCGCAGGGTCGCCCCACGCGCCATGCTCGGGTGCCGAGGCCTACCGCAGGTACCAGACGGCATTCGTGGAGACCGTGGGCGACGTGAGCCGTGCCGAGGTGGTGTGGGAAGGGAAGATCGACAGAACCTTTATCGGTGATGTCAGCCAGGACTGGGACAAGTGCCTGCTGGTCCGCTACCCGAGCCGCCAGCACTTCCTCGCGATGATGGCCGACGCCGCGTATCGCGAGGCACTAGTCCATCGCTACGCGGGCCTCGAGCGCACCATCCTCTTGCAGATGCAGGGCTGACGACTCGGCCTGCGGTCAGCAGTCGTTGCCGTCGTAGCAATGGAGCATCCAACGGCGGTCGAAGTCGGCCAATTG
>CAVWFH010000037.1:0-17648 GCA_963754065.1 uncultured beta proteobacterium | reverse complement strand
CGGCTCGAACAGTCCACGGCAGGCCTGCGTTCTTCCATCCATTGTGTGCACGCTGGCCATCCGGGCCAACGTCGGCTTCGTCGCCTTCCACCACCACCCTGACCACGCGGCGGTAGCCACGCAGCGCACGTTCATCTGCAGCAGGTGCCGTGCCATCGCCCGAACGGCACGTCGACATCACGACCGCGTCGTACGACTCACCGCGCTGCTGCAGGCATTCATCGAGCTGGGCAACGAATCGCGGATTGGCTGCCATCGTCCAGCCGTCGGTCTGTTCGTTCCAAGTCAGAGTCTGGACGACCTCGTAGTACGGAACGTTCAGGTCGACCGCAAAGCGCGGGCATGCACTGTGCGCAACGGTTGCCGGGTCGGCACTTGCGGCCGAGGCGAGACACACCATTCCAAACAACGCAAACAGCATTTTCATTCCGGACTCCTCTGGACCTGAACGCTAGCGATAGACAACCGGGAAAGCACTGCATCGCTCGACCTATGTCGAACGGCTTAAGGGTTCGCCTGCGTCGCGACTGTCGGTCTAGCCGTGGTGCTCCATGCTCCGTTCGATGCGCTCGAGTGCAGGCTCGATCTCCCGCGATGCCGGGGCTGACACCGGTGCGTCCTGCGTCGGACTGACCAGCGGAACACCGGTCGCAAAGCTTTCCGCGGCGTCGACGCCGGCGCCCCGCGACGTCGAACGTTCCGCCGTCGGATCCGCCTCGAACGCGGCGATCAAGATGCCGCCGACGATCACGCTCGCGGCCACGGCACGCAGTCCACGCGCCAGTCGAACGGTGCGCATCTCTTCATCGGTCTGCATGGAAATCCTGCTGAAGTCGGCTTTCATGGGTCCCTCCGTTAAGTAGCGACAGACGTCGTGCTGTGAAGTGAATCGTCCGCCGATGCAGTGAATCCGGACATTCACCAGGCGTCGTAAGCCCGCGCTTCATCTGGCTTATGCCGACCGGCACGCCGGTCTTCACACAGAGTTCACACGGGCCGCGCGCGCGATTCGCACGCGCTTCGCTTCGCCCGCGGATCGTTCGTCCCGTACCCGCTGCGTCATGCCTCTGCGGGAAATCGAACCGGGACGTCGAACCGGACAAAAGGAGATGAACGAGATGAGTGCCTTGCACCTGATCCGCGACGGCGCCTCCGCTGCGGCCGAGTTGATTGCGTTGCTCTTCATGGCGCCGTTCGCTGCCGCCACGGCTGCCGAGACCGCCCCGCCTATGACGGCACCCGCAGCCGTAGTCGCGCCGGCCGATGCCGCCGGGCCTGCGCCCGGATGGCTCGCCGTCCGCGAACTGCATGTCGTCGGCGCCACGCTCGATGTCCGCCTGCTCGGACTGCTGGCCGACGTGCGTGTCGTGCAGACCGTGCGTAACGACGCGACGCATGGCGTCGACCTGGCGGCCCGGCTTGCCGCCACCGAGGAAGGCTACGAACGGCTGTCGATCGCACGCGCCGGACACCGCATCGAGCTGCCGGTCGATCCGGACAACGACTGCACCAGCGACGAAGACGACCCGCATGCCGGTCACGTCCGCATGGCACTGGATGAAACGCTGGCCGACCTGTTGCACCTGCCCCCCGGTCAGCGGGCAACGATCGATGTCGGCACCACTGCCACCCTCGAACGCGTGAGCGGTGCGTATCGCTTCAACCTGCCTGCCACGATGGCTCCGCTCGATGCCCAGGCGCTGCTGGTCGAGCAACCGGTAGGTGTCTATCTGATCGTCGTTGCGCCGGCTAAGGCTGAGGGTCTCGCCACGCTGACACTGCGCCCCGCGCGGGGTCCGGCGCGCGACATCTCGCTCGGTCACACGACGGCCGGCAGTGCCATCGTCATACCGCTTGCCGACGCGGATGCGCTGGTTCAGCTCGCCAACGGTGCGATCGAGCTCGAGCTGCGCAACAGCGACCGCGTGCTGTGGATGACCTTGCCGTCGACGGTGCGCAGTGACAGTGCCGCCACGCTGGCGCGCGCCGCGGACTGAGCGAGCGCAACCATGCACCGCTACCCGGACTCCTGCCGGTCCTTGCCGATCACCTTCCTGCCCGTTCTGTTGACTGTACTGACCGCGGTCATCGGGCTGTTGCCCCTCAGCGCGCGCTCCGAGACGGCCGATCGCGCCGATCGATCACTGGCCCCGTACTTCGTCGTCAGTAATGCCGAGCCCGGCATCGATGCACTGCCGCTCAAGGCAACCACCGTTGATGTCAAGGTCAGCGGAGTGATCGCTGATGTCCGCGTCACCCAGCGCTATCGCAACGAGGGCTCGCGGCCGATCGAGGCGCGCTATGTGTTCCCTGCATCGACGCGCGCGGCCGTCACCGCACTGACGATGCGCGTCGGCGATCGCGTGGTGCAGGCCGAGATCCGGGAGAAGCAGGCGGCGCGCCGCGAGTACGAGGGCGCCCGGCAGGCCGGCAAGAGCGCATCGCTGCTCGAGCAGCAGCGCCCGAACGTGTTCCAGATGTCCATTGCCAACCTGATGCCGGGCGACACCATTGAAGTCGAGCTGCACTATGCCGAGAGCATCGTGCCCACCGACGGCCTCTATCGCTTCGAGTTCCCGACCGTCGTCGGGCCGCGCTACAACGGCGCACCGGAGCGCGAAAGTCATCAGCCGGAACAGTGGATCGCGCAGCCGACCCTGCGCGCTGGCGCGGCACCCCCTTCGACGTTCGCGATGCACGTCGAGATCAACGGTCCGATGCCGGTGCTGGAGGTGCGCTCGCCGTCGCATCGCTTCGACGTCGACGGGATCGGCAGTCGCAGCGTCCGCGCGCGGCTTCCTGCCGCGAACGAGCACGCCAACCGCGACATCGTGCTCGAGTACCGCCTGGCCGGGCGCGAGATTTCTTCCGGCGTGCTGGTGCACGAAGGCAAGGACGAGAACTTCTTCCTCGCCATGATCGAGCCGCCGGCGCGCGTGCCCAGCGAGGCGATCGTTCCGCGCGAGGTCGTATTCATCCTGGACGTGTCGGGATCGATGCACGGCTTCCCGATCGAGACCGCCAAGACGCTGTTGCGCGGCCTGGTTGCGACGCTGCAGCCGACCGACACACTGAACATCATTCCGTTTGCCGGTGGCCATTCGATGCTGGCACCGCGTTCCCTGCCGGCGACGCGTGCCAACGTCGACGCCGCCGTGCGCTTCATCAACGCGCAGCGCGGCGGCGGTTCGACCGAGTTGCTCGCGGCATTGCGCGGCGCACTGGCCCTGCCCACCGATCCGGACCGCGCGCGCAGCTTCGTTGTCATCACCGATGGCTATGTATCGATCGAAAAGGAAGCGATGGACCTGGTGCGGGGCAACCTGGGACAGGCCAACGTGTTTGCGTTCGGCATCGGGTCCTCCGTCAACCGCTTCCTGATCGAAGGCCTGGCGCGCGCCGGACGCGGCGAGGCTTTCGTCGTCCTCAATCCGCAGCAGGCGGCGGTCGAGGCCGATCGCTTCCGCGCGTACATCGAAGCACCGCTGCTGACCCGCATACGCGTCGGATTCCGCGGCTTCGATGCGTACGACATCGATCCGCCGCAGGTCCCGGATCTCTTCGCCCGTCGGCCCATCGTGCTGACGGGAAAGTTTCGCGGGGCGCCGACCGGGGCGATCGAGATCGAGGGCATGACCGCGACAGGTCCGTTCCGGCGATCGATCGACCTGGCCTCGCACCGCGCGGCGGCACAAGACACACGGGCGCTCGCCACGCTGTGGGCGCGCAGTCGTATTGCCACGCTGGGCGACTATCAGAAACTCGTCAACGACTCGGCCGCTGCAAAGGAGATCACTGCGCTCGGACTGCATTACGGCCTGCTGACCGACTACACCTCGTTCGTCGCAGTCGACCACGTGGTGCGCAATCCGACCGGCGCCCAGCGCAGCGTCGATCAGCCGCAGCCCTTGCCGGAGGGCGTCAGCGAACTGGCTGTCGGCGCGGTGCCCAGCACGCCGGAGCCCGAGTTCGTGTCGATGGCCGTGGCAACCGGAGGACTGGTGTGGTGGCTACGCCGTCGTCGCCGGCGGGAGTCACTCCATGCGCACTGAACTCAACGCGCGCATCGGCCGTACCGTGCCTGCGCCGCTCTTCGGCGTGCTCGTCGAAAGTCCGCAGTCCGGCCATGCCGATCGCACCGAACCCGGCCGCTGGCATCGGGCTGTGCCGCACGCAGCGTGGATGTCGGCCGCCCTGCTGATGGCGCTGTGGCCGCACTGGGCCTACGTCGCGCGGCGGCTGGCGGACGGTTCCGACGAACCTTGGGGTGTTCTCGCGCTGGTGACAGTCGTCGCGCTGCTGGTCCGCGATCGTGCGCAACTTGCGTTGCCCACGCGTTCGGCCCTGGTCGCCTGCGGCGTGCTGGCTGTCGTCGCGGCCATCGCAGACCGTGTCCTGCCCGATCTCTTCGCTGCGGCGATCGCGATGCTGGCGCTCGGTGTATTCGTCATGCACGCGCTGCGCCGCCCCGCCGCGGCGATCCTTGTCCTGTTGCTGCTGACGCTGCCGATCATTGCGTCGCTGCAGTTCTATCTCGGCTACCCCTTGCGGCTGATCGTGGCCCATGCCAGCGCCGCGCTGCTTTCCATCGCCGGCTGGCATGCCGACGCAAGCGGGGCTTCGATCCTGCATGAAGGCATCACGGTGCTCGTCGACGCGCCGTGTGCTGGGATCGGCATGCTTTGGCTCGGCAGCTACGCGGCAGCGTTGCTGTCCTACCTGGACCGGGCCGACGCGCGCCGCACACTGATCAACGGCGTCGTTGCCGCGCTGCTGGTGCTGATCGCCAACATCGTGCGCAACACGCTGCTGTTCTTCCCGGAGGCAGGTCTCGTCGATTGGCCGGCGGCCGCGCACGAAGCGATCGGCCTCGCCGCGTTCGCGGCTGCGATCGTGCCGCTGACGCTCGCCGCCTCCTGGAGAAACCATTGAACGTCAGGACCTTCTTTGTCGGCGCCCTGCTGGTCGCGGGCGTGATTCCGCTGTCCGCGCATTACTCGCTACTGCAGGCGGACGGGCGCGCGGTGTGGCCCCACCAGGCGGAAGGCGATGCAGACCAACGCATCGACTGGCCCACCCACTTCCGCGACCAGCCGCTGACCCAACTGCCGCTGTCGGAACTCGAGCAGCGTTTTGCGCGGCGCTTCCCCGGTGCGATTGCACGGTTCACCGACGGCCGACGAATGCTGGTCCTGCGCCAGGTGCGGCAGCCCACACGCCAGCTGCATCCGGCGACCGACTGTTTCAAGGCGCTGGGCTACTCAGTCGACCGGCCACGACCTGTCATTGACGAGGAGGACGTGCAGTGGAGCTGCTTTGCCGCCGAGCGCGATGGCGCGCGCCTGCGCGTCTGCGAACGCATCCAGGACAGCGAAGGTAACGCCTGGACCGACACCTCGGCCTGGTTCTGGGCCGCGCAGTACGGCGGCGGACCGTGGTGGGCGACAACGGTGATCGAGCCCGTCGGCGGATCCAGATGAAGCCGCTGCCACGGACGCTGCTCTGGGTCGGTTCTACCATCGGGCTCGCCTTGATCTGCCTGGCCGGTGCGCTCAGCGTCTTCGTGCTTTCCAACGGTGTGCTTTCGACTGCGGCGCCGGCGTGGACCACCGAGGTTCGCGTTGCGGGCCACGCGCTGCATCTGAACGTGTCGGGGCTGGTCCGGCTCGCGACGGCGCCTGGCGTTGCGCAGCTGCTCGACGGGCGCAGCATGAATACGCCAGCCGGGCGACTTGTCTTTCGGCGTGATGGCCGGGCCATCGTCGCGCGGTGCTCGCCGTGTCGGCTGCAGCATCCAACACTGGCCAGCACGCCACTCATGTTGTCGCGTCTTGAGCTGGGCGGGGAGCGCACCGGCGCCACCGTCAGCGGCTGGCTGGCCGGTGACGGATTCCGTGTCGATCTCACCGCCCACCTCGCGGTGGACCGTATCCGACTGCAATGGCAAATGCCGACAACCGATCTGTCCGCCCTCTATCGGGCGTTCGCCTCCGTCATCCCGGAGGCGCGCAGCGCTCGCATCGAAGGATCGCTACAGGCCCAGGGCGTACTTGACCTGCCGAGCCGTCGCAGCTCGGTCGCCTTCGGCGTAGTCGGACTCGAGGTTGGTGGCCTCGGCACCGAAGCCCTGCAGTTCGGTTGGTTCCACATGACATGCGCGCAGCCGGACGGCATCACACGTCGCGTCGTCACCGGCGATGGCGAGGTGCGCTGGGTGGCGCTCGACCGGATGGGGCCCTTTCTGCCGGCGGCCGTGATCGCGGCCGAGGACCAGCGCTTCCGCGAGCACGCCGGCATCGACGAAACCGAGATGGCCCTGCTGCTGGCCGATCTCGATGAGGATGGCCCGAAGCGCGGGGCGAGCACGTTGACGCAGCAGCTCGCGCGCACGCTTTTTACCGGCGGGGAACGGACCGTCGCGCGCAAGCTGCGCGAACTGCTCTATGCGACCGAGATGGAGCGCACGCTTGGTAAGACCCGCATCCTCGAGCTTTACCTCAACACGGTCGACTGGGGGCCGGGACTGTGCGGGGCCCGATCGGCGGCGCGCACGTACTTTCGGAAGCGGCCCGATCAGTTGACGCCGCTGGAGGCTGCCTGGTTGGCCGGCATCCTGCGCGCGCCCCACGTCGCACACGGGCACCAGTTCCTCGCGGGCCAGCCCGAGGTCGAGCGAGCGCGCCGCGTGCTGCAACAGATGCGGGAGTTGCCCAGGGCCGAACGCATGCGCTGGGCAGGCAGGCCGCTGGTCTTCGCGGTTCCTGCGAAGAAGACAGGAGCGACCGCCAGCGCCGATGCGGCCGAGCGTGCGTCGGGTGCTCCAATCAAGCCGTCAGCGCAGCGCGACGCGGACCGGGATACGCCGGTTGCCGAACCCGCCGTCGAAGCGCCCGAAGCGGCCCGCCACCGCAGTCGTGCAGTGCGGGCACCGGCCGTCGTCAGTGAGCTCATGGCGCAGGATGCGGTGCCAGTCGCGTTCGATCAGCGCCGCGTGACACGCCGGGCAGAACGTCGTGCCACCTTCCCGGTCGTGCACGTTGCCGGTGTACACGTACTGCAGCCCTTCCTCCTGAGCGATGCGGCGCGCACGGGCGAGGGTTGACCTCGGCGTGCCCGGAAGGTCATTGAGCTTGTAGTCCGGGTGGAAGGCGGTGAAGTGCAGCGGCACGTCGCACCGCAATTCGCGCGCGATCCACTGGCACATCGCTCGCAGTTCGGCATCGGAGTCGTTCTTCGTCGGGATCAGCAGCGTGGTGATCTCGGTCCAGCAGTCGGTCTCGTGCACCAGGTACTTCAACGTGTCGAGCACCGGCGCGAGGTGCGCACCGGTGAGTCTGAAGTAGAACTCCTCGGTGAACGCCTTCAGATCGACGTTGGCGGCGTCCATTTTCGAGTAGAACTCGCGCCGCGGTTCGGCGTGGATGTAGCCGGCCGTCACCGCCACGGTCTTCAGGCCGCGCGCGTGGCAGGCCTCCGCGGTATCGAGTGCGTACTCGGCGAATATCACGGGGTCGTTGTACGTGAAGGCCACGCTCGAGCAGCCGGTCGCCAGTGCGGCCTCGGCGATCGCGTCGGGACTGGCCTGGTCCATCAGCCGGTCCATTTCGGTGGACTTGGAGATGTCCCAGTTCTGGCAGAACTTGCAGGCCAGGTTGCAGCCGGCGGTGCCGAAGGAAAACACCGCCGATCCCGGATAGAAGTGGTTAAGCGGCTTCTTCTCGATCGGATCGACACAGAATCCCGAGGAGCGGCCATAGGTGGTAAGAACCATCGCCGCGCCTTCGCGCTTGCGCACGAAGCACAGACCACGCTGGCCATCATGCAGTTTGCAGTCGCGCGGACACAGGTCGCACTGGATGCGGCCGTCGTCGAGCCGGTGCCACCAGCGCGCGGGGTAGTGTTCGTCCGGCGGCAGTGTCGACGCAGTTCGCGCGATCGTGTGCGTCATGCGGCCTGTCCTTCGGTGAATTTTTCGACGGTGTAGCGCGAGATCGCGAGTTCATCGGACCAGAAGTCGAGCGGCAAGCCGGCCTTGCGCTTCAGGTGGCCGAGAAATTCGCGCGCGTCCGGCAGGCTCTCCCACACCTGCGGCAGAAAGGTGGCGCGGCGCACGCCCCATTGCAGCGTCACGCCGTCGATGCCCGGGCGCAGCTGCGCATGCAGCTCCCCTTCGCTGGCGACGACGATGGGGGCCGCCACGGACAGCACCGAGACCTCGACTTCGAGTGCGTCGAATTCGGCGCGATCCAGTGGCGGGAACCGCGGATCATCGAACGCAGCCGCCTGTGCGTTGGCGCGCACATCCTCACCCAGCGGGCGCCGCGGCACCAGCGATCCGACACAGCCGCGCAGCTCACCTTCGACCTTGAGCGTCACAAAGGTCGCGCCGGGGTCGGCGAGGAAGGGGGCCTGCGGCATCGGCGCTGTCGGTATGCCAAGACGCTGCGCGATCGCCGAGCGTGCATGAGCGATCAGCGTCGGGCCACGGATGTCTGTCGCATCCGCCGAGACAGCTCCACCTTCATCCTCCGACGGACGAGCCGCGGCCTGTTCGTACAGCGCGAGCGCGGCGTAACCGACCACGCGGCTTCGATCACCCGCGGTGTCGCCGGAATTGCGCAGATCGAGCAACTCGGCGCGCAGGCCTCGTTGCCGCGCCAGAGCGAGCAGCCCATTGACCGGCGTGGCGCCGCAGGCCTGAGCGTGATCCAGCGTCGGTTCGAGTGCCAGCATCGTGTCGACGGTGGCGCGGTCGGCCGCACGTGCCGCGGCATAGGGCAGGTAGTGAGACAGGTCGGAGCTGACGACGATCAGCGTTTCTTCATCGCCCCACAGCCGGGCCAGCACGTCGGCCACCTCGTCCGGCGTCGCGTCGCCGACAGCGAGCGGCACCAGGGTGAAGTGTCCGAGCACCTGCTGGAGGAACGGCAGATGCACCTCGAGCGAGTGCTCCGCGGCATGGGCGCGGTCATCGACCGTGATCTGGGGGAGTTCGCGCAGCCGGGCCACGGCCTCGCGGTCGACTTCGACCGGGCCGAGCGGCGTGTCGAATTGCCCGGCGGAAGGCAGTGCAAGGCCGCGAACCGGCACGCGATGCACCGGCCCCAGCAGGATCACGCGGTGAATGCGCGCAGCCCACGGCAGCAGCCGCGCGTACGCCTGGCCGGCAATCGCGCCGGAGTAGACATAGCCCGCGTGCGGCGCAATCAAGGCCTTGGGGGCCGATGCCGTCGGCGCCGGCGCGCCGGCTGCAAACACGAACTGCTGAACCTCCCGGCGCAGTACGCCTGGGTCGTCCGGGTAGAACTGTCCGGCCACGGCCGGCGGCCGGCTCGCCATCGCCTCGAGCGGCGCGGCCGGCTTGGGCATTGATGTCATGAACTGGCGGCCTCCCTGCGGCCCGCACCATTACAGCCTATGCCGATGGTGTGGGGTCGATCACGCTTCGATCAAGGGGCGTCGCGAGACAGATCGCGCAGGCTGGCCCAACCGATCGCGCTTGGCCTAGGGCACGTCCTCGTGCAGGCACAGGATGTTGCCCTCGGGGTCCTTGAACCAGGCGGCTTTCTCCGACCCCAGCACGCAGATGTGTCCTTCGGTCCGGAAACCGGGGAAGTCGTAATCTTCGAACACGACGCCTTGTGCCTTCAGCGCACGGATCTCACTCACCACGTCGTCGACCTTGAAGCTCAGCGCCGTGTGCTCGGCCTTGGTGCCCTCGGGCTTCGGAAACAATGCGAGCGTTCCCCCGTCGCCGAGCGAAAACAGGAACTTGCCATCCTGCTGCAGGCCCACGGGAGTCAGGCCGAGCCGTTGCTGATAGAAATCGCGTGCGCGCGGCAGGTCACGCACCGGAAGGATCGTCGTGGCGGGAGAATGCGTCAGCATCGGAGGCTCCTTGATGGCGCCGTGGGGGACGACACGATGTCACTGCGTGCACCGACATGCAATCGTGCGGTGCACGACCCGGGGCCGCGCCGGCCGCTAGAGACCTTCGCGCCACTCCGCGTTGAAGACCTTCCAGCGCCCCTGCTCGCGCCGCCACACCGTGTCGAACTCCCAGGTCTGGCCGCGCTCCGGCAGCAGCCCCGCGCCGCCGGTAGCGATCACCCGCAGCTTCACGAATGCTCGCTCGCCCTCGATGCGGACGTCGGTCACCGTGGTAGCCAGCCGGATGCGCTCGTTGCGCAGCATCGCGCCGGCAAGCAGGCGCCGTGCATCCTGCTTGCCGAAAGCGCCGGACTCGCGCGTGAAGTCGTCCGCGACCGGGTCGAGCACGTCGCCGACCTGATGATTCTCGATTGCCTGCGCCATCGCCGCGATGGTCGAGCGCAACTCTTTTTCGGGGTCCGAGCGCGAGCAGGCAGCAAACAATGCGATGGCGACCAGCACGACCGTAACGAGCAAAGTGCGATGGTTCATGGCCCGCATCGTAGACGTGACGTGGCGAGCAACAGGTCAGGGGCTGGGGGCGGCACCGCCACTGACCGGCAGCGCAGGCCGGCCCGCGCCTTCAGCCGAGGTTCGGTGCGAGCCAGCGCTCGAGTTCGCTGACGGCTTCCCGCTTGCGCGCGGCCAGGTCCTCGAGCTGATCGCGCCCGATGCGGCCGACATTGAAGTACTTCGCCTGCGGATGCGCGAGATAGAAGCCGCTGACCGACGACGCCGGGTACATCGCATAGTTTTCGGTGAGCGTCATGCCGATGTCGCCGGCATGGAGGACCTCGAACATCGCCCGCTTCACTGAATGTTCCGGACAGGCCGGATATCCCGGCGCAGGCCGGATGCCGCGGTAGCGCTCCTTGATCAGTTCGTCGCTGGTCAGCGCCTCGCCCGAGGCATAGCCCCAGAGGTCCCGGCGCACGCGCTCGTGCATCAGCTCGGCAAATGCTTCGGCCAGACGGTCCGCGATCGCCTTCAGCATGATGGCGCCGTAGTCATCGTGCTTGGCCTGGAACTGGGCCTCGCGCTTTTCGATGCCGATCCCGCTCGTCACGGCGAACAGGCCGATGTAGTCGGCGATGCCCGTTGCCTTCGGCGCCACGAAGTCGGCCAGCGCCTGATTCGGATTCGGCACGCCGTCAAGCACCGGCTTTCGGGTCTGCTGGCGCAGGCCGTGCCAGGTGAAAAGCACCTCGCGCCGCGTGTCGTCGGTGTAGACCTCGATGTCGTCGCCCACGGCGTTGGCCGGATAAAACGCGACCGCGGCATTGGCCGTCAGCCAGCGCTCGGCGACGATGCGCTCGAGCATCTTCTCGCCCTCAGCGAAGACCTGGCGCGCGTGCTCGCCGACGACATCGTCGGCCAGGATCTGCGGGAAGGGTCCGTGCAGATCCCAGGTCTGGAAAAACGGCCCCCAGTCGACGTACTTCGCAATCATCGCCAAATCGAAGTTCCTGAACTCACGTCGGCCGAGGAACTTGGGTTTCGACGGAACGTGGCCAGCCCAGTCGACGCGAGTCGCATTCGCACGGGCGGCGGCGAGGTCGACCAGGTCCGGCCCTTTCTTGCCTGCATGCTGCTCACGGACGCGTTCGTATTCCTTCTTGACGTCGGCGATATAGCGGACCGCGGCCTCGTCACTGACCAGGCTCTGGCACACGCTGACCGAGCGGCTCGCGTCCGATACGTAGACCACCGGGCCGTTCGTGTAGTGCGGCGCGATCTTCACCGCCGTGTGCACGCGGCTGGTCGTGGCGCCCCCGATCAGCAGCGGCATCGTGAAGCCCAGTCGCTGCATTTCTCGCGCGACATGCTGCATTTCTTCCAGTGACGGCGTGATCAGGCCCGACAGCCCAATCATGTCGGCGTTCTCCTCGCGCGCGGTCGCGAGGATCTTCTCGGCCGGCACCATGACCCCCATGTTGACGACTTCGAAGTTGTTGCACTGGAGCACGACCGACACGATGTTCTTGCCGATGTCGTGCACGTCACCCTTGACGGTGGCGATCACGACCTTGCCCTTGGCACGCGCCTCGCCGCCGGCGGCGACATGCGCAGCCTTCTCGGCTTCAATGAATGGCACCAGATGCGCGACCGCCTGCTTCATCACACGGGCGGACTTCACCACCTGCGGCAGGAACATCTTTCCTGCGCCGAACAGATCCCCGACGATGTTCATGCCGTCCATCAGCGGCCCCTCGATCACTTCGATCGGACGGCCGCCGCGCGCGTCGATGGCGGCGCGACACTCTTCCGTGTCCTCGACCACGAAGTTGGTGATGCCGTGGATCAGCGCGTGCGCGAGACGCTTGTCGACCGGCTCGGCGCGCCAGGCGAGGTCTTCTTCCTTCTTCCGGCCGCCTGCCTTCACCTGTTCAGCGAACTGCACGAGCCGCTCGCCGGCATCGGCACGGCGATTGAGCACGACATCCTCCACGCGTTCGCGCAGCTCCGGTTCGATGTCCTCGTACACGCCGAGCTGGCCGGCGTTGACGATGCCCATCGTCATGCCGGCACGGATCGCGTGATACAGGAACACCGTGTGGATCGCCTCGCGCACGTGGTCGTTGCCGCGGAAGCTGAAGCTGACGTTGCTGACGCCGCCGCTCACCTTCGCGTACGGCAGGTGTTGCCGGATCCAGCGCGTGGCCTCGATGAAGTCGACCGCGTAGTTGTTGTGCTCGTCGATACCGGTGGCAATCGCGAAGACGTTGGGGTCGAAGATGATGTCTTCCGGCGGGAAGCCGACCTCGCGCGTCAGCAACTCGTATGAGCGTTTGCAGATTTCGGTCTTGCGCGCGTAGGTGTCTGCCTGGCCCTGCTCGTCAAAGGCCATCACGATGACCGCCGCGCCATAGCGCCGCGCCAGACGTGCCTGGCGGATGAACTCGGCCTCGCCTTCTTTCATCGAGATCGAATTGACGATGCTCTTGCCCTGCACGCACTTCAGGCCGGCCTCGATGACACTCCACTTGGAGCTGTCGATCATGACCGGTACGCGCGCGATATCCGGCTCGCTGGCGATCAGGTTCAGGAAGCGCGTCATCGCGGCGGCCGAGTCGAGCATCGCCTCGTCCATGTTGATGTCGATGATCTGTGCGCCGTTCTCGACCTGCTGGCGGGCGACGCTGACGGCTTCCTCGTACTGCTCGTTGAGGATGAGGCGCGCGAACGCTTTCGAGCCCGTGACGTTCGTGCGCTCGCCGACGTTGACGAACAGGCTCTCGTCACTGATCTTGACCGGCTCGAGCCCCGAGAGCCTCATCGTGTGGTCCGACGCTGGTACCGAGCGCGGTGCCAGGCCGTCGATCTCCTGCGCGATCGCACGAATGTGCTCCGGCGTCGTTCCGCAGCAGCCGCCGGCGATGTTGACGAAACCGGCCTCGGCAAACTCCCGCAGTAGGCTCGACGTGATTTCCGGCGTCTCGTCGAAGCCGGTGTCGCTCATCGGGTTCGGCAGGCCCGCGTTCGGGTACACGCTGACATAGGTGTCGGCGATCTTCGCGAGTTCCTCGATATACGGCCGCATCAATGCCGCACCGAGCGCGCAATTGAGTCCGACCGTGAGCGGGCGCGCGTGACGAACCGAATGCCAGAACGCCTCGACAGTCTGGCCCGACAGGATCCGGCCCGACGCATCGGTCACGGTACCGCTGATCATCACCGGCACCCGGGGCAAGCCCCTCTCGCCGCGCCGTTCGAACTCGGCTTCGACGGCGAAGATCGCGGCCTTGGCGTTGAGCGTGTCGAAAATCGTTTCGATCAGCAGGAGGTCGACTCCGCCATCAAGCAGCCCACGTGCCTGCTCGCCATAGGCGGCGACGAGCTGGTCGAAGGTCACGTTGCGCGCGCCGGGATCGTTGACGTCGGGCGAGATCGACGCGGTCTTCGGTGTGGGTCCGAGCGCACCCGCCACATAACGTGGCCTGTCCGCCGTCGTGAATCGCGCCGCGGCCTCGACCGCGAGGCGTGCCGCCGCCACGTTCATCTCGTAGGCGATGTGCCCCAGCCGGTAGTCGTCCTGGGCAATCGAGGTCGCACCGAAGGTGTTGGTCTCGATGATGTCGGCGCCAGCCTCCAGGTACTGCTCGTGGATTTCGCGGACAACGTCCGGCCGCGTCAGCACGAGCAGATCGTTGTTGCCTTTGAGGTCGACCGGATGGCCGGCGAAGCGTTCGCCGCGGAAACCGGCCTCCGGCAGCTTGTAGTGCTGGATCATGGTCCCCATCGCGCCGTCGAGAATCAGGATGCGGCGCGCGAGGACTTCGCGAAGGCGGGCCTCGGTGGTGGACGTCGACATGGCGGTCATCGGGCGGAAAGGGAACGACTTTCTTGCACAGCCCGGCATTCTAGGGCGGATGGCCCGTGCGCCACTGCGCGGACCGGCATGAACTCATGCCCCGCGCTGATGTAGCGCCGTGCCGGAAACGCCGCGTCGGCGGGTTCAGACGAGCGCGGATTCGCGCACGGCCGCAGTTTCCGCGCTCGCCCCGGGCACGCCGGCCTCGCGGATCAGATCGGCCGCACGTTCCGCGATCATCACCACCGGTGCATTGGTGTTGCCGGAGACGAGTGTCGGCATCACCGACGCGTCGATGACACGCAATCCCTGGACACCGCGCACCCGCAACTCAGGATCGACGACCGCCCGTGCATCCACCCCCATGCGACAGGTGCCGACCGGGTGATAAATGGTGTCCGCGCGCGAGCGAATCGCCGCGCGGATCTCGTCGTCGCTGCGGACATCGTTGAAGTACAGCTCACGCGCGGGATCACCGCCGCCGAACGCTGCGAAGGCTGGCTGCGCGAAGATGCGACGCACGAGTTTGAATGCACGCACCATCGTTTCCAGGTCGTCCGGCGCGGACAGGAAGCCCGGATCGATCAGCGGAGCATCGCGCGCATCGCGCGACGCCAGATGCAGCACTCCCCGGCTCTTCGGGCGCAATGCGCACGAGTGGCAGCTCATGCCATGGCCCCAGTGGAACGTGCGATTGTGGTTGTCGACCATGCCGATGACAAAGTGCAGCTGCACATCCGGGCGCGTCAATTCCGGCAACGTCCGCACGAATGCGCCGGCCTCGGCAAAGTTGGAGGTCAGCACACCGCGGCGCTCACGGCGCCAGCGGCCGATCGCTCGCAACAGCTTCCATGCGCCCGTGGGGGACAGCCCCAGCAGATCGGTGTTGTCGACGCGACGATTGATCACGACGTCCAGATGGTCCTGCAGGTTCGCACCGACCGGCAGGTCCGCGATCACCGGGATACCCAGCCCCTGCAGCGACGCACCCGGCCCGACGCCCGAGACCATCAGCAACTGCGGCGACTGCAGTGCCCCTGCCGCCAGCAGGACCTCGCGACGCGCGCGCAGCGTCCGGCGCACTCCCGACTGGTCGAACTCGACACCGACGGCCCGCGTGCCTTCGAACAGGATGCGCGTGGCAAGCGCTTGCGTCTCGATGCGAAGGTTCGGCCGCGAACGCACCGGATCGAGATAGGCCCGCGCCACCGACCAGCGCTCGCCGTTCTTCTGTGTCACCTGATAGAAGCCGACGCCTTCCTGCGTCTCGCCGGCGAAGTCATCGTTGCGTGCCAGCCCGGCCTGCATGCCGGCCTGGATGAAGCGCTCGGCAAACGGATGCGGCGAGCGCAGGTCGGCGACATTGAGCGGGCCGCCGGTGCCGTGCCAGCCGCTGATACCGCGCTCGTTGTTTTCAGCCTTCAGGAAGTACGGCAGGACGTCCTTCCAGCCCCATCCGAGCGCGCCGTCGGAGGCCCAGTTGTCGTAATCCTCGCGCTGGCCGCGCAGGTAAACCATGGCGTTGATCGCCGACGACCCGCCGAGGCCGCGGCCCCGCGGCTGGTAGCCGATCCGGCCACCGAGGCCCGGCTGTGGCGTCGTCGCAAACGCCCAGTTGCGCGCATTGCGATTCATGATGAAAAGCGCTGCCCCGGTGGGCACGCGGTCGAGCGTCCCGCCGTTGTCCCCGCCCGCTTCGAGCAGGACGACACGGGTGGCCGGGTCTTCGGACAGCCGAGCGGCCAGCACACAGCCACCGGAACCACCGCCGACAACGATGTAGTCGAACTCCACTGCGCCCCCTAGCGGGTGCCTGTCATGGCACCGACCCATTCATGTGGATGAATTGTGGCGCCGGCCGCAGGACACGGCAGCGGGTTCCGTAGAAGCCGTCCTCGAAATCGCCTTGGCGCCAGGGTCGGCTCGCCGCCCTGCGAGGGCCGGAATTCGATCAGTGCAGGACGACAGGCTGCGTCATCAGGCCGCTGAACCCCTGAAGAAAGGCATCGACCTCGTCCGCCGACGGGCCCTGCTCGATGAGTTCCTGCACGCTCCGACGAAAATTTTCGGCATCCTGCCCGCCCAGGAAGATCTCGCGGCGCAGCTGCTTATCCATGATTTCATATCCGCCCATGGTACGGCCGTCGTCGCTGCTCGAGCCTTCGAACTCGAACACGCAGTACTGCGGGCTGTTGTAGATCATCGTCAGTGCCATGGCTTGCGTCCCTTTCGAGCGGCCGGTGGTGCAGCGGTGCCGCCACTCATCTACATGCAATATCGGTACCTGCGCCGCAGATTCAAGCGGCGCAGGCCGAGCCCCTGTTTGCCGGTAGAAAGGTGAAAGTGATCGCTAACTGCAGGATGCGAGGAACTGGCGCAGCAGCACATTGAACCGCTGCGACTGCTCGATGTTCGACAGGTGGGCAGCGTCCGGGATGATCTCCAGGCGCGAGCGCTCGATGGCCTGAACGATTTCCTCGGCCATCGACACCGGCGTGCCCTGGTCTTCCGCCCCGACCATGACCAGCGTCGGGCAATCGATAGTCCCCAGCCGCGCGGTGAAGTCGATATGCGAGATGGCGTACGCGCAGCCGACGTACCCGGACACCGGCGTCGCGCGGATCAACGCGGCGATCCGCGCCACCTCTTCGGGGTGCTGCTCGCGAAAGCGGGGCGTGAACCAGCGCTCCAGCGTAGCCGGCAGCACCGCGTCCATGCCGCGCGACCGGACCAGCGCAATACGTTCGTCCCACATCGGCCGCGCGGCCGCGGGATAGCGGCTGCTGGTGTCGGCCAGCGTCAGCGACAGCAGGCGAGACGGCGCGCGCAGGGCAAGTTGCTGGCCGATCATGCCGCCCATCGACAGGCCGACGAAGTGGCAACGGCGGATACCGAGTGCATCGAGCAGCGCAAGCGCGTCGCCCGCCAGCCCTTCCATCGTGTACTCGCCCACCGGTGCGGCAGAAGAGCCGTGTCCGCGCGTATCGAATCGCAACAGGCGGAAGTCGCCAAAGGCCCCAAGCTGCGCATCCCACATCGTGTGGTCGCAGGCGAGCGAATGACTTAAAACGAGCCAGGGAGCGCCGGCCGCCGCGCCGTCAATGCGGTATGCGATTTCTATGTCGTTGACGCGGATCTTTTGCATCGGCATCGCGGCCTCACTCCAGTTCAAAGCGTACGCCGAGATTGCCGTCCGCGAGCAACGCACGGACACGCTCGAGGTGCTCGCCATGTGACAGCACCAGCAACAGCGTGTCGGGCCGCAGTGCCCGCACGGCCCGCGTGATGCCGACACGCAATGGCACCTGACCCTGGCAGCAGACACACCCCGCCGCGAGTCGCGTCACGGCGACATCGGGCGGCAGTTCCAACGCGGTGAAGACGCCTTCGACGAACACCGCCCGCT
>CAVWFH010000036.1:0-45211 GCA_963754065.1 uncultured beta proteobacterium | reverse complement strand
TCGGTACACCGACGCGGGCTCCAATTCGGCCATCGGGCGACAGCGATGAGCAAGGTGTTCGTCAGCTATCGCCGCGAGGATGCGCAGGGCGAAGCGGGACATCTCCTGGCGGACCTGCGCCGCCGCTTCGGTGAGGCGCGGGTCTTCATGGACATCGCGGCCATCGGCCCGGGCGAGGACTTCGGGCTCGCAATCGAACGTGCCATGGCTGATTGCAGTGTGGTGCTGGTGGTCATCGGCAGGTCCTGGGTCGACGTTCGAGATGCGCAGGGCACGCGCCGCCTCGACGACCCCAGTGACTGGGTACGGCTTGAAGTCGAGTCCGCACTGAACGGCGACCGCAAGGTGGTTCCGGTGCTGGTTCAGGGAGCCTCGATGCCGCGGGACTCGATGCTGCCGGCCTCGATCGCCGCCCTGGCGCGGCGCAACGCACACGAGATCTCGGCGCGGCGCTGGGACTACGACTTCGACGCCCTTGCAAAGACACTGGCGGAACCGCTGGGGATGACTTCTGCCGATGCGATCGAGGCAAACAGCGCTCGCCCGTCGCCGGCACGTCGCGCACGGCCCGCGGTCTGGGCTGCTGCGTTCGCTGCGATGGCCGTTGTCGTCTTCTTCGCCATCAAGGGACTGTCCCCGGCGCCACCGCCGGCTTCGAGCGACGGGCCTCCAACGCCGTTCGCATTGGGCGGCAAAGGCAGCACATCCCTGTTGGGAGGCAATAGCCGATTCGACGACACGATCCAGTATCGAATGTTCACGCGCCTGACTGACGACCTCAGTAAACGCGCGGAGCTGAACGACGCCGAAACAAAGCACTTCGTAAATTCAGCGATCGACGCGTGCCCGGACGTGCTGCAACGTGACTGCGGCGAAGCGGTTGAATCGCAATTCCTGAAGACGAGCGAAGCGATCTGTGCGAACAGGATTCGAGCGGGCAGCACGCCGGTGAGCGCAACGGAGTTCACTCTGCTCCAGAAGGACGTCCGGTTTCTATCGTGTGTTCAGCAGTTTCAATCCGAGTATCTCGACGGACTCGACAAACGGGCCAAGGAGGCCATCAAGGCCATCAAGCCGGGTTAGGCAGGAGAGGGTCGAATCGGCGGATCCGAACCGGTAGGCTAGGAAACGTCGACCTCACAATCGGTTCGGATCGCGACCGGGATCGCTGGCGGGGAGCACGTCCTTCGCCCAATCCATGCGCTTCCACCCAGGAACGGGCGTAACAACGCCGGCGCGCGGCACGAACATCGAAGGCTCGACCCGCCGCAGCTTCGGGAGATACCTCGGACAGTTCGGGAAGATCTCGCGAACGTGCACGCGCACGATGAACTGCGCTTCGAGATACGGCGGCGACACGGACTCTGCGGGCGCGAGCTGGGCCGTCCCGTTCACGCGCAGGCGCTTCGGCGATTCGAAGTCGATGAACAACAGGCCGACATTCGGGTTCTCGGTGGCATTGCCCATCGACAGGAACATGCCATTGCCGTCATAGCAGGGGAACACCAGTTCGGCCGACCCGCTGACGCGTACGAAGCCGGGGTCTCCGCCCTTGAACGAGCAGCTCGGACGCCCTTCGGCGTCCGCGGTAGCGAGAAAGAACATGTCGAGGCGTTCGATGAAGGCGCGATCCTCGGCAGTGAACTGCTCACGATAGAGCGTGGCTTCGATGCGGTCCGCGAGCCTCGCCGTGTCAAAGCGCGCCTGCAAATCGCGGTGGGCGGGCCGGTAAAGTTTGGACATTGCATCCTCCCCACTGGCAGACTGACTGGGTCGACGGCGCGCTGGAATTTGCAAGCGCGAGGGCGGCAATGTATCAGTGCACGCGCTCCTAACGAAGCCTTCAGGCCGAGCACGAGCTGCGTCGGCCGGCGACAGCCTGCCGGAGCTAAGGCGAAGTCGCCTCGACAATCGGACTGGTCAGGGTTCCAAGAAACGCAACGAGATCGCGTATCTCGCTTTCGGACAGTCGAATGGGTTTCCGTTCGCCGTGGGATGACGCTTGCGCGAGTTCACTGTGCCCGATTGCGGCCGGCGGCGACTTTGCGTAGTGCCGGACGACCTCTTCGAGCGTCGCGAACTGGCCGGCATGCATGTAAGGGGCTCGCTTTGCGACGTTGCGCAGACCCGGGGTCTTGAAGGCGGCGTCCAGTGCCCGATCATCCGTGACGATGAAGCGCAACTCCTCGCAGCGTGCGGCATCGGCGTCGCTGAACGGACCCATGCAGTTGAACTCGTCGCGCTGCACTTTCTCGATGGCCGCGGTGCGTCCGAGGTCCGGTTGCGTCGCGTTTCGCTGGGGAACGCCGGTGTTGTGAAAGTGCTGGTCGGTCAGCAGCGGGCCGTTGTGGCAGGTCGCGCATTGACCTTTGCCGATGAATAGCCGCAGCCCGTTGATCTCCTGGGGCGTTAGCGCAGCCTGTGCGCTCGGATTGCGCTGCACCACACCCCGGACGTATCCGTCGAAGCGGGACTCCCGGAAGCTCAGTGTGCGTTCGTAGGCGGCAATCGCTTTGCCCATATTCGAGAAGATGCGGTTGACCGCCTGCCGCGAGCCGGAATCCAGCTGGCTCCAGGCTGATTTCTCGCCCGGCGTTCCCACGGGTCCCGCGTCGCGAGGAAGGCTCGAGACGTCGGGCATCGTGCCGAAGACTGCTTCGTACTCGGCCTTGTAGTTCCTCTGCATCAGGTGGGCATAGCGGGTCCGGTTGCCGCCGTGTTCGGCCGGGTCCTCCAGCGGACCGAGTGCCTGCGACCAGAGACTGTCCTTTCTCCCGTCCCAGAAGAGCCACGGGCTGTACGCCGCGCCGACGATCGGCATCGTCCGTCGCGTGCCCGTCCCGACGCCCTTTGCCAGCGGAAGGCCGTCCTGGAACTGCTTTTCCTCGGCATGGCAACTCGCGCAAGAGACCGTGCCGTCCCGCGAGAAGCGCGTGTCGTTGAACAGCCGCTTACCCAGAGCGGCGGCGGCCGGTACCGTCGCCATCGCGTTCGATGCATCCAGCGGAGCAGGCGGCAGTTCGCTCAGCCGCAACGACGCCAGGATGGCGATCTCGTCGGCCGTCCAGCGCGCGGCAGCGGCGTCGCTTCCGCTGTCGCGGGCGAAGCCACTCATCCACGGCGCAGCAGCGAGGAGCACCGCGGCTAGCGTGGCGATGACGGAGATCCGGGTGCGCATGATGTCGACCTCGATGCCTGGGCTGTACCGACTAGTTGGCGGCGCGGTTTTCGATGACCTGGTTGAACGTCACCTTGTCCGCGACGCCGCCGGCGTCGATGGCCAGCTTGATCTCCCACCAGCCGGTCATGCTGAATTTCATTCCTTCCATCAGGTAGTCGCCGCTCGCGATCTCCTTTGTGACGCGCGGCTGCGTCGGCAGACCATGGCCGTGTTGCGGCATGCCGCCGTCGACGGCGATGCGTGCTCCCTGCACGGGGACACCGGCCGGCGTGGCGACACGGATGGTCCACGAGTGAATCTGGTTGATCGCAGGCGCCGTCTTCGGCGGCTGCAGGGTCACGACAAACTTGCCTGTCTCCGTGGGGTGCTTCAGTGAAACGTCAAGATCGGACGGGGGCGCGGCGCAGGCTGAAATGCCAAGGACGGAAGCGAGCAACGGGGCGGTGACGAAGCGAAGCATTGGATCCTCCAAGGGAAGCTGAAAAATTGCCGGATGAGGTCAGTCGAGTGCGCGCGAGGCGGTGCCGCTGCGCGCTGCGTCGATCAGTCGTTGCAGGTCCGGTGCGATCGCCATGCGGCGCACCGGGCTCACATTGGCGCCGCCGGTATTGCCGGTGGGAACCAGGCCAAACGGGGTCTTGGTTGCCGCGCCGATCAGTCGCACACTCTGTCCGAAGACTTCGCGCGCGCTGCGCTGGCGCAGGCCCCACACCAGCATGTGCCAGTGCACGCGAACGTGCAGCAGCGTGGAAGCCTGACCGAGCACGTGGGCACGCTCCAGTCGGGCAAAGGCTTGTGACCAGTCGCCCTGATCCGCGGCAAGGCGCGCCGCACTGAGCTCAGCTTCGACGCTGGGACCGATACGAGTTCTGAACCGTGACATGAAGACTCCTGGTAGAAACAAAGGTAGGCAAGTGCTGGGGAGTGATTCTGTCGATCGGGTCGGATGCACGCTTGTACGTTTGGGCTAATCGCTGATCGAGGCACCCAATGACTCAAAATCAACTCAACCAGGCAGGGCCGCAGGCAAGCGTGGCGAGCTCCGGCCGGCGCTTGCTGGCGCTCGGCCGGGTGCACATCTGGACCGGCGGCAGCCTGTGGATCGGCCGCGGTCACGGCCGGAGTGACTGGCACAGCCATCACGCGCTGCAGATCGCGTTGCCGCTGGAGGGCACCTGCCTGTTTCGAAATCGAGCCGATGGCGTCTGGTCCGAGTTCACCGGAGCGATCGTGCAGTCACACCGCCCCCATCAGTTCGAGTCGGATGGGGCGATGGCCCAGATCTTCGTCGAGCCGGAAACCACCGAGGGACGCGCGCTGCGTCGCCAGTTCAGCGATGACATTTCCGCGCTGCCCGAACAGCCACGAAAGACAATGGTCGACCTGCTGCTCGATGCCTACCGAAAAGCGGCCGGGGCGGACGAGATGGTCGCGATGGCTCGGTCCGCGGCTGCGTTGCTCGCCCGTGCCAGCGCGCCGGGTGAGCCGGTCGATCCAAGAATCATCAAGGCGATTGGCGTGGTGGGTGCGCGCGTCCGCGAAAGCCTCCCGCTAACGGACGTGGCAGCGGCCGTCGCATTGTCTGCGAGCAGATTTCGACACCTGTTCGTGCAGGAAACCGGCACCAGCTATCGCGCCTACGTGCTCTGGTTGCGGCTGCAGGTTGCCATCCAGCACGTGATGTCGGGCGGCTCGTGGACGGACGCGGCGCACGAGGCGGGATTTGCGGATTCATCCCATCTGCACAGGACATTCAAGCGGATGTTCGGCATCAGTCCGACGTCGCTCGTGCCGCAGTGACGGCAGTTGCGGCGGGTTTGTGCAGAGCGAACTGGCGCCCTTGATCGGCAGCGCCGGCATCGAGAAACGGCCGCGTTGCTCGCCCAGGCTGCGACCTGACGACCGCTGCTGCCGGGTCCGGTCATTGCCGAGCCGCCCGGCGTGCCGGCAGCACAGCGCCCAGGGTCCCTGCTAGAAGGAATACGTTGCAGCGACGCCGGCCAGCACGTTGCGTGTCGGTGCCGGCGCGTAGTAGCGGCCATTGGCGTCGCCGACGATCACCGCTCCGATGTATTCGCGACCGAAGAGGTTGTTGACGCGCGCGAACTGGCGGAAGCGCCAGCGTCCCACCTGCTGTTCGAGACCCGCCCACAGGTTGGCGACGGTGTAGCCGGCGGCGTAGGCCGAGTTGAAGTCGTTCACCGCAATCGAGCCGCTCGCGATGATCTCGATTGCGCCCGTGAGCCCGAGCGCCGGATTGCGGTAGGCCAGATCCGCAAACAGCGTCGCGTTGGGCACGCCGGGAACGCGGTTGCCGTCCGGTACCAACGCCGTATTGGCGCCGGTGACCGGATTGCAGAACGCCGCCAGCGGCGCACAGGTCCGGAATGCCGAGTCGAAGCGCGCATTCAGCATGGTCAGTGCGACATGGGTGCTTAGTCCGTAGCCCAGTTCGCTTTCCAGCAACAGCTCGGCACCGAGGCGCGACGTGTCGCCGGCGTTCTGGAACGACGAGCGACCGCCGGTGTTACGGGCGATGACGATCTCGTCCTCGGTCCGGATGCCGAACACGGCGAGGTTGAGCCGTGTCTTCTCGCCGAGCAGCAGCTTGGCGCCGAGTTCAAGCTGGTCGCTGATCGACGGCTGCAGCGAGAAGTTCATTCCGCTGGCGCCGTCCGGTCGATAGGCCAGTTCGATGGCCGTGGGCGTCTCGAAAGCGCGCCCATAGCTCGCGTAGACGTTGAAGAGCGGGGTGACCTGATATAGCAGCGCCACCGTCGGCGTCCACTCGCCGTAACTGGTCGAGCCGCTGTCGTTCGGGTTGCCGCTGACGACGTAGAAATCCTCCGACGAGAAATCCACCTTCGTATATCGAACGCCTGCGGACAGCGACCACTGCGGCAGGAAGCGCCACTCGCCCTGGACGTAGGCACCGAGGCTGTCGACGTCGTTGTCCTCGTCGCGCTTGAGCACGCCGCGCACGCCGAGATTGTTGATGTAGCCCTGGCGCGCCTCGGTCGAGCCGTCGTACTCCGCGCCCGCGGTCACCGTCAGCGGGCCGTTCTGCAGGTCTCGCCGGTGTGTCCAGCGCACACTGCCGCCCCCGAGCTGCCGGTCGAGCGACGACACGCCTCCCGAACTCGTCACCGCCGCCTGGGCATCAAGTGGCACAGCCAGGTACTGCTCGTTACTGCGGCTGCCGGCATAGGCGACGAAGCGCAGCGTGTCCTGCGGCGTCAGCGTGCTGTCGAGGATCAGGCCTCCCTGCAGGTTCTCGAGCGAACGGCGCGTGTTGAAGGCGATCGCGACGGGCTGCGCCTGCCGCGGGTCCTGCTGCACCTGCGCCTGGGTCAGGCCCAGCGGGTCCTGTGCATCCGGCTGGTCGAATCCCGTGGCAACCAGCGTGACCCGATGGTTGCTGTTCACCTCATAGCTGAGCTTGGTCGTGGCCTGCGTCTTGCGCGCGGCGCTGTGCTCGCGATAGCCGTCGATGCTGAAGTACGACGCGCTGGCGAAGCCATTGAAGACGTCCGTGGCACCGCCGCCCTTCAGCGCATAGCGCTGGAAGCCATAGCTGCCAAACGTCATGTCGGCCCCGAGCGACGGTGGAGTCGAGCCCGTCTCGCTGAAGACCTGCACCACACCGCCGGAGTGATTGCCATAGAGCGCGGAGAACGGTCCGCGCAGCACTTCGATGCGATCGGCCGCACCGAGGTCGAATATGCCCGGGCTGCCCTGTCCGTCCGGCGCGCTGGCGGGAATGCCGTCGGCGATCAGCCGGATGCCGCGCGTGCCGAACTGCGAGCGCGCTCCGAAACCGCGGATCGTGATCTGCAGCTCCTGCGCGAAGTTTTCACGGTTCTGCACAAAGGTTCCCGGCGCACGATTGAGGACCTCCGACACGTTGACGCGCGCCTTCCCTTCCTGGATCTCGTCGCGCGTAATGGCGTCGACCGACATCGGCAGGTCGAACGCGCGCTCCTCGGTGCGCGTGCCGGTGACGACCACCGGCCCGAGCTGTTCAGGCACCGGTTGTGCGAGAGCAGCCTGCGCCAACATCAGCAGGCCAGCCACCACAACGCGTTCAGCATCGGTCCGCAAAATGGCTACCCCTTCGGCTCGGCGTCGGTTACGGCCTCGCGCACCATTGTGTACTTGACGATGCCCGCGCCGAAGCCTGTCAACTCCAGTCGCACCTCGTATCCGAGCGAACGGTAGAGCGACGGCGCCTGGAAACTGAAGGTCTCCAGATAGAACGTGCGGCAGCCACGCGCGTGCGCCCGCCCTTCGAATTCGCGCACCAGCCGTGCGCCCACGCCGCGTCGCCGATGCGCGGGATCGACCCAGAGTTGCCGCAGTTCACAGCATGTCCCCCAGGTGCGCCCGACCGCGCCGCCGACGACCTCGCCCGACGGCAGCCGTGCGAACGTGGCGAGCGGCCGGACCTCGTGCAGTGGCGCTGAGGCCTCGTTGTACGACCCCAGTCCGTCATCGACGATGGCCGCTTCCGGCGGCAACGTATCGTGCGATGTGAAGGACAGTGCGGTCGCGTCGGTCATCGTGGTTCCTGCGTTGGCCGCCGTTGCGGTTCAACCGATCGTCATCAGGGTTGCGTTGCCCCCGGCGGCGGCGGTGTTGACCGACACCGTGCGTTCGGCCAGCAGGCGCTCGAGCACGAAGGCTCCTGCGTGACGCGCGCCCGGCTCGCCTGCGTGCATCGTGATGATCGGGCCGGGCCGCTGCGCGAGGCGCCGGCTCCAGTCGCGCACCTGCTCGGCATCGGCCTGTATCAGAACCGCATCGATGGCACTGGCCAGCGGATCGCGCGCCAGTTCGACACGGCCGCGCACCGCGGCCGGGACTTCGGCCAGAACGCGCCGCGACAGGTCGTCGTCAGGCCATATAGCGCGCGCGCCGGCGGCCAGCACAGTGGCCAACTGAAACAGCAGGTCGCCCCGTTCCTGCGCAATCGAAAGAATCGATTCGCGCGGCACCAGGGCATAGGTGTTGCGCTCACCCGTAGGCCCCGGCAGTGTGTGGAGCCGGCCCAGCGGCGAGGCCGCGTCCAGCACGTCGCAGACAGCCACCAGCGGATCGGCCGGATCCCGCCGTGCGAGCGCTGCGCGCAGTTCGCGCAACGGCGCCAGCGCTGCCGAGCGCGCGCTTTCGGCAACCGCGTCGCCCGTCGCTGTGCTCGTCGCGTTCGCTGGCGTCGCGTTGGTAGAAGTAGCATGCACCAGACGTCGCAGGTACAACGGGCCACCCGCCTTGGGACCCGTGCCCGACAAACCGTCGCCGCCGAAGGGCTGCACTCCGACCACGGCGCCGATCATGTTGCGGTTCACGTACTGGTTGCCGGCATGCGCACGGCCGACGATGGCATCGATCGTCTCGTCGATGCGCGAGTGAATGCCCAGCGTCAGTCCGTAATCCGGTCGCATTGATCGCATCGACCAGCGCCGGCAGCGCTTCGCGCCGATAGCGGACCACGTGCAACACCGGGCCGAAGACCTCGCGCTCGAGTTCATCGATGCTGTCCAGCTCGATCAGCGTCGGCGCCACGAAGTTGCCGTGCTCCAGTCGTCTGTCGGCACTGACAGGCGTCGCCTGGAATACGCGCCGACCCTTCGCCCGCATCGCGGTGATGTGCGCCTCGATGCCGCGCCGTGCGTCCTCGTCGATCACCGGCCCGACATCGATCGACAGTCGGTCCGGCGAGCCCAGCGCCAGCTCGCGCATCGCTCCTTCGAGCATCGGCAGGATCCGGTCGGCGACATCGCGCTGCAGGCACAGCACGCGCAGTGCCGAGCAGCGCTGCCCCGCACTGTCGAAGGCCGACGCGATCACGTCCGCGACGACCTGCTCGGGCAACGCCGACGAGTCGACGATCATCGCGTTCTGGCCGCCGGTCTCCGCGATCAACGTCAGCGGGCGACCGTGTTCGTCGAGCCTGCCGGCGAGGCTACGCTGCAGCAGCCGCGCCACCTCGGTCGAGCCGGTGAACATCACGCCGCGGATGCGTTCGTCGGCCACCAGGGCGGCGCCGACAATTTCCCCGCGCCCAGGCAGAAGGTGCAGCGCATCGCGCGGCACGCCGGCCTCGTGCAACAGGGCGACGGCCTGTGCCGCGATCAGCGGCGTCTGCTCGGCCGGCTTGGCCAGCACCGTGTTGCCGGCGGCGAGCGCCGCGGCGACCTGCCCGGTGAAGATCGCCAGCGGAAAATTCCACGGACTGATGCACACAATCGGGCCGAGCGGCCTGACCGCTGCATCTGTGAACTCGCTGCGCGCCTGTACCGCGTAGTAGCGCAGGAAGTCGACCGCCTCGCGCACCTCGCCGACGGCGTTGGAGCAGGTCTTGCCGGCTTCGCGCACGATGAGTCCGATCAGCCGCGGCAGCTGCGCCTCCATCGCGTCGGCCGCGCGTTCGAGCGCCGCTGCGCGGTCGGCTGGGGATCGCGCCTGCCAGGCAGGCTGCGCGGCCGCGGCAGCCGTCACGGCCGCGCGGACCTCACGGGCCGTCGCCTCGAGCACTGACCCGACGACATCGCGTCGATCGGCCGGGTTGCGCACGTCCCCCGCAACGGTTTGCGGCAGCGTGTCGTGTCGCTCGATTCCGGTCGGCGCGGCGAGCCACGTCTGTTGCGCGCTGTCGAGCAGGACCGGTGCCAGCTCGGTCAGCCGCTGCTCACTGGCAAGGTCCAGTCCACGTGAATTGCGCCGCGCCGTTCCGAACATCGCCGGCGGCAACGCGATCACCGGATGCGAGGCCCCGAGCATTCCTTCCGCGCGCGCCATCTGCTCGACGGTCAGCACCGGGTCGGCCACCAGTTCATCGATCGGGATCGACTCGTTGGCAATGCGATTGACGAACGAACTGTTGGAACCATTTTCGAGCAGCCGGCGCACGAGGTAGGCCAGCAGGGTCTCATGCGTACCCACCGGCGCGTAGATGCGGCACGGCCGAGCGAGACCGCCCTCCTTCGTCCGCACGACCTGCTCGTACAGGGGCTCGCCCATGCCGTGCAGGCACTGGAACTCGTACTGATGCGGCCGATACTCCGGGCCGGCCGCGTGGTAGATCGCCGCCACCGTGTGTGCATTGTGGGTCGCGAACTGCGGATAGATCGCTTCGGGGGCCGCCAGCAGCTTGCGCGCGCACGCGAGGTACGAGACATCGGAATGCGCCTTGCGTGTGTAGACGGGGAAATCCTCGAGCCCGTCGATCTGTGCGCGCTTGATCTCCGCGTCCCAGTAGGCGCCCTTGACCAGCCGGATCATCAGCCGGCGCTGGCCACGTCGCGCCAGGTCGATCAGGTAATCGAGCACGAAGGGCGCGCGCTTCAGGTATGCCTGCACGACGAAGCCGACGCCGTTCCAGCCGGCCAGCTCGGGCTCGGCGCAGAGTCGCTCGATCAGATCCAGCGACAGCTCGAGCCGGTCGGCTTCCTCGGCGTCGATGCTGATGCCGATGTCGTAGCGGCGCGCCAGCAGCGCGAGCGAGCGCAGGCGTGGATACAGTTCCTCCAGCACACGCGCACGCTGGGCGCGGCTGTAGCGCGGATGCAGCGCCGACAGCTTGAGCGAAATCCCCGGCCCGTCGTAGATGCCGCGGCCGGCCGCCGCCCGACCGATCGCGTGGATCGACTCCTCGTAGGAGGTGAGATAACGCTGCGAGTCAGCCGCCGTCATCGCGGCTTCGCCCAGCATGTCGTACGAATAGGTGAAGCCTTCGGCTTCGCGGCGACGCGCGTACGCCAGTGCTTCGGCGATCGTTTCTCCGGTCACGAACTGCTCGCCCATCAGCCGCATCGCCATATCGACACCGCGGCGGATCAGAGGCTCACCGCTGCGCGCGACCACGCGCGTCAGAGCGTTGGCCAGCCCGCGCTCGGTGTGGGTCGACACGAGCTTGCCGGTCAGCAGCAGTCCCCAGGTGGCTGCATTGACAAAGAGCGACCGGCTGCGACCGAGGTGCGACTCCCAGTCGGCGTCGCCGATCTTGTCGCGTATCAGCGCGTCGCGCGTGGCCGTGTCCGGAATGCGCAGCAGTGCTTCGGCCAGGCACATCAGCGCCACACCTTCCTGCGACGACAGCGAGAACTCCTGCACCAGGCCCTGCACCAGGCCCTCGCGTCCCGAGCCCACCTTGCGCGCGCGCAGGCGGCGTGCGAGGTCGCTGGCCAGCGCGTGCGCGGCCGCCGCTTGCTGCGCGGGCAGGCGTGCGGCTTCCAGCAGCGAGGCCAGGCACTCGGGTTCGGGCCGGCGGGTCGCGGCGGTGATCGCGGCGCGCAGTGGCGACTGCACGCCAAGTTCGTCCGCAAAAGCGCGAAACGGCCGCGCGCCGTCCTCGGCCCAAGCGCCGGTGGTGGCAGCGTCGGTCGCGCTCGATGGCATGACGGGGTTCATCCCTCACTACCCAGGAAGTTGCGGTCGGGCATTCTGACCGTGTTGCGACGCTTGTGGCAACGATGTCTTCCGCGGCCCGGCCGCATGGCCGGAAGCGGGTCCGATGTGCGGCGCCCCGCCCCGGCGCGTCACACGGGCCACACCGCTAGAATTCTGCTGCGGCGGGCTCTTGGGCCACGCCAGGAGAGTCAGATGCGTCATCATCACGTGATCGTGTCGTTCGGCAAGGACAACGAGTTCGAGTTCAAGCTCGCGTCCGCGGACGTGGAAAAGCAGTCGGTCGACACGGCACGCCAGTGGTTCGATCGCGAGTTCGTCGAGCTGGAATGCGATGTGGCTTCGCCGATCGGCAAGGTGCTCACGGCCGACCGCGTGCTCAGCGTCGCCAAGTATTCAGGCGCGCGCCGCTTCAGGGACGAAAGCGGTTGGGCCGCGGAGTATGCAAAGAACACCGCCGCACTGCTCGGGCGCGATGTCATCAAGGTCGACGTCCCGAACTACACCGTCGGCTACTGAAGAGCATTCACATTGCGCTGCCGCGTCCCGACACAACGCAGCGCATCAGACGGCAATCAAGGGAGAACTAAATGAAGAAGCTGCTTTGCGCGCTCGGCTGTGTGCTGGCCTGTTCGATCGTGGCGCCCACCGGCGCGCAGGAGAAGCCGAAATTGGCGGAACTCACTTCGGCCGAACTACTGGCGAAGATCCAGTCCGACAAGAAAGGCATCGTGGAACGATCGATGAACCTGACGCCTGAAGAGGCGAAGAAGTTCTGGCCGTTGTACAGCGCATTTCAGCGCGAACTGGAGGCGCCGCAACGCGAGGCCACCCTTGCCATCCTCGACTACGTCGCCGCCGAGGCGACGCTGACCGACGCCAACGCGAAGCGCATCGCCGAGCAGATCCTCGCGGCCAACCTCAAGGAGGCGCAGTTGCGCCAGAAGCACTTCAGGCAGTTGCTCAAGGTGCTGCCCGCGCGCAAGGCGGTGCGCTACATGCAGATCGAGAACAAGATGCTGGCTGTCGTGCGCTACGAGGCCGCACGGGCCATTCCACTGGTGCATTGACGGGCAGCGCACCGCCGTCAAGAGGCCGTTGACGCCGTGCCGTCGGCCTGTGCGGCCATGCGGAACAGCCCGTCGAGCTCGGCATCGGTTTCGCCCTGCAACTGCACGATGCGTACCGTCTGCCCGGACCGACGCCCCACGGCCTGCCACGCTTCTTCGATGATGCCGCGCAACTGCGGCGCGTCCCCGGCTTCATCGCTGAGAAAGAGCACGCGCTCGAGCGGAGCTCCGCGCAGCAGCTCCAGCAGCTCAAAGCGTGTCCCGGCACGGCCCGCGGAGTATTCGCGCAGGTCGAGCAGGATGACCCCCGCGCGTTCGATCATCGCCAGGACCACGGGCTTCCAGGTGCTGTTGGCACAGAAGAGCTCGCTCACGCGGAAGCGTCCGTCCGGGTCCCGTTCACCGTCCAGTCCGGCGAGACGCTCGGGGATCTGGCCGGCATCGCTGATAAAGCGGTCTGCAAGGCTTCTCCTGAGGTAGGCGAAGAACTCGTCCGGTTCCATCAGCGCGCCGGCGAGATCGGGACCGGCGATCATCCAGACCGGTGCGGCAAAGCGCCAGCGCGCGAGAAAGCGGTCCATGAACGCCTCCGAGCGGCCCGACGGCTTGAACACGCGCAGCAGCAACAGCGATGGACGCGCGGGCGCCGCACGCCGGACCGCCCAGCGCAACGCCAGGCGCTGCGCCACACGCCATGCCAGCCATTGCAGGACCACGAACAGTCCGACCCACTCCATGGCCGCGCCGGTCTTTTCCTCGAAGGCGAGCGCCATGACACACGCCAGGACGATGAGCGTCATCAGGCCCCAGTACGATCCGAGCGCCAGCTGCAGCTCGCTGAAGCGTTTCTTCGTGTAGCGGCGCGAGATGCGAAGCAACATGCGCCAGGCGACCCAGGCCGACAGCGCCGTCAGCGCCAGCAGCAGGCCCACGGCCACCAGGATCTCGATCCAGCTGCCCATGTCGTCACCGCTGCCGTCATCGAGTGCAACCGCGATCATCGAGAACGCAGAGAACACCAGGAAGCCCACGATCATTGCGGCCACGAGCGGCGGGCCGGCCCCGCGCACTGACGGCCGCAGGAAGGCGGTCAGCATGAGCCCGAGCGCAGACAGCACCGCCGGTGCGGCGAGCGCGGCCACGATCCCATGTCCCGACAGGGCCAGCCCGATCGCCACCGCAATCGATCCGGCCACCACGATCCACCAGGCCATCGACTGCCGCGTGCCCGCCTGCAGCGACCAGGCCAGCAGCGGCGGCACGAACATCACCGCCAGGAACATCATCGTCGAGGCGACTGACGAGCCGGACTCCATAATCTCCGGCTCCTGCAGCACCGCGCTGTAATACGCCAGGCCGATCGCCGACGTGAACAGAAGACTGAGCCAGTACATCAACCCCAGGGTGAACTGGCTCCACAGCACACGGCGTCGCAGCCGGCGCGCGGGTGCCGTCGGATCGTCACCTTCCCCCTTGATCGACGCCGCGGGCATGACTTGAATGACCAGCGGTGGGGCGGTCGACGCCCGGTCCACCGCGGGCGTCGCGCTGTCTACTTGTGCCGCGGCAGCCGATGCCGCCGATGCGCCCGCCACACTGGCCTGCAGGCGGACGATCGCGCGCGCGTAGCGCTGCTTGAACCACCAGGCCAGCGCCACGGCGATTGGCACCAGAAAGACGAGGAACAGCGCAATGAGTGCCGCCCACTGCGTCGAGTTGATGTCAGCGTCGTTGGCCATGGTCGAGCAGGTCAGTGGGCGCGTCAGCGCACCGGTGCGGCAAGTCGTGTCGGATCGCCTTCGGTGCGGTTGAGCGCCGCGGCCGCTTCGACGAGTCTAACGACGGTGGACCGCTCCAGCGGCGTTCCCTCCACCAGCTCGAGCGTTGCCATTTCGTACTTGCCGCCGGGCTTCAATCGCGGCTCGATGCCGCGGAGACGCTGACCGCGCCAGAAGCCGAAGAGCACGCGCGTTTCCTCGGCGCGAATGAGAAGGACAGGGCCATTGGAGTAGTAAACGAGGTGCCCCCACTTGACCGTCTCTTGAAATGGGGCCGCGCTGACGACGACCGAGCGCAGCGCCTCCGCGTATCGACGCTGCCAGCCGGTCAGCGAGGCAATGTAGGCATCAGGGCTTGCTGCCGGCACCGACTTCTTCATTCGATCCTCCGGGCAGTTGAGCTGCAGATTGTGCGATACATCGATCGACCTGCCCCAGCACCGTATCAATCGATCAGTCGTCCTCCCTCCCGGAAGGGATACGGGCCGTCGAAGTCCCCGATATACGCCGTGTGGGTCACCAGACCGCTCGCCGTCTGCACGTGCAACTGGAAGCCGGGCGGCTCCATCACGAAGTTGTCCGGTGCCTCGGTCGACAGATCGAGCGCCACCAGATGCGCGGGACTCGGGCACACGCTGGCCACGGTACCGGCGAACTGGCAGACGATGGGCCGGTGCAAATGGCCGGCGATCACGCGTACGACCTGCGGATGACGTACCAGCACGTGCGCCAGCGCGTCGGTGTTCGTGAGACAAACACGATCCATGTGGCCGATGCCAGTGACAAACGGCGGGTGATGCAGGGCAACCACGGTCGGGCGATCGCTCTGCGCCAGCGTGCGATCGAGCCAGGCAAGCCGGGTGGCACACAGTTCACCGCCGCCCTGGCCGGGAATCACCGTGTCCAATCCGACGATGCGCAGTGCGTGATCCTCGATCGCGTATTGAATGAAAGGATCCCACCGGCGCAGGTAATCGTGGTCCGGGAAGGACGCACGCAGCGCTCCCCGTTCATCGTGGTTGCCGGGCAGCAGATAGAGCGGCAGCGAGGACAGCGGACCGAGGATCTCCCGCAGCAGTCCATATTCGTCAGGCCGTCCGAGATCCACCAGATCTCCGGTGACGATCACGGCATCGGGGCGCTGCTTGAGTTTCAGAATCGCCGCAACGCATTGCTCCAGCATCGCGGCGGTATCGACCACGCCATAGGCCAGTCGCCGTTGCGGCTTGATGTGCGTGTCGGAGATCTGGGCGAGCAGCATGATGGACCGTTCCTGGTTTACGGCATTTGAATCGCCGGCGTCGACAGCGCGAAAGACAGGCGCTCGCCGATTGCAAAGTCGCGCCGCTGGGCAATGCGCGCGACGATCGGTTTGCCCGTTCCAACGTCGATCTCCAGTCGGGTATGGTCGCCCTGGAACAAACTGGCCAGCACCTGGCCGCTGAACTGTGTCGGTTGATCGGGTGCGGCGAGCAGCAGGTCTTCCGGTCGGAACATTGCGTCGCCGCTGCCAGTCGTGGCGCCGTCCCGCAGCGGCAGGACACCTCCCGCGAAGTGCAGCATGCCGGCACGGACGTCGCCGCTGACGACGTTCATCGTGCCGATGAACTCGGCCACATAGCGAGAGCTCGGCGCTTCGTAGATCTGGCGTGGAGTGCCGATCTGCGCCACACGGCCGTGGTCCATCACCACGATGCGATCGCCCAGCGCCATCGCCTCGGCCTGGTCGTGCGTTACGTACACGGTCGTGATACCCAACCCGCGCAGCAGCCGGTTGATCTCCACCCGCAGCGTGTCGCGCAGCCGGGCGTCCAGTGCAGTCAAGGGCTCGTCGAGCAGCAGCACACGCGGACGCGGTGCCAGCGCACGGGCGAGCGCGACCCGCTGCCGCTGGCCGCCGGATAGCTGATCGATGCTGCGCGTCGCCAAAGGCGCTATCTGCATCATCGCCAGCATCTCGCGCGCGCGCTGGTCGCGCTGCGCAGCCGGCATGCCGCGCACCTTGAGGCCGTAGGCGACGTTCTCCTCGACCGACATGTTGGGAAACAAGGCGTAGCTCTGGAACACCATGCCGACATTGCGCCGCTCGATCGGCACTGCGGTGACATCGGTGCCATCGAACAGGACCCGGCCCCCCGCATCCGGCAGCTCGAGTCCCGCGACGATGCGCAAGGTGGTGGTCTTGCCGCATCCGCTGGGACCGAGCAGCACGACGGTTTCGCCGGCGGCGAAGTCGAGGTCCACGGGATCAAGCGCGCGCGTGCCGTCCGCGAACGTCTTGCCGCAGCGTTCGAGCCGGATCGCGGTGCCGGTCACGGGACAACCCTCCGCGCGGCGCGCTGCGGGATGAGCGCTTCGGAACGGCCGTTCACGCTCATGCCTTGTCCTCGACCGGCTGACGCCGCTTCGGCGGCGCGGCCGCCCACTGCATCGCGATCAGCAGGGGAATGATGATGATGAAAAATATCAACGTGTAGGCGCTGCCGACTTCCAGGCGCAGGGACGCGTAGGTGTCGGCCAGCCCGACCGGCAGTGTCTGCGTGAGCGGTGTATGCAGCAGCAACGTCATGTTGAACTCGCCCAGCGACAGCGTGACGACCATCAGCGCGCCGGCCAGGATGCCGCCACGGCAGTTGGGCAGCACGATGCCGAAGAAGCGCTGCGCAAAACTCGCCCCGAGGCTGCGTGCTCCCTCCTCGAGCGTCTTGAGGTCGATCGAACTCAGCACCGCCAGCACGCTGCGCACCATGAAGGGCAGCGTGAACAGCACGTGGCCGACCAGGATGAAGACCCAGCTGCGACGGAAGTCTCCCCAGCCGCCGTACGTGACGATCAGTGCCAGTGCGGTGGCCAGGCCCGGCACCGCCACCGGCATGACGAGCAGTTCTTCCACAGCCCGCGTGAATGCGTTCTGCCGACGCGCCAGCACGTAAGCCGCCGGCACGCCGAGCACCAGGGTGCACGCCAGGCACGCCAGTGCGATCTGAATCGACAGGAACACGGTTTGGCGATAGTCGGTCCAGACCTTGACCAGCCACTGCAGCGTCACGCCGCTGGCGATGCCGATGAACATGTCCTTCGTGACCCCGGCCATGATCGACAGACCGACCGGAACGATCAGAAATGCGCACACCGACAAGGTGAATGCCAGCTGCAGCCAGAACATGGCGGGGCGATGCCTCATTGCTGCGCTCATCCCGCCGCCGCCACGGTGCTGCCGGCCGCGGTGCGCGCCAGTGCCAGCGCGGCCCACGTAATCGCGCCCAGGACGAACGACAACGCGGCCGCCATCGCCAGGTTGGCCTGCAATGTGAACTCGGTGTAGATCACCATCGGCAGCACGTTGATGCGCGTGGCCAGCGTGAAGGCCGTACCGAACGCGCCCATCGCGGTCGCGAAGCAGATCGCACCGGCCGACAGGAAAGCGGGTTTCAGCGCCGGGACGATCACGTCGCGCACCACGCGCCAGCGACCGGCACCGAGCGAACGGGCTGCTTCTTCGATGCGCGGATCGAGCTTCTCGGCGGCAGCCATCACGGTCAGGATCGTGCGCGGGATCGAGAAGTACACGTAACCCATGAACAGTCCCGCCATCGAATAGGCGAATACCAGCCGTTCGCCGACCAGTGCATCCGTGATGTCGGGAATCAATCCCTGCCGGCCCGCCAGCATGATGACCATGAAGCCGATCACCACGCCCGGAAACGCCAGCGGCAGCGTCAGCAGCGCGGTCACCAGCGCGCGGCCGCTGAAGCGATTGCGCTGCAGGAATACCCCGGCCAGTCCGCTGACGGCCAGCGTGACCGCGGTGACGCCGGCCGACAGCAGCACGGTGGACACGAGGCTCTTCAGATAGCGCGCCTCGGTGAATGCCGCCGCGTAGGCGCTCCAGCCCATCGGGCCGCTGCCGCCGATCAGGAACAGGCGGGCCAGCGGCAACAGAAAGAAAGCGATGAAGACGATCGCCGCCGGCGCCAGCAGCGCCACCAGCCAGAGGCGATCGTCCCGCACCCCGCTCAACCGTACGCCGGCAGACCGCTCAGCCGACTTCCTTCTGATAGCGCTCGCCGATGGTCTTGCTTGCCGCGGACAGCTTGAACACGTCCAATGGCTTGGCGCGCGCGTAGTCGGCATCCGGCAGGAACCGGCCCTTCATCTCCGGCGTCAGCACCGAGGCGAACACCGGCCGCAGGAAGGCGCTTGCCCAGTGGCGCTGCCCATCGTCGGACAGCAGGAAGTCGAGAATCTTCTTGCCCTGCTCGGGGTTGGGCCCCTTGGCCACCAGGCCCATGATGTACGGCAACTGCTGCGTCCCCTCGGTGGGAATAGTGAAGGTCACCGGCGCGTTGTCCTTGTACTTGGCGCGGTAGGCGTTGAAGTCGTAGTCGAACAGGATCGGAATTTCTCCCGACAGCACGCGTGCATACGAAGTCTGGGTCGGCACGATCGGCTGGTTGGCCTGCAACTGCTTGAAGAAGGCGATGCCCGGGTCGAGGTTCTCGTAGCTGCCGCCGAGCGCAAGATTGACGGCGATCACGCCCACTTGCCCGACCGCGGCGCTGGCCGGATTCAGGTAGCCGATCAGGCCTTTGTACTCGGGCTTGAGCAGATCGCGCCACGACTGCGGCACCGGCTTGCCGCGCAGCGCGGCGGTGTTGACGAACAACCCCAGCGTGCCGGAGTGAATCGTGAACCAGTAGCCGTCCGGGTCTTTCATCCCGGCTGGAATATCGCCGAAGCGCGTCGGCTTGAAGGGTGCGAGCACGTCGGCCGCGCGCGCCTGCGGACCGAACTGGCCGCCGAAGTAGGCGATGTCGGCGACGGGGTTCGCCTTCTCGGCGATCAACGCCGCCAGCGTCTGTCCGGAGTTCTTGTTGTCGGGTGGAACGGCGATGTTCAGCTTCTGATTGACGAGCTTCAACATGCCGCCCCAGTCGGCCCACTCGGGCGGGCAGTTGTAGCAAATGGCGCGCGACGCCTGCGCCTGTGCCCAACCGGGCAGGCTGGACGCAGCAAGTGCGCCAGCGGTGGCGATGAACTCACGACGAAACATGGGTCTCCTCCCGAATGTGTTCAACACGGACCGGCGCACTGCCGGAAAACTCAGCCGCTGCTTCCGCGCAACGGTTCAGCCACCTTTGCTCGAGGCATCACCCCGGATCCCGGGCAGAGTCGTGAGCGCCCGAAAAGCGTGCCGCATTGGATCAGTTGCAGCGCACACCGTCTACTCGGCAGTCGCGGACGTTAACGCTACCGGGATCGCCCTGCAACGTCGGGATCGCAATCGATTGACAGACTCAGGATGGAGGGCTGCTCGGACCGCTCGCGCGGGCCGCTATTGGGCAGCCTGAAAGTGACGACACCGTGTCCGGAAGCGTCCGGTAGCCCGCTCGCCTCGTCCGGGCGAAGTCTTGGCGACGCTTCTTGCCTGTCCCGTCCTGCAGTGACCGCGGACAAAGGCGGTCGCTACAACAGCTGCACGCCGACTAGGTGCGGTGAATCTTCAACCGGTTGTCGGCGTCGTCGACTTCCTCCAGGACGACGTCGAACTGCCACAGTTCCTTGATGTAGCCGAGCACTTCGGTCACGGTTTCGGCCTCGAGCAGCCGACCGCGTTCGACGCGGTGTTGCAGCAGCAGTGCACGGTCGCCATCGGGCGTGAAGCGGGTGACGGCCAACGGCGGCGTGTGGACCTCGGGACGATACTGCGCTGCGAGCGTCTGTCGCACACTCGAATAGCCCTGCTCGTTGTGGATCGCACGCACGGCGTACTTGCTGCGGTTGCTCTCGTCGTCGACCAGCGTGAACAGCCGGAAGTCGCGCATGACCTTGGGCGACAGGTACTGCTCGATCAGGCTTTCGTCCTTGAAGTTCGACATCGCAAAGTGCACGGCCGCGACCCAGTCGGTTCCTGCCAGGCGCGGGAACCATTCGCGATCCTCGTCGGTCGGCTGTTCGCAGATGCGGCGGATGTCGCGAAAGATCGAGAATCCCAGCGCATACGGATTGATGCCGCGATAGTGCTCGGCGTCGAACGGCGGCTGCGTGACGACATCGCTGTGATTCGACAACCACTCCAGCATGAAGCCGTCGTCGACCTGGCCCTGGTCGTACAGCTCGTGCAGCAGCGTGTAGTGCCAGAAGGTGGCGGCACCTTCGTTGGCGACCTTGGTCAGCCGTTGCGGGTAGAAGTACTGCGAGATCTTGCGCACGATGCGCACGAGTTCGCGCTGCCAGGGGGCGAGCTTCGGCGCGCGCTTCTCGATGAAATACAGCAGGTTCTCCTGCGGATCGAACGCTTCCGGCGCGGGCTCCTGCTTGGCCTCGGCGTTCTCATACAGATAGGCAACGTCGGGGTTGTAGTGGTGCTGCGCAAAGCGCAATCGCTCGGCCAGTCGCTCGCGCTCGCGGCTCGCCGACAGTCGCGTCGGCTTCTTGTAGCGGTCCACGCCATAGGGCGCCAGCGCATGACAGCAGTCGAGGATGCGTTCGACCTCGCGCCAGCCATGGCGCTGCTCACACTCCAGGATGAAGTTGCGCGCAAAGGTCAGGTAATCGAGGATGCCGTCGGCCTGCGTGAACTGCCGGAACAGGTAGTTGCTCTTGAAGAACGCGTTGTGCCCGTAGGCGGCATGCGCCATGACCAGCACCTGCAAGGCCAGGGTGTTGGTCTCCATCAGGTACACCAGCGACGGACTGGTGTTGATGACGATCTCGTAGGCCAGCCCGCTCATTCCCTTCTTGTACGTGTGCTCCTGGCCGAGCAGCTGCTTGCCGAAGCTCCAGTGCGGGTAATGCACCGGCATGCCGACTGTCGAGCACAGGTCGATCATCTGTGCGGCGGTGATCACCTCGTACTGGATCGGATACGTATCCAGCTGCAGGCGCCGCGCGTGCGCGGCGAGCGCGACATCGAATCGCTCCAGCAGCGGTACGGTCCATTCCGTGCCGGTCGCGATCGGCGCGGCCACCCGCTGCGTGCCGGGCGTCGGCATCGGTACCCTGGGCCGCGACACCAGCCTCGGCCAGGGCCGTTCGGGCGCGACGCCTGCGCGCGCCCGCGCGGACGGTTCGAGGGCGACCAGGTCCCAGGGATTCATCGGTCGGCCTTGTCGCTTTGCGACAGGCGAGCGGGCCCGGACCGAGAAGGGCTCATCCCACCGTCTCCTTGCGCGCGAAGAGTTCCCGGAACACGGGCCAGATATCGCGCCGGTCATGCACCTTGCGCATCGCGAATCCGGAGTCGCCGACGGCCTCGTAGCACTGCCACAGGTCCGACGTGCGACTGAACCAGCCGGAAGGGTTGCTCGACGGAATGTCGATATAGGCGAAGTAACGCACGCGCGGCAGCAGTTCGCCCTTCAGATAGCCGGCGCAGCGCTGTGCATCTTCTTCACCGCAATCGCCGTCGGAGGCCTGCGCGATGTAGACGTTCCAGTCCGGGCCGGCGAACCGGGTGTCGATCACCTTCTGCGCCAGTTGAAGTGCCGGCATCACCAACGTGCCACCGGACTGCGGATCGTGGAAGAACGTTTTCTCGTCGACTTCCTGCGCGGTCTCGGTGTGGCGGATGAAGACGACCTCGACCGCGCTGTACTTGCGCTCGAGGAAGAGATACAGCAGGGAGAAGAAACGCTTGGCCAGGTCCTTCTTGCGCTCGTCCATCGACCCCGAGACGTCCATCAGGCACAGCATCACCGCCCGCGTCGCGGGCACCGCCACCGGCTGGCGCGCGCGGAAGCGGCGGTCGATCGCTTCGAGGAACGGCAGCTGATCGCGCCGCGCGTGCAGTTGTTCCATTTGATCTTCGAGCTCAGCGCGCCGCTCGCTCTCGACGGGCTCCAGCTCCTCGATCTCCTGCGCCAGTTCACCGAGCTGGCGCGCGATGCCGCCGCGCAGCGCGATGCGGCGCGCGATCGACATGCGCATCGTCAGCGCAGGCGACAGGTTGGCCAGCACGCCGTCCCGCGAGTAGCCGGCGCGCCGCGAATGGATGTGGGTCACATCGCCGAGGCGGGTGCGCTCCAGGTTCGGCAGTTCGAGGTCGTCGAAGAAAAGCTGCAGGAATTCGTCGCGCGACAGCACGAAGCCGAAGTTGTCGCGGCTCTCGCCTTCGCCCGGCTCGTTGCCCTGCCCGCCGCCCTCGCCGCCGTCGGGGCGGGCGATCGTGTCACCCGGTACGTACTCGTGATTGCCCGGCAGCACGAAGTCACGGCTGCCGGTCTTGTGGTCGTGATGCAGATACGGCTCTTTGAGCCCGCGGCCCGGGATCGATATGCGGCTGCCCTTGCCGACGTCGGCGATGCCGCGCTTGCCGATCTCGTCGTCGACCGCCCGCTTGATCTCGTCCTTGAAGCGCCGGATGAAGCGTTCACGATTGACCGCGCTGCGCCCCGGCGGATCAGCGCGTCGATCGACGACGCGCATGTAGCGGCTCGGAGCGGGGGAATCGGACACAGCGTCCTCGCGGCAGCTACGTCGTCACGACTGGGTCGACTTCTTGAAGTGCATGTACCAGTCGACCAGCCGACGCACCTGCTTCTCGGTGTAGCCGCGCGCAGCCATCCGGTTGACGAAGCTCTTGTGGCGCTCTTCCATTTCCTGCGAGCCCTTGGCTTCAAAGGAGATGATCGGCAGGATGTCCTCGGTCTTGCTGAACATGCGCTTCTCGATCACCACGCGCAGCTTCTCGTAGCTGGTCCAGTGCGGGTTCTTGCCGTGTGCGCGCGCCCGCAGCACGAAGTTGACGACCTCGTTGCGGAAGTCCTTCGGGTTCGAGATGCCGGCTGGCTTCTCGATCTTCTCCAGCTCGTCATTGAGCGCATCGCGCGAGTACTGCATGCCGGTGTCCGGATCGCGCCAGTCTTCGTCGAGCAGCCACTTGTCCGCGTAGGTCACGTAGCGGTCGAACAGGTTCTGCCCGTATTCGCCGTACGCATCCAGGTACGACATCTGCAGTTCCTTCTCGAGGAACTCCGCAAAGCGCGGCACGATCCATTCCTTGATGTGTCCGCGCAGCCGCCGCTTGTATTCCTCCTGGATGTCTTCCTTCGCCAGGCGATCCTCGAGCACGACCAGCAGGTTGACGGGGTCGGCGGCGATCTCGCTCGGGATCGCGATTGAACGCGGCCGAGATCGTCTTGAATGCCCAGCGCGTCGACAGGCCGGAGAATCCCTCCTGCATGCCGGCGTCGTCGCGATACTCCTTCACGCTCTTGCTGCGCGGATCGACATCCTTGAGCGTCTCGCCGTTGTACGAACGCAGCTTGCTGAAGACGGACGAGTTTTCCGGCACCGCCAGGCGCGACAGCACGGAAAATTCGGCCAGCGTGCGCAGCGTCTGCGGCGCGCACGGCGCCTCGGACAGTGTCGAGGCCGTCAGCATCTTCTCGTAGATCCGCACTTCTTCATCCACGCGCAGGCAATAGGGCACCTTGACCAGGTACACGCGGTCGATGAAGGCCTCGTTGTCCTTGTTGTTGCGGAACTTCAGCCACTCGGCTTCATTCGAGTGCGCCATGATGAAACCGGTGAAGGGCAGCGCCGGCAGCGCTTCGGTGCCCTTGAAGTTGCCTTCCTGAGTGGCCGTCAGGATCGGATTGAGCACCTTCAGCGGCGCCTTGAACATCTCGACGAACTCGACGCAGCGCGCCGAACCCAGACACAGCGCGCCCGAGTAGCTGTACGCGTCGGGATCGTCCTGCGCGAACTGTTCCAGCATGCGCAGATCCACCTTGCCGACCAGCGACGAAATGTCCTGCGTGTTCTCGTCACCCGGCTCGGTCTTGACGATGCCGATCTGGTTCAGCACCGACGGCATGAGCCGCACGACCCGGAACTTGGACAGATCGCCCTTGAACTCCTTCAGGCGCTTCAGCGCCCACGGGCTGGCGATGCCGGTCAACGCCCGGCGCGGAATGCCGTAGCGGTCTTCCATCTGCGCGCCGTACTTGTCGCGCGGGAAGAGCCCCAGCGGCGACTCGAGCAGCGGCGAGACCTTGCCCGACACCGAGTCCTTCAGCGTATAGATGGGAAACTGCTCGCACAGCGACTTGATCTTCTCTGCCAGCGACGACTTGCCGCCGCCGACCGGGCCGAGCAGATACAGCACCTGCTTGCGCTCTTCGAGTCCCTGTGCCGCGTGCAGGAAGTACGCATACAGCGACATCAGCGTCTCTTCCATGCCGTGGAAGTCCGAAAACGTATCCCACGTCTGAATGACCCGGTTCTGGAAGATGCGCGACAGACGCGCGTCGTCAGCAGTGTTGACGAGCCTGGGCTTGCCGATGGCCTCGAGCACGCACTCGTGCGCGCTTGCATACGCCATCCGGTCGCCCTTGCAGGTGTGCAGGAAGTCTTCCAGCCCCATCTCTTCGTCGAGTGCGCTGACGAAGGATTCGCGGAACGCTGTAAACAGTTCGGTGGGCGCGTTCATCAAGACCTCCTTGCCCCGTGGGCCGACGATGAAACAGACGCGACGAACTCAGGGTAGAGGACAAAGCGCCTGTCGTGATACGCGTAAAAGAAGATCAAATGCCCGTCACTGTCGAGTGCTCGACGGTGTCCCTCGACTCATCGGCACTGCGCCGGTTTGGTCACTCGCGGTCTCGGCAACCGCCGTGCCCGCGCCCGCAAATGCTTGAAATTGCGTGAATGAAAGGGAGCAGGGCTCATCCGAACTCCCGAGTCACACGGCGGCCGTGCAGGCCTGGCGGCGTCGGGTCCGCTACGGTGCACCATGCGCGACGACCAAACCCAGCGCTCAGATCTTCAAAGCGCAAATACGAGCGTGAATACCGCGTGACTTCCAGGGATTGTGCAGGGCATTGCCGCGAATCTCTCGGTTGCGTTCAATCGGCAAGTGCCCATTCCGCGGCGTTGCGGGCATGAATGCCCGTCGTGTCGAAGAGCGGGACCGCCGCGTCTTCCTGCCCCACCAGCAGCGTGATCTCCGTGCATCCGAGAATGATCGCTTCGGCGCCCTGGCTGACCAACTCCGCCATGATCCTTCGGTACTCGGCGCGCGAGGTGTCAATGACCCTGCCCAGGCACAGTTCGTCGTAGATGACTCGATGAACGATCTCGCGATCTCCCTCAGGCGGCGTGAGTACGCGCAGTCCATGCTTGTGCTGAAGGCGATCCTTGTAGAACTCCTGCTCCATCGTGAATCGCGTGCCGAGCAAGCCCACCGTCGAGCAGCCCGCCGCCTTGATCTCCCCGGCGGTTGCGTCCGCGATGTGCAGCAACGGAATACGCACGGCCGCTTCGATCGCCGGTGCGACCTTGTGCATCGTGTTGGTACACAGCACCAGAAAGTCTGCGCCGGCTTTCTCGACGGTTTGCGCGGTGGCGGCGAGCAGACGACCCGCAGCAGCCCAATCGCCCGAGTGCTGCAAGCGCTCGATGTCGTGAAAGTCAACGCTGTAAAGGATGAGCTTGGCCGAATGCAGCCCGCCCAGGCGTTCCTTGATCGCCTCGTTGATCACCCGGTAGTACGGGACCGTCGACTCCCAGCTCATGCCGCCGATCAGGCCGATGGTCTTCACGCGAGTTCCTTCGTTGGTATGTCTTGGCGGTGCGCACGTCCCCAGGGGCATGGTGCCATCAGAGCAAGGCCGACGACGATGAAACGGTGGCGGACGTGCGGCCACTCGACCTGGACGCTATCCCAACAGGCGCGGGTGGCGCGACTTCAAGTGCGACCGAACGGCATCGAGCAGGCTGGTTGCCTCGGTAATCGCCTCCTCGGCCTCTGCCTGGGAAATCGCTACTCCCAAGTAGTCGTTCTGGTTTCGTTTCTTGCGAAACCCATCCAGAGTGATCCACGTGGCATCGCTCATGCCGAGAGTCAGCGGCAATGACTGAATCATGGTCTGATGATGACCAGGGGCATTACTCGCGGGTCTGTATCCGGCCGCCATCAGCGCGATCAATGCACACTGCATGATGGCCTTGTAGGCGCAATCGAAGCGTGTCTCCGCGCTGTTTTCGCTGCGGCGGGCGTCTTTAAGGTTGCGCTGCGCCGCGGCGAGCAAGCGGGCTACTTCATCTGGCCGCGCCTCGTGCGGATGCAGTTGGCCGATCTTTGACAAGTTTTGCAAACTCATCCTCGCCTCCCATGAGCCAGATCTTCGGGCCCTTGATCACCGACTGCACAAATCCATCGCGCGCACGCCGCCGCGACTTGAATTCGGCCGCGCTCATCACGGTCGGATTGATTTCCCGGCCGAGCGCCGACTGTTCGGGATGCAATGCACGTGTGACTTCGGAGAATGCAACGTCGCCGATAATCATCACGTCCACATCGCTGTGAGGCGCGGCAGTTCCAGCGGCCATCGATCCGTAAACGAATCCGACCGTCAGCCGCTCCGCCAAAGGCAGCAGCGCCTCGCGCAACCGATCACCCAGGCCCACGGTCTTGCGCAGCAGGCTGGCAAGTTCGTCGAACACCGCCGATGCCGCATCTGCCGAGAAAAACACCTGCCTTCCCACTTCCCGTCGCTTGACGAGACCGAGGGAATGCAACGTGCGAAGCTCACGCAGCAGTGTGCCGATCGACACACCGGTGACGCGCGCGAGTTCCCGCGCGTGCAGTTCCAGTTCAGGGCGAAGGAACAGAGTGGCGAAGATCGCCGCCCGTGACGTACCGAGAAGTTCTGCAGCAAGTGGTTTCATATGATCTCAGATTGAGATCAAATGTACTCAGATTGAGATCAACACGCAAGTCTACGGGCGAGGGCATGGGTTGCCGCGTGCCGTCACGGGCCACAGGATCAGAATCTCGCCGAGGGCCTGACGGGGAGCGGAGCATGGGCTGCGAATCCTAAAACAACGGGCTTGGCTAATTTAGGTTCAACTGCTTTCCCAAAACAGCGCCTGCGATGACATACGAGAGTTGATCAAACGCCCAAGTACTGCCGACAGAACGAATCTACGCTCAGGATCGGGCAAAGGCCGCGCGCGCGGGCCAGCGTGAGCAGCCCACGGCCGTCGAGGAGAGGGCATGCGCAACGCGTTGCTTGACTGGTTTACTCGGCCTTTGACTCGCCTTGCTGCTCGAAACTGGCGAGCAGCCTCGCCGCCTTCAAGCCGGAGCCAACATGCGAAATCTGAGTGACGAGCAGTGGCAAGCCCTGGCAAGTGTTCTGGCGCGCGACGTGGCGCAGGTAGCGCCCGACTGGACAGCACACAACACGCACGACCCTGGCATCACGGTGCTCGAACTCCTTGCCTATGCGTTGACGGATCTGCACTACCGCACTCGCTCGATGGACGAGCCGGGCCGCGCGCTGGCGCGGCACATCGCGCAGTTGGCGCAGTCGTTGGCAAACGAAGCCAGTACCGGCGACTGTCCACCCGGACTGCAGCGCGTGAACTACTTTGCGGGCCAACTGCTCACCGCAGGCGACCTCACCGCGGAGCAGGACTACATCAGGCAAAAGACCCATCGCCGCAACCGCGCGCTGCATGGCGCAGGCATCGTCACTGGCCTGCACGTCACACTCGAACGCACGGGCAGTAAGGCGCGACTCGTCATTGCGCCGGGCCTGGCACTCAACGCGCGCGGCGAGGAGATCGAAGTCAGCGCACCCACCGCGCTGCCCTTGCCAGCGCAGGGCAAAACGCTGCTGGTGCTGCTGCACTACGCCGAGCTGCCGTGCCGCCCCGTCCCTGCGCCAACGGCCGACCCGCAGGAGCCCATGCGCTTCTCGCGCATCGCGGAAACGTTCAGTGCAACACTCGCGCCCAGCGCGGATGACACAGCCGTTGCGCTCGCGCGCGTGAACTTCAGCCGCGGGCGCTGGGCGCTGGACTCGAAAGTTCAAGGCAGCGCGGGTTCGCTAAACAGCACCGGCGGCTTTCAAACTAGCTTCCTGGCGCCTTCAGGAGCTGAAGCGGGCCATCGCAATGCGGGCACCGAATGTTGTCGGCGGCCTCGCCGGACAACAGCAGGTCGAGCCAGCGGTTGTCCTTCTTGGCAGCCAATTCCCTCAGCTTGCCGACTTCGATCTCGAGTGCATCGATCCGGGCTGAAAGCCCGCTCAGGCGTTCGCCCTGTTGCGCGACTTCGGCCTGAAGTTTCTGCACTTGCGCGTCGCTGCGGTCCGCGTGCCGCTGAAACTCATCGCGCAGCTGGTTGATCTTGGTCTCGAGCACGGGATGTCCGTGCGCCGGCAGGCACGTTCCGCCTGGCAGCGGACATCGCGTGTGCGTCGCAGACGAGCCGCTGGCCGCGATTCCGGAACGGCGCGCAGCGCAGTGCGCGTCGGCCGGCGGCCGGCCCCGGTCGCGTGCGGCATTCGCTTTGTCCTGCATGAAACCCTGAATGACCCGCCAGCATCGATAATCGAGTCTTCGAACCTTCGAATCCCAGAACCGCGGCGCACGCCGGCCGCTGCAGAAACCTGCCACCATGCGTCAGCTCAGCAAGAACGATGCGCTCTTCCTCGCTTCCGAGAGCGCCCACTCCAATTCAAACGTCAGTCTCGTCACGATCTACGACCCGTCGACGGCCCCTGGCGGCAAGTTTCAATTCAAGAGCTTCCTCGCGCTCGTGCAGAGCCGGCTGCACCTCTCGCCGGTCTTCCGGCAGAAGCTTCGCAGCGTGCCGTTCGGGATCGACGAGCCGTACTGGATCGAGGACGAGAATTTCGATCTCGAATATCACGTGCGCCACATTGCCCTGCCGACTCCGGGCGACTGGCGCCAGTTCTGCATCCAGACCTCGCGCATCCACGCCCGCCCGCTCGACCTGAACCGGCCGTTGTGGGAGCTCTACGTCATCGAAGGGCTCGACAGCCTGCTCGACCTGCCGAAGGACAGCTTCGCGCTGCTCACCAAACTGCACCACGCGGCGATCGACGTCAGGCGTGGCACCGCGATCATCACGCTGCTGCACGACACGAAGCCGCAGCCGCCCAAGCAGGAGCCGGCCGAACCGTGGTTTCCGGAGTCGCCGCCGAGTTCGCTCGAACTCGTCTGTCGCGGCCTGGTGCATGCGGTGGCCTCGCCTCAGCGGCTGGCGCGCCCGCTCTCGAATGTGTTTGCGGGCCTGGTTCCTGCCGCCCGCTCGTTCGCAGCCGAGTTGCTGCAAAAGCACGATGCGCTCCCGCTGACGCGCTTCAACTCCATCGTGTCACCCTACCGTGTCTTCGAAACGCGGCGCTTCCTGCTCAGCGAGTTCCGCGAGATCCGCCGGCTCGTCCCCGGCGCCAAGATCAACGATGCCGTGCTCGCCGTCTGCGCCGGCGGGCTGCGCAGATACCTCGAAGCCAACGACGAGTTGCCGGACCAGGACCTGTCTGCGCTGATGCCCGTCTATGTGCCCGGCCCGGAGGCCGCACCCGGCAGCCGGCCCGAAGTGCAGTGGGAGCACGTGATGCTCGGCATGAACATCGTCGACCCGGTGCAGCGGCTGGCGTCCATCAAGGCGCATACGGAGTCTTCCGCGCTCATATCGCGGGCGATCGGTGCACGCGAGCTCACCGACATCGGAACACAGGCACCGGCCGCCACGCTGGCGATCACCGGCAAGTTGCTTGGCCGCGCGCTGCTCGGGGCGGGTCGGCGCGCGCCGATCGCGAACTGCGCGTTTACCAATGTGCCGGGTCCGTCGGTTCCGCTTTATCTCAATGGGGCCCGCATGACGTACTTCTCCGCGATCATGCCGATCAACGACGGCCTCGGCCTCGTCTTCGCGGTGACGAGCTACGACGGGAAGATCATCGTATCGCCCACCTCGTGCCGCGAGCAGATGCCCGATCCGGAGGTCTTCGCGCAGTGCCTGCGCGACAGCTTCCAGGAGTACCTCGCCCTGGCCCGCAAGCGTGCGCGGGCGAAGGCGGCCACGCCACGGTCTAGGCCGGTACGGCGCGGGGAGAAGTCGTCAGGCGGTAGATCCGCCCGAGCAGCCCCGCCGGCGGCACGAACGGCCGCCACTGGCCTTCGGGCTGCGCGAGTCGGTCAGCGACGACCCAAAGCACGAGCGGGTTGAACCCCAGCCCGAGGTGGCTGCCCGGCACACGGATGTTCTCGTGCAACGCCGGATTGCCGTCGATGGTCGCCTCCTGCGGCGGCACGACGCCGTCCGAAAGGGAGTAGATGCACGAGATCGGCACCGGCAGCGTTTTCGGCTGCCGGAGATACTTTGCGCTCGCGTGCGCCAGGTGCGCCGCCGTCCCCATCGGATGCGAAATGAGTCGATACAGTGCCTTGACGAGCGGCGGCGACTGGCTGCCCCCGCGGTCGTGGCTCACGGGACTGCCGAGCGTGATCACCGAACGAATGCACTCGGTCGCCTGATACGCACCGTACAGGGCAAACATGCCACCCAGGCTCCAGCCCACGAGGCTCACTGTCCGTCCGCTCTTGTAGTGCATGTACCGGATCTTCTGCTCGAGCGCGCTGGCGTGCCGGCTGTTGAATCCGACGTTGCGCCCGAAGCCCCATGTCTGGACCTCGTAGCCGCGGTTTTGCAGAAAGAGCTTGAGCGCGATCAGCGTGCCTTCGTCCGCCATGAAGCCGGGCAGCAGCAGCACCGGGTGGCCGTCGCCACGCGGCGTTCGGGCGAGCATCGGAAGGTTCCACGGCAGCGCTGCCATCTCGAGCAGTGAGCGCGCCTCGATGACCTGGTGCAGCAGGCGCGGCCTGCCGATGTAGGTCTGTCGTCTGGCCATAAGGCTCCCGGTCTTTCGTCACACCAGTCAAGCGTACCTCGCATCGATCACAGCAAAGCAGTGAACTGAAGCATCCCTCGAAACGGGTGGAAGTCCCGATCGTTGCTAACGCTGGCGCTGTGACTCCGCCACGAAGCGGTTCCGGAGCCCGTTGCTGCTGCAGGGCGACGATGTTGGTGCAACGGAGAGCGCAGGAAAAACAGCCACTTGGCGACCGCGGCCAGCGCTCTATCGCGTCGAGAAGAGAAAGAAGCTCCACGCGCAGGCGACTGCGATCGCGATGGCCCAGATGACCCAGCGGCGTCGAGGCCGGTCTGCGCTCGCGGGGCGTTCGTAGATTCCGACCTTGCGAATCGGAGACGGCTGATCGGTTTTCATGAACTACTCCGGTCGAGGCGCAGAAAAGCGGACGAGCCGTGGATCGGCTCGCCCGCTTGCCGGTTAGCGAAGATCAGCGCCCGTCGCGATCGGAGTCGCCAGGAATCGCGCGTTCGACCGCCTCGGTGGTGCGTTCCCAACCACGCCTCACGGCGTTCTTGAAGCGCTCCCATCCGCCGTCCGGGTAGCGCGTCTCCCAGTCGCGGCGCACTTCGGGCTCGAACTCGGACCACGCGCGGCCGCGATACCGCTTGTCGTTGCCAAGGCTCCAGCCGTAGTGGTACGCGGGCTCGTAATCATCGAAGGGCGCCGTGCCGTAGTCCTCGATGTGCTGCATACGGAAGTGCTGAGCCTGGTCACGCCACCCGTCGTCCACCAGATTTTTCAGCCGCGAACGGCCGGCCGCGCTCGGCCGATAGAGATCGCGCTCTTGCCGAAGCTGCTCCGCGTTGAGCGGATCGGCCGTCGGGTCGTGGCGTTGCCAACCCTGGCCACGCCATGCCTCGGCCCGTCGTTCGATGTCGATGGCGCCGCCGCTCCGAAGGATGCGGGCCGCTTCTGCTGCACGCATGTCTTCGGCGCGTACCGTTACGAGCGCACCGCCCCGTCGCACGGCTTCCGCGTAGACATGCGCTTCTTCCTCCGGCACTCCGGCGCCGGTAAGGCCACCGATCAGGCCGCCTGCCACGGCACCGGCACCAGCGCCCGCCAGGGCTGCCGCCAGTGGTCCGGCCGCAACGATCGGTCCGATACCGGGTATCGCCAACCCCATGAGGCCGACGGCCAGGCCCGCCGCACCGCCCAGCAGGCCACCCGTGACGGCACCGGTCGCCGCGCCAGCGCCGGTGTCGGACATCGTCGCCGGCGCACCGTCGGGCAACTGACCTTCGGTGCCGTATTGGCCGGAGACGTTGTTGGCAATGAGGCTGATGTCGTCGGCCGCAAAGCCGCTTTCCTGCAGCGCGCGCACTGCCTCGCGCGCATCATCAACGCTGTCAAACGAACCTACGATGGTCTTGGCCATTGTGTACTCCTCTTCGTTGAATGGCTTCGATTCAACGGGACGACGTCGAGTCGCCCCGACCTTGGCGCCGTGCGCTGCGAAGATGTCTTCAGTCGCGCGGCCGCGTGATCAACCAACGTGGCAATTCGTGTGCCTTCATCGGCATGTGCGCAGCTTTCTTCGTCCGGTCTTGTCCCACACCCGAGCGGGAGCCGGTGTCACACCGTCTTCTTGTGAGACGGGCGTACGGCCTGTGGCCGTGCGCCGCCGGAGTTGGCTGCTGCCGGCAGAGTCAGTCGGGCATGCCGCATGCCTGAAGCTCGTCGTGATCAATGCAATACCGCGCCCAACGTGGCTCGTTTCAATTCCAGTGGCACTGTGGAATGCAGTGGCTTCGTGGAGTGCCGACGGCGGTCCACGGCTGGGAGCTTCCGTGGCGTTCTATTCAATCTTCGCGCTGGCACCGCTGCTGATCGTCGCGACCGCGATTGCCGGTGCCGTCTTCGGCGCGGACGAAGTGCGAAACCAGTTTGCTGCGCAAATGGCCGGCCTGATCGGCGCCGAAACGGCACAAAGCCTTCAACGGTTGATCGGCTCGGCATGGAACCCCGATGCCGGGGCGATTGCCGGCACGATCGGACTCGCCACGTTGCTGGTCGGTGCGACCGGTGTCCTCGTCGAGTTGCGCAATGCGCTGGACCGGATGCTTCATCTCGAGAAACGGAAGCGCTCGGCCGTCGGAGCCTTCCTGCGCGCCCGACTCGCGGCCCTTGCCCTGGTCCTCGGGTTCGGGTTTCTGCTGATCGTCTCGCTGATGCTGAGCACGCTCCTGGCGATGGTTTCGGATTGGCTACCGGACCGGATTCCGGAGTTCAGGGTGCTGCTCGCGCTGCTGGATGTCGTTGTATCGCTCGCCGTCCTGACGGCCGCCTTCGCCGCCATCGTGCGCTGGCTTCCGAGCGCATTGCCGCCGTGGAAACTGGTGTGGATCAGCGCGCTGAGCAGTGCCCTGCTCTTCACGGCCGGCAAGTACCTGGTCGGGCTCTATCTGGCGCGAGCGGCGTTTGTCAGCGCCTATGGAGCCGCCGGCTCGCTCGCCGTGATCCTGGTGTGGATCTACTTCACATCACAGCTGATGCTTCTCGCGGTGGCGTTCGCTCGCCAGTTCCTTCCGGGCACCGCAGTCGCACAGCATTCGCTCGGTACTCGTTCAGCACCTTGGGCGTGACGACAGATCGATGCGTCTAATTGAAGTACGGCCTGTGCATGCGCTCGCGACGCATGCGTCGGAGTGATCTCGGGCACGCTGGAACGCGCGCGCAGTTTTCACGGCGCAGCGCCGGTGGCGGCGACGCGCCAGATCGTATTGCCCACGTCGTCGGCGACCAGCAAGGCGCCACTCCGGTCGATGGCCACTCCGACCGGCCGACCGAGCGCGTTGCCATCGCGATCGACGAAGCCGGTCAGCACTTCAACCGGCGGACCGCTCGGCGCTCCCTTGTCGAACGGAACGAACACCACGTGGTAACCGCTCAGAGGCCGCCGGTTCCACGAACCGTGCTCACCGATGAATGCCCCGCTGGCGAAGCGGCTCGGCAGACCCGCTGGCGCCTGCGCTGCCGCGGTCGGACTCGCAGGAGGCGCCGACGGCTCGGTGGGCGCAGCCGACGGGGCGATCGGCATCGTGGTCGTCTGCTTGCGCGGGACGAACACCAGTCCCAGCGGCGCCACGTGGCTGCCGAGCGCATAGTCTGGAACGATGGCCTTGGCCACCAGATCCGGCCGCGGCGGCGAGACGCGGCTATCGACGTGCTGGCCGTAGTAGCTGTATGGCCAGCCGTAGAAGCCGCCCTCGCGAACCGAGGTCAGATAATCGGGCACGAGGTCGCTGCCCAGCTCGTCGCGTTCGTTGACGACGGTCCAGAGCGCGCCGGTATCGGGGTTCCAGTCCAGGCCGTTGGGGTTACGCAGGCCGCTGGCGAAAATGCGATGCGCACCGCTGGCGGCGTCCACTTCCCAGATGGCCGCGCGGCCTTCTTCCTCCTGCATGCCATTTTCGCCGACGTTGCTGTTGGAGCCGACGGTCACGTAGAGCTTGCGGCCATCGGGACTGGCGATGACGTTCTTGGTCCAGTGATGATTGCGGCCCGCGGGCAGGTCGATCACCTTGCTGCCGGGCTCGCTGATCTGTTCAGCACCCGGTCGATAGGGATACTTCCACAATGCATCGGCATGCGCGACGTAGAAGGTGTCGCCCACCAGCACCATGCCGAATGGCGAGTTCAGGTCCTTCAGGAAGACGCTGCGCCGGTCGGCGATGCCATCGCCGTTTTCGTCGCGTAGCAGCGTGATGCGGTTCGCGCTCGGCACGCGGGCGCCGGCCTTCGTCATCACCTGGTGCATCACCCATGCGCGGATGCCGGAAGGGGGTTCCTTCGCGCGGTGCATTCGTCTCAGCGACAAGTATGTCGCCGTTGGGCAGCACGTAGATCCAGCGCGGGTGATCGAGGTCGCGCGCCAGCGCGGTGACGCTCAATCCCTGCGCCGGCGCCGGCAGCTGGTCGGCCGGCCAGGGTTTGGCCGGCGCGATATTCACCGTAGGTAACAGGGTCCGCGTGGGTTCGGGCAACGTGGGTGACGGTCCGACCCCGGCGTTGGGAGGCAGCTTCGAGGTTTCGCCGCACGCGGCCAGAAGCACGACCACGAGCCCGGCGACGCCATTCCGCACAAAGGGAACTGTTGAGGTCTTCATCAGTGCGCTCCGAGAGAGCAGGTAGACCATTTGGGCAAACGGCGTTCCGTCCACACGACCGCCGCGTCGGGCCAAGGCGTGCGTGGCTGCTCAGAGCAGCACCGGCAGCCAATGCACGACGAGGGCCGTCATCCCCATCAGGGCCACTGTCGCGTGCCAGAGCAGTACGACGACATCGAAGCTGGCGCGTCGATCTGCGGTCAGCCGCCGAGTGGCCGAGCGCGCGACCAGATAGGCCGCGCAAAGTGCCAGGATGACGACATGCAGCCCGGCGTACCCCAGCAGCGCCGCCACCGTTGCGCTCCAGGCGTTGGCGCGTGGCTGCAGGCCGGTTGCGACAAATCCGTTGAGCTCGGTCGCGAAGCCCGCTGCCGCCAGCGCGGCTGCGGCGGCGAGTGCAAGCTGCAGCCACAGGCGCCGCTGCGGTGCGCGAGCGAACAGCCCTTGTGCGGCGAATACTGCTGCTGAACTCAGTATCCAGATCGCAGCCGCCACGCTGCTCGCCGCTGGCAACGGCAGACTTGCTCCGGCCGGCGGGCAGACGTCGCTGGCCATGGCGACGTGGACGTGCGCGAACACCATCGAGGCGAGCGTCGTCGCATCGACGATGATGAAGATCATCATGGCCCACCAGGCGGGGCGCGCCGTGCCCTGGCCCCGACGCGGATCGACACGGCTTCGCCGACGCGGGCAAACGCCGCGAAGGGTCGAGGGTCGGTCTGCCACAGCCACATCAGCGTGGCGGCGATGCCCGCGATGCCGAAGCCGAACGCGGGCAGCGTCAGCTTCACCGTCAGCAACAGGAAGAAGCCGGCAGTGCCGACGGCGGCGGCCAGCGGCAGCAAGCTGTCACCCGGCAGCACTGCCAGATGGTCGAGCCGCGCATCAAGCCGGGTCGTCACCAGCGTTTCGCGCCCGCCCGAGACCGTGCCCGGCAGCCAGTGAGCTCCGGCTTGCACTTCCGCTGCGAGGCCAGGACGTGACCACAAGGGATCTCGTTCGCGAACGGTGGGGATGCTGCGCGTGCCGAATTCCTCGTTCGGCAGCCACTCGAGCGTGCCGGCGCTCCAGGGATTGCCGTGTTCCCTGCGCTTGCTGAAAAGCGTACGGACCAGATCGGCCAGCATGATCACGATGCCGAGCGCGAGCACCGCGGCGCCGATCGACGACAGCAGGTTCCAAAGGGTCCAGCCGACATCCGGCGGGTACGTGTACACGCGTCGGGGCATGCCCTGGATGCCGGCGATGTGCATCGGGAAGAAGGCGAGGTTGAAGCCGCCGAACATCAGCCCGAAGGCCCAGCGGCCGAGCCGCTCCGACATCGCATGACCGTTGACCAGCGGCAGCCAGTGGTACAGGGCGGCGATGACCGGGAACACCATGCCGCCGATCAGCACGTAATGCAGGTGCGCGACGACGAAGTAGGTGTCGTGCACCTGCACGTCGAAGGGCAGCACCGCGACCATCACGCCGGTCAGGCCGCCGATCACGAAGATGGCGAGAAAGCCCAGCAGGAACAGCGCGCTGGTCGTCCACTGCAGGTGCCCGCGTGCGAGCGTCGCGATCCAGCCGAACACCTGGACGCCGCTGGGTATGGCCACGGCGAGGCTGGCCGCCGAGACCAGCGCCAGGGTCCATGGCCCCAGGCCGGCGGTGAACATGTGATGCACCCACAGCGCAAAGCTCAGAAGGCCGACGGCGACGATCGCGACGACCACCGCGCGGTAACCGACCAGCGCGGTGCGGGCCACCACCGGAAGGATCATCGACACCATGCCCGCCGCCGGCAGGAAGATGATGTAGACCTCGGGATGGCCGAAGAACCAGAAGAGGTGCTGCCACAGCAGCGGATCGCCCCCGCGCTGTGCATCGAAGATGGGCCAGTCGAATGCGCGTTCGAGTTCCAGCAGCGCGGTGCCCGCGATGATGGCGGGGAACGCGAAGACGATCATGAAGCCGACCACCAGCATGGCCCACGCGAATACCGGCATCCGCCCGAGTGACATTCCGGGAGCACGCGTGAACAGGATGCCGACGATGAGTTCGATGGCGCCTGCGATCGCGGAGATCTCGATGAAGCCGATGCCGAGCAGCCAGAAGTCGGCCCCGAGCCCGGGCGAGTAGGTGGCACTGGTCAGGGCGGATACATGAACCAGCCGCCGTCGGGAGCCACGTCGAAGAAGATCGTGCAGAAGAACGCGAGGCCCCCGAGCGCATAGGCCCAGTAGGCATAGGCCGACAGCCGCGGAAACGGCAGGTCGCGCGCGCCGAGCATGCCCGGCAGCAGATACACCGCGACGGCTTCGACGATCGGCACCGCGAACAGAAACATCATCACGGTGCCGTGCATCGTGAAGACCTGGTTATAAAGGCGCGGACTCAGCAGGGTGCTCTCGGGCAGGGCCAGCTGGGCGCGCATCAACAGCGCGAGCACGCCCGCCAGCACGAAGAACAACAGCGCGGTCGCGATGTAGGCAAGGCCGATGTTCGTGTTGTTCACGGTGCTCAACACACGCCAGCCGCGCGGTGTGCGCCACGCGGCCCGCAGCTTCTCCAGCTCGTCGGCCGGCCGCGGCAGGCGATTCGGCAGCATCTCGCTGCCATCCGCGGGCTGAAGGTCGGAAGGCTTCAATTCAGCTGCTCGAGGTAATGCGCGAGGGCGTCCAGCGCGTCGCCGTCGAGGTGTCCGTAGGACGGCATCCGGGCGCCGGGCTTGAGCTGCTGCACGCTGGTGATCCAGGCCAGCATCGCGCCCGGTTGATTGCGGAGGACACCCGCGCCAAGCCACGGGCGGCTGGCGACGTGAGTAAGGTCCGGCGCACGGCCGGAACCGACGGTGACGCCGCGCACGGCATGGCACTGGCTGCAGCCGTGCCGCTCGAAGAGCTCCCGGCCGCGTCGTGCGCGCGCATCGACCGGGTCGGTCGCGGACGCTTGTTGCGCAGCGAGCCAGCCATCGAACTCGTCCGGCGCCACCACGACGACATGAAGCGCCATGCGTGCGTGCGCTTCGCCGCAGAACTCCGCGCACTGTCCGCGGAAGCTGCCGGGCCGGTCGCCGGCAAACGTCAGGTGGTTGATGCGTCCCGGCACCAGGTCGATCTTTCCGGCCAGCTGCGGCACCCACAGGCTATGAATCACGTCGGTCGAGCTGACCGCCAGCCGAATCGGTCGACCCGAGGGAATGCGGATCTCGTTGGCGGTGATGACCGCCTCGCGGCCGTCGTTACCGGGATAGACAACCTCCCACCACCAGCTATGCGCGGTCACCTGGATGACGAGGGCAGACTCCGGTGCCCGCTCGAGCAGAGCCGTGCCACGCAGCACGCCATAGACGAGCAGGGGCGTCAGCACGGCGACCGGGAAAACAAATCCGCCGCCGATCAACCAGGCGCCCGCTCGCACGCGGCGACGCCCGGTCAGCGCGTAACACGTCAGCGCGAGCACGATGACAAGGATCAGTGCGGCGCCGATGAACAGCACCCACGCGACTTCGCTGGATATCGCCGCCGCTGGCCCGGCCGGCGCCAGCATCGAGGGAGGGAGGGCTCGCATCAGCGTCACGGCCGATGCAACCGGCTAGCGCAGGTCCAGAAGGTAAGCCGCCATGGCCTGTGCATCGGCGGCGGACGCGCCCATCGTGGGCATCAGCGTGCCGGGCACCAGAGCCGACGGCTGCTGCAGCCAGCGCTGCAGCAGCGGCGCGGTGTTCGGGATCTCGCCGGCGATATAGGCACGAACGCCAAAGGCCTCGAGCGTGGGCCCGAAGCTGCCGCGTGCCGCAGGCACGCCGGGAATCACATGGCAGCTGCCGCACTGGTACTGCGCGAGCAACGCGCGTCCCGCTTCGACGCGCTGTTCCAACCCCGCGTTCGGATCGACCTGCGCGGCGGGCAGATCCGTGTCGGTACGCCGCGGATCACAGCCGACCAGTGCCAGCCAGGCGACCGACAGCGCGACCGCCGCGGCGGGCCGTCCACTCGGGATCGGCCGCCGCCGCTCGCGTGGCGCTGCGCATCGTGGTACCCGCCTTTGCATACGAACTCCACTGTCGACAGGATCGACGGCCGCAACCGCGCCGATCCGATGAGGGGGCGCCGTCGCGTGGGCAACCCCTTTGCCCATACGTCACCGTCTGATGCTTAGTAGAGGCATTCCGCGTGCCGCATCCCCGCTGGCGCCTTGTCGGCCTGACACTGATCGCTATCACGGCGGGCGCGCTGGCCGGCGCCGCGCTGCTGATCCGTGTCGGCGTCTACGACATCAGCGCCACCGAGCAGCACACGACGCCGGTGTACCGGCTGATGGAAATCACGCTGCGCTACTCGGTGCAACGGCGGGCTCGGGACATCGCCGCACCGGCGCTGAACGAGGCCGGCCTGAGCGATGTCGGGTTGAGTTGTTTCGCGCGGCATTGCGCGGGCTGCCACGGGGCGCCTGGCCTTGCCGGCGATCGCTTCGCGCTGACGCTGCAGCCGCTGCCGCGTCCGCTGACGGACGCTGTCCGGCAATGGCGTGCCAACGAGCTGTTCTGGATCGTCCGGCACGGCGTCAAGATGACGGGCATGCCGGCCTGGCGCGGTCAGCTGACCGACCGGCAGATCTGGGCCATCGTCGCGTTTCTGCACGAGCTGCCGCTGCTCGCGCCCGTCGAGTACCGCGCGCGTGCGGCGTCAGCGTCCGCGCCTCAATGCGATGACCCGCGACTCGGCGCGGGCCGTTCGGTTGCCATGGTCAGCACGGGACGTGCTGCAGTCGGGTTGTCGCCCGAGCCGATGGCCGAAGCTGCGCTCGATGCGCTGCGCCAGTACGGCTGCCACGCCTGCCATCGGATCCCCGGGATCGTCGGGCCCGAAGCGGTGATCGGACCGCCGCTCGCGCGGTTTGGAACGCGGGCGCTGGTCGCCGGGCGTTGGCCGAACACCGAGGCCAACGTTGTTCAGTGGATCCGGTGGCCACAGCAGCTCGATCCGCGCTCCGCGATGCCGGATCTTGCCGTCAGCGAGCACGATGCGCTCGTCATCGCGCGCTTCCTGCGGTCGCTGCAGTGACGACGAGTCGACTGCGAGCCCGCTGTCAGCCTCCGGTCGTTTCGCCGCCCATGACCTGCAACACCGTGCCGGTGATGTACGACGAATCCGCGTTGGAGGCGAGAAACACGTAGGCCGGAGCGAGCTCTTCGGGCTGCGCCGGCCGCTTCATGGGGCTATCGGCGCCGAACTCGGCGGCTTCCTTCGCGGTAGAGCCGGTATCGGCGGGGTTGAGTGGGGTCCACACCGGCCCTGGCGCGACGGCATTGACGCGGATGCCGCGATCGAGCAGGTCGATCGCGAGGGACTTGGTGAATGCATTGACGGCGCCCTTGGTCGCCGAATAGTCGGGCATCTTCTTCGTGCCCTTGATTCCGGTTTCGGAGCTGGTGGCGATGATCGCCGCGCCCGGCTTCATGTGGCGCAGGGCCGCGCGTGCCAGCCGCATGTACGCGAAGATGTTCGTTTCGAAAGTCCGCTGCAGGTCACCGTCGTCCAGCTCGGTGAGCTCCTTGCTGCTCTGCTGGGCGGCGTTGGACACCAGCACGTCGAGCCCACCCAGCGATTCCACCGTCCGCTCGACCGCGCTCTCGCAGAACTCGGGATCCGTCAGGTCGCCCGGGATCAGTTCGCAGCGTCGGCCGCACTGCGCTATGGCAGCGCGCGTTGCCTCAGCGTCGCTCTGCTCCTCCGGCAGGTAGACGATTGCGACGTCTGCACCTTCACGTGCAAACAGCACAGCTACCGCGCGACCGATGCCGGAATCGCCGCCGGTGATCAGAGCAGCCTGTCCGTTAAGTTTTCCTGCGGCCTTGTACCGGGCGGCTTTGAAGCGGGGCGTCGGACGAATTTCGGACTCCAGACCCGGAGGCTGCTGCCGCTGCTTCGGAAAGGGCGGTCGCGGCTCTTTGACGGGCGCGGCGGTTTCGGCGGTCAAGGCGTCCTGCTTGCTCTTTGACATAGGGCCTCCTGCGGCGATCCTGTTGGGTCTTCGAGCCAGCGCGCTCGAGTCGCATGGGATCCTTCGACGAGCAAGGCACATGCCTGACGCCACATCGAAGACGAGTGGGTTGCAGTTCTTACCTGCTTGGCAAGGTCGAGCCGGAATGCCCACCTCGCGTCAATCGGCGCTACGCGCTCGGTGCGGCCTCACGGATGCGCAAGAGTTGCCGCAACATTTTCTGGAGAGACACTCTGCGCTAGCAACCGGCGCCTGCTCAAGATACGAGAAGGAGTGTCGGCACGGCGTCATGCGACGCCGTGCCGATGTGAAATGCCGCGACAGGCCTTACTTGTCGTCGAGCACGCGCAGCTGGATCGGCTGCGCCGGGGGGTTGATCGCCATTGGGCGCCAGCGCGCCGACGGCGGCAATGGTCTTCACGTCTTCCGCAGCCAGCGTCACGGTCACACCCGTCGCGCTGGGCAGCAGCGGGGTATTGGCGCCGGTCGGCACGATCGCGAGCGTGTACGTGCCCGGTGCCAGCGTCAGTGGCGTCGACGTCGCATTCGCATAGGCCAGGTTCGTCACGAGGCGTTGACCGATGACTCCACCGGCCACAGTGACGACGTCCACCGGCGGGGCATCGGGCACGAGATGAATCACCCGGACCTTCGCCTGGCCCGCAACGGCTGCGCGGTCGTCGGCGAAGACTTTCCACTGCGGTGCCTGTCCGCCCGTGCCGTTCAGCAGGCCGATCGCGAAGGCACTGCCACTGGTGCCGCGCGCCAGCGTCAGGTCATCGAGGTTCAGGATGCCGGTGGCCGTGTTCACCAGTGCCGCCGAAAGATCGTACGGACCTTGCGCGAACTCCAGATAAGCCGTTTCGCCCGGGAACGTCATTCCCGCTGCGATGCGATTCAAGACCGCGTCGTTGGCGGTATCCGGCGCCTTCAGGAACACGTCGACCGGCGGCAGGTTGGAGATGTAGTGTGCGACGCGCAGGCTGGCGCGCTGATCACGCACGAAATTGGCCGAGCCGGTCGAGGGGAAGATCAGCATCTGCATCGGTGACTCGCTGGGTCCCGGCCCAGCATCGCTCATCGCGACCGCAACCAGGTCGGTGTTCGGCTCGAGGCGGATCAGGCCGGAGTCGTACAGGACAGTGGTCTGTCCCGAGGGTCGGATCCGGATCCGATACTCGCCGGCGACGATGTTGTGAGCCGGCTGGGCCGACGCAGGAGCGACAGTAGAAAAGGTCAGATTGGCAAACGTCGGCGCGGCCGGCAGCGCTCCCGCGGCGGCGCTCAGGAACACATCGACCGGACCGACACCGGGCGCGCCGTGAACGACACGCAACTTCACGTTGTCACTTCCCGGAGGCGCTCCGCCGTCTTCGATGAGAACGGCCTGCAGACGCTCGGGACCGGAGCTCTGGGTCGAATCACCGACGGCGACCGCCGTATAGCGCAGCGGGGAGTTCAGCGGAACCGAAATGTCGATGGGTGCGGCGGCCACCGGCGTCCCCGTCCGGGCGATCTGGATCCGCGTCGGGCCGGAAGGCACCGTGGCAAAGCCGGTTTGCTGTCCGGCCGCCGTGCCCTGCGAGATCGGGGTACCGTTAACGAAGACATCAACCGCCGCTGTGTTGGCAGACGCGTGTATTGCACGGATCTGCGCGGTGGTCGGTGCGGGTTGCGGCGGCGGGTTGTCGTCGTCGTCACCGCCACAGCCGGCGGTGACGGCGACAATCATCCCGCTCAGCGCATACGCGAGCAGTTTGGTCAAAGGATGGGTCATGAGTTTCTCCGAGTAAGAGTTCACACGACAGGACTCCGTCAGCAGTGCGGTGTGCATGCCGACGGGACGTGTGAATGCAGGCCGGCAATTCGTATGCCTTTGCCTCTGCGCACGGTCTTGCTGCTGCTGGCAGCATCGACACACAGGCCCAGCGAGACTGCTCGGAGCACGCGTACGGGATGCAACGGCCGTCGAGCGCCGTATGCAATCGGCGGTCGCAGGGCTTCTGAACCCTTCGCGAATCGTCGGCTACAGGCGGGACTCGGCCAGCGATTGCGGCAAAAAGGTTACGGACTACTGACTACAAGGACCGCTCCTGTCTTGCGAGCGGAGCAAGTGGGCTCGGACGAAGAAGTTCCTGATCGGGCACGGGGGTTGCCCCTGAATCCTCGTACAGTCATTAAGGGACTTCGTGAATGAACTTTGACTCCGGCGCCGAATGGCGCAGACAGATCGAGCACTTCCGCGCGCTGCATCGTATCGAGTTCGGAAACGCGGATTTCGACGAGTTCGAGCCCGCATATCACTACGGCTGGGACGTCGGACGCAACGAAGAGCTCCGCGACCAATCGTGGTCCGACTTCGAATCCGCGATGCGAGTCGACTGGGAACGTCGTTACCCGGACGGCGAGTGGAGCCGGTTCCGAAAGGCCGTGCAACTGGGCTGGGATCGCGCGCGCGAAGCAGTCGGCAGCGCCACCTGAGACCGTTCGCGCGCAGTTCGTGCACATCGCTCACCGACGGCCCAGTTCATCACGCGACCTGTCGTGGCGAGCGCGGTTTCGCGTGGCGCGTTCACGGCGGCGGCCCGCCGCGTGCAGTGCAGCCTGCGGGATTAGTTGCCGCAGGCGCCGCAGCGGGGCGTCGCTGAGCAAGCACAATGCCGCGTCCGAACCACGTGATCCGGGAGCTGCCACATGATCTTCGATGCCATCCGCGAGAGCCACGACCTGCAACGCGACCTGTGCCGCAAGCTCACGGCATCGCGCCACGATATGGCTGCGCGTCAGGTGCTCTTCCTGCAGTTGAAAGTTGAGCTGATGGCACACGCGGCGGCCGAGGAACGCCACCTGTACGTACCGCTGCTGATGGAGGACGGTGGCCTCGACGCGTCGCGCCATGCGCTGCACGAGCACCACGAGGTCGATGAGTTGCTGAACGAGCTGTCGGTGCGCAACAAGAAGCAGGCCGGCTGGATCGCAACCGCGAAGACGCTGAGCTTCAAGGTGCGCCACCACCTGAAGGAGGAGGAATCGAAGTTCTTCCAGGTCGCCGGGCGCCTGCTGTCAGCGACCAAGAAGAAGCAGCTTGCCCGCAATTACACGCGCGAGATCGTGCGCATGCGCAGGCACTACGCTGCCGAGTACGAAACCGTGGCTGTCGCGGCGGCGAGCGGCCTCGTCAAGCCTGCGAAGCGCGCTGCCGACAAGCTCGCGACGCGTGGCAACGCGCGCACGGGCGCCCAACTGCGAGGAAGGAGCGAACCGCGCCGCACGCGCTGATCAGGCGCTAACGATGGCGCGCCGCTGCCGTTCCTTCTACTCGGCCATGTTGCAGTGCGCGTCGCCCGCGATCGTTGGTTGTCCGATTCCATGAAGGCCTCGGCCGCTCGCTCATGACCGCAGCAGTAGCCGTTCGTCCGGCGCGGCTTGAGTGGCCAGACGAGGCCTCGTAGCGTGAACGCATGACGAAACGTCTCTCCGCACCGCCGCTCGAACTGGACTGGTCACAGTTCGGCTCCGCCCTGGAGCTCGAATCACCTTCCGACCTCTCGACGGCGATCCTGCACCGCATGCGATTCTTTAGCCACGGAGCAGAGGAAGCGGGCACGGGAGGAATCAGCGAATCCGGCTTGCCTGAGCCGATCGTCGAAGAGGTGAGTCTCGCTGAGTGGGATGCGGTTCGGGCGAGAGGAAGTGCGTCCTCGTAATGCAGCTAGATGAGTAAGTTCGCATCTGTTTTGAGAACCTGCGCATAGGCAAAATTATCGCCATCGCAACGATTCAGTTGCCAACAGCACTTCACAGCCGGGTGAGCGCACCCAGCCGGCGCAGCTGATCAAAGTTCAGAAGAAATACGTCTCGTCAGAGCCAGGTTTGCACGGAGCGGTCATAGCAACCCGCCTGAGAGACTCTCCACCGATCGCGCAACTGACCTTTGGCAATCTTGCCGGACGGTGTCTTGGGCAGCACGGTCTCG
>CAVWFH010000035.1:0-8947 GCA_963754065.1 uncultured beta proteobacterium | reverse complement strand
GCCTGAAGATGATGATGGCCGGGGTCACGCTGCACGGTGATGCGATCCAGTCGCTGCGCCGACGCATCGAGAGCGGCAATCTGGTTCGCGCCGGACGCCGGGCGAGGAGCGCATGGCCGACGTGTTGCCTGCCTACCTTGAGCGCATACGCACCACAGTCAAGCTGGCTCGTCCGATGAAGATCGCCATCGACTGCGGCAATGGCGTGGCCGGACCGACGGCCGTCGCGCTGTTTCGGTCGCTCGGCTGCGATGTGGTCGAGCTCTTCACCGACATCGACGGCACATTTCCCAACCACCATCCGGACCCGGCGCATCCGGAAAATCTCGAAGACCTGATCCGCACGCTGCGCGACACCGACGCGGAACTGGGGCTGGCCTTCGATGGCGACGGTGACCGGCTCGGCGTCGTGGCCAAGGGCGGACAGATCATCTATCCCGATCGGCAGATCATGCTGTTCGCGCAGGACATCCTGGCAAAGAACCCCGGCGGCGAGATCATCTTCGACGTGAAATGCACGCGCCGCCTGGCGCCGTGGATTCGTGAGCACGGCGGCCGCCCGACCATGTGGCGCACCGGACACTCGCTGATCAAGGCCAAGCTCAAGGACACGGGCGCGCCGTTTGCCGGTGAGATGAGCGGGCACCTCTTCTTTAACGACCGCTGGCCCGGCTTCGACGATGGCCTGTATGCGGGCGCGCGCCTGCTCGAGATCCTGTCGCGGTCGGCCGATCCGTCGGCGGTCCTGAATGCGCTGCCCAGCGCAGTGTCGACGCCGGAGCTGCACCTCCATACGGCCGAGGGCGAGAATTTTGCGCTGGTCGAACGTCTCAAGAACCAGGCGAAATTCGAGGGCGTAGGAGAGGTCATCACCATCGATGGTGTGCGCGCCGAATGGTCGGATGGCTTCGGGCTGGCGCGTCCATCCAATACGACACCGGTCGTCGTGCTTCGCTTCGAAGGGGACACGCCCGAGGCGCTGGCGCGCATTCAGGCGGCCTTCCGGCGGGCGATCATCGCGGTTGCGCCAGCCGCGCAACTTCCGTTCTAAGCGTGCAGACTGCGGGCGTAGACGGCGGTGTGACCCTGGCACTGCTACCCCGACAAAGAACTGCATGAGCCTGGACACGCCTGAACTCCCGGAGGCCGTTGCAAGACTGCTCCAGCGACGGGCGCCGGACGCGCACGCGCTGTATCGGGATTCCTCTGACGGCGGCGCGCTCCTGTCGGCCTGCGGGATCGTGCTGGACTTCTCGCGCCAGCGGCTGGATGCCGATGGTCTCGCCGAACTGCGGCGTCTGGCGGTGGATCGTGATGTCATCGGTGTGCACCGGTCCATGGCGAAAGGCGAGGTGGTCAACGTCACCGAGCGACGGGCTGCGCTGCACACAGCCTTGCGCGCGCCGGTGGACGAGGCATTCGGCGCTCCCGGCTCCGTCGTCCAGGCCGTGCACGACGAACTCGAACGCCTGCGGACCTTCGCGAAGGACGTTCGTTCCGGTGCATGGAAGGGCGCGACGGGGCGTCCGATGGCCGATGTCATCAACATCGGCATCGGTGGCAGCGACAGCGGTCCGCGACTCGTGTGTGATGCGCTGGCCGACGTGTCCGACGGGCCACGCGTCCACTTCCTGAGCAATGTCGACGGCCACGCCGTCGCGCGCCTGTTGCCACGCCTCGATCCGGCGACCACGCTCGCCATCGTGTCGAGCAAGAGCCTTTCTACGCGCGAGACCTTGCTGAATGCCCGGGCGGTCCAGGCTGGCTCGAAGCGGCCGGGATGCGCGGTGCGGCGCTGGCACGCCACATGGTCGTGGTTTCAGCGAAAGCGGATGCGGCGGCGAGCCTCGGCTTGCCCGCGAGCAACCAGTTCGTCCTGTGGGATTGGGTCGGCGGACGGTTTTCGGTATGGGGCGCGATCGGCCTGCCGGCCATGCTGTCCATCGGTTCGGAGAGGTTCGATGAATTCCTGGCAGGCGGCCATGCCATGGATCGGCACTCGATCGATGCTCCGCTCGAAGCGAACCTGCCCGCGACGCTGGCGCTGCTGGCGCTGTGGAACGCCATTGTCCTGCAGACCTCGAGCCTGTGCCTCCTGCCCTACGACGACCGCTTGCGTTGCATGGTGACTTGGCTGCAGCAACTCGAAATGGAAAGCCTGGGCAAGAGCCGCAGCCTGAATGGCGAGATCGTTGCCGTGCCGACGAGTCCGGTCATCTGGGGAGGGGTGGGAACCGACGCGCAGCACACATTCTTTCAGGCGCTGCGGCAGGGAACACTACGCACGGCGATCGATATCGTCGTGATCGATCGCGCGCAGCATGCCTATCCCGAGCATCATCAGGCGCTGATCGCCAACGCCCGCGCGCAGGCCGAGGCGCTGGTCACGCAGGATCCCGACTCCCGTTCGATGAATGCCGTCAGCGTCCTGCAGCTTGACGCGTTGACCCCGGCAACGTTGGGCAGCCTGCTGGCCTTGTACGAACACAAGACGACGATGCTGGCCACGCTGCTGGGTATCAATGCGTTCGACCAGCCCGGGGTCGAGCTCGGCAAATTGCTCGCACGGCAACTCGAAGGCCAATGATTCACACGCCCGCGGTCCTCGCCACCGGCGGCGCCGGCTACATCGGTTCGCACACGATGGTCGAACTGCTGGCCGCGGGCTTCGACGTGATCTGCCTGGACAACTTCAGCAACAGTTCGCCCGAGGCGGTCAAGCGCGTCGAGAAGATCACCCACAAGCGGGTGACGCTGGTCAATGGCGACGTCCGTGACCGTGAAGTGCTGGCGCGCGTGTTTCATCGACCGATCGACGCGGTCGTGCACTTCGCCGCGCTCAAGGCGGTCGGCGAGTCGGTGCAACGGCCGGTCGAGTACTACGACAACAACATCGGTGGAACGCTGGCGCTGCTCGAGGCGATGGATACGAAGGGCGTCAACCGCATTGTCTTCAGCTCGTCCGCGACGGTGTACGGAGTGCCCGACAGCCTGCCGCTGACCGAGGACGCGCCGATACGCCCGGTCAATCCGTACGGCCACACCAAGGCGATGGTGGAACAGATCCTGCGCGACTGGTGCGCGGCCGATGCCGCGCGTAGCGCGGTGTCGCTGCGCTACTTCAACCCCATCGGCGCGCACCCGAGCGGAACGATCGGCGAGGATCCGCAGGACATCCCGAACAATCTCTTTCCCTTCATTGCGCAGGTGGCGATCGGCAAGCGCGACAAGCTCAACGTCTGGGGTGGAGACTGGCCGACCGCCGATGGCACGGGCGTGCGCGACTACCTGCACGTGGTCGATCTCGCCCTGGGCCATGTGGCCGGCATCGCCTACGCGCAGTCGCACGCGGGCTTCACGCCGATCAATCTCGGCACCGGGCGCGGTACGAGCGTGCTGGAAATGGTGCAGGCGTTCGAGCGCGCATCGGGTCGCGCAGTGCCCCATGTCCTTGCGGCGCGGCGCGAGGGCGACGTTGCGGCCTGCTGGGCCGATGTTGCGCTGGCCCGCCGTCTGCTCGGTTGGGAAGCGACGCGCACGATCGATCAGGCGTGTGCGGACGGCTGGCGCTGGCAGAGCGGCAACCCGAACGGCTACCGCCACTGAACACGTCGCCTGCGCTTCGTCCAAGGCATCGTTCGCCGGGTCTGATCGTCCTCCGGCCCGCCAGCCTGCGGCACAATCCCGCATCGTGCGGATCCTGATCGTCAAGACGTCGTCGATGGGCGATGTCGTGCATGCATTGCCGCTGGCGGCCGATCTCGCCAGTCAACCGGGCATCGAAATCGACTGGCTGGTCGAGGAAAGCTTTGCGGCGATCCCGGCGATGAGCCGCCATGTGCGCCGCGTGCATCGCGTGGCCCTGCGGCGCTGGCGCAAGGCCCTGCTTCAGCCGGGCACGTGGCGCGAGATCGCGGCGGTCAAGCAGAGCCTGCGTGCACAAGACTTCGATTGGGTGCTCGACGTGCAGGGCCTGCTGAAAAGCGCCTGGATGGCGCGATGGACCGGTGCTCGCGTCGCCGGACCATCGTCCGACTCGGCCCGTGAGCGCGTGGCGTCGATGCTGTACGCACGCCGGGTGGCCGATTCCGCGCGAGCTGCATGCAGTCGAGCGCTGCCGTCGACTGGGTGCGGCCGTGCTCGGCTACGCGATCGACGGACCCCCACGTTTCGATCTCACGGTCGTCGCCGAACCAGTCATGGCGCTGCCGGGTCCGTATGCCGTGCTTCTGGTCAACGCCAGCCGCGCGACCAAGCTCTGGGGTGCCGAGCGCTGGATTGCCTTGGAGCGGAGTCTTGCCGAAGCAGGCATGGCGAGTGTGCTTTTCTGGGGTTCCCCGGATGAAGAGCAGCGCGTCCAGTCGATGGTCACCGCGATGTTGCGCGGCCAGGCGGCGCCGAAGTCGCCGATCGACACGATTGCCGCGACACTGGCTGGCGCACGAGTCGTCATCGGTCTCGACACCGGACTCACGCATCTTGCTGCTGCGCTGGGACGGCCCACTGTCGGCATCTACTGCGATTACGACCCTGCGCTGGTCGGCCTCGTGGGCGACGGCCCGGTGCGGAGCCTGGGTGGCGTCGACCGACCGCCGTCCAGCGAGGACGTGATCGCGGCCGTACGCGACGTCACGGGTAGCGGCGTGATGAGCACGCCGCGATGAGCCTGGCGCGCGCCGTCTACACGCTGCTCGTCTGGATCGCGGTGCCTTTCGCAGCGCTGTACCTGCTGTGGCGGTCGCGCCGGCAGCCGGCCTACCGCGCGCACTGGGGCGAACGATTTGGGTGGGCACGCTACCCTCGCGGTGGAGACGGTCGCCCGCTGATCTGGGTGCACGCCGTGTCGGTCGGCGAGACGCGTGCAGCCGAACCGCTGGTGGCCGCCCTGGCTGCACGCTATCCGCAGCACGCGTTCCTGCTGACGCACATGACGCCGACCGGTCGCGCAACGGGAGCGGAACTTGCAGCGCGCTGGCCCGGGCGCATCACGCAGGTCTACCTGCCCTACGACCTGCCGTTTGCCGTGCGCCGCTTCCTGCGCGCGTTCACTCCGGTGATCGGCATCGGAATGGAAACCGAGACGTGGCCGAATCTGCTCGCCGCGGCGCGTGATGCCGGCCTGCCGATGGTGCTCGTCAATGCGCGCCTTTCGGAAAAGTCGCTGGCGAAGGCCCGTCGTGCACCAGGGCTGATGCGAGAGGCCGCACGTTGCTTCACGGTGGTGCTGGCGCAAACGGAAGCCGACGCGGCACGCATGCGCGAGGTCGGGGCGGAACGCATCGAAGTCATCGGCAACCTGAAGTTCGACATTGCGATAGACGAGGCTCTGGTGGAGCGCGGCCGCGAGTTCCGGCGTTCTGCCGGCGGGCGGCCCGTGCTGCTCTTCGCCGTGACTCGCGAGGGCGAAGAGGAATTGCTGCTCGACGCGCTGACACGGAGCCCGGCCGAAAGTCGTGCCGACACCCTGGTGATCGTCGTGCCGCGCCATCCGCAGCGTTTCGACGAAGTCGCCGCGCTGATCGAGGCACGCGGCTACGCAGTGTTGCGCCGCTCTTCGATGGCCGCCTGGCTTGCGCCCGAAACATCAGGGAAGACGGTCGTGCTCGGCGATTCGATGGGCGAGATGGCGAAGTACTACGCGTCCTGCGATGTCGCGTACATCGGCGGCAGCCTCTTGCCTCTGGGGGGCCAGAACCTGATCGAGGCCTGCGCGGTGGGCGTGCCGGTGGTGGTGGGGCCGCACACCTTCAACTTTGCGCAGGCCACCGACGATGCCGTCGCGGCCGGTGCGGCCCAGCGGGTCGGCGATGCACGTTCAGCCGTCGACGCGATGTGGGACATTGCGACCCAGCCCGAGCGTCGGTCGCGGATGGGTGACGCCGCGCAAAGGTTTGCACGGCAGCACCGCGGCGCGACAGCACGCGCGGTCGGGCACATCGTGCCGCTGATGGAATCGGCGGCACGCCCGCGCTAGGAAGAGATCAGCGCCGCTTCGCCCGTGTCGGCTTAGCGTGCCCGACGAGCCGGCGCTGCTCACTTTCATCGGCGTGGCGCTGGTGCCACTGGTCGGCGCGGTCCGAGCGGGCGGGTTGGCGGGCGGCACCGTGGTGGAGGGGCTTCGCTCCGGCGCGAGCACATCCGGCACGGTCAGCGGCACCGCAGCGTCAAGCAGTGCATTCACGCCCGCGACGTCTTCATCCGTGAGCGCGGCCGTCGAGGCCTTCAGGCGCAATGCCGCGAGCAGGAAGTCGTAGCGTGCCCGCTTGAGATCGCGCTGCGTCTGCACCAGCTGCGTCGTGGCGTTGAGCACGTCAAGCAGGATACGGACGCCGACCTGGTAGCCCAGCTGCGTCGAGTCGAGCTGCGTGCGGGCCGAAACTTCGGCCGATTCGAGCGCCTTGACCTGCGCCAGGCCGTAATTCACCCCGGTGTAGGCGTCGCGTGCCGCGTTCGCCGAATTTCGGCGGGCCGATTCCAGTTCCGCATTCGAGCGGTCTTGAAGCGAGAGCGCTTCGCGCACACGGCTCTGGATGAGTCCGCCCTGGTAGATCGGAACATTCAGCTGCAGCCCGATGGTGCCGGCATTGATGCGCGGATTGGTGTCACTGGTCTGCGTGCCGTTGAATTTGTTGACGTTGTAACCCCCGACGACATCAACCGTCGGCTTGTGGCCATCGCGCTGGCGCTGCACCTCGCGCGACGCGATCTCGTAGTTCGCGCGGGCGATCTGCACCGCATAGCTGGCGTCCTCGGCCGAGCGCACCCATTGCGAGATGTCGTTGGGCTGCGGCGGCGTGAGGCTGGGACGGTCACGCAGCGGCGCCAGGGTGCCGAGATCGCGGCCGATGATGGTCTGCAGCTCGCTGCGCCGCACGAGCAGCGTGCCGAGCGCCACCTGCTCCTGCGCCACGATCTGGTCGTAGCGCGCCTGCGCCTCGTTGGTGTCGATAATGGTCTTGGTGCCGACCTCGAACTCGCGCTTCGCCTGCTGCAGCTGTTCGAGCGTGGCGCGCTTCGCGGCGTCCAGGGCAATCAGCTGATCGCGCGCCGCCAGGACATTGAAGTAAGCCGTCGCCACCCGCAGCGTCAGGTCCTGGGCCGATTGTTGCAGCGTGAGATCGGCCTGCATCACGGCGATCTTGGCCTGCTCGAGTGCCTCCCAGTTCTGCGGGCGGTACAGCGGCACGGACAGGTTCACCCCGCCGCCGTACACACTGTAGGTGTTGGTGATGTCAGGCTCGTTGGTGCTGTACTTGTTCGCATCCGTGCGGCCCGTGAGTCCCAGATTGGGCAGCAGTGCCGAACGAGCCTGCGGCACGCGCTCCTGTGAAGCCTGCTGCTGGTACCGGGCGGCGGCATATGCGGCATCGTTGGAGACCGCCTCGCGGTAGATCTGCAGCAGGTCGTTCTTGACCATGCGCCGTGCTTCCTCGATCAGCTGTTGCGTGTCCTTGGCTGGATCCGGCACTTGCGCGACAGTCGGCTGGCTTGTGACCAGCATGACGGTGGCGGCACTCGCCAGCGCCGCGGCGATCGGCCGCAGTGCAAACAGGCGGGAAGGAAGCGACATGGTGGTTTCTCCAGCTTCAGTAAGTCGGCATCGCCGAGTCGACCTGACGTGCCCAGGCATCGACGCCGCCGGTCAGGTTGTAAACGTTCTCAAATCCCTGGCGCGCCAGGAACATCGCGACGTGCATGCTGCGGCCGCCGTGATGGCAGATGCAGACGATGGGACGCGTGGCATCCAGCTCGTGCACCTTCGCGGGCAGCGCGCGCATCGGTACCAGTTCGGAGCGCTCGATGCGGCAGATCTGTGTTTCCCACGGCTCGCGCACGTCGAGCAGCACGGGCGGTGCACGACCATCGTCGGCGAGCCAAGCGGACAGTTCGGAAGCGGACACCGACTTCATCAGAACCGGAAGCTCGACGGCCGCTCGGCATTGCGCAGGGGCGCAAGGCGGGTCTCGAAGAGCTTGACGGTGTCAAAGCCGGTTTCCGACACGCGCGTGATGATTTCCGCGGACATCACCGGGTCGGTTCCGACCACGGCAGCAAGCCGTCCGCCGATCTTCAGTTGGTTTCGCATGGCTGCCGGCACAACCGGCAACGAACCCGTAGCGACGATGACATCGTATGGGGCGCGCCCGGCCCAACCGTGGCTGGCGTCCCCGGATTCGAGCTTGACGTTGTGCACGCCGGATCGCGCCAGGTTGCCCGCACCGAAAGCCTGCAGACGCGGATCGATTTCAACCGAAACCACATGTCGCGCCTTGTGGGCGAGCAGGGCGGCGAAGTACCCGGAGCCCGTACCGATCTCCAGTACGTTTTCGTGCAGCTTGAGTGCGACTTCCTGCAGGATGCGGGCCTCCAGCTTCGGCGACCACATGGCCTCGCCGGTGTCGACGCCGTCGACACGCAGCGGGATCTCCATGTCCGAAAACGCCAGGGCACGGTACTCCGGCGGAACAAAGTCCTCGCGCTTGACCACGAGGAGCAAGTCCAGCACGGTCTGATCGAGCACGTCCCATGGTCGCACCTGCTGTTCGACCATATTGAAGCGCGCTTTTTCAAAGTCCATCGACTGCATTGCGTGTCCTATTGCGTAACCGAAGTGATGACCCCGGCACGACAGCGCGAAAGTCTATCAGCGCACCTTTGCTGTTCCGCTACGGTTCGACCCCCGAATCATGCGGTCTGTCGCATGTAACGCACGTTCGCCTCGGGAACTTCGTCCAGCGCGTCCGCAATTGCCTGCGGGGCCACTTCGGCGCGAGCTCGGTGTCGTTCTCGGCACGTCCCGGCCTTTGCCTGTGACGCGGCCGGACAAGTTCAACCCTTGCGCAGGGCAGACAGCACCATGTCGATATGAGTGGCGAGATAGTTGTCGGCATCGAGCGGTTGCTGGCTGCAGGGGCCGAACGAACGCTTCCACAAGGACAGCATCACC
>CAVWFH010000034.1:0-314937 GCA_963754065.1 uncultured beta proteobacterium | reverse complement strand
ATCCCCGCCGCCCCCATCCCGGTGCCGACGCACATCGTCACCATTCCGTACTTGAGGTTGCGACGACGCAGCGCATGCACCACGGTGGCCGCGCGGATCGCGCCGGTCGCTCCCAGCGGATGGCCCAGCGCGATCGCGCCGCCCATCGGGTTCACCTTGCTGCGGTCGAGCCCGAGGTCGTTGATCACGGCGACCGCCTGGGCGGCGAAGGCCTCGTTCAGCTCGATCCAGCCCATATCTTCGGCCTTGAGCCCGGCGTGGGCGAGCGCGGCCGGTATGGCGTACTTCGGCCCGATGCCCATGATTTCCGGCGGCACACCCTTGACCGCGAAACTGACGAAGCGCGCCAGCGGCGTGAGGTTGAATTGCTTGAGCGCGCGCTCGGACACGACGATCAGGGCGCCCGCGCCGTCGGACGTCTGCGAACTGTTGCCCGCCGTGACGCTGCCCTTGGCGGCGAACACCGGCCGCAGTTTCGCCAGCGCCTCGACGTTCGTGTCTGCGCGTGGACCTTCGTCGAGGCCGACCGTGCGGGTCTTCACATCGAGCTCGTGGCTCGCCAGGTTCGGAAACTTCTCCACCACCTCGATCGGCGTCATTTCGTCGGCGAACTCCCCAGCCTTCTGCGCGGCGATCGCCTTCTGGTGGGATTCGACTGCGAATGCATCCTGCATCTCGCGCGTGACTTTCCACTGGGCGGCGACCTTCTCGGCGGTCATGCCCATGCCGTAGGCGATGCCGACGTTTTCGTCCTTCTCGAAGATCTGTGCATTGAAGGCCGGCTTGTTGCCCGTCATCGGCACCATGCTCATCGACTCGGCACCGCCAGCGATCATCACGTCGGCCTCGCCCACGCGTATGCGGTCGGCGGCCATCGCCACTGCATTCAGCCCGGATGAGCAGAAGCGGTTGATGGTCACGCCCCCGGTGGTATTCGGCAGGCCAGCCAGCAGCACGGCGATGCGCGCCATGTTGAGGCCCTGCTCGGCCTCCGGCATCGCGCAGCCGATGATCGCGTCCTCGACCGCGGCCGGGTCGAGGCTCGGCACCTGCTTCATCGCCGAGCGGATCGCAGCCACCAGCAGGTCGTCCGGCCGCATGTTGCGGAACATGCCCTTTGGGGCCTTGCCGATCGGCGTGCGCGTCGCGGCGACGATGTAGGCATCCTGTACTTGTCGGGTCATCTCGAATCGCTCCAACGTTTCATTCGGTTGCCGGGGAGGTCCAAGAGGGGCTGGCAAGCCCCTCTTGCGTCCAGACAAATCAGATGAGTCCGGAAAGCCTGTGCGCTCAGTTGCGCACCGGCTTGCCGGTGCGTCATCATTCCCATCATGCGTTCCTGCGACTTCGGGTGCGCCACCAGCGTCATGAAGAACTTGCGCTCGAGATCAAGCAGCCACTGCTCGTCAGCGAGTGCTCCAACCTCGACGTCGCCGCCGCACATCACGTCGGCGATGCCACTGGCAATGAAGTAGTCGTGTGCGCTGATGAAGCCGCCGTCGCGCATGTTGGCCAGCTGCGCCTTGATCGTCGCCACGCCGGTGCGTCCCGCCACCGGGAACCCGAGAGGCTTCATCGGTGGCCGGTAGCCGGTCGCGTGCAGCGCGAACGCCTCGCCGATGGCCGTCCAGAGCAGTTCGTGGCTGTTGAACACGATCGTGTCGGTCGCACGCAGGTAGCCCATCTGCTTGGCTTCGAGCGCCGACCGGGACACGTTGGCCATCGCGGCGTTCAGGAACCAGTTCTTCATGAACGGGAAGACATCGGTCATGCCCGCCGACTGCGCCGCCTGGGCTGCTCGCAGCGCGCCTTCCTTGAGTCCACCTGCGCCCAGGGATCAGCCCGACGCCCACTTCGACCAGGCCGATATAGCTTTCGAGTGAGGCCACCGCCTTCGAGCAATGCAGGATCAATTCGCAGCCGCCGCCCAGCGCCATGCCGCTGACCGCAGCGACCGTCGGCACCTGCGCGTATTTCAGGCGCATGTAGGCGTCCTGCATCTTCTTCTCTTCGGCGCCGATCGCCTTGACGCCGCCCGACATGAACACCGGCATCATCGCCTGCAGGTCCGCACCAACCGAGAACGGTTCGTCCGGTGACCAGATCACCAGCCCGCGATAGTTTGCTTCCGCAATCTCAACTGCTTTGAGCATGCCGTTGATCACGCCAGGCCCGATCGCGTGCACCTTGGTCTTGATCGACAGGACCAGGACTTCGGACGCCAGGCCGGACTCGAGCGTCCACAGGCGTACCGACTCGTCCTCGAAGACCGTCTTGCCGCCGGTCGCGCCGGTCGGCACGCCCTCACCCGCGAGCGGCGCACGGAAGATCTGGCGCGCGTAGACCGGCAGTGTGGAGCGAGCGATGAACTTCTTCTTGGACGGCGACCACGAGCCTTCGGGCGTGTGTACACCGGCCGCCTTCGCCACCGGTCCTTCGAACACCCACTTCGGCAGCGGCGCCTTGCTCAATGCCTCGCCGGCGTCGATATCGGCCTGCACCCACTCGGCGATCTGTTTCCAGCCGGCGGCCTGCCAGGTTTCGAACGGGCCCGTGCTCCAGCCAAATCCCCAGCGCAGCGCGAAGTCGACGTCGCGTGCGGTGTCGGCAATGGTTTCGAGATGCACGGCGATGTAGTGAAACGCGTCGCGGAATATGGCCCACAGGAACTTCGCCTGCGGATGATCCGTCTCACGCAGCAGCTTGAGCCGCTCGGCCGGGTCCTTCTTCTTCAGGATGCGCGCCACCAGTTCGTCGGCCTTGCCGCCGCCGTCAACGTACTCGCCCTTGCGGGGATCGAGGACCTTGATGGCCTTGCCTTCCTTCCGATAAAAGCCCGCACCCGCCTTCTGGCCCAAGGCGCCTTTTTCGACCAGTACCTTGAGCACGGGCGGCGTGGCGAAGTGCGCCGCGAACGGGTCGATTGACGCCGGCAGCGTGTCCTGCATCGTCTTGATCACGTGTGCCATCGTGTCCAGGCCGACCACATCCGCCGTGCGGAAGGTCGCGCTCTTGGCGCGGCCGAGCTTCGAGCCGGTCAGGTCGTCGACGACGTCGTATGAAAGTCCGTACTTCTCGGCTTCCTTGATCGTCGCCAGCATGCCGAAGATGCCGACGCGGTTCGCCACGAAGTTCGGCGTGTCCTTGGCGCGCACCACGCCCTTGCCGAGAGTCGAAGTCAGGAAGGTCTCGAGGTCGTCGAGGATCTGCGGCCTTGTCGCCGGCGTCGGAATCAGCTCGACCAGATGCATGTAGCGCGGCGGGTTGAAGAAGTGCACGCCGCAGAAACGTGCCTTGAGCCCGGGCTCCATCGCCTCGGACAGCTTGGCGATCGGCAGGCCCGACGTGTTCGAGGCGAAGATCGCGTCGTCGCGGACAAAGGGTGCGACCTTGCGGTACAGATCGTGCTTCCAGTCCATGCGCTCGGCGATCGCCTCGATGATGACGTCGCAGCCCTTGAGCAGATCGAGGTGTTCTTCGTAGTTCGCCGCTTGTATGTGCGCGGCGTCGTCCTTGCTGCCGAGCGGCGCGGGACTCAGCTTCTTCAGGTTCTCGATCGCCTTGAGCACGATGCCGTTCTTCGGCCCTTCCTTGGCAGGCAGGTCGAACAGCACGACCGGCACACGCGCGTTCACGCAATGCGCGGCGATCTGCGCGCCCATCACGCCGGCGCCGAGGACGGCGACCTTGCGTACGACGAAGTTGCTCATCTTGTTCTCCACTATTTCCCGGGCAAGGCCCGATGTTCTTGTTTCCGGAGGAAGCGCCTTTGTCCTAGAACGCTTCGGCCGGAAGCTCCATGAGGTTCTTGACGCCCGATCGCGCGGCACGGATGTGATACGCCGTCTCGGGCAGCAGGCGCTCGAAATAGAAGCGCGCAGTGGCCAGCTTGTAACGATAGAACGGATCGACCGCGTCGCCATCCGCCTTGACGCGATCCAGCGCGACCCGCGCCATCTTCGCCCAGAAGAAGGCGTAGATCAGGTGGCCCACCACGCGCATGTAACTGACTGCTGCCGCGCCGGCTTCGTCCTGGTTGGCAAACGCCTTCATGCCGAGCTCCGTCGTCAGCTTGGTGACCTTGTCGCCGATGTCGGCCAGCGGCGTGATGAACTCGTTCATGTCGGGCCTCGTGCCGTACTGCTCGATGAAGTCCGTCACCAGTTTGCCGAACGACCGCAGCTTGGCGCCGTTGTCCATCAGCACTTTCCGCCCGATCAGGTCGAGCGACTGAATCGTGTTGGTGCCCTCGTAGATCATGTTGATGCGCGCATCGCGCACGAACTGGTCCATGCCGTTGGCGCGGATATAGCCGTGCCCGCCGAACACCTGCAGGCAGTCCGATGCGCACTGGAAGCCGTTGTCGGTCATGAACGCTTTCACGATCGGCGTCGTCAGCGCCATCATGTCGGAGGCGAATTTCCTCTTGTCTTCGTCGGGGTGGTGCAGCTGGAGGTCGGCCATCAGCGCGACCCAGTAGGCGAAGGCGCGCCCGCCTTCGGCATAGGCACGCGCCGTGAGCAGCATGCGCCGCACATCCGGGTGCACGATGATCGGGTCGGCCGGCGTGCCGGGCGACTTGGCGCCCGACAGCGAGCGGCCCTGGATGCGTTCGCGTGCATACGCGACTGCATTCTGGTAGGCCACTTCCGTGATCCCCAGGCCCTGCACGCCGACACCCAGACGCGCGCCGTTCATCATCACAAACATGGCATTCAGGCCCTTGTTCGGCTCGCCTACCAGCCACCCGATCGCTCCGTCCAACACGATCTGGCAGGTGGAGTTGCCGTGGATGCCCATTTTTTCCTCGATGGCGGCGCAGTGCAGGCCATTGCGCTTGCCGGCCTTGGCGTCGCCGCCGCTGCCCACCGGGAGGAACTTCGGCACGATGAAGAGCGATATACCCTTCGTGCCCTGCGGCGCATCGGGCAGACGCGCCAGCACCAGGTGCACGATGCTCTCTGACATGTCGTGCTCACCGGCGGAGATGAAGATCTTCTCTCCGGTGATCGCGTAGCTGCCATCCGGCTGAGGAACCGCCTTCGAACGCAGCATGCCCAGGTCGGTGCCGCAGTGTGCTTCCGTCAGGCACATCGTGCCGGTCCACTGGCCGGCCATCATCTTCGGCAGGTACAGATCCTTCTGTTCCGTGGACCCGTGCTTGAGCAGGCACTCATACGCACCGATCGTGAGCCCCGGATACATCGCCCAGGCCTGGTTGGTCGAGTACTGCATCTCGTAGAACGCAATCTGCAGCAGGTGCGGCAGGCCTTGTCCGCCGTATTCGGTCTCGCCCGCCAGCCCTTGCCAGCCCGCCTCGCGGAACGCGTCGTACGCCTCCTTGAAACCCTTCGGCGTCTTGACCGCCTTGGTCGTCGGGTCGTAAGTGCAGCCTTCGATGTCGCCGTCCATGTTGGTCGGCAGCAGCCACTCCTCGCAGAACTTGCCGGCCTCTTCGACGACATGGTTCATCGTCTGAACATCCAGATCCGCGTAACGCGGAACCTCGTTGAGCTCCCCGACCGCACCGAGGACTTCGTGCAGCACGAACTGCTGATCGCGCAATGGCGCTTTGTAGATGGGCATGCTTACTCCTTGGCTGCGCGCGAACGCGACCGTGCAGGTCGGGTCGCGACACTCTTTTGACGGGTTCTGGATGTGCGCTGTGAACGGCCGGCGGACCGTCCCGGCTGCGGCTGCGGCGGAGCGGTGCGCTTGCGCGCGGCACTGGCGCGGTTCTTGGATTCGGTTCGAGTGGCCTGCGTGGCGGACGCGAGCAGACGTCTGAGTCCGGCGCGTGCGCGCTTGGCACTGTCGGCCGAACGGAGCAGGCGCGCGTCCTGGTGCATGGCCAGCATCAGTCCGTAGATCTCGAACACCATCTGCGGCGCATCGACCGAGGCGCTCAGGTGTCCCTCGGCCACCGCCTGCCGGATCGCCTTCAGCAACTCGGCCTTCCAGCCGGTGATGATCGCGACCATCGCGTCGCGTTGCGGGCCGGGTCGGTCGTCATACTCGACCGCGCCGGCAATCATGATGCAGCCGCGTGTCAGTTCGCGCGCAAGGAACGCGACCCATCGATCGAGGATCGCCTCGAGCCGAGGCAGGCCGCGCGGTTTTCTCACGGCCGGTCGCAGGACCTCGTCGATGAAGCGGCTCACGTACGCCTTGAGCACTGCCAGTTGCAGGTCCTCGCGCGAGCCGAAGTGCGCGAAGACGCCGCTCTTGCTCATGTGCATCTGGTCGGCCAGCGTGCCGATCGTCAGGCCCTCCAGGCCTTCGCGGCTCGCTGTCTCGAGCGCCGCGTCGACGATGGCCGCGCGCGTCTGGTCGCCTTTGCGCGGACGCAGGGCGGTGGCGATCGAAGACAGTGCGGTGGCAATGGGCATCAGGGAAGACTGCCGGCTGCTGATGGCGCCGGCACGACATAAAAACGAACGTTCGTACTATTTCCGAGGCGACACCCACCGTCAACCGGGGCTCTAGAGGCTCGGACCTATTGCTGCAACGCAGAAACCGCGCCGGACGGGGCGCCGGGCGCTGCAAACGCCTGCGCGATGTGATCGACGAACAGGCGCACCTTCAGCGACAGGTGCCGCCGGCTCGGATACACCGCCCAGATCTCGCCGCCGCCGCCGTCATAGTCCGGCAGCAGATGCACCAGGCGCCCCTGGCGTAGCGGTTCACTCAGGAGAAAGTCCGGCTCATAGACGATGCCGAGCCCCCCGACAGCCGCCGAACACAGCGCGTCACCGCTGTTCGCATGCAGGCTCCCCGTCACCCGGACTTCGTGGGTTCGACCGCCGATGTCCTTAAAGCGCCACACCCGCGGCGTGCTCGAGTACGCGTAGGTCAGCGCGTTGTGCTTCCCCAGCTCATCGGGAGTACGCGGCACCCCGTGCCTTTCCAGATACGCCGGCGCAGCGCAGAGGAGCAGTTTCATGGAACCCAGTCGACGCGCGACCAGGCGGTCACTGCCAACCGGACCGACCCGGATGGCAAGGTCGAAGCCCTCTTCGACCAGGTCAACCATCCGATCCGACACCACGAGCTCGAAACGCACCTCGGCATGGCGTTCTACAAAGCTCGCGATCGCCGGCGCGACCCGTTGCTCGGCCATGCTGTGCGAGCACGTGAGCCGCACGGTTCCACGCGGCTGTGCTGACGCCTGCCCGGCGATGTCCTCGGCTTCGGCCAAGTCCGCCAGCAAGGTGACGCAGCGCTCGTAGTAGGACTGCCCGACCTCGGTCAGCGACAGGCGGCGGGTTGTCCGGTTGAGCAGCCGCGCACCGAGATGCTGCTCGAGTTCGGCCACGAGCCGGGATAGGGACGAGGTGGACATTCCTAGCCGCTCCGCCGCCGCGACAAAGCTCCCGGACTCGACGACCCGAACAAATGCTTCCATGCCCTGCCAGCGGTCCATGAGTAATTATCCCTCTTCTTGGGACAATATCTTCTGTAAACGGCTATTTATCTTGCTTATCGGGACACCTACAGTTCGTCCATCGGTCCCGCGGTTGTCGGGACCCAGTCAACTCGATGGAGAACTCCCATGATCGATAACCGTACCGCTCCCTACGCGGCCCTGCTGCTGCGCCTTGCGCTGGGCACCATGTTCGTCGCTCACGCCCTGCTCAAGCTCTTCGTCTTCACGTTGCCCGGTACCGTGCAGTTCTTCCAATCGCTCGGCTTGCCGGGCGTGCTCGCCTACGTGACGTTCGCCGCCGAACTGATCGGTGGCGTCATGCTCATTCTTGGAGTCGGGTCACGCTGGGTGGCCGCTGCCCTGCTGCCTTTCCTGATCGGTGCCGCCTGGGTTCACATCGGCAACGGCTGGCTCTTCAGCGCGCCCAAAGGCGGCTGGGAATACCCGGTGTTCCTGATCGTCGCGGCGATTGCCCAGACGCTGCTCGGGGACGGTGCTTACGCCCTTGGCACTCGTTTCGGCGGACGTTCGTCCGTGCGCCTGCAAGCCGCCTGAACCCGACTATCAACCAGGAGAAAAGCTACATGAAGCTCTACTACTCGCCCGGTGCCTGCTCGCTGTCGCCGCACATCGTCGCGCGCGCGGCCGGACTGCCGCTGACGCTGGTGCGTGTCGACACCAAGGCCAAGAAGACGGCCGCAGGCGACGACTACCGCGCCATCAACGGCAAGGCCTACGTGCCACTGCTTGAACTGGACGACGGCACGCGCCTGACCGAAGGTCCGTCCATCGTCCAATACCTGGCCGACCGGGTGCCGGAAAAGCACCTCGCCCCCGCCAACGGCACGATGGCGCGGTACAAGCTGCAGGAGTGGCTCAACTTCATCACCTCCGAGATCCACAAGCAGTTCTCGCCGCTGTTCGACGCGAGCATGCCGGACGAAATCAAGGCAAAGTTCCGTGACAAGCTCGCCGGCCGCTTCGACTGGATCGTGGAGCAGCTCGGCCACCAGGAGTACCTGACCGGTGCGAACTTCACGGTCGCCGACGCATATCTCTTCACCGTGCTGAACTGGACGAAGTGGACCGGCATCGACCTCGCGCGCTGGCCCGTGCTGCAGAGCTACGTCGCGCGAGTCGCCGCGCGGCCTGAGGTGCAGACCGCGATGAAGGAAGAAGGACTGCTGAAGTAGGTTCTGTACTCAAGCAAGTTCCGGAGGGGACGGCAAGCCTTCTCCTCCGGATCTGATCAACGAGGCCACCCATGTCCACGCTCCCGACGCTCTTTCTTTCGCACGGCTCGCCGATGCATGCCATCGCGGCTGGACGCGCCGGGGAGACCTGGAGCGCGCTGGGTCGGCGCCTGCCGCGTCCACAGGCCATCCTGGTCGCATCGGCCCACTGGGAAACCGAGTTGCCGATGGTGGCGACCGCGAAGCAACCCGAGACGATCCACGATTTCGGCGGTTTCCCTCCCGAGCTCTCTCGCATCCGCTATCCCGCGCCCGGCGCGACGGACGCGGCGCAGCGCGCGCTGCAACTGCTGCACGCCGCGGGCTTGCCGGCAAGCGCGAACGGTTGCCACGGCCTGGATCACGGCGCGTGGGTGCCGTTGCTGCGCCTGTACCCCGAGGCCGACGTGCCGGTCGCGCAGATCTCGATCCAGCCGTCACTCGATGCGGAGCATCACCTGCACGTCGGTGCGGCGCTCGCTCCACTGACGCAGGAAGGCGTGCTTCTGCTCGGTTCGGGCCACCTGACGCATAACCTGCGCGAGTGGATTACCGATGCGCGCCGCCGCGGTTCGATGTCGATCGACGAGCGTGCACCCGAACCGTACGTCAGCGAATTTCGCGATTGGGTCGACACAACGCTGCGCTCGGACGATCGATCGGCGCTGGCGCGCTGGTGGGAGCTGGCCCCGCACGCGGCGCGTGCCCACCCGACACCCGAGCACTTTCTTCCGCTGATGTTTGCGGTCGGCGCTGCCGGGACGGGACCGATGGTCGAGCACATCGATGCCGGCGTGGACAGCGGCGTGCTTGCGATGGACGCCTATCTGTTCTGGCCGCGCTGAACAGTCCGCTCACCGTTTGGGCTTTGGTCAGCGTTAGCACAGTGTGAATCTGACGGCCCGGTTCACGCGGCGCTGCGCAGCTCCGGGATTTCGAACAAGCGATCGTCGGCGAGCGCGATGACGCGCTCACCGCCGGAGCGCGCAATGCAGGCGCCGCCGGTGAACGATCCGAAGGCCGGAAGCACCATCAGCCCATTGCGCAACCAGAAGCAGGGCAGGCGCACGCTGTCATCAGCACGGCCGCTCAGGCGTACGGCCGGATGCAGATGGCCGGCGATGACAGTCGCATCCTCGACGAACTGCGGGTGATGGCAGAACGCGATGGACTCGACCCGCCAGGGCTCTGTCACACAGCGAAGTCGCAGGCCGGCGGGCGGCGCTCCCGCCGCGAGATCGTGATTTCCTTCGACCAGCACCAGGTCGAGTCGGCTGTGTTCCTCGCGCCAACGATGGAGTGCAGCCAGCGTGGCGGGCGCGTGCGCTTCCTGCGCGTGAAACAGGTCGCCCAGGAAGATCACGGCCGCAGGGTGCAGTTCGTCGATCAACCGATCAAGGCGAACCAGGTTGTCCATGGTCGTGCCTCGCGGTACCGGTACACCGCGCGCGCGGAAGGTGGCCGCCTTGCCGAAGTGCACATCGGCGATCACGAGCCAGCGACGCTCGACCCAGAAGGCCGCGCGCTGCGGACGCAGTTCCCATGGGCCACCGCCGAGTTCCACCGTCAGCCGCGTCAGCGGCTTCCGCATCGAAGGGGTCACAGCGCGGTCACAGGGGCGTCACGGTGTAGCCGCGTGCACGCAGCATCGCAACCAGGCCGTCGGGGCCGGGAAGGTGCAGCGATCCGACCGCGATCAGCGGCATTTTCTTCTCACCCATCAGCGCCTCGATGCGCTTGACCATCGCCGGATGCCGTCCGAGCAGAATGGTGTCGACCGTGAAGCGCGCCCCGACGCTCGTCTGCGCACGCATCTCGGCCATCAGCCGTTCCAGCGCCGCGAGATCGCCCATCTCCCAGGCCTGCGCAATGCGGTTGATCTCGCGCCGCGCCGCATTGGTCTCGACCGCCTTGACCGCATCCTCGAGGAAGGCGATCTGGGTGGAAAGCGATGCGCGCTCGAACAGTTCGAACTGCTGTTCGATGCTTTCAAGCTCGAGGATCGGCTTGCTGCCCTGCTTCGCAATCCGCGTCAGGTATGCCTCGACCGACAGCGCCGGCATGTAGCCGGCCTGCGCCGCTTCGAACAGCGCAAATACATTGGCGAGCATCCACGGCTTCATGCGCCACAACGGCGTGACGTCGAGTTGATTGCGGGTTGCGATGGCCTCGATGCGCGCCTTCAAGAGGCGCCGGCAGGCGCGAATCCAGTCCCGGTTCGCCCGTTGGATAGACCGCGTACTTCTGCGTCGCGGCGATTGCTCGTGCGGTATCGGAAACGTCGGCCTCGAGGACGATGGCGTCGGCGCGCTCGAGGCGAGCCGTCTGGGCCGCCGGCAGTGGATAGAACTCGGGCCGGCCGACGTGGATGGTCCCCATCAGCAGGGCGCTCTGATTGCCCTTGCGGACCTCGTACAGGAAGCCGCGCTTCGCACCGGGCTCGGCCGACTGTGCCTGGACAGCGCCGGAAAGCACAGTTGCGACCAGCACGAGAACCCAGCACACGCTGGCGCGCATCAGAAGTGACATCGGAGTAACGCGGCGCAGCGCGGCGCGTCGAGTTGAAGAAGGACGATTGTAAGAGGGCGCCGCTCGCTCGTCGGGCGCCCGCGGCGAACGCGCCCGCCGGCCCGCGGGAAAGTCACGACGAGGCGACCGTGGTCTCGAGCGACCCGGCCGCGGACTCGGCCAGCGGCTTGATGTAGCGCAGGATGCCGGGATCCTCTTCGTCGCGGTGAGGCCGATAGCCGCGCTTGCGCATCATCATTCCCATCTCGTCGTTGTCCTTGAGGACGAGCCCGATCAGTTCGGCGATACCGCGTGCGCGGGCGGTGTCCTCGATGGCCTGCATCAGGACATGGCCCACACCACGGCCCTGCCACGCATCCTCGACGATCACGCCGAACTCGGCCGTCTTGCCGTCCGGGTTGCGCGTATACCGCGAAATGCCGCGGATCTCGTGCTGCTCTTCGGCCGTATCGACCGCCACGAACGCCATCTCGCGGTCGTAGTCGATCTGCGTGTAGCGCACCAGCCGTTCCATCGTGAGTTCGCGGATCGGGGCATGGAAACGCAGATACGAGGTGCGTGGCGAGAGCCGGCTAATGAAGCGCTTTTCTGCCTCGGCGTCCTCGGGGCGAATCGGCCTCAGCAGAATGCGACCGCTCTTCACTGTCACCTCGCGCACCAGTGTGCGCGGGTAGGGATGGATCGCCAGGTGCGAATAGGTGGCGTCCGCCGCCAGCGGCCCGTCGGAGACGAGCACGCGCGCATCCAGTGCAATCACGCCGTTGGCATCGGCCAGGAGCGGATTGATGTCCAGTTCGCGCACGGCCGGAATCTCGCATGCGAGCTCAGACACCCGCAGCAGCACCTCGACCAGCTTGTCGAGATCGACCGCGGGCGAGCCGCGGAACTCCTCCAGCATGCGCGATACGCGCGTGCGCGCGATCAGTTCCCGCGCCAGGAACGCATTGAGCGGCGGCAGCGCAACGGCCGAATCGCGAAAGATCTCGACCGCGACACCGCCCATGCCAAAGCTCACCACCGGTCCGAAGGTCGGATCGCGCGTCAGGCCGACGATCAGCTCCCGCCCCTGCGGACGCACCACCATTTTCTGCACCAGCACGCCGATGAAGCGTGCCGAGGGCGCGCGTTCCGCCAGGCGCTCGGCGATTGCGTCGAAATCCGCGCTCGACCTCGTCGGCCGTCGTCACACCGAGGATCACGCCGCCGACGTCGCTCTTGTGCGTAATGCCGTCGGCACGCACTTTCAGCACGACCGGGAACCCCAGCTGTTGTGCCGCCTGACGCGCTTCCATTGCACTTCGTGCGACGAGCCCGACGGCCGTCTCGATGCCGAACGACGCCAGCAGCGCCTTGGAGTCCTGCTCGTCGAGCGTGTGACGGCCGGCACTGCGGGCCGTGTCGACGATGCGGCGCGCGGCCTGCACATCGAACTTCAGTTCGTCGATACGCGGCGGTGGAGCTTGCAGCCGCAACTCGCGGTTGCGGATGTACTGCGCGAGGTAGCCGAACGACTCGACGCCGCGCTCCGGACTCGTGAGCGCGGGCAACGACGCCGCCTTGAACGCAGCACGCCCACGGCCAGCATCCTTTTCACCCAGCCAGGCGCTCACGACCGGCTTCTCCGCCGCAGCGGCGACCGGCAGCATCGCGCGCGCCGCCTGTTCGGCACCCAGCTTGGGCGTCGGCGCGAACAGCACGAGCACGCCATCGCTCGCACGGTCCTCGACCAGCAGCTTCAGTGCGGTGGCAAAGCGGTCGGCATCCGCATCGGCGAGGACATTGACGGGATTGGCGTGGGTGGTGCCGGGCGGCAGCGCGGCGTCGAGGGCAGCGCGCGTCGCGTCGGTCAGGCGCGCGAGTTCCACATGATTGTCGTCGGCCGCGTCGGCCGCCAGCGCACCAGGCCCGCTGCCGTTGGTCACGATGGCAAGGCGGTTTCCACGCGGCAGTCGCCCGCTGGCGAGCGCCTCGGCGGCGGCGAACAGGTGTCCGATCTTCGGCACCCGGACCGCGCCGACGCGTCGCAGGGCGGCGTCGAAGACCGCGTCGTTGCCGACCAGCATGCCGGTGTGGCTCATCACCACGCGCGCGCCGGCGGCGTGTCGCCCCGCCTTGAGGACGATCACCGGCTTGACGCTGGCCGCGATGCGGATGCTCGACAGCAACGGACGCGCATCCTCGATGCCTTCGACATACAGCAGGATCGAACGCGTCGCGGCGTCGCCGGCCAGGTAGTCGAGGATCTCCGCGAGCGAGACATCGGACTCTGCCCCCGTCGCCAGCACGGACGAAAATCCGAACCCCGCGGTCCACGCGTAGTCGAGCAAGGCCGTTGTCACGGCACCGGACTGTGAGACCAATGCCAGCGCACCCGGCCGCGCCATCGTTTTCGCCCAGCTGGCGTTCAGTCCGATGTCGGGCCGCATCAGTCCCAGGCAATTGGGTCCGAACACACGAACGCGCGCGGCGCGGGCGCGCTCGACGACCTCGCGCTCGAGCTTGCGTCGTTCCGGCCCGTCTTCGCACAGGCCCGGCGAGAGCACCAGCATCGCCGGGATGCCCTTTTTCCCAGCCTCGTCGATGATGCCCGGAACGTTCTGCGCTCCGGTGACGACCACCGCGAGGTCAACGCGCGCCGGCAGTGCCGACAGTGACGGCAGGCAGGGGTGACCATCGATCGTGCGGTGCCGAGGATTGACGGCGAACACCTCGCCCTTGAAGCCGGCCGCCATCACGTTGGTGTAGACGAACCGGCCAAGCGAGTCATGGCGCGGGCTCGCACCGACGACCGCGATCGAGCGCGGCACCATCGCGGGCCTCAGGTAGTGGACCGAGTCCATGCTCATGGGGCGGCGTGTCGTCCAGTAAAGATCAGTTGGGACCAGGTCATGGCACTCATGACGAGCGGCAAAACCCGGATGTGGCGCTGCAGCAACGGAAGGCACGTTATCAGATTCGCGCCTCACTGCAATGATGTGCAGGCTCGAAACGGCGTTGATGCGCATCAAGCACGTGTCGACGCCGACCCGTAGGCTGAACCCCAAGGTGTCAGGAGCACACACACCAAGGCGCGCTCTGCCTTACGTCCGGAATTCCGTATGCCGCTCACGACCCAGGAACTCGAGTCAATGCACGCGCGCTTGCGCGACTTGCGCCTCCGCGTGGGCGGCGCCGTGTCGGATCGCCTGCACCGGCACGGGTTCGACTCGCACGAGGATGCGGCGCTGCCAAACCGCCGTGAAGACACCGACGATGACGGGGCGGCCGAGTCGGCCACGACGATGGACATCGCGCATGTCGCGCGCGATGCGGAGGAACTGGCGGTCGTGGATGCGGCCCTCGCCCGCATCGCTGCCGGGGACTACGGAGAGTGCGTCGACTGCGGTGAGGACATCGCGCGCGAGCGGCTGTCGGCCAACCCGTCGGCCGCACGCTGCACCGAATGCCAGGAACGCAGCGAACGCGCGGCGCTGGTCGCGCGGCGCACCCGCGCCTGAGGCCACGACGCCATCGGACCAGATCGCCAGGGAGATTTCATGGACGCACTGAAGCTGCTTTTCACCAGCGACATCGGACTGATGTCACTGTTCACCCTCGTAGCCATCATCGGCATGGCCATCTGGTTCCGCCGCTTCTTCAACAAGCAGATCGAGGAAGAGGCGCGCACGCGCCGCTGAACGCTGGCAGGCGTGCGCCTCGGCGCCTGGCGCCGGCGTGCGTCGCCGTGACCGGCACCTGCGTCGGGCACCTTCACACGGGCCTCCGCGCTTTGCACTCGGACCCCGCGGCAACACTGCGCGCGCCCCGGGCTGTCGGGAAGTCTGTCGACACGATGTCGGCCGGCTACGCTTGGACCGTAGAATGAACTTCATGCGGACTCCGGGCAGACGATGAAAGTCAACGGCACCCCGATGCGATCGATCTGGCCGGTCGGAGATGCCGCCGTGGGTGTGATCGACCAGACCCTGCTGCCGCACCGGTTCGAAACCCGGTTGCTGGAATCCGCGGCAGCGGTCGAGCATGCAATCCGCACGATGGTCGTACGCGGTGCGCCGCTGATCGGCGTCGCGGGTGCCTACGGACTCGCGCTGGCGCTGCGCGCCGACCCGTCCGACGCCGCCCTCGCCACCGCACGTGCCCAGCTGCTGGCGGCGCGACCGACGGCAGTGAACCTGCGCTGGGCGCTCGAGCATCTGCACGGCGAAGTCGCCGCGCTTCGGCCGGAGGATCGGGCCTCCGCAGCGTGGGCCACCGCCGGCCGCATCGCCGAGGAAGACGTGCAACTCAATCGCGCCATCGGCCGACACGGCGCAACGCTGCTGCGCGCGCTGCACGCGAGGCTGGCGCGCCCGGTCAATGTGCTGACCCACTGCAACACCGGGTGGCTGGCGGCCGTCGATCACGGGACCGCACTGTCAGCGATCTATTCCGCCCACGACGACGGCATCCCGGTCCACGTCTGGGTCGACGAGACTAGGCCACGCAACCAGGGGCTGCTGACGGCCTGGGAGCTCGCCGCGCATGGCGTGCCGCATACGCTGATCGTCGATAACGCCGGTGGTCACCTGATGCAACACGGCCAGGTCGACATCGCGCTGGTTGGTGCTGACCGTGTCTCGGCGCAGGGTGATGTTGCGAACAAGATCGGCACGTACCTCAAGGCGCTTGCGGCGTATGACAATCGCGTGCCGTTCTACGCCGCCGTGCCATCACCGACGATCGACTGGCGCATCACCGACGGCCTGCACGCGATCCCGATCGAAGATCGCGCCGGCAGCGAAGTGCTGATGGTGGCCGGTCTCGATGCGCAGGGAGTTCCTGCCAGCGTGCAGTTGTTGCCGGCCGGAACGGCGGTGGCCAATCCTGCTTTCGACGTGACGCCGGGCCGGCTCATGACCGGCATCATTACCGAACGCGGAGTCGCAGCGCCCGCGCGCCTGGCTGATCTGTTTCCCGAGCACCGACAGGCGGCATGACACGCGCTGCCGAGGATGGCCCGGAGCTGCGGCGCAAGGTGATCGACACCGCCCGCGCGATGAACGATGCCGGCATCAACGTCAACAAGTCCGGCAACGTTTCGGCACGCTGCACCCGCGGAGTGCAGCACGGGTTCATCGTCACGCCGACCGGCGTGCCCTACCGCGAACTCGACGTGAACGACCTCGTGTTCGTCACGCTTACCGGCGCGGCCGCCGGGTCGCAGGCGCCCTCGTCGGAATGGCGTTTCCACCGCGACATCTACGCAGCCCGCCCCGAGTTCTCGGCGATCGTTCACACCCATTCGGCGCACGCCACCGCACTCGCATGCCACGGTCGCGGCGTGCCGGCCTTTCACTACATGGTGGCACTCGCCGGCGGCGCCGACATCCGCTGCGCACCCTATGCGACCTTCGGCACGCAGGAACTGTCGGATCATGCTCTCGCTGCGCTCAGCGACCGCCGCGCCTGCCTGCTGGCGCACCACGGTGTCGTCGCCTGCAGCGACACGCTCGACCAGGCACTCGCGCTGGCTATCGAAGTCGAGCACCTGGCACGAACCTACCTGGCCGCGTGCGCGCTGGGCGAACCGCCCCGGCTCGACGCTGCCGAGATGGAGCGCGTGTTGCAGCGGTTCAAAAGCTACGGGCCTGCGGCCTCGGCCCGCTCGGTCAGCTAATCCGGCCGGCTGGTGACCCCGCCGACTGCGCGGCGAAGCCGTTTTTCGGACGTTCCCGGCGGCCGGACGGCCGTCACAATTGCGCTACACATCCCGCATTGATGGCATCCTTCCGCAATGACGCCTCAAAGCAGCTCGGAGTCCGGTCCGGCCGAACTGGCCGGGACCTTCCGTGGCGCCGTGCGGGCAACGTTATGGCCGACTCGCTCGCTCGTCTCGACCGAGCGCTGGTTCGACGAGCTCTATGTCTGGACCGAGGGCGGAACCGCATCGACGACGCAGCGCGCCCGCTTCCAGATCGAGGCCATGGGCGAGGCTTTCCGATGGCTCGAATACGACCTTGTCGAGAAGGTCGGCGTGACGATTTCGTTCGGCACGATCGAGCGTGCACTCGATCCGCTGACGGCGCTCTTCGAGAGCAATATGCTGCTCGCCCACCGCATGTTTGTCCTCCTGCGCGGCACACCGCAGCGCCTGCGTTCGCGCTATCGCCTGCGAGCGTTTGCGGACATGCTGCGCGGCCTGAAAGTGGCCGTCGGCTATCGCCTCACCGCGCCGCGCGTCAGCATGGAAATCTCGGGTGTCGATCTGGTCCAGCCCATCTTCGCCAAGGTGCTTGCACCGACCGCGACCCGGCCCGAGGCCTGGGGCGATCTCGCCCTCGAAATCCGCGCACTCGGACTCGACACGAAGTCGACGATCGTCGGTGCACTCGAAACGCGACAGCAGCGCGACAGCGCCGTACAGGCGGGATTTGAGCTCGGCCAGGGCCGCGCGGTGCGTCTGCCCTACCCCCCACCTGCGTTACCGACGCAAAGCTAAGCTTGGCTGACTCGATCGATTTGGCCGAGAATCCGCGCACGTTCGCGGCGCATGATCGCGAACCCGCCATGGCAAACATCGAACCCAGACACTCCATCGGCTCGAACCAGGTCGAACTCGACCCGACCGTTGACCCGCTCAGCCGGTTCGGCTCGCGCGTGCGCGCGCTCGTCTGGCCGACGCGCACACTGGTTGGTTCCGAACGCTGGTTCGACGAGTTGTATGTCTGGACCGCCGACTTCGAACCCGACCGGTCGCTGCGGGCGCAAATCCAGCTGGCCGCGCTCGAACACGCGTTTTCGATGATCGAGCACGAGCGCGTCGAGCGCATCGCCGTCACCGTATCGTTCGGTTCGATCGAGCGCTCGCTGGAAGCACTGGTACGCACGCTCGATTCGCACCGACTGACCACGCACCGCTTGTCGATCCTGCTGCGCGGTGCGATGGAACGGCTGCGCTGGCCCTACCGCGTGCGCGAATTCATCGACCTGCTGCGCAGCTACCAGATCCCGGTCGGCTACCGTTTTGCCGAACCACGCGCGAGCATGGAGATGAGCGCAATCGACTTCGTCGCGCCCGACTTCGCCAAGATGCTGGCGCCGATCTCGGTGCGCGAGGAAACCTGGTTCGAAATGTCACGCGAAGTCAACGCGCTGGGCCTCACGCGCGAGACCTTCGTGCTGGCCGGCATCGAGCGCGAGGAGCAGTTGCGACTGGCCAAGCAGACCGGATTCGTGCTCGGCCAGGGGCGCGCGCTCAAGAAGCCGTATTTCCCGCCGCGGGTGATGCGGCCGCGTTGAGAGCGACCCTCGTGTGCGCGACGCGCATGAGCTGCGTTGCACCTGCAAACAGTAAAACTACCGAGCAACTTCCCGCCAGCCGACACGGCGGGCGTTGGTCGCTCCACCGCCCACATTCAGGCCGCGCGTCTCCTTCACACCGGACGCGCCGGTCGTGATGATCTTCAGCGACAGGCCCTGCAGCCGGACAATGGCATTGCCGACGGTGAGCGTGCCCGACCGGAACAGTCCGACTTCGCCGCCGGACGAGCTGCTCACGGCCTGTCCGCTGCGGTAGTTGAACTGATAGATCCAGCTGTCGCCACCGGCGGTACAGGCGTTGTTGTTCGGTACGTTGGTGGTCGCCACCAGCGTGCCGAGCACGAGCTGAGGATCGAGGTTGACGCGCTCCCCGGTCGACGGGAAGTCGACATACCAGCCGCCGTCGGTGCTCCAGTTCGTCGTGTTCCCGGTGATCGTCCGGCGGCCGCTGCCCGCCTCGACGATCGTCTGCGCCTGGAAAGTCCCTGTCGAACGGGGGCTGCCGATGGCAGCACCAGTGTCCTTGATCGCGTACAGCGAGCCTCGGTAGGACCAGTCGCCCGCCGGAGAGAGTGTCGTCGGGTCCTGCAGATCGGAGGATCCGAGATAGCGGCCGGTCCCCATAAATATGACTCGCCGGCTTTCGATCAGGCCCAGCTCCGGCCGCGTCGTGATCGGTTGCGGCCGGCCGGCTGAGTCAGACAGCGTGGCCATGCGCAGCACAGCCGGCGGTGACACGTCGAGGTCGAAGCGCCACAAATTCCCTTCCAGGTCGCCACCGTAGACGTACTGCGCCGTGTTGTCGGTGTCCGGGTCCCTCACCCAGTTCGACATGCGGGCCAGTCCCGATGGATCGGTGGAGTTGCCGACACCCGTGCTCACCTTGTGCAGCACGGCTCCGGTCGCCAGGTCAAGCACGTAGAGATAACCACGCCCGTCGCCCGGACTAACGTTGTTGTAACCGGACGTGAGCAGCGCCACCCAGCGATTGTCACTCGACCGCTTGGTGATGATCGGATTCCCGAACGACAGGCCGAGATCGGAGTCACTGCGCGTGCAGAGTGCGGAACTCGAACAGAACTCCCACAGCAACTGCGGGCTCAACGGGTTGGTCACGTCCAATGCGTAGAACCCGCGCCCGCCGGCATTCAGTCCGCCGATCAGCACGGTGCGCCATTGCCCGTTGATGAACGCGTCGCTGACACGTCGGGGAACCGTCGACGAAAAACTCATGCGACGTCGCATAGGCGGTCTCGGCCAGTCGATACATCTTGGGCATCACCGACCGCGGCACGAACGCCCAGAGTTCCTCGCCAGTCGCTGCGTCGATCGCATGCAGCATGCCGTCATTGCCTCCGATGTAGACCATCGGGCGTCGCGATGCGTTGGCGTTCTTGAAGTCAAAGTACGACGGGACATCGGCATCGCCATAGCTGCGACGCGGATCACGCACGAAAGCCGGGCGCGAGCCCACCAGGTCACCGAGGACGTATTCGCGCTCGCGATAGATCGGCTCGTGCTGGCGCTGGCCGCGCAGGAAGTTGACCATGTTTTCGCCGTTGTCCACAGCGGTGCGCTCGGCGGCAGTAAGTGTGGCGCACTGCGACAGCACCGCGCACTTGCCGCTGAACAGCGCTCGCGTGGCGCCATCCATCGAGCCCCATGCAAAGGGCGCGAGGACACCTCCGTTGCCGGCGTAGATCGTGCGCGTATCCGTGGCGGCACTGGTCTTGGCGTTCAGTCGGTCGCGTGCCGACCACTCGATCGTCGGCACCACGTTGCCCGTGGACGCATCGATGCGCTGCGACACGAGTTCGCCATCCCAGCGCGTCGTCCGGTACGTCGAGCTGTAGATGGCGTTGTCGGTCGTCGTGATGTTGGGGCTGCTCGTCGCCGACGCGGCCGCCGATCCGACCAGCACGCGCAGATCCGATAATGCTGTCACCAGCCCGTCGTACAGCGTGGCCGCATCACTCGCGCTGACGAATCGGCCGCGGCCATTGACGGCGGCATGCCACAGGTCGTCCAGCTTGGAAGGATCGTCGTTGTCGTTGTTCGGCGGTATCGGCCAGTTGCAGGTCGCGCTCGAGGTCTGCCAGGCGCACCCCGTGTTCCCGGTGCGAATGTTGTAGAAGTCTCCAAAGGTCGCCGCCTCGTAGTTCGGCAGGTAGCGCATGAATCCGCCGAGCCCCAGGCCCAGCGTGAAGGTCATCATGTGCTGACCACTATTCATGTCGCGCGTGGTCGTCGGCACGTTGTTCTCGCCCACGTCCGTGCCGAGCGCCCCGGTCGAGCCGTTGGAGCGGAGATCCGCGCTGTAGTAGTACATCGCGACATCGGCCAGGGTGCCGCTCGCGCCGAGATTGCCGTCATAGGCGCCCGCGGCGCGCGTCGAGTAGCCGGCGTCGACGTTGTCGGTGTTGCCCATGGAAGAGCCGTCCAGCTTGTCGCCACCGTTCCCGTTCCAGTAGCCGTCCGTGCTCAGGATCGCCACGTTGGCCTGGCAGGAGTATTGGACCGGGTCCTGGTTCATGCCGGAGTTGATGCCGGACGTGAGGCCGGCGAAGTGCCGGCCGACACGCGATAGCGCTTCCCTCAGCGGTGTGCCGCCGCTCGGGTTGATCGAGTACAGCTTCGAGTACCAGGAGGTGCGATGGGCACCGGAGAAGGTATCGATCGGTGTGTACCTGTTTGAACTGACTGGCGAGCCGGGGTTGATCGTCACGAATCCGACCCGGTAGCGGCCATCGAGTTCGAGGAAGGCATAGCCAACGGCGGTCTTCATCAACTGCATGCGCGTGCTGTAGTACGCGTACCAGTTGGCGAAATTGGTCATCTCCTCGGCATAGGTGCAGGTCGGCGCGTTCTTGCAGTCGGTGCGATTCGGCCGGCCGCCGTAGGTGGCCTGGGTCGACACGATGTCGACGCGCTGGAAACGGCCGTAGCGGGCACGTGTGTGGTTGGTCGACCAGGACTCCTGGCACCGTGGACGTCCGCTGGTCGAGCCGGTCACCGCGTTGTTGCTGTTGGCGTCGGTCGAGTTCTGGCAGAAGCGCACCGGTGCCGGGTAGACGAAGTTGCCCGTAGGTGTGGCCGACAGCGTGCACGTCGTCAGAGCAACGTCGCTGCAATGCTCGCGCGGCAGCATGCTGTAGTAGAACGGGCCGCCGCCGCGCACCATCGGGTAGCGGAATGAACCGTTCGACGTGCCGTTCGGATAGCCATTCGTCGACGTGCTGTTGTAGGTAAACGGATTACCGCTGTCGATGCCGTTGCGTCTGCAGTTGTTGGTGTCCGTCGGGCTGTCGTTCGAGTTCTTGCAGTAGACGATTTCCGGATAGCCGCTGACCAGATTGATTGTCGACGACCCGACAAAAGCATTGACTTTGACACTGGTCCAGGGCGAGCCGTAGCTCGCCATCAGATTGCCGCTGCCGTCGATGGCCGGCTGATAGGTGATCTGCGGGTTGTAGTAGATCGTGTTCAGCTGGTACGCGTACCAGGGCGGATTGCCTTCCAGGCCGTTCGTTGTCGTCGACGAACAACTGCTGTTGCTGCAGCGAGTCTTGTCGATGTTGCTGTCGTTGACCGCTTCCGGCATGAAGCGCGAAGCCATGCTGCCCGAGTCATCAAGGATGAACATCACGTTCGGCTTGACCTGGGTCGCCAATGAGTACGTCAGCGGCGTGTTCGTGACGTCGGTCAGTTGGGCGCCGACTGGCAGGGAAATCAATGCCGGAACGATCAGCAACAGCCAGCGGAAAACGAATCGCATGGTGGCACCTAGAGTGATACGAAGGCCTGCACGAGAGTGCTGGTGTTGCGTGGTCCCACGACCCGGACCGTGACGCGGTAGTAGTTCTGCGCGTTGCCGGTGAAATTGGTGGCGTCTCCCGCGTAGCTGCCGCCGGCAGCCGCCGCCGAACCCGCCGTCAGGAGCGAACACGACACACCCGGATCATTTGGATTGCCGGGTGCCGAGCACATGCGGTGGACGATCCACTGCACGGTATTGCCGGCCGCATCACCGGCAATCTGGCAGCCTGCACAGGTTGTCCAAAGGGCCGGGTCATCCCAGTTGGGTTCGATGACACTGGCGTAGTAACCGCTGTTGGGGGCGCTGTTGTTGAGCGCCGGCGTGCCGACCGTCGACTGCAGCCACTGCACCGCGTTCAGGACGCCGGCATCCGACGAGTGCACAGCCGCGTTACGGAAAGCGAGGTTGCCTGCCACCAGTTGATTCGTATCGGTGGACCGCGACAGCGCAATCACCGAGATCATCATGGCCACCAGGGCAACCAGCACGACCATCAGGACGGCGCCGCGCTGCCGGCGTACGAAGCCGAAGCGATGCACGTTCAAGCCGGCCTCCAGATCATGTTGCGCAGGCCCACCGTGGACTCGAACACGCGGTATCGGAAGCACCGCCAGTTCGGCTGCGCCGACAGGTCGAAGGCGCCGCCGATCCACTGCGGCGCCTCGGTGGTGACTGTGCATTGCCCCGTGGCAGCATCCGGCCGCTCGGGCAAGGCGCTGCGCGTTACCAGGCCCAATCGAATGGCGACGACGCCCGACCAAGCGTTGGCGGCTGCCGGCGTAACTTCATCCCACACATCGACAGCGCCGTCGGCATCGGTGTCCTTGCCATACTGGGCCTGCAACTGAACGATGCCGGCGGCTACCGGCAAGGCCTCGTTGCCCTGGAGCACCTGATCAACGACCAGCGTGCCGTCCTGGATGAAATACCTTGCCACGGTCGGAGTGATGCCAATCGGAAAGATCACGGCATCGAGCGTGTAGTTCGGACCGAAGCCTCCGGGTTTGTTGTAGCGGGCGGCGGCCATCGTCCCGTACGGGGTGCGGTACATGCCGCTGCCGTGGATAAGCAGATCCTGTCGCCCCGGTGCCTCGAGGCTGGGTGTATTGGTGGCCTGCTGCAGGGTGCAGTCCCTACCCGGCTCGGCAACGACGAGTAGCTGACCGGCGACTATGCCGAAGGCGTTGTCGACATGAAAGTTTGCGGCTGCATTCGGCAGCGCCTGTGTCAGCCGGACCGGTGCCGGGACGGTGTCCGTGTTGCTGTACATGAACTCGACCGCGTCCGGCTCGCTGCCCGGCCCCTGAGTGATGCGAACCGGTGCCAGGGCGAACTCGAACTCCCGAGCGGGGTCGACGCCCTCGTCGTAAGCCAGCACGCGACACCCGAGCACCGTCACGGTGTTGATGCCGAAGCCGGCCATGCGCGCGTCTCGCTGCAGCGAGTACATCGCGATCGTGCCGTTGAACGCAGCGTCACCGCCGGAACTCGCAGAACGCCGGTACGCCTCCGAGGCCGCAAACGTCTGGTAGACCGCGAGCGTCACCACCAGGGAGATCGCCATCGCGATCAGGATCTCGACGAGCGTCATGCCTCGCGAGCTGTGAGCAGAGCGCTGCATGTTAGGGGTCCTGCAGCGTCGCGACGGCCGTGTGCGTCCGCGTGTCCCCATTGCGCGGCTGCCATGTGACCGTCACGCGTACCTCGTTCCCCGCAACCTGCACGAGCGCATTGGCGGCCGGCAGCGCCTGCTGCACCTGCCCCAGCCACGGTCCCAGCCGAACGGGCGTGACGTGGCCGTCGTAGGCGTAGTCAGCCACGTTGGCACGATCGACCCACAGCTCGCCAATCAGGCGATCGGCCAGCAGGGCGGCATCGACTCGGTTCCGCGCATCCGAGTAGGACGTGAACGCCGTACCGTGCGCGTTGAACAGACCGAGCACACCGATGGCGAAGATCGTCATCGAGACAAGGACTTCGGTCAGAGACATGCCGCGAACCTGCGCTCGGGACGTGCGGGTGTACGAAGGTCTGAGGCGGCGACGGCGCAGCATGGTCAGCACGACCTCGGATCGCCGGCGGACAGCGCCGGATCGCACATTCGGACGTTGCCGGCTGCACCGAGGGCCAGCCGCAGCACGCGCCGATCGGTCGAGGAAATCAGGGGATTCGAGACATCGATGCTGACTGCGGATGGCGACCCGTCGACATTGCCTGCGATGCGGCCCAACGAGTCGAACGTCACCGTGGTCGCGGTCGTGGGAATCATGACCAACTGTGGCTGGGCTGAAGCCTCCAGCGCGGCGCGCGCCTGGATCACGCCGAGGCAGTCACCTGGATCATCGACATCCGGAGTTCCCACGTCGACGGGATTTGAACAGCCAACGATCCATGAGGACGAGGCGCCGTCGGTGATGACGAACTGGACCATGCGATTTCTGCGCATTGCTTCAGCGCGCGCCAGCTGCATGCCGTTAAGTACTGATTCGGCCGCGGTCCGGGTCTGCGCGTTGCCGATCCAGGTAGTGAAGAGTGGAGCGGCCTGGGTATAAAGAATTGCGGCAATCGTCATAACGACCGCAACCTCGACCAGGGTCACGCCGCGCTGCCTTGCATGAACAGGCCGCTTCATCGCGTCACCCAGCGCGTACCGGCATCGGCCGGCAGCGCGCCCCAGTGCGATGGCAATGCCACGGTCGCGCGCGCATTGGCTTGATTGATCGAGTAGACGAAGCCCGCCGTCGCGCCAGCACCCGTGGCGGTGGCGGTATAGGCCTGCCCGCCCGCCGCAATGGCACAGGCGACGGCGAAGTTCTGCAGGTTGGCCGGCGGCAGCGCTCCGCACTCACCGGCGGCGTTCTGGTAACTGCGCGCATCCTGATAGAACTGTTCCATGCGGACGCGATACTCGGACAGTGAGTTGGTCGCTTCGACCAGGTTCCCGCGCGTGACGTAACGCGAGTAGCTCGGCACAGCGATCGTCGCGAGGATCGCAAGCACTGTCATGACGATCAGCACTTCGATCAACGTGAATCCGCGCGACCGAAGTGCATTCGAGACGCATAGCGCGTCACGAGGATTCAAGTGCTCTGCGCAAAGAGCATCGGTAGAAAACTGAATACGCACTGGCATCGAATTGCGATCGTCGTTGTGTGCAGACACACGAGCTAACGGATGCAACTCGCCGGGTCTTGAGTTAATGAAAGGACGAAAAGCGTTATGTCCGACGAGCGGCGATTTCATTCGTGAAATGGGAAAAAATCACATGCGAAATTTGCGCGTGACTTTTCTGATTCATGCATCACTGAACGCGCGTCACTCTCACCACGCAATTAGTGAACAAGATGAATCAAGAGCCCGAGATGCGTCCTTCTGTTGCTGCCTTCAACAGATCGCGTGAGCGCCAACGCGGGCTCTGCGGCCACCACGGCGAAAGCGGGGAGCCGTCGGCTCAATTCAATCCATCGGACTCCTTGAGACAGGAAATGCCGATGCCGGGACGGTCAATTCGGACCTTCTGAATACCATGTACCCGGTACGCTTCGCTCCGTTCATGGGGCACACCCCACGACATTGAAAGCGGTCAGCTCTGGCGGTAGTAGCGCTGAACGTCTCGACGCAACGCACTTGCCAAGGGCTCAGCCCGGCCAGGAGAACTGATGAAGCACATTCGCAACACCATTCTTGCCAGCGCGGTTGCTGCTGCGTTGGCCGTTCCGCTTGCTGCGCAGGCGGAATCGAACTTCACGACCGGCAATACTGCGAACATCACGGCCACGGCGCGCGTGAACTTTTCGGTCGTCATTCCGAAGTTCGTGTTCCTGCAGGTCGGCACCGGCCCGGTAGCGCCGCTGCTGACGCCGAATGCGACCGTCGACACCGTCTCATTCGCCGTGCCGGCCGCCAACGTCGGTGACGGCTCAGACGTGGCCGGCACCGGGGGCAACCTGACCGGTGGCGCGGTGACTGTCCGTGTCGTCGGCAACAACGGCAACATGACGCTCGGGGCCGTTTCCGGCAATCCGAATCTTCTCAGTGGAACGGATACGATTCCGTGGAGCCAGATCCTTACTACCGTCACTGGCAGCACGGCCCATCCGCCCATCAACGGCGCAGCGATCTCCTACACGGCCACCGGCAAGATTGTCAATGCCGCCGGCACCTGGACGTACGCGTACGACAACTCGGTGACGCCGCCTGCCGGCACCTACACAGGTCAGGTGACGTACACGGCAACGACGCCGTAAGCTCCGCGATCGCACGCGCCGGCGCAGCCGCGGCGCGTGCATTCTCGGGGACCCGCGGGTACGGCATGCATCACCTTCGCCTTGACATCAGTGCGCTCGCCATCGGCGGGGTGCTTGGCGTCGTTCCCTTCGACGCCGAAGCCTTCACGGTCAACATCGCAGCCGCCAACCCGCGGGTGATCTATCTGCAGGTTGGCGTGGGCTCGTTTTCCGGTTTCTATAGCTCGGGGGGTTCGCCAGCCGCCAATCCCACAGTGAACGTCGTGTCCGTCAATGTGCCCGCCGCCGTAGTAGGCAGCGGAACAGCGCAGGCGATGGCGTCGAATACGGGCGCGACCAACAGCTTTTACGACAACTTCACGTTCTGCAGCGCCGGTCAGCTGTATGTCGGCGGCTTCTACCGGCGCACGAACAACACTGCCGGCGCGGGAGCAACGCTGACGGCGACCTCTTCAACGCCGTTGACAAATGGCGCGGGGGACTCGATTCCGTTTACGCAGATTCAGTGGACTAGCAGCGGAATAGGGGACAGTGGAGCGCAGCCGTTTCCGGCCGGAGCATTCACGGGTGGCACACAGACGATAGGCACGATCAACCGCAATCAATGGGCTGAGAGCTGCCACACGTTTTCCTATCTAAACTCCGCAATTGTTCCCGCGGGCACCTTTACCGGAAGCGTGACGTACACGCTGACCGCGCCGTGATGCGGCGTACGTTACTTGCGATCGGTGCCGTGTGTTGCTGCTCTCTCGTGCACTCGGGCCACGCCGGCGCTGCAACGTTTCGTGTCGACGACAGCGCCACGATCCCGCAGGAGAGTTCGGCGACCTTGCGCTGGAAACAACTCGCACCTTCGCGCGGCGGTGACAACACCGTCGAAGGCGCGACCTCAGTGCAGGTTCGACTCAATCTCGCGCCGTGGCTGAAGCGCAACGGCCGGCTTTTCCTGGTCCTTCCCGAGCAATCGTTGGGGCAGGTCCGCGCCAGTTGGACAACGCAAGGGCGACTGTTACCGGGAAGTCTGATGTCGGGGCAGCGCGCTCTGGTCTATGCGGGCCCGATCATGACCCCGCTGCTCGATGAGACGCTTGTCCTCAAGATCGAAACCGACGGTACCCGACTCGGGAGCGCTCATCGCCTGAATTTCCATTTCGAGATCGACATCGACTGAGACCGTGAACCTCCTGCGCACACGCCCGCTTGCACTCTTGACTGCCGCCTGGCTCGGTCTGCCCGTACTTGCATCGGCCCAGGGCTTCAATGCCGTTGTATCTCCGCCGCGCTTCGAGGTCACTGCGACGCCGGGAGTGCGTGCGCGCCATGTGGTCGAGATCTCCAACGCGGGCAGCCAGCCGGCGCGCTACAAGATCAGGACGGCTGACTGGTCGCTTGGCCAGGATGCCAGCGTCACGTTCTACGACGACCTGCGGCCCGGCAGTTGCCGACCCTGGGTGGCCATCGAGCGGAGCGACCTGCTGATTCCGGGCGGGGCGCGCGTGCGATTTCGGTTCGAAGTCGCGCCACCTGCGGATACACCCGCGGGCGAGTGTCGCTTTGCCTTAATGATCGAAGGCGATGAACCCGCGGTGGCCGGAGGCGATGCATTCAAGATTCCAGTGCGCGGTCGGATCGGCGTGATCGTGTACGCCGCAGTCGGTGGTGCCGCGCCGAAACTTGAGATCGTCAAAGCCGAAGTTGCCACTGTTGCCGGCAAGCGGATCCCGACACTGGTAGTGCGGAACTCCGGCAATGCACACGGGCGACTCGGCGGCTTCTTGTCCGGCACGGATGCACAGGGACGAGAGCTCGAGTTCGCACCTTCGACGTTTCCGGTGTCTGCCCGGCGAAACGCGATCGCTCGAGCTTGCCGCCCAGTCGAACCGCAATGAGCGGATCGATGTAGCGCTTCCAGTCACCGTCAGCGGCACACTCGAATGGGCAGGATCGCGCGTGCCATTCGAACATCGCTTCGAGTAACCCACCCATGGGGCGCCGCGCGGCAGCCTGGCTGCTCCTGATCGCCAGCGCGGCGTACTCGTTGTTAGCATCTGCGCAGAATGGATCAGTGCCAAGGACCAATGGATCGTCGCCTAACGGACAAGCCACCAAATCAGCAGTTGGCAGCAATGGTTCGAACGGCGCACCCGCTTACGAAGACCAATTGATCGATGGCGGACAACTTGAACCCGACATCTGGACCGGCGAAACGCCGGCCCGCAATGCCGCAGGACTGCCACGAGGCCTGCGGCTCGACGGCATCTATTCACACCTGACTCGCAATGGCCAGACAGAGTCAAATGCAGGCGTAGGTGTCGGCGCATTCCTCGCCACGCCATTGCACGGTGCATGGAGTTTCGACGGCGTGTTCGGCAACCGAGAAGACACCTCGGTGGCAACACTCTGGCAGCGCGACGTGCCGTTTGACAATGGGTGGTTGGCGACCAACGGCGCCGGTAACCTGAACTCGCCGTCGATCGACCTCGCGCGCTTCCAGCCGCGCTGGTTCTTGCCGACTTCTCCGCTGCTGGGCGCGTCGACGGAGTGGCGTAATCCGCAAGGCACACAACTGATCGCGGGCGTAGGCGAACCCGGCGTCTACACAGGAATCTACGTACCGGGCTTTCGTCGCCTCGGTGGCACCATGACCACGGCCGGCGGCCAATGGTCGCTGACGCGCAACTGGTCCGCCGGGTTCCAGTATTTTGGTGCGCGCGAAGTCACGAACCCGTTGCAGCCGGAGGACGACGCTCAGCAGTTCTCGTCCCGCTCATGGTTCGGTTCTGCAGCGTGGCAGGACCGTACCCAGAGATATCAGGTCAATGCGATCGCCAGCGACAACTCGTTTACAGGAAATGAACAGGGCGCATGGGCCGACGGCTACGTCCAGGCAGGTCGATTCGGTCACGGCTTTGGCGCGTTCTACCTGGGCAACGGCCTGGCTTGGGGCAATCAGCCCATCGGAAATGGCGTAGGCGGCGCGTACTACCGGGTCAACTACGGCAGCCGCCAGTGGTTGTGGGACGCGAACATTGACTACGCGGCGCCACTCCAGGACAACGACTTCGCCCCCTCGACTTTCGTCTCCGGCAACGCGCGCTATCAGATCTGGCAGAACCTCGGTGTCGGAGGAGGCGCCAACGCCCGCCTCTCGGACAGCGACGCGTGGTCGGCCTTCGGATACGTGGAGAACACCTTGCCGGCGCTGATCAGCCGCACCCAGCTCTTCGTGGGACAGAATTCGCCGAAGTATGAAACCGCGTTGACTGCCAACCAGACCTGGAACATGCCTGCGGGCACCCGCCTGAACACGACGCTGCTGGTTGGCCGTTACACAGATCGCGTTGTCAGTTCGAACCAGTTGGGACTAGCAGTCTTCGGTGGTGGCGACATCGCGCCCAATCTGTCAGTCGATGTGAACGCTCAGTGGACGCAAAGTACCGGCGAAGCACAGCCGACGACGCTCAATGGCAATCTGACCCTCACCTGGCGCTTTCTTCCCGACCTTCAGTTGATCGGCACTCTGTATCGCAGCCAGGCTCGCACGCAGCTGCCTCTGCAGGTCATCTCGCCAATCGACAACCTGGTGAATCAGACAGAAGAGCGGATCAACGACCGTGGAGCCTTCATCATCCTGCGCTACGAGACCCGGGCCGGCAGCATGGCTCCACCTCTCGGTGGTTCAGTGGGAGGCGGAGCCGGCCGGATTTCCGGCGTCGTCTTCCTCGACGCGAACGACGATGCGCGGTTTGCCGCAGGAGAACAGGGCGCAGCCAATGTGACCGTCATCATCGACGGTCGCTACTCGGTGCGCACCGACGGGCAGGGTCGATACGAATTTCCTTCCGTTGCGTCCGGTCGTCATGTCATTACCGTGCTGCCGGACAACATTCCCCTGCCCTGGATGCTGGCCAACGAAGGCCGCGTCGAGATCGAGGTGCCGGTGCGCGAGACGGTCATCGTCGACATCGCGGCGCAGCGACCGCGCTGAACCGCATCAATCCTTCCACGGTCGTCCCACTTCCAGCAGTGCCAACAGCCGGACTTCTGCTTCGCGCACCCGGTCCTGCTCCCGCTCTGAGGTCCACTGAGTCGCCGCCGCGCGGACCTCTTCACACTCCGTGAAATCTCGCAGCGCGCTGCGCGCGACCACGGAGTCGTTGAGTTCGCCCAGCACATCCTGCAAGCCGGACAGCGCGGCGATGTAGCGCTCGGTCGGCGTCGGCGGCAACGCGACCGAAAACACATCGAGGCCATAACGCAGCCGCTTGGCGAGGATGCGCACGCGATGGCGACGTTCAGGCGAGAGCGCGGCGAAAAACTGCGCCGCCGAGAAGAGTCGCGCATGGGCCTTGTCGAGCGCCCGCGGTGCGAGGCGTGCGAGCGTGCGGCCGGCTGGCGGCGGGGTCAGCGTCCACGCCTGCAGCCGCAGCGCCAGCCGCGCAAAGCGGTGCGTCGCGAGCGCTGCAGTTGCCTCCGCGCGGGCGGCATCGCGCCTGGTGCAAGCCTGATCGAGCAGCCGTTGAGCCTGAGGGCCGAGCTCAGGAGACGCCGCAGCTGCGAAGGCGGGCAGAGTCTCGCCGGCTAGTACATCCCAGTCGCGGGCGTCTCCCAGCAGTCGACCAACCCAGCGCAGGTCGTTGGCCAGCGCGACAGGAAAGTCGGCGTGCTTGCGATCGAGCAGGCGAACAGCCGAGCGCATGCGGCGCAACGCGACGCGCGCCTGGTGCACGTACTCCGGATCGTGCCCATCGCGCAGCGCGCTGGTGTTGGCCAGCAGCACGTCGAGTCCCTGCGCAATGATCGCGCGCAGCGCAGCGCCGGCTGTCATGTCCGCCTTCAATCGATCGACAAAGCCGCGGGCTGACGCCTTGGTCGGCGGCGGTGCGAGCCCGGCGGCCAATCGATAGCCCCGCTCTGCCTTGCTCGCTGTCAGCGGCACCAGTGCCAGCGCCTCTGAGCCGCGGCTCGCAAGACGCAGCGCGAGCGCGACCAGGTCCTCGACCCGTCCCTCCAGCAGTTCCAGCTCCAGTTCGCTGATCGGCTCGGTTACGCGACGACCATCCCGCTGCAACTCGATCCGGCCGCGATCCATCGCCACTTCGATTCGACTGCCCTTGAAGGTGACATCCCACACGGTGCGCACAACGCGGGTCGTGAACACCGGTCGCAGCGGATTGCCGGGGGCGTGCCGCGCCAGCAATCGCGGTAGCGGCGTGTGTTGCAACGTCTTCAGGTCGATTCGCGGCTGCCCTCGGACGATCCTCGCGGGCGACTCCCACTCGGGCCGGGTACTGAGGCCGCCCGCGGCAGCATCGGCAGCCTTCAGCGTCTGCACCCACTGTCGGCCGGATCGACGCAGTCGGAGCGCCATCAGTTGCCGCTGCAGCAGCCCATCCGCGGTGTCGAAATAGATCGCGTGCAGCCTTGCTGTTCGTGGCCTCAGGCCCGTCAGCGCGCGAGCCCGTGCAAGGGACTCTCCAGCACCTTCGGGCAAGTGCAGCTTGAGCTCGGTCTCGTGCGGCGGCATCGCTGCAGTCTATCGGTCGCAGACCGCGCCTTTGATGACTCCCGCCTAGCGCGCCGAGCGTTCGACCGATCCGTCGATTCGGGTGGCACCGTCGACCTTGCGTTCCCACATCAGGCAGTACGTGTCGGCATGCGGCGCGGTGAACGTCGCATCAGCCGATCGGCTCGCGTTCGTCTTGACCGGGTAGTGGACCTCGCTGCCGCGGTGATAGTGGATGTTGAAGTCCACCTCGCCGTTCGCGACGAACCGGTAGCGGATGCGCTCGCCGGCGTCGAGCGGTATGCAGTGCTCGTTGAATCCGCGCGCCGGCACATCCAGTCCGAACGGACCCAGGGCGGCCGTGGTCGCCACCGCGAGCGCGGGAATCAGCAGATTGACGAGTAATGCGTAGCGTTTCATGCCGTGATGATCGCATGCAGCCCGCATGTAGGAATCCGCGGCGCGGATCGTGGTGTCATCAGGCCTGGACGCCCGGCCGACGGCCGGTCCAGACCAGCAGCACGGCCACCGCGGCGCACACAGCCGCCGCCACGACAAAGCACAGCGCGTAGCTGCCGCTGGCGCGCTGTAACCAGCCGAACAGGAACGGCAGGATCACCACGCCGACGTAGGTGAAGAAAAGGCAACCGCCCGTCGCGCGACCGGCCTCCCCGGCAGGAGCCAGCCGCGCGACTTCCGACAGGAAGACGCCGTTCCATCCAATCGCGGTCGCACCGAGCGCGGCCGAGACAGCCAGTATCGCCAGCATGGGCCAGGATGCGGTGAACAGTGCCGCGGCGACCGACGCGCCCGCCATCAGGAATCCGATCACTGCCAGGACTGCGCGCGGCGCCCCGGTGCGATCCGAGATCGAGCCCCAGCTGATACGGGCCACCACGCCGGCCACGCTCGCGGTAGTCAGTGCTGTTCCCGCCGCCACCAGCCCAAACCCGATTTCGGTGTGCAGATAGGCAACGATGAATCCCGCCACCGACATCTGCATTCCCGCATAGACGAACGACACCAGCGCCATCGTCCGCAGCGCGGGCGAGTGCGCGACCAGCGAGAGGCCCCCGATCAGCGATTGCGCCGACAGTCGCGCGGAGCGATCGCGGTCATCGTCCAGCGGCGCGCGCAGCGGTTGCGATGCAACGGCAACGACGAGGCACCCCACCGCAATCAGCACCACCGCAACCTGCCACCCGAAGGCGATGGTCAGTGGCGGAACGAGCAGCCCCGCCAGGGCCGTTCCTGCCGGCACGCCGGTCTGCTTGATCGAGAACATCAACGCCATGCGCTCCCGCGGCGTCGTCTTCGCCAGCACGTGGCTCGAGGCGGGCGTGATCGGACCGTAGCCCACGCCGATCGCCACCGACGACACGGCGATCGACACGATCGCCACCGGTCCCGCGCCCAAGCCGAGGAACAGCGTCAGCAGCAGGCCGACCGCGCAGACCAGCAGGCAGGCCTGCGACAGTCGCATCGCGCCGTAGCGCAGTACAACGCCACCGCCCGCCAGCGCGGCGGTCGACGCGCCGATGTACAGCAACGAGATGTACGTGCCGACCATCGACGCCGGCACGTCCAGTTCTGCAGCGATCACCGGCGAGATCGACGGGATCGTGAGCGCCGCACACGCCGCCGCGGCCTGGATCGCCGTGGTCGCGACCAGGGCACGAGTGGCCAGGCTGCTCAAGCTTTTCTCGCTCGCGTTCCGGCGTGTCCGTCCGCGCGGAATCGCGACCTCCTTCTAGCCGCGCTCGGCCACCGCCTTCAGGTTCTTCAGTCCACCCTCGAAGTCGGGGCCAACGAGCGAGTCCATCATCAGGCCGAAATAGCGGTTGACGGGACTGCTACCCATGTCGCCCTCGTTGGTCCACGTGATGCGCGTTCCTGCGCCGTCGGGCACCAGCTGCAGTTCACCGCGCGACGACATGCCCATGTCCGGAAACGACAGCGCATAGACGATCCGCTCGTTCGGCACCGCCGCGGTGAACTCCATCACGCCGTTACCCTCGGTCTTGCTTTGCCAGCTCCACTTGGCACCCGTGCCGCTGTCCGCACCGGAGTACTGCACCTGCATCGCGGGGTCGCGCTGGTTCCAGACGGTCCAGTTCTTCCACTGCCGCGGATCGGCGATCAAAGGGTATATCTTGGACGGTGGTGCAGCGACCTGTACCGATCGCTGCACCTTGAAACCCGACGGCAACAGCATCCCGATGACCAGCAGCAGTGCGATGACCGCCACAACTGCCACCACGATGCGCTTGAGCCATTTCATGGTCACCTCCTTGACCTAAGCCAGGTGCGCAGCGTAGCCGCGCACGAAAGGATTGTGCATATGCTTCGTCACATTCTGCCGGGACTCCTCCTGGCGTCCGCCCTGGCCGCCTGCGGCGTGCCGGGCTCGGTCCGGCCCGGTGCCGACGAGTCGTCAGTGCGCTCGACCGCGGGCACCCCGACCGCCACGATGCCGCTGCCTGGCGGCGGCACGCGCTGGCAGTATTCCGGCCAGCCCAACAACCAGTTCGTCTGGAACATCGACTTCGATGCTCAGGGACGCGTCGTGCGCAACGAACAGGTGATGAGCGACGAGGTGTTCGCACGCATCAAGAGCGGCCGTGACACCCGCGCCGACATCCTGCGCGAGTTCGGCCCGCCGGCCGAAACGTTTACGTTTCATCTGAAGGATGAAACGGCCTTCATGTACCGCTATTTCATCCAGGGCGGGTTCTACGCAGCGATGTTCATCTACTTCAACAAGGACGGCGTCGTCGACCGGACCGAGACCGGTATGGACCCGTGGCGGATTCGCGACGGCGATCGCCGTTGACGTGCCTGCCCCGGGTAAGACCGAATTCCGCAGGAAGCGAGGCCCGCCCAGAATGCCGCGTCACCTCGTTTCGACCGCGCAATGGAATCCCGGGTACCACGCAACTCGCCGCCGCTGTCCCTGCAGGACAAGCTCGACTGCATCTCGCACGACCGCAAGGTCCTGGAAGTAATGCGGGAACTGATGCGTCACGGCCTGCACGACGGCGACGATGTGCAGCACCGGGCCAACGGTTCGCACGGGCGCGTGGTCGTGCTGCGCACGGCGGCCGAACCGCAGCCGGTGGTGCAACTCGACGACGGCACGCAGATCGCCTTCCGCGCCACTGACTGGGGTCGGCCGCTGCCGTAATTCGGCCCCACGCCGCGCAAGCCGGCCGCGTGGCACAATCTGCGGCACCATGGCTTATGTGCCGGAGTACGTACCGAAGATCCTGATCATCGACTCCCAGGGCCAGCCGGTCCGTTGGGCGTTGATGCAGCGAGCTGCGCGCTACTACGCGTCAGGCAAGGTCGTCACCGATCTCGGTGAAAACCTCTTCGGCATGGCCGGCGGGCTGCAGGAGTCCACAGGCCTGCGCTCCGAATTCGTCACGAGTTCGATCGTGATGATCCGTGGGCGCCACCGGATTCCTTTCGGTCACGCGCACGTCGGCCTCACCAAGCACCGGCTGTTCGCCCGCGACCGGCAGGTCTGCGCCTACTGCGGCGGCCATTTCGTGGAACTCGAACTCACCGTGGAACACATTCTGCCGGTGTCGCGCGGCGGCCGGCACGAGTGGACCAACGTCGTCACCGCCTGCCGTTCGTGCAACACGCGCAAGGGCAGCCGTCGGCCCGAAGAAGCGCACATGCCGCTGCTCTATGTGCCCTATGCCGTCTGCCGCAATGAAGGCTTCATCCTCAGCAATCGACGCATCCTCGCCGACCAGATGGTGTTCCTTCAGGCGTCGCTGCCGCGGCACTCGCGCTGGGCGCACGGCTGATCACCGTCACCAGCGTTCGCAACTCCATCTGAACCGGTCGCACTCGACTGTCGAATAGTCCGCGTCGGACGTACCGATTGGTCCGTCGTCGGCGCGACATCAAGGCCCTACTGTTCGAGCCATCCGATGCGGTGCGTGTCGTCGCGCCGCCATAGCACGGCTCATCTGTGGAGACTCGACATGCCGACCCCGACGAACCCCGCGATTCCCAGGAGAGCCCGGCGACGCGTCCATCGAACGTTCGCCGGCGCCGTTTTCGGCGCGCTCGCAACGTTCCTCGTCCTGCTGGGCACCACCGTCGTCTCCGACGCTCCGCGCCACTTGCCTGATGTCGTCAATGAAACGCTGGCGGCGGCAGAGATGTTCGACGGATTGCCTCTGCACGCCTTCGAAGCCGCAAACGACGTTCACGTGCACGCACCGGCTCGCCGCCGCAACGATCCGGGACCGCAGATGAACAACGAGGTGTCTGCCTGAGCCACGGCGGGACACCTCGGCAAGGCCGATGAGTCGGCGCACCAGGCGACGTGCGCAGCGAGGTCAGTGGAATCGCCGGAACAGCGCCGGCGCCGATCGCAGCGACTCGGTCCGCACGTAGCGATCGTGCGCGAAGCCCACCTGCACGGCCGCAGCGCAAAGTAGGCAGTCGGCCGAGGGCTCGCCCTCGTGGATCGCCCAGACCAGCGCGCCCGAGACGCCGTCCAGTTCAGGTGTGTGGATCGCCAGGCCATCGATGCGCTCTGCGGTGCGCGCGTAGGCGAGCCGCTCCGCGTCGAGCGCACTGGTGAACACCACGACGGGCTTCATGTAGACCGAACCCTCCAGGCGCCGCGCCTGCGACACCGGGTAGCCTGCCACCGCGTACAGCAGCGGCGTCCTCTCATCCCCGCCGTCGAGTCGCAGATGCGCCGTGGACACCGGCATCCAGTTGGCGCGCAGGCGGCGCACGAGTGCGGAATCGTCGATCAGTACCAGGGCAAGATCGCGTTCCGGATGAACGATGACGCGCACCCGCACTGAACGCAGGCACGCCCACGCCGCCTCACGCGGCAGCGGGATCGCGAGATCGCCAGCGGCGACGTGGTCGAAGATGTGTGCGGCCGTCAGCAGTGCGAGGGTCGGTCCATCGGCCACCAGCGATGCCGTGGCGAGCGGCTCGGCGCGGCCATGCACCATCCGGGCGAGCGGCAGCGCCCGCGTCAGCAGCGCGGCGCGCACGGCCTCGGCGCGCTCCGCAGAAATCGGGGCGTCGATGCGTATCGGAATCGTCTCGATCGCTTGCCAGGCCATGGTCGATACCGAGGCTCCTGCCGGCGATGCTAGCGCCGGACGGTCGGTGCCGAAACACCGAATCGACGGCGACTGCGAGCGTCCATTCAGCCGATGCACCGTCTCGCCGGAACGGCCAACGGCGGATGGCTCAGCCGCGCAGGTGGCGTTGCTGCCGCTCCAGGGCGACCGATTGTCTGGCGACAGTGCGCCTACGGTCCAGCGCCGGCTGTCGCGAACGGCAATTTGCCGCGCGCCCCGCTGTCGCGGTAGTCCAGCGCCAGCAACATCGATGCATCGGCCTCGGGGATTCCGTGGCGCATCAGTCCCGCGTGCACCTGCGCATAGACTTCCTCGACGGCGAAGCCGTGCGTGCGGCGGGTCGACGCGAACATCGCGTCCGCGAAGGCCATGAACCGGGTAAATGGGGCGTCACCGAGCAGTCGTGAAAGCGCTCGCGGAAAGCGTCCGGAGTTGGCGATCAGGTCCCAGTAGCGAGCAAAGCGCTTGATCCGCTGCATCGTCGCGGCGTCGATACGCCCCGTTGACAGTACTTCATACGGGGCCTCGTCGCTGTAGCGCATGGCGCAGCGTTCGCTGTGGCGGCCGATCGGTGTGCCGCGCAGCCGCTTCAGGATCCCGAGCTGGATCTCGTGCGGACCCAGGCCGATCAGGCGATCGAATCCGGCAGCCAGCGAGTCGAGGTCTTCATCCGGCAGCCCGGCGATCAGGTCGACATGCAGGTGGGCCGCGGTGTGTTCGCGCAGCCAGCGCAGGTTGGATTCGGCTGCAGCGTTGTCCTGCCGCCGCGAGATCAGCGCCTGCACCTCGGCATTGAAGGTCTGGATGCCGATCTCGAGTTGCAGCGAACCGCGCGGAAATCGCATCAGCGGCGCACGCAGCGCCTCCGGCAGGTGATCCGGGATCAGCTCGAAGTGCAGGAACGGTGGATCGTCCGGTGCGTGCTCCAGGCGCTGCAGGAAAAAATCGAGGATGGCGACCGATGTTTCGGTCCGAAGGTTGAACGTGCGGTCGACGAACTTGAAACGACGCGCACCACGCTGCCACAGGCTATCGAGTTCCTGCAGGAAACGTTCGCGCGGAAACGGCCACGCGGTCTTGTCGAGCGCCGAGAGACAGAACTCGCACTTGAACGGGCAGCCACGCGACGCCTCCACGTAGACATGCCGGTGCCGCAGATCCGCGGCCGTGTACTCGGCGTAGGGCATGGCGAGGTCCGCGAGCGGCGGCTGTTCGCCCGGATGGACCTTCACCAGAGGCCGCGGCCCCGCGAGCAGCTGGCGCGCAAGCCGGGGAAAGGTCACATCGCCCCAGCCGGTGACGATGTGATCCGCGAGCCGGCAAATCGGCTGGACTTCGATCTCGTGACTGACCTCCGGTCCACCCAGAACCACGACGATTCGAGGCGCTGCGGCCTTCAGCAGCTCGACAACACGGTTCGTCTGCCGGACGTTCCAGATGTAGACGCCCAGACCGACGATGCTCGGCTGCAGCGCAAGCAGGTCGGCAACGATCTGTTCGGGCGGCGTGCGAATCACGAACTCGCGGATGACCGTGTCGTCTCGCAGGTCGCCCATGTTGGCGCGCAGGCAGCGCAGCCCGAGCGACGCGTGCGCGTAGCGGGCATTGAGCGTGGCGAGCACGATGCTTGGCATAACTCAAGGAAGCATAGCGTTGCGCTGCGGCCGGCCGCTCCGTCGCTAGACTGGAATCGTCCATCCGACAGGGTTAGGAAGCATGCGCCTGACGTTCCACGGTGCCGCCGGCGAAGTGACCGGGTCGAACCTGCTGGTCGAGGCCGGCGATGTGCGCTTCCTGGTCGACTGCGGCATGTTCCAGGGCGGTCGCGAGGCACCCCGCAAGAATCGCGAGGCGTATGCGCGTGACCTCGGCCGCCTCGACTTCGTGCTGCTGACGCACGCCCACGTCGATCATTGCGGCCTGCTGCCGCGCTTCGCCGTGCCGGGCCGGCACGCGCCGCAGATCTACTGCACCAAACCGACGGCCGACCTGGTCCCGGTGATGCTGAAGGACAGCGCGCATGTGCAGACGCGTAGCGCGAACCGCCGCCCCCGCGATCGCCGCAAGCCTGTCACCGAGGCGCCGCTGTACACCGCCGAGGACGTCGATCGCCTGGCGTTGCGCCTGATCGGCGTGCCCTACGACGTGGAGTTCAAGCCGCACCCGGCCATCTCGGTGCGACTGCGCAGTGCCGGGCATATCGTCGGCGCGGCGTTTGCGGAGATCCGCCTGCGCGACGGCGGGCGCACGCGCCTGCTCGTCGTGTCCGGTGACCTCGGCGAAGCCTCGCCCCTGGTCGTGCGCGATCGCGAACCGCTCGCCGAGGCCGACGTACTGGTGCTGGAGTCCACCTATGGCGATCGCAATCACCGCAGCATGGAGGACACGGAAGCCGAACTGGTCGACGTCATGCACGACGTGTTGCAGGAACGGCACGGCAACGTCATCGTGCCTGCCTTCGCGCTCGGGCGGACCCAGGAACTCCTGGTGCTGCTGTACCGGCTGGCCAAGGCGCATCGCATCCGTGTGCCGCTGGTGTTCGTCGATTCGCCGCTGGCGGCGCAGGCGAGCGAGGTCACGTTTCGCCACCTCGAAGCCCTGGATGAACTGGCGCACGAGTTCCATCAGGCCCAGCGCGCCCGCAAACTGCCGTTCGCATTGCGTTACACGGAGGATGTCGATGACTCGATGTTCCTCAACTCGATCCGTAACGGTGCAGTGATCATTGCCGCGAGCGGCATGTGCGAGGCAGGCCGGATTCGGCACCACCTGCGGCACAACCTGCCGCGGCGAGAATGTGGCGTGCTTTTTACCGGCTTTCAGGCGGCGGGCACGCTCGGCCGACGCATTGTCGACGGCGCACGCGCGGTGAACATGTTCAATGAACTGATCCCGGTGCGCGCCTCGATCCACACCCTCGGTGGGCTGTCGGCGCACGCAGGCCAGGATGCGCTGATGGGCTGGCTGGAAGGAGCGCAGCGCAAGCCGAAGATGACCTACCTGGTGCACGGCGAGCCCGAGGCCGCGCACATGCTGTCGGCGCGCATCGCCCGCGAATTGAAGTGGCCGACGACCGTTGCCGCGCCGGCCACGCGCTATGAGATCTGACGCGCTCGCCTCCGACAATGCGGGAACGGCGCTGCGCGTGCGCCGAGTCGGCATCGACACCTACCGCGAGAATGTGGCGTACTTGCACCGCAAGTGTCCCCTCTACCTGACTGAGGGTTTCCAGGCACTGTCGCGGATCGAGGTACGCGCCAACGGACGCTCGATCCTGGCAACGCTCAACATCGTCGACGATCCGGCGATCGTCGGCGAGACCGAGGTCGGCCTGTCCGAGGATGCGTATCGGCAGCTCGGAGCGGCGGCGGGAACGTCGGTTCAGGTGGAGCACGCGTCGTCGCCGGCCTCGATGGGCGCGCTGCGTCGGAAGATTGGCGGCGAGCGGCTCGAGCGTGCCGACTACCTGGCGATCATGCGCGACGTCGCGCAGCACCGCTACAGCAAGCTCGAGCTCGCCGCCTTCGTAGTCGCCACCGGGCACTTCGACCTCGACCGCGAGGAGGTCGTGTACCTGACCGAAGCGATGGTCGCGGCCGGCCGCCGGCTCGACTGGCACGAGCGCCCGGTGGTCGACAAGCATTCGATCGGCGGCATACCGGGCAACCGCACCTCGATGCTGATCGTGCCGATCGTCGCGGCGCACGGCATGCTGATTCCGAAGACTTCGTCGCGCGCAATCACTTCGCCGGCGGGCACGGCCGACACGATGGAGTGCCTGGCCAACGTCGAACTGTCGTTCGAGCGCATGCAGGAGATCGTGCGCGAGCTGCGCGGCTGCCTTGCCTGGGGCGGAACCGCCGACCTGTCGCCGGCCGACGATGCTCTGATCGCCGTCGAGCGCCCGCTGTCGCTCGATTCGCCCGGGCAGATGGTGGCGTCGATCCTGTCGAAGAAGATCGCCGCGGGTTCCACGCACCTGGTGCTCGACCTGCCGCTGGGGCCGAGCGCCAAGGTCCGTTCGATGCCCGAGGCGCAGCGGTTGCGCAAGCTCTTCGAATACGTCGCCGAGCGACTGCACCTGACACTCGATGTCGTGATCACCGATGGTCGCCAGCCGGTCGGCAACGGCATCGGCCCGTCGCTCGAGGCCCGCGACGTGATGCGCGTGCTCGGCGGCGACCCGCGCGCGCCGGCCGATCTGCGCCAGAAAGCGTTGCGGCTGGCGGGCCGCGTCATCGAGTTCGATCCCGACGTGCGCGGCGGCGAGGGCTTTGCCATCGCACGCGACATCCTCGACTCCGGCAGGGCGCTGGCGAAGATGCTCGCGATCATCGACGCCCAGGGGCGCCACGAGTTCGACCCCGATCGACCGGACATCGCGCCACACTCGTTCGAGGTCGAAGCCCCTCACGATGGCGTCGTCAGCGCAATCGACAACGAGCACCTGGTGCGACTGGCACGCCTGACCGGTGCCCCCAAGGTGCGCGGGGCTGGAGTGGACCTGTTCCGGAAGCTCGGCGAGACGGTGCATCGCGGCGAGCCGCTGTACCGCGTGCATGCCGGCTTTGCCTCAAACCTGCGCTTCGCGCGCTCCTGCGTCGCGCAGGGCAGCGGCTACACCCTCGGCGAGAAAGCCGCTGAGCAAAGCGTGGCGGAATTCTGATGCCACTGACCAAAGAAAATCGCCCGGCACCATAACGGCCACCGGGCGATCATTGACGCAGTCTGCGGGACGAGCCCGCGCGCGCCTACTTCAGGTGCTTGCTGACGTACTTGGTCAGTTCGAACATCGAGGCCTGCGCCTTGCCGAACAGCGCCTTCAGCTTGTCATCGGCATTGATCATGCGGCGATTGACCGAGTCCTGCAGCTTGTTCTTCTTGATGTACGCCCAGATCTTGCTGGTGACTTCCGTGCGCGGCATCGGCACCGAGCCGACGATTGCGGCGAGCGGGCCACTCGGCATCAGCGGCCGCATGAACGCTGCATTCGGCTTGCGCTTGACCTTGGCCTTGACGGCCTTCTTGACTGCCGCCTTCTTGACGGCCTTCTTGGCTGTCTTCTTCACGGCCTTCTTGACTGCCGCTTTCTTAACGGCCTTCTTGACCGTCTTCTTCGCCGCTTTCTTTGCCTTCTTTGTTGCCATCGAGTTCTCCTCTTAGGATTTGAGTGCCACAGCGACAGCGTTCTCGAGTGAAATGCAAGAGCGCTCTCGTTGGGTGACCGCGATCCTAGAGCAAACGCACCGAATTACAAGAGGAGAAATCAACTTTTCAGAGGGAAATTGCGTGTGAACAACGCCGTTTTCCCTCTGAAAACACCTTGACTGACTGTGCCAGGCACCACGATGGGTGTACTAGATGTTGGCCACCAGCCTATGGAAACACAATATCTTGTGGGTCCTAGCGGGCTGCTTGTTCGAGTTCGGCGAGCATGCGCTCGATTCGCTCAGACAGCCTTTCGGTTGTCACCTGCTCGCGTAGCCGTTCGACCATCAGCGGAAATGCAAACGGCGACGGGCGGGCCAGCAGGCGGTAGACGATGCGCTGCCCCCGCATGCGCGCAAGTGCCGCGCGCAGCCGCCCGATGTCCAGCTCCTGCTCGAGCACTTCGCGCTCGGCCTGGGCCAGCAACCGGTTGCCGGCGTCGTACTTGCGGAAGACCTCGTAGAACAGGCCCGAGCTCGCCTGGAGCTGCTTCATCGACTTGGGTGCACCCGGATATCCCTGGAACACCAGCCCGGCGATGCGCGCCACTTCACGGAACCGCCGCAGCGCGAGCTCACTGGCATTCAGGCTGGCCAGGACATCCTCGAGCAGGTCCGTTTCGCCGAGCAGCGCCTCCGATCGACGTTGCCACGCGCCCATCCAGTCGATGTCCACCGGCGAGAGCAGTTCGAACCCGTAGTCATTGATCGCGATCGAGAAGGTCGACGGTGTGCCCTGCCCGATCCGGTAGGCCAGCAGCGACGCGAGGCCAAGGTGAGCATGGCGCCCGGCGAATGGATAGACGAACAGGTGCCGACCCTCGCGCGACCTCAGCGATTCGACGACGAGGGCCGTGCGCGTAGGCACGGCCGACCATTTGGCCTGCAGCTCGATCAACGGCCTTGCCGCCTGCATCTCGGGTGCGTCGTAGCGGCCGGCAATCGCGCCTTCAAGTTCACCCAGGGACGCGTCGGCCATCTCGGTCGACAGCGGCATCTTGCCGCCGGACCACCGTGGCACCGTACCGCTGCGCCGCCGCGCAGGCTGCACGTATGCCGTCATCTCGTGAATACGCACCAGTTCGAGCAGGCGGCCGCCGAACACGAAGGCATCGCCCTTGCGCATCCGCGTGATGAACGACTCCTCGATGGTGCCGAGATTGCGGCCGTTGAGCATCTTCACCAGCATCGAGGCGTCCGATACGATGGTCCCCACCGACATGCGGTGCCTGCGCGCGATACGCCGGTCCTCCACCCGGTAGACGCCCTCGGCATCACGGACCACTCGGTGATATTCGGGATAGGCACGCAGCGACTCGCCACCGCGTCCGACGAAATCGAGCGCCCACGCAAACTCCTCGTCGCTAAGTTCGCGGTAACTCCAGGCGGATCGGACTTCCGCCAGCGCCTCGCTTTCGCGGAAGCCGGTGCCGACGGCAAGCGTCACGAGATGCTGCACCAGGACATCGAGCGGACGCTCGGGCGCATATCGCGGCTCGACCCGACCTTGGCCGACAGCCGCCCGTGCCGCCGCGCCCTCGACGAGTTCAAGCGTGTGCGTCGGAACGATCGTCACGCGCGACGCGCGCCCGGGCGCATGTCCGCTGCGTCCGGCCCGCTGCAGCAATCGCGCCACGCCTTTCGGGCTGCCGATCTGCAGCACGCGCTCGACCGGCAGGAAGTCGACCCCGAGGTCGAGGCTGGAGGTGGCGACCACCGCCTTCAATCGCCCTTCCTTGAGCCCCCGTTCGACCCACTCGCGCACTTCCTTGTCGAGCGAGCCGTGATGCAACGCGATCACGCCGGCCCACTTCGGCCTCGCCTCGAGCAACGACTGGTACCAGATCTCCGCCTGCGAGCGTGTATTGGTGAACACGAGGGTCGTCGAGGCACTTTCGATCTCGCGTACGACCGGTTCGAGCATCTGGATGCCGAGATGCCCGCCCCACGGGAACCGTCCGGGTTCGTCGGGCAGCAACGTGTCGACGACGATTTCCTTCGGGACCGCGCCACGGACCATTACGCCGGCCGAACCGGCCAACAGCACTTCCATCGCGTGCTCGGTGTTGCCGAGTGTCGCTGACAGTCCCCATACGGCGAGCTCAGCTTGCGATTTGGGGCCTTCACCCCCTTCAAGTCCACCACCGCCCTGCCCCGCCCCAAGACGGGGAGCAGGCATGCCGGGCTTCGCGCGCTCACGCGCGAAGCGGCGCAGTCGCGCGAGCGCGAGCTGCAGTTGCACGCCGCGCTTGGTGCCCATCAGCTCGTGCCATTCGTCGACCACGATGAGTTCGACGCCGTCGAGCAACGACGGCGAGTCGGCGCGCGCCAGCAGCAGGGTCAGGCTCTCGGGTGTCGTGACGAGCGCCTCGGGCAATCGCTGTGACTGGCGAGCGCGCTCGCTCGATTCCGTATCGCCGGTACGCACCCCGACACTCCAGTCGAGACCGAGCTGCAGCAGCGGCGCTTCGAGCGCCCGCGCGATGTCCGCGGCAAGAGCACGCATCGGCGTGAGCCACAGCAGGCGCAGGCCGCCGCCCTGCACTTCGCCCGCCAGTGCCCGGTTGAGCAGTCCGAACCAGACCGCGTAGGTCTTGCCGCTGCCGGTGGTCGCGTGCAGCAGTCCCGAGCGACCTAGAGCGATGTGCTGCCAGACCTCACGCTGGAACGGGAACGGCTGCCAGCCCTGAGCGGCAAACCAGCCCTCCGCACTGGGCAGCGCGAGTTGCCCGACGTTGTTTGCGAACCCCGGATCGGTCGCGGTGGTGGCCGACTCGGCCTCGCGCGACCGCAGCTCACGCGCCCGCTTTGCACGCCGCGCGCGAAGCTGCGTGCCGACATTCGACCCGCGCGGCAGACCGCGCCGTTCCTCAATCACGGGACCGTCCGGCGAACTCGATTCTGCAAACGACGCATTACAGCCTGTCAGCCGTTCAGCGGAAGTACTGCCTCGTGATCCGGAAAAAGAAAACGCCGCCCGCAGGCGGCGCGTCAAGGCGGGAAACAATTACGAAATGTTGAGGATCTTCATCGCCTTGGCCAGCGTGTCGACCGACTCCTGGTGCTTGCCGGCCTTGTGCAGTGCTTCGCCCTCGGCACGGTACTTCTTGACTTCGGCCGCCTGGGCTTCGGTCAACTTGGGATTCTTGGCCATCGCGGCATCGATCTTTGCCATGTCGGCGGGGCAGTGGAACGCCAGGGCAGCGGTGGAGAACAGCAGCGCCGCGGCGGCGGTAAGGATGCGTTTCATCGGTGTCTCTCCTTGGGAGGAAAAGGGGGCCTTGCGTGCAAGCAAAGCGATTTGCAGTCTAACTCCACGGATGCACTGTGACATCCCCGGAACCGGTGCGCGTCGAAGACCCCGCTGTCCGCGTGGTGTCGACTGCAAGCCGGACACGTGCCGTTTTCCGCGCCACGGCGAGGGCGCGCCAGACGCCGCGCAGCCTCAACGGCCCGCTACGGGCGCGCGCTCCTCCATCAGCAGCGTCTCGATGTCGTTGATCATCATCGCCGGATGCAGGTAGTCGAGCGCGTATATCTCGCGTACGACACCGTCGCGGTCGATCAGGAAGAGCTTCAGCATGTGGTTGATCGTGCGCATCGGCCGGCCGCTCGCATCCTTCTCGACGCGCACGTCCTGCCCGAAGTCCTCGAGCAGTGGCACCAGCTCAGCCATGTTGCGCGCAGTCAGGAACTCCCAGGCCAGGCCGGCGTCGGCCTTGAGGCCCCCGCCATAACGCCACAGGACTTCCGGTGTGTCGTGGGTCGGGTCGAAGCTGATGCTGACAAAGCGCACTCGACCCGCGTGTCCGCGCCGCGTCAACTCGGCCCGCAGCCCGACCATCGTGCGGTAGGCGAACGGGCACCCCCACTCGTCGACGCAATAGGTGTAGAAAAACGTGAGCAGCGTCACCTTGCCACGGGTGAGCGCGCCGAGCCGGCGCTGGCGATCGCGCGCATCGCGCAGCAGCGCATCCGGTGCACGCTGGATGCGCTGCAACTGGTAGGTGCCTGGCGCCGGCGGCACGAACTCCATGCTCGGCGCATGGGCCTGCATCGGATCGGCGGCGGCCCACGCCGTGGCCACCGACATACCGAACAGGAACGCCAGCGCGACTGCCCGCATCGTGCGGCTCCCGTCGCCGTTCAGCGCGCGCTGAACTTCATGTGGTGCGCACGTCCGAGCTTCTCCTTGGTGAAGTCCACCTCGAACAGCGGCTGCAGGTCCTTACCGTCCCAGCGGAAGGCCCGCAGGAACTGCTCGTTGTCCGCGCCCGCCTTGTCCCAGCGCTCCAGCAGGCTCGACGTGATGTACACACGGTTGCCGTCCCAGCTTTGCGAGATCATGTTGACCTGCTTGCCGGTCTGCTTCGCATAGGTCTGCTTCGGTTGCTCAGGATTGGTGAGGTCGAAGTAGCGGGTCATGCCGTCGGAAAAGGTATTGACCCACAGCCCCTTCGCATCAGCGCGGATCGAGATGTCGACCGGCAACGGGATCTTGGCCGGATCGCCGATGGTGCCGACCTCCTTGGCCTGCCACTTGCCGGCAGCGTCCTGCTTGACCAGCCAGAGCTTCGACGTCAGTGCCGTCGCCGTGATCGCCCAGTTGTCTTTGGGCACCAGTGACCAGCGGATCTCCAGCGGCGCGCCGGGCACCGCGAAAATCTGTTGCGGCTTCATCGCCTTGAGGTCCCACAGCACCATCGTGTTGCCGAAGCGCTTCATCGCCGCGGCGTCCTTGACCACATCGCCGAGGGGACGACGGTAATTGTCGATCCCGGTGAAGCTTGAGGTCAGCAGCGCATTCTTCGACGGGTTGATTGCGACGTCGTAACCGTAGCCATCCCCCTTGACACCGCCGATCTCGCCGATGGGAAGGTCGTACTTGGCGACGAACTCGCCCTTGTTGTTGTAGACGACCATGCCTGTTTGGCCGCCGCTGTCCTTGGCGTTCGACAGCGTGCCGATCAGCATCCGTCCGGGCATCGCATAGAACGTGTGCGGTCCGACATAGCCCGACTTGGCACCGAGATCGCCGATGGTCCTGACCAGCTTCGGCTTGGCCGGGTTCGAGCCGACATCGAATACGTAGATCTGGTTGTTGCTGAGTCCTCCGGCCCACAGGTAACGGCGATCGTCGGTGAATCCCATGTGATGGGCCTCGCCGCGCGCACCCACCGAGACGCTGTGCACGACCTTGCCGTAGCTCTTCGACTTCGGGTCGACGTCGATCGTGACGAGCTTGTCGAAGCCGTCGCCAAGTCCTTCGACTCCGAGCGTCCAGACGTGGACGTACGCTTCCTGCCCCTTGATCAGCTTCGACATGTACGGCGAATTGCAGGTCTCGTCGGCGGCGGCATTGAAAGCCAACAACAATCCGGCAAGACCCATCAGCAGCCACTGCTTTGCGCGCATGAGTTCCTCCTCGTTTGTCGGGATGCAGGCCGGACCGTCGAGCCGATCGCCCGTACCCAAGTGCGCGAAAAGCTACTCCGCGAGCTTTCCTCGGCAATACCGCGGTTTGGACGGAGATTGGTTGACTGCCAATCGGGGGAATCCTGCTATCTCGACCGGTGCGGCGCGCCGATCTCGAAGCGGCAGCACTTCAGGCGTCAGGCCGCCGCCCACACCATTGCCGACCTATCGACCGAACCAGGTCAGAAACCCCTGAACGATCAGCGCATTGGCCGTATCGGTGAACAGCGATGCCGCGAGCGTGATCACGAGGAAGGCCCTGGGCGCGTCGCCGTACCTGAGCGCCAGCCGCTTCATCGCGGCGAGTCCGACCGGCATCGCGCCGAGGCCGAAGCCGATGAACCCCGCTGCGCCGATAGCACCATCGCGGCCCTTGAGCAGCGGATACACCAGCGTCGCGGCAATCAGGGTGGTCAGCACGATCTGGGTGAGCACTGCGACCGCGACCAGCCCCACGGAATCACCGACGGCCGCGAGCTGCAGGCCCAGCATCGCGATCGCGAGGAACACACGCAGTGCCAGGGTCCCGATCAGGTCGGCCCCGACGAGGTCGAGGCGGATGCGGGCCAGGTCGGCGACATTGGTCACGATCACGGCCGAAAGCAGCACCGCCAGGAACGCCGGGATCGTCACGCCGAGCATTTCGCCGACGATCGGGCGTGCGGCCAGGCCGAGGCCAATGCTCAGTGCGAGCCAGAGCAGCACGGTGATCCAGCGATCCGAATCGAACGGCCCTTGCGGCCACTCGGGCTCGGACGCGACCGGCGCGACACTCTGGTCCGGCGAACGGGCCGCGTGTTCGGCCAGGCGCGTCCCGACGATCCCGGAAACGATGGCACCGAACACCAGCCCGAGCGTCGCGCAGACCATGCCGATCTCCAGCGCGTGCGGCAGGTTGGCAGCCTGCTCGGTCTCGGCCCACGCGACCGTGGTGCCGTGGCCTCCGAGGAAGGGCACGCTGCCCAGGAAGACGCCCAGTGCTGCCGGACGCCCGAATGCGCTTGCAATAGCTACGCCGATCGCCGACTGCGCGAGGGCGAGAACGGCGATCAGCACACATAGCACCGCCACCGCTCCGCCGCCGCGCGACAGACGCCGGAACTTGGCCGTCAGCCCGAGCGAGGCGAAGAAGATCAGCAACAGCGCGTTGCGCAGCGTGTCGCCGAAAGTCACCTTGAAGCCGATGACTCCGCCGATGACCGCGAGCAGGATCGCGATCAGCAGGCCGCCCGTGACGGCTGGCGGAATGCTGTACTCCGCCAGCACCGGCACCCGGCGGTTGATGCGCACACCGAGCAGGATGGTCGCCAGTGCCGCGATACCGGTCCACAGTTCATTCAGCGCGATCGTCATCGTCTAAAGCGCCCCCAAAGGTCAAGGACGGCATTATCGGCACAGTCGTCGCCGTTGTTTGCGCGGACAGCACGAACTGCGACCATTCGATCATTGAGCAACTTGGCATTTCGCGACACGCGACCGACCTCCGCCGTTGCTGAAAACAGTCACTCAGAGCGCTGGCGAAAGAAGATCACTACGGTCGACAAGCGGCGACGTCCGGCTTGCTGGAAGACTTGTGCCAGAAAGCAATGGGGCCTTGTCGAAATCGCCGACAGGTCGTCGGTCCTCGCCGGGGAACATCCCGTTGAAGCGTCGACAGAAGGCAGAAAGAAGGCAGAAACGAAAGATCTACGATCGAAGCACAGAGGGTCGTGGTCCGCGGTTTCGCCGGGGCGACTACGTTCTGCGGCGACTCTCCGCGAACATGCTCCGGCCAAGCCAACGCCAGAGCTTGGCATCGTTCGGGCCGGCGCCGCTGACTTTCAATCTGCCGGCGGCCACTTCAGTGGCAGGCTTCGACTCGCCGGTCCAGATCTCGGTCAAGGCGCGCACGGTCGACTCGACAATCACGTCGAGTTCATGGCCTGGATCGTCGCGGCAGAGGTCCGTCGTCTCGTTCTCGACGACGAGCCACCATAGCCGCTCGCGCACCGGAGCGTCGGTGAATCTGAAATGGATGACGACGCGCTTGCCTTTAGGAAACTGCTCCATACGGGCAAAGCGGCGGATGTCCCACATCAGGAAGCCGGCGTCCAGCTGTTCACGCCTGAGTCGGCTGCCTATCCAGCGCGCGCCCCAGTGGCCGAGTCCGACCACGATCGGGCGTAACTCTTCGCCTGCTGCTGTCACGTGATACTCCCAACCGCTCTCGACACGCTTGCGCTCGATGATGCCGAGTTCTTCCAGCTTGCGCAGCCGCTTGGTCAACAGCGTCTGCGACATGCGCGGCACGCCGCGACGGATGTCATTGAAGCGGCGACTGCCGCACAGGAGTTCGCGGATCACCAGCGGCGTCCACAGTTCGCCGAAGACTTCAGCGCCGCGCGCCACGGTGCAGAACTGGCCATAGTCGGGCATCGCAGGCACTCCACTTTCTGGACTTGAGGCGGCCGCGAACAGCGCGCACCGTGCAGTCAGTGCAACTCGCGCACTTCCAAACGGAGACTAGGCCATGAACGACCGTCTTGCAGCATTTGACCCCGTCAAGTTCAAGCAGACCACGCGCTCGCAATGGGAAACCGCGGCGGAGGCTTGGGACCGCTGGGGGCCTTTCATCGGACGCTGGCTCAAGCCGGCCACCGACCGCATGCTCGACCTCGCAGAGATCGGACCGGGCAGCCATGTGGTGGATGTCGCCGCCGGCGCTGGCGAACAGACGCTTACGGCCGCTCGCCGCGTGGTTCCCGGCGGCCGCGTACTTGCAACGGATATCTCGCCCGGCATCCTCCGCTACGCGCGGCAGGCAGCCGACGCCGCTGGCCTAAGCAACGTGGAAACGATGGAACTCGACGGCGAGCAGCACGACACGTTAGAGGCCGCGAGTTTCGACGCAGCGATCTCCCGCGTCGGCTTGATCTACTTTCCCGACCAGCAGCGGGCGCTGCAGGGATTGCATCGGTGCTTGAAGCCGGGCGGCCGCGTCTCGGTCGTTGTCTACTCAACTCCACAGAAGAACGAGTTCTTCTCAATCCCGGTCAGCATCATTCGCCGACGAGCGCAACTTCCTGCTCCGTTCCCCGGCCAACCTGGGCCGTTCTCGCTAGGCGCCGACGGCGTGCTCACGCGGGCCTTGGAAAGCGCCGGCTTTCGTGATGCCAAAGTCGAGGCCATCGACTGCCCCGTAATCCTGTCCTCGGCCGCCGAGTGCGTGCGATTCGAACGCGAGTCGTTCGGCGCGCTCCATCAGATGATGTCGGGCCTCAGCGAGGAAGACCGCGCGCGGACCTGGGAGGAAATCGAGACCGAATTGCGCAGCTTCGAGCATCCAGAAGGCTTCACCGGACCGTGCCAAATGCTCGTGGGCGTGGCGACCAAATGAAGCGATAGACCGCGCAATCACAGGCAGGCGAACGCAGCATGGCGCCAGCGTGTGCGTCACCTGTCTCCTTTGGCGTCAACCGTGCGATGCAAATCGACGACAGGTTCTGGCCATGTCGGCCTCGTCGACTCGCTGCCTCAACTCAGACCGATTGCCGGACGGAGCCTCCGTGAACCCTCGTAGGCTCCCCTCGAGGCTGCTCATTGCTGCCGGCAGGTAGCGCATCGACGGACCAAGCTGCGTCGTGACTTCGACTAAGAACGTCTGGACGCCCTCCCACGCCAGCAATGCCGCAGGCGTCGGCCGGCCGGGATTCGCGCAGCCGCGATCGGGCCCGAAACGACCCGATGCCAGCTCGCGGCTACGCGGCGTAGGACCTCTCAGTCCCTTGCTCTGAGATCAGACAAGGTCGAAGCGATCCAGGTTCATCACCTTGTTCCAGGCCGCCACAAAGTCACGCACGAACTTCTGCTGCGCGTCGCTGCATGCATAGACTTCCGCCAGCGCACGGAGCTGCGAGTTCGAACCGAAGACCAGGTCCACGACGGTGCCGGTCCACCTGACTTCGCGCGTTGCCCGATCGCGTCCCTCCAGCACGCCCTCCGACGCGGCGGACTTCTGCCACTTCGTGCCCATGTCGAGCAGGTTCACGAAGAAGTCATTGGTCAGCGTCTCGGGGCGCTGGGTGAACACACCATGCTTGGACTGGCCGACGTTCGCATTCAGGGCGCGCAGTCCGCCGATCAGCACCGTCATCTCGGGTGCGGTCAGCTTCAGCAACTGCGCCTTGTCCAACAGCAGCTCAGCCGCCACGTCCTCGAGTCCCTTGCGCGCGTAATTGCGGAAGCCGTCGGCCGTCGGCTCGAGCACGGCGAACGACTCCACATCGGTCTGCTCCTGCGACGCATCCATGCGCCCCGGCGAGAAGGGGACCTTCACATCCTGGCCGGCCTTCTTGGCTGCAGCCTCGACCGCCGCGCAGCCGGCCAGCACGATCAGGTCGGCCAGCGAGATCTTCTTGCCGCCTGAGTTGGCAACTGAGTGCGCAGCGTTGAACTCCTTCTGGATCGCTTCGAGCTTGGGCAGGACCTTCGCGAGTTCGGCGGGCTGGTTGACTTCCCAGTTCTTCTGCGGCGCCAGGCGAATGCGCGCGCCGTTCGCTCCACCGCGCTTGTCGCTGCCACGGAACGTGGCAGCCGACGCCCAGGCCGTCGTCACCAGCTGGGAAATGGACAAACCGGACGCGAGAACCCTGGCCTTCAGCGCAGCGATGTCCTGCTCGTCGACCAGCTTGTGATCCACAGTCGGAATGGGATCCTGCCAGATCAACACTTCCTGCGGCACGAGCGAGCCGAGGTAGCGGGAACGCGGGCCGAGGTCACGGTGGGTCAGCTTGAACCAGGCACGGGCGAAGGCGTCGGCGAACTCCTTCGGGTTCTGGTGGAAACGGCGCGAGATCTTCTCGTAGGCCGGGTCCATGCGCAGCGACAGGTCGGCCGTCGTCATCATCGGCGGATGCCTTTTCGACGGATCGTGTGCGTCCGGAATCATATGTTCCGGCTTGCAATTCTTCGCCACCCACTGATGGGCACCTGCGGGGCTCTTGGTCAGCTCCCATTCGTAGCCGAACAGCATGTCGAAGTAACCGTTGTCCCATCGGGTGGGATGCGGTTTCCAGGCGCCCTCAATGCCGCTGGTCGTGGTGTCCACGCCCTTGCCGGTGCCGAACCTGTTGATCCAGCCCAGGCCCTGCGCTTCGATCGGGGCTGCTTCGGGCTCGGGGCCGACCAGCTTGGGGTCTCCTGCGCCGTGGGCTTTGCCGAAGGTATGGCCGCCGGCCACCAGTGCCACGGTCTCTTCGTCGTTCATGGCCATGCGCGCGAAGGTTTCGCGCACGTCACGGCCCGAGGCCACCGGATCCGGGTTGCCGTCCGGACCTTCCGGGTTCACGTAGATCAGGCCCATCTGCACCGCGGCCAGCGGATTCGCGAGCTGACGGTCGCCGGAGTAGCGGCTGTCGGGCTTGTCACTGGTGGCGAGCCAGGCTTTCTCCATGCCCCAGTTGACGTCCTCTTCCGGTTCCCAGATGTCCGGACGCCCTCCAGCGAAACCAAAAGTCTTGAACCCCATCGATTCCAGCGCGACGTTGCCGGCGAGGATCATCAGGTCGGCCCACGAGATCTTGCGGCCGTACTTCTGCTTGATCGGCCACAACAGGCGGCGCGCCTTGTCGAGGTTGCCGTTATCCGGCCAGCTGTTGAGGGGAGCAAAACGCTGGTTGCCTGTCCCAGCTCCGCCTCGACCGTCCGAGATGCGATATGTGCCGGCGCTGTGCCACGCCAGGCGGATCATCAAGCCGCCGTAGTGACCCCAGTCAGCGGGCCACCACTCCTTCGAATCCGTCATCAGGGCATGAAGATCCTTGACCACCGCATTCAGGTCGAGGCTCTTGAACTCCTCGGCATAGTTGAACGCCTCGCCCATCGGGTCCGACCTGGCCGAGTGCTGATGCAGGATGTTCAGCCGCAGCTGATTGGGCCACCAGGCGGCGTTCGTCTGGGCACCGCCCCTGACTGCGGGGTTGATTGCGGCGCCCGAGAACGGGCACGTCATTTCGTTTGGCATGGTTCTCTCCGTGGCTTGTCTGCGCTTGATTGATCGAACCAGTCTAGGGTTTGAGCACCGCCCGAACAAATTGGTTTTGGCAATGCGGTCGATAGTGCCGGCTGGCGAACCTGGCCAGACTACCTCTCGAACCACGCTGCTGGATTGTTCGAAGGCATGAAGGCCGTGCTTTGCGACTGCTGTAGATCACACGTCAGCAGGGGCGCCGGATCAAGTTCCTATCCGAGGCCTGGCCGTGCCCCGGGTACTCGACCAACGACAAGATCGAACCAGCAGCGACGTTACCTATCGGCCCCACCCTTCAAGGCAGTGGACTTCGTCCGATAACAAGGGGACAACAAGAAGAACATTAAGGATCAACCATGACACCGTTGCTCATCGGCCTTGCCATCGCTTGCACTCTCGCGGTCTTCGGCGTCCTGCAATTTCGCCAGCAGCGCCAGCGGGTCGACTACATCGATGGCTACCCGTTTCCCCGTGGAATCCGCGAGCGCGTGAAGACGCGGTATCCGCATCTGTCGGAGTCCGATCTCGACCTCGTGTTCTCGGCACTGCGAGACTACTTCCACCTCTGTCGCAAGGCCCGCCGCCGACTCCTTGCGATGCCGTCGCAGGTGGTCGACGTTGCGTGGCACGAGTTCATCCTGTTCACGCGTCACTACGAAGTCTTCTGCCGCGAAGCGCTCGGCCGCTTCCTGCATCACACGCCCACGGAAGCGATGCCGACGCCGACAACGGCGAGCGACGGCATCAAGCGCACCTGGCGGCTGGCGTGCCGGCGCGCCGGCACCGATCCGTTGGCCGCTTCTGTCGTGCCGTTGCTGTTTGCAATCGACGCCCGGCTCGCGATCCCCGATGGCTTCCGCTACGCACTCGACTGCAGTGCGCTGGTCGGCGCTGCCGGACAGGCGAGCTACTGCGCAAGTCACATCGGCTGGCGCTCGGCGGCGGCTGCAGCGGGAGCGGCTGCAGCAGCGGCGGTGACGGTGGAGGTTGTGGAGGAGGCGGCGGCGACTGAACCCCTCATCGCCGACGCCAGCCGCGCACCGCCAGCGCCAGCAGGCCGGCTACCAGGCCCCAGAAGGCCGACCCGATCGAGAAGAGCGTGATGCCCGACGCTGTCGCGACGAACGTGACCACCGCAGCATCGCGCGTCGATTCTTCCTTCAGCGCCGCCGCCAGGCCGTTGCCTATCGTTCCCAGCAGCGCCAGGCCTGCGATGGCCAGCACCAGCTCGCGCGGGAATGCGGCAAACAGACTCGCCACGGCGCCGCCGAACAGGCCGATCAGCACGTAGAACACGCCAGCGGCCAGAGCCGCCGTGTAGCGACGTGCGGGATCGTGGTGTGCGTCCTGCCCCATGCAGATCGCCGCCGTGATCGCGGCCAGGTTGAATGCATAGCCGCCGAAAGGCGCCAGCAGTGTGGTTGCCACCCCGGTCGTCGTGATGATCGGCGACACGGGCGGGTTGTATCCGTGCGCCTGTAGCGTCGCTACGCCAGGCACGTTCTGCGAAGCCATCGTGACGACGAGCAACGGCAGCGTGACACCGACGGCGGCGGCCCAGGACAGTTCCGGCGCCACGAACTCCGGCCGGGTCAGGCCTGTCGGCCACTCGAATACTCCGAACAACCCGAGCGCGCCGGCGATCGATACGCCGACGGCGAGTGCGACTGGCACGGCAAAGCGCGGCCACACGCGACGTCCAATCAGAAAAGTGGCAAACATGGCGAATACGAGGGCGAACTGGCTCTTCATCGCACCGAAAGCGTCGAGTCCGAAGCGCAACAGCACGCCCGCCAGCATTGCTGCCGCCAGGGCCGTCGGCAGCTGCTTCATCAGTCGATCGAAAGCGCCGCTGAGCCCGACTGCAGTGATCGCGAGCCCGGTCAGCACGAACGCTCCAATGATTTCGGCCATCGGCAGGCCACTGACACCGGTGATCAGAAGGGCCGCGCCCGGCGTCGACCAGGCGGTGAGCACCGGCATCCGATAGCGCAGCGACAGGACAATCGTCGTGAGGCCCATGCCGAGCCCGAGCGCCCACATCCATGACGCCGTCTGTGCCGGTGTCGCGCCGGCCGCGCGTGCGGCCTCGAACACGATCACCGCGGAACTGGTGTAACCCACCAGAACCGCGACAAAGCCTGCGACCACTGCACCGAACGAAAAATCGCGCACGCCGCGAGCGTATCCCAGGCCGTCCGCACGACGGCGCTCCGAGCTGACCTGCCGCCGGGTCGGGCAGCAACCAGGCCCGTTCGACCGCAGTTCAGCTCACTTCAACCGGCGCGGGGCGTGGACCAGACTTTCCAGCCAGTCACCCTCCCGTCGATAAACGATGAACGGCCGGCGTCCGCTCCACTCGACCACGAGCACTCGCGGTCCGGCGGACGGCCACAACTCGAGTGTCACCCGCCGGCCCGCATCGCGATGGGCGGCGTCACGCGCCGGTGAGCGCGATATGACCACCTGCAAATCGTCGAGCCTGAAAAAGCGCGCCTCGACCTGGTCCTCGACGTCCCGAAACGCCGACTCGACCATCGGCCACAGCGTCTGTGAAATCAGCTGCTGCAGATCATCGGCCTTTGCCCGGGCCGGTCGAGTCGGCGTTGTTGCAGCCGCCGTTGCTCGTGCGCCCACGACACGATGGCCCGGACCGCCCTCGCGTGATGCCGGCGGCAGCCTCAGCGTTGAACGCAACTGGAGCAATCCTTTACGCACCGAACTCATGGTTGTGTTGCACGCCAAAGTGTCGACAGCCGGAATTTCATCGGTTCACCGGTGCCTTGCCCATCATCCGTTGGGGTGGCTGCGGACCGGAGTGTCCCCGTCCCCCGAGCGTCGGCCCTTACGTCGTGGCACCGCCCCGGGTCCTTTGCGTCTTTGGTTTCAATTTGTCCGCACTCTCGATATCTTTCTGCACCGCGCTCAGACCTGAGGCCGACCGTGACGATCGCGGTCTTCCGCGAAGTCGCATCACGATGCACGCTGAGATGGAGATGAAAGGAGAACTCGTTCTGCGGCCAGCCACATCGGACGACGCCCTGGCAGCGGCCGAGGTACTTATCCGGTCGCGCGCCGAGTTTCTTCCGTTCGCGCCTTCAGCCCACCCACCCGACGATGTGCGTGCCTGGGTCGCCGACCGGCTGGTGCCGACAGGAGACGTCACCGTGGCTGAACATCAAGGCGAAGTCGTCGGTGTTCTCGCGACATCGCGGCTCGACGGCGTTGCCTGGATCGATCAACTGTATGTTCGACCGGGATGGGTTGGCCGGGGAGTGGGAACGAAGATGCTGGAGCATGCCCATCGACACCTGCCCCGGCCGATCCGTCTTTACACGTTCCAGGCAAACGTCGGAGCACGCCGATTCTATGAGCGACACGGCTACCAAGCGATCGAATTCACGGATGGCCGGGCCAACGAGGAACATTGTCCCGACGTGCTTTACGAGCTGAGTTGAGCGAAGTGAGCCTGATCTGGTTTCTCGCAATGGACGCTTCTCGTTGCGTCACATCCACTTTAGAGTGGGCAGCTTCGCCGCCGCACTCGAGGTCAGACGATGCAGGGTAGTCAGCAGGCTCATGAGCATGGCCGGCGCGGACTGCTCAGCCATTTCGTTCAACACCTGCGCGATGACTGGCCGGCCACCATCTTCGTTGCAGCGCTCTTTGCGGTACTGGACAGCCACGTCGGGTGGCTCGACGCGATCAACGGTCACGCTTTCGTCGCTATCGGCAATCTCGCCGGCATACCGCAAGAAAGCAGCGCACCCAAAGCAAAGGCGCTGGTCGTCGTGATAGACCAGACCGCAGCCGAGTCGCGGTATCTCGACCGTTCACCGCTCGACCGCTGCCAGTTGCTGGCCGATCTCGGCACGGTCTATGCGGCGATGGACCGACGCAATCGGCAGCGCGGTGCGCTGCCCGCATCGTCAAGGGCTTCCTCCGCCCAGCGCCTGGACCTGCTGGTGGTCGATCTCGACTTGTCGCCCGCACCATGGCTCGCGACCGACGAGGGAAAGAAATCGGCCGAAGCCCGGTGCGAACGCGAATTGCACCGGATGATTGCGCAAGCGCAGAGTCACTGGCACATCCGCACGGTACTGATGAACCCGTTCGAGTCGGTCGATGCCGGCGTCAAGGCAGCGAAAGAGGCCTGGAAAAAGGAGCTGGAAAACTCGGCCGTGAGCTTTGGTCGCGCGGTCCTGCCGGTCGAGTACGGACTCGTGATCAAGCAGTACTGTGCGCCGGATTCGATGGCGGTGAAGGCCTATGACCTATGGACGCAGCGCAAGCGGGCGAACAGCGAGGCGCACGAGGCCAACGAGTGCATCGAAACGTCGCGTGACACGTCACGCCTTCCGAAGGGCGAGGCCCAGCACATCGATCCGCGGCGCTACCTATCCGGAGTGGTCCCGATCGCCGCGAGTGCGGCGCCCGGGTTCAGTGGCCAGCTCGATCGTGTTCTCGGAAACGGATCATCGACAGGCACAGCCGCTGGCGAGGCCGATTTCCAGGCGATCTTCTTTGGCGCGGCCTACGGCGAAGGCGACACCTTTGTCACGCCGCTGGGCGAGCTCTACGGCGTCGAGATTCACGCAGCGAGCTTCCTTTCCTTCCTCGATCCGCTCAGCGCCGACAACCACGTGGCCGAGCTACTGGCAGACATCGTCTTCGGTTTTGTCTTTGGATTCGTGATTGCCTACTTCTGGGAGCAGTACTTCAAGCTGAGGTTGAGCGAGGACTCCGACCGACGCCTGATAGCACCGGTCGTACTCGGCGGACTCGGCGTCACGGTCGCGGTCGTCGCCTTCATGCTGACGATCGTCTCGTGGCTGCTGCTCGCCCGCTTCGGCATCTGGTCGTCACCGATTCCGATGGCGATCGGCATGCTGATCGAAAGCTTCGTGTCCGGTTCGGTGGCGCAAGGGATACGTGAAGCCGACAGTCTCAAAGGCGGCGGCCGTCCTCTGCGGCAGACCTTCCGGGAGAGTGTCAAGAAGTTCTTCGGCGGGTCTATAGTCAACTTGTTGCGGAAGGGAAAATCGCTGTCGGCGATGCTCTTGACCTTGCGGCTGGGCGTGTGGATCGCCGTGGTCGCGGCGGCGTTCTTGCGCTAAGGGGAGGCGAGGAATGAAGCGGCTCGTCTTGTGGGTGGCAATGATCGTGGCGTCGTGGTCGTGGCCACCATTGGCCGACGCCCAGAACTGCCGCGGTCTGCTGGACATCTCGCCAACAGCCTCCTCTGCGCTGGCCGCGTTCATCAAGAGTTTTTCGGATACCAACGCCGCCTGCGGCTCGGTCAAAGTCGTGTTGAGCCGCGTCGTCAGCCGCGAGAAGACGGGCGGCCGCAAGCTCGAGCCAGACAAACCGCTGGATCTAAAGAAGGCCCAGGCCAACCTGGAAGCCGCCCTCAAGGACCCGGAAATCAAGGCACGCGTCGACAAGGCACGTGCGGAGATCAAGGACGAGAACGTGCTGATCGCGTATGAGGCCGCAGTCTTCGATGAAGAAGGCTATTACGACGCACGTGATCTGAGGATCCAGCAACTGCAGCAGCGACTCAACTGAGTCGGGTGAAGTCGAGGGCAGACGATGTCGAGTCGCTGGGGCCTGTATATCGCCGCATTCGCATCAACGGCGGTGTCGGTTGCCGCCGCGCCGGATGCATTGGCGCAGGCCGATGTCATCCGGACCAAGGAGATCACCCGGCTGTCGCCAAAGGCCTCGGTCGTGCTCGACAGAAACTGTCCGGACATCGTCCAGCCTTACACGCTGGCCGACAACACCGCCACACTGGCGCTGTTCGGCGCGAAGGAAGCGATCTCGGATGTCGGCGCCCGTCTGCTGGCCAACGCCGGCAGCATCCTGGCCGGGAACCGACCCACGTTGGCCCCTTCGACCAGCAAGCTCAGTGCGTCGACCAAGCTGGCGGCCAAGCAGCTCAACTGGCTGCCGATGACCGCCGAAGTGGCCTATGGCGAACGCCTGCATCAGGACGAGGTCGCGATACTCGAGCGCGACAGCAAGCTGGGCCAGAAGTACTACCCGATCGCCGACAGGCTGCTCGAAGAAGTCCTCGCCAGCGTCGGGCAGCCGCATGACTACCAGTTCAAGCTGTTCATCCTGAAGAACTCATCGCGCAATGCCGCGGCGCGCCCGGGTGGGTTTCTCTATCTCGACCAGGGGCTGGTCGATGATCCAGCACAGCTGCCCAAAGCGTACTTTGCTGTCGCGCACGAAGTCGCGCATGTGCTGCAGCGGCACGAGACCAAGGAGCTGCAAAGCAACGTCGTGGATGCCATTTCGTCCAAGGACGATCTGGTTAAGGTTGTGACCGGGTCCGTGGCCAATCCGAATCTGATCTTTTCCTACGTGAAAGCGGAGAAGAACCGCTACACACGGCACCATGTCGACCAGGAACTGCAGTCGGACTCGTGTGCCGTGCGCCTGTTGAGTCGCGCACTGCCGGACTCGCAGGCGCTCGCCGCCTCGATCAATGCTTTTGTACGGGACCTGCCCACGCCGGAGCAGGCCACCGCACCGAAGCTTGCACCGTCGGATGAGGGCAAGCTGGCTCAGTCGGTGCACGACATCGTCGATTCACCGGTGAAGCGACATCCGAACAACGAAGAGCGGCTGCAGAATCTGCGCTCGATCACCGCTGAAATCGGTGCCGCGGCCCCATCGCAGCGGCCATAACTGTTCCACGATCCTGGCATCGAGGCCGAAGGATCGGGAAACGCAAGCGCATTGGCGGGTCTGCGGCTACGGCTTGATGCGACCCACCACGTCCAACGCGCCATTCGGCTGGATCTTCGCAATGACGGCTTCGCCTTCTTCCGCGAGTTCCATGGTCAGCGCGTCGATATTCGGTCGGTGCGTCACAAGCGCCACGTTGCCCTTGCCGGCATGACGCGCAAGCTGTGCCGTGACGGCTTGCGTGCGCGCCTGGCCCTGCGCCTGGGTACCAAGCTCCAGCGCCGTCAGATCCGGATCGACGGTCGCCCTGCCAAAGGCCAGCTGCGCCGTTTCCTTTGCGCGACAAAACGGACTCGTCAGCACCGCATCGAACTTGACGCCCGCTTTGTCGAGCATAGCTTTCAGCCGCTGCGCCTGGGTGCGACCGTCTTCGCTGAGATTTTCTTCGTTGCCGCAGTTGCCTTTGGGATCGAGCACCATCGCCTTGGCGTGGCCACTGATCTTCGCGTGCCGCACCAGCAGCGCGTGGCCGCCCTGAGCCAGGGCCTTGATGGCAGCCTCGTCGGCGTGCGCTGCGGGCGTTGACCCCAACAGTGCGACTGTCATGGCAGCCAGGCAAAACGTGCTGTGTTTCATTTCGTTCAACTCCCTGTTGGTATGAGTTCGACAGCGAGCGCCAGCATCGCGAGGCTCGCGCAGCAACGGCGAATCAGTCGATGGCAGTGGGCAATCCCGCCAGGCGCCACTCCGGCAAACCATCCTGGAGTCGACGCGCTTTCATTCCCCTCTTGCGGAGCAGGTGTACAGCGTCGTACGACATCAGGCAGTACGGTCCACGGCAGTAGGCGACGACCTCCTTGCGCTTGGGTAGTTCGGCCAGCCGCCTTTCGAGCTCGTGGATCGGAATGTTGATCGCGCCAGGAACATGTCCCGCTGCGAACTCCTCCGGTGGTCGCACGTCGAGCACCGTAACGAGGCCTTTCTTCGCACGCTGCAGCAGCTCCGCGGCGGGCACGGGCTCCATCTCGTCCCTTGACGTGAAGTACAGGCGCACGATGCGATCGACGTCGGCCAGATAGGCCTGACCGGCCGCACCGAGTGCGTTGAACAGCGCAATCACTTCGTCTCCAGCCAGCCGGTACCTGACGAACTGCGCTTCCTTGCGACCGACGATCAGCCCGACCTGCTTGAGCTTCTGCAGGTGCTGCGACGTGTTGGCGACCGTAGCGCCGGTCAGCGCAGCCAGTTCGTCCACGCTGCGCTCGCCCTGTGCCAACAGCTCCAGGAGGTCCAGCCGCACGGCGCTGGATAGCGCGGTGCCGATGCGCGCCAGGCTCTCGAAGACCTCGCGCTTGGGATTGACGGCAGTTGACATGGCACTCGCTCCAGCATAGTATTCAAGCGATTACTTGAATACAAGATTACCAGACGGCAGCCTACCACCGCCGTCCCCCAAACCTTAGGACCTGCATGAGCGATACGCTGGCCACCGTCGAGCCAGTGCTGCGCTTCGGTGCGTTCCTGGGCGTGTTCGTCCTGGTCGCACTGTGGGAGGTGCTGGCGCCGAAGCGGACGTCGCGCTTTACGCGCGCGCAACGTTGGCCGCACAACCTGGGATTGATCGCGCTGAACGCGGGGATCGTGCGGTTGGTGGCTCCCGGCGCAGCAATTGCCGTGGCGCTGGCAGGCGAGGCGCACGGCTGGGGACTGTTCAACGCCGTGACATTGCCGTCGTGGGCCACGATCCTGATGGCGGTGGTCCTGCTTGACCTGGCCATCTACTTCCAGCACGTCCTGTTTCACGCGGTGCCCGCGCTGTGGCGCCTTCACCGTGTGCACCATGCCGATGCGGACTACGACGTGACAACAGGCCTGCGCTTTCATCCGATCGAAATACTGCTGTCGCTCGGCATCAAGTGCGCGATGATCACCGCGCTCGGCGCGCCTGTCCTGGCGGTGCTTGTATTCGAGGTGCTGCTCAACGGAGCCTCGATGTTCAACCACGCGAACGGGCGGCTGCCGGCCGTCGTCGACCGTTGGCTGCGCTGGCTCATCGTCACGCCCGACATGCACCGAGTGCACCACTCCGTGGCGCCGCGCGAGACAAACAGCAACTTCGGCTTCAATCTGCCGTGGTGGGACCGCGTGTTCGGCACCTACCGCGCCCAGCCGGCCGCCGGCCACGAGGCGATGCGGATCGGTGTCGATGGCCTGACGGGTCCGCAAGAAATCCGGCTCACTCGACTGCTGACGCAACCGCTGCGCGAGGTCAGTCCGGTCATCGAGCAGACGGGTCGACACGCCGACATCGTTTCTCATTCCTGAGCGATTCAATGGGAGATCACACCATGCGCAGACTGGTACTTGCACTGGCGCTCGCCGCCAGCACGCTGGGCGCTGCAGCCCAGCAGGTTTCAATGGCCGTGCCGGGTGCGGTCGACGTGGCCGGTCGAAAGGTGCTGACCTTCATCGCCAAGGATCCACCGGGCCAGCGCTGCAACGGCAATCTGCAAGTGGCCGCCGAGCTGGCCAATGTGTATCGCGTTCCGATTCAGCTGCTGCCTTCGAGTCTTGCACCCAACCTGCCCGCGCCTGCGGTGTTCTTCGGCAATCAGCTCATCGCTGCCGACGGTCGCGACCACAACGGCGCGGCGAGCTTCCAGATGGTGGCTGACGTGCTCGATGTCGAAGGCGTGGCTCGGCAGGACAAGGTCGGCCTGCTGTCGAACGACAAGGTGCGCAAGGACTTCGAGGCACTGCGCGCGACGATCAAGTCCGGAGGGAAGTAATGACTGCCACGCTGCTCATCCTGAACGATCCACCTTACGGAAGCGAGCGGAGCTACAACGCGCTGCGCCTGGCGCGCGCTCTTCTGGAGAAGGGGGCTGGCACCGTGCGCATTTTCCTGATGGGCGATGCGGCTGCCTGCGCCCATGGCGGACAGAAGGTCCCACAGGGGTACTACAACATCGCTGACATGCTCGGCGCTGTCATTCGTCGCACGGGTGAAGTCGCCGTCTGCGGCTCGTGCATGGACGCGCGGGGCATCAGCACGGACAACCTGGTGTCCGGCGCTCAGCGCGGGTCAATGGAAATCCTGTCGTCGTGGACGACCGAGGCCAATAAGGTCATCGCTTTCTAGAGGCGCGCCTGGTCAGCATTCGCCCACCTGCGGATGCGCGACGATGCTTCGAACCGGAACCCGTCCGCTTTCGTCGATCGCTGAAGACTGCCGCGCAGGTCGAACCCAGTTCAGTCCCGTTCGCGTAGGGTCTCTAGTAATCCCGGCCCCCCGCCAGCACGACTGCGCCGAAGCGGACGATGCCGTAGGCGATCCAGTTGACCATTCGTCGCAGCAACCCGCGGCGAGCAAATTCCTGTGGCTTGACGCTCCGCGAGTGTCCGTCAATGGCGCGTTCCAGCGCAGTCCGCAGGTCGCGCGCAAAGGCGGCGTCGTAGACGCTCACATTGGCCTCGCGCGCCAGCAGCAGGCTATAAGGGTCGATGTTGCTCGATCCCACCGTGGCCCAGGCATCGTCCACCACGGCGACCTTGGCATGCAGGTAACTCGTCTCGTACTCATGGATCTCGATGCCGGCGTCGAGGAACTGTGAATAGAGCGCCTCCTGCCCATAGTGCTGGATCGCATACTCGATACGCCCCTGCACGAGGAGCCGGACGCGCACGCCGCGCCGAGCGCAATCGACCAGCGCCTTGCGAAACGTCCGCCCGGGCAGAAAGTAAGCGCAGGCGATCAGCACCTCCTTGTGCGCGGTCCGTATCACTTCCAGATAGGCCGATTCGATCGAGCGCCGGTAGCGCAGGTTGTCCCGCAACACCAGTGCCGCGCGCACGCCGTCCGCGAAGGGCGGGGGTATCGACTCCAGCGCAAGCGCCGGCGCAGGCCCGGAGCGGCCACGGCCCTGCAGCAGCTGGAGCGTCCACCACAGTCGTTTCATCGCCAGAGCGACCGACGCAACGATCGGGCCCTCGCACATGACCGCGAAGTCGAAGCGCGGACCCAGCCGCGCCGGTTCAGGGTCCGGATGATGATGATCGTCGATGATGTTGATGCCACCGACAAAGGCGAGCTGGTCGTCGACCAGCACGAGCTTGCGATGCATGCGGCGCAGGAAGCGTCGCTCCAGGCGCCACCAGCGCGTGCGGCGGAAGATGATGACCTGCGCACCCACGCTTTCGAGACGGGACTTCAGCTCGGGGGCAAAGGCGCCGGTGCCAAAACCGTCGACGACCAGACGCACGGCGACGCCACGATCGGCCGCCGCCGCCAGTGCGTCGCTGACGCGCAGGCCGATGTTGTCCTGGGCAAAGATGTACGTCTCGAAATGAATGGAGCGTGCGGCACCGTTGATCGCCGCCAGCAGATTAGGAAAGAACTCATCGCCGTTTTGCAGCAGGCGGACGCGGTTTCCGCCGTAGACCAGTGGGCGCGTCGTAATCTCGAAGCGCGGGCGCCGGAGGGCCGGTCGCGCGCGCTCCGTCATGCGACCTCGAGATCAGCGATCAAAGGCATGTGGTCGGAACGCTGTGCCCACTCGATGCCCTTGGGGACGCTCACGTCGTGGACCTTGAACCCACGCACGTAGATGCGGTCCAGCCTCAACCAGGGCATCACGCTGGGGTAGGTCCGCGCCACCCGCGGCCGCGCGCCGCTGCGCCAGGGCATCAGGCGATCGAGGTGGCGGGTCCGCGGCCTCCGGCGGTTGAAGTCGGCCGCGGCCTCGACGACATCCAGGTCGCGATGCAGCACTTCGTCGACACCCTGCTGCCAGTCATTGAAATCCCCCGCGATGATCAGCGGGGCGCCCGCCGGAACCTCGCTGCGGACGAAGTCGATCAGGAACTCGGCCTGCCGCACGCGGCTGCGCTTGATCAGTCCGAAGTGCGTGTTGATCAGGTGGATGTCCACGGCCCCACGCCGCGTCTCGACGTGCGAGATCGCGTGCAGCATTCCGCGACTTTCCAGCGCATGGTCCGAGATGTCGTGATTCAGGTACTGGCCGATCGTGTGGCGCGACACGATCGCGTTGCCGTGGTGGCCGTGCGGATAGACCGCGTTCATGCCGTACGCGCGATGCAGGTAGCCGCCCGTGCACAGCACGTCGAGCTGCGTTCCGTTCGGATGGTCCGGCCGGCGTGCCAGACGTTCGTTGCGTTCCTGTACTTCCTGCAGGAAGACGATATCCGCGTCGATCGTGTGCAGCGCGACGCGCAGGTCGTGGATGCGCGAGCGCTTGCGCAGCCCCATGACGCCCTTGTGAATGTTGTATGTCGCGACGCGCAGTTGCATGCAGCCAGTCTTGCTCAGTCCGCACCCGGCGCAAGCGAGAAATAGCGGTCGATCAGCAGCGGATCGTCAAAGTGACGACGGCCCACGAACGCCGTTGCATGATGACCCCATTGCCGCATCTGCCCCGCCGACGGCACGCCCATCGGCCAGAAGATGAATCGCTCCGGCCGCTCCGAGCCTGGCACCAGGGCATCCGGCCCGTAAATGCTGCGCGTACCACCGCCGGCCACGGCCGGCAGCGCGAGTGCACGCAGATTGTTTTCGTCCTTCAGCCGATACGGCACGCCGGGCGCCGGCTGCGTCGTATCGATGGCCACGCGCTGGATGTTGTGATCGCCGGCCCCAACGTAAACGATCACACGTTCGTTGGGGCCTGGTGAATGCACGAACTGCGGCGAGAACATCGTCTCATCAAATATGCCCTCGTGTTCGAGCGGGCCAGGGCGCTCTCGCACGCGTTCGGTCGGAAAGAACATGTGAAAGCAGCCGCACGCATGGATCGAGTCATACACCAGCGGGCGGCCACGGGCATCGAGCGTAACCCGCCAGACGAGAGCGTCGAGCCGGCCCGCCACCCAATCGAGCGGATGGCTGGCGGGCCGGGCCGGGAACCAGAACGTGTAGACAAGCTGCAGCGTGGGCGTGCCGTCGAACTCGGTCCATGCGGCCCGCACGTAAGTGGCCGGCTCGCTGACATCGACAGCGATATACAGGTCGTCGCCACTTTTCCGCCAGGCCAGCCGGCCGATGCGGTCATCGTCGTCGACCGTATCGACGACCAGCACGGGCGCATGTTGTTGCAGCAGTTGCCAGGCGCGCGCGGGAGTCACCACCGGCATCCGCAGCGGGCCTGCTCCGGCACTGTCGGTCGGGAGCAATCCGGCCAGTTTCTCCGAACCGCCCGAACCGGGCACGTAGCGGATGCGCTTGCCTATCACGGTCAGTTCGGGGAACGGCGTGGCAAACAGGTCGCGCGTCGTCTGCTGCCATGCAGCCACCCCCCAGGTGAAGGGAAACTTGGACAGCGGATACAGGCCGACAACCCGCAGCGCATCGTTGTAGCTGTGCGGAGCGATGGCGGACTTCGCCACCCATTCAGCATCGGCACGGGTGGCGGCCACGAGTTCCGCACGGCAGCGCTCGAGTGCGGCCTGGTCCACGTCGGCAATGCGCGCGTTGGCACTTTCGTACTTGCGAGCTTCGGCGTCGAGCGCGGCCATGCGATCGAGCTTCGCTTGCGCCATTGCCCCCGCTTCGCCGTCGCCCGGCGCACGCGACGCGGTAAACCGATCGACCCGAAGGAACGGATAGCCGTCGACGCGCGCCGCCTGCGCATCGCGCACACCGGCCGCGTCGATGCGCGCATCCAGGTCGCGCAGTCGACGCATGCAGTCGCCGAGCGCATCGGCCCGCACGAGCTGCTCGCTCGCCGGAGCCGCGGCATAGGGATCCGGCACGGTCGCGCAGCCGCCCAGCGCCACCGTGATGGCGAGACTAGCGGCGAGCGCGTTGAGCCAGTTCACGGACGGCTGCGGCATTGGTCCAGGAAAAGCAGGCATCCGCGGCGTCGCGCCAGGGCAGCCATCGACTGGCACGATGCTCGCGAGGTGCAAGCTGCGGACGGTAGGGCTCACCCACAAGGAGGCCGAAGACATGCTCCGTATTATGCGTAACGTCGGGCGCATATCGATGACGCCATTCCGAATAGATTTCGTAACGGTGTTCAAGGACCCAGTCGTCGAACCGTTCGGGCGCGGCAACGAGCCCTGTTTCCTCGGCGACCTCGCGGGCGCATGCGCGCCGCAGATCTTCGCCGGGAAAGTCCAGGCTGCCGGTCACGGACTGCCAGAACCCGGGATGGTCGGACCGCTCGAGCAATAGCACGTCGAGTGCCGGGGTGTGGATCACGACCAGCACCGACTCTGGAACCTTGTGGGCCGGCATCACGAAGCGGGTTCTCCGTACCGGAGGCCAGCGACGTCTTTCGGCCGTGCGACGGCCTTCGCCAGCCGCGGTTATCTGTCCTACTTCTGGTTCAGCTCGCCCGCGTGGCGCTGTGGCAGGTTCGGCCGTGCGGTTTCAGCTTCTGCGCGAGCTTCGCCGCGCAGGCGGATGTGCAGTTCGCGCAACTGCTTTTCATCGACCGGGGACGGCGCCTTCGTCAGCAGGCACTGCGCCCGCTGCGTCTTGGGGAAAGCGATCACGTCGCGGATCGATTCCGCGCCAGCCATCATCGTGACGATGCGATCGAGCCCGAACGCGATGCCGCCGTGCGGCGGCGCACCGTACTGCAGCGCATCGAGCAGGAAGCCGAACTTCTCGCGTGCCTCCTCGGCGCCAATTTTCAGTGCGCGGAAGACCTTGCTCTGCACTTCCTCCCGATGGATCCGCACCGATCCGCCGCCGATCTCCCAGCCATTCAGGGCCATGTCGTAGGCCTTGGCCAACGCCTTGGACGGATCGGTCTGCAGAAAATCCTCGTGGCCGTCCTTCGGGCTGGTGAACGGATGATGGGCGGCGACGTAGCGCTGCGCCTCCTCGTCGAACTCGAACATCGGGAAGTCGATCACCCATAGCGGCTTCCAGCCGGCGGCCGACAGCCCATGGGCGCGCCCGAACTCGCTGTGGCCGATCTTGGTACGCAACGCACCCAGCGAGTCATAGACGATCTTGGCGCGATCGGCGCCGAAGAAGATGACGTCGCCATCCGCAGCACCGGTCCGTTCGAGAACCGCCGCGAGCGCCGCATCATTCAGGTTCTTGACGATCGGGCTTTGCAGGCCGTCGCGGCCCTTCGCCTTCTCGTTGACCTTGATGTAGGCAAGGCCTTTGGCACCGTAGATCTTGACGAACTCGGTGTAGCCGTCGATTTCCGAGCGCGGCATCCCATCGGTCGCATGAGCGCCCTGCGGAATGCGCAGCGCAACCACCTTGCCGTCGGTCATCTCGGTCGCGGCCTTGAAGACCTTGAACTCGACATCGCGCATGAGGTCGGTCACATCAGTCAGCTGCAGCGCGACCCGCAGGTCCGGCTTGTCGGAGCCGTAAAGCCGCATCGCGTCGCCATAGGTCATGACCGGGAACGGCTTCGGCAGCGTGACGTCCATCACCTCGGCAAAGACGGTGCGGATCATTTCTTCCATGATCGCGCGGATTTCGGTCTCGTCGAGGAAAGAGGTCTCGACGTCGATCTGCGTGAACTCGGGCTGGCGGTCAGCCCGCAGGTCCTCGTCGCGGAAGCACTTGACGATCTGGTAGTAGCGGTCGAAGCCCGCGACCATCAGCAACTGCTTGAAAAGCTGCGGTGACTGCGGCAGTGCAAAGAACTCTCCGGCGTGCACGCGTGACGGCACCAGGTAGTCGCGCGCGCCTTCCGGCGTGCTCTTGGTCAGCATCGGGGTCTCGATGTCGACAAAGCCCGCAGCGTCGAGATAGCGCCGAACCGCCATCGCCACCTTGTAGCGCAGCATCATGTTCTTCTGCATCGGCGCACGCCGCAGGTCGAGTACACGATGCGTCAGCCGCGTCGTCTCCGAGAGGTTCTCGTCATCGAGCTGGAACGGCACCGGGACCGACGCGTTGAGGATCTCGAGTTGCGTGCACAGCACTTCGATGCCGCCGGAGACCAACGCCTCGTTGGTCGTGCCTTCCGGGCGCTTGCGCACCTGGCCGGCGATCTTCAGGCAGTACTCGTTGCGGACCTTTTCGGCGTTGGCGAACACGTCCGCACGGTCCGGGTCGCAGACGACCTGCACCAGGCCCTCGCGATCGCGCAGATCGATGAAGATGACGCCGCCGTGATCACGGCGACGATGCACCCAGCCAAAAAGGGTGACGGTCTGGCCGATGAACTTCTCGTCCACCCGGCCGGCATATTCGGTACGCATGGAAAGCTCCGCTGTGACTGGCAGTCCGCGGCTCGACACTTCGGCGCGACTGCGCAAAACCAGTGATTATCCCCGAGGGGCTCGTCTTCAGCTTGGTGGCCGGACCGGCGCCATGACGACGCGCAACGGGTCGGACCGCAGTGGGGCCGAACAGCGCTACCTGTCCGGCCCTATCGGTTTCGCTGATTGGACGACGCGGACTGCGCCACCGGACCAAGGCACTCGCCGGCGCACTGGTCGGCGTCGTGTCGCTGCATCCGGTGTTTCGTCGTCATGGACCGAACCTTAGCAGGGGTCCGAGCCGGGCTCAAAGTCACGGGCCGCGCCGGCTCAGGGAGGAGGCGGCGCCGCGCTGGTCAGCACGGCCGGCCGCACCGGCCGCGCACCGGGCTCGACGACACCCAGCGAGACATGGAACTTAAGCGCGTCGTCGACGCTGACATCCACGTCCCGGACCCGCGACGGCGGCATCATCAGTACATATCCGGAAGTCGGGTTGGGCGCGGTCGGAACATAAACGGTGACCCAGCCTTCGCCGAGCTGCTCCGCGACCGCACCCGCGGGCTCGCCGACGATGAACGCCAGTGTCCACTGCTGCGGCTGCGGGAATTCGACCAGCACCACCTTGCGGAACGCGTTGCCCTTCGGAGACAGCATGGTGTCCGACACCTGCTTCACGCTCGAGTAGATCGAACGCACGATCGGGATCCGCCCCAGCATCCCTTCCCACCAGTGCAGCAGTCGCCGCCCGACGATATTGCGCGCGAGAACGCCGGTAACCAGCAGCACGGCCACCGCGAGCAGCGCCCCGAGGCCCGGGATGCGGAAGCCGAACAGCGCTTCGGGCCGCCAGACCGGCGGCAGCAGCAGCAGCGACTGATCCATCCAACCAATGATCGTTTCGAGGATCAGCAGCGTGATCCCGAGAGGCACCCAGATCAGGAGGCCGGTGATCAGATACTTGCGAAACATGTGCGGTCCCAACTGCGCCACGGCGGCCGGCGCGCGGCCCTGAAAAAGAAAAAAGCCGCGGCGGTGCCGCGGCTCCGTTGCAATCGAGGATAGCCGATCAATCCATCACGACGTGGTAGCAGCAGGCCCGCCGGTGCCGCCGCCGGCGGCAGGAGCAGGCGAGGCCGATGCGCTTTCGGCCGTCTTGGAGCCGGCGGCCGGAGTCTCGGCAGGTTTTGCTGCGTCGGACTTCGCCTCCCCCTCCTTCACCGCGCCGTCAGCGGCCTTGCTGTCCTTGGCCTTGGCGGTGCCGTTACCCTTGAAATCGGTCGCATACCAGCCGCTGCCCTTCAGCTGAAATCCCGCCGCGGTCACCTTTTTCACGAGGCTGCTGCGGTGGCAGGCCGGACAGTCGGTCAGCGGCGCGTCGGAGATCTTCTGCAGCACCTCCACCTCGTGGCGGCACTCGGCGCACTGATAGGCATAAATCGGCATGGGCTAAAACTCGCTTCGCGGTCTCGTATCGCTAATGGTTTGCTAACTGCTTGCTAATTTATTGAATTGTAAGGGAGCACTTCAGAGTCTCGCGACGTGAGATGAGGGCGGAATCCCAGCGTATCAAGGGGCCAGACCCGCCCCCTTGGACTTTGCCCGCCGCTGTTGCACACTGCCCCGGCTCAGGAGGAGACACGCATGGCCTCAAGGAAGAAGGTGGCGCACGCGCCGACGTCGGACGCGCAAGCCGCACTGAAGGGTATTGATGCGTTCACGACCGACAAGGTCAAGGTGGCGGCCACCGACATCGACGGAGTGCTGCGCGGCAAGTACCTGCACAAGGACAAATTTGCATCCGCTGTCGACGGCGGCTTCGGCTTCTGCGACGTCGTATTCGGCTGGGACATGATGGACAGTGTCTACGACAACACGACCGTCACCGGCTGGCAGCACGGCTTCCCGGATGCGATGGTCCGACTCGATCTCAGCACCGGACGGCGCGTGCCGTGGGACGACCACGTCCCCTTCTTTCTCGGCGAATTCGTCACCGCGAAGGGCGAGCCTTACCCGATCTGCCCCCGGCAGACACTGCGGCGCGTACTGAAGCGCGCCGAGAAGCTCGGCGTGCAGGCCATGTGCGGCCTGGAGTTCGAGTGGTTCAACTTCGCCGAAACGCCTCACAGCTGGGCACAGAAGAAGGGCGTCGACCCCACGCCGCTGACGCCGGGCATGTTCGGCTATTCCCTGCTGCGGGCGAATGCCAATCGGGGCTATTTCAACGCGCTGATGGACCAGTTGCTGGAGTTCCGCGTGCCGATCGAGGGCTTGCACACCGAGACCGGGCCGGGCGTCTACGAAGCCGCGATCCAGTTTTCGGACGCGCTTGAATGCGCGGACCGCGGCGTGCTGTTCAAGACCGGCGCCAAGGAAATCGGCGCGCAGTTCGGCATCATGCCGAGCTTCATGGCCAAGTGGAGTGCGCAGTACCCCGGTTGCAGCGGTCACGTGCACCAGTCGCTTTCGGACGGCAAGAAGAATCTCTTCTTCGACCCCAAGGGCCGCGCCGGCATGAGCAAACTCTTCGAGAGCTTCCTGGCCGGGCAGATCGCGGCCCTGATGCAGTTCGCACCGATGTTCTGGCCGACCATCAACAGCTACAAGCGTCTGGTCGACGGCTTCTGGGCGCCGGTCAAGCCGACCTGGGCGGTCGACAACCGCACGGCGAGCTTTCGCGTCATTCCCGGATCGCCGAAAAGCACCCGGCTCGAGACGCGCTGTCCCGGCGCAGACATCAACCCCTACCTCGCTGTCGCCGCACTCCTGGCCGCGGGGCTGCACGGCGTCGAGAAGAACCTCAAGCTCACCGCTCCCCCGATCACCGGCACCAATCAGGGCGCGGAGAACATTGCGCGCGCGCCGCGCTCGCTGAAGGAAACCACCGAGATCTTCCGGCGTTCCGACCTTGCACGCGACTGGTTCGGTGACCTGTTCGTCGATCACTTCGCCGCAACCCGAGAGTGGGAATGGCGCCAGTGGCAGGACGCGGTCACCGACTTCGAACTCAAGCGGTATTTCGAGATCATCTGACCTGGCGCATTGAGCGCCGTGAGCCAGCAGGAAGACTCGCCGACACGCGATCGAATCGGTGCGATCGCGTGCGGTAAATTTCGACTCGCGCGCCTGATTGCCCGGATCCGCGGCGAGCGGTGGCGGCCGTGAACGGGTCCGGTCCGCTCGACTGCACCATTCAATGTAACGTCAGACTCAACGCCTCAGACTCAACGCACCACACGACCTTGACACACTGCGCACTTCCCAGCGACCTCGGCGCCCGTCACTTCGAGGACTACACGGCAGGACTGGTCGTCGACTGCGGTCCGATTGCGGTCGAGGAAGCTCAGATCATTGACTTCGGCCAGCAGTTCGATCCTCAGCCCTTCCACGTCGACCCGGTGCAGGCCGCCACCGGCCCGTTCGGCGGCGTGGTTGCGAGCGGCTGGCACACCGCCAGCCTGATGATGCGGCTTCTGGTCGATCACTTCCTGCCGCGCACGGCCGGATTGGGCTCGCCGGGCGTCGACGAGCTGCGCTGGCTGGCTCCGGTGCGGCCCGGCGACTCCCTGTCGCTCCGCATCACCGTGATCGAGGCCCGACGCTCGCGCACCAAACCCGACCGCGGACTGGTCCGGACCGCCAACGAAGTCTTCAATCAGCACGGTGAACCGGTAATGACGGTAAAGACCATGGTCCTAATACGCTGTCGGAACTCCGGCCCGGAGATAGCGGCGTCGGTGCGCGGATGAACGAGCCAATCGCCGTGACTGCATTGCCGTCCTTGATTGCACGACTGTTCGGCGGGCTTGCTGTCGCGTGCATGCTCGCAACCGCACCCGTGGTCGGCGTGGCGGCTGAGCCGCCCTACCCGACGAAGCCGGTGCACCTGGTGGTTCCGTTTCCCGCCGGAGGTGGCGCGGACAACCTGGCGCGGTTGATCATGCCCCGGGTCGCCAAGGTGCTGGGCCAGCCGATCGTGATCGAGAACAAGGCCGGTGCGGGCGGCAATGTCGGCGCCGAACTTGTCGCGCGCGCGGCCCCCGACGGCTACACGCTGCTTTACGGCACAAACGGCACGCATGCGATCAACATCAGCCTGTACCGCAACCTCAACTTCGACCCGGTCAAGGATTTCACGCCGGTGTCGCGCATGACCGAGATCGCGGCGATGCTGATCGTCAACCCGCAGGTGCCGGTGACGTCCACGGCGGAGCTGATCAAGTACGCGCGAGCTAATCCCGGCAAGGTGAACTTCGCCTCGGCGGGCAATGGCACCACGTCACACCTGGCCGGCGAGCTCTTCAAGACCCAGGCGGCGATCGATATCGTTCACATTCCCTATCGCGGCGGCGCCCTGGCGATGACCGATCTGATCAGCGGCCAGGTGCAGATGATGATCGAGGTGATGCCGAACGCGGCCCCGCAGGTGCAGTCCGGTCGGGTGCGCGGCCTGGCGGTATCAACCGCGCGCCGCTTTCCGGGGCAGGCGTCCATTCCAACCATCGACGAGTCCGGCCTGCCCGGCTTCGAGGCCAGCGCGTGGGATGGCATCTTCGTACCGGCGGGCACGCCGGCACCGGTCGTCGCGCGCCTGAATGCCGCCATACGCGAGGCACTGGACGATCCGGAACTCGTGACGGCGCTGCTCGCGCGCGGTGCCCAGCCCGTGCCAGGCTCGTCCGAATCCTTTGCACGATTCATCGCCGCCAGCGCCGAGCGCTGGGCGGTGGCCGTACGCGCCTCGGGCGCCAAGATCGATTGAGCGCAGCACATCCTCCGGCCGGCCGTTCATCCGGACGGCCGGCTGAACATCCGCAGAGAGAACGATGAAACACACCCCCCTGCCGCCGATCCCGGCGTGGCTACCTGTCGACGGCTATTCGGACATCCTTGTCGAGAAATCCGATGAGGGCATTGCCAAGATCACGATCAACCGCCCGGAAGTGCGCAATGCCTTCCGGCCCGAGACTGTGAAGGAGTTGCAGGCGGCATTCGCCGACGCGCGCGACGATGAAAGCATCGGCGTCATCATCCTGACGGGCCAGGGCAAGGAGGCGTTCTGCTCCGGCGGCGACCAGCGCGTGCGCGGCAAGGGCGGCTATGTCGGCGGCGACGGCGTACCGCGCCTGAATGTGCTCGATCTGCAACGGCAGATCCGCACGCTGCCCAAGCCGGTGGTCGCGATGGTCGCCGGCTACGCGATCGGCGGCGGTCACGTGCTGCACATGATCTGCGACCTGACCATCGCGGCCGACAACGCGCGCTTCGGGCAGACCGGACCCAAGGTCGGCAGTTTCGACGGCGGTTACGGCGCGTCCTACATGGCGCGCATCGTCGGCCAGAAAAAGGCGCGCGAGATCTGGTTCCTGTGCCGCCAGTACGACGCCCGCCAGGCGCTGGAGATGGGCCTGGTCAACACGGTCGTGCCCTACGAGCGGCTCGAAGAAGAGACGGTGCAGTGGTGCCGCGAAATGCTCGCCAACAGCCCGATCGCGCTGCGCTGCCTGAAGGCGGCATTGAACGCCGACTGCGACGGACAGGCGGGTCTGCAGGAACTCGCGGGTAACGCGACGCTGCTGTTCTACCTGTCCGAGGAGGGTCAGGAGGGCCGCAACGCTTACCTTGAAAAGCGCAAGCCCGACTTCCGCAAGTTCCCGCGCCTGCCGTGACGACGACGCGCGCGCCCGCGCTTTGCCTCGGCTGAGCGCGGAGTGTCCCTCCCTGCGCCTCCGACCCCATGAGCGAGTTGCTGTCGATCCGTGCCGCAGCACGCGAAGCAGGTAACGCCATCGCGCTGCGCATCGGCGATCAGACGTATCGCTTTGCCGACCTCGCGCAACTCGCAGAGAAGCACTTGACGGCACTTCGCTCGCTCGGTCAAGCGCCGGCAACGCTGGTCGCCACCAACACGCTCGATACCCTGGTCATGCTGTATGCGCTGCTCGAGGCTCGCCGTCCCGTGCTGCTGCTGCACCCGAAGCTCACGACCGCCGAGCGCGCGGTCGAACTTGCGGCCACCGCGAGGGCGGCCGCTACGTTGCCGGACGATGCCGCGGCGATCCTCTACACCTCCGGCACCACTGGGCACGCGCGCGGCGCGGTACTCACGCGCGCCGCGCTGCTCGCCTCGGCCCAGGCGAGCAGCGCCAACCTCGGCTGGCAGGACGATGACTGCTGGCTGCTGGCGATGCCTTTGGCACGCGTGGGCGGACTGTCGATCGTCACGCGCAGCCTGGCAGCACGGCGCACGGTCGCACTGGCACCGTCGTTCGACGCCGCCCGGCTACCGCAATGGATCGAGGACCACCGCGTCACGCTGCTTTCGCTGGTGCCGACCATGCTGGTGCAGGTACTGGACGCACATCCCGGATGGCGTCCGCCGGCGCACCTGCGCGTGCTGCTGCTCGGCGGGGCCGCGGCCTCGCCACAGTTGCTGGAGCGTGCAGCGGGCCGTGGCGTCCCGATCGTGATCACCTACGGCTGCACCGAGACCTGCTCGCAGGTAGTGGCCACGCCGTACGCACGGCGCTTCGATACCGCCGCGTGCGGTGCCGGGCGGCCGCTGCCGGGCGCACAGGTGCGCGTTGACGGCGGCCGCATTCAGGTGCGCGGACCGATGCGGATGGCCGGATACCTTGGAGAGCCACCGATCGAACCCGATGCCTGGTTCGACACCGGCGACCTCGGCGAATTCGATGCCGACGGATTCCTGCACCTGCGCGCGCGACGCGCCGACCTGATAGTCAGCGGCGGCGAGAATGTCTACCCGGCCGAGGTCGAGCGCGTGCTGGAGGGCTGTCCTGGCGTGCAGGCGGCCGGCGTGTTCGGCCTGGCGGACGAAACCTGGGGACAGGTCGTGGCCGCGGCTCTGGTGACCGGTCCGCGGTCGCCGGGCGATGACGAACTGATCGACTACCTGGCCGCGCGACTCGCGCCGCATAAGCGGCCACGCTGGATCGGCGTCGTCCAGAGCCTGCCCTTCACCCAGGCAGGCAAGCTCGATCGCGCCGCGCTCGCGGCACGGGCCACCTCGCTGCGCCCGCTGCGTCCGCGCCGATAAGGACACCACTCGACGGACATCACCCCACGCCATGGCTCGCGGTGATTTGACCTAACACCGAATCCGGGCGGATTTCCGTTCCCACGGTGCACCGGGTGTTCGGGATAATGCGCAGGTTTCTGCCGGAATCACTTACCGCATGTCCAGTTCCACCACTGCGTCCACAGCCGCCGTCGTCCCGGGATCTCTCGCCGCCTGGAGCATCGCCTGTCGGTTGCCGAGCCTGCTGGTCGCCGTCAGCCCCGTGCTGGTGGGCGCAGCACTGGCGTGGGAGCGGACCGGTCGATTCGACGCGGCCACCATGCTGCTTGCACTGGCGTGCGCCGTGCTGCTGCAGGTGATATCGAATCTGCAAAACGACGTCGGCTACACGGTCCGCGGCGCCGAGCGACACGGCAATCGCACCGGGCTGCCGCGCGCCACCGCCAACGGCTGGCTCGGTGTGCAGCAGGTCAGGATGGCCATCGTCATCTGTTGCGGCCTGACCCTGGCCCTGGGTGCGCCGCTCGTGCTTGCGCATGGCTGGCCGGTGCTGGCGATGGGGCTGGGCTCGCTGTTGGCGGCGCTCGCTTACATGGGTGGGCCGCGGCCGGTTGCCTACACGCCGTACGGCGAAGGTGTCGTTTTCGTATTCTTTGGCTTGGTCGCGGTGGCCGGTTCCGACTACGTGCAGACCGGCAGTGTCGGCATGACCACCTGGCTGGCCGCGATCGCTCTGGGCGCGCTGGCTGCTTCTGCGCTGGCCGTCAACAACCACCGCGATGTGGCGCATGACCGCAGCGTCGGCCGACGCACGTTCGCCGTGGTCTTCGGCGACGCAACCTCGCGGGCCATGTATGCACTGAGCGTGTTCGGGGCCTTTGCCCTGCTTGTTCCGATGGCGTGGCTGTCGAGCCCGGCCTTGCTGGCGCCGCTGCTGCTGGCGCCGGCGGCAGCTAGGCTGCAGCGCGACTTCGCGCGCAGTGCACCCGGCCTGGCGTACAACGCGATCCTCGTACGCACTTTCAAGCTCGAACTCGGCTACGCGGCCCTGCTGTCAGCGGGCGCCATTGCGGGCCGGCTCGCCGCTTGACGTTTCCCGGCACGGGATTCGCTCGACGTCCGTCGCGACCCGAAGGCATGCAGTCTTCTGGGCAGCAGCCCGCCTGCGCCTACCAGGGTTTGCGGGACCGGCGTCAGTGCAGGTACAGCGCCGGCGCGGTATCAGCGCGGGCTGCCGACGCCGACGGCGGCAAGCGATGTCATGGGTGTGGCAGCGGGAGTCGGCTGCGGTGACGTCAGCAACGCAATCTGCACGACGGCAATATCCCAGCCGGCCTTGATGACCTTGGTCGCTGCGCGCCGCTTCATCGACACGGAGCGGACGAAGTAGAACTTTCGCCCGTCCATCGAAGCCAGCTTTGCCAGCGCCCGCCGCATCTGCGCGTCGATCACACCGACCGGCTCCTCGGATGCGGCGACCTCTGCAGAAATTGTTGCAGCTTCGCCGTCGCGCCCGATCAGATCCGGCCCTGCGGGCTCGCCGGAGGCTCGGGGATTCCACTGCCAGCAGGTCGCTGGACTGGCCACTCCGTGCGTCACCAGCCACTCGGCAGCGCAGATGATCATCTGCTCGCGCTGTATATGGATGAGGCCTTCATGTGCCTGCCGGCGCAGGCTGGCCAGCATGGCCAGGCCTGCGTCCACCGAATCGATCGGCTCCGCCACGGCACGCTTGACGCCGAGGAGCATCCGCTGCGAATTGGCAAGCACCTTGCGCCGGGCATCTTCAAAGGATCCAAGTTCAAGCATTGCAGGTCAGGGATGCGACTCGAAGGGTTGAAACGGACAGGTCACGGGGCAACCGCATATCTCCGCGATCGGCTGGTCGGTCGCAAGTTAATCGGCTTTTCGCGTACTGCGAAGCGCTGCGCCTCGCCTGACTTGGGTCGGTTCACATCGGCCATGTGGACGGTGTGGACAGCGTCCGACCGCTATGTCGTGGGATGCAATCCCATTTGACTAGCGACCGCCATGCGCCAACGCGTCGGTCCTGCCCATGACCTGCGCTCGATGCCCTCGGGAATGCCTACGAAAGTGAGGGTCCAACGCCGCAGCGATCCGCCGTGCGCAGAAGTCTCCACCCTCACTGCGGCGATCGCCCCCACAGGTCCTTGAGGCGCGCGTCACGGCCGCAGCCGCTGCGGTAATAGCGGTAGCGGATCGGATTCTTCAGGTAGTAGTCCTGGTGGTATTCCTCGGCCGGATAGAACGTCGTCGCCAGTGTGATCTCGGTGACGATCGGCGCCTTGAATGGCTTGCTCTTCTGCCGTGCGGCCTTCGATGCTTCGGCTTCCTGCAACTGCTTCTGATCGAGCGCGAATATGCCGGAACGGTACTGCGATCCGATATCGCAGAACTGCTGGTCCTTCACGGTCGGATCAATCGTCGGCCAGAATTTCTCGAGCAGTTGCGCGTAGCTGATGCGGGCCGGATCAAAGACGATCTTTACGGCCTCGGTGTGGCCGGTCCCGCCGGCCGACACCGCACCGTAGGTCGGGTTCTGAACTCGGCCGCCGATATAGCCCGATGTGGTCTCGAGTACTCCGTCGACCTTGTCGAAGTCGGCCTCGACACACCAGAAGCAGCCGCCGGCGAATATGGCGGTCTCCGTCCGCACCGGTGCTCCCGCTTTGGGTTGCGCGCCTAATGCAGTCGCCCACAAAGCCGCCACGACCCCTACCCAGCGCAGGGTTCCCATCAGGCGGCTTCAGGCTCGAACTTCAGGCACACGCCGTTGTTGCAGTAGCGCTTGCCTGTCGGACGAGGCCCGTCGTCGAACACGTGGCCGTGGTGACCGCCGCAACGCGCGCAGTGGTACTCGGTGCGCGGCAGGATCAGCTTGTAGTCGGTGCTGACCTCGAACGCTCCCGGCAAAGTCTCGAAGAAACTCGGCCACCCGGTGCCGCTGTCGTACTTCATCGCACTCGTGAACAGGGGCAGGTCGCAGGCAACGCACTTGAACGTCCCGCGCCGTTTCTCGGCATTCAGCGGGCTGCTGAACGGAGGTTCTGTGCCGTCCCGGCGCAGGACGCGGTACTGGTCGGACGTCAGACGCTGGCGCCACTGCGCGTCGGTCAGGACGAGCTTGTCGGTGCGCACCGCCGCAACGGGCGGCGCGGCGACGGCGGGAATTGCTCTCGCAAACAATCCACCCAGGAACAAGCGGGACAGCAGATGGCGTCGCGACATCATGGAATTTCCTCGGTCATCGATCTAAGGGACTCCGACCACCCGGGACAGTTCCCGCGATCGGCCCTACCGCGATTGGTCGCCGGGCACGTGAAGTCCTTACACAATCGCGGCGGCCCGCGACGGCCCTTCGAGATGGGGGCGTTCCTAGGCTCGGCCCGCAACCGACGGGCCGGTCCCCGCGGCAGGCGCCGCGCGATAGCGGGCCGGCGTTTCGCCGGACCAGCGGCGGAACGCGCGTGTGAACGACGAGGCATTGGAATAGCCCAGCGACGAGGCAATGCGCGGTACGGGGATCCGGGTCAGGTGCAGCAGATGCCGCGCAGCATCGAAGCGGACCTGGTCAAGCACATTCTGGAACGTTGTTCCGCGGCGCATGAGACGCCGGTTCAGCGTGCGCCGGTGCAGCTCGAGCATCTGCGCGGCGTGATCGCCGGTGGTATCGCCGCGCAACAGCTGGATCCGTAGCGTTCGCCGCAGCCGGTTCAGCAGGTTGTGCCGACCGGCCGCTTCAAGCAACGTGAGGAGTTCCCGCAGCCGCGCGGGGTCGGCATCTGCGATCGGGCGTTGCATGACGTCCGCGCCAAATCGCATCGCGCTGTTCACGCATTCGAATACAACCGGCACCGGAAATGCGCGCTGGTACGGCGCAGCGTCGGCAGGTGCGCGGCGGGACAGCTCGATGACGCGCGGCTGGAACTGCCCCCCGCATAATTCGCGCACACCAGTGAGGATCTGCGCCATGGCCAGGTCATGAATCTGCTCGCAGCCCCGCAGCCCCGTGTGGTAGATCGCGTACCCGAAGGTGATTTCGTCACCGTCCTGGAACAGGTACACCGCGCCGCCACCGCTATAAAGGTGCTGGTTGACCGAGAACGCGCACAGCGCTTCGCCCACCGTTGGCGAATTGCGGGCAATCTCGGCCAGGATGCCCAGATACGACAGGGAAGCGCGCTGACCCAGCAGCAGGCCGAAGTGGTCGCAACCGGTACGCTCTGCACAGGTCGCGAGCAGAGCACCGATCGCGGCGTACGGGACGCGTGCATCAGGGTCTGCCAGGGACTCATGCACGAGCCCATGCGCCGCAAGCAAGGGAACGGGATCGACCTGGAACTCACTCAGCAGCCCGGCCAGCGCCACGAACACGCCAACGCGCTGCTCGGCTTCGCCTCCCACGAAAGCGGGCAGAGCCGCCTCCCGGCGTTCCATCGGAATCGGGTTGACACTTGCCTGAGAGTCGGTTTTCACGTCAGAGCGCTCCCGCGCCATTCGCTGCTCGTCGGTGCCAGCATAGTCGCTGCACTGCGTCAGATGCAGGATATTGCAGCCCCGCCGGAATGACCAGCCGCCGGGGTTTCACCAGCGCCGAACCGCACTTGTCCTATAGTGCCTCCCGCCGATGACACGAACGTTGCCCATGTTGCCTGTGCGCACCGCCCGCGCGACTCGCCTGCTGCGGGCACTGGCCTGCTCCGTGCTGGCCTGTTGCGTCCTGGTGGTGGCGTGGCCGGCACCCGCCGCGGCCCAGTCCGTTCGGATCGCCAGCGCCTTCGATCCCAACTCGCTCGATCCCCATTCGCTGGCACTGCTGTACCAGACGCGCATCGTCACGCAGATTTACGAGGGCCTGGTCAACCGCGACCGCGACTTCAGGCTCGAGCCTGCGCTCGCGGTCTCGTGGCAGGCTCTCGATCCGAAGACCTGGCGCTTCAAGCTGCGTTCCAACGTCCGGTTCCACGACGGCACTCCGCTGACCGCCGACGACGTGGTCTTCTCCATCGAGCGCTCATTGGCCAAGACGTCGCAGCGCGCGTTCCAGCTGCGCGGCGTCACCGGCGCGCGCAAGGTCGACACATTGACCGTCGACATCGTGCTGGCAGCGCCTGACGCGGTCCTGCCGGAGAAGATGTGGCTGATTGCGATCATGAGCAAGGCATGGGCGGAGAAGCACGGTGTCGTGCTGCCGCAGGACTACAACGGCAAGCAGGAAACCTTCGCCGTCCGCAACACCAACGGCACCGGCCCGTACCGCCTGAAGAGTTACGACCCGGACCAGCGTGCCGTGCTGGTGCGCAACCCGGAATGGTGGGGTGGGTCCGCGAAAGACACCGGCAACGTGCAGGAAGCCACGTACGTGGTGATCCAGTCGGACGCGACACGACTTGCCGCGCTGGCGTCGGGCCAGGTCGACTTCGTGATCGATCCGCCGTTCCAGGACGTCGCGCGATTGAAGGCGGACAAATCTCTGAAGCTGGTCGAGACGACCGACATCGGTACGCAGTACCTGGGCTTCGACCAGGCCCGCACTGAACTGCAGTTCGGCGAGGCGCGCGGCAACCCGTTCAAGGATCTGCGCGTGCGGCGGGCGATTGCGCAGGCGATCGACATCAACCTGATCATCCAGAAGGTACTGCGCGGGCAGGCCGTGCCTACCGGTGCGCACCTGTCGAAGCTGGTCGACGGCTACGTGCCCGACGTCGAGAAACGTCTGCCCTTCGATCCGGCCGCCGCGCGCGCCGCGCTGAAGCAGGCCGGCTATCCCGAGGGATTCGCGGTGACGCTCGATTGCGTCAACGTCACCTACCGGGCCGCCGTCTGCCAGGCGATCGCCGCGATGCTGGCGCAGGTGGGAATTCGCGTGACCTTCCAGCCTTCGCCGAGTGCGACCTTCTTTCCCAAGCTGACGCAGGCAACGGCGAGCTTCTTCGAATTCGGCTGGACACCGGGCGGCGACCCGTGGGCGTCGATGAACTCGATCGTGCGCACGCATGACGGTGCCGGCAGCGGCCAGTTCAACGGCGGCCGCTATTCGAACCCGAAGCTGGATGAGCTAATCGACGGCATCCGTGTGGAGCCCGATCTCGCGACGCGTCGCCGTATGGTGGGCGACGCGCTGCGCCTGATGCACGACGACCTGCCGCTGATTCCGCTGTATCGCCGCACGCTCGCCTGGGTGATGCGGCCGGCCGTCAGTGTCACGCAGTGGCCGAACGACGTGCTCGAACTACGCTGGGTGCGCATCAACTGAACCGCATCGTCACTATTTCATGACCATCACTCGCTTTGCCTTCCCGACCACGATCCACTTCGGACCCGGCGCGCGCAAGCTGGTCGGCGTGCACCTGCGCGAGCTCGGCCTGCGGCGACCGCTGGTCGTGACCGACCGCGGACTGGCAGCGCTGCCGGTGCTGGCCGAGTTCATGCACCACCTGGAAACGGAACTTCAGACCGGCGTTTACTCGGGCGTACACGGCAACCCGACCGCTTCACAAGTCACGGAGGGCGTAGTTGCCTACAAGGCACACCGCGCTGACTGTGTGATCGGCTTCGGCGGCGGCGCCGCGCTCGATGTCGCCAAGGTGGTGGCGGCCATGGCGGTCCACGAAGGCGACATCATTGAATACGCGTGGGACCACCCGCAGGTGCGACCGCTGTCGAACCCGCTGCCGCCGTTTTTCGCGCTGCCGACTACCAGCGGCACCGGCTCGGAGGTCGGACGATCGAGCGTCGTCAGCGAGGACGACACGCACGTGAAGCGGGTGATCTTCTCGTCGAAGCTGCTGGCGCGCGAAGTCTTTGCCGATCCAGAACTCACGCTCGGGCTGCCCCCGGCGGTGACCGCCGCCACCGGCATCGATGCGCTGACCCACAACATCGAGAGCTACCTGTCACCGGCATATCACCCGCTGTGCGACGGCATTGCGCTTGAGGGCGTGCGTATCGCCGCACGCGCGCTGCCGGTTGCGGTACGCGACGGCGGCAATCTGCAGGCGCGGGCCGACATGATGATGGCCTCGATGATGGGGGCGATCGCGTTCCAGAAGGACCTCGGTGCCGTGCACTCGTGCGCGCACGCGCTCGGTGCCGTGTGCGACCTGCACCATGGACTGGCCAACGCGCTGATGCTCGAACCGGTGATGCGCTTCAACGCTGAAGCGGTGCCGGCCAAGTTCGCGGAGCTGTCGCATGTCGCCGGACTCGGTTCGGCGGACGACTTCGTGCCGTGGCTCGCACGACTGAAACGCGAGATCGGCATCAAGCCATCGCTGGGCTCTGTCGGCGTGAAGCGCGAGCAATTCCCGCGACTGGTCGATCTCGCGGTCAAGGACGTCTGCCACCAGACCAATCCGCGGCCGTGCACTGCCGCTGACTTCGGGCGCTTCTTCGAGCAGGCCTTCGAATGAGTCCGCGACCGACCATCGGCATCTCGGCATGCTTCTTCCATGCCGATCCGTCGCGACCGATCTTCACCGGCAAGACACTGCAGTACGTCGAGCAGTCGATCGTGCACTGGGTGCAGTCGTCCGGCGCGCTGGCGCTCGTGATCCCGTCGCCCGAGGGGCCGACGCAGCGTGGCGATGTCTCGCTCGCTGACTATGCGGATCTGCTCGACGGACTCGTGCTCGAAGGCGGTTCCGACATGTGGCCGGGCAGCTATGGCGAGGAACCGCTGCGACCGCAGTGGAGCGGCGATCGCATCCGCGACGAGTACGAGATCGCGCTGCTGCGCGCTTTCGTCGATGCGGGTAAGCCGGTGCTCGGCATCTGCCGCGGCCTGCAGGTGATCAACGTTGCGTTCGGCGGAACGCTCTACCAGGATATCCAGACCCAGCTCCCGGGCGCCATCGAACACCGCAACGCAAAGCTCTACGACCAGAACTTCCACACGATCGAGTTCGTGCCGGGCACGCGGCTGGCGGAGCTGTATCCCCATCCAGGGTTCAAGGCTCCGGACCGGCCACTTCCTCACTTCGTGGTCAACAGCGTGCATCACCAGGGCATCCGCGAACTGGCGCCGTTCTTCAGCGTCGAAGCACGCTGCCCGAACGACGGCGTGATCGAGGCAATCCGCTACGACAGTTCGCGAGGCACGATCCAGTCCTATGTCGCGGCAGTGCAGTGGCATCCGGAGTTCCACGACTGGACCAATTCATCGTTGCTGTCCGGCGACCCCCTGCTCAATGACTTCATTGCCGCAACGCGCAGCGCGCGGCGCCTCATCACGTCGACATGCTGACCGTCATCAATCCCGCGAACGGCCGCGTCATCGCCGAACTCTCCGACGACTCGGCCGACGCGGTCGCCTCTGCCTACCGAAGCGCGCGCATCGCGCAAACTGACTGGGCCGCGCAGCCGCTGTCGGCCCGAGTCGAGGTGATTCGCCGCTTTCGCGGCGAACTGGTGCGCGATCTCGACCGACTCGCCTCGATCCTGACCTCGGAAGTGGGCAAGCCGCTCCGGCAGTCGCGCAACGAAATCAATGGCGTCCTCGGCCGCATCGACTTCTTCCTGGCCGAGTCGGAACGCACGCTGGCTCCACGACAGGTCTTTGACGACAGCGGCATGCGCGAGGAGATCACGCACGAACCCCTGGGCGTGGTCGCGAACATTTCCGCGTGGAACTATCCGTACTTCGTCGGCGCCAATGTCTTCGTTCCCGCGCTGATCGCCGGCAACACGGTGCTTTACAAGCCCTCCGAATACGCCACGCTGACCGGACTCGAGATCGGCAAGCTGCTGCACATCTCGGGCGTCCCCCAGGACGCGTTCAAGGTGCTGGTCGGAGGAGGCGCCGTGGGTTCGGCCCTGCTGGTGCAGCCGGTCGACGGCGTGTTCTTCACCGGCTCGCATGCCACGGGCGCGAAGATCGCGCAGACCATCGGACCGCGCATGATCAAGCTACAGCTCGAACTGGGCGGCAAGGATCCGACCTACGTCTGCGAAGACGTCGACATCGCAGCCGCGGCGGCCTCGCTCGCCGATGGCGCGATGTACAACACCGGACAAAGCTGCTGTTCGGTCGAGCGCATCTACGTACACGCGTCGATCCACGATGCCTTTGTCGACGCCTTCGTCAATGAGGTGCGCGGCTTCATGGTCAGCGACCCGACCGACGAGGCCGCCTACATCGGCCCGCTGACACGTGCACCGCAACTGGATGTGCTCGAGCGTCAGGTCGCCGACGCGACCGCGAAGGGAGCGACGCTGCTGCTGGGCGGAAAGCGACTTGCGGGACCGGGCAACTGGTTCGCGCCGACGGTGCTCAGTCGCGTCGATCACTCCATGGACCTGATGCGCGAGGAGAGCTTCGGCCCGATCATCGGCATCCAGAAGGTGTCCGATGACGACGAAGCGGTCCGGCTGATGAACCACACCGAGTACGGCCTGACGGCCGGGGTTTACACACAGGACGAGGCGCGGGCCCGCTGCATCCTGGCACAGGTACACGCCGGCTCGGTCTACTGGAATTGCTGCGATCGTGTCAGTCCGCGCCTGCCGTGGAGTGGTGTTGGCCACTCGGGTATCGGGCTGACGCTCTCGACCTACGGCATCGAGACTTTCACGCGGCTGAAGGCGTGGCACCTACGTAGTGCGTAAGCGATGTACGCGACCCTGCGGGTCGCACGTGCATCGCTTACGGATACGGCCGCGCAGCGGCCGCTCAAGACTGATTTGAAGGGCTCGCTACGGAGCGGCCGGGCGCTCGCCCCGGCACAACATCAAGAACAACCGGGGAGACACGAGTGGCAGACGAGGCACTGACGACTCAGGTGCGGCCGCCGCAGGCGGCGCGGATCGTTGTGATTGGCGGCGGGATCATGGGCTGCTCGGTCGCGTACCACCTGAGTTCGTTCGGCGAAACCGATGTCGTTCTTCTCGAACAGGGTCGCCTGACGTCGGGGACGACGTGGCACGCGGCGGGGCTGGTCGGTCAGTTGCGCACGCACGAGAGCATGACGCGGCTGATTCGCTACTCGACCGACCTGTACGCACGACTCGAGGGCGAAACGGGGCTCGCGACCGGCTGGAAGCAGTGCGGCTCGCTGGCGGTGGCACGCACGCCCGACCGCATGGTGCAACTGAAGCGCACGGCGGCGGTCGCGCAGGCCTACGGGGTCAGCTGCGACATCCTCTCGCCCAGCGAAGCGGGCGCGCTGTATCCGATCATGGAAACCGGCGATCTCCAGGGCGCCGTCTGGCTGCCGGGCGATGGCAAGGCGAATCCAGCTGACCTGACGCTCGCACTCGCCAAGGGTGCGCGCAACCGCGGCGTGCGCATCTGCGAAGGCGTGCGTGTTACCGGCGCCGCGACGCAGGTCGGGCTGGGCAAGCGTATTTCGCATCTGGAGTGGAGCAACAAGGCCGGCGAATCCGGCCGCATTGCCGCCGACATCGTCGTGCTGTGCGGCGGCCAGTGGTCGCGCGCGCTCGGCCGCCAACTCGGCGTGGCAGTGCCGCTTTTTTCCTGCGAGCACTACTACATCGTCACCGACGTGGTCCCCGGCGTGCACCGCGACCTGCCGGTGATGCGTGATCCGGACGGCTACATCTACTTCAAGGAAGAGGTCGGCGGCCTGCTGATGGGCGGCTTTGAGCCGGAAGCAACGCCGTGGCTGCAGAGCGCGCGGCATCGCGGCGGCATTCCCGAAAACTTCGAGTTCCAGCTGCTGCCGGACAACTGGGACGCATTCCAGATCCTGCTCGACAACGCGATGATCCGCGTGCCGGCACTCGAGAAGGCGCAGGTCAAGCAGTTCTACAACGGCCCCGAGTCGTTCACCGCGGACAACAACTTCATCCTCGGGCCGGCGCCGGGCATCGACAACCTCTACGTCGGCTGCGGCTTCAACTCGATGGGGATCGCCTCGGCCGGCGGAGCCGGCAAGGCGCTGGCCGAATGGATCATGCAGGGTGAGCCCGCCATGGACCTCTGGCCGGTCGACAGCCGCCGCTTCGCGAGCTTCAACGCGAACGAAACCTGGTTGCCGGATCGCATCGCCGAGGTACTCGGCATGCACTACAAGATGCCGTGGCCCAACCGTGAACTGGAATCGGCGCGCCCGTTCCGGCGCTCGCCGCTCTTTGCGCAGTTGCGCGACGCCGGCGCGTGCTTCGGTTCGAAGATGGGCTGGGAGCGCGCCAATTTCTTTGCGCCGTCGCCCGCGCAGGCACGCATCGAATACGGCTGGGGTCACCAGAACTGGCATCCGTGGGTCGCCGCCGAACACCGTGCCTGTCGCGAAGCGGTGGCCGTGTTCGACATGAGTTCGTTCGCGAAACTGCTCGTGCAGGGTCGCGACGCACACACCGTGCTGCAATGGCTGGCTGCGAACGATGTCCCGCGCGAACCGGGCCGGACGGTCTATACGGGCATGCTCAACGAGCGTGGCGGCTATGAGAGCGACTTCACGATCACCTGTCTCGAACATGACGAGTACCTGATCGTCACCGGCAGCGCACAGGCGGTGCGCGATCTCGACGTGATCCGGCGCGCTATCGGCACATTGCCGGCACCGGTGCACGTCCAGGTGACCGACATCACGCCGATGCTGGCGATGCTGGCGGTGATGGGACCGCGTTCCCGCGAACTGCTGCAGCGTGTCTCCACAGCCGACCTTTCGAATGCCGCGTTTCCCTTCGGCACCTCGCAGCAGATCGACCTCGGATATGCGACGGTGCGCGCCACGCGACTGACCTATGTGGGCGAACTCGGCTGGGAGCTCTACACCCCGGTCGAGTTCGCCGTCGGCGTGCATGAACGGCTGATGGCAGCGGGGCGTGATCTTGGCCTCGCGCTCGGGTCAATGAACGCCGGCTACTACGCGATCGATTCGCTGCGGCTCGAAAAGGGCTACCGGGCATGGGGCCGCGAGCTGACGCCGGACATCAATCCCTTCGAAGCCGGACTTGCCTTTGCGGTCAGTCTCGACAAGCCCGCAGAGTTCCGCGGCAGGCGCGCGCTGCAGGCGCTCAGGGATGCCGGCGGTGCCGGCGCCGTCGCGCGCCGCATCGTGTCGCTGGTCGTCGACGCGCCTCACACCAACCTCTGGGGTGGTGAACTCGTCCTGCGCAACAACGTGCCGGTCGGCTCCGTCACATCGGCCGCCTTCGGGCACACGGTCGGCAAACCCGTCGCGCTCGGTATCGTCTCCAACGCACAAGGCCCGGCAGACAAGGCTTGGATCGAGTCGGGCTCCTTCACGATCGACCTCGCCGGCGAGCGTTACTCCGCACAGGTTGCACTGAGGGCGCCGCTCGATTCGACGGCGACACGGGCTTGAATCCGCATCGCCGCGCGGCGAGGTCCGGGCCGCCGACGGCGGCACCCACCGTCGTGGCCACGGCGCCCCGCTTCCACGCGCGGTGAAGCCCGAGTCCGCCCACCTCTGGAAGGCGCCTGCCTGGGCCTTATCGCTGCTGCTCGCCTGCCTCGGCATGCTTGGGCCGTTCGCGATCGACACCTACCTGCCGGCCTTCGCGACGATTCGCACATCGCTCGACGCCACGGCACTGCAGATGCAGCAGACGCTGTCGGCCTATCTCTTCGGCTTTGCCGCGATGAATCTCTTCCACGGCGCGCTGGCCGATGCCTACGGCCGGCGGCCGGTCGTGCTGTGGGGCGTGGCTGCTTTCACTGTGGCTTCGGTCGGTTGCGCGCTCTCGCAGACCATCGGCCAGCTGGTGCTGTTCCGTGCGATGCAAGGGCTGGCGACAGGCGCGGGCATCGTGGTGTCGCGCGCGATCATTCGCGACATGTTCCCGCCGGCGCAGGCGCAGCGCGTGATGTCGCAGGTGACGATCTTCTTTGGCGTTGCCCCCGCGGTCGCGCCGCTGATCGGAGGACTCCTCTACGTCAACATCGGCTGGCGCTCGATCTTCTGGCTGCTCGCGGGCGTGGGGCTGGCGCTGTGGCTGGCGAACTGGCGTGTGTTGCCCGAAACCCTGCACAAGAGGGACGTCCAACCGTTCAATGTGCGCAACCTCTTCCGCGGCTATGCGCAGCTGCTCGGGCATCGCAACTTCATGCTGCTGGCGCTTGCGAGCGGCATACCGTTCAATGGAATGTTTCTCTACGTGCTGTCTGCTCCGGCCTTCCTTGGTGAACTGCTGGGCCTGGCGCCGACTCAGTTCTTCTGGTTCTTCTGCCTGACCATCGGCGGCATCATGGGCGGCGCGTGGCTCTCGGGTCGGCTCGCAGGTCGCATCCGGCCGCGCAGGCAGATCCGCTATGGCTTCACGGTCATGGTGGTCGTGTCGATCGTGAACGTGCTCGCCAATGCACTCTTCACCGCGCAGGCCTGGTGGGCGCTGCCTCTGATCGGACTCTTCGCCTTCGGCTGGTCGCTGATGGTGCCGGTGGTCACGATCCTGGTGCTCGACCTGGTCCCGGAACGACGCGGGCTGGCCTCGTCGCTGCAGGCCGTCGTCGGCAGCGTGGCCAATGCCCTGGTGGCTGGTGCGCTCGCGCCGGCGGTGATGCATTCGACACTGGGCCTGGCCGCGGCGTCGTTCGCCATGATGTGTATCGGACTCGTCGCCTGGCAGATCGTCCGGCGCAAGTTGCAGACACACTGAAGCGAGCGCGCCAGCGCGGCCAAGACGAACAGCGGGCACAATCCCGCCCCAGAACAACAATCCGGAGGCGGCGATGCTGATCGGCGTACCCAGGGAAATCAAGGTTCACGAGTACCGAGTCGGCATGACGCCATCATCGGTCCGGGAGGCCGTCGCACACGGACACCAGCTGATCGTCGAGACACAGGCCGGTGCCGGCATCGGCGCCGCCGATGACGACTATCGCAAAGCCGGCGCCGACGTCGTCGGCAGCGCGACCGAGGTCTTCAAGCGCGCCGACATGGTGGTCAAGGTCAAGGAACCACAGGCAATCGAACGCAAGCAGCTGCGCGAGGGCCAGGTGCTTTTCACGTACCTCCACCTGGCGCCGGATCCCGAGCAAGCTCAGGACCTGGTCGCCAGCGGTGCGATCTGTATTGCCTACGAAACGGTCACGTCGCCTTCCGGCGGCCTGCCGCTGCTTGCGCCGATGAGCGAAGTGGCAGGCCGGCTCGCAGTGCAAGCGGGCGCACGCTGCCTGGAGAAGTCGGCCGGCGGCATGGGCATGCTCCTCGGCGGTGTGCCGGGCGTGGCGCCGGGGCGCATCGTCATCCTGGGCGCTGGCGTGGTCGGGACCAATTCCGCGCAGATGGCCGTCGGCACCGGTGCACAGGTGGTCGTGATCGACAAGTCGACCGATGCGCTGCGACGCATCGACGCGATGTTCAACGGTCGGGTGATCACCGTGTTCTCGAACCAGGACAACGTCGAGCGCGAGGTGCTGCGCGCGGATCTCGTGATCTCCGGCGTGCTGATTCCCGGCGCCGAAGCACCCAAGCTGATCACGAAGGCCATGTTGCCGAAGATGAAGGCCGGCTCCGTCATCGTCGACGTCGCGATCGACCAGGGCGGCAGTGTCGAGACCAGTCGGCCGACTACGCATGCCGAACCGACCTATGTCGTCGACGGCGTCGTGCATTACATGGTGGCGAACATGCCGGGTGCCGTACCCCGCACGTCGACGTATGCGCTGAACAACGCCACGCTGCCGTTCACGCTGGCGCTCGCGGACAAAGGCTGGCGCAAGGCGCTGCACGACGATCCACACCTGAAGGCGGGCCTCAACATCGCCGCCGGCAAGGTCACGTACAAGGCGGTGGCGAAAGCATTGAACCTCGGCTACACGGCGGCCGATGCCGTGATCGTTTGATTCTGCTCGGGCGCTCGCGCCGTATCCGCCTGCATCGCGCTGCCGCGCCGCATCGGCGACTCGGATCGACTTCTTGCGGACTGCCACAGGCAGTTGCACAGGGGCCTGCCGCGCCCAACTCGCTGTGAGCCTGACGGTTTCCTTTGCTGTCCTGCTGGCTGCGCTACTGCACGCCAGCTGGAATGCGATGATCAAGGGCGGCAACGACGTCCTGCTCGACACCGCCGCGATCGTCGCCGGCGCGGGGCTCGTGGCACTGCCGTTCGTGTTCCTCGTGCCGCTGCCGGCGGCCGCCAGCTGGCCGTACATCCTGGCGTCCGTGGCGACGCATGTCGCCTACTACTACCTGATGATCAACGCCTACCGCAGCGGCGAACTGTCGCTCGTGTATCCGCTGATGCGCGGCGTGGCGCCGCTGCTGACCGGGGTAATCGCCATCTTCTGGATGGGTGAGTGGCCGAGCGCCGTCGGCTGGATCGGCATGGCGATGATCTCGCTCGGTGTGATCGCGCTGGCACTCCGGCCGCACGGCTCGGAGCCGCGCTTCACGGGCACGGTCGAGCCGTCGGCTTCGCGCTGGCCAACGCCGGTGTCATCGCGCTTTACACCATCATCGATGGCAGCGGTGCCCGGATCGCGGGCAACGCCTGGTCGTACATCGTCTGGCTGTTCGTGCTCGACGCGTCCCGTTCACCGCCTACATGCTCGCCACACACGGTTCGACGTTCGCCGAGCGTTGGTCCAGCGCCGCACGCGCGGCCTGATCGGGGGCGGCTTGTCGGCAGCGGCGTATGCGATCTCGGTGTGGGCGATGACGAAGGCGCCGGTCGCCCTGGTGGCATCCCTGCGAGAGACCTCGGTGCTGTTCGCTACGCTGATCGGCGCGCGGCTGCTGAAGGAGCATCTGACTCCGCGACGCTGGGCCGGGGTCGGTGCGGTCATGCAGGGGTCTTTGCGCTCAAAGCGCGTAGGCGCTAGCCCCTTCGAGCCCCTGCCAGCGGTCGCGAGTAGTCAGTTCACTTCTCGATTTCAGCAAACTCCAGAGCAGCAAGTCGCTGGCAGAGGTGTCGGAATTGTTTGCAGTCTGCCGAAATTGATGCTTCGCAACAAATTCCTAAATGCAGGAATTCAAACAGATTTGTGAATCTGGCACGCCTGATGCTTAGTCCATCGTCACCGATCAGATGTCGGTTTGTGGCTTGGCACTCTAGGGGGAAAAATGACGAAACCGAGTATGAGAAAGCTTGCACTGGCAGTGGCACTGACTGCAGCCGCATCGACAGCATCGGCGACGCTCGCCGTGCATGAGTTCTTCGCCGACGCCAACCTGAGCGTCGACGCCCTCGGCGTCGATGGCGCGGTATCGGGCCTGCTTCAGGCACAAGCGCCGCTGGGTCGACCGTTTTGAGGGCCTACCTGTACACCGCGAGCATGTTGGGGTGGCGGAGTGCGCCGGTCACTTCAATGGCACCGCTCTGAATCCGGCGATGGGTACCTTGTTGACGCCAAACGTCAATCCGGCCAACACGATCGTGTACGACGTCACCGCCTGGTGAAACCGACGATCGACGGCGGTGCGGCGGTATCTACAACTTCAGACTGACTGAACGTGGAGACAACGACGGCTCGGTGCTGGTTGTCGTGTACCGCAACGCATCGACCATCGGTGGCTCCGCAATCATCCTCGACGGTGAACTGGCGACCGGCGGTGACACGTGACAGCTGAACTTTGCGTCAGCCCTTACGTACCGGTGACTTCATTATGTCACTGGCGTCGAGCTTCAGCTACAACGGCCCGCCCGACAATACGGGCCAGGTCACGACGATCGACGTGCAGACGAGCAGTAATCCCGGCCTCGCGTCGTCTGACGAGCTGCGCTGGAGGAAACGACGACGGGTTCCGCCCTTCGTCGCTGACAATGGCCGGCTGATCACGGCCGGTGGCGTGGGTGACAATGCGAGCAACCCGATCCGGCCTGCACTGACGGCGATGATGACGACGAGTTGTACAACCTTGCACTCGGCAACTCAGCGAATGCGTCGCCATTCGTTGCTGCGGGTGATATCGTTCCTTCGGCTGTTGACGCGCAACCCGTCGTAACGACGACAACGTGTTCGGCCTGTTCATCACGTCAACGTTTGAAATCGAGGATCCGACCGAAGTGCCTGAGCCGACAACACTGGCATTGGCAGGGTTGGGGCTGGCGGGACTTGCGGCAATGCGTCGGCGTCGCCAGAAATAGTCAGAAGTCCTTTTGAGCTTGAAAAGACGGCGCCTAAGGCGCCGTCTTTTTTTGTCTCCAGAACTTCCAGCTGAGACAAGTTGTTGCCTTTCAACCATGGCTAAACTGAAGCTTCACCATCCCGCGGAACGCTCATGAGGCAGACACTCTTCGTCTTCACCGCGACCATGATCATTGCGTCCGGCCCAATTGCGCACGCAGCAGTCAGCGAGTCTGCGCCGCCGATCGACTTCACGATGACAAAGGAGTCGCCCGCGGCAGCCGAGTTCCGCGCCGGGATACAAAAGCTGGTCAACGGTGACATCAAGGGCGCCGAAGCCTCGTTCCGCAAGGCGAATCAGCTCGCACCCAAATCCCCTGAGCCGCTGGTCGCTTTGGCGGATATCGAGGTGCGGAAAGGCAATCCGGCAGCAGCCGAATCGCTGCTGCAGCAGGCATTGCAGCTCGCACCGAAAAGCGTTCCCGTGCACCTTGCTCTCGGCCGACTCTACCGAAACCGGGGAGATCTGCCCCGCGCCATGACCGAGTTCGAAACGGCCAAGCGACTGTCACCCGAATCGACGCCAGCGCAAATGGAACTCGCCGATGTCTATCTGCGCATGGGGGAACCGTCGCGCGCTGTCCTGGAGTATGAAAGAGTTGTAAAGATTCGTCCCAACGACGCCGCGGCGCAGTTTGGCCTTGGAGTCGCCTTGGCCGGCGCCAAACGAGCCGACGAGGCTGCGGCAGCCTTTGAGAAGGCCGCCCGACTCGCGCCCAAAGATCCCGAGCCTCTACGGATGCTGTCGCGTGTCGAAGCAGAGCGCAAACGCTTCCCCGAAGCTCTTGCGGCGTTGGACCGTGCCATCAAGATTGCGCCGAAGTCTGCTGCGCTGCAGATGGACCGTGCGAGTGTGCTTCTGGCCAGCGGCGATTCAAAGGGAGCGATCGCGACGGCGCAGGCGGCCGTCAAAGCGAATCCACGCGATGCTGGCGCTCACGGGCGACTCGGCAATCTGCTCGTTGCGACCGGCGACAAGCCGGGCGCGCGCCAGGCCTATGCGCGATCGATTGAACTCTCGGAAACAGACGCGCAAATACTTAACAACGCAGCATGGCTGGAAGTCGAGGCCAAGGGCGATCTCACGAAGGCCTCCGGATGGGCGAAGCGCGCCACCGAATTGCAGCCCAAGGCGGCCGCCTACTTCGACACGCTCGCCTGGGTGGAACGAGCACGAGGGAATTTGCCAAAGGCCGAAGCCGCTCTCAATCAGGCTCTTGCCCTCGAGCCGCGATCCGCGATCCTTCACTATCGGCTAGGCATTGTCCAAAGCGAACAAGGTGCTGCCGGCAAAGCGACAGAGTCCTTCCAAAACGCGCTCGCGATCGGACTGCCGGCCCAGTATGCCGACGACGCAAAGCAACGCCTGGCGGCGCCGAAGAAGTGATTGCACTACACGCGGACGGGCTCCGATAGACAGCAGTCGCACTAGCGTGCCCGCCGGACGTCCGGCGGGCATTGCCCAACACGTCACGCGGCCATGCGTGGACTTGCCGGAGTCACTGTCGTGATCCCCATGTCCTTGAGCGTCTGTGCGACCGCCGCCACCACATTGCGCATCTCGTTGAAGTCGATCGCACCGATACAGCCTACTCGGAACGTCTCGACCTGCGTCAGCTTGCCCGGGTACAGGATGTAGCCACGCTCGCGCGTTCTCTCGTAAAAGGCTTTGAAGGTGTACGCGGGGTCCGATGGGGCGTGGAAGGTGACGATGATCGGTGCCTGCACCTCGGGCTTCAGGAACGGACGAAAACCGAGCGCTGCCATGCCTTCGATCAGCATGCGGCAGTTCCCTGCGTAGCGCGCGAGGCGCGCCGGCTGGCCGCCCGCTTCCTTGTACTGATCTACCGCGGCGCGCAGCGCGGCCACGACGTGCGTCGGCGGCGTGTAGCGCCACTGCGTCGTCTTCTCCATGTAGACATACTGATCGTGCAGGTCCATCGCCAGTGAATGGGCGTTGCCGCCGCTGGCCTCGAGCACTTTCTTCCGGACGATGACGAAACCCATGCCGGGAACGCCTTCGAGGCACTTGCCGCTGGCAGCAACCAGGGCGTCGAAAGGAACGCTCGCGACATCGATCGGCAGCGCGGCGAACGAACTCATCGCATCGACGATCAGCCTCTTGCCGCGCCGTGCACAGACCTGCGCGATACCTGCAAGGTCGTTGAGCACGCCGGCGCCGGTCTCGCAGTGGACCTGCGCGACATGCGTGATCGATGGATCGGCAGCCAGCGCCGCCTCGACGATTGCCGCGGTCGCTGGTTGGTCCTCGGGCACCGGCAGGTCGACGACGGCGCGGCCGAGGTAGCCGCAGATCCGGACGATGCGCGCGCAATAGGCGCCATTGTTCGGGACCAGTACCTTGCCTCCCTTCGATGCGGGCGGCACGAGCGTGCCGATCGCCGCCTCGACGGAAAACGTGCCGCTGCCCTGCAGCGGCACGCAGGTGTACTCGTTGCCGCCGCTGACGATGTCGACGAGGTCGCGCCGCAGGCTGGCCGTTATCGCATTGAACGCGGCATCCCACGAGCCCCAGTCGCGCAGCATGGCCTGCTTGGTGGCCAGCGACGTCGTCAGTGGCCCGGGGGTGAGCAGGATCGGATCGTTACCGACAATCATCGAAGTCTCCCTTGCTGCCTATTGCTGCGCTGTGTTGCGCCAGGATTGCGTGCGTCGGATCAGCCACCACTCGATTGCAAACAGTACGCCAGTCACGACAGCGGAGGTCACCACGATCAGCGTTGCCATCGCGGCGGCTGAGCCAATCGCCCCCGCTTCGTCCAGTTGCAGGATCGAGATCGAAGCCAGCGTGGTCTTCGGCGAGTACAGGAACACCACCGCCGAGATCGTCGTCATCGCGTTGACGAAATAGTAGCGACCGATGTCGAGGATCGACGGCAGGCACACCGGAACGGTGACGCGCCAGAAGGTCTTGTAGAACGGAACCTTCAGCGAGGCCGAGACGGACTCGAACTCGCTGTCGATCTGCTTGAGGGCCGTTACCGCCGTCAGGTGGCTCGATGAGTAGAAGTGCACGATCGTCGAGATCACCAGGATCCCCATGCTCCCGTACAGGAAGTTCAACGGATTCGTCGGCAGGTTGAAGAACAGGATGTAGCCGATGCCCAGCACCATGCCCGGCACGGCCATCGGCAGCATGGCCTGGAACCGGATCAGCGGTCGCAGGAGATTGGAACCCCGGGTCTTTTCCAGCCAGTACGCACCGGCAAAGGTGATTGCAGCGCCGAGCACACCGCACCACAGCGCCATCACCAGGCTGTTGCGATACGCATGCTCGATACCGGCTTCCTCGAAGCCGTAGGTGTAGTGATTGAGTGTCAGCGACAGGTTGTAGGGCCAGAACTTGACCACCGAGCCGAACGCCGCCATGCCGACGACCAGCAGCAGCAGCGCGGAGATCAGGACGACGAACACCAGCAGCAGTCCATCGCGCGCTGGCGCCCGGCGCGCCTGGTACGGCACGCTGCGTGCGGTCAGCAGCGCCTGCTGGCGGCGCTGCATCAGATTGTCGATGACAAAGGCCACGACGGCCGGCAGCAGCAGCACCAGTCCGACGACCGCTCCCATCGAAAAGTTCTGCTGGCCGATCACCTGCTTGTAGATATCGACCGCGAGCACGCTGGTGTTGCCGCCGATCACCTTGGGGACGCCGAACTCCGACACCGCCATCGTGAACACGACCATGCAGGCGGAAACGAGTCCGTACTTGGCCCCGGGCAACGTGATCGTGAAAAACTTGCGCCGCTCGTTCGTTCCGAGCGAGTCGGCCGCCTCGTACAGGCGCGCGTCCGATAGCGCCAGTGCCGCCATCAGGATCATCACCGCGTGCGGAAAGGACGCAAAGGTCATCGCCAGCACCATGCCGGGCATGCCGTAGATCGACTTCAGACCGACCCACCCGAGCATGAACTTCAGCGCACCCTGGTTGCCGAACAAGTAGATGAACGAGATCGCAGCGAGCAGTGACGGCGCGAGGATCGGAATCATCGCGATGTTGCGCCACAGACCCTTGCCGGGAATGCAACTGCGCTGGATCGCGTAGGCAAACAGGAACGCGACGGGCACCGTGACCGCGGTGGTCAGAAGCGCAAACACCAGCGTATTGAGCGTCGATTGCGCCAGCGCAGGCGACTGCACGTACTGGATGAAGTTGGCCAGGCCGGCAAAGCTGCCATCGCGTCCCTCGACCGCACGCACGAGGATCATCGTCAGCGGCACGGTGAGGAAGACGAAGAGCGCGACCGCCAGCAGCACCAGGCCGCCCCGCGCAGCCAGCGCCTCGCCTGCGAGGGCCGCGCGCGACGGTGCGCGGCTCACCGTCGTGTCGGCAGGTATGGCGCTCACCCGCGTTTTCTCAGGCGGCGGCGACGGCATCCGCAAAGACGCGGACGCGATCAACACGCAGCGCGATCTCGACTTCACCGCCCTCGCACACATCGAGATCGTGCAACTGGTTGAGCGAGTAGGAGATCAGCATCGGCTGGCCGAGCGCCTCGCACCGCAGTTCGGCCAGACAGAACGTGCCGAGATAGTCGATGCGCGCAATCCGGCCCCGCAGTCGGTTCGGCAGTGCGGCAATGTCCCCCTCGACATGCCGGTCCTCGGGCCGGACATAGATCCGCACACTGCGGCCCACCGGATTTTCATCAGCCGGCAATGCCAGTTCGGCCGAACCCACGCGATAGCGCCCCCCGCCGAGCGCGACGCCCTTGAGGACGTTGGCCTTGCCGAGAAAGTCGGCCACAAACGGCGTCGCCGGACGTTCGTAGACATCGCTCGGCGAGCCGACCTGCTCGATGTTGCCCTGATTCATCACGACGACGCGATCGGCCATTGAAAGCGCCTCCTCCTGGTCGTGCGTCACCATGATCGTCGTCACCTTAAGCCGGCGCTGCAACTGCCGGATCTCGCTGCGAAGCCGCTCGCGCACCTTCGCATCGAGCGCTGACAGCGGCTCATCCAGCAGCAGCAGGCTCGGCGAAGTCGCCAGTGCCCGCGCAAGTGCAACGCGCTGCTGCTGGCCACCGGACATCTGGCTGGGGTATTTGCTTCCCGCGTCGGTCAGTCCGACGAGGGTCAGCAACTCCTGCACGCGTGCCGCAATTTCTTCGCGCCCCTTGCGCCGATTGACCAGTCCATAGGCGACGTTCTGCGCAATCGAGAGATTGGGGAACAAGGCGTAAGACTGAAACACGATGCCGTAGTCGCGCGCTGCCGGCGGTGCGAAGGAAACATCGCGCCCGTTCTGCAGGATTCGGCCACGGGTCTGCCGTTCGAGCCCGGCGATGATCCGCAACAGCGTGGTCTTGCCGCAGCCTGACGGGCCGAGGAAGCACACCAGTTCGCCCGGCGGAACGACAAGATCGATCGACCTGAGCGCAACAAAGTCCCCGAAGGCCTTGTGCACGCCCTCGACCCGCAAGGCTTCAGCCGACGCCGGTTCGTTGCTCATTCACTTTGCAAAAAAGAGCGCCGGGTTGAACGGCCCTCTGCGTTCAACCCGGCGAGCTGTTCGGGCGGCTGTGCCGTCCCGAATGACGTCACTTCGGTGCGGCCTTCGACTCGTAGCGCTTGCTCCACTCGGCCAGAATCTTGTCGCGATTGGCGGCAGCCCAGGCGAAATCGTTCTTCACCAGGAGGCTTGCATAGTTGGCAGGGACGTTCGGCAAGGGCTTGTTGAGCGCCGGCACGGCGACGATGGCGAAGTTGTTCGCGTACAGGCCCATCGCCTCATCGGTGACCGACCAATCCATCAGTTTCTTTGCGGCGTCGAGGTTCTTCGTGCCCTTGACGATGCCACTCGCCTCCAGATCCCAGCCCAGGCCCTCCTTCGGGAAGACGAGTTCGATCGGTGCGCCGCGCGCCTTCTCGCGGTTGGCGCGGTACTCGAACGAGATGCCGACGGTGTACTCGCCAGCCGCGGCAGCCGCGCAGGGGCGCGAGCCGGAGTGCATGTACTGCGCTATGTTTTCGTGCAGGCCGTCCATGAACGCCCAGCCTTCCTTGTCGCCCCACAACTGCAGCCAGGCGCTGACGTCGAAGAAACCGGTGCCTGATGACGCCGGATGCGGCATCACGATCTGGCCTTTATAGACGGGCTTGGTCAGGTCCTTCCAGCTTTCGGGCTTCGGAATGTTGCGCTTGGCGGCTTCGGCCGTGTTGAAGCAGATCGTCGCGCCCCACACGTCCATGCCGACCCAGGCCGGCGGATTCTTCGGATCGCGGTACTGCGACGAGATCCGGTTCAGGCCGGCGGGCGCATACGGCGTCAGCATGCCTTCCTTGTCGAAGATCGCCATGCTGGTCGCGGCCACACCCATGATCACATCGGCCTTGGGATTGGCTTTCTCGGCCAGCAGCTTCGCAGTGATGATGCCGGTCGAGTCGCGCACCCAGACGATCTCGATCGTCGGGTTGGCCTTCTCGAACGCGGCCTGATAGGCCTTGAGCTGGTCGGTTTCGAGCGCGGTGTAGACCGTGAGCTGGGTCTTCTGCGCATGGACTCCGAACGCAGCAGCCGCCAGGGCAGCAGCGGCGACCGCCTTGCCGGCGATGGTTAGCAGTTTCATCGACTCCTCCTTAGAGCCCCGTACGGTGAAATCTTGGCGGTTCGTCACAGGACGGAAACGAACAGCCGGCGAGACTAGCGTTCCTGCTTGACGCTTCGGTGACGGTTCTGCGCCCGTCTGCAAAGCAACCCCGATCGAGTCGTGGGCAGTCTACGCAGCCGGAAAATTCGGTGTCAATTGTTTTTTGCAGATTGTTTACAATTTGGTGTAATCTGGCGCCCATGTCCTCATCTACCGCCTCCAATGTCGTTCCGCATCCGACCATTGCCCTGCTGCGCGCGAACTCCCTCGCCAGCGCTGCGCAGGAGGAGATCGAACGTCTGATCCTGGACGGTTCGATCGCGCCGGGAGCCAAGCTCACCGAGGCGTGGCTGTCGGAACGCCTTGGCGTCTCGCGCGGCCCGATCCGCGAGGCCTTCCGCATGCTCGAAGAGGCCGGACTCGTGCGCCAGGAGAAAAATCGCGGCGTGTTCGTGCGCGACATTCCGCACGACGAGGCCGCCGAGATCTACGACCTGCGGGCCATGATGGATCAACTGGTCGGCCGCCGGCTCGCCGAGTCAGTCACGGCGGTACAGATGAAGGCGCTGCGCGCCATCGTCGAGCGCATGGAGCAGGCGGTGCGCGCGGACGACCGCGATGCGTACCACCTGCTGAACCTCCAGTTTCACGACCGACTGGTCGAGTTCGCGGGCAATCGGAAACTGGCAACGATCTACAGCAAGCTGGTCAAGGAACTCGCGCTCTATCGGCGGCGTAACCTGGTCGACCGCACGGTCCTGCCGCAGTCGGCCGCCGAGCATCGCGCCATCGTCAAGGCCATCGCCTCCGGGGATGCCGAGCAGGCGGGCCAGGCGATGTACCACCACGTAATGGAAAGCAAACAGCGCGCTCTCAACAACACCGGACTCGCAACGCCAGCGCGTGCACGGGCGGGACGACGGGGATGAACGCCGTATTCGAGGTCAACGGCCGGCGCTATGCGATGCCGAATCAGCCCACCGTCGTCATCTGCGTCGACGGCTGCGAACCGGACTACATCGCGCAGGCGGTCGCCGGCGGCCAGATGCCGTTCATGAAGCGCGTGCTGGACGAAGGCACTGCCCTGATCGGCGACTGCGTGGTGCCGAGCTTCACCAATCCGAACAACCTTTCCATCGTGACCGGTGCTCCGCCGTCGGTGCACGGCATCTGCGGCAACTACCTGTTCGATACCGCGACCGGTGCGGAAGTCATGATGAACGATCCGAAGTGGCTGCGTGCGCCCAGCATCCTCGCTGGTCTGGCCGACCGCGGTGCGAGCGTGGCCGTCGTCACCGCCAAGGACAAGCTCAGAAAGCTGCTGGGCCACGGCATGAAGGGAATCTGCTTCTCGTCCGAGAAGTCGGACCAGGTCAGCCAAGAGGAAAACGGAATCGACGCGGTCCTGCCGCTGGTCGGCATGGCGGTGCCCGACGTCTACAGCGCAGAACTGTCCGAGTTTGTCTTTGCCGCCGGCGTGCGACTGCTCGAGACGCGCAAGCCCGACGTGATGTACCTCTCGACGACCGACTACGTGCAGCACAAGCACGCGCCCGGCGATCCGGACGCCAACCGCTTTTACGCGATGATGGACCGGTACCTGGCCCGACTGGACGCGCTGGGTGCGGTGGTCGGCGTGACCGCAGATCACGGCATGAACGCCAAGACGAGGCTCGACGCACGCCCGAACGTGATCTTCCTGCAGGACCTGCTTGACGAATGGGTCGGCCGTGAGCGCACACGAGTGATCCTGCCGATCACGGACCCCTATGTTGTCCACCACGGGGCGCTGGGCTCGTTTGCAACCGTCTACCTGCCCGGCGATGTGATCGAAGACGTCGCGTCGAGGCTGAGAAGCCTGATCGGCATCGAGGTCGTGCTGACCCGGGCCGAGGCCGCAGCGCGCTTCGAGTTGCCGGCCGACCGCATCGGCGACCTGGTCGTCGTCTCCGAACGCAGCGTCGTCCTTGGTACCGGCAGGGCAAGACACGATCTGTCACAGCTGGAGCTGCCGTTGCGCTCGCATGGGGGAATCTCTGAGCAGCGCGTTCCGATCATTCTGAATCGGCGCATCGCGGGCCTCGATTCGAACCGTCGCTGGCGCAACTTCGACGTCTTCGACCTCGCTCTCAATCACGCCCAGTAGCGATGAACGCACCGACCCTTCCGCTGCGCCGCGAGTCGCTGAGAATCGCCGGCGAACGCGTGCCCACCGAGCGCTGTTTCGAAGTGCGCTATCCGTACACGGGCGAGGTCATCGCCACGGTGCCGAAGGCAACTGTCGACGATGTGCGTCGCGCTATCGCAAGCGCGCGCGCGTACCGGGCCCGGCTGACGCGCTACGAGCGCTACCGCATCCTGATGCGCGCCGGCGAACTGATCGCTGCCCGCCGCGACGAGATCGCGCGCACGATCACGCTCGAATCCGGCCTGTGCCTGAAGGACACGCTGTACGAAGTCGGCCGCGCCAGCGACGTGCTGCTCTTCGCGGCGAACCAGGCGCTGGTCGACGATGGCCGGGTGTATTCCTGCGACTTGACACCTCACGGCAAGAACCGCAAGGTCTACACCCTGCGCGAGCCGTTGCAGGGAGTGATCACCGCGATCACGCCTTTCAATCACCCGCTGAACCAGGTGATCCACAAGGTCGCGCCGGCGGTGGCAACCAACAACCGCGTGGTGCTCAAACCCAGCGAAAAGACACCGCTGGCCGCTTACGTGCTGGCCGACATCCTCTATGAAGCCGGACTGCCGCCGCCGATGTTGTCGGTGGTGACAGGCGACCCGCGCGAGATCGCCGACGAACTGCTGACCCATCCGGACGTCGACCTCGTGACGTTCACGGGTGGCGTCGCCGTCGGCAAGTACATCGCCGGCAAGGCGGTCTACAAGCGCCAGGTGCTGGAACTCGGCGGCAACGATCCGATCATCGTGATGGACGACGCCGACGTCGAGGAGGCTGCAACTCTGGCCGCGAGCGGTTCGTACAAGAATTCCGGGCAGCGCTGCACCGCGGTCAAGCGGATGCTGGTGCACATGGCGGTCGCCGACGACTTCGTCCAGCGGCTGGTCGCCAAGTCGAAGGCCGTGAAGTGCGGCGACCCGCTCGATCCGGCGACCGACATGGGCACCGTGATCGACGAGCCGGCCGCGGCCGAATTCGAGCGACGCGTGAATGAGGCGGTCGACGCCGGCGCCCGGCTGCTGCTCGGCAACGAGCGGCGCGGAGCGCTGTACGCCCCGACCGTGCTCGACCACGTCCAGCCATCGATGACGCTGGTGAAGGAAGAAACGTTTGGGCCGGTGTCGCCGGTGATCCGTTTCACTTCGCTGGACGAGGCGATTGCGGTGGCGAACTCGACGGCCTACGGCCTGTCGTCGTCGGTGTGCACGAATCGCCTCGACGTCATCACCCGCTGCATCGCCGAACTGAACGTCGGCACCGTGAATGTGCGCGAAGTGCCGGGTTACCGGCTGGAACTGACGCCTTTCGGCGGAATCAAGGACTCCGGACTGGGGTACAAGGAAGGCGTACAGGAAGCAATGAAGAGCTTCACGAACGTCAAGACCTACTCCCTTCCCTGGTAGACCGCATGTGTCGTGACTCGGCCTTCGGGCCACAACGGAGGTAACGGCCGCAATTGACGACGCTACTGAATCTTCTTGCCGCGATTGCCCTGCTGGTCTGGGGCACACAGATCGTGCGCACGGGCGTGCTGCGCGTGTATGGCGCTGCGCTGCGTCAGGTATTGAGGCGCAGCATGAACGGTCGTGCCGCCGCTTTTTTCGCCGGGGTCGGCGTCACCGGACTGCTGCAGAGTTCGACCGCCACCGCGCTGCTCACGTCCTCGTTCGTCTCCCAGGGCCTGCTGACGACGTCTGCCGCGCTGGCGGTGATGCTCGGTGCCGACGTCGGCACGGCGGCCATGGTGCAGCTGTTTTCACTCGACCTGTCGTGGCTGGCGCCACTGGCGATTGTCGTCGGCGTCGTCGTCTACCTTTCGCGCCGCAACGAGCGCGCCGGCCAGATCGGCCGAATTGTCCTGGGCCTCGGCGTGATGATCCTCGCGCTGCAGCTGGTCACCGCAGCCGCGGCGCCACTGGCACACGGCGCGGGCGTCAAGACGCTGTTCGCGCAAATCTCCGGCGACCTGCTGCTGGACGTGCTCATTGGCGCCGTGTTCGCGGTGATGTGCTATTCGAGCCTGGCCGTGGTCCTGCTGGTGGCGATGCTGGCCGGCTCGAACGTGCTGCCGGCGCATGTGGCCCTGCCGCTGGTGCTGGGCGCCAACCTCGGCAGCGGCATCCTGGCCATGCTGACCACCTGGCGGTCCGATGCCGTGACGCGCCGGGTACCACTCGGCAATTTCGTGTTCAAGGCCGTCGGCGTGACGCTGGCGCTGACCGTGCTTCCGTTCATTACGCCTTGGCTGAAGCAACTTCAGATCAATCCGCGCGACCTCGTTGTCGTCTTCCACCTCGCGTTCAACCTGATGCTGGCCCTGGCATTCATCCAGTTGACCGGCCGCGTCGCCAGACTTACCGAACGCTGGCTGCCGGATGGTCGCGACAAGGAAACCGCGGCACAGCCGCGTTACCTGGACCCGCTGGCGCTGGCCACGCCGCCGCTGGCGCTGGGCAACGCAGCGCGTGAAGCGATCCGCCTGGCCGACACCGTGCAGGACATGCTGTCCGGCCTGCTGACCGTGCTGCGGAACAACGACTCCCAGCTGGCCGAGGTGCTGCGCAAGCGCGACGACGAGATCGACCGGCTGTACTCCGCCATCAAGCGCTACCTTGCGCAGATCAGCCGCGAGGCGCTCGATGGTGGCGAGGCGAGGCGCTGGACCGAGATCATCCAGTTCACGATCAATATGGAGCATGTCGGCGACATCATCGAGCGCGGACTCCTCGACGTTGCCGAGCGCAAGATTCGCCACGGGCTGTCGTTCTCCGATGCCGGGATCACCGAGATCACCGACCTGCACACGCGCTTGGTCGCCAACCTTCAGCTGAGCGTCGCGGTGTTTCTCAATGGCGACCTGAAATCCGCGCAGTCGCTGATGTCGGAAAAGGTGGCCTTCCGTGAACTGGAGATGCGCTACGCCGACCAGCATCTGTTGCGACTGTCGGACAACACGCGCCAGTCGATCGAGACCAGTTCGCTGCACCTCGATCTGCTGGCGGACTTCAAGCGCATCAACTCGCTGTTCTGCTCGGTCGCCTACCCGATTCTCGAGTCGGCCGGCATCCTGTCCAAGACCCGGCTGCTCGGCGAGCAACCGGCCCTGTTTCACAGCAACGAGACGCGCACCACCTGAATGGCACTTTCACTGACAGACATTGAACACCTGTTCGCGACCAAGGGAGCCCGCATGTATGCGGGCGAACCCGTGACCCAGCTGCAGCACGCGCTGCAGGCGGCGGAACTTGCCGAAGGCGAAGGAGCGAGCGACGAACTCGTGCTCGCCGCGTTCCTGCATGACCTGGGCCACCTGATCAACGATCAGGGCGACACGCCGACGCTGCGCGGCATCGACGACCGGCATGAGTATGTCGCGCTGCCGTTCCTGCGCGGGCTCTATGGCGAGGCGGTGCTGCAGCCGATCCGCCTGCACGTCGATGCGAAGCGCTACCTGTGCGCGCGCGGCGATGGACGTCTGGCCGGCGCCGAGTACTGGGCAGCCTTGTCAGCCGACTCGAAGCGCAGCCTCGAACTGCAGGGAGGCATCTTTACCGACGCAGAGGCCGACGCCTTCATCGCCCAGCCGCACGCCGCCGACGCGGTGCGCGTTCGCCTTTGGGACGACCTGGCCAAGTCGGTGGACGCCGTTACGCCTCCCGTAGATCGCTATCTCGCGCTCGCCGAACGCCTGAGTTGTCGCTGAATTGCCGCTGAGGCGGCGCCCGAGAGCGGCCGACGGGCGATAATCTGCCTCATGGCCCGCCCTTGCCCTGCTCTGTTGAGGCGGCACCACCCCATTAAGGAAGTTGCATGAGATCACTGCCTGCTGCAGCCCTGTTGGCGCTGCTCGTCCTGACCGCGTGCTCGAAGGCGCCCGATAGCCCCAGCCCGGCTGGATCGTCCGCGCCGGCGAAGAACGAAATCGCCTGGGTGCGACCCGCAGCGATGACCGACGTCGACAGCGTCTTCGAGCGCGCAAAGTCGAGCAACCAGCCGGTGTTCCTGTTCTGGTCCGCCGCCTGGTGTCCGCCGTGCAATCAGGTGAAGAGCACCATCTTCACGCGGCAGGATTTCATCGACAAATCCCGCTTCGTTCGTTCCGGTGTACGTCGACGGCGACACGCCGAGCGGGCAGGCGCTCGGCAAGCGCTTCAGCGTTGGCGCCTATCCGACGATGGTGCTGCTGCGCCCGGACGGGAGCGAGATCACGCGGCTGGCCGGCTCGGTCGAGCCGGCCAAGTACATGCAGGTGCTCGAGCACGGCATTTCGGGCGGATCCTCGGCCCGGCAGGCACTGGCCGCGGCGATGGCGGGTACGCCGGTTACCACCGAGGACTGGCGGCTGCTGGCGTTCTACTCGTGGGAAACCGACGAGCAGCAGATCGTGCCGAAGGTCGATGTCCCCGCCACGTTGCTCAAGCTGGCGCATGCCTGTCCGCCCGAGCAGAGGGAGGCGTCGTCGCGCCTCGTGTTGCAGGCCGTCGCGGCCTCGGCCACCGCAAAGGGCGAGGTCAAGCCGGTCGCCGACAAGGCCGATGCGCTGGCGAGTCTGCAGAGCATTCTCGCCCGGCCGGAACTGGTCCGCGAACACTACGACCTGATCGCGGGCTACGCCTCGCAGATGGTGGCTTACACGACCGCGCCCAAGTCGAAAGCGCGCGAGCAACTCATCGCTCAGTGGAACGTCGCACTCGACGCACTGGTGGCGGATGCCACCTTGTCGAACGCCGGCCGGATCTGGGCGCTGAACGGCAAGGTCGACCTGGCCCGGCTCGACAACAAAGACGGCCCGCTTCCCAAGCCGCTGCTGGTGCTGGTGCGCGAGCAGGCGGCGCGTGCCGACCGCGAGACGACCGACATCAATGAACGCCAGTCGGTCATCACCAGCACTGGTGCACTCCTGGCCGATGCCGGGTTGCTCGACGAGTCCGATGCCCTGCTGTCGATTGAGCTCGAGCGCTCGCACTCACCGTACTACTACATGCTCGGCCTCGCCTCCAACGCCCGCAAGCGCGGTACACCGGAAAGCAAGGTCGCCGCGATCGAGTGGGCTCGTCAGGCTTACGAGACCTCCAAGGGTCCGGCGACGCGCCTTCAGTGGGGCGGCGCCTATGTCAACTATCTGCTCGAACTCGCGCCCGCTGACGCGGCGCGTATCGAGGCCGCGGCGGGGAGTGTCATCGGCGAGGCGGCCAAGTCGCCGGATGCGTTCTCCGCGCGCAGCCGGCGCTCGCTCGAGCGGCTGAGCGAACGCCTGCAGAAGTGGAACAAGGAAGGCACGCACGACAAGCTGATTGCGCGGCTGCACGAGAAGATGGCGCCGGCCTGCGCTGCCGAAGCGCTGGATGCGACCGACCGCACCGCGTGCACGGTCCTGTTCACGCCGGCCGAGCGCGCCTGAGCGGCCGGTGTCTCGCCCCCGCTACAGCGCGACGCTGACGCGCGTCGAAGAGCGCGAGTTCGTCCCGTTTGCGCATGAGCTGATTGGCATCGCCTTCGCCACCATCCGTCGCTACTTCCTTTCCGGCACCGAGGTCGTCACCAAGGCAGACGCCTCGCCCGTCACGCTGGCGGACCGCCAGGCCGAGGCGGCCATGCGCGAGCTGATCGAGCGCCGTTACCCGGATCACGGCATCGTCGGCGAAGAGCACGGCACCAAGCCGGGCCACCGCTACCGCTGGGTGCTCGATCCGGTCGACGGCACCCGCGCGTTCATCACTCACTGCTTCCTGTTCGGCACGCTGATCGCACTGGAGCGCGACGACGGTGCCGGCTATCGCCCGGTACTGGGCGTGATCGCGCATTCGTCGCCCGGGCTGGCGCTGATTGGCCTGCGCGATCGCTGCACCTTGTATGCGACCGACGGTTCGGCACGACCGGTGCACGTGCGCCCCTGCAACCTCCTTGCCGACGCGACGGTGCTTGCCACCACGCACTGGACCACCGGCGAACAGCGCGGCGCGCCGAATACCGATCGCATTGAAGGCCTGATCCAGCGCGCACGGCTCTACCGGACCTGGGGCGACTGTTTCGGCTACTTCGCGCTGGCCACAGGCGGTGCGGACCTGATGCTCGATCCGACGCTCGCGCACTGGGATGTCGCCGCCATCGTGCCTGTCGTCGAGGCCGCGGGCGGCGTTGTCAGCGGCTGGACCGGTGGCGATCCGCTCGCAGAACGGTCAGTGATCGCCAGCGCCGGCGGGCTGCACGACGAAGTGCTGCGCCTCCTGCACGGAGGAAACTAGCTCTCTGGCGTCAGGTGTCCCGACGGCTCAACCGGCGCCCGCCCTCGCCATCGGTCCGCCGACTCGAGCACGAGCTCGGCGAGCGAATGCCGCTGCTGCATCGTTTCGCGCTGCCACCGCGCATCGTTGCCGTCGGCGCGAACCCAGCGTTCGATCTCGTCGAGGGCGTCGATCGAATCGAGTTCGCGCGCGTATGGACGGCAAGCCTCTAGGCTGCGAAGCACCGCGATGTGCAGCGGCGTCGACTCACCGGTCAGGCTGTCCAGTACCTGCCCTTCGAGCCCGAAACGGCACGCCTGGAACCGGTTGTAGTTGTAGGCGAGGTAGATTTCCTCGGTGACCGTTTCTTCGCGATCGAGCAGCATCCGGCAGATCGACTGCAGGTAGGCGGCGAGCGCCGCCGCGCGCTCGACGGTCAGCGGCGTATCGAAGACCCGGACCTCGATCGTGCCGTACTCGGGCTTCGGCCGGATATCCCAGTAGAAATCCTTCATGCTCTCGACGACGCCCAGCCGGCGCAGCTTGGCGAAGTACGCTTCGAACGCCGGCCAGTCGGTCAGGAACGGCGCCCGTCCCGAGAGCGGAAACGCATAGATGCTGTTCAGACGCGAGCAGTCGAACGACGTGTCGACGCCCTGGAAATACGGGCTGCTGGCCGCCAGCGCGATGAACTGCGGGATATAGATGGAAAGGCGATGCAGCAGCCGCATCGCCTGCGTGCCATCGTCGCAGCCGATGTGCACATGCTGTCCGAACACCGTGAACTGCTTGGCCAGGTAGCCGTACAGGCCGGCAACATGCTTGAACCGCGGCCGGTCGTAGATCTGGCGGTCGTACCAGCGCTGGAACGGATGCGCACCGCCGCCCGCGACCTCGATGTCGAGCAGGTCGGCTCCGACCACCAGCGCATCGCGCATCGCCAGCAGTTCAGCGCGCAGCGGGGCATACGACGCGTGCACTGCCGTGCTGACCTCGAGCATGCTTTCGGTGATCTCGGGCTTGATGTCGCCGGGAAACGGCTTGCGCGTCACGAGCGCGATCAGATCCGACGCCGCACGCGTCAGGTCGCCGGTGCGCCGGTCGATCAGCTGGAGCTCGAGCTCCACACCCATCGTCAGCGACTGAGATTTCCTGAAGTCGAGCAGGTCCTCGCTCATCGCTCCTCCTTCGCCTCCCCGCTCGACTTCAGTGCGAACAGCAGCGTCAATGCTCCGACCACCTGAAACACGATCACGCTCGCCAGCAACACCGCACCGGCCTCCGCCCCCAGTTGCGGATGCAGCTGCGAGACCTGCTGCGTCAGCATCAGCGCGATCGCCGACATCGGCAACAGGCCCAACCCGGCGTACACGCCCTTGCGCCAGCCAATTCCCGTAAAGGGTGCGAGCAGGCCGACCGCCGCCACCTTGCAGGCCGTCCGCACCAGCACCAGCGCGAGCGCCGGCACGCCCGCGCTCACGAGAATGCCGAGGTCGACCGTCGCGGCCGACAGCGCAAAGAACAGCATCAACGCCAGCGCCGAGACCAGGCCGAAATCACTGCTGGCTAGCCGGCGGCCTCGATCGAAGGTGCGGACGAAGGCACCACAGGCCAGCAGAGCGAGCAGCGGCGACAGCTTCAGCGCAACCGAAGTGGCGAAGACGATGGACACCACGGCGAGCATCAGGATGAGCTGGGCAGCCCGGTCCCGCACGACGAACGCCGCCACCAGATGGAACAGACGCGCTCCCACCGATGCGATTGCGAGCGAGCCGACGATCAGGTACGCCGGATGCAGCAGGAAGTCGTCGACCAGGCCGCGGGTGTCGAGCCGCGCCCAGGCCAGCAGCAGGGTCGACAGCACCACGGCGTAGATCGAGTTCAGTGCCGTCAACAGCAGCACGCGTTCCGTCACCTGACCCTGCGCGCGCACTTCGCGCGTGATAGCCAGGACGACGGCTGGTGAAGTCGACATGCTGATCGTGGCAATCAGCGCGGCTGGCAGCGGCGCCACGTCCAGCCAGCGCATCACCGCGAAAACGACAAAGTAGGTGAGCCCACTTTCGACGGCACTGGCCGCAAGCAGAGCGGGATTGCGACGGATCCAGCCGAAGGAAACACGTTGCCCGAGGTCGAACAGGATGATCGCGGCGGCGAACTCCAGCGAAAACTGGAGCGTGCTGGTCGGCAGTTGCTCCATGTTGAGCGCCCGCAGCGCGTAGCCACCCGCACCGAACAAAGCTCCGGCCGTGAGGTAACCGAGCAAGCGCGGCGCGCGCAGCCAGCGCGCCGCAATCTCGCCGAAGGCGGCCGCCACCAAGGCCAGCGCAGCGACGGCAACCGCGGCAGGGAAGGCAGGAGGCCAATCGGGCAGGAAGCTGAGATCCATTGGATTGAATCGAATTGAATCGGAGTGTCCCAGCTCTGAACTGCCGGAACCGTGGAAGCGGACCCGCCACCGGCGCATGGCATGCGACCGCTGACGACGGAAAGGGCGAACGACGCCGGCTCGTACCGGCGCGTCACCCGAACTTAACGAGGCATCTTGTCGCCAGAAATACCGGTAATCGCGTAGGTGGAACTACGGATTGGTTGCACGCGCATGGGTCGCGTACGACGGCCCGAGCCCCTGGTCGAATTCCGCCTAGAACGGAATATCGTCATCCATGTCGGCGATATTGGTCGCCGGCTTCGCGGCTGGCGGGCGGCTGCCGCCCGCGCGTGCGGCAGCCGGCGCGGGGGCGCGGGATTCCTCAGCACTGCCCTCGAACTCGGCCCCGCCGCCGCCCATGCCTTCGCGCGAACCCAGCAACTGCATGTTCTCCGCAACGACCTCGGTCGTGTACTTGTCATGGCCGTCCTTGTCCTGCCACTTGCGCGTGCGCAGACGGCCCTCGACGTAGACCGGACGGCCCTTGCGCAGGTATTCGCCGGCGATCTCGGCAAGACGCCCGAAGAAGGCAACCCGGTGCCACTCCGTCTCTTCCTGCTGCTGACCCGAGGAATCCTTGTAGCGGCGCGTGGTTGCGATCGACACGTTCGTGATCGCTGCGCCATCGGCGGTGTAGCGCGTCTCGGGATCGCGCCCGAGGTTGCCGATCAGTATCACCTTGTTCACCGATGCCATGAAGTTCTCCTACGAGGACGAGCGATGCATTCTGTGCGGCCTGGCGGCCCGAACCGCAGCCGCAGCGCACTGTCACGCCGCGACCACTACCCGTGGAGCAGAGCGCGACGACGTTTGTCGCTATAGTAACAAGTTGATTTCTCGCAGCTCACTCTGACCGATGGATGAAATCCGCATCCGCGGCGCCCGCACCCACAACCTCAAGAGCGTCGATCTCGACCTGCCGCGCGAGCGGCTGATCGTCATCACCGGACTGTCCGGTTCGGGCAAGTCGTCGCTGGCCTTCGACACCCTGTACGCGGAAGGTCAGCGGCGTTACGTCGAATCGCTGTCGGCGTACGCGCGCCAGTTCCTGCAGCTGATGGAGAAGCCGGACGTCGACCTGATCGAGGGCCTGTCGCCGGCGATCGCGATCGAGCAGCGGGCCTCGTCGCACAACCCGCGCTCTACGGTCGGCACCGTGACGGAGATACACGACTACCTGCGTCTGCTTTTCGCGCGTGTCGGCACGCCCTACTGCCCCGATCACAAGGTGCCGCTGCAGTCGCAAAGCGTGTCGCAGATGGTCGACTCGACGCTTGCGCTGCCGGAGGACACGAAGATCCTGGTGCTGGCCCCGGTCGTGCGCGAGCGCAAGGGCGAGTTCGTCGAGTTCTTCGACGACATGCAGACCCAGGGCTTCGTGCGCTTTCGCATCGACGGAGCGATCGTCGAGGCCGACAGCCTGCCGCCACTGGCGAAAACCGAGAAGCACTCGCTCGACGTGGTCGTTGACCGGCTCAAGGTCCGCGCGGATGCCAAGCAGAGACTGGCCGAATCGTTCGAGACGGCGCTGCGCCTGGCCGACGGCCGGGCGTTGCTGCTCGACCTGGACAACGGGCAGGAAATACCGTTTTCGAGCCGCTTCGCCTGTCCGGTGTGCAGCTATTCGCTGGCCGAGCTCGAGCCGCGGCTGTTCTCGTTCAACAATCCGATGGGAGCGTGCGAGTCCTGTGACGGCATCGGAACGGTGGAGTATTTCGACGAGACGCGCGTCGTGGCACACCCTGAACTTGCGCTCGCCAGCGGCGCGATCAAGGGCTGGGATGCACGCAACCAGTATTACCACCAGATGCTGGTGACCGTGGCCCAGCATTGCGGCTTCGACCTGAACCAGCCGTTCGACCAGCTGCCGGAATCGGCTCGCCGGATCATCCTGCACGGGTCCGGCGAGGAGGAGATCCCATTTACCTACACCAACGAACGCGGGCGCAAGATGATTCGTCGCCATCCGTTCGAAGGCGTGATCCCGAGCCTCGAGCGCCGGCTGAAGGAGACCGATTCGCTGGTCGTGCGCGACGAGCTGGCAAAACTGCGCAGCCAGCGTGCCTGCACCGTGTGCGACGGCTCGCGTCTGCGGCGCGAGGCGCGCAACGTCTTCATCGGCGACGGCAAGGAGCAGCGCGGGATCTGGCAGATCTCGGCAGCACCCCTCGCGGACGCCTCGCGCTACATCGAGACCGTCAGCTTCAGCGGCCAGAAGAAGGAAATTGCCAGCAAGATCGTCAAGGAGATCGCGTCACGCCTGCGTTTCCTCGTCAACGTAGGGCTGGACTACCTGTCGCTCGACCGCTCGGCCGACACGCTGTCCGGTGGCGAATCGCAGCGCATTCGCCTGGCCTCGCAGATCGGATCGGGCCTGACCGGCGTGATGTACGTGCTCGACGAGCCCTCGATCGGCCTGCACCAGCGCGACAACGCCCGCCTGATCGGCACGCTCAAGCACCTGCGCGACCTGGGCAACAGCGTGATCGTCGTCGAACACGACGAGGATGCGATTCGCGCCGCTGACTTCATCGTCGACATGGGACCGGGTGCCGGGGCTCACGGCGGCGAAGTGATCGCGCGCGGGACGCTGGCCGAGATCGAAGCCAACGACAATTCGCTGACCGGCCAGTACATGGCCGGCCGTCGCGAGATCGAGATTCCGTCTGACCGGACACCGCCGTTCACACACTGGTTGAAGCTGGTGGGCGCACAGGGCAACAACCTCAAGGACGTGACGCTCGACCTGCCGATCGGCCTGCTGACCTGCATCACCGGCGTCTCGGGGTCCGGCAAGTCGACGCTGATCAACGACACGCTGTATGCCGCGGTAGCGCGGCATCTTTACGGCTCCGCGGCGGAACCGGCCCAGTACACAATGCTCGAAGGGCTGGAGCATGTCGACAAGGTGATCAGCGTCGACCAGAGCCCGATCGGTCGGACACCGCGCAGCAATCCGGCGACCTACACGGGGTTGTTCACGCCGATCCGGGAGTTGTTCGCCGAGACGCCGACGGCACGCGAGCGTGGTTACGAGGCCGGCCGGTTTTCGTTCAACGTCAAGGGCGGCCGTTGCGAGAGCTGCCAGGGCGATGGCGTCATCAAGGTCGAGATGCACTTCCTGCCCGACGTCTACGTACCTTGTGACGTCTGCCACGGCAAGCGCTACAACCGCGAGACACTCGAGGTGCACTACAAAGGCAAAAGCATCGCCGACGTGCTCGACCTGACGGTGGAAGACGCCTTCGAGTTCTTCAACGCAGTGCCGACGATCGCGCGCAAGTTGCAGACGCTGCTCGATGTCGGGCTCGGCTACGTGCGACTCGGTCAGAGCGCGACCACGCTGTCAGGCGGCGAAGCGCAGCGCGTGAAGCTCTCGCTCGAACTGTCCAAGCGCGATACCGGCCGTACGCTTTACATCCTCGACGAACCGACCACCGGCCTGCACTTCCACGACATCGCGCTGCTGTTAAAGGTGCTGCACCAGTTGCGCAACGCCGGCAACACCGTCGTCGTCATCGAACACAACCTGGACGTGATCAAGACGGCCGACTGGGTGGTCGATCTCGGCCCCGAAGGCGGCGACGGCGGCGGACGCATCATTGCGACCGGGCCGCCGGAAAAGATCGCCGCCAGTCGAGAAAGTCACACGGGCGCTTATCTGGCGCCGGTGCTCAGGGGCCAGCGCCGGCCGCGCGCGGCCTGAGGGCGGAGGCGCTGCCGCCTCCTGCCGTCGAATCAGAAGCGAACCGAGCCGACCACACGCAGGTCCGCCCCATTGCGCTGGAGCACGACTCCCTCTCCAAGCGCGGCCACGCGTCCAGTCAGTGCGCTGATGTTGACCTGGTGTGTCACCAGCACGAGCGCGCCCGGGCCACGCCACGCTGCGATGCGTGCACGCAGGGCGCGCGTCTGCTCGGGTTCGGTTGAGCGATTTTCGAAGAAGGAATTGAGCGACGGCGTCGGCAGCACCTCAAGCGCGGCGAATGCGAGGCGTGCGGTATCGAGGCAGCGGCACCACAGGCTCGACTCGACGCGCGCGACCGGAACACGTCGCTCGGCCAGCACGCGACCGATGGCCACGGCCTGCTCCCGGCCCGCCGGCGAAAGGTTGCGCTGGGTCGCGCAATCGTCGAGTCGGAAGCCCGGCGGGTCGCCGATGCCGGGTTCGGTCGCCGCATGACGCAGAACGAGCACTCCGCCGTCGCGCAGCGCGCTCCATGCCGCCTCGTCGGCGCCGGCCGCGCGCACGCCGCCTAGCAGGAGTGCGACCAGCAGCAGCAGGCCACGAAACGTCGTCATCCCTGTAGCAGCCTTTCCTCGGCCAGCTCTATGGACTCCGGCACGCCGCGCAGAACAACGACATCGCCGACCTGCAGCCTCATTTCCGGACTCGGATCAGCCCCACGGATACCGCGCCGGCGGACCGCGGTCACGTCCGCTCCGATCATGGCCAGTTCCAGATCAGCGAGCCGTTTTCCGACCGCCGCGGCACCGGCATCGATCGGCACCGAATGCAGCCGCTCATGCGACTCGTCTTCGGGCGAACCATCGTCGTCGCCGATTCCGTGAAAGTAGCCCCGCAGCAGCCGGTAGCGCTGGTTCCGTGCCTCGCGCACGCGCCGGACTACACGCGCGACCGGCACGCCGAGCAGAACCAGCGCATGGGAGCCCAGCATCAGGCTGCCTTCGAAGACTTCCGGGACCACCTCTGTCGCGCCCGCCTTCATCAGCTTGTCGAGGTCATGGTCGTCCTGCGTACGCACGACGACGGACAGATTCGGCTTGAGCTCGTGCGCGTGACGCAGCACCTTCAGGGCCGAGGTCGCATCGGCGTAGGTGATCACGAGCGCCGCCGCGCGCCGTATACCGGCCGCTACCAGGGTCTCGCGCCGTGCCGCGTCGCCAAAAACGACCGACTCGCCGGCCGCCGCCGCTTCCCGCACCAGGTCCGGATCGAGGTCGAGCGCGACGTAGCCGATGTTTTCCTGCTCCAGCATCTTGGCCAGATGCTGCCCGCTGCGACCGAAGCCGCAGATGACCACATGACGGTCGCTGACGATCGCCTTCTGCGCGATCTGCGCGATTTCAAGCGACTTCTGCAGCCACTCGCTGGACGCCAGTCGCATCGCGATGCGATCCGCATGCTGCACCAGCAGGGGTGCAGCGAGCATCGACAGCAGCATGGCCGCGAGCACGACCTGCAGGATCAGATCATCGATCAGGTCGAACTGGCCCGCCAGACCGAGCAGCACGAACCCGAACTCGCCCGCCGTGCACAGTGCCAGCGCGGCCCGGATAGAGGTTCCCGCGCCGGCCTTGAACAGCCGGGCAAGAAGGAAGATCAGGCCGAATTTGAAGGCAACGGGCACGACGAAAGCGAGCATGACCCAGCCGAAGTGTTCGACCACGACACGCGGGCTCAACAGCATCCCGATGGTCACGAAGAACAATCCGAGCAACACGTCCCGGAACGGCTTGATGTCCTCGTCGACCTGGTGGCGAAATTCGGTCTCGGCGATCAACATGCCCGCGACGAAGGCTCCGAGGGCGAGCGACAGGCCGGCAATTTCGGTCATCCAGGCCAGGCCCAGCGTGATCAGCAACACGTTGAGTGTGAACAACTCATGCGACTTGCGCTTCGCCACCAGGTGCAACCACCAGCGCAGCACGCGTTGTCCGCCCGCCAGCAGTACCGCCAACAGCGCGGTGGCCTTAAGTACCGCGAGTCCCAGGGTCCGGCCCAGCTCGCCCGGGTCGGCCGATAGCGCCGGAATCAGGACCAGCAGAGGGACCACCGCCAGATCCTGGAACAGCAGCACGCCGACGATGCGCTTGCCATGTTCGGTGTCGAGCTGGAGTCGCTCGGAAATGAGCTTCATGACGATTGCGGTGGATGACATCGCCAGCGCTGCACCCAAAGCGAACACGCCGGCGAAGCCGACGCCGAACGTACTGCCCAGGAGGAGTCCGCCGACCATCGTGAAGAGAATGGTCAGCGTGACCTGCGCACCGCCGAGCCCGAACACGATCCGCCGCATCGACTTCAGGCGAGGCAGCGAGAACTCGAGCCCGATCGAGAACATCAGGAACACGACGCCGAACTCCGCCAGATAGCGCGTCTGCTTGCTGTCGGGGACGAGGCCCAGCGCATGCGGACCAATGAGTATCCCTACCGCGAGATAGGCCAGCAACGGCGGCAACGAAAGCAGCCGGAAGACGACCACCCCCAGCACCACGGAGGCCAGCAGAACCAGGGTTACTTCCAAGCCGGACGTCATCGAGTGAGCAACGGTGCAGAGAAATGGATCGGTCGCGCGGCGCAAGCAAAGCCCATGCCAGCACACATCGCGCGTGTATTATCGCCGCAGCCTCCCCACGTGGCCTTAGCGGCCGCCTCGTACCCCGAATCAGCTGCCGCAATCCATGCCAGTGTCACCTCTGCCTACCGAACCGAGCGCCAGCGCGCTCGCGTTGGCGCGTGAAGTGATCGAGATCGAGGCCCAGGCCGTCGCCGCTCTCGCCGACCGCATTGATGGGGCCTTTGCCCGGGCTGTCGGGCTGCTGCTGGACTGTCGCGGACGAACCGTGGTGACCGGGGTCGGCAAAAGCGGCCACATCGGTCGCAAGCTCGCGTCAACCCTGGCTTCCACCGGGACGCCGTCGATGTTCGTCCACGCTGCCGAGGCGGCTCACGGCGATCTCGGGATGATCACGCAGGACGACGTGCTGCTGGCAATGTCGTACTCGGGCGAAGGCGACGAACTGCTGACCATCGTGCCGGTGGCAAAGCGGGAGGGCACCCCGCTGATCGCGATGACCGGGCACCCCGAGTCGTCGCTGGCGAGGCTCGCTGACGTCCACCTCGACGTGCATGTCGACAAGGAAGCCTGTCCGCTCAATCTCGCGCCCACCTCCTCCACCACGGCGATGCTTGCGCTGGGAGATGCACTGGCGATTGCCTGCCTCGACGCGCGCGGGTTCGGGCGCGAGGACTTCGCGCGCTCGCATCCGGCCGGCGCGCTCGGGCGCAGACTGCTCACCCATGTGCGCGACGTCATGCGCAATGGCGACGCCATTCCAAGCGTGGCGAGCACCGCCAGCGTGATGGACGCACTGCACGAGATCACGCGCAAGCAGCTGGGCATGACCGCAGTGCTGGACGAGCGCGGCGCACTGGTCGGCATCTTCACCGACGGCGATCTGCGGCGACTGCTCGAGCGCGTTGGCGATGTGCGCGCACTTGCAGTGGCTGACGTGATGACGCGGACACCCCTGACCATCGGACCCGACGCACTCGCCGCCGAAGCGGCACAGCTGATGGATCGGACCCGCAAGAACCAGTTGCTCGTCGTCAGCGGCGACGGAGAACTCGTCGGGGCGCTCAACAATCTCGACCTGATGAACGCGAAGGTGATCTGATGACGCCCGAGCAGCGCGCGGCACAGGTCCGCCTGGTTGTGCTCGACGTCGACGGTGTGCTGACCGATGGGCGGCTCTACTACGGTCCGCAGGGCGAAGCACTCAAGGTCTTCGACGTGCGCGACGGCCACGGCATCAAGATGCTGCTCGGCCACGGCATCGACGTGGCGATCCTGTCCGCACGCACGTCGCCGATCGTGGCGCAGCGCGCACGCGAACTCGGCATCTCCCGCGTTCTCCAGGGTCGGGGCGACAAGGCAGCGGGCTTCCGCGAACTGCTCGACGGATCGAACGTCGCCGCAGCCGAGACGGCCTTTGTCGGCGACGACCTGCCCGACCTGCCGGTGCTCCTGCAGGCCGGGTTCGCGGCAACCGTCGACGACGCCCGCGATGAAGTGAAAGCTGTAGCCCACTGGGTCGCGCCGCAACCCGGCGGCCGCGCCGCCGTCCGCGCGTTTGCCGAGTTCGTCCTGCGGGCACAGGGAATCGATCCAACGACGATGGTGCACGGATGAGCCCACGCCGAGGTTTCGCGCCCTTGCTTTTGCCGAGGGCGCCCCGCCGCCCGAAGCCCTCGGCACACTTTTCTCTGCGCCGAGCGCACGTGCGGCGCGAAGCGCTTCGTACGCGAGGTGCGTGCAGCCATGCGTGACCGCATCACCGCCATCATCGCCGTGCTGCTGCTCGCGCTGCTTGCCGCGACGACCTACTGGTATTCGCAATCGACCCGCATCGGCGGATTGTCGAACCCGGTGTCGCGCGAGGGGCCCGATGTGGTGGTTGATGGCGCCACGCTCACTCAATTCGATGCGCAAGGTCGCGCCACCAACAAATTGATCGGCGACCGCGTAACGCATTATCCGAGTGACGACCGGGTCGAAGTGATCCGCCCGCGCATGATCAGCCTGCGCGCGGACCAGCCACAGCTCGATGCACGAGCCAACCTCGCGCGCGTCGAGGAAAGCGGCGCACGCGTGATCTTCACTGGCGATGTCACGGTGATTCGTGCCGAAGGCAAGGACGGTGAACCATCGATGCGCCTCACCACGGAAAAGCTGGTTGCGCTGCCGGACGTCGAGCAGTTCTCCACGGATGCTCCGGTCGAGATCGAACGCGGCGGCTCGAACATACGCTCGGTCGGCATGGACTACGACAACATCAAGCGGACGGTGAAGTTCCGCTCAAAGGTCCGGGGCATCGTCGAGCCGGCCACCGCAACGAAGGGAGTCGAATCCCGATGATCCGCTGGCTCAGTCTGCTGCTAGCCGCACTGTCCCTCGCGGGCGCTGCGCGCGCCGAGCGCGCGGACCGCGACAAACCGCTCAACTACGAGGCCGCCAGCGGTGAGTGCGACGACCTGCAGCAGGTCTGTGTGCTCGTCGGCGATGTCGTACTCGTCAAGGGCACGATGCGCGCCACTGGGGACCGCGTGCAGATCCGCAAGGATCCTGAGGGATATCAGTACGGTGTGATCCAGGGTGCGCCGGGCAAGCTGGCGACGTTCCGCCAGCGGAGGGATGCGAGCACGCCGGGCGCCGAGGAGTACATCGAGGGCTTTGCGGAGCGTGTCGAGTACGACGAGAAGGCCGACACGGTGAAACTGATTACGCGGGCGCGCGTTCGCCTGCTCGAAAACGACGTGCAGCGTGACGAACTTCGCGGCGACTCGATCACCTACGACCAGCGCAACTCCAAGTACTTTGTTTCGGGTGGCAAGCCCTCCGGGGATGCGAACAGTGCCGATGGCCGAGTGCGCGGCACGATTGCCCCGCGTTCGAGTGCGCCGAAGTCCGGTACTTCTGCGCCGCTGAAGCCGGCGACCCAGATCGCGAACCCGCGGGCTGAATGACGAGCCGATCGATCGTGGAAGCCCGTACCCGCGTTGCCGACACCGCATCCCTGCCGGCGCAATTGCAAAGCACATTGAGCGTCGAGAACCTTCAGAAGCGCTACGGCAATCGCGCCGTCGTGAAGGATGTCTCGCTGACGGTTCAAAGCGGGGAAGTCGTTGGCCTGCTCGGGCCGAACGGGGCCGGCAAGACCACCTGCTTCTACATGGTGGTGGGTCTGGTTCCGCTGGACGACGGGGACATCCTGGTCGACGGCAAGTCGATCTCGCACCTGCCCATTCACCGGCGGGCCCGCCTCGGTCTGTCCTACCTGCCGCAGGAAGCGTCGGTTTTCCGCAAGCTGACGGTCGAGGAAAACGTCCGCGCCGTGCTCGAGTTGCAGATCGACGACGACAAGCGCCCGCTGTCACGCAACGTGATCGACGACCGACTGACCGAACTGCTGGACGATCTGCAGATCGCTCATCTGCGCACCAACACTGCCTTGTCGCTGTCGGGCGGCGAGCGGCGCCGCGTCGAGATCGCCCGGGCACTGGCGTCGCGCCCGCGCTTCATCCTGCTCGACGAACCGTTCGCCGGCGTCGATCCGATTGCCGTTCTAGAAATCCAGCGCATCGTGCGTTTTCTCAAGGATCGCGGCATCGGCGTGCTGATCACCGATCACAACGTGCGCGAAACACTCGGAATCTGCGACCACGCGTACATCATCAACGAAGGGGTCGTGCTCGCAGCCGGGCGTCCCGACGAGATCGTCGGCAACGAGACCGTGCGCCGCGTCTATCTCGGCGAGCACTTCCGGATGTGACGATGTGCCCCACCGCGCGCCCGTCTTATCTCGTTGTCCTGCGCGCGACTGCCCGGCCGCCCGAAGGGCGCACACCTGATCAGCTTGCGGGCAATCCGCGCGTGACCCGCAGTTACGTCTGCAACGCGCGCGTTCGAGCATGAAACCCAGCCTTCAGCTCCGCCTGTCACAGCATCTGGCGCTGACGCCGCAGCTGCAGCAGTCGATTCGCCTGCTGCAGCTCTCCACGCTCGAACTGAACCAGGAAATCGAGCAGGCCATGGCTGACAACCCCTTGCTCGAGCGCGATGACGATCCCCTGGGAGGCACGCTGCACCTGCGTTCGGACGGGTCGATCGAGAGCGCCTCCCTGCCAGCCACGACAGCGGAGATCAACGGCAATGAGCCGCAGAGTGCGGCGCCGGAGTTCCCGGACACGGCGCCGGAAGCGACCTACGAATGGGGTCGCGGCGAGACGCGGTCCGACGATGATGAATCGAGTTCGATCGACTGGGCATTCACCCGGCCGTCCCTGCAGGAACACCTGCGTAGCCAACTCTCATGCACCCAGGCGAGCCCGCGCGACCGGGCGCTGGTCGACCTGCTGATCGAGGCGCTCGATCCCGATGGCTACCTTCAGCAGACGCTGGACGAGTTGCTCGCGGTCTGTCCGGAAAGCGTCGAAGTCGATGCCGATGAACTGCGCGCTGCGCTGCGGCTGCTGCAGAGCTTTGATCCGCCAGGAGTCGGTGCCCGCGACGCCGCGGAATGCCTTGGCCTTCAGCTGGACGCCCTGGTGCGCGGCGATCGCGTTTGCCCAGGTGCGCCCTTGGCGCGACGCATTGTTAGCGAGCACTTGCCCTTGCTTGCGGCCCGGGATTTCCTGAAGCTCAAGAGGGTGCTGGGTTGCTCGGACGATGAACTCCGTGCAGCGCACCAACTGATTCGCACACTCAATCCGCGGCCGGGTGTAGCCTTCGGAGACACACGCGCGGATTACGTCGTGCCCGACGTTTTTGTTCGACGGCTGAAGGGGCGATGGACCGCGGTACTGAACGCGGAAGTGATGCCGCGTCTGCGAGTCAACCAGGCCTATGCCGACATATTCAAGCGGGGAAGGGGCGACCGCACCGTCGAGCCGGCCCAACGCGGGCAGTGGACGACGCGTATACAGGAAGCACGGTGGCTGATTCGCAATATCCAGCAGCGTTTCGACACCATCCTTCGGGTGTCCCAGGCGATCGTCGACCGGCAGCACAATTTCTTCACGCACGGAGAAATTGCGATGCGTCCGCTGGTTCTCAGGGAAATTGCCGATACGGTGGGACTGCACGAATCCACCATTTCGCGTGTCACAGCCAACAAGTACATGGCCACACCGTTCGGCGTGTTCGAACTCAAGCATTTCTTCGGCAGCCATGTGGCGACCGAAGCCGGTGGCGCGGCGTCATCCACGGCGATCCGCGCCTTGATCAAGCAACTGATAGGAGCTGAAGACACCCGGAATCCACTCTCGGACAGCAAGCTCGCCGAACTGCTGGGCGAACAGGGCATCGTGGTGGCGCGTCGTACCGTCGCGAAGTACCGTGAAGCCATGAAGATCCCGGCCGTGGCGATGCGCAAGTCGTTGTAAGCGCGCCGCGACGCGCCTGTTGCGGCAGTGTTCGAACCGACTGACTCCACCAGGGGGTTGCATGAATCTGTTGATCCACGGAAACCACGTCGAAGTCACGCCCGCCCTGCGCGACTACGTTGAGGGCAAGCTCAACCGCGTCGAGCGGCATTTCGACCAGGTGATCGATGCCAATGTGCAATTGACGGTGGAAAAGCTGCGACAACGCGCCGAAATCACGCTGCACATGCGCGGCAACAACATTCACGTGGAGTCCGTTGACGACGATATGTATGCGGCCATCGACATGCTGATCGACAAGCTGGATCGCCAGGTCCTGCGTCACAAGGACCGCATCAAGGACCATTCGGTCGCCGCTCTCAAGCGGCAGCAGGAGATCCAGCAATCGCAGTAGCGCCATGTCCTGCGATACCGGGCCGGGGCCGGAGCATGCGCAGCCCGGCCCCCATTTTCAGCAGGTAAGTGTCGACAGCGATACGGCATCCGCCGGAACGGCCGGTGCAGCGGCCGCCTCGAAGGCCCCGTCTCAAGCCTCCGAGACGCCCGCTTTCCGAGCCATGGCTCGAATCGGGCGGGAGTGCCGGCAGCGGCAAACGGCGGGTGTATCATCCGCGCCTTCGTTTTCTGACGGGCCCCGGGGTCCGCAGCAGGCCGGAAAAGAATCCTGATCGTCGCGTTTCCCGACTGATGGACCGCGCGCAACGCGCCTAGCCTCGACTCCTGTCCCGGCATCCCCTGCCCCTCATGAACCACCTCTCGCGGCTGTTGCCCGCATCCAATGTCCTGATCGACTTCGCCGCCTCGAGCAAGAAGCGGGTGTTCGAGCAGGCCGGGCTGATCTTCGAGAACAATCAGGCAATCGCCCGCGCCAAGGTGTTCGACAGCCTGTTCGCTCGCGAGCGCCTCGGCTCGACCGGACTCGGTCAGGGCGTGGCCATTCCGCACGGTCGAATCAAGGGACTCAAGGAAGCGGTTGCAGCCTTTGTGCGGGTCGCCGAACCGATCCCCTTCGATGCGCCGGACGGCCAGCCGGTCGGATTGATGGTGTTCCTCCTGGTGCCCGAGCAGGCCACCCAGCAGCACCTCGACATCCTGTCTGAGCTTGCGCAGATGCTGTCGGACAAGAGCTTCCGCGAGACGCTGCTGAACGCATCCGACCCGAACGCCGTCCACGTGGCACTGACCACGTGGGAGCCGGTGCGGCCGGCCGCCTGATCCCGCCGCACTTCCCGGCCGCGTTCTTGATGCGGTAGCCTCGGGCGCAGCCCGCCGGCGTTGTGCGGGCAGAGGACCGTCCGATGCCGACCTTCCTGTCGCTCTACGAAGACAATCGCGAGCCCTTGCGGCTGTCGTGGATCGCGGGACAAAGCGCGGCTGACAAGCCACTGGATTCGCCGTCGACGGCCGGCCTGGCCAGTGCCGACCTCGTCGGCCACCTCAACCTGATCCATCCGAATCGACTGCATGTGCTCGGCGAGGCCGAGGTCCGCTACTACTCGCAGATGGAACCTTCGCGGCGCCTGCACTACGCCAAAGAGCTGATCGCTGGCAAGCCGCTTGGCATCGTGATCGGCGAAGGGCTGACACCACCGCCCGAACTGATCGATACCGCCGAGCATGCCGGCCTGCCCGCCCTCGCCTCACCTCAATCGGCCGCCGAGATCATCGAGGTCCTGCGCATCTACTTCGCCAAGGTGCTCGCCGCCCATTGCACGATGCATGGCGTGCTGATGGACGTGCTCGGCATGGGCGTGCTGGTCGCAGGTGAATCGGGCGTCGGCAAGAGCGAGCTCGGACTCGAACTCATCAGCCGTGGACATGGCCTGGTGGCCGACGACGTCGTCGACTTTTCCCGCGTCGCGCCCGACACGATCGAAGGGCGGTGCCCGCCCTTGCTCGCCAACCTCCTCGAGGTGCGCGGACTCGGATTGCTCGACATCCGGTCGATCTTCGGCGAGACCGCGGTCCGCCGGAAGATGAAGCTGCGGCTCATTGTCGAACTGCGTCGCTATGGCGCATCCGAGACGATGGAACGCCTGCCGCTGGAAGGTCAGTCGCAGGACGTGCTCGGCATTCCGGTCCGCAAGGTGCTGATCCCGGTCGCGTCGGGCCGCAACCTCGCGGTGCTGACCGAAGCGGCGGTGCGCAACACCATCCTGCAACTGCGCGGCATCGACACGATGCGCGACTTCCTGCAGCGGCACCAGCAGCACATGAACGGGAACTAGCAACTCCTCGTGCAAACCGGGCCATCGTCCGTCCGGTCGAGGCTCGCGGCACACGCCGCCCCGCTTTTTGTTTGCGCGGATGCCAGGCGCGCATGCAACAATTGAATTTCTTTTCTCCCGCCGCTGGATGCGCATCGTTCTTGTCACTGGAATGTCGGGCTCGGGAAAGTCGGTCGCCATCCGGCTGCTCGAGGACGCGGGCTACTACTGCATCGACAATCTGCCGTCGCGGTTCCTGCGCGATGTCTGCGCGTTCCTCGACAGCACCGGCCACGGCGACGTGGCGCTCTCGGTCGATTCACGCAGCGAGGCATCGCTCGGCGATGTTCCGTCGATCATCGCGTCGCTGCGCAGCACTGGCCACGATGTCCGGCTGCTGTTCCTGACGGCATCCAACGCCGCGCTGGTACAGCGCTTTTCAGAGACGCGGCGCCGCCACCCGATGTCGATACGCGTGCAGCCGCAGGGCGCAGAGGCCACGCTCACCGAAGCCATCGAGCTCGAGCGGGAACTGCTGGCGCCGCTGGTCGAGGTCGGTCACGTGATCGACACCAGCGATCTGCACCCGAACACGCTCCGCCAGTGGGTGCGACAGTTCACCGACCTTCCGCCGGCGGCGTTGGTGCTCGCCTTCGAGTCCTTTGCGTTCAAGCAGGGGGTGCCGGCCGCCGCCGACTTCGTCTTCGACGTGCGCAACCTGCCGAACCCGCACTACGATCCGCGGCTGCGGCCTCTCACCGGCCGCGACGCCGCGGTTGTTGCCTACCTGGAGCGGATCCCGCAGGCCGGCGAGATGCTCGACGACATCGCCGGCTTCATCGGCAAGTGGCTGCCGAGCTACGTGGCGGACAACCGGCATTACGTGACCGTCGCCATCGGCTGCACCGGCGGCCGCCACCGATCCGTCTATTTCGTCGAGGAACTGGCGCGGCGGTTCCGTGCGCAGCGCAGCGTGCTGGTGCGCCACCGCGTTATCGAGGACTCCGAGTCCAGCACATGAACTGATGCGCCTGCCGCTGTTTCCGCTGTCGACCGTGCTGTTCCCCGGGGGAGTCCTGCCGCTGCGCATCTTTGAAGCCCGCTACATGGACATGGCACGCGACTGCCTGCGCGACGACCTGCAATTCGGTGTCTGCATGATCACCGATCCGAAGGCGAGCGAGGCAAGCCGCAACGTCAGCGTCGCCGATACCGGCTGCAGTGCCTCCATCGCCGCGTGGGACATGCGGCAATTGGGCCTGCTGCATGTTCGTGCCGTCGGCGGTCAGCGCTTCCGCGTGATCACTTCCAAGACCGAAGGCAACGGACTGAAAGTGGCCGAGATCGAATGGATCGATGAAGACGTCGACGCACCGATCGCGCCCGAGCACGTTCCCTGTGTTGACCTGCTGCGCAGAATCATCGACGATCTGCGAGCGCAGGCAGCCGAACGCCGACGCGAGTCGGAGGACGACGATGTGCTTGCCCAGCCACCGTTCGAGGAGCCGTTTGACCTGGAGTCGAGCACCTGGGTATCGAACCGCCTGTGCGAGGTGCTGCCGGTACCCCTGAAGGCCAAGCAGAAGCTGATGGAGCTGGGCGACGGCCGCGCGCGCCTCGAGATCGTGCACACGTACCTGAAGCAACACTCGGTCTTCAGGTAGGTCGAGCCTCGTCGACGCGGTCCGCCAGTGTGCGCAGCAGGCGGCGCAGGGGCGCCGGCAAGGCCGCGTGTTCGACCTCGTCGGCGCGCAGCCACGCCAGTCCGGTCGCTTCCGCCATGACGGTCGCACCCGTCGCGCGCACGACGCGCGGGTGCATCAGAAAGCGGTAGTGGCTGAACTCGTGCCGCACCGTGGCCAGGCGCTGCTCGACCGAGCCGTGCAGTCCGTAGCGCTTCGCGATGGCTGCCTGCAACGCGGAATCGGAAAGGTCCGCGTCGAACTCCGGCGCACTCAACAGTCCCCCCCAGATGCCGGTCGGGGCGCGCCGCTCGAGCAGGACGGCGCCGGTGCCGTCGGTGATCAGAGCGAGCGTCGCGGCACGCACCGGTCGTGCACGCGAGGGCCTTGGCACCGGCAATTCGGCGATGCGCTCGTCGCGCAAGGCAATGCAGGCCGAGTGAACCGGGCAGAGGTCACAGCGGGGCCGCGCCCGCAGGCAGACCGTTGCACCCAGGTCCATCAGTCCCTGCGTGTACGACTCGATGCCGACGCGCGGCAACTGGGCCGAGGCCAGATCCCACAGGACGCGCTCGGTCGCGGCCGTGCCAGGAACGCCGTCGACGCCGAAGTGCCTTGCGAAGACCCGCTTGACGTTGCCATCGAGGATCGCGGCGCGCTCGCCGAACGCAAACACCGCAATCGCCGCCGCCGTGGAGCGCCCGACGCCCGGCAGCTGCTCCAGTTTCGTGGTCGAGGAGGGAAACACGCCGTCGTGCTCTGCAACGATGGTCTGGGCGCAGCGGTGCAGGTTGCGCGCGCGCGAGTAGTAGCCAAGACCGGCCCACGCCGACATCACCTCATCGATCGGAGCCGCCGCCAGCGCGCGCACGTCCGGAAACCGCTCGAGGAAACGCAGGTAGTAGGGAATGACGGTCGCGACCTGTGTCTGCTGCAACATGATTTCCGACAGCCAGATACGGTACGCATCGCGCGTGCCCTGCCAGGGCAGCCCGTGACGTCCATGGCGTCGCTGCCATGCGACGACGAGATCAGAAAATTTCATTAATGGTGCATGTCGGCCGGAACTAGGAGCGCCGACACGGTGCGCGCCTGCGCCGGCCCGGTCCCGCGTCGACCTTACGCGGCGAGCGGAACTTCCGCCAGCCCCAGTTCGTCCGGGACCCTGGCTCCGATTTCGTGGACGCGATCGGCGAAACGCCTGAGGGCTGCGAGGCGCGCCTGCGTGTCCTCGAGCGCGAGCTCGAGTTCGCTGATGCGTTCATCGAGTGAACCCTGGGCATCGCGGATCTTGGAGATGGATTCCGCACGCTTCTTCAGTTGTGCGCGCTGCTCCCGGACCTGCAACTCGATGGGGGGCAACAACGACTTGACCCAGGCCTCGGTATCGCGCTCGGCCGCGGAAAAGATCTCGCGCGACTTCGCCACGACGGTCTCGAAGAAGCGCTCCATCAGCGTCCAGCGATCGCGCGTGAGCACGGCAAACGCACCGAACTGCGATCGGTAGGCCGCCTCGGCGCGCTCCAGGTCGGCGATGTAGGTGTCGAGCGAGAACGTCATCGGCGGGCTCAGGCTCCAGCCCAGCTCCTCGGCAAAGCGCCGCTGCACGCCCAGCACCATCTGCTCGATTTCGAGCGCCTTCGCATTGGCATCGCGCAGCAGCTCGCGCAGGTTGCCGAAGTAGTCGCGCACGGCGCCCGAGATGGCCGGTGAAAGCTGCGACTTCTTCATCGTGTTGCGGGTCGCCAGGACCTGCGTACGCAGCGTACTGACGCGCAGCGGCACGAACAGCTTGTCGGACAGCTTCTGCAGCACGACGCGTGCCGCGACGATCTTGCGTACGACTTCCTCGAACTCGCGTTGTTCGGCCAGCGCCCGCCGCGTCATGCGCTCGATCGAACTCTGGTTCTTGCCCTGCAGGCCGCGCAGTTCGTAGAGTTGTTCGATGACGCCACGCTCGCGCGCGTCCAGGGTCTGGCGCGCCTCGGAGGCCACGCGCTCCACCTGCATCACCGTCTGGTCGCGCACGATCTGCTGCTTGGTCGGCACCAGCAGGTCGATCAGTGCTTCCTCCAGCAGCGGCAGCCGGCTGGCTTCGAGCAGCGTCGGATCGTTCTGGACCTTGGCGACCAGGCCCTTCTGCGCACTGACGGGAAACACGCGCATGGGCTCGAGGTCGAGCGTGGCCGCGACCGCGGCGCACTGGTGCCGCACTTCCAGTTCGATCTCGCCCGGCGTCTTCAGCACGTCCCACAGGCCGTCGATCTTGTTGAGCACCGCGATATGGTTCCGGTGGCCCGCGTCGCCCACGACATGGCGCCAGACATCGAGATCGCTCTTGGTCACGCCGGTGTCGGCCGCGAGGACAAACAGCACGGCATGCGCATTGGGCACCAATGACAGCGTCAGTTCCGGCTCGGTACCGATCGCATTCAAGCCTGGCGTGTCGAGGATCACCAGACCGTGCTTGAGCAGCGGATGCGGGAAGTTGATGACGGCGTGGCGCCACTTCGAGATCTCGACCATGCCGTTCTTGTCGAGCGCGATGGCCTGGTCTGGATCGTCGGCATCGAACAGCGCGTAGCTGCGCGCCTGGTCGACCGGAACACGCACGGTCTCGGCGACGATCTTGAAGGCATTGAGCATGCCGTCCGCGGAACTGGTGTCGAGCGGGAACACCTGCCACTCCTCGGACAGGCGCTTGAAGTCGGAGGTCGAGCCGAGGCGGCTGCGCGTTTCGATCGGCAGCGCGCGGATACAGGGCGGCATCGACTCGTCGTACAGCAGTTCCGTCGGGCACATTGTCGTGCGCCCGGCCGACGACGGCAGGATGCGCTTGCCATAGTCGGCGAAGAAAATGGCGTTGATCAGTTCCGATTTGCCGCGCGAGAACTCGGCGACGAAGGCAATGACGAGCTTGTCTTCGGCGAGGCGATCGAGCGCGACGTCGATGCGGCGTGCCGCGTCCGGATCGAGCATCTGTGCGTCGACCAGCCACTGCCGCAACTGGACAATGGACGATGCCAGTGCGTCACGCCACTGGCCGTATTCCTCGAAGCTGGAAGCAAGCTGGGCCATGGGCCACGCGTCGAAGCAGGGTCGAACCAATCTATCACAGGGCCTGCGGCACGCGATCTGTGCCCATGACACGAAAACGTACCGACATCCGGTTCAAATCGAGGCACGCTCCGGCCTGCGCACGGCGCGTGCCGCCGTTCAATGCCGCTGGCAGCGTGGACAGTAGTAGGTCGAGCGTTGCCCCTGAACCAGTCGGCGTATCGGCGTTGCACAGACGCGGCAAGGCTGGCCCGTGCGTTCGTAGACCTTGGCATCGAGCATGAAGTAGCCCTCGTCGCCGGCGGCCGATACAAAGTCGCGCAAGGTGCTGCCACCGACACCGATCGCCTCGGTCAGGATCTCTTGCACGGCAGTCGCGAGCCGGTCGCAGCGTGCCGGGCCGAGCCGGCCCGCGGCCAGCTTTGGGTTGATGCCGGCACGAAACAACGCCTCTGATGCATAGATGTTGCCGACACCGACAACAAGTTGTCCGGCAAGCAGGACCTGCTTGATCGCGGCAGCCCGCCGACGTGTTCCCGAGTAAAGCACGGCTCCGCCGAAGCGCGGATCGAATGGCTCCATGCCGAGGTCGGCCAGCAACGGATGCTCCTGCACGGGTCCGGACGCGGCGCCATGCCAGAGCAGCGCGCCGAAGCGACGTGGGTCGGTCAGCCGCACCACATGGCGTGGCACGACGATGTCGACGTGATCGTGGCGGCGAGCAGGGGGCGCCGCTGCACGCGGCCATACACGCCATGCACCCGACATGCCGAGGTGGGAGATCAGCGTTCCTTCGGCAAACTCCCACAGCAGGTACTTGCCACGGCGTCCCAGATGCACGATGCGCCGTCCGCTGAGGCGGACCGCAAGATCGTGCGGGATCGGCCAGCGCAGGCGTCGGTCGCGCACGTCCACCGACTCGACGGTCTGGCCTTCGACATACGGTGCCAAGGCCCTGCGCGTGACTTCGACCTCAGGCAGTTCAGGCATCTCTTTTGCACCGAACGGGCCGCGGTCGTTCTGATAATGTGAGGTTCATTCCGCTTGCCGTGCGCTCCAGCGCACGCGTCCACTTCATGCTGTTTTCCATCGCACGTCGCGCCGCCACCGGGTCGCGTTGGTTACCGCTCCTGATCGCGACGGCGATTCTAGGGTGTGCGGCGCGGCCCGACGCCGCATCGCCCGAGGCCGCGCCCGCGCCTGCGTCGCCTCCGTCCGTCGCCGCCGCGCCCGTTCCGCCGGGCGCGCCCGGCGCACCCGCCGGCGCGACCGATGGCATCCCCGAGGTGCCGATCACCGGTGCGCTGATGTACCAGCTGATGGCGGCGGAACTGGCCGCGCAGCAGGGCGAACTGGGCGCGGCCTACGCGATCTATCTGAAGCTGGCGCGCGAGACGCGCGATCCGCGACTCGCACGGCGTGCCGCGGAACTCGCGCTGCAGGGGCGCGCATTGCCGCAGAGCATCGAGGCGGCCGAACTGTGGCGGCAACTCGCGCCCGATTCCAGGGAGGCTGGGCAGGCGCTGGCCTTGCTGTATGCAAGCACCGGCCGTTTCGATGACGCCTATGTCCTGCTCGCGGCCGACGTGAAGGCGGCCGCGTCCCCCGCGGCCGAGTTGTCGCGTATCCAGCGCCAGCTCGCGCGCGCCCAGGACCGTCAGGGCGCGTTCAGGCTGCTCGAACGGCTGGCGCAGCCTTACCTGAACAACGCCGACGTGCGCCTGGTCCTCGCCTCGGGTGCGCACGCAGCTGGAATGCCCGCGCGGGCTGCCGAGGAGGCCAAGGTGGCAGTGGCGCTGCAGCCTGAATCCGAGCGGGCCGCCCTGGCCGCTGCACAGTTCCTGCAGAACACCGATCGCGCCGCGGCCCTCGAACTGCTCCAACGCCAGGTCGCGCGGTCTGGGGCCTCGGCAGAAGTTCGCCTGGCCTATGCCCGCATGCTGGTTGCGGATCGCCAGTACGGACCCGCGCGCGCGCAGTTCGAGCTGCTGCAGCAAGCGGACCCCAAGAATCCGGACCTTGTCTACTCGCTCGCCCTGCTTTCGCTGCAGGGCAACCTGCGCAGCGAAGCACGCACCTACCTGATGCGGTACCTGGAGCTGCTGCAAAGCCAGCCCAGCGACGAGCGCGATCCGGACCAGGCCTACCTGTACCTTGCGCAACTGGCTGAGGACGACAAGCAGTACGACGACGCGTTGCGCTGGCTGCACAAGATCGAAGGTGGCGACGAATTCATTCCGGCGCGCGTGCGCGAGGCGCTGGTCCTTGCCAAGATGCAGCGCGCCGATGAAGCACGCAAGCTATTGCGCGGGGTGCAGGCGAACTCGCCCGATGAACGACTGCAGCTGCTGCTGGCGGAAGCCCAGCTGCTGCGCGAGATACGCCGCTACGACGATGCGTACAAGCTGCTGGCCCAGGCACTCGAGAAGTCGCCGGACAACATCGCGCTGCTCTACGACAGCGCGATGACCGCGGAAAAGCTCGATCGCATCGACGCGATGGAGCGCCAGCTGCGGCGGGTGATCGAGCTCAAGCCGGATTACGCCCATGCGTACAACGCACTCGGCTACACCTTTGCCGATCGCAATGTGCGACTCCCCGAGGCGCTGCAGCTGATCGAGAAGGCGCACCAACTCGCTCCCGAGGACCCGTTCATCCTCGACTCGCTCGGCTGGGTCTACTTCCGTATGGGTGACCTGCCGAAGGCAAAGAAGTACCTCGAACAAGCCTACGACGCGAAGCCGGATGCCGAGGTCACGATCCATCTTGCGGAAGTGCTCTGGACCAGCGGAGACCAGGTTCGCGCACGGACGCTGCTGCGTGAGGCCCGCACGAAGGAACCCGGTAACGAGTTGCTGAAGTCAACGCTCGCCCGCTTGCGCATCGGGCTCTGATGGCAGCCTGGCGTCCCTGGATCGCGTTGCTTGCGCTGGCCCTTGGCGCCTGTGCCACGCCTCCGACCGCGCCTCCCGAACGCACCTACGCCGGCCGCTTTGCCGCGATAGCCGTCAATGGTGCGCAGCGTGAAAGCGTCAGCGGGCGCTTCTTGATCGAAGTCCGAGGAGACCGCAAGACGATCGACCTCGCCACGCCGGTCGGAACCACCATCGCCCGCATCGAGATCGAGCCCGGCCGCGCCAGCGCGACCGGCCCCCAGCTGCAGACAGTGACCGGCCCGGATGCCGATGAACTCGTCGAGCGCCTGCTCGGCTGGAGCCTGCCGGTGGCCGGATTGGTCGACTGGATCAATGGCCGACCGGTGCCGGAACGTCCCGCCAGGACGCGGCGTGAAGGCGACCGCATCGCCGAGATCGAACAGGACGGCTGGATGATCCGCATCGGCGAGTATTCACCGATAACGGCACGACCATCACGACTCGTGATGGACCGCGCGCCGACCGCCACCGACCCAGCCGTCTCTGTGCGCGTGATCGTCGACGACCCGACACCCTGACCCCGACTCGCATGGATCGCGCGCTCGCATTGCCCGCTCCGGCAAAGATCAATCTGTTCCTGCACGTACTCGGACGTCGCGCGGACGGCTATCACGACCTGCAGACGGTCCTCTGCCTGATCGACCTTGCGGACTGGGTCGACATCGAGCGACGCGACGATGGACAACTGCGCCGGACCGGCGACGTCATCGGCGCGCCCGACGACGACCTCGCGCTGCGCGCGGCCCGCGCGCTGAAGCAGCAAACCGGAACGCGCCATGGCGCCGACATTGCCATCACCAAGCGGATTCCGGCGGGTGCCGGTCTCGGTGGCGGCTCGTCCGATGCCGCAACGACCCTCGTCGCGCTGAACCGCCTGTGGAACACCGGGCTCGACCGGACGCAGCTGGCCGAACTCGGGCTGGCGCTGGGCGCAGATGTCCCGTTCTTCGTGCACGGCGCGAATGCATTTGCGGAAGGCCGTGGAGAGCGCTTGTCGCCGATCACGCCGGTGCCTGCGTACTATTCGGTGGTCTGGCCTCAAGTGCATGTTTCGACAAAGGAAATCTTCGAAGACGCCGGTTTGACACGAAATACCAAAGCCACGAAAATGGCGGACTTTTCTGCAGTGGCCGGTGCCATCGTGCCCGCGAGCGCAGGCGAGCGCACCAACGGCGTTTCCGCAGCACTTTTCGGCGTCAATGATCTCGAGCCGGTGGCGCGCCGTCGGCATCCCGTGATCGATCAGGTGCTTGCGCACCTGTCCCGCTTCGGGGCGGCGCGCATGACGGGGTCGGGGTCGGCGGTGTTTGCAGTCACCCCGAATGCAACAGCGGCGCATGCAGCGGTCGCCGATCTGCCGCCGGGATGGCAAGGCTGGGCGGTTCGCGGATTGCAGGAGCATCCGTTGCGCGCCTGGTAGACGGCGGCGTTGTCGCCGGTTGTTGCGAGGCCATGGAGTGCGATTCGGAGAGTCGCCGGGCCGGGCAAACTGGAGACATGCGAATCTGCAAGAGCAGGATTCGCAAGAGCAGTGCAGCACAGGTTCAGGTGCTGGGGAGTCGCCAAGCTGGTTAAGGCAGCGGATTTTGATTCCGCCATTCGAGGGTTCGAATCCTTCCTCCCCAGCCAAATCGTAGGGCCGCCGTGATGTGCGCAACGCCAGGGCGTTGCGAGGGCATCGCGGCGGACGTGTTTTTGGGCGCCGCCTCGAGGCGGCTCGGCATCGGCGCCCGGGCGACAGCCTATCCACACTGAATGCCGCGCAGGCGTGCCAGCCATGGCCTTGATGGTCCCCGACAACCTGATGGTGTTCACGGGCAACGCGAACCCGAAGCTCGCGCAGGCCGTCGCCCACCAGATCAACATACCGCTCGGCAAGGCGCAGGTTTCCCGCTTTTCCGATGGCGAAGTCATGGTCGAGTTGTTCGAGAACGTGCGTGGCAAGGATGTGTTCATCCTGCAGCCCACCTGCGCACCGACCAACGACAACCTGATGGAGATCTTGATCATGGCCGATGCGCTCAAGCGCGCTTCGGCCGGTCGGGTCACCGCGGCGATTCCATACTTCGGCTACGCGCGCCAGGATCGGCGGCCGCGCAGCGCGCGCGTGGCCATCAGCGCCAAGGTCGTCGCCAACATGCTGCAGGTAGTCGGCATCAACCGGGTGCTGGTCATGGACCTGCATGCCGACCAGATCCAGGGTTTCTTCGACATCCCGGTCGACAACATCTACGCGAGCCCGATCCTGCTCGGCGACCTGTGGAAGCACAACTACGACAACCTGGTCGTCGTTTCGCCGGACGTGGGCGGCGTGGTGCGCGCCCGCGCGCTGGCCAAACGCATGGAAGCCGACCTCGCGATCATCGACAAGCGCCGTCCGCGCGCCAACGTGGCCGAGGTCATGCACATCATCGGCGAGGTCGAGGGCCGCAACTGCGTGATCATGGACGACATGGTCGACACCGCGAACACGCTGTGTCAGGCCGCCCAGGCGCTGCGCGACAGCGGCGCGCTGCGCGTGATGGCCTATGCGACGCACCCTGTGTTGTCGGGCAAGGCGATCGAACGGCTGAACGCCTCGGTCATCGACGAACTCGTCGTCACCGATTCGATTCCGCTGTCGGCAGAGGCTGCCGCCTGCCGCAAGATCCGGCAGCTGTCGTGTGCGGCATTGCTGGGTGAAACCATTTCGCGCATCGCGCGTGAGGATTCCGTCAGTTCTCTATTCATCGAGTAACACGATGCGGCATGTCGCCGCATTGAAACCGCCCGTCGTGACTGGTCGCGGTCCGCGGACGAAAATGGGAGTGTGAAATGAAAGTCGTAGCCAACAAACGAGACGCGCAAGGCACGAGTGCGAGCCGCCGCCTGCGCCACACCGGCAAGGTCCCGGGCGTCCTATACGGCGGCAGCGGTGCCGCGCAGGCGATCGAGGTCGAGCACAACCCGCTCTTCCACGCGCTGCGCAAGGAAAAGTTCCATGCGTCGATCCTCGACATGGAACTCGACGGCAAAGTCCGAGCGCGTGCTGCTGCGTGATTTCCAGATGCATCCCGTACAAGCCGGTCGTGCTGCATATCGACTTCCAGCGCGTGTCCGAGAACCAGAAGATCCACATGCGCGTGCCGCTGCACTTCGTCGGCCAGGAAGAGTCGCCGGCGTTCAAGCTCGGTGGCGGCCTTATCAGCCACATCATGTCCGACGTCGATGTCGCCTGCCTGCCGAAGGATCTGCCCGAGTTCATCGAGGTCGACCTGTCCGGTCTGCAGGCGCACCAGACCGTGCGCGTGCTGGACCTCAAGTTGCCGGCGGGCGTGTCCCCGGTGCTGAAGGGCAAGGAAAATCCGGTCGTGGTCGCAGTGTCGACGCACGGTGAGCAGGCCGAGGAAGAAGTCGTTGCGCCGACGGTGGCGGCCGAGGTTCCTGCGACCGCACAGAAGGCTCCGGTTGCCGCACCGGGTGCCGCGCCGGCCAAGGGTGGCAAGGAAGAAAAAGGCGGAGACAAGAAGAAGTAAGCCAACGAAGATCGGCGCGCGCTGCCCGGGCCTCGTGGCCCGACGGCCGCAGTCCGGCACAATGCGGCCCGCTGTCCTCGCGACGGCGGGCCTTTTTTCTTTGTACCCATGGCTGACGACACCGAACCCAGGAACGGCATCCGCCTGATCGTCGGGCTCGGCAACTTCGGCGCCGAGTACGAGGCGACGCGCCACAACGCCGGCTACTGGCTGGTCGACGCGATCGCACGGCGGGCCGGCGCGCGCTTTTCAGGCGAACGCAAGTTCCATGGCGATGCCGCGCGCATCCGACTCGCGGGCCGCGACGTCTGGCTGCTGAAACCAACGACGTACATGAACCGGTCGGGCCAGTCCGTCGTTGCCCTCGCTCTCTTCTACAAGATCCTGCCGACCGAGATCCTGGTGGCGCACGACGAACTCGACCTGCCACCGGGCGCGGTCAAGCTCAAGCGCGGTGGCGGCACGGCCGGTCACAACGGACTCAAGGACACACAGGCACGCCTCAGCACGGCGGATTTCTGGCGGCTGCGCATCGGTATTGGCCACCCGCGCTCATTGCAGCTCGAGCAGGACGTTGCCGACTTCGTCCTGCACCCGCCTCGCCGAGATGAGCAGGCCGCGATCGACGAGGCCGTGGGTCGCGGCGAAGGCATCGTCGAACTCCTGGCCGAAGGCCGCTTCGAGGCGGCCATGCTGCGGCTGCATACGAAGTAGTGTCATCGCCGCGCGTCTTCATTGCGGCGCGGTTACGCCGCCGGCCGCATCGTTGACCTCACCGATCCTTCATGCTTGAACAATGGATCGATGTCCGCGCGGGCGAGCGTGCCCGGCAGCACCTCGCTGATCGAGGCCTGTCGCCGTCGGAGATCGGCTGTATTCCCGCCGCTGCCGGCGGCCCCAAGGGCCTGGCCCTGCTGCCGCTCGATCGCTTGCTGGCACTCGAGTGGCTGGCGCAGGCCACGACACTGGAACTGATCGGTGCGTCGATCGGCGCCTGGCGTATGGCGGCTGTGGCCCAGGCCGATCCGCTGGCGGCGCTCGACCGCCTGCAGCATGCCTACGTGCGTCAGCAGAACTATCCGGAACGCCCGACAACATCGCGGGTTGCCGTCGTCTGCCGCGGCCTCGCCCGCGCCGTGACCGACGGACGCGCGATGCAGCTGCGCGATGGAATAGTGCTGTCGGTACTGACCTCGCGTGCCCGTGGCGTGCTTATCAACAACACGCGCTCGGCCTTCGCGCGTGCCGCGCTATCGAACGCGGTCGCACGTGACCGACTGGGCGCCCATCTGCAACGCGTCGTCTTTCAGGCCGGAGCAGCGGCGCGACTCGAGATGAAGCAGGATGCTTTCGGAGCCGAGTGCATTGCGCTGACAGAACAAAATCAGGAAGACGCGTTGCTCGCGTCCGGATCGATTCCATTGATCTGCGATCCGGTGCGCGACATCGCCGGCGCCCCGCCCGGCGACTACTGGGACGGCGGCCTCATCGACTATCACCTGCTGTTGCCCTATCCGCAGCTCGATCGCCTCGTGCTGTATCCGCATTTCGTACCATGGGTCACACCGGGCTGGCTCGACAAGGGTCTGCCGTGGCGCGCCCGCCCGCGTCAGCACGCATGGCTCGCCAACGTCATCCTGATCGCGCCTACACCAGCGATGCTCGCGCGGCTGCCGAACGGCAAGCTGCCGGATCGCAACGACTTCTATCGCTACGGTCTGGACCATGCTGCGCGCATCGCCGCGTGGGAACGGGCCATCGCGGAAATGGAACGCTTCGCTGTTGCGGCGATGACCTGGCTGCAGTCTCCCGACCTGTCAGTCGTGCGGCCGCTCTAGGATGAGACAGCCGCCTCGCCCGTTTCACTCGCTGTCCCCGCCAGGCCGCGTCAGTGTCTGCGGGCGGTGGGGCGGCACTGAGGGTCGATCTCGCGGCACCGCCCCGAGGTACGCGTCGAGCGTGTTGGCCGCCAGCGGCTTCACCATCACCCGCAGCGTATGGCTGAGGTCTCCCAGCACGTAGTCGAGGCGCCGGCACACTTCGATATAGCCCTGTCGCAGCCAGAAGCGGAGCGCGCGTCGATGCGCTTCGACCACGCCCAGGCGCAACCAGCGCGCGCCCTGTTCTATCGCCCAGGCTTCGTAGGATGCATGGACCTCGGCAGCGAATCCCGAGCCGTGCCGTCCGGTCTCGACCATGAAGAATCCGAGGTGCGTGACACCCTTCGCCAGCAGGTCGGTGGCCACCGAAACCTCGCCGATCAACCGTCCGGAGTCGCGCTCGCGAATCAGCCACATCGGCAGCGCGGTGTACGGCATGTCGGCCGGCGGCCTGAAGTCGAATCCATGCAACGCGGCGTCAGGCCCCGGCGCATGCCCGTGCGTTATTAAGTAGTACTCGGGATTCGCCTCGTAGAACGCCTGCAGTTCGGCCGCCGCGGACCGGTCCGCCTCGGCCGCAATCCAGTCCGCGTCGGGCCGCAACGGACTCAAATCAGGTCCCGAGCCATGACCAGCTCGCCGTCGTCCTCCTTGCCGGTATAGCGGAATCCGAGTGACTGATAGAAGCGGGCTAGGCGATCAGCTTCCTTGACGTGCGACACCAACAGGCGTTCTGCGGCAGGACGAGTTCGTACGTGCTCGACCAGACGCTCGACCGCGAGATGCCCGTAACCCTTGCCCTGGTGGCGATGGTCGATCATCAGACGCCACAGGAAGAACTCGCGTTCCTCAGGCGCCTCGACCAGCGTGTGGTCGTAGAGCATCACGAAGCCGACCAGCTCGTCACCCGCATGTATGGCACGGAACCACGCTTCCGGCGAAAAGTAGGCCTGCGCGATCGACACCGCGTTCGGTGCGACCTGCTTGCCGCCGTCACCGGCGTCGAGCTTGCAGACGGAGGACACGGTGTCCTTCGTCACTTCCCTGAGATCGACAGTCATAGCCATTGGGAAAGAATTCAAAGGCTTGCGATAATTGCACGCTTTCGCCCACGCGGCGCACCGGACACCTCCCAATGGCCCTGAAATGCGGCATCGTCGGCCTTCCCAATGTCGGCAAGTCGACGCTCTTCAATGCACTCACGAAGGCCGGCATCGCGGCCGAGAACTACCCGTTCTGCACAATCGAGCCGAACGTCGGCATCGTCGAAGTGCCCGATGCGCGCCTGACGGCGCTCGCCGCGATCGCGAATCCGCAGAAGGTCCTGCCGGCCACCGTCGAGTTCGTCGACATCGCAGGGCTGGTAGCCGGAGCGAGCAAGGGCGAAGGACTCGGCAACCAGTTCCTCGCCAATATCCGTGAGTGCGATGCGATCGCGCACATCGTCCGCTGCTTCGAGGATCCGAACGTCATCCACGTCGCGGGCAAGATCGATCCCATCTCCGACATAGAGGTCATCAACACCGAGCTGGCGCTTGCTGATCTGCAAACGGTAGACAAGCAGCTTGCGCGTTACACCAAGATCGCCAAGAGCGGCGGCGACAAGGAAGCGAAACGACTGGTCGATGCGCTCGAGAAGATCCTCCCCGCGCTCAACCAAGCGAAGCCGGTGCGCTCGGTTGACCTCTACGACGAAGAGAAGGACGTGCTGCGGCCGCTGTTCCTGCTGACCGCGAAGCCGACGATGTACGTGGCCAACGTCGAAGAGCATGGTTTCGAGGGCAATCCCCTGCTCGAACGCGTTCGCGAGCACGCCGCGAAGGAAGGCGCGCCCGTCGTGGCGGTGTGCGCGAAGATCGAAGCCGAGATCGCGGACCTGCCCGAAGAGGACAAGGAGATCTTCCTCGCCGACATGGGCATGCACGAACCCGGACTGAACCGGGTGATACGCGCCGGCTACACCTTGCTGGGCCTGCAAACCTACTTCACCGTCGGCCCCAAGGAAGTGCGCGCGTGGACCATCACCGCCGGCAGTACGGCACCGCAGGCGGCCGGCGTGATCCACACCGATTTCGAGAAGGGCTTCATTCGCGCCCAGACCATCGCCTACGACGACTTCGTCGCCCACAAGGGCGAACAGGGCGCCAAAGAGGCCGGCAAGATGCGCGCGGAAGGCAAGGAGTACGTCGTGCGCGACGGTGATGTGCTGAACTTCCTTTTCAATGTCTGACGAGATGACCGCCTCCATCGACCAGCTGTTCATTTACCCGATCAAGGGCTGCCGCGGGATCGCCGTCGAACGCGCGACGCTGACGGTGACCGGACTCGAGATTGACGGCATCGGTGACCGCGAGTGGGTCGTGGTCGACGAGAACCACGAGTTCCTGAGCCAGCGCGAGCTGCCGGCGATGGCGTTGATCGAAACGAGTTTGACATCGACGACGCTGCGACTCAAGGCCCCGGGCATGCTGCAGCTCGAAATCCCCTTTGCCAGCGAAGGGGACGTGCTCAACGTCACGGTCTGGAACGACACCGTGGCCGCCGTCACACAGGGCGACGTCGCCGACGCATGGTTCTCGCGCTATCTCGGCCGGCCGTGCCGCCTGATGCGATTTGATCCCGAGGCGCGGCGGCTGTCGAACGTGCGCTACACCGGAGCGACGCAAGCGCCCTACAAATTCGCCGACGCGTTCGCTCTACTTATCGCGTCGAACGCCTCGCTGGCCGATCTCAACGCCCGGCTCGCACAGCGCAACGTGGCGCCGGTCGGCATCGAGCGCTTTCGTCCGAACATCGTGCTGGCCGGTGTCGAAGCCTTCGAGGAAGACTACGTCGAGCGCATCACGATCGGCACCATGGAACTTCGCGTGGTGAAACCCTGCGTGCGCTGCTCGGTGCCGAACGTCGATCCGGTCTCGGGCGCAACATCCACGGAGCCCGGCGACACGCTGGCCGTCTACCGCGATAACGCGCGGGCAGGAGGGGTGACGTTCGGAGTGAATGCCATCGTCACGCAAGGTGACGGCGAGCTGCGGCGTGGCGAATCAGTGGAGTTGACGCTCGCACTTTGACCTGGCGCGTGTCGAGGCGGACAGGTCGCAGGCCTCCGCTGAACTCAATTCAGCAACCCTCGATATGCAGCGCCCTGCGAGTCGTGTTCCACTGACGTCGTCAGACGGCCGGCGGTAGGCGCTCTGCTCCCCGATACGTCCACGCGCGCCAGACGGCCTCGAGCGGGCCCTGCGCAAAGCGAGCCAACCACCAGCGGCTGGCGACGGTCTGCAGAATGAAGATTGAAACGGCCAGCGCGCTAAGTTGCCAGTATGAAAATTCCGCGCCGAGACCGAGCCCCCATCCCGACAGCAGCACGCCCATGGCGACTGACTGCAGCAGGTAGTTCGTCAGTGCCATGCGTCCGGCCGGCGCCATCCAGGCGATGACGGACTGCGGTGCACGCCGAATGAATACCGCGGCATAAAAGAACGAGAGGGTGAGGCTTGCGGTCAACGCACCGACCATGGACGCCGGCATGGCCAGGCTATCCGCGACTTCCGCGTGCGTGACTGACCACGCGCCGTAGGCGACTGCAGCGGGCAGCCCCAGTCCAAGCCCGATGCGTGCCGCCCGGTCCCACGCCAGCGCGCTGGGGTCACGCAGCCAGCCGGCTCGCTGTGCCAGCACGCCGGTCATCATCAGCGCAATCACGGTCGGCAGGCCGACTAGGTTGGCCTGGACCTGCCACCCGAACAGGTGTGCCCGCAGCGTCCACTGTTCCCAGTAACCAAGCATCGTGCTCGCCGCGACATTGAGATAAACCTCCTCCAGGCTTTCGCTGGTCACGATGGCCGGGGTGCCCGTCAACGGCACGATCAGCAGCACCATCCAGGCGGCGGCGAACATCCACCACCGCAGGGTAGCCCGCGCAATCGCATCCACATCGCCATCGGCATGCCATAGCAGCACGAAACCGGCGATTGCATAGACATGCGTGATGTCGCCGAAGTAGACGAACAGCCCGTGCAGAACACCAAAGATCAGCAGAAACTGCAGCCGGCGGCGATAGACCACGCGTGGATTGCCGACGGTGGACCGCAGCTTGTCGTAGAACAACGCGAAGCTGGCACCGAACAGCATGCCGAACAGCGGCATGAACTTTCCGACAACCAGGGTGGCGGTGAAGAGATAGGCAGTCCGGTCAGCCAGTCCCGCCGTCTGCGGGCAGGAATCCGATTGCGTTGATTGAGCCCGAGAGAAACGACTGGATGTTGACGAGAAGAATGCCGGCGAGCGCAAAACCACGCAGGGCGTCGAGGCGCGGATCGCGCGGGACGGCGCCGGTCACGCCGCGCGCCGCAATGTCATTCGGTCGTGCCGCCCATCTGCTGGATTTTCGCCTTCAGCCACTTCTCGACTGACGGAAAGACGAACTTGCTGACATCGCCGCCGAGCTGCGCGATTTCGCGCACGATGGTGCCCGAGATGAACTGGTACTGGTCGGAGGGCGTGAGAAACATCGTTTCGACGTCGGGTAGCAGGTAGCGGTTCATTCCGGCCATCTGGAACTCATACTCGAAGTCCGACACCGCGCGCAGTCCGCGCACGATCACGCGCGCGTTCTGCTGGCGCACGAAATCTTTCAGCAGTCCGCGAAATCCCGCCACTTCGACGTTCGGGTAGTGCGACAGCACCTCGCGCGCAATCGCGATCCGCTCGTCGAGAACGAAAAACGGACTCTTGTTGCGACTGTCGGCCACACCGACGACAAGCTTGGAAAACAGCCCCGCCGCACGCCGAACCAGATCCTCGTGACCGCGAGTCAGCGGGTCGAACGTACCGGGGTAGACGGCAATCACCATGGAAGTGCCTCCTCAGCGTCGCGCGGGGCGATTGGGCGCGAGGGATTATTCATGCAGTCGGCACCCGCAGCAAATGGAACGCCACCTGGCCAGCGCTTCCCTGGCGAATGATCTCGAAACCGGCCTTCTGCGCCTGCTCCGGCGTGAGCCGTGCCGGGGCCTCGAGGTAGATCAGCCCGTCAACTCCCAGCAGGTAACGCGCGGCGTCGAGCGCCGGCGCCTGCAAGCGGGTGTCGAACGGAGGATCCAGGAAAACCACGTCGAACGATGCCGCCGGCAAGCCAGCAGTCACCGACAGCGCATCTCCCGCAATGATTTCGACCTGCTCGGCACCCAGTCGGGCGCGCGTGGCCCGCAGACCTTCGAGCGCTCGCGGGTGCGCTTCCACCAAGGTCACGCGCCGGGCGCCCCGCGACGCCAGTTCGAAGCCGAGGGCACCGGTACCGGCGAAAAGATCGAGCCCTTGCAGCGCAGTGACGTCCGGCCGCAGATGCAGCAGCCAGTTGAAGGCCGTCTCCCGTACTCGATCCGGCGTCGGCCGCAGGCCTGGGACGTCAGGCACCGGAAGTGGCGTTCGCTTCCATGAGCCGCCAATGATGCGCACCTGTCGCGGTGCGCCCTGCCAGCGCTGATCGCTCACTCCGGATGAGCCATCGTGCTTTGTTACACTCGATCGCGACCTCGGGTGAAGCCCGCGTGTCTCGTCTTCCGCAGCGCGCCCCGATTGCTTTCCCCGCATGGTTCAATGATAAGCCCCGGTACATCTGAAGGCGCCAAGGGCGGCTGGCTCGCGCGACTCAAGCGCGGCCTGTCGAAGACGCGCGTCAACATCGTCGGGCTGTTCTCGGGAGGCGTGGTCGACGACGCCTTTCTTGAAGAACTCGAAATGGCATTGATCGGAGCGGATGTCGGTGTGTCGACGTCGACGCAGTTGATCGAGGCCGTGCGATCGGAGATCAAGCTCAAGGGGCTGAAGTCCCAGGAAGAGGTGCGGATCGCGCTGCGCGACGAACTGGCACGGCGGCTCGCGCCCGCGGAAGGCCGACTCGACCTGGCGCACGAACGACCCTACGTCGTCATGGTGTGCGGAGTGAACGGGTCGGGCAAAACGACCTCCATCGGCAAGCTGGCCAAGTGGTTCGCCGGACAGCAACGCTCGGTGCTTCTCGCTGCCGGAGATACCTTCCGCGCGGCGGCGCGCGAGCAGCTCGCCGTCTGGGGGGCGCGCAACAGCGTCGATGTCATCGCGCAAAGCGGCGGCGATCCGGCGGCCGTAGTCTTCGATGCGGTCTCGGCGGCCAAAGCGCGCGGAGTCGATGTGCTGATCGCCGACACGGCAGGCCGTCTGCCAACGCAGGCGCACCTGATGGAAGAGCTCAAGCGCATCCGGCGCGCGCAGGACAAGGCACTGCCGGGCGCGCCGCACGAAGTGATACTCATCGTCGATGGCACCAACGGCCAGAACGCGCTGGCACAGGTGCAGGCCTTCGATGCGGCGGTCGGTCTGACGGGACTGGTTGTCACCAAGCTCGACGGAACCGCCAAGGGCGGCGTGCTGGCTGCGATTGCCGCTGCGCGCGGCGACCGGCCCCTGCCGATCCTGTTCATCGGTGTGGGCGAAGCCATCGACGATCTGCAACCGTTTTCGGCCGTCGAGTTCGCAGACGCACTGGTGGGGCCGGGAGCAGCGCAGTGAACCTCGCCGCCGTCGACCTCGGCTCGAACAGTTTCCGGCTCGAGATCGGGCGCGTCGAAGGCTCGCATCTCGAGCGCCAGGGCTACTGGAAGGAAACCGTGCGGCTGGCAGCCGGTCTCGACGACACCAACAAGCTCAGCAAGAGGTCGATCGAGACCGCGATCGAGACGCTCGCACGCATGAACGAGCGACTGCGCGGCATGCCACCCGAGCAGGTGCGCGCCGTCGGCACGCAGACCCTGCGCCTTGCGCGCAACGTCAACGACTTTCTCGTCGAGGCGCAAAGCGCACTGGGCTATCCAATCGAAGTGATCTCGGGACGCGAAGAAGCAAGGCTGGTATTTGAGGGCTGCATGCACACACTGCCGCCATCCAATCTGCGGCGGCTGGTCGTCGACATCGGCGGTGCCTCGACGGAAATCATCGTCGGCCGCGGCTTCAGTGCAACCAATGCCGAGTCGTTCAAGGTCGGCTGCGTCAACACGTCCCTGCGTTTCTTCAAGGACGGTCGCATCGATCGGCCGTCACTGAAAAGGGCCCAGGTGGCTGCCGCTGCCGAATTCGAGGAAGCGATTGCAGCGTTCTCGCGTGCCCAATGGGAGGAAGCCTTCGGGTCGAGCGGAACCGTGGGCGCGGTCGCGGACATCATGCGCGCGCAAGGTTGGTCAGATGGCACGATCAACAGCGAGGGCCTGCTGAAGCTGCGTCATGCGCTGCTTGAGGCCGGCGAGATCCGCCGCATCCGCCTGGCGGGACTGAAGCCCGACCGCCAGGAGGTCCTCGCCGGGGGTGTCGCGGTCCTTTCCGCTGTGTTCGACACGCTCGGCATCGACGAGATGCGGCCGGCGCGCGGCGCGCTGCGCGTCGGCGTGCTCTATGACCTGCTCGGAAGGCGCGAGCAGAATGACCTGCGCGATGCCACGGTGGAGCGCATGCTCGACCGCTTCGGCGTCGATCGGGAGCAGGCCGCCCGCGTCGCGGCGACCGCCCGGCAACTGTATGCGGAACTGGCTCCCGCAGCCCCGGACGAGACCATCAAGCGGCTCGCCTGGGCCGCACTACTGCATGAAGTCGGCTTCGCGATTTCGCACAGCGACTATCACAAGCACTCGGCTTACTTTGTGCAGCATGCCGACCTGGCCGGGTTCTCGACGTCGGATCAGGAGCACATCGCGCTGCTGGTGCTCGGCCAGCGGGGCAACCTGCGCAAGGTTCACGTCGCACTCGAGGACCGTGACCGTTCCGCAAAGATTCTCGTGCTCAGGCTTGCGGTGATCCTGAATCACGCGCGTCGCAGCGTGGAACTGCCACGATGGACGTTGAAAGCCGGACGCAGCATCGAACTGGGCATCGACGCGGAGTGGCTCGCGCGCCATCCGCTGACCCAGTTCCTGCTGGAGGAAGAAGCGATGCACTGGTCCCGCGTCGGCATTTCCTTCATCGTGCGCACGCTGTAGGCCACCCAGGCCACGCCAGGACGCGTCGAGTCGTTGCAGCGACGGCTTCAGACCAGGTCGGGGCTGATCACGGCTCGTAGCACGGTTTGCTCTTCGCCGTCTCGCTCGCGCGAGCTCAACCACCACACGCCCGCCTTCTTGACCGACCAGTCCTGCACCTCGCCCGCCAGCAGGGAGCTCGCTACGTGGCCGAGGGTCGGCTGGTGGCCGACGATGACAATGGGGACCTTGGCGCGAGGCCAGTCGGCGGCGTCGAGCACATCGCGCACGCTGGCTCCGGGAGCGATCTCGTCCATCGTGCGGAACTTGCGATGCGAGACGTCAGCCAGTGCACGCGCCGTCTGCTGCGCCCGCGTTGCCGGACTGACCAGGACCTTCGCACTGTCCGGCAGTTGCGCGTGCAGCCATTCGGCAATGCGGCGTGCCTGTTTTTCGCCACGCGGCGTCAGCTTGCGACCGAGGTCGGGTTCGCCGATGTCCGCTTCGGCATGTCGCCAGAGGATGAGTTCCATGCGTCAGATCACGGTGCCGGCCGCGAGCTTGGCCAGCAGTTCCTGCTGAGCCGATATCGCAGTCGCGCCGCCGCGCGGCGCGCGGTAATCGCCATCGCCGGTAAGCACCCACGCATCGCGCGTGTCCTCGAGATAGGGCTTCAGGCCCTCGTCGATGACACGCCGCGCAAGCTTGGGCTCCAACACCGGCCAGGCCACCTCGATGCGACGGAACAGGTTGCGCCCCATCCAGTCGGCGCTCGACAGGTATACGCGCGGTTTGCCGCCGTTGCGAAAATAGTAGATGCGATGGTGCTCGAGGAAGCGCCCGACGATCGAGCGCACCTTGATGTTCTCCGACAACCCCTTGATCCCGGGGCGCAGTGCACAGGCGCCGCGCACAATGAGGTCGATCTTCACTCCGGCCTGCGAGGCCGCATACAGCGCCAGGATCGTGGCCTCGTCGGTCAGCGCGTTCATCTTCGCAATCACGCGCGCCGGCTTGCCCGACTTCGCCAACGCCACTTCCGCAGCGAGCGACGTCAGCAGGTTCCGATGCAGCGTGAACGGTGCCATCCACAGATGCTTCAGCCGTTCGACCTTGGTCAGGCTGGTGAGATGCATGAACACCTTTTCGACGTCTTCGCAGATCTCGGGGTTGGCCGTCAGCATCCCGAAGTCGGTGTACAGCTTGGTCGTGGTCGAGTGATAGTTGCCTGTGCCCAGGTGCGCGTAGGGCACCAGCCGCTGCTTGCCGCGGACGTCCTCGCGCCGCATCACCAGCGTCATCTTGCCGTGGGTTTTCAGCCCGACCACGCCGTAGACGACCTGCGCGCCGACGGCCTCGAGACGCTCGGCAAGATTGATGTTGGCCTCCTCGTCGAAGCGTGCCTTCAGCTCGACGATAACCGTGACTTCCTTGCCGCGGCGTGCGGCCTCCTCGAGGATGTCGACCGGCACCGAACTGATGCCGGTGCGATACAGCGTCATGCGGATTGCGACGACCTTGGGATCGACCGCCGCCTGGCGCAGGAACTCGATGACCGGCTCGAAGCTCTCGAACGGGTGGTGCATCAGGATGTCACTGCGGCGGATCGCCTCGAACATGTCGGAGCCCGTCGCAAGTTTCGTCGGCCAGGCTGGCGCGAAAGGCGTCCAGCGCAACGGCGGTCGCGTCAGGTGATCGACCAGCTGGTTCAGGCGCACCAGGTTGACCGGCCCGTCGACGCGGAACACCGCCTGCTCCGGCAACTGGAACTGCTCCTGCAGCAGGGCCTGCAGCGGCGGCGGGCAGGTCGCAAGCACCTCGAGCCGCACTGCATTGCCGAAGTGCCGCTGGGTCAGTTCCATCCGCATCGCCTGGCGCAGGTTGTGCACCTCGCGCTCGTCGACGCTGAGGTCGGAGTCGCGCGTCACGCGGAACTGCGAGAAGCCGCCGATCTCGCGCCCGGGAAAGACGTCCTGCAAATGCGCCCGGATCACAGACGACAGCATCACGAACGCCTGCTTGCCCGGCACGAGCCGCGCCGGCAGCGGAATCACCCGCGGCAGCACACGCGGCACCTTGAGGATCGCGATGGCCGACGGACGACCGAAGGCGTCCTTGCCTTCGAGCTGCAGGATGAAGTTCAGTGACTTGTTCAGAACCTGCGGAAAGGGGTGCGAGGGATCGAGACCGATCGGCGAGAGCAACGGACGCACCTCACGCATGAAGTACTCGCGCACCCAGGTACGCTGCGACTCATCGCGTTGCGCGTGGTTCAGCACGACGATGTCGCGTCGCTCGAGCGCCGGCATGATGGTCCGGTTGAAGAGCGTGTATTGCTCGTGCACCAGCAGGTGAGCCCGTTGCATGATCTCGGCGTATGCAGCCGCCTGGGGCGAGGCACCGCCGGTTTCGCGGATCTCCTCGCTCAGGTCCGAGATCCGCACTTCGAAGAATTCGTCGAGGTTGGACGAGACGATGCAGATGTAGCGCAGGCGTTCGGCCAGCGGCACCGACGTTCGCGTCGCCATCGCCAGCACGCGTTCGTTGAACGCGAGCATCGACAGCTCCCGGTTCAGGAAGAGCTCGGGGCTGGTCTGCAATTCGAACTTTCGCCGGGGCCGCTTGCGCTTGTTGTGTCCGACCATAGTGACTCGCGATGACGCTTCGATGACAACCGTACAATCGCCGGATTCGCCAGGACCGCTGTGTTTGATCCATTCTAAGCGGCGCCTCTGCGCTGGATGCCCCGCCGTATGGATGCAATCCCGACACCCGCCGCGCCGCTCATCGCCTTCGACCGCGTCGGCAAGCGCTATGGCGGCAGAACGGTTGTCGACGAGCTGAGCTTCGCGATCTCGCGCAACGAGTTCGTGCTGCTGGCCGGTCCGTCCGGCGCCGGCAAGTCGACAGTGATCCGGCTCATCGCCGCGCTCGAACCTCCTTCCAGCGGCATCATCCGCGTGGCCGGTGAGTCGCTGACACACATGAAGAGACGCGCTTTGCCGCACCTGCGCCGATCGATCGGCATCGTGCTGCAGAACCTGATGCTGCTTGACGATCGAACGATCCTGCAGAACGTCGCCCTGCCCGTAGTCGCGGCTGGATTCCCCTGGGCGGAAGCGAGATCGCGTGCGGCCGCGGCGCTACAGCGAGTCGGTCTGGACGAGGCCGCGGGTCGGGCACGACCGCGCGAACTGTCTGGCGGCGCACAGCAACGCGCGGCGCTGGCGCGCGCGCTCGTCAACCGGCCCGCGCTGCTGCTCGTCGATGAACCCACCGCACATCTCGACCGCACCGCTGCGGCCGAAGTGATCCGGCTGCTGGAACAGTTCGTGATCGCCGGGGTCACGGTCGTGATGGCGACCCACGGCGAAAGTGCGCCGGTGCCTGCCCGCGCCCGCGTCATCGGGCTCGACGTGGTGGCAACCGCATGAGTGCCCTGGCCGAGCGCGCGTTTGCACTGCGACGTACGGCGGCGATCGCCAGCGCGCGCCCGGGCACGTTCCTGCTCAACATTCTGCTCTGCGCCACCGGCCTTGCCATTCCATTGTTCGTTGCCGCGTTGCTCCATGCGGCGGCCCCCTGGGCCCAGCGAATCACAGCCGGTCCCGAGATCAGTGTCTTCGTCACGCTCGGCACCGCTCGATCGGATCTGGAGGCCCTCAGGGCGAAGCTCGCCACCCTTGAGGGTGTGGCTGACGTGCGACTGATTCCGCGCGACCAGGCTCTTGCGGAGCTGAGCCGACGCGCCGGATTGGCAAGTGCAGCGGACACGCGCGCGAATCCCCTGCCCGATGTGCTGGTGACCCGCTTCAGCTTGGCGACACAACCGGGCGTGGTCGAACGCGCGGCGGCGGCAGTCAAGGGTTGGGCCGGCGTTGACGCGGTGCAGTCGGACATCGAGTGGCACCGCCGGCTGCTAGCACTCGGCCGCGCGCTCGTCGCGGTGCTTGCCGCCCTAGGCGCACTGGCTGTCGTCCTCATAGTTCTTGTGCTGGTGACAGCAGCGCAGTCGCAGGTCAGGCTACGGCAGGAAGAAACGACCGTGCTGCAGCTGGTGGGTGCGCGGACTTCATTCATCGTCCGACCGTATGCCTATGCCAGTGCGTTGACACTGGGACTCGGCGCGATGCTGGCCCTGGCGATCACCATCCTGGCCGTGCGCCTGATCGAGCCTCGCCTCGCCGCCTTCGCCGCCGTCTACGGGCAAGTCATCACCTGGCCCACCCTTCCCCTCGGGTTCGCCGCCGCATTGGTGGCAGGCGCGGCCATCGCGGGCTGGGCGGCGGGGTGGTTAGGAGCCAACAACACAGCGCAGAGACTGAAGGATATGTGAGCGATTACTCACACTCCTATTAGATCAACCAGTGCCGTAACCCGACTAGATCAATCGGGATTGAACCTTTGCTCAAATCGCCCTTCTAAATCGTTAGCACTCTTCAAGTCGGAGTGCTAGGATTTAACTGAAAGGAGTGCTTGAGTGACCCGAAGCCCTACTCGTTCTGCCGTAGCCAACGCGCTTGTTCCGGCCGCGTCGCATGCCTTGGTCCTGCATCCGGGCAGCGTCGGCAGCATTGATGCATACATCCAGGCCGTCAATCGCGTGCCGTTGCTGACGGCAGATGAAGAAGTGCGGCTCGCGCGCGAGTTTCGCGAGAGCAGCGATCTGGATGCGGCCGGCCGTTTGGTCACGTCGCACCTGCGGCTGGTGGTTGCCGTTGCGCGCAATTACCTCGGCTATGGCCTGCCGCATGCCGACCTGATTCAGGAGGGCAACATCGGCCTGATGAAAGCGGTCAAGCGCTTTGACCCGGAACGCGGCGTTCGCCTTGTCTCCTTTGCGCTGCATTGGATCAAGGCCGAGATCCACGAGTACATCCTGCGCAACTGGCGGCTTGTGAAGGTGGCCACGACCAAAGCACAGCGCAAGCTGTTCTTCAACCTGCGCAGCATGAAGCAGGGGCTCGGCACGATGACTCCGGACGAGGTCGAAGGCGTCGCCCGTGAGCTGAATGTCAAGCCGGAGGAAGTCTCCGAAATGGAGACGCGACTGTCCGGCGGCGACATTGCGCTTGAGGGCCGCATCGAGGACGGCGAGGAGGAATTTGCCCCCATCGCTTATCTCGCCGACGAGGACTCGGAGCCGACCGAAGTTCTGCAGCGTCGCCAGCACGACCTGATGCAGACGGAGGGCGTGCGAGAGGCGGTAGCGGAGCTCGATCCGCGCAGCCGCCGGATCATTGAAGCGCGCTGGCTGAACGAGGACACCGACGGCCGGGTCGGGACGGCGACGCTTCATGAACTGGCCGACGAATTTGGCGTGTCCGCGGAACGAATTCGCCAGATCGAGGCCAAAGCACTGCAGAAGATGCGTGCGGCGCTTGCCGCGTACGTCTAGTAACGGATTGCGGCCGGGACGGCCGCCAACGATGTAGCAGGATCCGCCTCCGCTCCTCCCCCCTCTCCTCCGACGAGGCGGATGATGGCCCCAGCCGTTGCTGGGGCCTTTTTTTTGGCGCGCCCGGATAATGGTGCGATGGAATTTCTGACCATCGACGCGCCACCGCTGCTGGCCGGCTCAGCGCCTTCATTGCGGCCGGTGGCGCGACGCCTGGCGCATGCTTACGGGTCTCCATCGGCGCAGCTCGCGCGACGCGCGAGCGCAGTCGAAGTTGCCGATCCACTGGTGGGCCGCGTGCAGTCGGGCGGCACGTGGTCTGACGCAGCTGTCCACACGAGGATCGCAGAGCTGCTAGGGACTCCGCTGCGGCACGCGCTGCGCCAGGGTTTCGAGTGGTATGTCTGCCGCGGCGCTTTCTTTCACACCGATGCGCACTATGCCAGCGTCCTGTTCGGCGTCTGGTACATCGTCGGACCGCCGGTGGACCTGGTGTTCCCGCGCATCGGACGGCGCGTGGCGGCGCGCCCCGGCTCGTTGACGATCTTCGATCCGTTCGAGGTGCATGGCGTTCTGACGCCAGGCGCTATCGAGTACCGCGCGGCCGACTATGTTGATTGCGCGCCCAGCGTGTTCGTCGGATTTGAGCTCGATCTCGACGAGGCGGTCGCTTCCAGCTTTGACATCGCAGCACACGCAGGGGATGCGCGGCTCATTTCCAGTGCCACGCGTGTCGTCGCGGCCACCGGTGCATTCGAATGAACGGTGAACCACCTAGAGAAGCTGCCGCAGGTCAGCCGTAATCTCGTCAACGCTTGCGCCGTGACGGACGAACAGGCGCACGCGGCCGTCCTTGTCGAATACATAGGCGCCCGCGGTATGGTCCATCGTGTAGGACGTGGCCGTCTTGCCCGGCACTTTCTGGTAGAACACCTTGAATTCCTTGGCGGTCATCGCCGTCTCTTCGGCCGTGCCGTAAAGCCCGATGAAGCTCGGATCGAAGCCGGGCACGTACTCCGAAAGCAGGGCTGCGGTATCGCGTTCTGGATCGATCGTGATGAACACAACCTGCAGTCGCTCCCCATCGGCCCCCAGACGCTTCCTGACTTCAGCCAGGTCCGACAGCGTGGTCGGGCAGACATCGGGACACTGCGTGAAGCCGAAGAACACCACGACGACCTTGCCCCGGAAGTCGGCCAGAGTCCGCCGACCGCCGCCGGCGGCATTGAGCGAAAAGTTGTGCGCGTAGGCTGCGCCGGTGATGTCGACCGCCTTGAAGGTCGGCGGCGAACAAGCCGTCAGCGTGAACGCCCACGCCGCTCCAACGAAGGCCACGAACCAGCGCGGCAAGGCAGTCTTCGGCATGGGATCGTCGCCGCGGCGACTCAGACGTAGTGATCGACCAGCAGCGCTGCGAAGAGCGCTGCCAGGTACACGATCGAGTAATTGAACGTTGCACGAGCCACGGCCGCGTCCGGAGCACGGTACAGCTTCCAGGCGTAGGCGACGAACACCGCCCCGAGCACAAGCGCAGACACCAGGTAGAGCAGTCCGGACATCTGCACGGCATAAGGCAGCAGCGTCGTGGCCACCAGCCCGATTGTGTAAAGCAGAATGTGCAGCCGCGTCAGCGGCTCGCCATGCGTGACCGGCAGCATGGGCCAGCCGGCCTTGCGGTAGTCATCGATCCGATACAGGGCCAACGCCCAGAAGTGCGGCGGTGTCCAGACAAAGATGATCAATGCGAGCAGCCAGGCCTCCGGCGGCGCACTGTTCGTGACGGCAGCCCATCCGAGCACCGGCGGCATGGCGCCGCTCATGCCGCCGATCACGATGTTCTGCGGCGTATACGGCTTGAGCAGCACCGTGTAGACGACCGCATAACCGACGAAAGTCGCGAAGGTGAGCCACATGGTCAGTGGATTGACCTGCGTATGCAGGACCCACATGCCGGCACCACCGATCACGCCTGAAAATGCCAGTGCCTGCAGCGGGGTCAGGTCGCCATGCGGCAGCGGACGCATCCGCGTGCGCGCCATTTTCGCGTCGATGTGCCGCTCGATCAGGGAATTGACCGCAAAGGCAGCTCCGGCCAGCAGCCAGATGCCGAGCGTCGCCATGGCCACGGTTCTGGCCGACGGAAGTCCCGACGTGGCCAGGAACATGCCGATGACCGCGCAGAAAATGGCAAGCTGGGTCACGCGCGGTTTGGTCAGCGCCCAGTACTGGGAGGCAAGATGACCCAGTGATCGCTGGGTGGCGAGAAGCTGGCCGCGCGTCATGGTCAGGTGCTGTCGACTCGAGTCGGGAATCTTACCGTCCGCGAGCACGGGCCGCTCGAACATTCGTGACAACCAGCAGCGCCACCAGCAGTGCTGCACCGCCACTATGAAGGACGGCGGCAACAAGGGGCCACTCGAGAATCACGTTCGAGAGTCCGGTGGCAACTTGCAGCAGGAGGATCGCGAGCAGCCCGCGTGCAACCCGAGCCAGACCGTCCAGCGACCATGCGCGCCAGATCAGACCGGCCAGGATTCCGACCACAACGAGTGCAAAGGCCCGATGGACCCAGTGAATCGCGACCAGCGCCTGGAATGGAATGAGGTCTCCGTCCCCGGTCATCCCGAGCGCACGCCACAGCGTGAACCCGTGGTCGAAGTCCATCGATGGAATCCAGGCCCCCTGGCAACGCGGGAAGTCGGTGCACGCTAGGACGGCGTAATTGCTGCTGACCCAGCCGCCGAGCGCGATCTGTATCACCACCGTCGCCATTGCCACGGCGCCGAGAAACCGTAACCGGCCGCCTTCGGGCGCGATCGGACGTTCGGGACTTTCGCGTACCGCAAGCCAGACGAGCAGCGCGAGCAATACAACACCACCGAGCAAATGGGCGGTCACGATGACCGGCTGCAGCTTCATCGTCACCGTCAAGGCCCCGAACGCTCCCTGCACGCAGACCCAGACGAGTGCACCCGTTGCCAGCCACGGCGAGGGTGCCGTGGCGTCGATGCGGAACCGGCGCCATGCCTGCACGGCGAGAATGATGATCAGCAGCCCGACACCCATCGCAAAGTAGCGATGCAGCATCTCGATCCAGGCCTTGGTCATCGTGACTGGGCCGGTCGGTTGCGCGGATTCGGCCGCGCGGATCGGTTCACCAGCTGACAGCGGGTTGGAGTGGCCGTAGCAGCCCGGCCAGTCCGGGCAGCCCAGTCCGGAATCCGTCAGGCGCGTGAAGCTGCCGAACATGATGAGGTCGAGAGTCAAAAAAGCCGTGACCCAGGCCAGTTTGCGGAACTTGGCCGGGTCGCGCGACAACGCGACATAGGCGAGAGGAATGGCCGCGACGGCGATGCCCTTCGCCGCCAGCCAGGCAAGTGCGGTGCCGTCCATCAGTCCTTGCGCTCGATGCGTACCCAGTGGCTCGAGGCGCTCAACAGGCGCGCCAGATCCTTCTTCACACGCTGTGGCTCCGGGTCCTGCGGCCAGCGCAGCATCAGGTTTCCCATCGGATCGATGAGCCACACCTGACCTTCCGGATTCGTACCATCGGGTCCCAGAAATGCGCGCGCATCCGCAGCGTGCACGCGCACGAAGTGCGTTCCCTCGTACTCGCGCATCAACACGGTGGACAGTGGCGCCTCGTCGGTGATCAGCCAAAGGCGTTCGACGCGGTCACGCTCTTTTCCTGTCATCAGCCGTTGCTGGCGCATCTGCAGCAGCGCAGCGGCGCAGGGTTCATTGCAATCACCGCCGGCCGCGGCCACGAGCACCCACTTGCCAGCGAGACTATCGAAGGTGAAGGGACGTCCGTCGATTTGTGTGAGCACAATCGCCGGCGCCGGTCGGGGCGTCAGCAGCGTTCCATAGTTCGTACGGCCCGTTGGCGGGAAGACGTAATAGGCGAGGTACGAGGCAACGACCGGCAGGATGCAGACTGCTATCACCGCGTAAAGAACTCGATAGCGCTTCCAGTGTCCGGCCGTTGCACCGGAGGCGACTGCCAATGGCTGCGGGTTCATTGGACTACCCTCCGCGCTGCGGGATGAGCGCTTCGGAGCTGAGGCCGGACACAGACAGTCCCTGCGGACTGTCTGTCGCCTGCCGAAGGACAGCGGACTCCGGCCGCTGGCGGCCGTGCGCGTGTCTGGAAACCCTCCGCGCTGCGCGCTGCGGGATGAGCGCTTCGGGGCGGCCGTGCGCGCTCATGCCCGGCTTCGGCGCAACGCGCGGCCGCCGAAGTACGCCGTCAGTCCCGCACTCAGCGCCGCCAACCCGTACCACTGCAGCGCATAGCCGCGGTGCGTGTCGACGCCGGAGGCAGGGCGCACCCACGTGCGGCGCAACCCGTCCGCACCTTCGCTAGTCTGCTGCACGACGAAGCGCGCAACGCGCAGGCCGGCCACCCGCTCGAACTCGTCGTAGGGAAGGTTCGCCCAGATGCCGGGCAGTCGCGGCAGTGGTGATGCCGCCAGTTCGAGCATTCGCGGAACGCGCTCGACAGCCAACCCCGTAATTGCGATGACTCCGCGCGGCGTGTCGACTACCGGCAACTTAGACGGATCGGCAGCATCGCGCACGACCCAGCCGCGGTTGATCAGCACAACCAGTGCGTCGGATACACGCAGCGGCGTCACGACCTGGAAACCGGCCCGGCCCGCGAGCGCCCGGTTGTCGACGAAGACCGTGGCCGCGGGCAGGAATTCCCCGCGCAACTCGACCCGCCGCGGCAATCCTGCTGCGACCGCAGCCGCATCATCGACTGAATTCACAACCATCGGCACTGCCGTGGCGGCCGCATCCCAGCGCGCCTGCAGCGCTTCCTTCATGTCGCCGCGACGGGTCTGCCAGTTGCCCAGCATGGCCGTGACGATCGTGACCAGCACGCCCAGGCTGATCGCCACGACGGCGTGACGACGGGCCGACACCCGATTGCTCAGGTCATCCAATGGGATAATCCGACAGCCGCGCGACCGGCCTTTATGCGCATCATCATCGTCATCGCCTTCATCGGCATCATCGTTTCCCTAGGCTCTGCGCTGGTTTTCCTGGTGCGCGACCGCGGCAACACCAATCGGACGGTCAACGCCCTGACCGTCCGGGTCGGGCTGTCGGTCGCGCTGTTCCTCTTCATCCTGTTCAGCTATTGGATGGGCTGGATCGAGCCGCGTTCCTACTAGAGGCGCTGGCGGGCAGAAAGAAGTGCGGCGCCCGCAGGCGCCGCCAGGTGCAGGTTACGCGGCCGGCTACAGCCAGTAGACCAGAATGTAAAGGCCGATCCACACGACATCGACGAAGTGCCAGTACCAGGCAGCGCCTTCGAACGCGAAGTGATGGTCCGGCTTGAAGTGCCCGCGCAGCAGGCGCAGGAGCACGACGCCCAGCATCATGGCACCGACGAAGACGTGAAAGCCGTGGAACCCGGTCAGCATGAAGAACGTCGAGCCGAAGATGCCGGACGACAGCTTCAGGTTCAATGCCGAATACGCATGGCTGTACTCATAGATCTGCACGCCGAGGAAGGTCACGCCAAGCAGCACAGTGAGTGCCAGCCAGGCTGCGGCACTCTTCCGATGGTTGACCCGTAGCGCATGGTGCGCGATGGTGAGCGTCACGCCGGATGTCAGCAGCAGTGCCGTGTTGATCGTCGGCAGCCAGAACGGTCCCATCGTCGTGAATGGATCGACGACGCCTGCCGGGCCTGAGTGCGGCCATGCGGGATCGAAGTCCGGCCACAGCAGCTTGTGATCGAAATCGCCGAGCATCGGCGCGGTGATGACCCGCGCGTAGAAGAGTGCTCCGAAGAACGATGCGAAGAACATGACTTCGGAGAAGATGAACCAACCCATTCCCCAACGGAACGACGCGTCGACCTTGCGGTTGTAGGCACCGTGCTCCGACTCGCCGGAGACCATCGAGAACCATCCGATCATCATGTAGACGAGTGTGGCCATCCCGATCGCCAGCGGCACCCAGCCGGTCGAGCTGTGGTTAACCACCATTGCCGCGCCAAAGCCGGTAAAGGCCATGGCAATCATGCCGACCATCGGCCATTGCGAAGGCGCTGGAACAAAGTAGTCCGGCGCCGATCCCCCGTGCGTATTGGCCATTTCTTTCTGTTCCCCTTCTCTTCCTAGCTCACCACAATCCGAACGATCACCACCAGCGTCAAGACGAAGATCGCGGCCGCGATCACGCCGGCAATGATCACGTACACCGGGTTGAGCTGCGTGGCGTCCTGCTCATAACCCGACCGCTTGCGCACACCGAAGAACGACCACAGCACCGCACGGATCGTCTGCAGGAAGCCTGCGTTCCGCCGCCCGGTCTTGGAGTCTGGCGCCGCCCCACCGTTATCCGGCATCGCTCATCCACCCGGCGAGCTCACGCGGACCGCCTGCGGCGTTGCGACCGCTCCCGCCACTTCAAAGAACGTATAGGACAGCGTGATGGTTTTCACATCCTGGGGCAGGTCGGGATCAATGAAGAACACGACAGGAAACTGTCGAGTCTCCCCGGCCGCCAGCTTCTGTTGCTGGAAGCAGAAGCATTCAAGCTTCTGGAAGTGCTGTGCCGACTGCATTGGTGCGTAGCTCGGTATCGCCTGGCCGGCCATCGCATGGCCTTCGAGGTTGACCAGGTCGTAAGTCACCTGCGCGAGTTCGCCCGGATGCACCTGCAGATGATTCACATGGGGCCGGAAACGCCACGCCCCTTGCGTGTTGGCGTCGAATTCCACGGTGATCGTGCGCGAAAGATCGACCTGAGAATTGCGCGCCGCCCTTTCCACATTGGTATCGCGCAGGGTGACGACGTTGATGCCGGTAATCTCGCAGATCTTGCGATACAGCGGCACCAGCGCCCAGCCGAATCCGAACATCAACACCGACACAATGATGAGCTTGCGCAGGATCGTGCGGTTGTCGCTGTGGACATCCCCAACCGGGCGGCGCTCACTCATCGTCGGACTCGGCTTCAGCCGCCGACCAGCCAGCGACGCGCGATGACGCCAAGGAAGAAGACCAGCACGACCGACGCGAGTATCAGCGCCGTCCGGCGGTTCTGCCTGCGTTCGTCGGCGTCGGGATTCATCATGTGCACCATGACTACCTGACGACCGGAGGCGTCTCGAACGTGTGGAACGGCGCAGGCGACGGTACGGTCCACTCGAGGCCACCGTCCTCGGCACCCCACGGGTTCGCCGCTGCCTTCGGCCCGCCCTTGATGCACTTCACCACGATGTACAGGAACAGCAATTGCGTGAGGCCGAAGCCAAAGCCACCGAGCGAAGCCACCAGGTTGAAGTCGGCGAACTGCAAAGGGTAGTCGGCGTAGCGACGCGGCATACCTGCCAGCCCGAGAAAGTGCATCGGGAAGAACGTGATGTTGAAGAACACCATCGACAGCCAGAAGTGCCACTTGCCGAGCGCTTCGTTGTACATGTGGCCGGTCCACTTCGGCAGCCAGTAGTAGGCGCCGGCGAACAGCGCAAACAGCGAACCCGCCACCAGCACGTAGTGGAAGTGCGCGACCACGTAGTAGCTGTCCTGCAGCTGGATGTCGATCGGCGCCATCGCCAGGATGAGCCCTGTGAAGCCGCCCATCGTGAAGACAAAGATGAAGCCGACCGCGAACAGCATCGGCGTCTCGAACGTCATCGAGCCTTTGTACATCGTCGCGACCCAGTTGAAGACCTTCACGCCGGTCGGGATCGCGATCAGCATCGTCGCGTACATGAAGAAGAGCTGCCCCGTCACCGGCATGCCGGTGGTGAACATGTGGTGCGCCCAGACGATGAACGAGAGGATCGCGATCGACGCCGTCGCATAGACCATCGAGGCATAGCCGAAGAGCGGCTTGCGAGCGAATACCGGAATGATCTGGCTGACGATGCCGAACGCCGGCAGGATCATGATGTAGACCTCGGGGTGTCCGAAGAACCAGAAGATGTGCTGGTACATCACCGGGTCGCCGCCGCCGGCGGCATTGAAGAAGCTGGTGCCGAAGTGGCGATCCGTCAGCGTCATCGTGATCGCGCCCGCGAGCACCGGCATCACGGCGATCAGCAGGTAGGCCGTGATGAGCCACGTCCACACGAACATCGGCATCCGCATCAGCGTCATGCCTGGCGCGCGCATGTTCAGGATCGTCGTGATGATGTTGATCGAACCCATGATCGATGACGCGCCGAGGATGTGCAGGGCGAAGATCGCCATGTCCATGCCCGGTCCCATCTGCACGGTCAGCGGTGCATAGAGCGTCCAGCCGGCCGCTGTTGCGCCGCCCGGCACGAAGAACGAAGCGACGACCAGCAACGCCGCGGGTGGCAGCAGCCAGAAGCTGAAGTTGTTCATTCGTGCGAACGCCATGTCCGGCGCGCCGATCTGCAGCGGGACCATCCAGTTCGCAAAGCCGACGAAGGCCGGCATGATCGCGCCGAACACCATGATGACGCCGTGCATCGTCGTCAGCTGGTTGAAGAACTCCGGACGCCAGTACTGCAGACCGGGCTGGAACAGCTCGAGTCGAATACCAAGGGCCAGCACGCCGCCGACGAGGAACATCGTGAAGCTGAACCACAGGTACATCGTTCCAATGTCCTTGTGATTCGTGGCAAACAGCCACCGGCGCCAGCCGTGCGGATGATCATGGGCGTGATCGTGATCGCCGTGGCCGGCGGTCGGGGTGTGGACGACTGCACTCATCGGTACTCCTGATCCAATTCGGATGTGCTGCGACGCTTACTTGCGCGCGGACTTGAACTCGGCGGGCTGCACTTCGCCGCCCTTGTTGCCCCACGCGTTCTTCGTGTAGGTCGCCACCGCCGCCAACTCGATGTCCGACAGGCTCTTCCACGACGGCATCGCATTCTTTCCACTCAGCAGCAGCGCAATCTGGTCGCCGGTGCTCACAACCACCTTGCTGCCCGCCAGCGCCGGGAATGTTCCCTGGACGCCCAGCCCATTGGCCTGGTGGCAGGCCTGGCAGTTGGCCTGGTAGACCTTTTCGCCGCGCGCGATCAGCTCGGCCGCGGTCCATTGTTTGTTCGGGTCATCGGCTGCCGCAGCCATCAGCTGCTTCTTGCCGCTGACCCACTTGCTGTAGTCCTCCGCCGACACCACCTGCACGACGATCGGCATGAACGCATGGTCCTTGCCGCACAGCTCGGCGCACTGGCCGCGAAACGTGCCAATTTTCTCGGCGCGGAACCACGTATCGCGCGCGAAACCGGGGATCGCGTCCTGCTTGACCGCGAAGGCGGGCACCCACCAGGCGTGGATCACGTCGTTGGCCGTCGTGATCACACGCACCTTCTTGTTGACCGGAACGACGAGCGGGTTGTCGACCTCGATCAGGTAGGTATTGGTGCGCGGCTCACGCCCTTCGATCTGTGCGGTCGGGGTGGACAGTTGTGACAGGAACGAAATGCCTTCGCCCTCGCCGCGCAGGTAGTCGTAGCCCCACTTCCACTGGTATCCGGTGACCTTGATCGTGAGGTCCGAATTGCTGGTGTCCTTCATCGCCACGACCGTTCTCGTTGCAGGCAGCGCCATGACGATCACGATGAGGAACGGGATGACGGTCCAGATGATCTCGACGGTCGTGTTCTCGTGCCAGTTGGCAGCCACCGCACCCTTGGACTTCCGGTGCTTCCAGACGGAATAGAACATCACGCTGAACACCGCGACGAAGATGACGGTGCAGATAACCAGCATCAGGTTATGCAGGCTGTAGACCTCCTGGGCAACCGGCGTGACCGGTGGCGCCAGGTTGAACCGGCTCTGGATCGCCGCAGCGCTGCCTGCAGCGCTGGTGAAGAGAGTCGCCAGCACGCGCGTGCGACTGCCAATCGATTGAACACTGTCTTCGCCATTGCCTGTCCGTCTTTCCGGCTTCGAATCAATCACACGCCCGGTGGAGACGCTCGCCCGAGCGCTGTCCGGATCTCGCGCCCAAGGGCTGCGCGCCCGACATCCACGAGGTACCGCCCGATTTCGACGCGCTGCCGCGCCGATACCAGTTCCACCCGAACGCAGGCACCGAGGTCGGCGCCGCGTTCCTCCATGTCGACCCGCACCCAAGGCAGGTCGAATACAACCACCGAACGCCGCGACCCCTCGTGTTTCTCCACGATAAGCCGGCCGTCCCGCAATTCGATGCGCTCGAAGTCCGCCGCATGCCGGCCGTAGGCCAGGAACGCTGCAGCGACGGCCACGATTTCAAGGCCGACGAACGGGAGCACCATCCAAAGGCCCTGAGCGGCGAAGGCCACCCCGAAGGCGAACGAAACAGCCGTCAGCGATGCGAATACCACCGCCAACTGCCTGGGACTGGCTGAACAGTTACGCTTGATCAACCAGCTTTTGTACACGGTCGCCCGCCTGCCTGCCTTCGCGTCGACCGGGTCGGCGCAAAACGGGCGGATTATATGCAATGCGACGCCTCAGGTCGGCCCTCCCGCTGACTTGATCCGAACCCTCTCCCGATCAGCGGGATAGCAGCCGTGCCGCGCCGCGGTCGGGCAGGCCTGTGAGACCCGCCCCGTGGCGGCCGGCGCGCGCAGTTATTCCGCGGGAATCCGCAGGTTCTGCCCCGGATAGATCTTGTCCGGATGGCTGAGCATCGGCTTGTTGGCCTCGAAGATCTTCATGTAGGCATTGGCGTTGCCGTAGAACTCCTTGGCGATCTTCGACAAGGTATCGCCCTTGACCACCGTATAGAACTTCGCTTCCGGCTGCGAAAGGTCGACGGTCATCATGTCCTGCACGCCGGCCACACCGTAGACATTGCCGGCCGCCAGGATCACCTTCTCCTTCGTGGCCTGGTCCTGGGCGACACCAAAGACCTTGGCGGTACTGGTCGCCCCGTCGTAGGTGACCGTCAGCGCGGTTACCGTGAGGCCCAGCGTGTTGATGTACTTCTCGATCGCGCCAGCCGCTTCGCGGTTGGCCTCGGCCAGCGCGGCTGCATCGACTTGGGCCGGCGCGGCCTGGACTTCCTGGACCTTCTTGCCGAACAATTTCTCGCCGGCTTCCTTGAAGAACGAAATCAGGCTCATCTTTCCTCCACTAGTTGTTCCCCACGGGGACGATCCATCGAAGCGCGGCGCTCATGCCGCCTGTTTGGCCGCACTTTACTTCCTTATTTCCGACAAGTGCTGGCGCAGGGCATCCACGGAGATGACGCTGTTCCCCACCGCGCGGGGCTGCGGCTTCCACGCGTGACCATAGGCAACTTCGAAAGTCAGGGGGATCCGCCCGGCAGCGTCGCGAAGGGCCGCAAGTGCTTCCAGCAAGCGGCGCGCCTGAAGGCCCGATGGGAGCGCCTGCCAACGATCGCTGCGCGGGTTAGCGCCGAGCGACCGGACCTCGGTTAGAAGATCGCTTGGACTGCCGAAGGTGAGGGTCAACGTTTCCACGTCCATGACCGGCGTTGCAAAGCCGCTGGCCACCAGCATGTCACCGAAGTCGTGCATGTCGACGAAGGGCATCGGCCGGGAGTGCGGCAGCGCGTCGGCCGCGGCCGCCCGAAGTTCTCGAAGCGTGTCCGGACCAAAGCAGCTGAACATCAGCAGTCCTTCAGTCCGCAGCACGCGCTTCCATTCGGGAAGTACCAGATGTGGCGTGGGATGCCAATGCAACATGAGGTTCGAAAACAGCAGGTCTGCACTTCCGTCTCCGAACGGCAAGCGCGCTCCATCGGCCACGACCCAGCGAGGAGAACCGCGCAACCAGCGGGACATGCCGAGCGCGCGCTGCTGTTCAGCAAGGCCGGCACGCGCCATCGTGGCCGACAGCTCAACACCGGTCCACGTTGCCTGCGGGTACATCTTCAGCAGTCCGGCTCGTGATCGTCCCAGCCCGCAGCCGACATCCAGTATCCGGCCGGGATCCAGCCTGATGTACTCGAGCCGGCTCAGCAGCCGCTGCTCGACCTCGCGCAGGAGCACGTCGCGCGCCGCGATCCGTGCCACGCGCTGAGCGAACTGCTGCGCCACCGTTTCGGTACGGGCCGGCACGCGTGGCGGCGCCACGATCGTGGGCGTGAGTTCGGACGTTCCCGGGCCGAGCGGCATGATGCGGCCCAGTATAGGTAGGTTGGGGATCCGGGTTGACGCTCAGGGAAAGACACTCTGCACGTCCATGCTCGAGATGGTCAACCACGCCCCTGGAGCGGCGGGCCTCGAACCACAACGGGGATGAAACGGGTCTGCAACCTCGGCTGCAGTCGCTCAGGGGACTGCGGATCGCTAAGCTTCGTTGATGCAGCCAAGGTCCTCTCACCGTGCTGGCGCTCGCCCCCTCGTGGCAGGCTGGCTTGCGCCGCGCTGTGTCGTCTGCGCACTGGTCCCGGGTTCGCCCGTGTGTGAAGGCTGCGAACGGGACTTTTTCGAACCCGACGCGCCACGCTGCGATCGCTGCGCCATTCGGCTCGCAGGCGCCTCGTCGGGTTGCTGTGGTCAATGCCTTGCACAGCCACCGCATTTCGACGCAACCGCCACGCTCGCCGACTACATCGCACCCGTCTCCGGGATGATCGCCGCGTTGAAATTCAGTGCACGACTCGATCTCGCCGAAGCCTTTGCGCGCCTGATGGCTGACCGGGAGCCGGGACCGGTGGCGGATCTCATCGTGGCAGTGCCGTTGTCGTTCGAACGCGAGAGCACGCGCGGCTTCAACCAGTCGCTGGAAATCGCGCGACGCTACGCCCGGCTCACCGGCGCCACGATGGCCGGGCGAACCCTGCTGCGACTGCGACATACGCCGCCGCAGCAATCACTGGCGCGCGATGATCGGCGGCGCAACGTCCGTGGCGCCTTCGGCGTTTCCGGAGACGTCCGGGGCGCGCGCATCACCGTGATCGACGATGTGATGACGACCGGCAGCACGCTGGACGAGATCGCCGATACGCTGAAGCGCGCCGGTGCCGCGCGCGTCGTCAATCGCGTCGTGGCCAGGACACCCTGAGTTGGCGACTCACCTGACCTCGTTGGACGTCCGGCCGCAGCCGTGCGGGCGGCCCGTCATCGGTCGTTCGCGACACGCATGTCCTGGCTCCGATCGGGCACACGCCTCCGACGTGGCTGTCAGCGGCCGTTGAAGCGGGACTGCGCGACCCACATCGTGTTCAACGTCGTCCTGGTCGAGCCAGAGATTCCGCCGAATACCGGCAATGTCATTCGCTTGTGTGCCAATGCCGGAGCACGACTGCACCTGGTCCAGCCGCTCGGGTTTGATCTGTCGGACAAGCAGCTGCGCCGGGCAGGGCTCGACTATCACGAGTACGCCGAGATGCGCGTACATGCGAGCTTCGACGCATTGCTCGCGCAGGAGCGTCCTGCGGCCACGCGCATGTTCTGCTGCACCACGCACGCCGGACGACATCATGCCGACGTGGCGTTCGAGCCCGGCGACTGGCTGGTATTCGGAGCCGAGTCGCGCGGCCTCGACGAATCGCTGCGCGCGCGCTTCCCGCCGAACCAGCGCTTGCGCCTGCCGATGCGTGCAGGCAACCGCAGCCTCAATCTGTCGAATGCCGTCGCCATCGTCGTCTACGAAGCATGGCGGCAGCAGCGCTTTGAAGGTGGCGCCTGAGGCCGGCGTGGGTCAACTGCGCCGGGGCTCGACCTTTGTCGGGTGGCTGCGGCTCATCTGATCCGCGTGCAGGTCCAGTCGGTCGAGCAGGAGTTCCGGCGTGTGATCGACGATCAGCAGGTCCCAGTGCTCGGGCCGGATGAATCCTTCGACAGCGGAGTGCCGAAGAAAGTCGAGCAGTTGGTCGAAGTAGCCCTCGATGTTCAGGATGCCGACCGGCTTGGACTGCAGTTGCAGCTGCAGCCAGGTGACCATCTCGAACATCTCTTCCAGCGTGCCGTAGCCGCCCGGCAGCACGAGAAAAGCATCGCTGCGATCGGCCATCGCACGCTTTCGCTCGTGCATCGACTCGACGACATGCAGCTCGGTCAGGCCGCGATGAGCGACTTCCGGGCGCATCAGGTGGCGCGGAATGATGCCGACGATGCGACCGTGTCGCGCGAGCGTTTCGTCGGCGAGCGCCCCCATCATGCCGACGTGACCGCCGCCGTAGACGACGGTCATCGAGCGCCGCGCCAGCACCTGTGCCAGTTCGCGCACGGCCGCGATGTACTCGGGCCTTGCTCCCGCCTGCGAGCCGCAGAACACACAAACCGCAGCAAGCGTCATTGCCCCTCGCTTTCGCGTTTGGGATCGCGCGCGAGCAGGCGCTCGAGCGCCTGGCGCGGCGTTGCGCCGCCGGCCAGTACGGCACAGACCGCCTCGGTGATCGGCATCTGCACGCCGGTTTCGTGCGCGCGTGCGAGCACGGCGGGTGCCGAGCGCACGCCCTCGGCAACATGTCCAAGCTCGTCGACGGCCTGCGCGATCGACCGTCCTCGACCGAGCGCAAGTCCGATCTGCCGATTGCGCGAAAGATCTCCGGTCGCCGTCAGGATCAGGTCGCCAACGCCGGTCAGGCCCATGAAAGTCTCGGGCCGGGCGCCGAGGGCCACGCCAAGCCGCGTCATTTCTGCCAGTCCGCGTGTGATCAATGCGGCGCGCGCATTGAGCCCGAGTTCGAGAGCGTCGCTGATACCGGTGGCGATGGCCATCACGTTCTTGACCGTGCCACCCACTTCGACGCCGACCACATCCGTCGAAGAGTAGATGCGCAGCGCGCCGCCGTGCAGTGCGCCCGTGACGCGCTCGCAGAACGCGCCGCTGCCCGCCACGGTCAGCGCAGTCGGCAATCCACGCGCCACCTCGAGAGCGAAGCTCGGCCCCGACAGGGGCCCGCTGCGGTGGATCGCGTCAGGCCAGGTGCGCGCAACGACTTCATGGGCCAGCAGATGATCGGTTTCCTCGAAACCCTTGCAGAGCCATGCGACGGGGCTGCGCGCCTCCAAGGCAGCGAGGCGCGTGCACATTTCGCGCAGCGCCCGCGTCGGGGTTGCGACGATGATCAGTCCACTGGCTGCATGGGCCACCGCCGCATCGAATCCGTCGGTCACCGTCAGAGCTGGCGGGAACGTGATTCCTGCGAGATAGCGGCGGTTGCTGCGCGCGGCGCTCATGTCGCCGACCTGCGCCGCATCGCGCGCCTGCAGCACGACGTCGTGCCGTGTTCCGAGCGCACAAGCAATCGCAGTGCCCCACGCGCCTGCGCCGAGCACCGCGATGTTCATCATGCCCTCAGGCGTTGGCGGCGCCGTTGCCGTTTGCGGATTGTGGAGCCGTGATCGGCTGACCCGTCGCCTGCTGCGCGATGGCGGCCAACCGCTGCTGATAGAACGCCTCGAAGTTGATCTCGGCAAGATGAATCGGCGGCAAACCGGTGCGGCTGATCAGATCGGCGATGTTCGAGCGCAGGTACGGATAGACGATGCCCGGGCAGACGATGCCGAGAATCGGGGGTCTCTGTTCGGCGGGAATGTTTCTTATCTCGAAGATGCCAGCCTGCTTGCCTTCGACCAGGAAGAGGACCTTGTCCTTGACCTTGGCAGTGACCGTCACGCGCACGACGACTTCGTGCAGGGCTTCGATGACTGGCGCGTCCGACACTTCGAGCTGGACATCGACCTTGGGTGCTTCGTTTTCCAGAAAGACAGTCGGCGCATTGGGCATTTCGAGCGAAGCGTCCTTCAGGTAGACGCGTTGCACCTGGAACACGGGCGCCTGTGCGCCAGCCGCGGTCGAGGGAGAGGTATCGGTCATGGATTTTCCTGGCAAGTCCTCGGCGGCGGAGCCGCCTTGGCGATGGGTTGAAGTTCTTGTCCGTGGGATCGTTCGGAGGCTACTGGGCCAGCAGCGGCGTCAACTTGCCCTCGCGGTCAAGCGCTGACAGATCGTCGAAACCGCCGACATGAGTCGCACCGATGAAAATCTGCGGCACGGTGCGCCGTCCTGTGCGCGCGACCATTTCATCGCGCCGCGCCGGTTCCAGATCGATGCGAACCTTTTCGATTGCGGTCACGCCCCGGGCCTTGAGCAGCGCCTCGGCGCGCTGGCAGTACGGACACACGCCCGTGCTGTACATCAGGACTTGCCTCATGCATCACTCCGTCATTTCATCAGCTACGCAGCGGCAAGCCTGCCTCGCGCCAGGCCGCGATGCCTCCGCCGAGCACGAACACATCGCTGAATCCCTGACTGCGCAGCAACGCCGCGGTTCGACCCGCGCTCGTGCCGGTGGCGCAAACGAGCAGCACGGGCTTGTCCTTCTTCAGTTCCGTCAGCCGCGCGTTCATCGCGGCAGCCGGCACATTGCGCGCATTCGGCAACGTCCCCTTCGAAAAGTCGTCGGCCGTTCGCAGGTCGACGATCTGGGGATTCTTCGAATTGATCAACTGGGTCGCCTGCAGCGTGGAGAGCGACGGGCCGCTGGCCCGGGCGCGAACAAACGGCCATACCAGCATTGCGCCACTGACGAATGCCACGGCGATCAGGAGGAGGTTATCGATGAAGAATTGCACGTTGCGGCCGGTGAGATGAGTGCGAGGACCAGGGCCCCCGCCTTTGCTTGTACGTCCTGCTCCTGCGCCTTGCTCGTACGCCTGACTGCGATGTTAGTGATGCGCTGTGCGCGGCGCCTCGGTGCCGCCGGGCTCGGTTGCGGCCAGGCGCCCCTGGACTGCGCCTCCGCTGCCTGCCCCGATGTTTGACGACCGACAGTGCCGCGGCACCGGCGAAAAGCGTCGGATTATAGAATAGGTGCTCCGACGAAGCGCCGTCCCCGACATCCTCCTCGCTCTAGCCATGTTCAAGCTTGTTCTGTTGCGCCACGGCGAAAGCCAATGGAATCTCGAGAACCGCTTCACCGGCTGGACCGACGTCGACTTGACTGAAAACGGGCGGCAGGAGGCGCGCGCCGCGGGTGAGCTGCTGCTGCGCGAAGGCTTCGGATTCGACATCGCCTACACCTCGGTGCTCCGGCGCGCGATCCGCACGCTCTGGATCGGACTGGACGCGATGGATCTGATGTGGCTGCCGGTCGTCCACAGCTGGCGCCTGAACGAACGCCACTACGGCGCCCTGCAGGGTTTGAACAAGGCTGAAACGGCGGCTCGCTTCGGCGAACAGCAGGTTCTGACATGGCGTCGCGCCTATTCAATTGCTCCGGATCCTCTGGCGCCCGAGGACCCGCGCTGGGCTGGACGCGACCCCCGCTACCGCAACCTTGCGCCGACGGATATCCCCGCGACCGAGTGCCTGCGCGACACAGTCGCCCGTGTCATTCCATTCTGGAAGGACTCGATTGCACCGGCCATACAGCGTGGACGCCGTGTCATCGTGGTCGCGCACGGCAACTCATTGCGCGCCCTCGTCAAGTATCTCGACAACATTTCCGACGACGACATCGTCGGACTCAATATCCCCACGGCGCGCCCGCTGGTCTATGAACTGGATGCGGAACTTCGGCCGTTGCGCCGTTACTACCTCGGCGACGCGGACGAAATTGCTCGCGCCACGGCTGCCGTTGCAGCCCAAGGCCTGGCGCGATCAGGCGCTTGAGCGCGTTTTCCAGTCTTTACCCCGCGGGGCGCCTGTTGGCCGGCCTGCTCGTTGCGTTGATGGTGGGTGCGGGACAGGCGCGCACGCCCGGACAACCTCCCGGTGGAAAGCGCGCCACGCCCCCGACGGCGGGCAAACCGGCAGCGAAGTCCCAGTCTCCTGCAACGGCCACTCCGCAGCAGCAGCAGACCCTGCAACGCGAGCAGCGCGAACTGCAATCCGAACTCGCGAAACTCAAGCAGCAACTTGCCGCGACTGAGGCGTCGCGATCGGAAGCGACCGACGCCCTCGCCAGTTCGGATATCGCCATTTCCCGGGCCAACCGTCGCCTGCGCGAACTGTCAGTCGCCCGCGGCCGCGCTGAGCAGCAGATCGGCGCGCTCGCGCAGCGCGAGCGGGACGTCGCCAGCCGCCAGGGCGAGCGCCAGAACCAGCTTGACCAGTTGCTGCGGCGGCAGCAGCGACTGTCCTTGCGTGACCCCCTCCACCTGCTGCTTGAAGGGGAGACTCCGGGTGACCTCGGCCGCGAGCAGTTCTATCTGGGCTACCTCAGCCGCAGTACCGAGGCGAGTGTCAGTCAGCTTCAAAGCCGTCGCATGGAGCTTCTCGCCCTCCAGGAGCAATCGCAGGAGAAGAAAGATGAACTGGCAAAGATCGCCGAAGAAGAATACAAAAGCCGACTGACACTTGAGCAGGAACAGGCGCGCCGAAAACGTACTCTCGAGCAGTTATCGAAGCAGATTACCGGGCAGCGCCAGTCGATCGCCCGCCTGGAGCGCGACGAGCAGCGGCTGGGCGCACTGATCGAGCGAATCTCCAAGGTGTTGGCCGAACAGGCGCGCAAGGAGGCGGAGCGTGCGCGTCAACTGGCTGAGCGCGAGGCGAAGGCGAAGGCCGCCAACCGCAGCGCGACAGCTCCAAAAGGTCCCGGGCCCGACCGTGAAGCCGCCCGCATGCCGCCCGATTTGCCATCATCTGCATCGAATTTCGGGCAACAGAAGGGAAAATTACAACTTCCGGTCGAGGGAACCGTGACAGCCCGGTTTGGTACTCCGCGTCGCGGGGACGGAGGCTCAGCGGGTCCGTCGTGGAAAGGCGTGTTTCTGCGCGCTCCTGCCGGCGCCGATGTGAAAGCGGTCGGCGACGGCCGGGTCGTGTTCGCAGACTGGCTTCGAGGCTTCGGAAACCTCCTCGTGATCGATCACGGCGAAGGGTTTTTGTCGGTTTATGGAAATAACGAGGCGCTGCTGCGGAACGTTGGTGACCGGGTGGCTGTCGGAGACGTGGTCGCGTCCGTCGGGAATACCGGTGGCAACGAAGCCCCGGGCCTATACTTCGAACTACGTTTCCAGGGTCGTCCAATTGACCCGCTAACCTGGGTCGCGGCGCGCTAAGGTCCGCTTAAGACCGGCGACATACAGTCGCGATTTCGGCTCCCGGAGGTGGCATGGCTGGCAGGCTACGCAGTGTTGGACTGATCAGTACCGGCGCAATCGCCGGCGTACTGGTCAGCCTTGGGATCTCCGCGTACGCGTTCCGCGATACGCGCGGCCAGATCCCGCTCGAAGAAATCCGCCAGTTCACCGAAGTCTTCGGCGCGGTCAAGCAGAATTACGTCGAGCCAGTCGACGACAAGAAGCTGATGCAGGAAGCGATCTCCGGGATGCTTTCCGGACTCGATCCGCATTCCGCCTTCCTGGACGCCGACGCGTTCAAGGACATGCAGTCCAGCACGCAGGGCGAGTTCGGCGGGCTGGGCATCGAGGTCGGTGCCGAGGACGGCATCATCAAGGTCATCGCTCCGATCGATGACACGCCGGCGGCCCGCGCAGGCGTCAAGGCCGGTGATCTCATCATCAAGATCGACGACAAGGTCACGCGCGGCATGACGCTGCCAGAGGCCGTAAAGCTGATGCGCGGCAAGCCGCGCACATCGATCACGCTGTCGATTGCGCGCAAGGGCGAAGACAAACCGCTCGAGTTCAAGTTGATGCGGGACGTCATCCGGGTTCAGTCGGTGCGTACCAAGATGATCGAGCCGGGCTACGGTTTCGTGCGTATTTCGCAGTTCCAGGAGCGCACGGTCGACGACCTCGTCAAGCAGATCAACGAGTTGTATAAGCAAGCGCCGCTGAAGGGCCTGGTACTCGACCTGCGCAACGATCCGGGTGGGCTGTTGCATTCGGCGGTCGGCGTATCCGCGGCTTTCCTGCCGCAGCGCGCGCTGGTCGTGTCCACCGATGGCCGCAACGAAGACGCGAAGCGCCGCTTCGTGGCGTCGCCGGAAGACTATCTGCGCGGCCGCGGCGAGGACGTGCTGCAGAAGCTGCCGACCCAGATCAAGAGCGTGCCAATGATCGTGCTCGTCAACGGGGCTTCGGCGTCGGCGTCGGAAATCGTGGCGGGAGCGCTGCAGGATCACAAGCGCGCGACCGTCATCGGCACGCAGACCTTCGGCAAGGGCTCGGTCCAGACCATCATTCCGTTGCGCCTCGAAGGCGAGGGTCCGGCGGCGATCAAGCTGACCACGGCACGCTACTACACACCAAGCGGACGCTCGATCCAGGCAAAGGGCATCGTTCCCGACCTCGCCGTCGAAGACACGCCCGAGGGCAACTTCTCCGGATTCAATGTGCGTGAAGCCGACCTGTTGCGGCATCTCGAGACCAACAAGGCTGACGACGCTGCAAAACGCGTGACGACACCTCCGGGTGCTGCCGCACAACCCACTCCGCCCGCGGATGCGGCTCCCGCCGGCAAGGTGGCACCGACCCGCCGCTACGAATTCGGCAGCAACGAGGACTTCCAGCTGCAGCAGGCGATGAATCACCTGAAGGGCAAGCCCGTCGACGTGGCCAAGCCGAAAGCCGAAAACGTGGCGAAGGCTGCGCGCTAGGATTCGCGTTTGCGACAAACGGGCCGCAATGCGGCCCGTTTTCATTTGGGCTCGACCCGTGAACGACGACCAGCTACTGCGCTATTCGCGTCACATACTCCTCAATGAGCTCGGCATCGAGGGTCAGGACCGCCTGCGCACAGCGCACGGGCTGGTCATTGGCGCGGGTGGCCTGGGATCCCCCGCGGCGCTGTACCTCGCATCCGCCGGGATCGGCACGCTGACTCTCGTCGATGGCGATCGAGTCGACCTGACCAACCTGCAGCGCCAGATCCTTCACACGACCGGGCGAATCGGCATGCCCAAGGCCGCGTCGGGCCGGATGGCACTGGCTGCGATCAATCCGGATGTGAACCTTGTTCCCATAGAGCAGCATGTCGATGCTGACCAGCTCCAGGAGCTGGTCGCAGGCGCGTCCGTGGTTCTCGACTGCTCGGACAATTTCGCGACGCGTCATGCGGTCAACCGTTGCTGCGTGACGCACCGTCGCCCTCTGGTTTCGGGCGCTGCCATCCGCTTCGACGGACAGGTCGCCTCGTTTGATGTGCGTGATGAAGCATCCCCCTGCTACGCGTGCCTGTTCCCGCCGGGCGATGGCGAAGACGAGCTGTGCTCCATCATGGGCGTGTTTTCACCGCTGACCGGCATCATCGGCTCGGTCCAGGCCGCTGAAGCGCTGAAGCTTGCCGCCGGAATCGGCACATCGCTGGTGGGCCGGCTGCTGATGCTCGACGCGTTGTCGATGCAGTGGCACTCGGTTCGCGTGCCGCGCGACCCGGACTGCCCAGTTTGCTCCCGTCGCTGACGCCATGGCGGGGCGGCACGTGGCGCTGCTGATCCTGCTCGCGGCTATCTGGGGCGGCGCATTTTCGCTGATTCGCAATGCGGTCCCGGCGCTTGGCCCGATCGGACTGTCAGCGACCCGACTTGTCGTGGCTGCCACGCTGATGCTGGGCTACCTGCGCGCCACCGGCGGCCGCGTGCACTGGCAGCGCGACTGGCGGGCGATCGCTGTCGTCGGCATCTTCGGTGCGGCCCTGCCGTTCCCGCTGTTTTCTTTCGGCGCCACCCAGTTGTCGGCAGGAGTGCTCGCGATCATCAACGCGACGGTGCCGCTGTGGGGCGCGGTGATCGCGCGCCTCTGGCTCGGCGACCGGATATCGCCCGTCGCCATCCTCGGACTGGTCCTGGGCATCGGCGGGGTGGCAGCACTGATGGGAGGCGGCTCGATTCCGGCCGATGCGTCGGGCCGGTGGGCATTCGCAGCCGGGCTGGGCGCATCCCTGTGCTTCGCACTGGCCGGCGTGGCCACTAAGGCTCTGGGAGCAGGCGTTCCGGCGGCGGCGCTCGGAACCGGCGTGCTGATCGTGGGTGCGACTTTCAACGTGCCGCTGGCGGTCGTGATTCCGCCCAACGAGTTCACCGTCTTTGCCGTCGTCAACGCGGTGCTGCTGGCGGTGCTCGCCTCGGCGCTCGCCACCGTGCTTTATCTGCGGCTTATCCAGGAAATCGGGCCGACCCGGTCGATGACCGTGACCTTTCTCATTCCGGTATGGGGAATCTTCTGGAGCGCCCTGCTGCTCGGCGAGCCGATCACTGCGACGATGATCGCTGCCTGTGCGGTGGTCCTGGCCGGCACCGCACTGGTCGTTGTCGGCCAGCGCGCGGTCGTGGCGACAGCCGAGGTCTAGGCGACCAGGATCGGCAACTGCGCTTCCAGCGCGTCACCCGGAAACTTGCGGAAACCGCTCTTCGCAAAGCGGTGCCAGCGGCCGATCACGAAGGCGACGACCAGGCCGGCACGTGCGCTTGCGTCAACGTTCTCTGCCACTTCACGTTCGGTCGCAGCGACGCGAAAGCTCTGCTTGAGCGACGCTTCGATGCGTTCGATCAACTGGTTCATGCGTTCCTGCAGGCGCTCGTTCTCGTTGACGAGGGCATCGCCGATCAGCACGCGCGTCATGCCCTTGTTGGTCTGGGCGAATTCCAGCAGCATCGCAACGATGGCGCGTACCTGCTTGAGACCCGACGTCTCGCGCGCGCTGATCTCGTTGATGAGCCCGAAAATGGTCGTCTCGATGAACTCGATCAGACCTTCAAACATCTGGGCTTTGCTGGCGAAGTGGCGATAGAGCGCCGCCTCGGACACCCCGAGGCGCGCTGCGAGCGCGGCCGTGGTGACCTTCTCGCCCTTGGGGTCCTCGAGCATGGTCGCAAGGGTCTGCAGGATCTGCAGCTTGCGCGCCCCGGGCTTGCGCGGACCGGTGATCGGACTGGCGGACTCCATGGCGGCGGGGAGCGAGTGTGGGAGAACGAGTCGCTTCCGGGGAATATCCCCAGACGTGAATGCATACTATCCCAGAAACCCGCAGCCGCGAACCACCTTCCGGACTACCGGTAGCGTCTCGGCGCCTCGAATTGCGGCAGCCGCGGGCGCCTTACCACTCGATCAGTTCAGCGGACCGCACAAAAGCAGTACGACAGCGCCCGCATCGGCTGGTCCTTCGCCTCCAGCAGCAGGCGAAGTTCCAGCGGAGCGCGCGGCGCCAGCGTGCCGGTCAACGCGCGCGCCAGCGTGTCCCAACCGAAGTCGTCACGCAGCGTCGCGCCGAGTTGGCCGAAGAACAGCGCCAAGTAGCGGTCCAACCCACGCGGCTCGTGCTCGAGGTATTCGATCCGGAAACTGTCCCCCAGCCCGGCGCGGCGTGCCGCCGACTTGACCGCCAGGTCCAGCCCCCCGACCGAGTCGATCAGTCCGCGCTCCCTGGCCTGTGCGCCGGACCAGACGCGGCCCTGCGCGACCTCGTTGATCTTCTCGGGAGTCGACCTGCGATTGTTTGCGACGACGTCGAGGAACTCGCTGTAGGTGTGTCCGATCCCGGCCTCGATCACCTGCGCCAGGCGCTTGTCGAGTGGCCGCGTCAGGTCGGTCGACTCCGCGATCCACGTGGTGGCAGCACCGGCGGTGTTGACGCCGATCTTCTCCATAGTGCCGGTGAAATTGGGGATCAGCGCAAACACGCCGATCGACCCGGTGATCGTTGCGGCATCGGCAATGACCTCGTCGCCGCCCATCGCGATCCAGTAGCCGCCCGATGCGGCCACGTCGCCCATCGACACAACGACCGGCTTGCCGGCCTTGCGGGTGAGTTCGAGCTGCTCGCGGATCAGTTCCGACGCGGATGCACTGCCCCCCGGCGAATCGATGCGCACGACCAGCGCCTTGATGTCGTCGTCCTGGCGCGCACGCTGGATCAGTTCTGACGCGGCGCGCGCGCCGATCGTGCCCTTGCGCGCATCGCCGTCGACGATCTCGCCCTGGGCAACGACCACGGCGACGGCGTCCCCGGTCAGCGGCGTGTCCACGTAGCGAAGGTAGGAATACATCGAGATCTGGCGAAACGTCTCATCGTCGTCGCGGCTGCGCGGGGCGCCGCGCTCGAGCATCAACGCACGAAACTCGTCGCGGCGCTTGAGGCCGTCGACCAGCTTTTCCTGCAGCACGAGTTGTGCGATGTCGCCATGTGTCGCCTGCAGTCGTTGGGGCAGATCGTTGATGGCCGCCATGACGCTGCCCGCCTTGAGCTTGCGCAGGCGCTCAACATCCGCGAGCCAGGTCGACCACAGGCCGTTGAGCAGGTACGCCTCGGCCTCCTGTGACTCGGGAGTCGGTCCGGTGCGCGTGAATGGCTCCCCGAAGCTCTTGTACCGACCCGCCTGGAAGGTATTCACCTTCACGCCCAGCTTGTCGAGCAGGTCCTTGTAATAGCCCCGCGCCCCGCCGATCCCGCGGATCAGCAGTGCACCCGACGGATGCAGGAAGACCTCGTCGGCATGAGCGGCCAGGAAGTACTGCCCCTGCGTGTAGGACTCCGACCAGGCAACGACCGGTTTTCCGGCACCGCGCACGCGTTCGACCGCTGCACCCAGTTCGCGCAACGTCGCCAGCCCCGCGCTGCCCATCTCGTCGAGCACCAGCACGACGCGCGTGATCTGCGGGTCGCGCGCCGCGCCATCCAGCGCAGCGAGGATGTCGCGAACCCGAGTCTCGAAGCGGTCGCGTCCCAGCGCCTCGGCGATCGCTGCTTCCTGCGCGCCGACCGTGTACTCCTCGACGACATCGCCCTGGATGTTGAGGACCAGCGCCGTGTCGGGCGACAGCCGCGGCGGCTTGTCCGACGCCAGCCAGACGAACAGCACCAATCCGACGATCAGCAGGAACAGCAGATTGACGACGAGACGACGCGAGAAGTCGACTGTCGCCCACAGGCCACCGAAGAACCTGCGTATCAGTCCGGGCCGTGCCATACGGGCTCCACGTGCGATGTTGGGGAAGGGACGCGGAGCTTACCGAATCACTCCGCGCAGCCCCGGGGTCAGCGCGGAAACCGCCGCGCCAGTTCGTGCAGGGACGAAATGCGCAATCCGATGGCTGCGCCCGACGTCTTGCGCGCCGCTGTGGCGCCGTGGCGCGTGATCAACACGGTTTTCATGCCGAGTGACCGGGCCGCTTTCAGGTTCGCCACCGAGTCCTCGACCAGTACCGCGGCGCTTGGCCGGATGCGCTCGCGCGCCAGCATCGACCGCAGCATCAGCCGGGACGGCTTGGGCCGGTAGGTTCCGTGCACGCGCATGCGTTCGATCGAGTAGCGCGTGCCGAAGTGACGATGCAGTGACAGTTCGCGCAGGACAGACCCGGCGTAGGCCAGCGGCGCGTTCGTCAAGAGCAGCTTGCGGCCGGGAAGCCGGGCAAAGAGCCGCACCAGCCCGCGTTCGGCACGCAGCAGTTCGGCCACATCGAAGTCATGTGTCTCCCGCAGGAAGTGGTGCGGATCGACGCCGTGGTGCCGCACCAGCCCGAGTAGCGTGGCGCCGTAGCGGCGCCAGTACAGCGTGCGCAGACGATTGGCCTCGCCTCGCTCGACCCCGAGTTCACGCTCGACGTAGTCGGTCATGCGACGGTCGATCGCGCCGAAAATGGCGTGCGATGCATCGTGCAGCGTGTTGTCGAGATCGAACAGCCACACCGGCGGCGCGCGGCGCAAGACCGTGGCGTCGCGTGGAATCCGCACGCCGATCCGCGAACGCGTCGTCGCGACCGGTGCCCGGTCGCGACGCAGGATGCTCGAACTCATGCGCGACGCAGGCTTGCGTGCCGGCACGACTCGCGCGGCATCGCTCAGTGGCTCTTGATCATCGTGCCCACGCCCTGGTCGGTCAGGATCTCGAGCAGCAGACAGTGATCGACGCGGCCGTCAATGATGTGTACGGCATTGACCCCGCTCTTGGCGGCCTCGAGGGCCGATGAGATCTTCGGCAGCATGCCGCCGGAGATCGTGCCGTCGGCGAACAGTTCGTCGATCTGGCGCGCCGACAGTCCCGTCAGCAGACGTGCCCTCCTTGTCGAGCACTCCCGGCGTGTTGGTCAGCATGACCAGTTTCTCAGCCTTGAGGATCTCCGCGATCTTGCCGGCGACGACGTCGGCGTTGATGTTGTACGACAAGCCGTCCTCGCCGAAGCCAATCGGGGAGATCACCGGGATGAACGCATCGTCCTGTAGCGCCTTGACGACGGCCGGGTTGATCGCTTCGATCTCACCGACCTGGCCGATGTCATGGCTCTTCGTCGGATCATTCTTGTCCGGAATGAGGAGCCGACGCGCGCGGATCAGGCCGCCATCCTTACCGGTCAGACCGACCGCCTGGCCGCCGAAGGCATTGATCAACATCACCAGTTCACCCTGGACTTCGCCAGCCAGAACCCATTCGACCACTTCCATCGTTTCAGCGTCGGTCACGCGCATGCCCTGGATGAAGGTCGATTTCTTTCCCACACGCTCGAGCGCCTCGTCGATCTGCGGACCGCCGCCGTGCACGACCACCGGATTCATGCCGACCAGTTTCAGCAGCACCACGTCGTGCGCGAAGGCTTCCTTGAGGTTCTGGTCGACCATCGCGTTGCCGCCGTACTTCACGACGATCGTCTTGCCGTGAAACCGCCGGATGTACGGCAGGGCCTCGGAGAGGATATCGGCCTTCAGCTGTGGAGCGATCTGCGCGGTTTCCATGACTGTCCGTTGGTGGCCTGGCGCTGCGCCAGTGTGAAGCCGCAAGGGTCGAGGACGCGCCATCGAGCGCTCCATGCCGTGCTGGGCGCGGATGTTATACCGACACGATCGAGCCGTAGGTTACGTCACGTCAATCGACGTCGAACTTCGCTTGGGTGCACTCCGTCGGTGCAGTGGGTCAACCGTCCGGACTTTCCGATGGCAGGGGTAGGATTCAAGTTCCGAGGCTTGCAGCAGGGAGCTCAGACATGCAGCAGACCTTTCGCATCGATGGCATGCATTGCAGCGGGTGTGTGGCGCGCGTGACGCGCGCACTGAAGCCGCTCGCCGACGATGTCGAAGTCACACTCGATCCGCCGCAAGCGAGGCTGGACGTCCCGATCTCACTGGCGCTGGACGACGTGCAGGCCGCCGTTGCGGCGGTAGGTGACTACACCGTTACGCCGGCGTGATCTTCAGCCATCCGTACGACGGACCCGCTGAGGCCTGCATTCGCTGAACGCAAGGAGACCTGCGTTCCGCGACGCGAATGGCCGCTAGTGCTTGTGGGCGCCGGCAGCGGCGGCCGGAGCACGTGTCGCGACTTCGACCTCGATCGGCTGCGTCACCAGCCGCTTGTCCTTGGTCTCGATGCGCAGCTCGACCGGCACGCGTTCACCGGCTTTCAGCGGACGCTTCAGGTCCATCAACATGACGTGAAAGCCGCCGGGCTTGAGTTCGACACTGCGTCCGGGAGGCAGATCGAGCCCGGGGATCGCGCGCATCTTCATCACGCTGCCTTCCATCACCATCTCGTGGATTTCAACCACGCCGGCCACGGGACTGGAGACACCGACCAGCCGCGCCCCGTCGTTCGACATCAGTGACATGAAAGCTCCGGTGGCCGTCTGCCCCTGCAAAGCCGGCCGCGCCCACGCATCCTTGACCTGGACCTGAGCGGCCGCCGCACAGCTGGCAAGGACGAGAACGGCCGTGACGACGAAACGGATCATGCGAGCTCCTGAGAGAAGGGGCCGATTCTATCGATACGGACGTTGCCCTGCTTCGCTCGGCTCGATTGGCAGCTGCGTCAACGCTTGCGGCGACTGCGGTGTCCGTACATGACAACGAGCAGCGTGATGATCGTGAGCGGGAGCACGAACGACTGCATGACCGCAGAGAAGCGAGGCAATGCCGCGTGGTGGGTGGTTTCCAGGATCAGGAATGTGACATAGGCGCAGTAGTAGAAAAGGAAGACAGCGCCTTCCCAGCGAGCGATCTCGCGACCGGTGACGAGCACCGGAAGGCACGCGAACGCGACGGCCAGCAGGACCCACAGGTCGAAGGCGATCAGGGACGATGCCACGGGCAGCCCCTCCGGCGCCACAAGGCCGGAGACCCCGAGACAGCCAAGGATGTTGAAGGTATTGCTGCCGATGACGTTGCCGACGGCGATGTCACGCTCGCCCTTGAGCGCGGCGGTGACGGAGGCGGCGACTTCCGGCATCGATGTGCCGGCCGCGACGATGGTCAGCCCGATCACTGCATCCGACACGCCCAGGATGCGCGCGAACGCCACGGCAGCCGCCACGAGCCACTCCGAGCCGAACACCAGCAATACCAGACCGCATACGACCAGTCCCAACTGCACGCTCCAGTGCCGGTCCCAGCCATTCGGGCGCGGGACTTCGCGCGACAACTCTTCCACCGCGGCACGCGATTGGCGACGCGACTGGACGATTAGAAACACTGTGTAGATGATCAACAGGACGGATAGCAGCGTGGCATCCAGGCGACCGATACGGCCGTCGAAGGCCAGCGCGACCAGCAGCAGCGAGCAACCGATCATCACCGGCACTTCCTGCCGTATCAGTTGCTGGTGGACGGCCAGGGGCGCGATCAACGCCGAGATGCCGAGGATGAACAGAATGTTGAAGATGTTGCTGCCAACGACATTGCCCACCGCGATGTCGGTCTTGCCGTCGAGCGCCGCACCGACCGAGACGGCCAGTTCCGGAGCACTGGTGCCGAAGGCCACGATCGTCAACCCGACGACCAGCGGCGAGATGCCGAAGGACAGCGCGATCTTGGCAGCGCCGCGCACCAGCAGTGAAGCGCCCGCGACCAGCGCGGCCAGGCCCAGCAGAAACAGCAGAAGGTTCATGGTGCCCGACACGGTGCCGGGCACCGCCCGGCAGCGCCCCAAGTATAAGAGGCACCATTCAGCGCACGACAGCTCAGGCGCCCGGAATTCCTGCGACGTGAAGCGGCCAGCACAGGCGCTCCGGATCAGCCGCTAAACGCGGACGGCGACGATGCCCTACAGCACGTAGCGGGCCAGATCCTCGTTGCGCGCCAGATCGGCCAGCCGCGTATCGACATAGGCCGCATCGATGCGGATCGGACCGGCGCCCCCTGTCACCCCGCTGCCCGCCTCGAACGACACGTCCTCGAGCAGTTTCTCGATCACCGTGTACAGCCGCCGCGCACCGATGTTCTCGGTTTTCTCGTTGACCGCATAGGCGATTTCGGCAATGCGATGGATGCCGTCGTCGGTGAACTCGAGCGTACAGCCGTCCGTATCGAGCAGGGCCCGGTACTGTTGCGTCAGGCTGGCGTCGGTGGATTTCAGAATGCGATCGAAGTCATCCACCGTCAGCGAGTCGAGCTCGACGCGGATCGGAAACCGCCCCTGCAGTTCGGGAATGAGGTCCGAGGGCTTGGCCAGGTGGAATGCCCCGGACGCGATGAACAGGATGTGGTCGGTCTTGACCATGCCGTACTTGGTGTTGACCGTCGTGCCCTCGACCAGCGGCAGCAGGTCGCGTTGCACGCCCTGGCGCGACACGTCCGCACCCTGCAGTTCCGCACGCGAGGCAATCTTGTCGATCTCATCGATGAAGACAATGCCGTTGGACTCGGCGTTGGCCACCGCGCGTGTCTTCAGATCCTCGTCATTGACGAGCCGGGCCGCCTCTTCGTCGGTCAGCGCTTTCATGGCGTCGGCAATGCGCATGCGCCGCGGCTTGCGGCGCTCCCGGCCCATGTTGGCAAACATCGACTGAATCTGCTGTGTCAGCTCTTCCATACCCGGCGGCGCCATCACTTCGAGCGAAGGCGACACGGCGCTGACCTCGATGTCGATCTCCTTGTCGTCGAGCTCGCCCTCGCGCAGCTTCTTGCGAAACTTCTGGCGCGTAACGTTCTCGTCATCGCGGCCCGCCGACGCAAAGCCGACATCACGCGACGGCGGGACCAGGATGTCCAGCACCCGGTCCTCCGCCGCGTCCTGCGCGCGCGTGGTGACCTTGCGCATCTCGGACTCGCGTGTCTGCTTCACCGAAATGTCGACGAGGTCGCGGATGATCGTGTCGACATCGCGACCGACATAGCCCACTTCGGTGAACTTGGTCGCCTCGACCTTGATGAAGGGCGCGTCGGCCAGGCGTGCCAGCCGGCGCGCGATCTCGGTCTTGCCCACGCCAGTGGGCCCGATCATCAGGATGTTCTTCGGCGTGATCTCGGTGCGCAGCGGATCGGGCACCTGCTGGCGGCGCCAGCGATTGCGCAGCGCCACGGCGACGGCCCGCTTGGCACGGTCCTGGCCGACGATGTGCTTGTTCAGTTCGTGGACGATTTCTCTGGGGGTCATCATCGAAGTAGGCGCTGCTCGTGTACGCGACCGCTGCGCGGTCGCACGTGCACTCGCAGCGATCAGTTAGGCGCGCTCCCTTCGGAGCGGCCGCGCGTACGCGCGCAGTTCAACTGCTGAGTGCGGCCGTTGGCCGCGGCGGGGAGCGATGTTACGGATGGCTGACACATCAGCTGACGGGGCGTGCTGCCGGTCAGTCCAGCGATTCGATGGTGTGGCTCTGGTTGGTGTAGATGCACAGATCGCCGGCGATCGTCAGGGCTTTCTTGACGATGTCGGCCGGTGGCAGCTCGGTGTGGTCGAGCAGTGCGCGGGCAGCGGCCTGGGCGTAGGGACCACCTGAACCAATGGCGATCATGCCGAGTTCCGGCTCGAGCACGTCACCGTTGCCGGTGATGATCAGAGAGGCCTCGTGATCGGCGACCGCCAGCATCGCCTCGAGGCGGCGCAGGATGCGATCGGTGCGCCAGTCCTTGGCAAGTTCGACGGCCGATCGCACCAGATGGCCCTGGTGCTTCTCGAGCTTGCCCTCGAAGCGTTCGAACAGCGTAAACGCGTCCGCCGTGGCTCCGGCGAAACCCGCCAGGATGCGGTCGTGGTACAGCCGACGCACCTTACGCGCGGTCTGCTTGACCACGATGTTGCCGAGCGTGACCTGCCCGTCGCCACCCATTGCCACGGCTGCGCCGCGGCGAACCGACACGATGGTCGTTCCGTGAAAGGGTTCCATGAAAAGTATCCGGCCGAAAGGTACGGCCTACATGGGGACGATCAGACCCGACGCAACTGGATGTCGGCGACCATGTCGACGCCGAGCAGCGAAAACAGCGCGGCGATCATGTGATTGATGTTGACGAACTCCACTGTGACGCCACCCTGGCGCAGCTTGGTCAGCAGCGACAGCAATGCCGTAGCAGTGGAAAACTCGATGCGTTTGAGGTACGTGCAGTCGATTGCCAGGCGCTTTTCCACCTTGGCCGCGGTCAGCAGGCGACCAAACTGCGGCTCGCCGTTGGCGCGCACGGTTCCTCGCCATTGCATGCCGTCTTCCACCTCCACCGGCTTGTCGGCCGGCGTCGCAGCGCGGGTCTTCAGGCTCGGCGGCGGCGGCTCCCAGGACGGCGGTGAGACCTCGTACGTAATGCAGTACTGGATGCCGGTTTCCTCGAAATCATGCTGGCGTTGCAGCAAGCGGAAGACTTCGAGCAGGAGCATCCACGCCGCGTCGCTCTGGTCACGGCGTCCCGGCTCGACGGCGGCGCGCAGCGGCGTGATCAGTTGGTCGGCCCCCAGCACCAGCAGTTCGTGGCTGGCCCGCTTGAACGCGCTGATGACCCGCAGCAGCAGTTCCGCGCCGACCAGGTCGATCTCGCGCACGCCCGAAGTATCGAGCGTCAGCGACTGGAACTGCGCCGAATGGTTCTTCAGCTGCTCCAGCACCTTGACCACGTTCGCATCGACCGTTTCCGGCAAGCGCACGATCGGCGCGCCGTCCGCAGTCTTGCCGGCGCTAAGGATGGCTGCGTCGTCCTTGTAGTCGATCCACGCGGGCGGCGAACTCTCGAAGCGCAGCACGTACTCGATGGTCAGGTTGTCGAAACTGCCCTTGTCGCCTCGCTGCTGGAACAATTCGAACAGCATCAGCCAGGCACGCTGGGCCGCATCGCCGAGCGAATCCGAATGAATAGCCGCACGCAGCCCGGCTTCCGCCGGTTCGATGAGGCCATTGGCAAAGAGGATCGCCGCCTCGTCGATTGCCGAGCCCGAACCTTCGCCATGAAGTTCGATGGCATTGGCGTTGCCCTGCCACTCGTCAACGGACAGATCAAGCAGTTCCATGCCGGGGTCGCGCCTGGCGGCGGTCTGTGGCGGCAACGGCTGCTCCACCGGCTGCTGCGACAAGCGGCCGAGAGTCGAATTGGCCGCCGAGTTCGAGAACATGGGGCCACCGCCGGACGGGCGCATGAAGTCCCGCGCCATTTCCGATTCGATCGCGTCGATTTTCGCCGCCGTTTCCATCGCCAGCGTGCGGGCGAGGTCCTTGTCGGGCAGCGAACTGTCGGTATTCAGCGGCTTGGGCTGGGTCGCGGCGGCGTTGCGGTTGACCGGACCGGCGAGCGGACGCGCGGCCGGCTTGGCCGCGCGACTCGCGCCGCCCTTGCCGGACGACGCCTCGGCGTCCTTGGGATCTTTCTTGAAGAACGAGAAGACCACGCTGCCTTCTGGTGTTGTTAGTCCGGAACTGTCGTTACTGCGCCCGTGAACCTTGTATCTCAAACTACGGCAGACACGGCCTCAACACGAGTCAGACCCGATACCCCATACGCGCGAGCATTCGGACAATGCCGCCCACGGGCATGGACTGGATTCACGATCGGGCGACCGATAGGCAACGCCGGCACGTCCGAGCCGAAGGTTCGTCCCATAGTAACAACTTTCGTTCCCGGGCAAACCGTTGATCTGGGCGACTATCCCGCCTGTCGGCTACCACCGCACCAGCCGGCCGGATTACTTTTCCGCAGTCGCCGGCTGGGCGTCGCTGAGGCGGTAGTAAAGACCGAAGGGGTCCTCGGCCAGCACGCTCAATCGGCCCGCAAGCACCATCGGCTCGTAGGTGTGCTTGATCGCAGACTTTGATTTCACTTCGACGATGTACTCGGGCCCGAGCGAAAGGCAGAACGGGCAGTGCGGCGGCCGCATGGTCAGCAGGAAGTGAGAGTGCTTTTCGCCGGCCGTGATCGGCAGCATGTAGCCCTGCAGTCGGACCTCCTGTTGGTCGAGCTTGCGGATTTCCGGGCTGAACTGCGGGACGACCTTGTTGCCGACCTGGCCAGACTTCACCTGCCCGAGCACGCGCCAAGGAACGACGCCCTTGAGTTCGGGAAGGTCATTGAGCAGTTGCGGATCAATGGGCAGCCCGAGTCCGCCCGGATTGTTTCCTGTCGCGGGAAGTTGCGCGCCGGCACTTCCCATGGCCAGGCTGCCGACGATGCACGCCAACAGAAGCCATCGAGTCCCCGCAGCATTTCGCTTCATTCCAGCACTCCCCGGGCGCGCCCGCCACGTACTGTGCATCCCCTGCGGTCGATGTCGCAGCCGTTGCCTTCACGTCGACGCTCGATCGCCCGCGCCGTGGCGGCCTCAATGCGCGTGACGCATCCCACAATATTGTCCCACCGCAATGCCCTTGCAAGCCTCGCGCAGTCGCTCCTGACACTGCTTTTCGGAGCCTCCCGCTTCCAGGCACTTCGCTGCTTCTTCGTGCGCACGGGCCATCTGCCGGTGTCTGGCGATGTCTTCATTGCGATGGGTCTGCTCGGCTGTGGGTTTGGGGACTGGCTGGCCGGCCGCGGGAGCGGCCGTCGCCACTGCAATTGGCAAGGACGTGATCAAGGCGAAAAAAACGATGTGAAGACTCATGCTCATCCCTGTGCGAGTGCTTTCGACACGTCCATCCGACTGGCGCGCCAAGTCGGTACCGCGGCAGCCAGAGTGGCGACCGCAAAGGCCACCGCGACGCCACACGCTTGATTTGTCGGTCAGCACGAGCCGGTCGACGACGGATCCGGTCGGCGCCAGCACGCCGACGACCCGATACCTCGCGTCCTCGTGCGCGGCACCGCCCTCGGACAGTCCGTGCGTCCCGAGGAACTCGCTGTCGGGAGCAAGCTTGGCCGCGCGAGCCACCTCGGCGCCAATCACCGCCTCCATGGGCTCACGCCAGAGACGACCCAACGCGACCGTAGCCTCGTGCAGGTCGAGAAAAGACGACTCGGTGCCGACGATACGGAAACCGCGGAAGCTGTCGCCCATGGACAACGGAATGGCCTGCGCAATCAGTCGATTACCGCGCAACAGGTCGACTGTGGCCAGCGGCACGTTGCCCGTTGGAACATCGACCTGATAGACGGCCGATAGCACGAGTTGCAGAGGCGAACCCTTCGCACCGACCACAAGATCCACGTTGCGGGCGTCACGCTCGAGCTGGCGCGTCAGTTGCGACTGGACCAAGATCACGAAACACGTCGCCCTGCGCTGCAGGATGGCGGCCGGCACGTTGAGCAGTGTGCTTTTGCCTGATCCAGCTGAACCGCCCAGAGCGCATTGCTCGTCAGCCTGGAGTTCGATCGCCGACGCCTGCAGCAGTGGAGTCGTGCCGTAGCGATGAATTGTCGAGTCTGCCAACCAAGTGGAGCAGCCCAGCAATATCTACCGCGGAGTAGGGGGAGATCCGGGGGAGATCCAAGAGGGGGAAGCTCCCCCTCTTGCATCCTCAGGAATGGATGTCGGGGGACAGACGCAGAGCGTCAGTCCCCAAACATCTTCTGCTTGATCTCGCGCCGCTGTTGGGCCTCGAGCGACAGCGTCGCGGTCGGTCGCGCCAGCAGGCGTGGGATCCCGATCGGTTCGCCGGTTTCCTCGCAGTAGCCGTAGTCGCCCGACTCGATACGTGCCAGCGATTGCTGGACCTTCTTCAGCAGCTTGCGTTCGCGGTCACGAGTGCGCAGTTCGAGCGCATGCTCTTCCTCGATGGTCGCCCGATCGGCGGGATCGGGCACGATGACTGTCTCACGCAGGTGTTCGGTCGTGTCGTCCGCGTTCTGCAGCAGTTCGCGTTCCATCTCCTGCAGCCGGTACTTGAAGAACGCCAGTTGCTGCTCGTTCATGTAGGCCGACTCGGGCATCTTCAGAAGCTCACCCTCGGTCGGCAGGCGCTTGCCGTTCACCAGCACCGGCTCCTCGCTGCGCGTGGCCGACCGGGCCAGCAGATACTCGTGGGCCGCGGCCAGATCCTTGGGGCTGGGCGCAGGAACGGCCTTGGCTGCGACCGGAAGCGGGTGCGATCGGCACGGAGGCGGCGCTTGTCAGGGTGGAAAGGCTCGGCGGACGCACGACCTTCGCTTGTCGCAGCGGAGGTTTCATCGGTGTCGGCTTGCCCGCAGCAACCACTACCGCCGGTTTCGCCACCGGCCCTTTCGCCGCCGGCCTCGCCAGTGCCTTGGCGGCCGGATTCGCCGCCTTCGCCGGGCGCACTGGCGCAGCTTTCTTCACCGTCTTGCCCTTCGCGGCCGGCGCCTTTTTCGCGACGACCTTCTTGGGTGCGACTTTTTTCGCAACGACCTTTTTCGCTGCGGCCTTTTTCACTGCGACCTTCTTGGCAGCGGTCTTGGCCGCTTTCTTGGCCGGCGCCTTCTTTGCTGCAGCCATCGTGTGTCTACCTCGTTGAGTCTCTGATTCGGGGGCGGGAATCAGCGTGCCAGGCACGCCTCAAGGCCCTTGAGTATGGTGTCCTTCGGAAGATTGCGCCCGATGAACACGATCTTGCTGGAAGGCTTTTCGTCCTTGCCCCAGGGCCGTCCGACATCCGCCCCCATGAGCATGTGGACGCCCTGGAAGATCATGCGACGGTTGGTCCCGTTCATGAAAAGCACGCCTTTATACCGGAGCATGTCAGGGCCGTAAACCTGAGTCAGCGCGCCCATGTACTCCTCGAACTTGGCCGAATCGAACGGCTTGCCCGACTGGAACACGAAGGCTTTGATTGCATCGTCATGGTGGTGGTGCGCGTGATGATGGTCGTGATCGTGATCATGACCACAGTGCTCGTCGTGCACATGGTCGGCTTCGTGTTCATGCGTATGGCCGTTGCCCGGCTGCGCCTTGGCCGCGTCCGGGTGCTCCGCGGCGAGAAACTGCGGGTCGATATCGAGGATCGCGTTGAGGTTGAAGCCCCGCAGATCGAGCACTTCCTTCAGGGGAATCTGACCGAAGTTCACCGGCTTGATCGGCGCACGTGGATTCATCCGCACGATCCGTTCACGCAGCGAGTCCACTTCGTCGGCATCGACGAGATCAGTCTTCGACAGCAGGATGCGATCGGCGAAGCCGACCTGGTTCTGCGCCTCGACCTGCGCGTCCAGCGTGTCGTGTCCGTGCTTGGCATCGACGACCGTGATCACGCTGTCGAGCAGGTAGTACGTCGAGATGTCGTCCTCGATGAAGAAGGTCTGCGTCACCGGGCCCGGATTGGCCATGCCGGTCGTCTCGATGATCACGCGCTCGAAGTCGAGTTCCTTCGCCTCGCGCTTGCGCTTGAGGTCGGCGAGGATGCGGACCAGGTCGCCGCGGACCGTGCAGCAGATGCAGCCGTTGTTCATTTCGACGATCTGCTCGGTCGTCTCGGTGACCAGCAGTTCGTTGTCAATTCCTTCGGGACCGAATTCGTTCTCGATCACGGCAATCTTGTGTCCGTGTTGCTCGGACAGGATGCGATTTAGCAAAGTCGTCTTGCCCGCGCCGAGAAAGCCCGTCAAGACCGTCACCGGCACCAGATTCGATTCATTCATCAGAATTTCCAGAGTCGCCGGCGCGACGCCGACGGACCTCAAAAAGAGGGGCGGTAGTGTAGAGGATCGGACGGCCTCGGCGCCCAGGCCTCGTCGGGGCCTTTCGCAGCCCTAAGCGACGCGAACCAGGTGCAGTCCCTTGAGGTACTCGGATTCAGGAACCGTCATCATCAAGGGATGATCGATGCTGGAGCCCAGGCGGGCCACCATCCAGGTGTCGACGCCGGCATCGATGACCGCCCCGGCGACGATCTTCTGGAATAGATCGACGTCTATCGCTCCGGAACACGAAAAGGTCAGCAAGGACCCGCCGGGGGCCAGCAGCCGCAGGGCGTTCAGGTTGATGTCTTTGTAGGCACGTGCCGCCCGGTCGACGTGATGGTGGCTGGAGGCGAACTTTGGCGGATCGAGAACGATGATGTCGAACTGCGCGCCCCCGGCCTTCAGCGCGCGCAACGCGGTGAAGACATCGGCTTCCTCCCAGCGGGCGCGGCCGGGCTCGAGTTGATTGAGGGCCACGTGTTCGGCGCCGACGCGCAGTGCCTCCGCCGACGAATCGATCGAGTGCACCGACTCGGCGCCGCCCGCCAGCATGGCTATCGAGAAGCCCCCCGTGTAGCAGAAGCAGTTCAGGCAGCGAGGACTGCTTCCGCTGCGGGCGGCGCCTCGCACCGCGAGGTCCCGCGCCAGGCGGCGGTTGTCGCGCTGATCGATGTAGTAGCCGGTCTTGTGGCCGCGCCGGACGTCGACCAGGAAACGCAGTCCGTGCTCGATCACCTCGATGTGCGCCGGCGGTTCGGCCCCTCGCAGTACGCCGCTGATCGCAGGCAGTCCATCGCGTGCCCGGATGGCGGCATCGCTGCGATCGAAGACATCGCGGCAACCGGTTGCCTGCAGCAACGCCTCGATCAGCGTGTCGCGCCATGCCTCGACGCCGGCGGACTGGAACTGCGTGACAAGCTGGTCCGCATAGCGATCGACGATGAGCCCGGGCAGGCCGTCGGCTTCGCCGAAAACCAGACGCAGCGCAGTGGTGTCTCCTGCCAGGGTCGCGCGCCGCTGCACGGCGGCATTTACGCGCTGCGCCAGCAACTCCGCGCTGACAGGCACCGCTTCGACGAAGCTCCAGACGCGCGCCCGGATCGCAGACTCCGGTGAGTAGCCTGCCCACGCGAGAAAGCGGCCATCGGCGCCACGGACTTGTACCGTGCCGCCGCTGGCCGGGTCACCCTCCACTCGCGCCACGGCGCTCGCGTACACCCACGGATGCCGTCGCAGCAAGGATTTCTCCTTGCCAGGCTTCAGGATGATGCGGTGCGCAGTCTGGCCCGCGTCCGGTGCGCTCGGCGCAATATTCCGGGAACGGGCCGCTGCGCTCATGACCTGCGCTTGGCGCGCGGATGGGCCGCGTCGTACGCCTTGGCGAGGTGCTGCCAGTCCAGCCGTGTGTAAATCTGCGTCGTCGAAATGTTGGCGTGCCCGAGCAGCTCCTGCACGGCGCGCAGGTCGCCGCTCGACTGCAGCAGGTGCGAGGCGAACGAGTGACGCAGGACGTGCGGGTGCACGTGGATGCCGAGACCGAGGCGTCGCGCAAGTTGTGCAAGTCGCGACTGGACGCTGCGCGCCGTCAGACGACCACCACGCGCCGAGACGAACAAGGCCCGCGCATCGCAGCCCTTGACCTCGGTGCGACGTTCGAGCCAGCGGGCAAGCGCCGCGCAGGCCGGCGCCCCGATGGGTACCGTGCGTGTCTTGTTTCCTTTGCCGAGCACCGTCGCCTCGCCGCTCGCGAGGTCGATCCAGCTCACGGAGCGGAGCGCGGCGCGGTCGGCCTCGAAGTGATGCCAGTCGAGCGACACCAGTTCCGACAGGCGCAGGCCGCTCGAGTACATGAGCTCGACTAGCGCGTGATCGCGCGCCTGCAACCAGGAGTCATCCCCGGCATGCGCGGCCAGCGTCACGGCCTGGTCGGCGGTCAGGGCCTTGGGCAACCGCTTCTCGCGTCTCGGCGGCCTGACACCGGTCGTTGGGTTGGAGTCCAGCGCACCGTGGCGTGACAGCCAGTTGAAGTACGAGCGCCACGCCGACAGCGCCCGTGCGAGCGATGCGCCCGACAGTCCGGCGCCGTGGAGCCGCGCCATGAAACCGCGAATGTCGTGGGAAGTCAGGTGCGCCGGGCCGCGGCCGGCGGCAAGTTCGGCAAGCTTGGCCAGATCGCGCCGATAGGCCGCAAGCGTGTGCACCGAGGCACGCCGTTGCGTCCGCAGCTCGTCGAGGAAGCGTTCAACCGACGGCGGCTCGACCACCACAGTTCCTGCCAGGACGGCTGCGATCACGGCTCGCGCCGTTGCGCGCCGATTCAACCACGAAGTCGCGCCAGTGCCGCGCTCGCCAGCTCGGCGATGCGCTCGAGGAACGCCGTCCCCATCGTGATGTGGAAGCGATCCTTGTCCGCCGATCCGAGCACCAGCAGGCCGAAGGTGGCAGGGTCGGCGCCGACCCGCAGCGGCAGCATCGCGATGCTCTGGATCGACGCGCCGTCGTCGAACCACGTGGCCGCCTCGAAACCGACGTTCGACCCACAAAATGGCACGCGCATGCTGTTGGCCAGCGTGATCGTGTCAGCCGATACCGGCCGCGCACAGACAAGCGTCGCGTAAGGCGGCTTGACCGTCCAGAGCCGTACAGCGCAATGCGGAACCGTGAAGACCTCCTTCATCGCGCTCACCAGCGTCTGCGGCAATGCGGCCGGCTCATCCTCGATCAGCAGTGCCCGGGTCCAGGCAACGAGTCGCGATGAGATCGCGTCGTTTTCCTGTGCGTGGCGCACCATTTCCGCGACGCGCGACTCGAGCGACTTGATGCGCTCGCGCAGCATCAGCGACTGCCGCTCCACCAGCGAAATCGCCTGGCCGTTGTGCGGGTGCGGAAGCTGCATGCCGGCGAGCAGTTCCGGGTGCTGGTCAAAGAAATCGGGATGGCTTGCGAGGTAGCTCGCGATGTCCTGAACTTGCATGGGTCTGCCTTCGCTTCTCTACTGGAGATCGATCTCACCTTCAAAAACCGTCGACGCCGGCCCGGTCATCCAGACCGACCCGCCAGTCCACTCGATCGTCAGCGTACCGCCTCGCGCCGCGACACTCACTGGCGAGTCGAGTCGGCCACGGCGCACGCCGGCCACCACCGCGGCACACGCGCCCGTGCCGCACGCCAGCGTTTCGCCGGCGCCGCGCTCCCAGACACGCAGGCGGATGTGGTGCCGATCGATGATCTGCATGTAGCCCGCATTGGTCCGCTGCGGGAAGCGCGCGTGGAGTTCGAGCTGCGGGCCTTCGGTCGCGACCGGTGCCGCATCGACGTCGCCGACGAACTGCACCGCGTGCGGATTGCCCATCGACAGCACCGAGCACCACGCCTCTCCCGACGCGACGGACAGTGGCCACACCGTGTCGTCGTGTTCCTGTCGCGGAGTCAACCCGGTGGATTCGAACGGCACGCGCGCAGGCTCGAAGACAGGCGCGCCCATGTCGACCGTCACCTCGCCCGAGGCCGTCACGCGCGGCTCGATGATTCCGGACAGCGTCTCGACACGGATCGCCGACTTGTCCGTGAGTCTCTGGTCGCGCACGAAGCGCACGAAACAGCGGGCTCCGTTGCCGCACTGCTCGACTTCGCCGCCGTCGCTGTTGAAAATGCGGTAACGGAAATCCACATCCGTGCGCGTCGGTGGCTCGACCACCAGGATCTGGTCTGCCCCGACTCCGAAGCGGCGATCCGCCAGCCGCCGCAGCTGTTCCCGCGACAGCTCGATCCGCTGCGTCATGCCGTCGAGCATCACGAAATCGTTGCCCGCGCCCTGCATCTTGGTGAAGCGCAATTTCATGCGTCGCGATTGTATGCGCCGCTCATGTACGCGACCCTGCGGGTCGTGCGTGCACGAGCGGAGTTCAATACAGACTCGCCTCTCCCTCGGGCCGCGTCTTGAAGCGCTTGTGGGTCCAGAAGTACTGCGTCGGCAGGCGCAGCACCCAGCGTTCGAGTTCCCGATTCATGCGGGCGGTGTCCTCCTCGACCGACTCGCCGGGAAAATTCTCCCAGGGCGGCTCGAAGTGCAGGGTGTAGCCGTCGTCGGTCATCTCGGTGACAGCCATCACGACGCGGGCTCCGGTCATGCGCGCAATGCGCGAGACCATCGGAATCGTCGCCGCCTGGATACCGAAGAACGGCACGAAAATCGAATTCACCGGGCCGAGGTCCATGTCCGGCAGGTAATACAGCGGCAGGCCGTCCCTGACCGTGCGCACGACGCTGCGCATGTCGATGCCCTGCCGCGCCAGCAGCACGGGATCGTTGAAGCGCTGCCGGCCCTTGAGCAGCCATTCGTCCCACACCGGGTTCTTCTGCCGCGAGTAGATCGAGACGCCGCGCGCGAGCGTATTGAAGCGGACGCCGCCGGCGTCGAGCCCGACGAAATGCGGGGCGATCATGATCAGCGGGCGGTTGGCTGGGTCGTGCACATGCTCCCCGCCCTCGACCTTGATGTAGTTCTCGATCGTTTCGCGGTCGGCATTCCAGAGCACGGAGTGATCGAGAGCGGCACGGACGAGGCTGCGAAAGGTCAGCCGCCCGATCCGCTCGCGCTCGGCCTCGGGCATCTCGGGAAAGCACGCACGCAGGTTGATCATTGTCACGCGACGGCGCGGCCGTGCCAGCCACCAGAACATGTCCGACAGCGCATTGGCCAGGCGCGTGCGCGCGGCCTGCGACCAATTGCGCGTCAGGTTGATCAGGAAGACGCCGAGGTTGGCGGCCCAGGCGTTCATGCCGGCCGTTCCTGCGGTGGCGCCTCGGCACCGGCCGGGATCTTGTAGCGGTTGTAGCCCCAGAGGTACTGCGCGGGACACTCGCGGATCAGCGACTCGAGGCCGCGGTTCATCAGCGCGGCATCCCGGGCGAGATCTCCGGTGAACGGCTCATCGAGCCGCCTGAGGTGAATGCGGTAGCCACGACCTTCGGGCAGGCGCTCGCCGTAGACGAACAGCACAATGGCATCGAACTGGCGCGCCAGGCGCGCCGGCAAGGTCATCGTGTAGGCCCAGCGCCCGAAGAAGGGCGCCCACGCACCCTCGCCCTGAGACGGGACCTGATCAGGCAGGATGCCGACCACCTCGCGGGCCTTCATCGCCTTCATCAGCATGCGCACGCCCTTCATTTCGGCGGGCGCGAGCTTAAGGCCCTCGGCCGCTCGGCCGGTCGCGACGATGTCGCGCAGAACCGACTTGCGAGGAATGCGATACAGCACCGTCATCGGCCGCGTCTTCGCCTCGGGCCGGAAGGCGGCATAGAACTGCGCCGTTACTTCGAAGCATCCCAGATGGGGCGGCAGGAACATCACCGGCCGGCCGTCGGCCAGCGCGGCGTCAACGACGGGCATGTTCGCAACCTCGGTCCGCGCGACGATGTCGGAGCGCGGACGCATCCAGATCCACGGCGTCTCCAGCCCCTGTTTGCCGGCTTCGGCAGCTGCATCCCGGACCAGCACCGGATCCTGATAGCCAGCCTGCACCAGGTTCTCGCGCAACCGGCGTCGGTACGTGGGCGAGAGCCAGAACACCATTTTCCCCAGGAAACCACCGACCGCGTGCACCGTCGCGAGCGACAGTGCGGCAACGGACCTGAACAGCAGCTTCAGCACAGCGGGGTGACGACGGAAGTCAACGGGAAGTCGGCAAAAGGGCGGTCGCAGGCAGGTACTTGGCTTGACCTATAATCGCGGTTCGCCGTGTTAACCGACAACTTGCGGGGCGATCCTCGACAGCATAGCCGAGGCAAATACCGCTAAAGCGTCGCCGCTCCTCGGGAGTGCGCAACGCACCCGATTCATTGCTACAGGAGCGGACCATGTCCAGCGATTTTCTTTTCACGTCCGAATCGGTCTCGGAAGGCCATCCGGACAAGGTCGCCGACCAGATCTCGGACGCCATCCTCGACGCCATTCTGGCGCAGGATCCGCGCTCGCGCGTCGCTGCCGAGACCCTCGTCAACACGGGCCTCGTGGTGCTGGCCGGCGAGATCACGACCAACGCGCACGTCGACTACATCGAGGTCGCGCGCGAGACGATCAAGCGCATCGGCTACGACAACACCGAGTTCGGCATCGACTACAAGGGCTGCGCGGTGCTGGTGGCCTACGACAAGCAGAGCAACGACATTGCACAAGGGGTCGACCGCGCTTCGGACGACTTCCTGAACCAGGGCGCCGGCGACCAGGGCCTGATGTTCGGTTATGCCTGCGATGAGACACCCGACCTGATGCCGGCGCCGATCTACTACGCGCACCGGCTGGTCGAGCGCCAGGCCGACCTGCGCCGCGACGGCCGCCTGCCTTGGCTGCGTCCGGATGCCAAGAGCCAGATCACGATGCGCTACGTCGACGGCAAGCCGCATTCGATCGACACCGTCGTGCTGTCGACGCAGCACGCACCCGAGATGAGCCTCGGCGACAAGATGAAGCCGGAGTTCACCGAGGCGGTGATCGAGAACATCATCAAGCCAGTGCTGCCCAAGGAATGGCTGAAGGATACGAAGTACCTCGTCAACCCCACCGGTCGCTTCGTCATCGGCGGCCCGCAGGGCGACTGCGGGCTCACCGGACGGAAGATCATCGTGGATACCTACGGCGGCGCATGCCCGCACGGCGGTGGCGCGTTCTCGGGCAAGGACCCGTCGAAGGTTGACCGTTCGGCCGCCTATGCGGCGCGCTACGTCGCCAAGAACGTCGTTGCGGCCGGCATCGCGCGCCAGTGCCAGGTGCAGGTCGCCTACGCCATCGGCGTTGCCAAGCCGATGAACATCACGGTCTACACCGAGGGCACCGGAGTGATCCCTGACGAGCAGATCAGCAAGCTCGTCGCCGAGCACTTCGACCTGCGTCCGCGCGGCATCGTGCAGATGCTGGACCTGCTGCGACCGATCTACGAGAAGACTGCTGCGTACGGCCACTTCGGCCGCGACGAACCCGAATTCACATGGGAGAAGGTCGACAGAGCCGCGGCGCTCGCCGACGCGGTCGGCGTGAAACGCCGCGCGGCCTGAAGGGCTGCGTCGTCACCTTCCGTCGAGGCTAACTTCGGCGCCAGCCGAAGTTAAGCGTCCGTCACCCGACGGACGCGGCCGGAGATAAAAGTCTGACCGGGAGGCCGCACTGGCCGATGCCGTCGGCGTGAAGCGCGGCGCGGCCTGATCAAGACCGGGTCCCGCCACGGCGGGACCCACACATAGCTGGAAACTTCAACGCGCGGCGGTGCCGCGCTCGGCCGCGGCCGCCGCATCCGCCTCCTGCGCTGCCTTTTCCGTCTCTTCGCACAGCGCCCGACCCTCGTGCCGAGGTTCGATCAGCGGAGTCGGCTTCCATTTGTTTCCGCGCAGCAGCGGTCGTCCGGCGCGCACGTCGCCGCCTGCGATTTCGAGTTCGAAACGCGCTGCGTCGCGCTTGCGCACATCTGCCGCGATCTCCGTGGCCTCGTCGGCCGGCACGCCGAGTTCGCGCAGCGCGGCTTCGCCGAAGCGCATCGCCGAATCGAAGGTCTCGCGTATCTGCAAGTCGACCCCGGCCTGGACAAGTTCCAGCGAGTGCTGTCGATCGAACGAACGCACCAGCAGGCGCGCCTGTGGGAACTCATGTTTCGCCAGTTCGACGATGCGGTTGGCAGCGTCCTTGTTGTCGATGCACACCGCAATGGCGCGCGCCGCTGCGGCGCCCGATGCACGCAGCACGTCCAGACGCGTGCCATCACCGTAGTAGACCTTGAACCCGAAGTCGTCGGCACTGCGAATCATCTCGACGTCGTTGTCGATGATCGACACATCGACGTCGCGAGCCAGCAGCGACTGGCTGACCACCTGTCCGAAGCGGCCGAAACCGATCAGCAGCACGCTGCCGCTCAGTCCGTCGGCGCTCTCGATGCCTTCGGTAGATAGCTGGGCCTTCGGCAGCAGGCGATCCGCGACGATGACGACCAGTGGTGTCAGTGCCATCGACAGCACGACAATCGCCGTGAAACTGGCGTTGACCTGGCCATCGATGACACCGGCGACGACGGCGGCGGCATACAGCACGAAGGCGAACTCGCCACCCTGCGCCATCAGCACCGCGCGTTCGCGCGCCTCGACGTGATCGGATTTCATCAGTCGCGCCACGCCGTAGATCGCCAGGGCCTTGACCGCCATGAACGCCACCACCGCGACGGCGATCAGCTGCCATTGGCGGGCGACCACCGCCAGGTCCAGCGACATGCCGACGCCGAGAAAGAACAGCCCCATGAGGATGCCTCGGAACGGCTCGATGTCAGCCTCGATCTGATGCCGGAACGACGACTGCGACAGCAGCACGCCGGCGAGGAACGCGCCCATCGCCATGGACAGTCCACCCAGCTGCATCAAAAGTGCCGCGCCCAGCACCACGAGCAGCGCCGCGGCCGTCAAGACCTCGCGTGCCTTAGCGGCGGCCAGCAGGCGGAACAGCGGATTCAGCAGCCAGATACCGACCACGATGACCACGGCCAGGGCGCTGACCCCCATGCCGACCTTCAACCACTGAGAGCCGGCGTCGGCATCGGCCATGCCGGGCGACAGCACTGCCACCAGTGCCAGCAGCGGCACGATCAGAAGGTCCTCGAACAGCAGGATGGACACGATTTTCTGCCCGCGCGGCAGCGCGATGTCGCCGCGCTCGGCGAGCACCTGCATGACGACCGCTGTCGAGGTCAGCACGAAGCCGGTGGCCCCGATGAAGGCCGGCACCGGCGGCAATCCCAGCAGTACCGCCACACCGGTCAGCAGCGCTGAACAGACCGCAACCTGCAACGTGCCCAGCCCGAAGATCTGGCCACGCAGGCTCCACAGGTGCGACGGCCGCATCTCCAGGCCGATCACAAACAGGAACATCACCACGCCGAGCTCGGCGACATGCAGAATCGCCGCCGGATGCGTGAACCAGCCCAGCCCGAATGGACCAATTGCCAATCCACCGGCCAGATAGCCGAGCACCGATCCCAGTCCCGCCCGGCGAAACAGCGGCACTGCTATGACGGCCGCACCCAGCAGGCCCACCACCTTCAAGAGATCGCCCGCACTGCCCTCCACTGCCATGGCCGCCCCCGAGTTCAGGTCCTTCGCCCGCCGCGGCGACTGAATAACACGAAGTCAGAAGCGCAGCGAGCCGGCGGCACCGCGCAGGATCACCCCACCCGCCGCGCGGTCACTTCGTCGAGACCGATCCTCGTGGGTCTGCTGATGCGCACATCGTGGCGCCGGCCGATCGACGCGGGTACAATCCGCGCCTGCTTCGAGGAGCGTTGCGACAGGCCCGGAACATGATGGCCTGCCAGGCTCGGAGCGCTGGCCGAGTCCTGCGGTCGGCTGTGCCAACGGCGCTCGCCCACTTCTTTGACAGCTAAAGGAGAGCGCGAGATGAGCGCCGTACTCAAACCGAACCCCACTGGCGCCGGCTACGTCGTCGCCGATATCAAGCTTGCGGACTGGGGCCGCAAGGAAATCCGCATCGCCGAAACGGAAATGCCTGGTCTCGTTGCGATCCGTGACGAATTCGCCAGCCAGCAGCCGCTGCGCGGTGCACGCATCACCGGTTCGCTGCACATGACAATCCAGACGGCGGTGTTGATCGAAACACTGCAGGCGCTCGGCGCGGAAGTGCGCTGGGCGAGTTGCAACATCTACTCGACGCAGGACCACGCTGCCGCCGCAATCGCCGCGACCGGAACCGCAGTGTTTGCCGTCAAGGGCGAATCGCTCGACGACTACTGGGACTACACGCACCGCATCTTCGAGTGGCCCGATGGCGGCTACTCCAACATGATCCTCGACGACGGCGGCGACGCGACGCTGCTGCTGCATCTGGGCAGCAAGGCCGAAAAGGACACCTCGGTCATCTCGCATCCGACCAGCGAGGAAGAGGAGTCGCTGTTCAAGTCGATCAAAGCCAAGCTGGCCACGAGCCCGGCCTGGTATTCAGTGCGGCTCGCGAAGATCAAGGGCGTGACCGAGGAGACGACCACCGGGGTCAAGCGCCTCTATCAGATGGCCAAGGAAGGCCGCCTGGCATTCCCGGCAATCAACGTCAACGACTCGGTGACCAAGAGCAAGTTCGACAACCTTTATGGCTGCCGCGAATCGCTGGTCGATGGCATCAAGCGCGCCACCGACGTGATGGTCGCCGGTAAGGTCGCGCTGGTCGCCGGCTACGGCGATGTCGGCAAGGGCTCGGCCCAGGCGCTGCGCGCGCTGTCGGCACAGGTCTGGGTCACGGAAGTGGATCCGATCTGCGCGCTGCAGGCGGCGATGGAAGGCTATCGCGTCGTGACGATGGACTACGCCGCCGACAAGGCGGACATCTTCGTCACTGCGACCGGCAACTTCCATGTCATCACGCACGATCACATGAAGAAGATGAAGGACCAGGCGATCGTCTGCAACATAGGCCATTTTGACAACGAGATCGACGTCGCGTCGCTGAAGCAGTATGCGTGGGAAGAGATCAAACCGCAGGTCGATCACATCATCTTCCCGGACGGGAAACGCATCATCCTGCTGGCGCAGGGACGCCTCGTGAACCTCGGCTGCGGCACCGGCCACCCGAGCTACGTGATGTCGAGCTCGTTCGCCAATCAGGTGATCGCGCAGATCGAGCTTTTCACCAACACCGATAAGTACCCGGTGGGCGTGTATGTGCTGCCCAAGCACCTCGACGAGAAGGTCGCGCGCCTGCAGCTCAAGAAGCTGAATGCGCAGTTGACCGAACTCACCGACGTGCAGGCACGCTACATCGGCGTGCAGCCGGAAGGACCTTACAAGCCGGATCACTACAGGTACTAACCCACCGTGAAAAGTTTCGCATCAGGCGCGCTGCGCCCGATGCACGATACTTTTCACTGACTAGTTTGCAGGGCGGGCTTGGGGCGGCCCGGCGCCCGCCCTGAGTTCAACAACACGCTGATATCCGGAGGACAAGCATGCGTCTGCTGCTGGTGTGGGTGCTCAATGCGATCGCGCTGCTCGGTGTCGCGTATATCTATCCGGGCGTACAAGTCGAGGACTGGAAGTCTGCGGCGATCGCCGCCCTGGTGCTGGGACTCGTGAACACGCTGGTCAAGCCGATCCTGGTGCTGCTGACCCTGCCGGTCACGATCCTGACGCTCGGGCTGTTTCTGGTGGTGCTCAACGCGTTGCTGTTCTGGGGTGTGGCCGAAGTGCTGCCCGGCTTCAACGTGAACGGCTTCTGGGCGGCCGTGCTGGGCGCGATCCTTTACAGCCTGATCGGCTGGGCGCTTTCGAAGCTGCTGCCGGACGGCAAGTGATCGTGGATCGGACCTACAGCTTCGAGTTCTTTCCGCCCAAGACGCCGGAGGGCGAGGAAAAGCTGCGCGCGGTGCGGTCGCGCCTGGCCGCGCTGGATCCGGCGTTCTTTTCAGTGACGTTTGGTGCTGGCGGCTCGACCAAGGAAGGCACCTGGAACACCGTGATGGCCATCCACGCCGAAGGCCTGCCGGTGGCGCCGCACATTTCCTGCATCGGCACGACACGTGCCTCGGTGCAGGAACTTCTTCAGGGTTATCGGAACGCGGGCATCCGCCGCCTCGTGGCACTGCGGGGCGATCTGCCTTCGGGTGCCGCCGGCGGCGCCGGTGACTTCGGTCATGCGAACGAACTCGTCGAGTTCATCCGCGACGAGACAGGCGACTGGTTTCACATCGAGGTGGCCGCTTACCCGGAGTACCACCCGCAGTCGAAGTCTCCGGACGACGATCTCGCCAACTTTGTCCGCAAGGTCAAGGCCGGAGCGAGCTCGGCGATCACGCAGTACTTCTACAACTCGGATGCGTACTTCCGGTTCGTCGACGCCGCCGACTCGATGGGCTGCTCGGTGCCCGTCGTACCGGGCATCATGCCGATCACCAACTACACGCAGCTCGCGCGCTTCTCCGATGCCTGCGGCGCCGAGATTCCGCGCTGGATACGTCGTCGGCTGGAAAGCTTCGGTGATGACCGCGAGTCGATCCGGGCGTTCGGGCTCGACGTGGTCACGGATCTGTGCGAGCAGTTGCTGGTGGCCGGTGCTCCCGGCCTGCACTTCTACACGATGAATCAGGCCGAGCCGACGCTGGCGCTCTGGCAACGGCTTGAGCCGCAGCGCTGACGGCGGGGCGCGCCCCGCCGAGGTGACTCAGGCCGCCGGCTGCGAGCCTGCCTGCGTAGCGCGCTGGAAAATTGGGAGCCGGTGGAACCATCCTTCGACGGAATCGAGTGCCCGGCGCGCGGTGGCACGCAAGGCGCTCAGTCCGGACGGCGTTTCCATGACCTGGACCCGGGCGTAGCCCAGTCCTTCAACAACGGCCAGTCCGCGCGATTTCAGCGCCACTTCCTCGCCACTCGCAGCAAAAACGTCCTGCGACAGGCCTTCCTCGGTCAGCCAGACGCCGCCGTAGATCACCTTCACGCGGGTCTGCGGGCGCGACTCCAGCAGCAGCATCTGTTCGTAGCCCAGGTCGATCGTGCGTACCAGTGTGGGACCCCAGTCCATGATGTCCTCCTATGCGGGACTTGCATCCATTGAGCAAGTACGAACGCATTTGACGCCTCTGGAACCCACTCGACAAACGAAAAGCTCGCAGGCTATGCATGCAATGAACGCATGTATAGTTCCCCCATGCCGGGCCCCACTTCACGCCCACGCCGACGGCGCCCGATTGCACTCGCCGCGCTGCGCGGCTTCGACTCCGCGGCTCGCCACCTCTCGTTTACGGTTGCAGCGGCGGAGCTGAACCTGACGCAATCATCGATCAGCCGGCAGATTGCCACGCTTGAACGTGAGGTCGGGCGTGCCCTGTTCGAGCGCCGTACCCGATCCCTGGAACTGACGCCGGCCGGTGAACGCTTGTACGCCGCCGTGCGACAGGCGCTCCTGGCAATCGACCGCACCGTGGATGAAATTCGGGGCGACGGCGGCACGCCGCGCGTGACGATCACCACCTACGCCTCGTTTGCTTCGCTGTGGCTGGTTCCGCGCCTGCCGGACTTCCAGCGGCTGCACCCGGGCATCGACATACGCATTGACGCATCAGATCGCATGGTCGATCTGGAGTCAGACGATGTCGACCTCGCGATCCGCTGGCTGAGGCCAGGCGCCCCCGTGCCCACCGACGCCACGCTGCTGCAGACCGAGGAATCCAGTCCGGCGCTCAGCCCGCGCCTGCTGGCGACGCGGAAGATGCCGCTGCGGGAGCCGGGCGAACTCGGAACGCTGCCGATACTCGCAATGGACGAATCCGTGCCCAGTGCGCCGTACAGCAGCTGGGCACGCTGGTGCGAGTTCGCCGGCATTGCGCCTTTCGACGGGGCCGCGCGGCTCTACTTCACCTATGTCGACCAGTCGGTGCAGGCCGCGGTGCGCGGCCAGGGGGTCGCACTGGTACGCACTCCCTTCCTCGACGATCTCGTCGCGAGCGGTGACCTGGTCATCCCCTTTCCCCACCTGCGCATGCCGACGGGGTACCGTTACTTCATGATCGTCAATCGCAAGCGCGCTGCCGTCCCGCACGTGGCCGCGTTTCGCGACTGGATCGTGACGGAGTTCGAGCGCGGGCCGCATCGCCTCACCTGAACCGGCACGCTCGTTGAACCCTGCCCGCCGGGCCGAACCGGCCGGACCCGGCATTGCACTCCGCAAGAGAGCTAGAAAACCCCGGCGTCCGTGATGACGACATCGAGCCGCATGTCATGCGGCTGCGGATCGATCGATCCGAGCCGACCGCACTCGAAGGCAATCCCGACACACAAGGGCCAGGGCACGGTCTGCGCGAGGGTGCGGTCGTAATAGCCGCCTCCGTAGCCCAGCCGATAGCGCTGCACATCGAAGCCCACGCAGGGAATCAGCAGGGCATCGGGCTGCACCGGCCGGCCCTGCGCGGGCACAGGGATACCGAACTCGGCGGCCCGCATCGGTGCCTGGCGCGACCAGGCAAGAAAACTGAGGACCTGGCCACTGACGACCGGCAGCGCCGCGACACGATGTGTTCCGGCCTCGAGCCAGTCGGCCACAACGTCGCGCAGGTCAGGCTCGCCGCGGATCGGCCAGAAAAAGGCCAGCGCCCGCGGGTCGGCGTGCGTGAGCCAGTCGGCCACGTTTTTCCGCAGCGCCTGCTCGTTCACATCGCGCGCCGTCATGGCGGCGCGTGACGACAGCAGAAGCTCGCGCTGCAACTTTCTCTGCGGGTCGTTCTCCAATGGACACCCGGAATCGCCTGGCACCGTGTCGATCATTCGATCGCACGGTCACGCGTGCATGTTCTAATCTCGATTGATGCGTTTCACAGCAATCCCAGTCTATACGGTCGTCGTCGCAACATGGCTGGCTTGCGCGCCGACGGTCAGGGCCGCGACCGTTCAGCCGACCGCGTCCGTGCCGGTGCTCGCGCCCGCCGACCAGGCATTCCTTGCCGCGCGCGATGCCGTACGCAACGGCGATCGCAACCGGCTCGCCCAGCTTGCGCCGCAATTGGCGTCGCATCCGCTGGCGGCCTACGTCGAGTACTGGCAACTCGTTCCGAGACTGCGCAACAGCGATCAGTCGATCGGCGTGCAGGTCGAGGAATTCTTTGCGCGCTATCCGGGGAGCTACATCGCCGATCGTTTGCGGCTCGACTGGGCCCTGGCGCTCGCCGACCGTGGCGACTTCTCCGGATTCGAACGAGAAGCCGCGCTGCTCGTCTGGAACACCGATGACAACCAGTTCCGCTGCTACAGCACGCTGTCGCGTTACCGCGTCGCGTCCGGCTCGCAACTGGATGTGGTCGCGCGCGACGCTCGGCAGCTGCTTGCCAACACACGCGACTCGGCTGGCGAAGGCTGCCTCGCGCTGACCGAGGCCTTGCTTGCCGACGGACGCATTTCCGTGTGGGAGCGTGTCCGCGCACTGGTCGAGCAGAACCAGCTGTCCACGGCCAAGCGCGTTGGACTTCGTGCGCTCGACGCGCAAGGCAAGCCCGTCGACCAGAAGCTGCTGACCCAGGCCATCGATCGTCCGGCCGCCTTTCTGGTTGCGCACGAGCGCCGCCTGACGCAGGTTCAGCGCGAACTCGCCCTGGTGGCGATCGTGCGCCTCGCCCGCGACAGCCCGAGCGAGGCGGCCGAACATGCGGGTGCGCTCAACCTGCACCTGACGCCGGAGCAGCGTGGCATCGTCTGGGGCCGCATTGGCCACATGGCCGCCCTGCGGCTCGACCCCGAAGCCCACGAGTGGTACCGGCGTGGCGGTGAGCACGTCGGCGTCGGTCCGGACGCAGTCCGCATCGACGAAGTGCTCGAGTGGCAGGTCCGCGCGGCGCTGCGCGCGGGTGACTGGTCGGCCGTGAAGTCGACCATCGACCGCATGCCACCCTCGTTACGCGGCGATCCGGCCTGGATCTACTGGTACGGGCGTGCACTGAAGGCCGAGAGCCGGCCTGCCGAGGCCCAGGACCACTATGCAAAGATCGCGACCCAGTTCAACTTCTACGGCAAGCTCGCCGCCGAGGAACTCGGTATCCCGATCGTGCTGCCGCCGCGCGCGCTGGCGCCGACCGCCGAGGACATCGCGCCGATGACCGTCAATCCGGGCTTCGCGCGCGCCCAGAAGTTCTACGAACTGGGCATGCGCCTCGAGGGGCACCGTGAGTGGAACTGGCAGTTGCGCGGCATGAGCGACCGGCAACTGCTGGCGGCAGCCGAGTACGCGCGCTCGGTCTCGCTGCTCGACCGCATGATCAACACGTCGGACCGCACGCGGGCCGAGTTCGACTTCACGCAACGCTTCCCGTCGCCGTTCCGCGACACCATGGTCCAGTACGCAGCTCCGCTGGGCCTGGATGAAACCTGGGTGTATGGCCTCATACGGCAGGAGTCCCGCTTCATCATGGATGCTCGTTCGCACGTCGGAGCGTCCGGACTGATGCAACTGATGCCGTCCACGGCCCGCTACGTGGCGCGCAAGATGAATGTCAGCAATTTCTCGCCCGCGCGGGTGAACGAGCTCGACATGAACCTGATGCTCGGCACCGCGTACCTCAAGCTCGTGCTGGACGATCTCGACGGCAGTCCGATGCTCGCGACGGCGGCCTACAACGCCGGACCGGGCCGCCCGCGCGCCTGGCGTTCGTCATTGGTGCGCCCGGTCGAAGGCGCGATCTTTGCCGAGACGATTCCATTCAACGAGACGCGCGACTATGTGAAGAAGGTCATGTCGAACAGCGTCTACTACGCGGCCCTGTTCGAGAACAAGGCGCAGTCACTGAAGCAGCGCCTCGGCACCATCGCACCCAAGTCGGCCGGCACCACCGAGTTGCCGTGACCGGCATGCGCGCCGGGCGCGACGCGTGAGACCCGATCACACGGAATAGAATCGCGCCTCGCAGGAACCTTCCACCCGGTCCCCAGTGCAACACACCGACATCCTGGTCATCGGCGGCGCCGGCTTCGTCGGCCGCCACATCGTCAGCCGGCTGATCGACCGCGGACTGAAAGTCACGGTGCCGGTGCGCCGACGGGCGCGGGCAGGACATTTGATCACGCTGCCGACGATCGACGTGGTCGAGGCCGACATCCATGACGACGCGACGCTTGCAGGGCTGATCGCCGGTCGCGACGCGGTGATCAACCTGGTCGGCATCCTGCAAGGCTCGCGCGGATCACCCTACGGCCCCGAGTTCGCCCGCGCGCATGTCGAGCTGCCGCGCCGCATCGTCAAAGGTTGTGAGGCGCAGCGCGTGCGTCGTTATCTCCACATGAGCGCACTCGGGGCTGATGCGAACGGGCCGTCGATGTACCAGCGCAGCAAAGGCGACGGCGAAGCCGCCGTGCGCGCGTCGTCGCTCGACTGGACCATCTTCCAGCCCTCGGTCGTGTTCGGACCGGAGGACAAGTTCCTCAACACGTTTGCCATGCTCGCGTCGGTCGCCCCGGTCCTTCCGATTGCCAACGCCGGCGCGCGCTTCCAGCCCGTTTTCGTCGGCGATGTGGCGGATGCGTTTGCCAACGCGCTCGACAACCCGGCCACCTACCGCAAGGCCTACGAACTGGTCGGACCGCGCATCTACACGCTGCGCGAACTCGTGAAGTTCGCGAGCCGAGCGGCCGGACATCCGCGGCCTGTGATCGGCCTGCCGGCAGGTCTTGCCAGGGCACAGGCGATCATGATGGAACTTGCGCCCGGCGAGCCGATGATGTCGCGCGATAACCTCGACTCCATGCAACGCGACAACGTCGCAGCCCGGCAGCCCTACGTACCGCCGCCGGAACTGGGGATCGAATTGCGCCCGATGGAATCCGAGGCCGCGACCTATCTCGCCGGCCAGAACCTGCGCTCCCGGCTGGGCAACTTTCGGGCGCGCGCGCGCCGTTGAGGATCCCGATGACGCAACGCGAGTACGAGTCTTCCGCGGCATACCTCGACATGGACGACCGTGTCGTCATCGGGCAGGAGGATCCCCGATGAGCCGCGTGCTGGTAATCGGCAACAAGAATTACTCCAGTTGGTCCCTGCGCGCCTGGCTGGCACTGAAAGTGGCCGGGGTCGAGTTCGAGGAAAGTCGCATTGCACTCGACCAACCGCAGACCAAAGCGCAGATCCTGCAACATTCACCCAGCGGCAAGGTGCCGTGCCTGGTCGACGGACCCCTGGTCGTGTGGGATTCCCTGGCGATCTGCGAGACGGTCAATGAACGCCTTGCCGCGGGATCGCTGTGGCCGGCCGATCCGGACGCGCGTGCCCACGCGCGCGCGGTCACGGCCGAAATGCATTCCGGATTCGTCGCCCTGCGCACCCACATGCCGATGGACATACGTTCGAACAAACCGGAAGCCGGTGCGGCGGCTCTGGGCCGCAGCGATGTCTCGACCGACATCCAGCGCATTCGTGCGATCTGGGCCGACTGCCTTGCGCGCAGTGGCGGTCCCATGCTCTATGGCGCATTTTCGATCGCTGATGCCTTCTACGCGCCGGTCGTTACGCGCTTCCGGACCTACGGCGTTGCCCTGGAACCGCCGCTGGCCGCGTACGCCAGCGCCGTCTTCGCGCTGCCTGCGATGCAGCAGTGGGTCGATGCGGCCCGATCCGAAACCGAAGTTATTCAGTACTGATGAAGTTCTACCGCGTCGGCGGCTGTGTGCGCGACGCGTTGCTCGGCGAGGAACAGCAGCGCCGCGGCGAACTCGATGCCGCACTCGAAACGGATCGCGACTGGGTCGTCGTCGGCGGTTCACCCGACGCCATGGCCACGCTCGGCTACCGGCCAGTCGGGCGCGACTTCCCCGTTTTCCTGCATCCCGAAACTCACGAGGAATACGCGCTGGCGCGCACCGAACGCAAGACAGCGCCGGGATACAAAGGGTTCGTCTTTCACGCGGCGCCCGATGTCACGCTGGAAGCCGATCTCGAACGGCGCGACCTGACGATCAACGCGATGGCGCTGGACGAGGACGGGCGCCTGATCGATCCGCACAACGGCGCCCGCGACCTGCGTGCCGGCATCCTGCGCCACGTCAGTCCGGCGTTCGTCGAGGACCCGGTACGCATCCTGCGGCTCGCGCGCTTTGCGGCACGCTTTCCCGACTTTCGCATTGCACCGGAGACCGCCGAGCTGGTGCGCGAGATGGTCGCCAATGGGGAGGCCGACGCACTGGTGCCGGAGCGTGTGATGCAGGAAGTCTCCCGCGGGCTGATGGAACGCCGGCCGTCGCGCATGCTGAACGTGCTCGTTGCGAGCGGACTCATCGATCGCCTCTACAGCGAGCTCGAGGACCTAGGCCCGGCCAGTGCCGCGCTCGACCGGGCGGCAGCGCGAGGGCTGGTGCTGCCGGCCCGCTTTGCCGTGCTCGCCAGCGCGTGCCGCAGCCCACGAACGGTGGCCGATCTGATCGGCAAGCTGCGGGTGCCGCAGGAGTCCGCGCAACTCGCGCGGCTGCTGGTCGAGCTGCGCGACCCCCTGTCGACTGCGGAGTCTTCAGCCGCCATCGTCGACACGCTCGAGCGTGCCGATGCGTTTCGCCGACCTGAACGCTTCGAGGTGCTGTTGCAGATCTTCGAGACGGTCCTTGAAAAATCGGCCGAGAGGTTCCGACAGGCACTGCACACCGCGGCCGAGGTGGACGCCGGCGCACTCGCGAGCCTGCACCGCAACGATCCAGCCGAGATCCCGCGCGCGGTGCGCCAGGCCCGCGTCGTCGCCGTCAGCCGTGCCTTGCACGCAAGCGACGAGGGTCCATCAGAACAGCCGCGCGATTAGCATCAACAAAAGCGACAACACGATGGTGCTGGTGAACGGCAGCAGCACCTCCTTCCCATGGATCTTGAAGCGGACATCGCCCGGCAGCCGACCAATGCCAAGCCGCTGCAGCCACGGCTGCAATGCGGTCAGGACGAGCAGCGCGAGGAAGGTGGTCAGCAGCCATTTCATGGGAATGCAACGAGTTTACGCGGCGCAGTGCGCCAGATCAGGACCGGCGGTGATGAATCGGTCGTGGTGAACCCGGTAGTCACGAACGACCCGCGCCCGGCCCGGCCCCGGGCCCCTCGCCGCACGCTCAGAGACGCGCCGTTCGATCGCCGTGCGCGAAGCCGACCAATGGAGCAGCCAGCCCGCGACCGACCGCCATCACCTTGAACAGTTCGCCCATCTCCGCCTCGGACACCAGGCGATGCGCTTCGCTGCTGCGTGCCGCGGTGTGCTGCGTACCGAGCAGGTCGACGAGGCCGCAATTGAGCAGGAAGTGCGCCTGCGAGGTGTACCCGAGGACCTGCAGACCCCCCTGGTGAGCGGCCTGCGCCATCGCGCTGAAGTCGACATGCGCGGTCAGGTCATTCAGGCCTGGTAGCCAGAAGACGTCGCTGTGGGCGAAGTGGCGGTAGTGACACATGATCGTGCCCATCAGGCGTTGTGGGTGGTAGTACTCCCGTCGTGGAAAGCCGTAGTCGATGGTGATGAGCGCCCCGCGCGTCAACCACTGGGGCACCGAGTTCATCCACGCGACGGCGTCGAAACCAATCTCCGAACCGTAGCCGTCAGGCAACTCGCCCACCTCGCGTTCGATGTCGGCCACCGCAGCGACCAGGTCGGGCGGCGCGGCACGCTCAACGAACTTGAAGTGGCCGTCGTGCGTCCCGACGCCCCGCTCGGCGACCGCTCCCGCGCGTTTGACGAAGAGCCGCACCGGCATCACATCGAGCACCTCGTTGGCCAGCATCACACCTGCGAAGTCGGCCGGCGTCGCCGTCAACCATTCGACCGGCTCGCCCGCAAGCAGCACCTGCTGACGCTCCCGCAGTTCAGCCGAAACTTCGACGATCGCGTAGCGCTGGCACGGCGTGCCGAGCCGTCGCAGTGCCCGCAGCAGTTCGCTCGCGAGTCGGCCCGATCCGGCGCCGAATTCGACGATGCAGTTCGGCGTGTGTGCAAAAACCTGGGCCACCTGAACCGCGAGTGCCTGTCCAAAGAGCGGCGAGACTTCCGGCGCGGTGACAAAGTCTCCGCCGGTTGCCGAATCGCCGAACTTGCGTGCGCCGGCCGCGTAGTAACCCAGACCCGGCGCATACAGCACCTGCTGCATGTAGCGGTCGAAGGGAATCCAGCCGCCGTAGGCGGCGATCTCCGAAGCGATCAACGCGCACAGTCTTTCACTGTGCGCGCGCTGATCGGCCGTGGGTTCGGGCAACGGGGAGCGCGAGCGGTGCATCGATCGGCATGGTAGCCAAGCCCTACGGCACTCGCCGGCTACACTTGCGCGGTTCCGGAACTGCCATGATGACTCGCCGCAGGACAACGTCTGCCGGCGCTGCGCTCGTCACGGGCGCGGCGCGCCGCATCGGTCGCGAGATCGCGCTCGCGCTCGCCCGCGACGGCTGGGACATCGCGGTGCACTACGCGACGTCCCGCGACGAGGCGCTCGATACCGTGCGCGAGATCGAGGCGCTCGGACAACGGGCCATCGCAGTCAACCGCGACCTCGCGGTCGAGGCCGGGGTGCGCAGCTTGCTGGCCGAGTGCGCACATGAACTGGGCGAGGTCCGCTGCATCGTCAACAACGCATCGCTGTTCGAGCACGACAGTGCCGCCACCTTCTCGGCCGAGTCGCTGATCCGTTGCATGCGGACAAACGTTGCGGCGCCCGTGCTGCTGGCCGAGTCCCTGCACGCGACACTGGCGCCGGACGAGCGTGGCGTCGTGATCAACCTGCTCGACCAGAAGCTGTGGAATCCGAATCCGGACTTCCTTTCGTACACCCTGTCCAAGGCCGCATTGCGCGAGGCCACGGTGCTGCTCGCACAGGCACTTGCCCCGCGCGTCCGCGTGGTCGGCATCGCGCCGGGCATCACGCTGCCGTCGGGCGATCAGTCGGAAGCCGGCTTTGCCGTAGCGCACACCGCGACCCCGCTCGGTCGCTCGAGCCAGCCCGAGGACATTGCCAGCGCCGTCGTGTTTGTCGCCCGGGCCGACGCCATTACCGGCACCACGCTGCTGGTCGACGGCGGACAGCACCTTGTTCCGAGTCACCGTGACGTCATGTTTCTTACCGAGCCCGCATCGCCCCCGGCCGCCGCATGATGAACGGCCTGTTCGATCCGCGCCTGGCCGACTGTCGCCGCCTGTTTGTGCGCAATTTCGTGGTGGACGCCAACATCGGTATTCATGCGTTCGAGAAGGCGGGCGCGCAGCGCCTCGCACTCAACGTCGATCTGTATGTCGCGCTGGCGCTGTCGACGCCACGGCATGACCGGATCCATGAAGTCGTCGACTACGACTTCATACGGCTGACGATCCGCCATCGCCTCGAGCAGGGCCACATCAATCTGCAGGAAACGCTGGTCGACGACATCGCCCGCAGCCTGCTCGCGCACCCCGCCGTGCGCGCCGTGCGCGTGGCGAGCGAAAAGCCTGATGTCTACGACGACGTCGATGCGGTCGGCGTCGAGGTTGTGCACTTCAAGGAGACGGCATGAGCCCGCCGGGCCTGGCAAAGTGTGACGTTCCAGGCGCGACGCGGGAAGTCAGCGCACCCGTCGCCGCACCGACGCGCGATCAACCCGACCCGCGCAGTGCGGCCCGGCTCGCACACGAGAACCACAAGCTCGAGAAGCGCCTGCTGCGCCTCACCGGGCAGGCGATCGGCGAGTTCAGCATGATCGACAGCGGCGACAAGGTGATGGTGTGCCTGTCCGGCGGCAAAGACAGCTACAGCCTGCTCGAACTGCTGCTTACATTGCGCGCGCGGGCACCAATCGACTTCGACATCGTTGCGGTGAATCTCGACCAGAAGCAACCGGGCTTCCCCGCTGACGTTCTGCCCGAGTACCTGCGACGCCGGGGGGTGCCGTTCCACATTGAGACCCAGGACACCTACTCGATCGTCACGCGCATCATTCCCGAGGGCAAGACCATGTGTTCGCTGTGCTCACGGCTGCGGCGCGGGGTGCTTTACCGCGTGGCGGGCGAACTCGGCGCCACCAAGATCGCGCTCGGCCACCATCGCGACGACATCCTCGGGACCTTTTTCCTGAATCTGTTTTATGGCGGCCGCTTGAAGGGCATGTCGCCCAAGCTCGTGTCGGACGACGGCCGCCATGTCGTGATACGGCCGCTCGCCTACGTGAAGGAGGACGATCTCGCGCGCTATGCGCAGGTGCAGCAGTTTCCGATCATTCCCTGCAACCTGTGCGGCTCGCAGCCCAACCTCAAGCGCCAGGAAGTCAAGCGCATGCTGCAGGAGTGGGAGCGGCGCTTTCCTGGCCGCGTCGAGAATACGTTCAACGCGCTCGCCCGCGTCGTACCCTCGCATCTGATGGATGCGCAGCTCTTCGACTTCGCCACGCTGCGTCCGAGCGGCCAGCAGGAGCCGGAGGGCGACATCGCGTTCGACGACGATCCGTGCACGTCGGTGTCCGAGCCGATTGTGGAGTCGACCGACGGCGTGATCCGCTTCGCCGAGGCCGAGTAACGCGTCATGGAATGGCGCATCTTCAGACGGCTCTCGCGGCGGCCAGCCGTGGAGACCGAGGCTCCCGAACTCGATCAGCTGCTGGCCGCCGCGATGCGCGCCCGGAACGCGATCGACCGCGTCGAGTGGGTCCGTGCGGCGCTGCGCTGGATCGAGAAGGATCTCGACGACGCCGCCGACAGCGAGGGCATCGCGAGGGCCCACACGCGCATGCGATTCCTGTTGCAAGTGTCCGAACGCGACACCGACGGCGGTCGTGCTGTAAGGGCCGCACTCACGGGGCTGCTCGATGACCTCGATCTCGAACAGTTGATGGGGGTCGGCGCCATACCCCGGCGCGCAGGCTTCATGACCGAACTCTACGAGCGCTGTCTCGCGGCGGTGCTGCCGCAACCCGACTTCCGCAAGGAGCCCGCGCGGCTGATCGGCACACTGCTCGGCGGCAGGACAGTCGCGTGGATCGACCTGCTGCCCGGCGAGGACGCGCGCCGGGTCGCGCGGCTCTTCATCGGGCCCGAGTCAGCCGCGAAACTGGATCCGCAACTCGGCGCGGCAATGTTGACACTGGCTTCCGAAGCCCAGGCGGTCGGCCTTGCGTCCGAGATGCGCCGGCGCTTTGCCGACAGCAGCGCGCTGGACAGCCCCTTTGGCCGGTTGGTCGCCGCCGTGGAGGCGTTCCTGGCCGCTCGCGATGAAACATCTCGCAACGAGCTGGAACACGTCGTCGACGAAAGTCTGGCGCTGCTGGCGACGCTGCATGCCAAGCTGACGGAGACCGGTGTCTCGGTCGATCTCTTCTATCTCAGCGAACGGACAAGGGCGCAGCTCGAGCGTGTGAAGAGGGTGGCGCGCTGGATGTCCGGCGAGGACTCGCTGCACATCCTGCGCGAGGTGATGAACGCCGTGCGCCGGGACGCGCAGTCCCGCGGCGTCGGTGCGCTGTGGGGCGAAAACATGCGGCTGCTGTCGCGCCGGATCGCCGAGCGCAATGCGGAGACCGGAACACACTACATCGCAGGCACTCGTGCGCAGTACCGACACATGCTGGCGATCAGCGCCGGCGGCGGTGCACTGATGGCCATTGCGGTGTACTTCAAGTTCGCGATCACGGCCGCGCACATGCCGCCGTTCTGGGAGGGCCTCTTCGCTTCGCTGAACTACGCGGGCGTGTTCGTGCTGATCGCGCTGGCGCACTTCACGGTCGCCACCAAGCAGCCCGCCATGACGGCCCCGGCGCTGGCCGCGCGCATGCGTGAACTCGAACGGCCCGGCCAGGTGGAGGCGCTGGTGAGCGAGAGCGCGGCGCTGGTCCGGTCCCAGGTCGCCTCCGTGTTCGGCAACCTGATAGCGGTCATGCCGGCCGTACTCGCCGTCGCCCTGCTCTGGTGGCTGGTCTTCGGCGACGGGCCGCTTTCCGACGCCAAGGCGCGCGAGGTGCTGCGATCGCACTCGGTGCTTGGGCCGTCGTTTCTGTTCGCCGCCTACACCGGTGTGCTGCTGTGGCTCTCGGGGCTCTTTGCCGGATGGGCGGACAACGCCTTCACCGTGCGCCAGCTGCATGCCGCGATTGCGACCAACGCCCGCCGCGTGCACCGCCTCGGAGCGGATGGAGCGCGCGAGCGCGCCGACTGGTGGCGCGACAACATCGCCGGACTCGCCGGCAACATCGGCCTCGGCGTCCTGCTCGGACTGACACCCCTGGTGTTCGCCTTCTTCGGACTGCCGATCGAAGTGCGCCACGTGACGCTGTCAACCGGCCAGGTGGCGGTGGCGGCATTCTCGCTCGGCCTCGATGCGTTGAAGACGGCGCCCTTCTGGATGGCGGTCGCCGGCATCGTCGTCATCGGCGCGCTGAATGTCGGCGTCAGTTTCGGACTGGCTCTGCGGGTGGCGATGCGTGCGGTCGATATTTCGCCGACCAACCGCGCCAAGGTGTACCGCGCGATCCGCGGACGGCTCGTCTCGCACCCCGGCGAGTTCCTGTGGCCGCCGCTCGACACGCCCGCCGGCGCCGGGCAAGAGCAGGGCTCGCATTGAATTCGGCTGAGCCGCGCGCCGAGGCGGTTGAACACCGTTCGCGTTGGGTTCGAGCCTTCTTCCTTGCAGCAGGGACCCTGGCTCTCGTACTCGGCCTGATCGGGATTTTTCTTCCGCTGCTGCCGACCACTCCGTTCGTGCTGCTGGCCGCCGCCTGCTATGCGCGTGGTTCTCGCCGCTTTTACGACTGGCTGCTCACGCAGCGCACGTTCGGACCGATCATCCACGAGTGGGAGCGCCACCGCAGCATCCCGTACAAGACCAAGCTCACCGCCGTCGCGCTGATGTCGCTGACCCTGGGCACGTCGATCGTGTTCTTCGTCGAGCCGCTATGGCTGAAGGGGCTGCTGGCGGTTATGGGCGTCGGGCTGGCGGTGTGGCTCTACCGCATGCCCTCGCGCGACCGCCCGCGGCACTAGAGCAACACGACCGCCGCCATAGCGGCGGCCAGCGCCAGCCAGTAGACGGTGCGTGCGCCAGCGACCGGGGCCGTTTTGTCGGCATGCGCCACCGGCCGCGGCATGGTCACAGTGCGGATGGCGGCCGGCTGCAAGCGGCTGCGTACGGGGTGACGTGTCACCGGGTATTCGATCAGGGGTCGCGACGGCTGCACGCGCACGGTCGGGATAGGTGCCGGCGAGCGCTCGACCAGCATCACGGCCGCCAGGAAGTCCTGCATCGTCGCTTCGGCCACGGTCAACGCCATCGCTTCGTCGTTCATCTCGTACATGTCGGCCCCCGCCCGGTTAGTTGCCCGGTGAGCACCGGACGGGACGCATGATGAAGATGGGTCGCGCCGTCAGCAGCGGCGGCTTCGGCAGGCTCGATGCGGAAAATTCGACAAGCTCGACGGCGGTCACACAGCCGCGGCGGACCTCAGCCCTTGCTGCCCTTGGAAATCGACAGGAAGTAGGTCAGTGCGGCAATCACCAGCGCAATGGCCGCGCCCAGCCGCAGCAAGTCGCGTTCGCCGTTCCAGGCGACCACGTGGCCGAGGAACAGCACCGCCAGCACCACGATGACGACGCCGACCAGCTTGAGCTTCAGGTCGTCGAAGTTGCGGAAGTGCAACCACTCCGGCAGGTCGAGATCGGAGCGGATGAAAAGTTCGTAGAAGCCGAGGCTGATCATCAGCAGCACGGTGCCGAGCAGGAACAGGTCGACGATCTCGATGAACTCGAGGGCCATCGCCTTCGCACCCTTGCTGCTGATCTCCGCCTTCTCGATGGCGCGCACGATCACGACGCCGGTCTCGGCAAGGCCGTAGACATAGAGCGCCAGCGAGGCGGCCAGGGCGCCGACCACGGCGGCCACGACCAGGTAGCGGCTGGAGTTGAGTATCAGTCTGAGCAACGGGCTCTCCGTCAGGCCAGGAATAGTCGATAGGCTGGGTTGTCGGTTTCGTCCCAGTGACGAAAGCCGAGCTCGGCGAGGAAGCGCGCGAACTCACGCCGCTCGGACGTCGGCACCTGCAACCCGACCAGCACGCGCGAATAGTCGGCCCCCTGATTGCGATAGTGGAACATCGAGATGTTCCAGCCCGGCGCCATGCTGGTGAGGAACTTCATCAACGCTCCGGGCCGCTCCGGAAACTCGAAGCGGAATACGCGCTCACCCTCGGCAAGGACGCTCTTGCCGCCGACCATGTAGCGCACGTGCTCGGCCGCCAGTTCGTCGTGGGTCAGGTCGACCGTGGCATAGCCGTGCTGGCGAAAGCTGCGCGCCAGCTTTTCATTGTCGCCGGCATTGGACGTGCTGATGCCGACGAAGACCTGCGCCGACGCGGCGTCGCTGATGCGGTAGTTGAACTCGGTCACGCTGCGGCTGCCGACCAGTTCGCAGAAACGCCTGAAGCTGCCACGCTCTTCGGGAATCGTCACGGCGAACAGTGCCTCGCGCGCCTCGCCCACTTCGGTGCGCTCGGCGACAAAACGCAGGCGGTCGAAGTTCATATTCGCTCCGCAGGCGATCGCCACCATCGTCTTGCCCTTGAGCCGCTCGCGCGCGGCGTAGAACTTCATACCGGCAATCGCCAGTGCGCCTGCGGGCTCGAGGATCGAACGCGTATCGGCAAAGACATCCTTGATGGCCGCGCAGATCGCATCGGTGTCCACGAGGACGATCTCGTCGACAAACTTTCGGCAGAGCCGAAAGGTTTCCTCGCCAACCTGCCGGACCGCGGTCCCATCCGAAAACAGCCCAACGTCGTGCAACTGAACGCGCCGTCCGGCCGCGATCGAGCGCGCCATCGCGTCTGAATCGAAAGTCTGCACACCGATCACGCGGATCTCGGGTGCCAGCGCCTTGAGGTAGGCACCGACACCGGCGGCGAGACCACCGCCGCCGATCGCGACGAAGACGGCGTGGATCGGCCCGTGGTCCACCGGGTGGTGCTGGCGCAGGATCTCCATCGCGATCGTGCCCTGGCCAGCAATCACGTCCGGGTCATCGAACGGATGTACGAAGGTGAGGTTCTTCTTCGCCTGCACTTCAAGTGCATGCGTGTAGGCGTCGGAGTACGAGTCGCCAAACAGGACCACGTCGGCGCCGCGCGCACGCACGGCTTCAACTTTGACCTGTGGCGTGGTCACCGGCATGACGATGACGGCGCGGCAGCCGAGCTTCTGCGCGGCCAGTGCCACGCCCTGGGCGTGATTGCCGGCCGATGCCGCAATGACGCCGCGCTTGAGTTGCGCACGGTCGAGCCGCGCCATCTTGTTGTAAGCGCCGCGCAGCTTGAAGCTCTTGACGGGCTGCAGGTCCTCGCGCTTGAGCAGCACGCGATTGTGGGTGCGCTCCGACAGCTTCGGCGCTTCTTCGAGCGGCGATTCGATCGCGACGTCGTACACGCGCGCCGTCAGGATGCGGCGCAGATACTCTTGTGCGGGCATGGTGCCAGCTCTCCTCCGACCGCAGAAGGTACCACGCAGGCGCTGTCGGACCTGGCCTACCATGCCTGCCATGAGCGACAACACCGCAAACGCCGATGCGCCACCGTACGCGGGCCTGACACCCGACGTGGTGTTGAACGCGCTGGACAGCGCCGGACTCACCACCTCGGGCTCGCTGCTCGCGCTCAACAGCTATGAGAATCGCGTGTTCCAGGCGGGCATCGAGACCGCCGACGGCAGCAGCGGATTCGTCGTCGCCAAGTTCTACCGCCCGGACCGCTGGAGCGACGCGCAGATCCTCGAGGAGCACGCGTTCGTCGCCGAACTGGCGGCGGCCGAGGTCCCGGCCGTGCCACCGCAGACGCTCAACGGCCGCACGCTCAACGCTTACGAAGGATTTCGTTTCACCGTGTTCCCGCGCCGCGGTGGCCGCGCACCGCTGCTCGACAGTCCCGACGTGCTGGAGTGGATCGGCCGCTTCCTCGGCCGGTTGCATGCGGTCGGCCGCGCGCACCCTTTCCGCGCGCGACCAGCGCTCGACATGGCGAGCTTTGGCACCGAGCCACGCACTTTCCTTCTCGAACACGACTGGCTGCCGCGCGAATTGCGCGAGGTCTATGCCGGCGTCTCGCACCAGGCGCTCGACGGCATTGCACGTGCGTTCGAACGCGCCGGCGACGTGACGCGGATCCGCCTGCACGGCGATGTGCACGAAGGCAATGTGCTCTGGTACGACGGGCTCACCGACCGCGGCCCGCACTTCGTCGACTTCGACGACGCGCGCATGGGCCCGGCGGTGCAGGACCTCTGGATGATGCTGGGCGCCGACCGCGCGGAGCAGACCCAGCGGCTCGCCGATCTGCTGGCCGGCTACGAGGACTTCGCCGAGTTCGATCGGCGCGAGCTGCATCTGGTCGAGGCGCTGCGGACCTTGCGCCTGATGCACTACGCGGCGTGGATCGCACGCCGCTGGAGCGACCCGGCCTTCCCCGCCGCGTTCCCGTGGTTCAACACCCAGCGCTACTGGGAAGAACGCATTCTCGAGCTGCGCGAGCAGATTGCCGCCATGCAGGAGGCGCCGCTGGTCGCCTGATCCCATGGCCATTTCGTCGCGAATCGACGCTCATGACGACAGAAAGTGCTTGAGAGCCGCGCCGACCGGGGTCTCGTTCCAGATTGGCCGACCGAATCGTGTCGACGCTCGGGGAACGACAGAGCGACGGATCTACTTTGGAACTTCCTTGCCACCCCCCTTGAACGCAGGACTCGAGTGGTCATTCGCCTGGCCGGGCTTGGGGCCGGACGACGCATCGCCCTTGGGCACATCGGGTGGCGGCATGGGCGCCGTCGGCGTCGACGGAGCCTCTTGAACAGGCTGCGCCTGCGGTGCCGTGCTTGCTTGCGACGCAGTATTGGGTGGCGGTGCTGTGTTCGGCGCCGGGGGAGTGTCGGTCCTGTTACATCCGGCGGTGAGAATGAGCGTGCTCGCGCAAGCTGCAAAGATGGAAGTAAGACGCTTCATCGCATTTCTCCAGTTCCGATAACGGCAGGCGAGATCTGTCCCTGTTACGAACGTAGCCACACCCTTCAGAGACGATCGTCCGTTGCCGAACTCACGGTTGCACTGAACTGGGTCGTGGGCATCGTGGTCACGACGCTCGCCGAGAGGTTCACTGCCCGCGGGCTGGCATTGGCTTGACTATCCGGGCAACTGGCGTGCCCGCGGGTGGCACTACACCCGGCGGCTCGCCGATCCTCGCGCAAGAACGCGCCGACCGCTGCTTGCCGCCATCTACCCTGCGGCGCAGCTTCGTGTGTTGTTTATCCCGCGTTGATGCGCGGTAATGCTGCGCGCCGGCGGTTAGCCTCCGGTAAGGAAGGCGTCTGGAAATTCGTAGCGTTCGCTGCCTACCTCCACCGTGGTGACATCACCCTTGCGCGAGGCCGAGGGGGATCCCATACCGTCGCTGGCTGCCGGTTTGCCTTGCACGAAGAGGATGCGCCGCTGCACGCCCATGGGGCCGATCACCTCGACAGTCGCCGTGCCGTCGCTACCGCGGCGGACAACGCCAGCGTCGCACGACTTGATGTCCGGCTGGGCAGGCAGCGCGCACGGCACCTTGGCCGTCGCGTGATACGCGGTGCCAGCAATCTTCGCGTCCCGTGCTGCGGGCAGCGGCTGCAGCGCCTTGCCGGTGACCGCCACCGTCAGTGTGTAGTTCGACGACTCGTTGCGGCGCGCCGCTGGGCGCATCAGGTAGACGCGGATCGCATAGTCGCCGTCGGCCGGCAGCACGCCGGACCAGGATCGTGCTCCGGTCATGTTGCTGACGAACATCGCGGCGTCGGCCGAACCGGGAGGCAGCACATTGAACTCGTTCTGGGGGTTCGTCCCTTGCAGCTTCACCTGCAGCGTCTGGCCAGCCGCCGCCCGCACCAGGAAATCCACGTCGGCGCCGCCCTTCAGCGTGCCCTTGATCGTCGCGGACGAGGCACCCTTCGCGAACGCCACGCGTTCCTTGTGCGGGACGGTCGGCCCGTCGGCCGCAAGCACCGCCACGGACAGGGTCAGCGCCGCGATCGCGGCAAGCGTCCGCGTTGTCATTGTCTTCATGCCTCTAGACTTTTGCCCGTTGGCTGCGAGCAAATGTGTCGGCTGCGCAGTTGGGTCGTGCATGGAATTCTGACCGCTTCCACTGAGACCAGGCGAGCCGATCCGCTGGCTGTTGATGGCCGCCACTCGCCGACCTTGTCGCTTGCCGACCCCTACAGATGTCGTTCTCGCTCAAGGCTTCCTGGCAAGCAGCCTTGCAGGTTGCATCTTCGGGGTTCCATAGTCCGGACGACCCTCGCCCGGCGCCTCGATCTGAATCACTTCGAGACCCGCCTCCTTCGCGAATCTCTCCAACATGGCCCGGTCGAAAGTGACCCCGGACGCCGGCTGTCCGGCCTCGGGCTGCCCATAGAATCCCTCCAGTACCACGACTCCGCCACGCTTCAGTCCTTGTGCCGCTCCGCGCAGCTCCTCAGCCCCGCCCGCGTAGATGATCGCGACCAGGTCCCACTGGTCACGTCCGAAGTCAAAGTCCGCCGTTGACGAAAAGACGGTGTTCACTCGAGTTCCCCGTGCTGCTGCGGCTTCCCTGGCAATCTTCAATCCTTCGCCGGCGATGTCGTAGCCAGTGACGTCCCAGCCTTGCGATGCCAGCCAGACGGCGTTGCGTCCCTGACCCATGGCGACGTCCAAGGCTCGTCCGGGCTTCAACCCCTTCGCATTCTTGACTAGCCATGCGTTCGGCTCGAGGTTGAACCCTTCTCCGAGGACGAACGCCTCGTTCCAGAATGCAGCCTCCGCGATGTCGCCACTCATCATGCGTTGATACACAGCGATGCAGGGTCGACCTTCAAGGGAGTTCCACGTCGCCGTGACCATGGACTGAGTCTGTGCCGAGGTCGAAGACGACCGCAGGGTCAGGTCACCGTGGACAACAGTCGACGAACCCAACGTCGTTACGCTCAGGGGACCCCACTCTCGGCGCACTTTGGACTCGGCTGGCCGTGGCGACATGCGACCGAGGAACTGCTCTCGCGTGCTGACAAGTCCGCGCGGGCTGATGACAAGAGACTGCGCGCAGAGCAGTCGACCCGCGGCCAGCGCGTCGCCGTGGATAAGGGCTGAGTAGAACTCCAGGGTCAAGGCGGCAAGGTCCGCCTTCGCCGAGACCTGTGGCTGCGCCGAGGCCGGTCCGAGTGCGACCATGAGCGCGAAGACGAATCTGTACGAAGACCACTGCACTTGACACCTTCCTTCCGAGGGAAGCGCTAGGGAGCGCGATTGTGGGGTACCGAACCACGCCGCGCAATCGAGGTTCTTGGACGCTTTTCGTCGCCGAACCGCGCGCGATAGGACGCCAGACAGGGTCGATTGCTGTCCACTCCTGGGCTTCAAAAGCAAGCAACTCCCTTGCCGATGATGGCATTGCGCCAGGACAAAACCGCCTGAGGAAGCGCGGGAAGGGTCCACTTACAGATAGATCGAGCGCAATGTGGCGAGGGCGGCTACTGGCCGATTGCGCCGGTTCTTGTGCGCTCGCCTTGTCACCCGCCCAGATAGCGCACCTTGAGCGGCACCTGTTCCACTTCGCCCTTCCTGAGATGAACTCGGTACGCGAGCGCCTTCTGTCGTGAACTAACTGCCTGCTTCAGTCGTCTTCCTTCGAAGTGCAATGCCACGCCGTCGTCGGCGGCATAGCCCGCTGGGGCGCCACGCGCAATCATTCGACGGAACGCCGCTTGTCGCTGCGGCTCGCCGTCGTAGTGCGGGCACGCAGTTCCGCGCAGCAGGCCGAGACCGTCCTGCAGAGCACGAAAGCCGCCGAACGAATCGGTGACTCCACCCTGGAACCAGCACAGCATCCCGGCGCTGATGCCACTTAGTACCGCGCCGCTTAGCCAGGCGCGACGCAGCAGCCGGTCGAGCCCGTGTGTCCGCCACACGGCGAGCAGGTTCGCGGTGTTACCACCGCCGACGTAGAAGACGTCCTGTTCGGCAACGAAGCGCGCAAGTTCGCCCGTCAGCGCGGGATGCCGCGGCAGGCCCTGGGTGTCGAACAGTGTCAGATCCGTCGGCACGCAGCGCCCGCTGAAGGCGCGGTAGAACCTCGTAATCGCGGTCGGCGAGTCGCCGCTCGCCGTCGGAATAAAGCACACCCGCGCCGGTTTGCGCCGACTCAGCGAAAGGATGAAGTCGTCCAGCAGTGGGTTGTCGGGTTCCATCAAGAAACCCCCACCACCCAGCGCCACGATGTGACCCGCCATGTGCGATTCTCGCCGCTGGATGCGACTTCGGCTACTGGCCGGCAGCAATCCCTTCCAGCTGGACGCTAGGCCAATCTACGAGGTTCGGCGGTGGCAGGGTCGCCGGTATTTGGCGTACCGGAAGGCTCGATCAGCAGAAGGTGGCATTCCTCGTCCGCCACTGGGCAGTGCTCGACGCCCTTGGGCACCACGAACATCTCTCCGGTGTTCAGCGTGACATTTCCACCCCGCATCCGGATCGTCAGGCGTCCTTTGAGAACGAGGAAGAAGTCGTCGGTGTTGTCGTGCTTGTGCCAGACAAACTCGCCCTTGACCTTGACGACCATGATGTCGTGCCCGTTGAACCCGCCAACGGTGCGCGGCTGCCAGTGCTCAGCGAACTGACTGAGCTTGTCTGCAAGATTGACAGCATTCATGTGGTCTGCCTCGGCACAGCGTCGACCCGTAGCTCCGCTCGGACGCTTCGGATCGGAGTGAAACTCATGCTAACGGACTTCGCCGACTCGGAATCCGTCGTGAATCCGAGACGGCGATACAGCCGCACCGCCGGATTGATCTTCAACGCAGACAGGGTGACGACCAGCCCTGCAAAGCCTGCCGAGGCCAGGACATGCTGAAGGAGCTGCGTCCCGAATCCCTGCTATGTCATCCGCTATCGGGACGAGTGAGCAGCCATCTTAAGCGACAGGTCGTGGCCTGCTCGAGCCACCCTGAGTTAAAGCCGATGGCTCAGCTGGCCCGGAATGGCGCGCGCAGCCATACGATCAGCCCCGCCACGATCAATCCAATCGCTGGCCACGGTAACCACCGCCATGGCCCACCGCCGGAGCGCAGCACTTCAACCTCTTGTACGTAGATCGTTTCGCAGGCGCCGTTTCCGCTGTCCTCCCGTGTCAGGCTGGTGCCCCGTGTGAATGCGAAACCGTGGTTGTGCGCGTACTCGGACAGCCATCCGCGGATACGCACTTGATCGCCGATCCGCACGTCGCGCAGCCTGGCAATGATCGACGGACGGTCGGCCAGCAGGTGATTGTTTGAAAGAGCGCGCATTGAGAACCGCTGAAAAGCTGCCGCTGAGCTCGTCTGCACGTAACAGACGAACTGCCCGCTCGAATAGTCGAGTCCGACATAGCCTCCGCTGGTCACGTTCTCGGCGAACACCACGCACAGATCAACTACATTGAGGTGGTCGTTCGACGCCTTGTGAATCCAGTCCCACCACGTGGTTGTGTCGTGGTTGCTGACGACCAAACCCCAGATCTCGTAATCGGCAATGGGTTTGACGGTGTAGGAGACCCCGTCGACAGTGGTCTGAAATGGGGTGGCCTGCGTCGGCCCCTGCGTTGGTTCGAGACGAAGCTCCGGCCGGAGTTCAGCAGGGCCTGGTAGCGCGTCCCGCAGTAGCAGGGACGCCGCCAAGAGCACGGCGCCTGTTGCCATCAAAAGGATTCCGAATCGCACGGGCGTCGCTTCAAACTCCCTTGGCCTACAGACGAAACACGTTAACGAGAATGAGCAGAGCCAACTGTGCCACGGGTAGCGCGAGCGAAAGTAAGAGCAGTCGGCCGATGTAGCCCGTCGTCGGGTTCTTGCGATGGGAGTGAACAAGAGCCAGATTGGCAATCGCAGTGGCTGGAATTCCAACAACTGCGAACAGCATCGCGCCTAAGCCAACGAACGACCCGTTCCCAGTGCCGGCCAAGATGATTGCGTACGAAAACGCAGCCTGAAACAAGAGAACTGCGCCGACGCCGAGGATGTAGCTCAACTGGAAATCCTGCCCAACTGATGAGTGTCGGCGCCCCTTGTCAACACGAGAACAATCGGGATAAAGCCAGTCAATGGCACCCGCATAGTCATCCCTTCTTCGTTATCGGTCTGGCACCATGGCCATAGACAGGAAGGCAGGCGTGCCTGCCCGAAATGGCCCGCCACAGATTAGGCATCGGTCAGAATTCAGATTCGCGGAAAAGCTGGCCATACTCCGCCTTCGCTTCCATGGCAGCGACCGGCCTCCAGCGAACTGGCTGCCTTGCTGCTGTTGGCAAATGACGGCAGTTGGCTGGATGAAGCTATCTCGCTCCAGCGTTCGCTGTCTCGTTCGCCGCAGGCTCGACCTGATCGTGCCACTCAAACTCTTTCAGACCCAGGTCGAAGACGCCCACACCGGCCTCAGCCATCGGTAGTCGAATGAGCTCGTCCCCGCGTGGATCCAGCACTACGCTGTGGCCAGCCTCTGCACTTTCCTCAGGGTAGGTGGTACGAGGAGCTCGCCCTGCAGTAGAACTGAAACGCTCCAAACCGCGTGAGCAATTGCAAAGCCAGCCAAATTGAGAAGCGTGTCGGCAAGCGGCCTTGGCCCAATGTCGTAGGTCCGCTGTCAGGCGATTTTGGCCTGACACCCGCGGGACTTCAATTGGCAGCGTTTCGCCGTCAGGCAGTGCAGCGCATGTTGGCGATCAGCCGTTGGTGCGAGGCGACGATGCGGGCAATGGTGTCCGGCTCCGGTACCGCCTGCCATTGGTCCAATTCGAACGTGCCACCCAGGATGATGCCGTCAGGACGAGGGAACATATAGCCCGCCCGGGTGGTGTAGGCGTAGTGGATCTCCGGCTGTGGCAGCAAGATCGCCAGTTGCCCGCGGGCGGGGCGCAGCGCGGTATCCCCGAAGAGATCGCGGGCTCCCAGGCCGGTGCAATTGAACACCAGACGCTCGCGCAGCGCTGCAATGTCGGCCGGCGTGGCGAAGTTCGTGACTTGAATGTTGCCGCCCGCAATCTGGATGTCGCGCAGCATCTGACGCAGAAATCGGCCGGTTTCGACGTACAGCGTGTCGTAGGTGCTGGCGCTGTCGAACGGGAAGGGATTCTCCTTCTCGCTCAGCATGCGGTTGTGCGGCGGGAAGGTCGGGAGCAACTGCGGTTCGGCCTCGCCACTGGTTTCACTGAAGGTCGGCAGCCAGCGTATTCCGTAGTCCTCGCCGACCATGATCTGAAACCGGCGCCAGCTGTAGTCGACGGCGGCGACGAACTGCGCGCGCCATTCGACCGTTACTTGGCTGTGGTCGTAGTGGCCAAAGGGATGGAACTGACCGCCCGCGATGTCAGACGTCGTGTGGGGTGGCAGAGCGCTCGCGTAGATCGTGACGGGAAAGCCGGCCTCCTGAACGAGCCGTGCCGTTGTTAGGCCCATGACTCCAGCGCCGATCACGGCCACCGGGCCGCTGTGGTTCTGCAATCCGAGTGTCGTGGCCAGCTTCGAACTACCCCACGACAGAGTAATGCCGGCGCCGCCGTGTCCGTAGTTATGAACCAGCCTCTTGTCTCCGATAGGCTCGAGGCGGACGACGAATCCTGCGGCGCGATACGGCCGCAGGCCGGCCGCGGTGCGAATCATCCGGTCGGCAGAAGCTTGAACTGGGGGCAGACACGCGGTTTGTCGGGCAATGGGCCCCGATCTGGTTGCGCAGCCTGACAGCGCAAGGACAGCAGCACTGGAATGTAGAAAGAGGCGACGATCCATTGCGCCAGCGTATCCCGGACTGCCGATGACCGCTATTGAGTCATTGCCTCGCTGAACCTGGGCTTCCGGTACTGGCCGCAAAGAGTCTACTTTGGCAGTAACGACCTGACTCCTTGAGGGGCCGCAACCATCAGGCGGTCATCCGTGTTTGGTGCGTCGTGCCGTTCCCGCCAATTCACGCTTGAGCGGGAATCTCGCGATGGCGGGCGTCAATGACGTCGCAATGGCGTTGCGGAACCAGATCTGCGCGCCGCAAGCTCGAGTTCTCGCACGGCGCTGAAGCGATCATTGCAAGTTCCGAAGACTTCGACTTTATTGTGAAATACAGGGACGCTCTCGAGCTCAAAGGCTTTCACGGGATCCTCCGTCAGTAGAAGTCCATCTGGCGTAGGCCAACTTATCGGGGTTCAGTCCGGCCTGCCGCCCTGTCTTCCCAGAAGTCGCTGAGCAGCATTGGCGGGAAGACGGTCTTGCCCCACAACTCTTCGCGCGCAAACCATGCCGCCTCGACGATGTGCTCGCTTCTCGCTTCTGGTGCGCCGCAGTCCAAGGTCCCGCCGATGAGGCGGCCGGCACACCAGACCTTGCAGTGTCTCTTCCCTGGCTGAACGAACTCCTCGATGTACAGCACGCGACCGGACTCTATGTGCAGACCGCACTCCTCGAAGGCTTCACTTATCGCTGTCGCCCGCAGATTCTCCTCGCCGAGTGCGCCTCACCCGCGCGCTCGGCCCAGCGTGCGTCAACCGAGGCAGGGCACGCCGCGTCGCTTTTCGCCGATCCCGGGTTTCATCGTGTGATGTTCTTGTGGATCCTGCCGTCCTTCATGATCACCACGAAGTTGCGGGCTGGATCGGCGACCAGCTCTAGGTTGACCGTCGGGTCGCCGTCGACCAGCAAGAGGTCGGCGAGCGCACCTTCCTCCACCACGCCGAGCTTCCCGGGATAAGGGTCGCGCGGGCCGGACAGCTTGAGGAGCTGCGCGTTGCTGCCCGTGACCATGACCAGGAGTTCCGGCGCGCTGTACCAGCGTCGCATCAACGCCAGCATCTCGCCCTGCCGCGCCGCCCCTTCTGCCGAAAACAGGATGTCCGTCCCGAATGCGGTCTTGATCTTGTACTTCCTGGCCAGCGCAACGGTTCGCTCGGTGCCTCCCCACACCTGGCGCAGCCGCGCCATGTTGGCAGGCGCGAGCGGCGGCGCGTGACCGTCGTCCACGAACGGCTGGAAGGAGAGCCAGATGCCCTTGTCCGCCATCATCTTCGCCGTGGCCTCGTCCATGAGATGCCCGTGCTCGATGACCTTGACGCCGGCCGCGATGGCGCGCTGAATCGCGACGGACGTGTACGCATGCACAGTCACGTACGTGCCCCAGTTTTCCGCTGCCTCGACCGCGGCGCGAAGCTCAGGCTCGGTGAACGTCGCGACGTCGAGCGGGCTGTGCGGAGACGCCACGCCGCCCCCCGCCGTCAGCTTGATCTGTGACGCGCCGAGCAGGAGTTGCTCGCGCGCGCGCACTCGCACCTCGTCCGGCGAATCGGCCACCATACTGCCGCCGATGATCTCCATGCGCGACAGCGGACCGCCGATCTGCCGTGGCAGCGCGGAAGGGCTGCGGAAATCGCCGTGCCCGCCGGTGATCGTGATAATGGCGCCGGACGGATAGATGCGGGGGCCCACCACCAACCCCTCGTCGATCGCGCGCTTCAGCCCGAACGACGGACCGCCCAGGTCGCGCACGGTCGTGAAGCCGCGCATGAGCGTGGCTTCCGCCTCCGCGGCCGCGAGCAGGTTCGTGTAGCCGATATCTCCTTCGATGGCCTGCGCAGGCGTAGGGCGCGCGAGTAGCGTGTGCCAGTGATTGTCGATGAGGCCTGGCATCAGCGTTCGTCCGTTGCCCGCAATGCGCTGAACGCGCGAGTTCGCGGGATCGGCGATCGGCGCGCTCGAGATCTTCCCGATGACGTTTCCGGTCACCAGCACATTTGCAGGCGCCGACAGCTGCCCGCGGGTGCCGTCGAAGATGCGGACGTTCTCGAAGATCACCGCTGTCGCGGGCGTTGCCACCTGGGCCGGGGCGAGTGACGTTGCAAGGCACCCCGCAATGGCCGCCAGCACGTTGGCGTTCCGCCTGTTCTTCATTCGCACCCTCCCAAGGTCCGCGCGGCAGCGCCTGGCCGCGCGCAGCACACATTGTTTGCTTCCGAGCAATTCTGCCCCGGGGCCGCAACGGTGGCTATCGACTGGATGCGGCTTCGGGACTCAGCAGTCTGGCCAGCACTGATCTGCACAGCCGCCGACTCTTGGGCACCGATCAATCCCAACCATCAAGCAAGACTGGCTACGCGCGGGGTCCAGCGTGACATTGGTCGCCCTTTGAGACTGTCAGAAATTCTGTGCGCGCGCCGCCACGACGCACTGTCGCGGTGCCCGATGCCGCTTAACAGCCCGTCCCGACAGCGCAATGGGGTCATCCTACTTCGCTGCAGCGCAAAAGTTACAATTGCTTCCCAAGCGTCCGCAGGGGCCCGCAGGGGCCAATAGGTCGATCCACACCGCATGAACGCTCCCGTCCCACCTCAGGGATTGCGCTCCGCTCCCACCGTGCTCGAACCGCCGGTCCGACTGCGCGAGATTCCATACAACTACACGTCGTTCTCGGATCGCGAGATCGTGATCCGGCTGCTCGGCGCCGAAGCTTGGCGCGTGCTCGACGAGTTGCGCAGCGAACGTCGCACGGGCCGCTCGGCGCGGATGCTCTACGAAGTGCTGGGCGACATCTGGGTCGTACGACGGAACCCGTACCTGCAGGACGACCTGCTCGACAATCCCAAGCGTCGCGCATTGCTGATCGAGGCGCTGCATCACCGGCTCGGCGAGATCGAGAAGCGCCGCGAGACGGCCCCCGCCACCGACAGCGACCGCGAGCGCGACGCCAAGGTCGGCCAGCTGCTTGCGGCGGCACGCAAGGCCGTGCAAAGCTTCGAGGACGAGTTTCGTACCACCTGGGACCTGCGCAAGGCGGCGCGCCGCGAACTCGCGCGCCACACGCGCGACGACAACGTCCGGTTCGACGGCTTCGCGCGCGTGTCGCACGTGACTGACGCAACCGACTGGCGCGTCGAATACCCGTTCGTCGTGCTGCAGCCGGACACCGAGGACGAGATCCCGGGCCTGGTGCGTGCGTGCATCTCGCTCGGCCTGACCATCATCCCGCGCGGCGGCGGCACCGGCTACACCGGCGGTGCCATTCCGCTCACGCCGCTGTCGGCCGTCATCAACACTGAAAAGCTGGAGGCGCTCTCCGAGGTCGAGTCGATCGCCCAGCCGGGACTCGACAGGCCGGTACCGACGGTGTTTTCCGAAGCCGGCGTGGTCACCAAGCGCGTCACTGACGCCGCCGAACGGGGCGGGTACGTGTTTGCCGTCGATCCGACCTCAGCCGATTCATCCTGCGTCGGCGGCAACATCGCGATGAACGCCGGCGGCAAGAAGGCGGTGCTCTGGGGCACGGCGGTCGACAATCTCGCCTGGTGGCGCATGGTCGACCCCGAGGGCAACTGGCTCGAGGTGCAGCGCATCGGCCACAACCTCGGCAAGATCCACGATGCCAGCGAGGCCGTCTTCGAACTGACGTGGAAGGATGGCCGCCAGCCCGCCGCAAAGGCACGGACGCTGCGCAGTGAGCGTCTCGCGATTCCAGGCGCACAGTTTCGCAAGGTCGGTCTGGGCAAGGATGTCACCGACAAATTCCTCGGCGGCGTGCCGGGCGTGCAGAAGGAAGGCTGTGACGGACTGATCACGTCGGCGCGCTGGATCGTGCACCGGATGCCGAAGCACATCCGCACGGTCTGCCTGGAATTCTTCGGCCGTGCCCGCGAAGCCGTGCCGTCGATGGTCGAGATCACCGGCTACCTCGAGCGTCGTCGCGCGGGCGTCGAAGATGTGAAGGACGGGAACTCTGCCGTCCTGCTCGCCGGGCTGGAGCACCTCGACGAGCGTTACCTGCGCGCGGTCGGCTACGCGACCAAGTCGCGGCGCGGCGGACTGCCGAAAATGGTGCTGATCGGTGACATCGTCGGTGACGACGATGCCGCCGTCGCGCATGCCGCATCGGAAGTCGTGCGAATGGCCAACAGCCGCACCGGCGAAGGTTTCGTGGCCGTCAGTGCCGAGGCCCGCAAGAAGTTCTGGCTCGACCGTGCCAAGACCGCCGCGATCTCCCGCCACACCAACGCGTTCAAGCTCAACGAGGATGTCGTCATCCCGTTGCCGCGGATGGGCGAGTACACCGATGCGATCGAGCGCATCAACATCGAGCTGTCGATCGAGAACAAGCTCGAGCTGCTCGACGCGCTCGATGGCTACCTGGCCTCACCGTTTGCGATCGGCAAGTCCGACGATGTCGAAATCGACCGTTTGCCGCGTTCCGAGATTCTCGGCGACCGCGTCGAGCAGGCACGCGAGCTGATCGCCTACACGCGCAAGCGCTGGCAGTGGTTGCTGACGCACTTCGACACCCCGCTCGCCACGGCGGCTCCGGAGCTGGCGCTGCTCGGGCTCACGCACCTGACCAGCGCTCATTTGCCGAACGATAGTGACCGGCGCCCGTCCGTCCTGGTCATCGATCTTCTGCAGGACCACACGATTCGCGTGTCATGGAAGTCCGAAGTGCGGGCGCCGCTCGAGCGGATCTTTGCCGGGGCGGCCTTTGCTCCGGTGCTGGCCGAGTGCGAGGCGATCCACGCGCGCGTACTGCGCGGGCGCGTGTTCGTTGCCTTGCACATGCATGCCGGCGACGGCAACGTGCACACGAACATTCCGGTCAACTCCGACAATTACGCAATGTTGCAGCGGGCCAATGCCGCGGTCGCCCGCATCATGCAGATTGCGCGCGATCTCGACGGTGTCATTTCGGGTGAGCACGGCATCGGCATCACCAAGCTCGAATTCCTGACCGACGCCGAGACGGCCGACTTCCGGCGCTACAAGAACACCGTCGATCCCGAAGGTCGCTTCAACAAGGGCAAGTTGCTGCCGGGCGCCGACCTCAGGAACGCCTACACGCCGAGCTTCGGCCTGATGGGACACGAGTCGCTGATCATGCAGCAGAGCGACATCAAGTCGATCTCGGATGCGATCAAGGACTGCCTGCGGTGCGGCAAATGCAAGCCGGTGTGCTCGACGCATGTGCCCGGCGCCAATCTGCTCTACTCGCCGCGCAACAAGATCCTTGCCACTTCGCTACTGATCGAAGCGTTCCTCTATGAGGAGCAGACGCGACGCGGCGTCTCGATCAAGCACTGGGACGAGTTCGGCGACGTGGCCGACCACTGCACCGTGTGCCACAAGTGCCTTGCACCGTGCCCGGTCGACATCGATTTCGGCGACGTCAGCATGGCGATGCGCGACCTGCTGCGGCGGATGGGCAAGAAGAAGTTCAACCCGGGCACCGCCGCTTCAATGTTTTTCCTGAACGTCAAGGACCCGCAGACGATCAAGGTCGCGCGCACGCTGATGCTCGAGTGGGGCTACAAGGCGCAGCGCATCGGTGTCGACCTGTTCAGACGACTGGGCCGGCAGCAGACGCGCCGGCCGCCGGCCACGACCGGTGGACGGCCGCCGGTCACCGCGCAGGTGATCCATTTCGTCAACAAGAAGATGCCGGGCGACCTGCCGAAGAAGACCGCACGTGCGCTGCTCGACATCGAGGATGCCCGCTACGTGCCGATCATCCGCGATCCGCAGCGCACGACCAGCGAGTCCGAAGCGGTGTTCTACTTCCCCGGCTGCGGATCGGAGCGGCTTTTCTCGCAGGTCGGCCTCGCCACGCAGGCCATGCTGTGGCATGCGGGCGTGCAGACCGTGCTGCCGCCGGGGTACCTGTGCTGCGGCTATCCGCAGCGAGGTTCAGGCCAGTTCGACAAGGCGGAGAAGATCATCACCGACAACCGGGTGCTGTTCCACCGTGTCGCCAACACGCTGAACTACCTCGACATCAAGACGGTCGTGGTGAGCTGCGGTACCTGCTACGACCAGCTGCAGGACTACAAATTCGAGGAGATCTTCCCGCAGTGCCGGATCGTCGACATTCACGAGTACCTGCTCGAAAAGGGTGTCCGCATCGAGGGTGTCAGCGGCGTGCGCTACATGTACCACGACCCCTGCCACAGTCCGATGAAGCAGCAGGATCCGCTCATGACGGTCAATGCGCTGGTGGCAACGGCCGACGGCATGCCAATCGAGAAGAACGAACGCTGCTGCGGCGAATCCGGCACGTTCGCAATCTCGCGTCCCGATATCGCGACCCAGGTGCGCTTCCGCAAGGAGCGTGAGGTCACTGCAGCCGCCGGGCGCCTCCGCGCCGACGGCTTCGACGGTGCAGTCAAAGTCCTGACGTCCTGCCCGTCGTGCCTGCAGGGATTGAAGCGCTACAACGACGACGCCGACATCGACGCCGACTACATCGTCGTGGAACTCGCGCGCCATGTGCTCGGTGCGGACTGGATGCCGGACTATGTGGCCCGCGCCAACGCCGGCGGCATCGAGCGCGTACTCGTCTAGCCTGAGCGCGGCGGTCGCGCCTAAGATCGCGCCGCATGAATCGGCAGATCACGGTCCGCCCGGCCCATGCCACGGCGGACGATGACGAGATCGCACGCATCGTCACCGCAGTGCATCCGGACTGGCCGCGCACAGGCGCCGAGATCGCGGCCGCCGCACGTCGGCGCGGCGAGCGTTTTCACCGGAAGTTCGTCGCCGAAAGCGTCCCAGGGCAACTCGCCGGGTTCGGTTTCCTCGAGGTCCCTGACGTGGCCGCTGCCGAGGGGCGGCTCCGCATGCGCGTCACTCTGGACCCGGCCCGCGTAGGTCACGGCATCGGCGCCGCGCTGTATGACGCCCTCGAGTCGGAAGCGAGACAGCGCGGCACCACTGAACTCTGTACTGAAGTGCTCGCGTCGAACCCGCGCGCCGAACGCTTCGCGCTCGAGCGCGGCTTCGTCGTCTACAACCGTCGCATCGAAAGCCGCCTGCCGTTGGACACGGTCGTGCCCGAGCGCATCGCTCGCGGCATCGACTCGCACACCGACCGGCTCTTCAGCACCGGCATTCGCATCGCCAGCTACCGGCAGCTCGCACTCGCCGTCGCGAGTGCGCCGCGGCACCTGTATGACCTGATCGTCGACCTGTGGCGCGACGTGCCGTTTGGCATCAGCGGAGCGGATCCCGCCTTCGAAAGCTTCTTGAGCGAAGAGCTCGGTGACCCGGCCTTCAGTTCCGCAGGAACCTTTGTCGCGCTCGACGGCGCGAGCTGGATCGGTCTGTGTGCACAGACGTCGGCCGAGGGCCGCCTGATGACCTCGATGACCGGCGTCGTCCGGCCGTGGCGCCGGCACGGGCTGGCGCGCTGGCTGAAACTGCACTCGATCCGCTATGCGCTCGAGATGGAAGCCAGGGAAATCCGGACGTTCAACGATGCGACGAACGAGGGCATGCTCACGCTGAATCGCGCGCTGGGTTTCGTGCCGGCGGAAACCGACCTGCGGATGAAAAAGGAGCTGCGATGAATGCGCCGCCATGCGAACTGTGCACCGGACCCGGAGGGCGCGTTATCCACGACGATGGGCGGCTGCGCGTCGTCGTCGTCGATGAGCCTGACTACCCGGGGTTCATGCGCGTCATCTGGAATGCACACATGAGCGAAATGACCGACCTGTCAGCGGCCGAGCGCGATCACTTCATGCACGCCGTGTTCGCCGTCGAACAGTCGCAACGGACCGTCATGCGCCCGCACAAGATGAACGTCGCGAGCCTCGGCAACATGACGCCCCACCTTCATTGGCACCTCATCCCGCGCTTCGAGGACGACGCACACTTCCCGAAGCCGATCTGGGCCGAACGACAACGCAGTCCGACGGCCGCGTTGCTCGCGGCACGCACGGGTCAACTGCCGGCACTCGAGCAGGCCGCGCTGGCCGCACTGACGACGTCTGGCTGAGCCGGGCGGCGCAGGCCTAGGGGGTACCGGGCCTGGGCGACAGGGACTGCTGCGACACATTGCGCATGTCGTTCAGCACCGCGTCCTGACTGTCCTTGTCGGACACTGAATCCACACGTCCGCGTCCGTCGGTACGAGCAATGTTGGTGCCGGTCTGCAGGGTGCGCTCGCGGCGCTGCTGCTGGACCGCAAGTTCCTCGGGAGTTGCACATCCGAGCAAGGGAACTGCGACGGCAGCGGCGGCCAGAAACATGAGGGGCATGCAACGCATCAAGGGTCTCCGGGGAAAATCGTTGCGGTCGAATTTCAGCGGGTGCGATTCTCCAGACGCAGCGGGCCGCGCGCAAGTGCCGCGACCGCCGCAGGTCAACCGTTGCCGCAGGGGCGCACGAACTGTGTCGGAAATTCCTTGCGGATAGCGGCCAGCTGCTGGGCCATGCCGGCATCGAGTTCGCGCAACTGGTAGCGCGTCGCGCTGACGGACGTCGGCTTGTCCACCACACGTGCGTTCTTCACACCCAGCTTTTCCAGCGCCGCAACATGCGCCTTGGCGAGTTCAGGATCCTTGAACGAGCCCAGGCTGATTCCGAGCCGCATCGGACCGTCCGTCAGTACCAGCAGGTCCTTGACGCCGCGCTTCGCGATGTCCGCCGCGGCACGGTCGGCTTCCGCGCGCGTCTTGAACGGTGGCACGTAGACCAGATACCAGCCGGGTATGTCGACGCTGCGCGTGGTCTGGCGCGACCCGAGGCCGAGCTTGACCAGCGCGGTCTCGACCCGCGCCACATCAGTTGACAGAAAGTCGCCGAACTCGACACAAGCCTGTGCGACCGACAGATCGGGCGCCGCAGGGCTCGACGGTGCCGAGGCGACGGCCGCCGACGCGCGCGCCTGGCTGGCGCGCTCGCGCAGGATCTGCACATCCTTTTCGCTGAGAACGCGGATGCGATCAGGTTCGATCTGCCGGGCGATGCGCTCGGGCTCGCGCCCGCTTTCCGAGTAGCGGCCGAACACTCCCTGCTGCCACGCGAAGAGCGCCACATTCATCAGCAGCAGGAAGAGAAAAACGAGTTTCATCGGTCGATCGTCGTGTCGGATGCGCGCGCACGAAGCGCCAGGCCGGCCAGGACGAGATTATGTTCGATCACGGCACGGCATCCGCTGGTCTCCAGACGATCGGCAACGGATTCGGCATCGCCCCCGCTGACCAGAATCGCTGGCGCATGCCCCAGTCGGTGCGCAAAGCGCCGCACGACCTGGACAGCCAGTCCGGCCTGCGCGTCGAGGACGCCGGTCGTGATGGCGTCATCGGTGTTGTCCGGGAAGTCCGCCGCCGCGCCGCGAGCCTGCGGCAACCCCGCCGTGCGCCGAGCCAGCGCCTCGAGCATCATCCGTGCCCCCGGCGCGATGCAGCCGCCGATGAAGCGCGCCGCATCGGGACTGTGTTGGACGCAGTCGACCGTGGTGGCCGTTCCGGCCGCGACCAGCACAAACGATTCCCCCGGGCAGCGCAAACAGGCGCCCAGCATGCCGTGCCAGCGATCGGCCCCAAGCTGAATGGGATTGCGATAGCCGTTGATCAGGACGACCTCGCCCTCGTGCCGCGGCTCGGCAGCGAGCCATTGCACAGCCACGCCGCGTGCCATCGCCGCACGCTCGACCGCCGCGCGGACCGGCGCTGCGGCCACGCTGCAGCCCAACCCCTGCGAGCCCAGGGGCATCGATGTCCACACTGAGGCCAGCTGCCCCGCGAGGTCGTCGACGCCGTGGTGCAGTTCGACATGCACTTCGGCGGGCGCACCGCGGGCATCCGTGTATGCCCATTTCAGCGCCGTATTGCCGGCGTCAATCAGCAGCGTCATCGGCCGGCACGGGACGCAGGGAGACATCACCGACATTGATACTGCGGCTGCCGTCCGCGGTCGCCAGCATCAGGCGCCCGATCGTGTCGACTTCGACGACACGACCACTGGCGACGATACGGCCATCGTCGACAATGTCGACCTGTTGGCCACGGGCTTCCAGCAGTTCGTTGAAGCGTGTGCGCCACGGAATGAAACCCTCGCTCACAAAGCGCCGCACGGTGAGCAGCACAACACCGGCGAGCGCTGCGATCCAGGCTTCGCGCTCGGCGGCAAGCAGTGGCCATGGGACCTGCTCTTCCAGCGCTGCGGCCGGCTGGCCGATGGCGGCGCGATCGGCGTCGCTCAGACAACCGTTGATGCCCACGCCCACGACCAGCGTGGCATGTCCATCGGCGTCGACGGCCAGCTCACAGAGGATTCCTCCGAGCTTGCGTCCGGCCAGCAACAGATCGTTCGGCCATTTCAGCGCAACGGTCACGTCGCGGCCGATGAAATAGTCGGCGAGCGCCACTCCGCACGCGAGCGTGACGGCAGGAAGTGCTGCCGGCAGTCCTGCAAGGGGTACCGAGACGGAAAACAGCAGCGCAGTGCGTGGCGGGACGACCCAGCGACGTTGCTGCCGACCGCGCCCAGCGGTCTGCTCATCGGTAGCGAGCAGCTGCGGACGGTCGGGTCGGCGGCGGCGGGCCTGAACCAGCAGGTCCTCGTTGGTCGAACCGGTCCTTGCCACGACCTCGACCTGCAGGCTCTCCGGTAATCCAGCGTCGACGACCCAACGTTCGATGACCGCAGTGGCCAGCGGCGGTGCCTCGAGGCGGCCGGCCTGCGCGGCCGGCGGGGGGACGGGAGCGGGCTGAGTCACGCGCTCCAGCCCGCGAGCCGACCGGATGCCACCAACTGTGTCACTGTTTGGAACACGGGATGTGCGACCGAGGTCAACGCGAGTCACTGTAGCATCGGCCAGCCGCTGCGGTGCCGCGGGGTGCATCAACCTGTCGGCTGCGTCCAGGGCAACGAAACGATGGAGCGCTCCAGCCTGATTCCGACACTGCGAACCCAGGCCTCGCCGATCGCGCGCGCGGCCTGCGCGGTCTATGGGATGCTGCTGCTGTACTCCGGACTGGCCCCCTGGGCCGGCTGGCGCGATCTCGGCATCCATGCCTTCGCTTTCCTGACAGCGCCCTGGCCGCGATACACGACAGCGTTTGACCTCGTCGTCAACGTCGTCGCTTACCTGCCTTTCGGCGCGCTCATCGTGCTCGCGCTGTATCCGCGCGTGCGCGGCGCGTCGGCCATCGGGCTCGGCGCGCTGGGCGGCAGCGTGCTGGCGGGATTGGTCGAAGCTGCGCAGACGTATCTACCCACGCGCGTCGCGTCCAACGTCGACCTGCTGAGCAACTCGCTCGGCGCGCTGGCAGGAGCCGCACTGACAGCGCCCTTTGCCGCCGCGCTGATCGACCGTGGTCGGCTCGTCGAATGGCGCCGCCGCTGGTTCGAGCATGGCGCCACCGCCGTGCTGATGGCTGTCGCGCTCTGGCCGCTTGCCCAGATCTATCCGGAGCCGATGCTGTTCGGCAACGGCGGCCTGCGCAGCACACTCGAGCCGGCGATCACGGCACTCGGAGGAGCCTGGTGGCAACCGGATGCCGAACTTTTCGGCCCCGCTGAATTCGTGCTGGCCGAGGCCTTCGTGGTGGCATCGGCGATACTCGCCGCCGGACTGGCGCTGACTTCGGTGGTGCGAACGAATGCGCCGCGATATCGAATGCTGGCCGCGCTGCTCGCGGCCGCGCTGGTGGCAAAGTCGCTTTCGAACGCAGTCCAGTTCGGCCCGGAACGCGCGCTGGCCTGGTTGACGCCAGGGGTTTTCGGCGGCATGTCACTGGGTGTGCTCTCGCTGGCGGCGGCTACGGGAGGACCGCGCGCATGGCAGGGCCGCTTCGCGGGAATCGCTGTCCTGGCGCTGCTGGTGGCGGTCAATGCGACGCCGGACAACCCGTATCACCTGGCGCAGATGCAGGAGTGGCGCCAGGGACGGCTACTCAACTTCAATGCGCTCGCGCAGTGGCTGTCGGCTCTCTGGCCCCTGTTTCTCGCCGCGGCCTTGATGCTGCAGCCGTCGCGCCGCGATTGAACCGGTTCCGCTTCCTATAATCCATCTTTTGGCATCGACCCCATGAGTCACTACAAGCATCACGTCTTCTTCTGCCTGAACGAGCGGGAGGAGGGTGCGGCCTGCTGCAACCGTCATCACGCGACCGAGATGCAGCAGTACGCCAAGGCGCGCGTCAAGGAGACTCGGCCTCAGCGGTGAAGGCAAGGTACGCATCAACAAGTCCGGTTGCCTGGACCGCTGCGACGAAGGTCCGTGCATCGTCGTCTATCCCGACGCGGTCTGGTACACGTACGTCGATCGTCACGACATCGACGAGATCATCGACTCGCACCTGATCAACGGCCGAGTGGTCGACCGACTGCGCATTTGATGACTCCGCGCGCCGAGAAGCGACTGATCGCGGGACCGGCGGGTCGGATCGAATTGGCGCTGGACTGGCCGCTCGCGTCGCCGGTAGCCGGCGTTGCCTGTGTCGGACATCCGCACCCGCTGTACGGCGGAACGATGGACAACAAGGTCGCTGCCACGCTCGCGCGCACGTTTGCCGGGCTGGGCTGGCTTGCAGTGCGCTTCAACTTTCGCGGAGTCGGCGAATCGGACGGCACGCACGATGCCGGCCACGGCGAGACCGAGGACTTCCTGCATGTGCTGCGCACCGTGCCCGCCCTGTCGGGCGTCGCGGAGCGCCTGCCCGCGTCCTATCCATTGGCACTCGCCGGATTCTCGTTTGGCAGCTTCGTCGCCGCGCGCGCGGCCGAGGTGCTTGCCGACAGCGCACGGCCGGTCGACTACCTGGTGCTGGTGGGCGCGGCCGCCGGCAAATGGCCCATGCCGGATGTGCGCACGGACACGCTGGTAATCCACGGCGAAAACGACGAAACGATCGCCCTGCCGGCCGTGCTCGACTGGGCCCGACCGCAGGGCCTGCCGGTGCTCGTGATCCCCGGCGCGGATCACTTCTTTCATCGGAAACTTCCGGTCCTCAAAGCGCGGATAAGCGCGCACATTCGAGGCATGTCTCAGTTTGACGCCGCCGAGCAAAGCCATTAAAAGGTTTGGGCTTGGCGCCCGCTAGCGCGATGCCGGCGCTGAAATGGAGAATCGCCGCTGACGGCGACTGGGACACATGGACGGCTCACTCGTCTACTCGAAGACCCCGAAAGGTATCGCGGAAGTCGCCGCCCGCAGCGCACAGCTGCCGATGACGACGCGCCGCGTGCTCATCATGGTCGATGGCAAGCGCACAGTCGAAGAACTGGCGGTGCTGTTGCGCCCGGGTGAAATCGATGCAGTGATGGCCCAGCTCGAAGGTGCCGGGCTGATCCATCGCAGTTCATCGAGCCATTCGCTCGATGTGCCGACAGTTGCCGGGCGCGAGATGGACGCCATGTCGCCCACCACGCAAGGCGCCCCGAGCGGCGACGACCCGAACCCGATGACGCTCGAGGAGGCCAAGCGCCGTGCGGTGCGCGAACTCACCGACCGGCTCGGGCCGGACGCCGAGGGTCTGGCGATCCGCATCGAGAACTGCCGCACGATCGAGGACTTTCGCGAGCGCGTGCGCGACGCCGAGCGTCTCGTGACCTCAGCGCTCGGTCAGGCCGCCGCCGCCGACTACCTGCGGGCACTGCGCAAGCGCTAGCTTCGAGACATCCGACCGGGAACTGTGCGGTCAACGCGCTATCGTACGTAACCCGGCCACGCGCGTGGCTGCTCCTCCTCCCGATGTGAAACCCTCGCTCCTCATCAGCGGACGCGTCCTTGCGCTGGTGATCGCCCTGGTCTGCGCCGGCCACGTCCGTGCTCAGGCGCCCGCGCTATCCGCCCGCGCCTGGCTGCTGCTCGATGTCGCCAGTGGCGTAACGCTCGCGGCCCACGAGCCGACGAATCGCGTCGAACCGGCCTCGCTGGCAAAGCTGATGACGGCGTACGTCGTGTTCATTGCGCTCGCAGAAAAGCGCATCGCGCTCGACGACCCCGTGGTCGTCTCACCCGCGGCATTCGCTGCTCCGGGACGCGCAGGGTCGCGCATGTTCATCGAGCCGGGCCGCCCCGTCACCGTGCAGGAACTGCTGCGCGGAATGATCGTGGCGTCAGGCAACGATGCGGCCGTCGCGCTCGCCGAACACACGTCGGGAACACAGGCCGCGTTCGTCGAGCGCATGAACGACGAGGCCCGGCGGCTCGGACTCGTCGACACGAGGTTCACCAACCCGACAGGACAGTCCGATCCGCAGCAATACTCCACGGCGCGCGACATCGCACGCCTGGCACTGCGCATTGGCAATGACTTTCCGCAGCACCAGGCACTGTTCGCCGAGCGCGAGTTGACCTATAACCGAATCAGCCAGGCCAACCGCAATCGGCTGCTGTGGAGCGACCCGACGGTTGATGGCATGAAGACCGGCCATCTCGAGGCCAGCGGCTGGTCGATCGTGGCCACCGCGAAGCGGCCGCGCGGAAAGGGCGACGGAGCCTTCGAGCGGCGCATGATCGCCGTTGTCCTCGGTGCGCCCAGCGACACCGTGCGCGCCCAGGATGCATTGCGCCTGCTCAATTACGGTTACGCCGCGTTCGATACGGTCCGCCTTTACCGCGGTGGCGCACCGCTGGTCAGGGCCGAGATCTGGAAGGGCGACCGCGCCGAAGTACCGCTCGGGCTGGAGCGTGACGTATTCGTCACCCTGCCGACGGACGAGCTGCAACGACTCGGCGACAAGGGCCTGCGTTCTTCGATCGAACGTCCGGACCCGCTGATTGCCCCGCTGACCCGGGGCGAAACCGTGGGCCGGCTGAAGATCACCGCGGATGGACGAGCACTGACCGACGCGCCGATCATCGCCCTCGAAGGCGTGGCGCCTGCGGGCCTGCTGGGTCGCGCGTACGATGCAGTCAGATTGTGGTGGCGGAGGCGAAACTGATGGAATGGAACCAAGCAACCTGTTTCCTTAACGGCGAGTGGCGCCCGCTAGCCGATGCGACGGTTTCGGTGCTCGATCGCGGCTTCATCTTTGGTGACGGCGTGTACGAGCTGGTTCCCATTGACACCGTCGATGGCGTGCGCGCACCTTTCCGGGCACACCAGCATTGCGAGCGACTGCAACGCAGCTGCGACGGCATTCGACTCCACAACCCCTACACGACCGATCAGTGGCTCGACCTGATCGACGGCATCGTGGAACGGCATCCCTGGCCGCGGCAGGCGGTCTACTTCCAGGTCACGCGCGGCGTGGCCAAGCGCGATCACGCGTTCCCGGCCGGCGTGGCGCCGACGGTGTTCATCACCACGTCGCCGTGGCCGGCCATCCCCGCGGAACAGGTCGAGCGGGGCATTGCGGTCGTCACGCATGCCGACGAGCGCTGGCTGCACTGTGACATCAAGAGCATTTCCTTGCTCGGCAATGTGCTGATGAAGCAGCACGCCGTCGAGCACGGCGCCTTCGAAACCGTGATGCTGCGCGACGGGTTCCTCACCGAAGCCTCGAGTGCCAACGTCATGGTGGTGAAGAACGGAACCCTGCTGGCACCGCGCCCGTCGGTGCAGATCCTGCCGGGCATCACATGCGACGCCAGCTACGACCTGGCCCGGCAGCACGACCTGCCGCTGGAACTGCGTCCGGTGTCCGAGGCGGAGCTGCGCAGCGCCGATGAACTGTGGCTCAGTTCGTCGGGCCGCGAAGTCCTGCCGATCACGACGCTTGATGGCATGCCCGTGGGCGAGGGCCGACCCGGGCCGCTGTACGCAAGGATGCGGGAATGGTTCCAGGCGGCCAAGCGAGCCGACGCGCAGCGCTGGCAGGAGCGCAAGGCACGCCAATCCCGCGGAGCCCTCGCGGCGTGATCGAGGCTGGAACATCGCGCGCGCAGGGAGGCGGCGATGAGTGACACCGTCGACCGCACCGGACCGAAGGGGCTGGAGTTTCCCACGGATTTTCCGATCAAGATCATGGGGCGTCGAGACGACGGCTTCGCGCAGTCCATCGTCGAGGTCGTGCTCGAGCATGCGCCCGACTTCGACGCGTCGACACTCGAGATGCGCACGTCGCGGGACGGCAACTACCTTTCGCTGACGGCCACGATTCGTGCGGTATCGCGCGAGCAGCTCGATGCGCTCTACCGTGCATTGACCAGCCACCCGATGGTCAAGATCGTGCTCTGACATGCGCGGGCGCCGATCATGAACGTGCGGGACCTCGGTCGCGCCGATTACGTCCCCACCTGGCAGGCAATGCGCGACTTCACCGAGCGACGCGACGCCGGCACCGAAGACGAGCTGTGGCTGGTCGAGCATCCTCCGGTGTTCACGCTCGGGCAGGCGGGTCGCCGCGAACATCTGCTGGCCACCGGCAGCCTTCCCGTCGTGGCGACCGACCGCGGCGGTCAGGTCACCTTCCACGGCCCGGGACAGGTAGTCGCCTATCCGCTCGTCGACCTGCGCCGCCTCGGCATCTTCGTCAAGGAGTTCGTATTCCGCATCGAGCAGTCCGTGATGCAGACGCTGGACGCGTTCGGAGTCGAGCCACGGCGCGTGCGCGGTGCGCCGGGGGTGTTCGTGCCCTGGACCGATGGCCCATCGTCGGGGCAGTTCGCCGGGCTGGCCAAGATTGCGGCACTGGGTATCAAGGTATCGCGCAGCCGCAGCTATCACGGAGTCGCCTTGAATGTGGCGATGGACCTGGCGCCGTTCTCGTTGATCAATCCGTGCGGGTACGCGGGACTGCCGACCGTAGACCTTGCCACTCTCGGGGTCTCGGCGAGCCCGGCGGCCGTCTCAGCCAAGCTGGTCGAGCGCCTGCTCGCGCACTTGTCGACTTGAACAGCATCGGCTTGAAGGGCGGGGGCTCGGTTACACCGGGGTCTTGGCTACACTTCGCCTTCCTAGCGTAGCGCTGCCCGGGTTCCGGGCGGCAGCCTCGACGATCCCATCATGTCAGACCAAAGTCCCACCGTGCGCGATCCCTACGCCAAGCTCAAGGGTGAGGCGAAGACCGGCAAGGTGTTCAAGAAGTTCGACATCAAGCCGGTCCCCGCGAATGAGGTGCTGAAGAAGCCGGAGTGGATTCGCGTCAAGGCCGGTTCGCCGGCCACACGGTTCTACGAGATCAAGGCCATTTTGCGCGAGCACAAGTTGCACACGGTGTGCGAGGAAGCCACCTGCCCGAACATTGGCGAGTGCTTCGGCAAGGGCACCGCCACGTTCATGATCATGGGCGACAAGTGCACGCGCCGTTGCCCGTTTTGCGACGTCGGCCACGGCCGACCCGATCCGCTCGACGCCGACGAGCCGCTGAACCTGGCACGGACGATCGCGGCGCTCAAGCTCAATTACGTGGTCATCACCTCGGTCGATCGTGATGACCTGAAGGACGGCGGCGCCCAGCATTTCGTCGACTGCATCCGCGCCACGCGCGAGTGGTCGCCCGCCACGCGGATCGAAGTCCTGGTGCCCGACTTCCGCGGCCGGCTCGAGCGCGCGCTGGCAATACTGCAGGCCGCTCCACCCGACGTGATGAATCACAACCTCGAGACCGTGCCGCGCCTGTATCGCGAGTCGCGGCCGGGGTCCGACTACCAGCACTCCCTGACACTGCTGCAGGAATTCAAGCACCGCGTGCCGGGCGTGCCGACCAAGAGCGGCCTGATGGTCGGGCTCGGCGAAACCGACGACGAGATCCTGCAGGTGATGCGTGACCTGCGTGCACATGGGGTCGACATGCTGACCATCGGTCAGTACCTCGCTCCGACAAGCCATCATCTGCCCGTGCGCCGCTACGTGCACCCGGACGTGTTCCGCAGGTTCGAGTCCGAAGCGGCCAGCATGGGTTTCTCACACGCCGCCTGCGGCGCGATGGTGCGCTCGAGCTACCACGCCGACCAGCAGGCCCACGCAGCCGGGGTGGGTGGCATGTCCGTTGCCAAGGACAACTGATCACAGCTCAACGCGTGGTTCGACAATGTCGGGTTCTGAGTGGATGATCACCTCGCCACGTCTCCGCCAAACAGGGTGCCTTTAGCCGATGATCAGGGTTCAACGCATCGGCGGGCACTCGAACCATCCTCTCAGGGCCAGCGCTGAACTTCTACCGCTATCTATCGAACTGGTTCTTTGCGCTGTCGAGGCCTCAGCGCTGGGGGGCACGCGACGAGCCGCTGTGGGCCGAAGTGTTCAGCCCGGAGCGACTCGAGCAACACGCCGAGAGTCTTGCGGAAGCACAGACAACCGGTGATCTGCGCCTGCCCTGGTTCGGCTTCGCGCGGCGCGGTGCCGACAATGCCCGGGTACTCATCGGCGCTTACGAGGCCATTGCCGCCGCCGTCGACAAGCAGAGCTCGATCACGCCGGCCGCCGAATGGCTGCTCAACAATTTCCATATCGTTGAAGAGCAAGTCCGCGACATACGGTCGTTGCTGCCGTCCCGTTTCTTCGGAGAACTTCCGGCGCTGGACAGCGGCCCACTGATAGGACTGCCTCGCATCTACGGCATCGCGTGGGCCTTCACCGCGCACACCGACAGCCGTTTCGACTCCGACCTTCTGCACCGCTTCGTCGTCGCGTATCAGCGTGTCCAGCCATTGACACTGGCCGAGCTATGGGCGCTGCCGATCATGTTGCGCATCGTGATGATCGAAAATCTGCGACGCCTGGCGGCTCGCATCGTCGAATCGATCGACGGTCGCGAACTGGCGGATCGCTTTGTCGACGCGCTGCTCGGGCTCGGTTCCAGCGCTGCGTCGACGGAGTCGAGCTGGCCGTTTTCCGACGACCTGCCGCTGCCGCGCGCCTCAGCGGCGCAGCTTTATCAGCGATCTGCGTTACGCCGACGTGGTGGCTGCGCCCGTTCTCAGGGCGTTGACCGAACGGCTAGGCAAGGAGGGCACCCACCCGGAAGAAGTCGTTCGACTCGAGGTCGACCGGCAGACAGCCGCCGATCTTTCCGTGCGCAATCTGATTACCAGCCTGCGTCAGATCTCCTCGTTTGAGTGGCAGCAATTCGTCGAGGCAGCCAGCCAAGTGCACCAGGCCCTGTGCGCGGCGCCACTTTACGCCAGCATGGACTTCATCACCCGGGACCGCTATCGCCACGCAGTCGAAGAACTCGCGCGCAGGTCGCCGCTGACCGAGTTTGAGGTTGCGGGCGTGGCAGTCAGGCTCGCCGCAGAGGCCGACGCCGACGGGAACGCGCGACGGCGCGATCCCGGGTACTACCTGATCGATGGCGGTCGGGTCGACATCGAGCGCGAAATCGGACACCGAGTTCCGCTCGCGCGTCAGTTCTTCCGGGCCGCGCTCCGGATCGCGCTGCCGTTGTACCTCGGCGCGCTTTTCTTTCTGACCTTCGGCCTTCTCGCCGTCGTGTTTGCCGCGAGCGACGATGTGGGCATTGGCCACACTGCTCTCCTGATGCTCGGGGCGTTGGCAATCTTTCCTGCCTCCGACATCGCCGTCACGCTTGTCAACCGGCTGGTCGGTTTGTCCGTTGCGCCCCGGCATCTGCCCCGCTTGGACCTTGCCGGCGGAATCCCGGCATCGATGCGCACATTTGTCGTCGTTCCGACGATGCTCGGTAGCGACGAGTCCATCGACGAACAAGTTCATCACCTCGAAACGCGACATCTGTCGACCGGCCCGGGCGCCCTCTACTTTGCGCTGCTCACCGATTGGGCCGACGCCGATCACGAGCACATGCCGGAAGATCGCGCGCAATATGACTACGCGGTAGCGGCCATCCAGAAGCTGAACAGCCGCTATTCCTCCGGTGCGCACGGGAACTCGAATAAACACCAGCGCTTTTACCTTTTCCATCGTCGACGCCTGTGGAACGCCGGCCAGTCGCGATGGATGGGGTGGGAGCGCAAGCGCGGCAAGCTGCAGGAGTTCAATCGCCTGTTGCGAGGCGCGCAGGACACGACTTTCCTCACTGACGCGCACTATGTGCCGCCACCCGATGGGGTGCGCTTCGTCCTGACGCTCGACGCCGACACGATCCTGCCGATCGACGCGGCGGCCGAACTGGTGGGCACTCTGGAGCATCCGCTGAACCGGCCGCAGTCGGACGCGAGCGGCCGGGTCGTTCAGGGCTACGCAATCCTGCAGCCGCGAATCACGCCGGCGCTGCCTACTCGCGTCGGCGCTACTCGCTTCCAGCAATTGTTCTCCGGAAACGCCGGCGTCGACCCGTACACGTTCCAGGTGTCGGACGTCAATCAGGATCTGTTCGGTGAAGGCAACTTCACCGGCAAGGGCCTGTACGACGTGGATGCATTCGAGGCTTCGCTTGCCGGTCGGACGCCGGAGAACGCCATCCTGAGTCATGATCTACTGGAAGGCAGCTTTGCGCGCTGCGGGTTTGTCAGCGACGTCGAGTTGTTCGAGGAATTTCCATCGCACACCGGTGTCGCGGACATGCGCTCGCACCGCTGGGTGCGCGGCGACTGGCAGCTGCTGCCCTGGATCTGCGGTCGATACAGGCACTCCATTCCAGCGTTGGCGCGATGGAAGATGCTCGAGAATCTGCGCCGCTCGCTGTCGGCACCGGCCATGTTCGCAATGCTGGCGGCCAGCTGGCTGATTCCGGCAGCCTCACCGGGACCCTGGATCGGCCTGGCGCTGGTTGCGCTGCTGCTTCCGCAACTGCTTCCGTTGGTCGAACGCCTTGTGCCACGGCCCAATCTCGACCGCAGCCATTGGCTGCGAAGCCTGGCGGCCGATTCCGTGTCGGGCGTGTTGCGCGGCGGCGTCAACCTGGCACTGCTTGCACATCGGGCCTGGCTGACGAGCGATGCGATCGTGCGCACCCTGGTGCGTCTGGCGAAGCGCCGCAATCTGCTCGAGTGGAACACGAGCGCGCAGGTGCAGTCAGGCAGCGCGCTTGTCCGTCCGAAGCTTCATCAGCAGCATGCTGCCCAGCATGGTGATCGTCATCGTCGTGGGGATCGCGGTGTTCACCGTCCAACCCGACCGATTCTGGATGGCACTGCCGCTGATTGCCCTGTGGTTGCTGTCGCCGTTCATTGCAAGGAGCATCAGCACACCGACTGAGCACGGAGCGGCCGGATCGGTCGCGTCTGCGGACATCGTCGAACTACGACTGATCGCCCGTCGTACCTGGCTTTACTTCACGACCTTCGTGACCAAGGCGAATCACTACTTGCCTCCGGACAATTTCCAGGAGGATCCGTCACCGGTCGTCGCCCATCGCAGTTCGCCTACCAACTTCGGGCTGTACCTGCTGTCCGTTGTGGCCGCACGGGACCTTGGCTGGATCAGCCTGCAAGAAATGACGAGTCGCCTCGAGGCGACCCTGGATGGCATGGATGCCCTGCCGCGTCATCGTGGCCACTTTCTGAACTGGATCGACACGCTCGACCTGCGTCCGCTCGAACCCAGGTACGTATCGACGGTCGACAGCGGCAATCTGGCCGCGATGCTGCTGGTCCTATCGCAAGCCTGCAAGGAGGCTCTCGATCGACCCCAGGGTCACGAACGAGCCATGGCAGGGATCGGCGACGAAGTGGAGCTGCTGCGCCGCTCGCTCGCGCGCGCCGACACAAGTCGTGGCGCCGCGGGTGTTGGCTTCGACCAGTTGCAAGAGGCACTGCACCGAGTCGAACAGTTGCTCGAGTTGCCGCCAGCGGCCCGGCCTGACCATGATCAGCACCTGCGAAGCACTCGAGTCCGCTGTGTCCGATGTGCATGACATCGTCAACACGCTGGCCAGCGAAGACCGCGCCGGTCAGCTGCAAGAGGCCTTGCTCTGGGCCGAAGCGATGCGCCTGAACATCATCGGGCAGCGTCGCGAATGGCTCGACCTGGCGCCCTGGCTCGCAGGCGATCGAGCGCGAGCGCCCGGACAGCGGGGTCACCGACATCGTCGCTGCCACGGTGATCCATCCGGTGGAGCCCGAAGCCGGGGCCGATCTCCAGCGTTCACGACACGCGGTCGCCGAACTGGCCGACCGGCTGAACATCCTCTCGCGCCGCGCCCGCCAGATGTTCGATGAGATGGATTTCCGCTTCCTGTATGACGAGACGCGCGATCTGTTTTCGATCGGATATCTGGTCGAGGATGCCCGGCTCGACCTGGGCTGTTACGACCTGCTTGCGTCGGAGGCGAGGCTGACGAGTTTCATCACGATTGCGAAGCGCGACGTTCCCGCGTCGCATTGGTTCCGGCTCGGCCGCACACTCGTCCCGGTCGACGGCGGTGCAGCGCTGGTTTCATGGTCGGGATCGATGTTCGAGTACCTGATGCCGTCGCTGCTGATGGATACACCGCACGGCAGTCTGCTCGAAGCGACCGTGCGCCGTGTCGTCGACCGGCATATCAATTACGGACGCGAGCGCAAGGTTCCCTGGGGCATCTCCGAGTCGGCCTACAACTCACGCGACATTCACCTCACCTACCAGTACTCGAACTTCGGCGTCCCCGGCCTGGGACTGAAGCGGGGGTTGGCAAAGGACACGGTGGTCGCCCCTTACGCGACGGCGCTCGCGGCGATGTACGACGCCAAGTCGGCCGTGTCGAATTTCGAACGCCTGACCGCAGTCGGCGCCTTGGGACGCTACGGTTTCTACGAGGCGCTCGACTTCACGTCCGGCCGGTTACCGAAGTCGAAAGAAGTCGCGATCGTTCGGGCGTACATGGCGCATCACCAGGGAATGACGCTGGTCGCTCTTTCGAACGTGATTCTCCAAGGCGAGATGCGACACCGTTTCCATCGCATACCGATGGTGCAGTCAGCCGAGTTGCTGTTGCAGGAAACCGCGCAGCGGGATGTAACGCTTGCCATGCCCCGCTCGGATCGGGCGACGCCGGCGATCGCAAGCTCTGCATCGGTGCCAATGGATCGCCGGGTCAATTCGCCGCACGCAGTACCGCCGGCAACCCAGTTGCTTTCAAACGGCCGCTACAGCGTGATGGTCACGGCGGCCGGCTCGGGCTACAGCCGTTGGCGCGATCTGGCCGTGACTCGATGGCGCGAAGACGCGACGCGCGATTGCTGGGGAACCTATCTCTACCTGCGTGATCCGGCGAGTGGGTACCTGTGGTCCGCCGGCTACCAGCCGGTGTGCGTCGAGCCCGTTCATTACGAGGCCGAGTTCGCCGAGGACCGGGTGCGCATCCAGCGCGCAGACGCCGGCATCGAATCGTCGATGGAGATCATGGTTTCGGCCGAAGACGACGTCGAGATCCGCCGGTTGACGCTGAAGAACACCGGGTCGCGGCGGCGCGAGATAGAGATCACATCGTACGCAGAGATCGTGCTCGCCATGCCGGCAGCCGACGAGGCCCATCCGGCCTTCTCGAATCTGTTCGTGCAGACAGAGTATGTGTCCGCGGTCAACGGTCTGATCGCGACCCGTCGGCCGCGTTCGTCTGACGACGAAACGCTATGGGCAGCGCACGTGGTGGCCTATGACAGCAAGGACGACAGCAGCTCCGGCATCGAGTTCGAGACGGACCGGGCGAAGTTCCTCGGACGCGGCCGCTCGGTCCGGGCGCCCTTGTCCCTGATGGAAGGACGGCGCCTGTCGAACACGGTCGGCGCCGTGCTGGATCCGGTCGCCAGTCTGCGCATTCGGCTCGCCATACCTCCGGGCGCGACGGTGCATGCCTCGTTTGCAACGATGACCGCCACCAGTCGCGAGTCGATCCTCAATCTGGCCGACAAGTACCATGATCCGGGCGCATTCGACCGCGCATCGACGCTGGCCTGGACCCATGCCCAGGTCAAGCTGCACTACCTCGGCATTGAACCGGGCGAGGCCCAGGTCTTTCAGCAACTCGCCAGTCGCATCCTGCACTCGGACGCGTTGCTGCGGGCCCCGCGCGAGCTGCTGCAGGGTAATCGGCTTCCGGTATCGGGCCTGTGGAAGTTCGGGATTTCAGGTGACCGCCCGATCCTGCTCGCGCGGATCGAAGATGGCGCGGACATCGGCGTGATCCGCCAGCTGCTGACCGCGCATGAGTATCTCCATGTGAAGCGCCTCGGTATCGACCTCGTCGTCCTGAACGAACAGGCGACCTCGTACGCGGAAGGCCTGCAACACGATCTCGAGATGCGGGTTCGCGAAAGCAATGCCCGCACGGGCGGCGACGATCCGGGAGGACGTGGCGCGATCTACGTTCTCCGCGCCGATCTTCTCAGCGAGGACGAACGGGCGCTGCTGCTAACTGCCGCCCGCGTCGTCGTCGTCTGCGGCCAGGGCAATTTGTCTGCGCATCTGGCGTTGCGGCACCGTGAGCCGGCCCCGCATGTCGGGCCGCGCGTACTCGTGGCACCCAGTACGTCGAAACTCCTTCATTCACCTCCCCTGCAGTTTCCAAACGGGCTGGGCGGTTTCACGGACGGCGGGCGCGAATACGTCGTCGTCCTGAATCGCGGCCAACGAACACCGCTGCCATGGATCAACATCATCGCCAACGACGGATTCGGCTTCCAGGTTTCCGAGTCAGGGGCAGGCTATACGTGGGCTGGCAACAGTCGGGAGAACCAGCTGACACCGTGGTCCAACGATCCGGTGTCCGACCCGATTGGCGAGACGTTTTATCTCCTTGATCGCGAGTCCGGGGTTCTGTGGACACCGACCGCCCTGCCGATCCGGGTCGAGGACTCCAGCTATATCTCCCGCTTCGGCCACGGCTACGCGCGCTTTCAGCATCGGTCCAACGGCATCGAGAGCGAACTGGTCCAGTTCGTCGCCTCCGAAGATCCGATCAAGATCTCCCGGCTCCGGCTCATCAATCACTCGAGCCACACCCGCCGCCTATCGATCACCGCCTATGTCGAGTGGGTTCTGGGATTCTCGCGCACCGTCAATGCACCGTTCATAGTCACCGAGGTCGATCCCGAGACGGGCGGAGTATTCGCGCACAATCCATGGCATCGCGAGTTCGGCAGCCGGGTCGCGTTTGTGGCATGGGATACGCCAGCCGATGGCCTGACCTGCGACAGGCAGGAGTTTGTCGGACGCAACGGCCATCTTGAAGCACCGATAGCCCTCGCCGCCGACGTTCCGCTGTCGCAACGGTGTGGCGCCGGATTCGATCCTTGCGTGGCGCTGCAGCGGGAACTGACGATCGAGCCGGAAGGCCAGATCGAGCTGACCTTCGTGCTGGGCCAGGCCGCCAGCGTCGACGCCGCGCGAGAACTGATCAGGCGCTATCGGGCCGTGCCGGACGCCGACGCCGAGCTGCTTCGTGTGAAGCAACACTGGCGCGAGATCCTCGACTGTGTGCAGGTCGAGACGCCGGATCCGCAAGTGAACCTGATCCTGAATCACTGGCTTCTGTACCAGGCGATCGTCTGCCGGCTGTACGCCCGCAGCGCGTTCTACCAGGCCGGTGGTGCGTATGGATTCCGTGACCAGTTGCAGGATGTCATGGCCCTGACGATTGCGCGACCGGACCTGACCCGCCGGCAGATCGTCAACGCCTCATCGCACCAGTTCCGCGAAGGCGACGTACAGCACTGGTGGCATCCCCCTTTCGGCCGTGGCGTGCGAACGCACTTTTCCGACGATCGCGTCTGGTTGCCGTATTGCGTCAGCCACTACCTGACCACGACAGGCGACACGAGCGTGCTGGATGAACGGGTTCCGTTCGTCGAGGGCGCCCTCCTGTCGCCGGAGAGCGAAGCGATGTACTTCGAGCCTGCCATCTCGGATGACACCGCAACGGTGTTCGAACACTGTGCCCTTGCGCTCGACGTCAGCATGGCAGTCGGCCAGCACGGCCTGCCGCTCATGGGTGGCGGCGACTGGAACGACGGCATGAATCGCGTGGGCGCCGAAGGTCGTGGAGAAAGCATCTGGCTCGCCTGGTTCCTGTGTGCGACGTTGCGCGAGTTCGCGCCCCTGGCCCAGCAGCGCGGCGAGACCGTGCGTGCACGTGCATGGTCCGACCACGCAGACCGCCTTCAGGCGGCCGTCGAACGCGAGGCATGGGACGGCGCCTGGTATCGCCGCGCGTACTTCGACGATGGAACCCCACTTGGCGCGTCGGGCAATGCCGAATGCCGGATCGACTCAATCGCCCAAAGTTGGGCGCTGATATCAGGCGCGGGCGATCCTGTGCGTGCGCGCCGAGCAATGGAGTCCGTTGGCGAGCATCTGGTCAAGCCCGGCGACAACATGGTGCTGCTGTTCGCGCCGCCATTTGACCGATCGACGCACGAGCCAGGGTATATCAAAGGCTACTTGCCCGGCGTGCGCGAAAACGGCGCGCAGTACACGCAGGCGGCCGTCTGGTGCGTAATCGCCCACGCGCTGCAGGGTGACGGCGAGCGTGCCGCCGAGCTGTTCGAGATGCTGAATCCCATCAACCACAGCTCCACGCGCGCCGGCATTCATCGTTACAAGGCGGAACCCTTCGTCATCGCCGCCGACGTGTACAGCGAACCACCGCATACCGGACGGGGCGGCTGGAGCTGGTACACCGGCGCCGCGGGATGGATGTATCGAGCCGGGATCGAGTTCATGCTCGGGTTCAAGCTGCGCGGTCACGAGATCCTGATCGATCCCTGTATTCCCGAGCAGTGGCGCAGCTTCAAGATTCGCTATCGGGCGAAACGTTCCGTGTACGAATTCGTGATCGATAACCCTCAGGGCGTCGCACGCGGCGTGCTTCGGGTGGAATTCGATGGCAAGGAACTGCCCGGACTGACCATTCCGCTGGTGGACGATGCCGCGGCTCACAGCGTGCGCGTGACACTGGGGCCAGTTGACTGACCGCCCCTGCGCCCGCATTCGGTGGCAACGGGCTTCAGGCTGACGAGTCTTCCAGCGACGCGACGTACTTGCCTTCGCGCGCAGCGCCGTTTAGCCGGGCGCGTTTCAGCAGTGCTCTTTGCGACGCGTTCGCATTGGCAGCTTGTCCCTTCCAGGCCTTCAAGACAGGGTCCTGCAACGCGCGCCCATACGAGAAGCTCAACTGCCATGGCTGCGCGCCGAGCCGGTTCATCGCATCGAGATTCGCCGTCGCTTCTGCAGGCGTCTGACCTCCGGAAAGGAAGAATATCCCCGGCACGGCAGCCGGCACCGTGCGCCTCAGGATGCGGATCGTATGTGCGGCCACTTCCGGCGGCGTCGCCTGTTGCGGGTGCCCCTTGCCGGGCACAACCATGCTCGGTTTCAGCAGCGTGTACTCGAGAATGACCCGATGTCGATGCAGTGCATGGAACACCTCGTGCAGCACGGCCTCGGTGACTTCGGCACAGCGCTCGATGGTGTGGTCGCCGTCGATCAGGACCTCGGGCTCAACGATCGGCACGATGCCGAGCTCCTGGCAAATTGCGGCGTAGCGGGCCAGCGCTTCGGCATTGGCCTCGACAGCAAGTCGGCTCGGCAGTGTGTCGGACACGTTGTAGACGGCGCGCCATTTCGCAAAGCGCGCGCCTTGCGCCTGATACCCATCAAGGCGCTTTGACAGCCCGTCCAGCCCCTGGGTGATTTCGTCACCGGGGGCGCGAGCGAGAGGAATCTTGCCGGCGTCGACCTTGATCCCCGGCACGATGCCCTGGCGTGTCGCCAACTGAGACATCGAAGACCCGTCGTCCGCCCGCTGACCCAATGTTTCCTCATAGAGGATCACACCGCTGATGAATTCACCGAGCCCGGGCGTTGCCAGCAGCATGTGTCGATAGGTTCGTCGATTCTCCTCCGTCGACTCGACGCCGATCGAGTTGAACCGCTTGGCGATCGTGGGGCTGCTTTCGTCGGCTGCCAGAATCCCTTTGCCCTTCTGTACCAGCGCTCCTACTGTTGTCTGAAGTTGGCTTTGAGTGTTCATCGGTTGTCCTTTCCTGCAAGGGGCCAAGTGTGCATCGTTACCGACGCCAGCGCACTCCGTGGAGTCGAGCCGGTTCCGGGAGAGGCGTTTGCCAGAGGGCGAAATGTGCTGTCCGAGTTTTCGGATTCCGCGACGTCGCTCCGTTTCATCCGTCACGCCACCCAGCGGGGTAAGCTGAGCGCGAGTATCGCCCCATGAGCCAGCATCAGCATCTCGCCATCCTCGTCGCCGGAGGTCCCGCCCCCGGGATCAACAGTGTCATAGCGTCCGCGACGATCCGTGCGGTTCTGGAAGGCGTCGAAGTCATCGGTATCCGCGACGGCTTCGAGTGGATCATGAAGGGTGACGTCACCCACGTCACCCCACTCACGACTGATGAGGTCTCACGCATCCATTTTCGCGGGGGCTCGCATATCGGCATCTCGCGCGCGAACCCGACGAAGGACCCGAAGTTTCTCGAGAACGCCGTCGAATCCCTGCTGCGCCTGAACGTCACCCGGCTCATCACGATCGGCGGCGATGACACGGCCTATTCGGCAATGAGGCTCGAGCAGGCGGCCGCCGGACGCCTGCAGATCGTCCATGTCCCAAAGACGATCGACAACGACCTCGACCTGCCGGCCTACGTCGACACGTTCGGCTTCCAGACCGCTCGCCATTACGGTGTCGAGATCGTCAAGAACCTGATGGTCGACGCAAAGACGACGTCGCGCTGGTACTTCGTCATCGCCATGGGGCGAACGGCGGGGCACCTGGCCCTCGGCATCGGTAAGGCCGCAGGTGCCACGCTGACCCTGATCCGTGAAGAGTTTCTGGAACAGCAGATACGTTTCGAGACCATCGTCGATACGCTCGCGTGCGCCATCATCAAGCGACTGTCCGAAGGACGACGCGACGGACTTGCGGTCATTGCGGAAGGGCTCGTTCTTGGCATGGACCCTGAGGTACTTGGGGGTCTTTCGAAGGTCGAGCGCGACGCACACGGAAACGTGCGGATCGCGGAAGTGAACATCGGCGAGCTCCTCAAAACCGCCGTCCAGGCGCGCTTGAAGCAGCTGGGCATCGACACGACGATCGTCGAGAAAAACATCGGCTATGAGCTCAGATGCGCCGATCCGATTCCCTTCGACCTGGAATACACCCGCGACCTCGGCTATTGCGCAACGAAGTACCTCCTGTCGGGTGGCAATGCCGCCATGATCTCGATCCAGGCGGGCAATTTCATCCCGGTTCCATTCCGCGAACTCCTCGATCCGGCGACGGGCCGCGCAAGGATCCGGATGGTCGACATACGTTCCACACGCTACGCGATCGCCCGTCGGTACATGATCCGGCTGAGGCGGGATGACTTCGAGGAGCCCCTCAAGCTGGCGAAGATCGCCGCGACGGCCGGAATGTCGGTCGCGCAGTTCCGGACGGAATTTGAGTACTTGACCACAAGCGAGCTGCCGCCGATTGTCTTCGGGGTCGAAACCTAGTTGACCACGATAGACCGTCGATGTCGTCATCAGGCCAGGGAACTCCCGTCTTGAATCTATACGGTCTCACGCCCTGATTTCGAGCAGCGCGGGTAAATCTTGCCGTAGCAGTTTCGCCCGGCCCGACTTCCTCCACTCGCAGGATTGAGTTCGCTTCGAGCGGCTGTGAACGTGCGGGCGATCGTGGGCATGCTGCTTGCCAAGTATCAGGCGCGGTGCCCGACTCCCTCCCGAACCCTCCCTTGGGCACCAAGGGCTCTGCGAACGCAGAGCCCTTTTTTTCCAGCACGTGGGACGTTTGTACGAAAGCGCTCTTAAATCCGACGCCTACCCGGCGAGCGGTTGGCCGCACCTTCGGACCCCAGGCTATCCGGCGCGAGATCTGTCGCCAAATTTGCCGCTGATCATTGGCGCGCTCGCGGCGCAATCGTCCTGGCTCGGCTCAGCGGGCGAAAACGGCAACACCGGGCACAGCCCTTGCCGTGCGCAACCTCGTCATCGTCTCCCTCCTGCCGATCAGGTTCACGTCGAACGAAAGAACGCTCATGGCAACGCGCAGAAAGTCTCCATCGCGTCCCGGCAAGGCGGCTGCCTCAGCCTCCTCGGCAAGATCCACCGCGAGTGGGCCGTCCTCTCCGGGTCCCGGCCACCTAGCCGACGCTGCGACCGCCAAGATGGCAGGTACACAGGCGCTCTCAGCTGCGATGCCGCACAACACCGCCAAGCCGGGCGAGTTCGGAAAAGCGGCCCTGAAGCCCCCGCGCGGCCAGAGCGTCGAGCCGTCGGACCCTAGCGTGACCGGCAGCACGCTGACCGAGACAACCGCTTCGCCCAAAGCGGGCAGCGGCGATCTGCAGATGGGCTTCAATTCGACAGTCGGTTCAATGGACCGGGTGCGGGTGGACTCGGCCGACCGCGCATTGACGACCAATCAGGGCGTCGCGATCGCCGACAATCAGAATTCGCTGAAAGCCGGCCTGCGCGGCCCTTCGTTGCTCGAGGACTTCATCCTGCGCGAGAAGGTCACGCACTTCGACCACGAACGCATACCTGAACGCATTGTCCACGCGCGCGGTTCCGGCGCGCATGGATACTTCGAGTGCTACGAATCGCTCGCGAGGCTCACGCGAGCCTCGGTCTTCGCCGAGGCGGGCAAGCGCACGCCGGTCTTTGTGCGCTTCTCCACCGTGGCCGGCGAACGCGGATCGACGGACACCGCGCGCGACGTACGCGGCTTCGCGGTGAAGTTCTACACCGACGAGGGCAACTGGGATCTGGTCGGAAACAACATCCCGGTTTTTTTCATCCAGGACGCGATGAAGTTCCCGGATCTGGTCCACGCGGTCAAGCCCGAGCCGCATCACGCGATGCCGCAGGCGGCGTCCGCTCACGACACGTTCTGGGACTTCGTTTCGCTGATGCCCGAGTCGACGCACATGCTGATGTGGGTGATGTCGGACCGGGCGATTCCGCGCAGCTACCGGATGATGCAGGGGTTCGGCGTGCACACGTTCCGCTTCATCAACGCTGCGGGCGAGTCGCGCTTCGTGAAATTCCACTGGTCGCCGGCGGCCGGAACCCATTCGCTCGTATGGGACGAGGCTGTCAAGATTTCAGGCGCCGATCCGGACTTTCATCGCCGCGATCTGTGGGAAGCGATCGAAGCGGGCGCCTATCCCGAATACGAACTGTCGATCCAGGTGTTCACCGAGGAGGAGGCCGAACGCTACAGTTTCGATGTCCTGGACGCGACCAAGATCGTTCCGGAAGAACTGGTACCGCTGCACCCGGTCGGACGTCTCGTGCTCAACCGTAATCCGGACAACTTCTTTGCCGAAACCGAGCAGGTGGCATTCTGCACGGCGCACATCGTGCCCGGACTCGATTTCTCGAACGATCCACTGCTTGCCGGCCGCATTCACTCATACGTGGACACGCAGATCTCACGGCTCGGCGGTCCTAACTTCCATGAGATCCCGATCAACGCGCCGGTGGCACAGGTTCACAACAACCAACGCGACGGCATGCACCGGCAGGCGATCGCCCGCGGCCGCGTCGCATACGAACCCAACTCGCTCGGCGGCGGCTGTCCGTTTCAGGCCGGCGCGCAGGGATTCATGTCGTTCCCGCAGCCCGTCGAAGAGCACAAAGTACGCGGCAAGCCGGAAAAGTTCGCCGAGCACTACAACCAGGCCACGCTGTTCTGGAACAGTCAGACCGACGTCGAGAAACGGCACATCATCGGCGCCTACCGCTTTGAGTTGACCAAAGTGCAGGTCGAGGCGATACGCGCACGCGTCGTTGCGCAGCTGCGCAATGTCGCCGAGGAACTCGCGCAGGGTGTCGCCGACGGCCTCGGGATCGAACTTCCGCCGCCACTTCCCAAGGTTCTTGCGCGCACGCCGAAAGCCGAGGTGGCCGGTTCGGCCACGCTTTCACTGCTTGCACGCCCGGGCGCAACCGGCATCGCGACGAGGAAGATCGCCTTGCTCGTCGCAGAAGGCGTCGATGCCGATGCGGCGTCGACGATCCATAGATTCCTGCTCGACCAAGGCGCCGTTCCGCGCTTTGTCGGGGTGAAACTCGGCACGCTCGGACGCCGCAAAGGTGCCCGTATCGCCGTCGAGGTGACGTTTGAAACCGCTCCGGCCGTGCTGTGGGACGGCGTAATCGTTGTGGACGGCGCGTCCGCGGGCTTGAACAGCACCGGTCAGGCGATCGAGTTCTTGAAGGATCAGTACCGGCATTGCAAGACCATGCTGCTGGCAAGCGATGCGAAAGGGCTGCTCGACCGTGCCGGCATTTCGCCGGACTTACCGTCCGGCCAACCCGACCCGGGCCTGCACATCGCCGAATCGTGCGCCGATCAGAGCGTGCTGGATGGCGTGGTCGAGGCGCTGACCCGACATCGCCATTTTGAACGCGAAACCGACCCACCCCGAGTGTGAGATCAACCGTTTGCGTTCCACTGCCAGCACCGCAGTACGAACGCGCGTGCGTGCAGTTGTTACGCCATCATGGAGTCCCCGTGCTGGGATTCCGGCTTTGCAGCTTGTGCAAGAGTCGGTTACGAGGCACAGGCACACCCGCATCCATGTGCCTCGATCCTGGGAGCTGCAGCGCGTCCGAAGGGATTTTTTTAACTGCTGAGGGTACGGGTGCCTGGTTCGAGCAATCGCCTCCAGGCACCGTCTCGATCCGCGGGGACGAGCCGAGGCCCGGTCCCGCACAGGCGAACCGCTGCACGCGCGGATTTCGGACGACGTCGCGATCCGGACTATTTCGTTGCCAGGTTGTTCCGCACCGAACGAACGCCCTCCACGTTCATCGCCAACTGTTCGGCCCGTTGCTTGTGTGACGCCGTGTCGACCGTCCCAGACAATGTTACGAAGCCGTTCTCACTGTCGACGTTGATCTGCGTGCCCTTGACCATTTCATCGGCCAGAAGAACTGCCTTGACCTTTGTGGTGAGCGAGGCATTGTCGATCGCCGTCCCAGTCTTGTCGGCAGCGCTATTCACCTCGTTCCTTGCTGTCTGAGTTGCGCGCGAGGCGTCGTTGCGGACCTCCTGGCGATCGGAAGGCGAGCATGCCGCCGTCAATGACACGGCGCAGGCCGCGGCAACAGTGTGCAGTACAAAGAATGAACGTAGTTTCATCTTGGCTCCCTGTGTCGGTTACGAGGCATGACGGGCCACGGTCCTCAGCTCAGTCGCCGTAGATCGTTGGCCAGCGCCATATACCTTGGGCAGCAATCTGCGTGCCCGATACCTCGTCTTGCAGGCACGCCGATTGCCCCGGCTTCAGGGCCGTCACTCGACGCCGACGCGGCGTCGACGCGGGCATCGTTCTCACGTTCACAACGGAAGGACCTTCATGATCAACTTCGTCGTTTGGCTCATCGTAGGTGGTGTGGTGGGCTGGTTGGCCAGCCTCATCATGCGGACCGACGCTCAGCAGGGAGTGTTTCTGAACGTCGTGGTCGGAATCATCGGCGCCGCGCTGGCCGGCTGGCTCATTTCGCCACTGGTAGGAATTCCAACGATCAATCAGGATGTCTTCAGTCTCGGATCGCTGTTCGTTTCGCTGATCGGAGCGGTGATCCTGCTTGCCATCGTGAATGTCTTTCGGCGCCGCACGGTGCGCTGACGTAAAGACCGATCGGCTTCGACAGCGAACTGCCGCTTCGGACGCGCCGCGCGTAGGGGCCTTGCATGGCCTGTACGGCGGCGCGCGCCGGAAACCACGGCCGAACTCGACTCGGCTAAGCGATGGATTGGCACGGTCTTTTCGGATTGTCCGCGAACCCTGTCGAGTTGCTCGTCCGCGGCAGCTCGATCTACTGGTTCCTGTTCTTCGTCTTTCGCTTCATCGTTCGGCGCGGCGTCGGCGCGATCGGGATTGCCGATGTATTACTTCTGGTGCTGATTGCCGATGCCGCACAGAACGCCATGGCAGGCGGCTACACCTCGATCACAGACGGCATCATTCTGGTCTCGACCATCATCGGCTGGAACCTCGTTCTTGACTGGGCCGCCTTTCGTTCGGACAAGGTGGCCGCGCTGCTCGATCCGCCACCGATCCTTCTCGTTCACCTTGGCCGGGCACTGCATCGCAATCTGCGGCGCGAGTTCATTTCAATGGATGAACTGATGAGCAAGTTGCGCGAGCACGGCGTCGAGGACCTGAAACAGGTAAAGGCCGTGCACCTGGAGAGCAGTGGCGAACTCAGTGTGATCCGTCGTGATGGGGGAGACGCGCCCACAGCAGCCAGTTCGAAGCCCGGAATTCCGTAATCAGTGAATAGCGCGCTGCCCAGGGACTAGCGTGCTAGCGCCTGCTTGCGGTCGCGCGGCGGTCATGGAGCCGTATCATCGCGCCCGGCCCGTCTCCCCGTTGGGAACAGCGCTTGCCTCGTCCCATTACCACTTCCGACTAAACCGCGGAGTCAATCATGGTTGATCGTGTGCTGGATAGCGAACGAGATGTTCAGCTGGAGCCCATGGCAGAGCTGTGGGAAAAAATCCGTTCCGTGCGTACCGCAATGCTGACGACCATCGACTCCAACGGTCGCCTCCGCAGCCGGCCGATGGCCACGCAAGACAAGGAAGGAGGCAAGACACTTTGGTTCTTCGCCGGCGCCAATTCCTCGAAAGTCGTGGACATCGCCTGCGATGACCGGGTGCAGCTGTCCTATGCATCCACCGACAAGGATCTTTACGTGACGGTGAGCGGTCGAGCGCGGGCCTACAAGAACGAAGTCAAGGCCCGCGAGCTGTGGAACGCCTATGCCAAGGCGTGGTTTCCCGGCGGTCCCGATGATCCGAATCTGGCGCTGATCGAAGTCACCCTCGAACAGGCTGAGTACTGGCATGACCGCACACCGAAAGTCGTCCAGTTCGCGCAATTGGCGGTGGCGGCACTGACCGGGCGTCCGTCGGACAACCTGGCCGCCGGCAACGAACGCAAGCTTTCGTTCTAGGGATAGCGAAGCGTCCGGCTCAGCGAGAGCGCGGTCTCTCGTGTGCCGAGCTTCCTGCAGGCGACAAGGTTCAGCTGGAATCGCATGACTCGTCCGCCGAACGAGGCGCCGCCATCGCCATGCCCGCAGGGCTACGCCGCGAGAAGGCTGGTCGATGTCACCATGTTCTGGAGCAATGGCCCGGGCGGCGTGGCGCGTTATCTGCAAAGCAAGGGGGAATGGCTGCGACGCCGATCCGACTGGAACCAGACGATCTTCGTTCCGGGACCCGAATCGCGCCCTGATCGTGTACGTTCGCCGCGCCTGCCGTTCAGCGGTGGCTATCGCCTGCCGTGGCGTCGACGCGCCGCAGCGCGGCAACTGGTGGCGCTGGCTCCGGATCTGATCGAGGCGGGTGACCCGTACCGCCTCGCGTGGTCTGCGATCGACGCGTCCGACCAAACCGGCGCGCGACTCGCCGCTTTCTGCCACTCGGACGTGGAACAGCTCGCGGCCGACGCAGGCGGTCGAGCCGCTCGCCTGATCGCGCGGCGTTACCTGCTTCATGTCTATCGGCACTTCGACGTGGTGTTTGCCGCCAGCCGCTGGATGGCGCATCGTTTGCGCGACCTGGGGCTCGACAATGTCCGGCAGCAGCCTCTCGGGGTTGACCTCAGCACATTCAACCCGAGCCGGCGCGATGCAAGATGGCGTCAGGACAGGCACTTTGAGCTCGGTGACTTTCTGCTGATCTATGCCGGTCGCTTCTCGAGTGAGAAGCGTCTCGACGTTCTGACCCAAGTCGTCGATCGGCTCGGACCCCCGTTCCGGCTGCTGCTGCTGGGGCGGGGGCCGGTTCAACCGACAGGTTCGCGCGTGCATTGCCTCGCTGCGACCACTCAGCCTCGCGAGGTAGCGACCGCACTGGCCAGTGCCGACGCCTTCGTCCACGCCGGAGTCAACGAGACCTTCGGTCTCGCGCCCCTCGAGGCGCTCGCCTGTGGCACGCCGGTGGTTGCCCGCGGCCGCGGCGCCGTTTCCGAGCTTCTGTGCGGCGATGCAGGCATTGCGGTCGATTCCGCCGGCGTCACGTCGTTCTGTGAAGCGATTGCCGCGCTCCGTGACGGCGAGCGTGTGAAGCAACGCGCCGCCGCGCGCGCCTGTGCCCTGCCGTATGCACAGGACGCCGTGTATTCCCGCTTGCTGGATTGCTATGACGATCTGGCAGGTCGACGGTCCGTCAGATGGTCACTGCCTGCCGTATATGCCTGAGCGCTATCTGTGCGTGGGCCTGCACGACGTGGCGCCAGCGCAATGGTCGGGCTGCGTTAGGGTTATGCGCGCGGTACGGGAAGTGGCGGACATCCCGATCACGTTGCTCCTCGTACCTGCCCTGCACGGTCGTCGCTCTGCGGACTCACCGAGTTTCGAAGCCCGCATGAGCGCCTGCCTCGAACGCGGCCACGAACTCGCGCTGCACGGCTACTACCACGCCGATCCGCATGTGCCGTCTGGCGTAAGAGACTGGTTCTGGCGCCGGATCTATACGGCGGGCGAGGGCGAGTTCAGCGCGCTCTCGGTAACAGCCGCCATGCGACGCCTGCAGGCCGGGCAACAGTGGTTCGCTGCAAACGGCTGGCCACTGAGGGGATTCGTACCGCCCGCCTGGTTGATGGGCGCCGGCGCCTGGGAAGCGGTGCGTCGGCTTGACGCGTTCGATTACCTGACGACCTTAGGGCACCTGCACTTGCTTCGCTCCGGACAAACGATAAGAGCACCCTGCCTGACGTGGAGCTGTCGCTCCGGAGCACGCCGTATCGCCTCGAGAGCCTGGACTTTCATGCTGGCTTCGCTCGCCGAGCGCGATGAACTGGTGCGCGTCGCCCTGCACCCCGCCGATGCCGACTATCCGGCCGTCCGCCGGTCGATTCAGCGTCGACTGGCGCAGTTGCTGGAATCCCGGACCGCACTGACCAAGGCTGGCTTCGTTGACAAGACGAGAACGCAGCGCAATCCCACAATCCGATCCGCGGTCGGGGTGTCGATTCCGCCCGAGTGCACGAGGACCGTTGTCTGACTGACGTTCCATTGGAATTCCTCGAACTGGAGCAGCGGTCCGCCCAGGGCCGTTACCGCGGCCGCTGCACGCTTGGCTGTCTCGACAAGCAGTCTGCGACTCAACGTCGAACGATCAGTACAGCGCCAGCATCAGCGCCGCGACCGTACCCCCGATCAAGGCACCGGCAACCACGTCACTGGGGTAGTGCAACCCGAGCGCAACCCGCGACAGTGCAATCAGTACGATGACCGGTAGCAGCGCCAGGCCGGCGCTCGGGTAATGGCTGAACAGGATGATCGTGAACGTCGTTGCGTGCAGAACATGGCCCGACGGAAAGCTGAACGTATCCAGTGGACGAGCGACTGCACGGAGATCGGCGTAGCAGTCGCAGGGTCGTTTGCGCGAAACTGAACTCTTCAACCACCTATAGATCGCGAGATTGACAAGTCCGGCGAGCGCCATGTGGGCGGCAGCGTCTCGGCCGTCGGTCCCACCGGCCAGCACCATGGCCGCGATGAGCGCGTACCAGAAGATGCCGTCGCCCAACCAGCTCGCCACGATCAGAATTCGCACGAACAACTTGTCCTGAGCCCCCCGGTACATGCGCCGTGCCAGGCGCAGATCGCGCTCCGCCCATGACGCCAGGCGAAGGTTAGGCAGGGACCGGTTCACCGAGGCTGACTTGGCCCGCACGAGAAATCTCCATGAGTCGCGATTCGAACTGTTCGACGATCGCGCTCCAGGACGCGCCCTGCGCCGTCTGACGTGCGGCCGCGCGCAATGGAGCCAGTCGAGACAACTGTTTCATCACCGCGCAGGCGCAAGCAATGAAATCCTGTTCGTCGCCGGGCATAGCCAGCACGCCATTTGCGCAGTCGCGTATGTGAACTTCGGCGGCGCCGGCACGGAATGCCACGACAGCCAGTCCGCTTGCAAGCGCCTCCAACGTCACATTGCCGAAGGTTTCGGTCAAACTTGGAAACAAGAAGATATCGGCCGACGCGTAATGTGCCGCCAGTCGCTCGCCCGAATGAGAACCGGCAAACACGGCGTCCGGAACTTCCCGGCGCAATCGCCTTAGTTGCGGGCCATCGCCAACAACGACCAGGCGCGCGCGCGAGTTGCGCGCCTTCATTGCCGCGTAGGCACGTAGCGCGAGAGGCAGGTTCTTTTCCGGAGCCAGGCGGCCGACATGGAGCACAACCGGGTCCTCCGCAACTACTCCCCAGCGCCTGCGCAATTCCGGGTCGCGGCGAGCCGGCGTGTAAAGCTGCGTATCGACACCTCGACCGACCACTTCGAGTCGCTGGTAGCCCTGGCTCTGCAATCGAGCCTGCAGCTGTCGGGTCGGAACAAAGGTGCAGTCGGTTCGCTTGTGGAAATGACGCAGGTAGCCCGCAACGACCTGACTGAACCAGCCCCATCCGTAGTGACTGCAATAGCGTTCGAAGTCGGTGCGAAAGTCGGACGTCACGGGCAGTCCAGCAATCCGTGCCGCCCGCACGGCCGCCCACCCGAGCGGACCTTCCGTGGCGACGTGGACCATGTCCGGAGGTCGCCCGAGCCATCGTGTTGCGAGCGTGCGAACCATCGGCAGGCCGATGCGCAGTTCACGGTACATCGGTATGGGCAACCCCGGTGTACGGTACTCGTCGAGGTTCGCGCACGCTTGCTCGGACGACTGGCGCGGTCGGATCAGTTCTATCTCGTGGCCACGTGCCCGAAGCCCCTCCACCATGCGGCCGACCGACATGGCCGCTCCATTCAGTTCCGGCGGGTAGGTTTCGGTAACGAAGGCGAGACGCATGGCGTCATTTCGGCAAGCGCCATGCCTACGAAAGCGGGCGGGCGTGCCTGCCGTGTCCTCGAACCGAGGTTGAGGTCAGAGATAGAACTGAAGTCGCCGCGCCACCCACTCGAAGGCGCGCGACTTCCAGCTACGTGCCAACCACTGCGCGAGGCTGATCTCCCGACTCTCCGCGATATCCCGCGCAAACAACTCTTCAAACTCGGCTGCCAGCGTCTCATCCAACACGACCACGTTCGCCTCGGCGTTGTGCAGGAGGCTGCGCCAGTCCATGTTGCTGGATCCGACCGTCAACCAGACGCCATCGATGACAACCGATTTGGCATGCAGCATCGCGTTGTGGCGCTCGTAAATCCGCACGCCGGCGCGAAGCAAACGATCGTAGACAGACCGGCCCGCCGCCAACGAAGTCCAGGAGTCGCTGACGCCGGGCAGGGCAAGGCGAACATCCACTCCGCGGCGCGCGGCTTTGGTCAATGCTCTCGTCAGTCCGCGCGTCGGTACGAAGTAGGAGGCCGTCACATGAACGCTGTAGCGTGCGCCTTCGATTGCACCGAGTAATGCTCGATAGTAGGGGTTGCGTCGACGCCCGGCAGCGCACGCTGCCACCGCGACGCGCTGACCGCCTTTGGAAGTGAGTACGGGGGAATAGGCCGCAGGCTGCGGTTCCCCTCCCCCGCTGTCTTTCCAATGCTGGAGGAAGAGTCGCTGCAGGCAGGCGACGACCGGTCCTTCGACCCGAAGATGGCTGTCACGCCAGCGCGCCATCGGGCGGTCTACGGCCCGTTCCGCGCTCGTGCGCGTCGAGTACACGCTGCTGATGTTGACGCCCCCGATGAAAGCGATCCGCCCGTCAACGATCAGCAGTTTGCGATGATCTCGCAGATGCATCGACCATGCGATCGGATGTCGAAACGGATTGAGCGGATTGAATTCGAGTAGCTGGACACCGGCCTTTCGGAGCGCAGCGAAGTAACGTGCTCGAGTGGTCCATGAACCGTAACTGTCATAGATCATGTTGACCCGCACACCTTCGGCGCACTTGCGAATCAGGATCTCGGCCAGTTGCCGTCCTGGCCCTTCGCTCTCCACGATATAGCTCTCGATGTTGATGTGATCACGTGCCGCGGCAATCGCATCGAACATGGCTTCATGGGTAGCCGGACCGTCGACAAGGACGCTCGCCTGGTTTCCGTCCACCAGCTCGACCGCCTGACGCAGAATCCGCGAATGATGGGAGTACCGGACTGGACGATCGGTGGCAACCGTGTCGATGTCGAAGTTGAATGCTGACCTGATCCAGTCGACGAACGATCGCCTCGCGGTTATCGCGCGCTGAGTACCCAGGGCGCTGGCTTCGGAGATCATCTTTGTCGTGGCCAGTCCAATGCCCGACGTTGTCCGCGCGTCGCTCGGGGTGTGCGTCTCAGCCGCGCAGTCGGATGCGGCGTCCGTTCCGACTTGTCGATTTCGGGCCGATCTACGTGCTCGAGCGACGGTTTTTCGTCGGCATGCGTGGTAGATCCCGGGGAGTCTTGGTGCCTGAAGGCGATCATCCGTGTGCCTCCTCTCACTCTGCTCAATTGGGCCGATGTGACGTTCGAGTAACCAGCGTGGCCCGTGCCGCCGCCCTGAACGTCGGCGCCGCACCTTGACCGGGCAAGCAACATGCCCAACGACGCAGCAATGAGGTAACGGCTGTCCAGGCATGCCAGTTGCCCGGCACCGGACATGACGGACCGTTCAGGGATGCCATGCCGATTCGATCGTGCCCGGACGTTGCACATCACAGCGTGATTCGCATCCGGCGGCCGCGCCCGACTGGACCCGTGTCCGCAGAAGCGTCGAGACGGATGGGAAGCGTCTCCCGTCTCGCGAATACCGCATTGGCCTCCATGGGCCGGGAGCCTCGGTCGCCGCGCAGAGGCGCAACAGTCGCGACGTTGCGGCCGGACTCAGACAGGAAGGTGCGAACCGAGCAACGTCATTCCGCTGACACGACGGAAGGCAGTGACCTGGATGTCGCTCGAGGCGTGGCCGTTGCAGGCGTGATCGGAGCAATTCTCTGGTGTGCTTTCAGCGGAATAGCGCTCTGGTGGTGGGCTTGAACAGCAATCGCATTCGGCGGGATCAAGAGGTCAGTCGCGCAGTGCAGTGAACGATCCCTGGACGTGCCCGTATCAACGACGCCTGCCGAGCGGCTGTGCCTGTGCAGCAACCAACCTCCTTCGGACGGCGAGCGTATCTCGCATGGGTCCCGGCTCGCTCGTTCGTCCTGTCCACCCGGTTCGTCCCAGCGTCACCGCCTTCGGTGAAAGTCGGGACGGAACGGCACTCGCGCGGCCGGTGAGAGGGGGAGGCGGACCGTTTTCATCCGGTCGGTTCGGGTCAATACGTTCACGCGACGGCGCGTCGTCCTGCGACTTGCAGAATTGATCGGACCGACCGGGTTCGAGATCTGACATTGAAAGTCTCCAACTGAAGCTACGCGGCAGGGGCGAAAGCCACTGCGCTTCGCGTGTGGGACGGCAGTTGCCCGGACTGCCGGGTAGTCCAAGCGCAGTAACGGCACGACGACCGGCTGAGCCTGTGCATGCGGAGTCCACGCTGCGCTCATCAACCGCACACGCGCGGTCGCGCGAATCAGGCGTCACATCGAAGTGCCAACGCAGCATGGAGCTCGCGCGTCTGAACGCCATCGGCAGCCGCTTCTGGCTTGCGTGCGGCGCCCGCGAGACCTGATCGACCCGACCAGACCACCAAGACGATCCATCGCCTCGAGCGAAGCGGGTCCGCGCTAGTCCTTCTTTTGAACGTCGCGCGCCGTGTCCTGCAGCTTCTCACCGCCGCGCTCTACGTCTTTGCCAACCCCCTCCACGGTGTTGCAAGCGCTGAACGCGATAACCGAAAAGAGGATTGCCGCAACCTTGAATGGGGTCTTCATCGGAATTCTCCTGTTGGGGGCAGCTCGATTGAGGCCCCTGGCACCCCGTCGGCAATCGGCGTGCCCATGTCCCATAGACATAGGACATAGGCCTCGCGGGTTGACGTACCGGGCCAACGCAACCAGCAGGCCGCCGTCGAAGGCCAAGGTCGCGTTAGCGCGAAGGTGCTACGCCTGCTGGCACAGACATTGCGACGTCACGATCGCTCGCGGCGCGTCCTGAGCTACCCCCAACCCTTTGATGGAGACTGATCATGACTGCAAGCGCAAAGAAGCAGGCAAACATGGATGAATCCAGCGCACGCAAACCCGAGTTCATGTTGGCGCGACTCGGACGAGGGTGTTGGGTAGTCGCCTATCGAGGCACGCTGATTGGTGGTGCGGTGCTCAGTTCACTGCCGGCCGCTGCCGCCTATGCGAGTGATATCGCACACGCCGTCGGACTGCACACTTTCCTTCTTACCGTTGTAGCAGCGGGTCGCCCGGCAGTCTGAGATCCCGGCGACTCGCGTAGCCGTGGTTGCCGCCTTGACCTCGCCGCTAGGCAAGCGGTGCGTCGGATTGCCCGGTGGTTCAGCAGGGCGGCCACCGGGTTGGCAACGGGTCTCCTCCAGAAGCCATACGGGTGGCATGCAGGCACAACCGTTGCCTCCGGATACATCGCCAGCTTTTCGTTTGAGGGATGCCATGCCTCGCGCCATCTGGAAAGGTGCCATCAACTTCGGCCTGGTCCATGTACCGGTCGCGCTCTACCCAGCGGCCCAGGACTCTGGCATCGACTTCGATTGGCTGGACCGGCGTTCAATGGATCCGGTGGGATACAAGCGCATAAACAAGCGCACAGGCAAGGAAGTCGCAGCGGAAGATGTGGTTCGTGGCGTAAAGCAGGATGGGGACGACTACGTGGTCCTGTCTGACGACGAGATCAAGGCCGCGTATCCCAAGGCCACGCAGACCATCGAAATCGAAACCTTTGTGGAAGCTCGGGAAATTCCTTTCTACTACCTGGAGAGGCCGTACTTCCTGTCTCCCATCGGCAAGGGTGAAAAGGTCTACGCGCTGCTGCGAGAAGCAATGAGCGAACTGGGAGTGATCGGCATCGCGCGAGTGGTCATGCACTCGAAGGAACGGCTCGCGGCACTGGTTCCGAACGGACCTTCGCTCATCCTCAATACGATTCGCTGGTCAACTGAATTGCGGTCGTCTGAAGGCATCAAGGTTCCACCTGCGGGCAAGTCAGCGGCGGGAATCAAGGAAGCGGAGCTGAAGATGGCGCGGCAACTGGTCTCCGACATGACACAGCCATGGAAGCCGGAGGACTATGTCGATCAATTCACGAATGCAATCCATGCGCTCGCAGCGCAGCGCGTCAAGGCCGGCCAGACCGCGCAGGTGTCATCGCTCGAGCCCGACCCACCGGCATCGTCACGCAGCAATGTCATTGACCTGACTGAGCTCCTGAAGCGGAGCCTGCGCGGCCGGCAATCGGCTTCCAATGGCAACGCCGTCCGCGCCGCCGCTGCTGGGACCCATCGCGGTCGGGACAAGGGCGCGAAGCGTTCGACGTCCGGCGCCGGCGCCAAGCGCGGCGGGCTGACGAAGTCGAGACCGCGCACGGCGAGGCGGGCCGCCTGATTCGTGCTGCAATGGCAAGAACGGCGAAAGTCGAAGATTCATTGCGGACCTATCGGTCGAAGCGCGATTTCACCCAGACCACGGAACCGCGCGGAAAGCGCGCGCGTAGAGGCAAGCAGCTCGCGTTCGTCGTCCAGAAGCACGACGCGACTCGCCTGCACTACGACTTTCGGCTCGAACTCGACGGCGTCCTGGTGTCATGGGCTGTGCCCAAAGGACCCAGCTTCGACCCGCGTGACAAACGTATGGCCGTGCGCACCGAGGACCATCCCTTGGCGTACGGCACGTTCGAGGGAACAATCCCCGACGGCCAGTACGGCGCAGGCCGTGTGATTGTCTGGGACAGCGGTACGTGGCAGCCCATCGGCGATCCCCGCAAAGGCCTCGCTGCCGGAAAGCTGGCCTTCACGCTCGAAGGTCACAAGCTGTCCGGTGCGTGGGAACTGGTACGCATGGACAAACCTGCCGAGCGCCGCGAAGCCTGGTTGCTATTCAAGAAGCGCGACGCATTGGCGCGGCGGCGTGAGGACTTCGACGTCGTCGTTGAACAACCCGACAGCGTCGCCAGGAGGCCGAGGCGCACGGGCCGGTTCGACGCTGACGTCGCACCGGATCCGGCGGGTCGCCGCGGGCACCGGGCATCGGGCACATGGCCGCCAGGCGCGATCAAGGCTCCGCTGCCGGCAACCCTTACCCCACAGCTGGCGACCCTCGCATCGGATGTTCCCGACGTTGGCGAATGGCGATTCGAGATCAAGTTCGACGGCTACCGGTTGCTCGCACGTATCGAACGTGGTCGCGCACGATTGATAACGCGCGGCGGTCACGACTGGACATCCAGATTTCCAGCGATCCAGAGGGGAATCGAGGCAATGAAGCTCGATTCGGGCTGGCTCGACGGCGAAGTTGTCGTGATCGGCCGCGATGGCGCGCCGGACTTCAACGCCTTGCAGAATGCGTGCGAGTGTGGCCGCACGGAGGCGGCGACGTACTTTGTCTTCGACATCCCGTACCTCTCTGGACACGACTTGCGCCACGTGCCGTTGCTCGAACGGCGCCGACTGCTCGAGCAGTTGATGCGGCGGCGCGCCGCCGAGCCACTTCGGTTCAGCGAGGACCTTGCGGCGGACCCTGACCGCGTTCTCGAAGCCGCGTGCGAGATGAAACTGGAAGGATTGATCGCGAAGCGGATCGATGCGCCATACGTTTCGCGGCGCAGTGATAGCTGGCTGAAGATCAAATGCCAGCAGCGTCAGGCGTTTGTGATCACGGGATTCAAGGATCGAGGTGGCGAACGCGGTGCGGCCGAGGTGGGTGCGCTGTTGCTCGGGATGCATGACGAACAGGGTCATCTCATTTCCGTTGGCAACGTCGGAACCGGATGGAACTTGGCTTCCGCGCGCGAACTAAAGAAGCAACTGCTCGCGCTGGAGATCACGTCGCCGCCCCCGTCCGTCCGCTCCAAAGTGCAGCGTGGGCGGTGGTCGGCCGGCTCCGACGGAAAAGCGCGCTGGGTCAGGCCGAAGCTGGTGGCAGAGATCCGCTTCTCCGGGTGGACGCCGGCAGGTCGGATTCGGCACGCGTCGTTCGTGGCGCTGCGTACCGACAAGGTGGCGGCGGAAGTCACACGAGAGCGGGAGGTAAAGGTCGTGGCGAGTTCAGGAACCCAACGCGCCGCTTCGGACGGCCGACGTTTGAAGATCACTCACCCCGACCGGGTCATCGATTCGAGCAGCGGCCTCACCAAGATGGATCTGGTGCGCTACTACGAGGGCGTTGCCGAATGGATCCTGCCGCATCTGCGTGGCCGTCCCTGTGCGCTTGTCCGCGCGCCCACGGGCATCGAGGGGACGCTGTTCTTTCAGAAGCATGTCGAGAAGTTGTCGATTCCCCAAGTGAAGATCCTCGACCCATCGCTTTGGCCAAAGCACGAAGCTTTGCTCGAGATTGCGACGGTCGGAGCGCTCACGGGCGCAGCCCAGATGAACGTGATCGAACTGCATCCCTGGAACTCGACCTCCCGCAACATCGGTCGACCTGACCGCCTTGTCTTCGATCTCGATCCTGGCGACGGTGTGCCCTGGTCCAGGGTCCAGGAAGGCGCTGTGCTGCTCAGGGCGCTGCTGCGAGAACTGGGCCTGGAGGCATGGCTGAAGACAAGCGGCGGCAAGGGACTGCATGTGATCGTACCGATCGCTCCGCGCCACCCGGCGGCAGACGTCAATCGCTTTTCAAAATCCGTCGTGGAACATATCTCGCGCCTGATTCCGGATCGCTTCGTCGCCAAGAGTGGGCCTGCGAATCGGGTCGGCCGCATCTTTGTTGACTACTTGCGCAACGGCGAGGGCGCGACCACGGTTGCAGCGTATTCGGCGCGTGCGCGCCCGGGACTCGGGGTTTCGATGCCCGTGAGCTGGGAAGAGCTTTCCTCGCTTCGTGGCGGTGCCCACTGGACCATCAAGTCAGCCCGCGATCACCTGTCGCTGCGCGCTGAAGATCCCTGGGCAAAACTGGCAAAGAGTCGCCAAGCGCTGGGAGCCGCGATGAGGCAGCTCTTGCCGATCAGTCGGGCGGTTCCGCTCACCCGAGATGACAAGCCGGTTGCAGGATGACTGCTGACCTGGTCCGCACCGGCGCAACCTGCTGCAGACCCGGCTCGGCCCGGCGACCGACCCGCCGTGTCGAGCAGCGACCGCATCGTCAACGGACCGCGCAGCGGTGAACCGCCTGTCATCAAGGTTCACCTCACCCGGGGGAACGAACCGGGCAGTACCCACCCGGCCTGGGGTGCGATCAGATGCGGCCGGCGGCGCCGCTCACGCGCCACCGCCGGCTTTCTGTAGCGCAATTCACTTCGATTCCTTCTTACGATCCTGGTCCTTGCCGATTTCGTGGCCGACGACGCCGCCCACGGCGGCACCGCCGACCGTGCCAAGTACGCCACCGCCGACGGCATTACCTATCAGCGCTCCCGTGCCGGCTCCGATGGCAGTGCCCTTCTGGGCGCCGGACCAGGAAGAGCAACCGCCCAGCAACATTCCGCAGGTCAAGATCATTCCAATAGCGCGTTTCATCTGACTTCCTCCTTGGTTGTGACGCGACTGGCACGGCGTTACCGCGCCACACCGCGCCGAAGCAGATTGACGACGGCGAGCAGGATGACAGCACCGATCAGCGATACGACAATCGCGCCGATGCTCAGCGCGTCCTGATTGATCGTGGGCACGCCGACCAGGGGACTGATGAACCAGCCGGCGATGACGGCGCCGACGATGCCGACGATCACGTTCAGAAAGACGCCCTGCTGCGCGTCGGTCCGCATGACGAGACTTGCGATCCAGCCAACGAGCCCGCCGATGGCCAACCATATGATGATGTTCATGATGTGACTCTCCAGCGATAGAGGTACATGAAAGCCGGCAAGTCGCCGGTTCGAACTACAAACGGACGTCGACCGCCTGACCTGGGCGCTGCGGACCACCCGTCAGCGCTGATCGCGCGAATGAGAAGACTTCCGGTGCGCGCCGGCGCGGCGTGGACCACACCTGCGCACGGTTTATTTCCACCTTCAGCAATCGATCGCGACCCTGGGGGTCTTCGGTGATCTCGCCGCCGACCGGCGTGGCGGGCTGCGCCAACGGCTCCTCACCGTCCGCTGGACGCGCGATGCCGCTCACCGACAAGTAAAAGCCGTCGGCGACATCCATGCACGAGACGTTGACGCGCGGATCGTGCTCAACCTCCGCCAGCACGTCGGTCTCCGGGTCGACGATCAGCCACAGCTCGCCGTCGAATCCGGCGCGGTGCAGCGCCAGCGGTCGACCTCGCAGCTGGCCCCTCCCGTCACTCGTGGTGAGGTGCACGAACTCGAGGCCGCGCAGCTTGCGGGCAATCCGCGCCCGCAGTTCGCCGGCGTCGGTCAGTTCGGAATCCAGCATCTGTCCTCCTTAGGTGTTGGACTGCCGTTGGGTCAGGGCTGACGCCTGCGCGGCAGCCGATCTGACGCGCTCGTCGCCGCGTTGGCGGTTGAGCTGGCGCGTTCGCGCGGCGGATCGACATCAGGTGTCGGCGCATCGCCGCCTGGCAGCCTGATGTCGATGACTTCGTCGCCAGTGTCTATGTCGCGATCCGGATCGCCCGGGTCCGGGGGCTTTCCTGGTACAGGCCTGGGGTGATCCGGCGGGAGCTCCTTCTTGCGCGTTCGAACAGATGGGTCCATTGCAACTCCTGGTCGTTGTTGAATCGGATACGACCGAATCGCGGCAATGCGCATGCCCACTCGCGGATATCCCTCGGGAACGCGAGTTGCCCCCTCATCTCAGCGCAAACCCTGACTCGCATGAGCCCGGCGCGCCCAATTCCATACTCACATTGAAACTGGAGGTACTGAATGAAGTCGATTGCCGTTTCTGCTTTCATTGCCGGCACGCTTGCCCTGTCGATGACTGCTCACGCGAAAGACAAGGTCGCCTATGACACCGCGCGCGGGCAGGCTCAGCAGCAGTACAAGGCGGCCGACCAGGCCTGCAACGCGAAGTCCGGCCAGGCGAAGGATCTCTGCCAGGCGGAAGCAAAGTCACAGCGCGACATCGCGCTTGCCGAGGCCGAGGCCCGCTACGAGGGAACACCGCAGGCGCGAGCGAAGGCTGACCGGGAACGCGCCGAAGCCAACTATCGAGTGGCGAAGGAGCGTTGCGATGCGCTGTCCGGCAATGAGAAGGACGTCTGCCAGCAGAGGGCGAAGGCCGAGCACGACAAATCCAAGTCCGCGGCTGACGCCAACATCAAGACAGCCGACGCTCGCGACGATGTATCCCGCACGCGTCGTGAAGCCGACTACCGGGTCGCACGCGAGAAGTGCGATTCCCTGAGTGCATCCGCCAAGGACGTCTGTCTGGCCGACGCGAAAGCGCGCTTCGGTATGTAAGCCTTGCCATGAGGCATAGGACCAGGGCGGCGCTGCCGCCCTTTTTTTCGCTGGCGACGGCAGCAGTGCCGGGCCGCTGCTTGCGGCTACGCTGCCGCGAACTCGTGATCGAGTCGACGGACCTCCACGGCGTCGATGCCCATCTGCTGGCGGTACTTCGTCACCGTCCGACGCGCGATGGACAAGCCCTGGCGCTGCAGCCGTCGAGCAATCTCGGCGTCCGACAGAGGCGCGCTGCGGTCTTCGCCACGAAGCGTCTCCTCGATCAAACGGCGAATCGCCGTCGCCGCCGGCCCTTTCTCGCAGGCCGGCAGACTGCGCGAGAAGAAGTACTTCAGTTCCAGCGTTCCGAACGGCGTCGATAGGTACTTGCCCGTGGTCACGCGCGAGATCGTCGACTCGTGCACGCCAACCTCCTGGGCAATGTCGGCGAGGTGCATCGGCTTCAGCGCGATAGGTCCGTAATCGAAGAACGCGCCCTGACGGGCAACGATGGCCCTGGCGACCTGTTCAATGGTCTGCAAGCGCTGCGCGATGTTCTTCAGGGTCCAGCGCGCCTCGCGGAGCTGATCGCACAGTTCGGGACAATCGGCGCGGTGCTGCTTCACGACATGGACATAGGTCTCGCTGAGCCGCACCGACGGGACAATGGCCGGATTGAGCGTAGCTGTCCACTTGCCGTTGCGTTTGATGGCGTAGGCGTCTGGCACCGCGAAGCGAACCGCGGCGCCGGAGAAGTCACGCGCGGGCCGCGGATTCAGTCCGCGGATGAGGTCGACTGCTTCGCGCAACGCGACGCGGCTGGCTCCCGTTGCGGCTGAAAGCGCGGGCCAATCCCGTTCGGCCAACATGTCAAAGTGGTCCTGTATCAGCGCTCGGGCGAGCAGGACCTTGGTGCAGTCGGACTCGTGCGCAAGCTGCAGCAGCAGGCACTCGCGCAGGTCGCGCGCACCAATACCGGCGGGGTCCAGCGACTGGACCATGCGCAACGCGCACATCCAGTCGCTCTCGTCGATCGGCATGCCGAGCGCGGCTGACAGTTCTTCGCGTCCATCGCGCAGGTACCCGTCGTCGTCGAGGTCGTTCACGATGGCATCGATCAAAAGACGCTGGCGATCCTCGACGCGCAATCCCATGAGTTGCGCGTGCAGATGGTCCTGCAGACTTACTCGGCCGGTCGACCATTCGGCCGCCTGGCCGCTGCCGGCCGGGACTGAAGGCGCAGGAAGGTCATCATCGACGCTTCCCGATTCGTCGACTTCGCCCTCATCGGCGGCGGCGTCGAGCGACTCGAGTTGTTCGGTGTCGCTTTCCAGGAACGGATTCAATTCAAGTTGCTGCTGCATGTGCTGCTGAAATTCCAGCGTGGACATCAGCAGCAACTTGACGGATTGCTGGAGCCGCGGCGTGACGTGCTGCTGCTGATATGCCCCTGCGATGGACTGCAGTGAAGTCATACGGGTCCCCCTGCGAAAAGTGCCAATGACGGTGCAGGTAACCGTGAACACATTCCGTGCCAGCTACCTAGTCATTGATTTGCCTGAGGATTTCAGCCCGGCAACGCTCACCACCCGCTGACTTTCCAGGAATTGCAGCAATTTCCACCGCGATTGCCCAGCCCGACCGCGCGAACGGCATGGCGTTTGCCCAAGAAGTTCGTCGCCATCGGTTCCCACCGCGTGCGACGAACAAACCAATGTTCACGTTCACACAGGAGAACCACCATGAAAGTGCAAGCCGTGATCCTCGCTACCAGTCTCATCATGCTGGCCGCGTCCGGATGCGCCGTGACGTCGGGCCAGTCCACAACCGGCGAGTACATCGATGACGCTGCGTTGACCGCAAGCGTCAAGTCCAAGCTGGCGGAGGACAAGACGGTCAGTGCGTCCCGCATCAGCGTCGAATCGATGAAGGGCGTCGTCCAGTTGTCTGGTTTCGCGACCTCAGCGGCAGAAAAGCAGCGGGCCGTCGAACTGGCCCGCTCGACCAAGGGTGTGCGCGCCGTCGATGACTCGATTCAGATCCAACCCAAGATGAACTGAACCGCGTTCCAAACGTTACGGCCGGGATTCCTTGCGGAATTCCCGGCCGTATCGCATTCGGCGCGCGCTGCGCCGGAACTGTTCGTCGTGTCAGCGCGCCTGTGCCGGCGAAAGCTGGGGCGATGCCGGATTGCCTCCCTCGCCCTCCCAGACCTGCAGGTCCTGCTTCTTTTCCATGCGCTGCCGGCGCAGTTCACGACGCCGGCAATGGTTATCGAGCAAAGCCGCTGCGACCACAGGGAGCAGAAGCTTCATGAAGGTTCTAATCATTGGGGATCTCCTTCGCTTGCAGGTTTCAGTTGATCGTGACCATCCGATCCGGATCGATTGCGCACACGTTCCGCGGCCGTGCCTGCGGGTCGCGACGACAGGCGTCGGACGGCAGCGTCGAACGCCCACGGCGCCAGCGTGGCGAGCAGGCCGCCGAGAACAGACGGCCGCGATGACGCTTTCACCGGCTTTCGCCCGTCGCGCGACTTCTTCCCCGCTGCCGTCAGGGTGGCGATTGCAGCGACTCCCAAACCCAGCGCAGCGCTCGTCGCAATCAGTTGGCGCTGCGACGTCTGTCGAAGCTCGTGAAATGCCTGGTCGATGCCAGCGTCGACACGGCGCACCCGGTCGACCGCCTTGGCGAGCTCCCGCCAATCCGATTCAGGCCGCTTCATGATCGCCCTTTCCCAGCGTCTCATCGAGCATCCGGCGCGTGACCGGAAAGCCCGAATCGCGCCAGCGCCGGCGTGACATATCGACCAGCGCATAGGCGATGACGCCGTTGATGATCGCCACCCCAATGCTCGCACCGGACGTCGAGACGACTCCCGTCGAAACGAGCGCGAGCGCCAGGGCGACTTGAAGCGCCAGCCAGCCGGCCAGCAGGGCGAGCAGCGCACCCATGCCAAAAAGGGCCGCCAGCAGGAGGTTGCGCGCGGCGATCCGCCCTTCCAGTTGCACCACAGCGACGCGCGCTCGTAGCGCCTCGCGCACGCCGTTGAATGCGGCGGACGCCAGTTCACCGGTTGACCGGGCCGTCGCTGCACCGCCGGCGGGGTGTCCCGCCACGGGATTCATCGCGAACGGCTGACGCCGGCAAGCACGATGCCCAGCGCAATCGCACCGACGACCACGGTCAGTGGACGTTCGCGCACGTAATGGCGCACGGAGTCGATGACCTCGTCAGACATCGATGCTGCCGCTTCAGCTTTCTCGGTCAGTACCTCGCGCGCCGCAACCCCGGACTCCTGCAGCTTGTCCAGGGCTGGCTTGGCCTTGGCGGCCGCCTGATCAACCGCCTGGTGCGCACCCTGCGCGAGGCGATCAACGAAGTTCGTTCCGCTGCCGACCGGGTCGGCAGTCGTGGTCTTTGGAAAGGTGGTCTCAGCCATGGCGATTCCTTACGGTGAGTGATTGAACTTGGGGCAACGGCTCGGTGGGCGGCACCCGCACTCGTACTTACGGCAATGCGCATGCCTGATCCTCGACGGGTACAGCGCTTGCCGCCAATGCCTGCAGACGTTCAATGCGTCGGCACTTTCAACCTTTTACGCAAAGGAGCCATCAATGAATTGGGACCGCATCGAAGGCAACTGGAAACAGTTCACCGGCAAGGTCAAGGAACAGTGGGGCAGGCTCACCGACGACGACATCGATCGCATGACGGGTCAGCGCGATCAACTCGTCGGCAAGATCCAGGAGAACTACGGTGTTGCCCGCGACGAAGCGGAAAAGCAGGTGGACGACTGGTCGCGTCGCCTGATGTAAGGACGTCTCGATCCAACGCGCGGCCGGCGGGCAGTTTGCTCGTCGGCCGCGCACATCCCGATCACGCACAGGAGCACAGCTATGAAGGATGCAAAGCGGAAAAACATGCCGCAGAAGACGGATACCGGGAAGTCCGGCGTCCAGGGAGAAGGCGACTACGACGCAGCCCGGCGCCACCGACAGAGCGTCGAGGACTTCCTTGAGTCGAACGATCCCGAGCAACTGGCCCGTTCAGCAGCACCCGCGGATCCACAGGAAGACAAGGAACTGGAGGACGCGGAAAAGCGCGGTCGTGACGGTCCGGGAGACGACACCCGGCAGGAAACCGCCCCGCGTGATCGCCCCGAGCAAGTGCGAAAGCGCTGACAGCGCTCGTTCCCGAGCCGCCAGGCTCGGGAACCACGCCTACCGAGCGGAGTTCAGACCGGCCCTCCGCCGGCTCTGTGCGACTCAGTTCCGTGGGCCACTCTTACGCGGCGGGCCTATCGCGCGTCGGCATCTGCAAGACCTCGTGGTGCAACAGCACCGGTCGTTTCGCAACGCTGCGAACCGAATCCGACATCGTCGTCGCGTGATGCCCGTTTTGTCGACGTCTCGAGCACACCGACGAGCACGACGAACAGACACAGCGCCAGCGCACTCAAGTGACGAATCAGCGGTCGAGAGCGCCACTCCTGTTGGCATTCCTTCAGGACTTGCCGCACCTTCTCGACCGCCCACTTTCGCAGCGCGGTCCATGATGCGACGTCCGGTAGGCGCCAGTTCATGGCCGGCGCCCCTTCATGCGCTGAGCCAATCGCAGCAGTTGGGAGCCGCGCGTGTCGGTATCGACACGCGCGGACGTGGCGTCCGCATACGCCCGGCGGCCTTGCCGACGCGGTGCCGCAGGAGGCGCAGCCACCTGATCTCGTTCGTTCGGCAGCGCCGGTGCGGGCACCTTCGATGCGCCCAATCGCTTCTTCACTTTCATACAGGCCTTCGAGTGAGTGACTTCGGGCGGCAAGGGATGTGCCCGTTCGAGGCCGCCGTGCTCTTGCCTCAAAGGCAGAGGGCGAAAGCTGCGGCTTCCCGGTGAAGGAGTTTCAGGTAACCATCGCGTAACTGTCGCGAAACCCGGAGCGGCCGGTGGCCACCGCCTCCAGCAGGTCGCGCAGTCGTTCCGGGTCGAGCGGCTTGACGAGGTGCAGATCAAAGCCGGCCTGCTGTGAGCGCTGACGGTCGCCGGGTTGGGCATAGCCCGAGAGGGCGACAAGGACGATATCCCCGCCGCCCGGCAACGCCCGTATACGCGCGGCCGCCTCGTAGCCATCGATACCCGGCATGCCGAGATCAAGGATCACCAGGTCCGGCGGCGCGTCGGTCGTCAGTTGCACCGCGGTCAGCCCATCGTGCGCTACCGAGACCTGGTGGCCCTCGAGCGTCAGCAGCACGGCCAGCGACTCGACAGAATCGACGTTGTCGTCGGCAACGACGATCTTCAGTGCGCGCGTCTCGCCGCCCCGCGCAGATGGACTTGCACCGGCTGGTGCTCTTTCCACAGGTAGCGTGACGACAAAGCGCGCACCGGTGCCGCGACCTTCGCTATAGGCACGGATCTGCCCGCCGTGCAATTCCACCAGATGACGCGACAGCGCGAGTCCGATGCCGAGTCCTTCCCTTGCCTCGTCATCGCCGCGATCAAGCTGGGCGAACATCTCGAAGATCGTCGACAGAGCCGTCGGCGGTATGCCCCTGCCGTGATCCTCGACCGTGATCTGCACCTGGCTGCCCAGCGTGGTGGCCGTGACCTCGATGGTGCTGCCGGCGGGCGAAAACTTCGACGCATTGCCGACCAGATTGGCTATCACCTGCGCAATTCGCACCTGATCGACCAGAACCGGCTCTTCGTCGGGAGTGAGCGCGACCTTGAGCTGCTGGCCACGCTCTTCGATGGCGGGACGAGCGGCTTCGACGCCGGTCTGCACGACCGCGGCAGAGACACACGGCCGCCTTGCGCAGCTCGAGACTCCCACGACCGAAGCGGCCGACGTCGAGCAGGTCGTCGACCAAACGCGTGGCGTGCAGCAGTTGCCGGTCGAGGATCTCGACACTCTGCAGCAGCTCCGGACGCTTGAACTCGGCCGTGCGCAGGATTGAAACGGCGTTGCGAAGCGGCGCGATCGGATTGCGCAACTCGTGCGCGAGCACTGCGAGGAACCGATCCTTTCGTTCGTCGGCTTCGATCAGTGAGCGGGTGGTCTCGATCTGCTCGGAGACGTCCTGCACGCAACCGACCAGCCGGGTTGGCCATCCATCGTCGCCATACATCACCACGGCCCGGTCGTTCAGATGACGCCAGTGCCCGGTTCGGTGTCGGGCCCGGTAACGCGATGCAAAGGTCCGCTCGCGCGCGGCGACGGCCGACTTGAACTCCGCTTCGAGACGTTTCAGATCGTCCGGATGAATCTGATCGTGCCACCACGAGACCGTCGCAGGTACCTCGTCACGCTCCCAGCCAAGGATGTCGTATAGACCGCGCATGCGCTCGACACGGCCGGTCTCCAGATCGGTCGAGTAGATGAGTCCCGCCATGGCTTCGGCCGCCAGATGAAAGAGCTCTTCCTGTGCCACCAGTCGCTGCTCGGCCTGCTTCCGGTCGGAGATGTCGAGGACTGTGCCTGCGATCCGTGTTGCGACGCGTCCGGCACCGGTGCCGACGAAGTGCGCCCGCCCGAGTGCCGACACCCAGATGACGCTGCCATCGGCGCGCCGTACGCGATGGTCGACGTCAAATCGTCCCTGTCCCGTCGGATCGAGTGCGGCGCGCCAGCAGTTCTCGACGGCTTCGCAATCGTCGGCAAGGATGCGGCTGCGCACGTCCTGTCGCGTGACGGCCGCGTCCGCGCTGAAGCCGTATATTTCACGGGCGCGGGCTGACAGGGTGATCGAATCGGTGGCGAGATCGACGTCCCAGATGCCGAGTCGGGTCGACTCGACGGCCAGTTGCAGGCTCGTTTCCAGGCGTTCGACTCGTGCCGCGGTCGACCGCTCACGGCTTTGGTCGAGCACGGCGCCGACGCACTGCAAAGCGGGAGCGCTGGAGCCGATGCCCTGCCGCTCGGTGACCAGACCCGCCACCAGCACCGACCTTTCCTTCGATCCCTGGCCGATCGAGATTTCGGTGCGGAACCGATGCCCGTCACCCTGCGCAATGGCGTCCTGCATGGCCCGGTGCAGTCGGTCCGATTCGGACGGCGCCAGTTGCGCGATGAACTCGGCCAGACGCCGCGGCCCGGGTACGGCCATGCCAAGGATCCTGCGGGCCCGTTCCGACCAGAGCACATCGTCCGACTCCGCGTCCCAGACGAAGGACCCCAGTTCTGCGGCTTCGACGGCGGCCTTGAGCCTTTGCTCGCTGGCTCGCAGGGCTGCCGAGGTTCTAGCGACATCTTCGATGTCCGTCGCGCTGCCGAACCAGCGCAAACTGCCATCGGCGCGACGCGATGGTGACGCCCGTATCAGCGAGGTCCGGAAGACCCCCTGCAGCGACCGCAGCCGCATCCGAATCTCGAGCGGCCGCATCAGCTGGATGGCCTGCACCAGTTGGGTATCAAAAGCCTGCAGATCGTCGGGGTGTACGGCCGCACGCCATCCGGTGCCCAGGCTGACATCCCGCGGCAGGCCGGTGAATTCGGTCCAGCGCGAATTCAGGAACTCGAACTGTCCGTCCGTGGTGGCGACGAAGACGATTTCCGGCACCGAGGCTGCCAGCAGTTCGAATCTGTCGCGGCTTTCAGTCAGTGAACTTTCGATGCGGTCGCGGGCCGCGACTTCTTCTTGCAGGCGCACAACCACCTTCGACTCTTCCCGGCGTGCCTTCTGCAGGGCGGCGAACACCACCGAGACTACGACACCGAGAATGGCCAGCAGAGCAACGCGGATCTGGTCCTGCGGATCGGTGATGTACAGCGTGCCGACCGGCTCGTAGACATAGGCGACCAGCACCACCCCCAAGGTCGTCGACACGACGCCGGCAATCAGACCGCCATAGGCGGCGCTCAGGGCTGACGCGAGCAGTAGAACGAGCAGGGGATGGCGACCCTCGGGGATCCGGCCCAGTACGTAGATGGTGAATACGAATGCCAGCAGCGTCAGCAGGAACGCCGCCAACTGCCCCTTCCACAATTCGACCCTGGGTTTCAGCATGGCCCCGCGGCAACTCGTCCGGACCGGAGCCGATGATGCCACCGGCCACCCGGCACGGGTGCGCCGGAGGCGCGAACATCGCCCAATGTGCGGGAAAAGGTGCCGGATTTGCGAGACACAGAGTCCCGTCGCGCTCCGGCGGGCGCTTCGTCACTCGTTCAATGCGGTCGCCGGACGAGTCCGACGATGAACGAGACGACGGCAATGATGATGAAGAGGAAGAATATCCACTGCGCGATCGATGAAGCCCCTGCCGCGATGCCGCCAAAGCCGAAGAGCGCGGCGACGAGGGCGATCACGAGGAACACGGCTGCCCAGTAAAGCATGGAGACCCCCTGTAGTCGTGGTTAGTTTGAAGTCCGATTGACACCGACGTCCGGCGCTGAAAGCGCCTTTCGACGTTCCGGCCTCGGCAAACCTCGTGCCTGTCTCGGGCTACGCGGTAGTCGCGGCCCGTGCTAAAGCCGCTCGCCAGCGGCAACGGCCGCGGTCCCCAGACACCTCTTCCACGCGAACCAGCAGTCCCGATACAAACTCGATCATTGCGTGCCTCCCGACATGGCAGCTGGCAACCGGTATGCCCGCGGCGTGGCATGAAGCTTGCCTTTCCACCCCCCCATGGACACGATTGCATCGAATCGCACAACAGCCCCGGACGCTGCTGCCACACCGAAAATCTCGCGTGCGCGCCCGCTCGGACGCACAGCATTGTTCGTGACCGCGCTCGTCGTGACCGGTGCGGCGCTGTACTTCGCGCGCGCCCTGCTGATTCCGATCGTTGTCGCCGTCATGCTGTCGCTGCTGCTGCGGCCGCTCGTATTGCTGCTGGGGCGCCACCTGCGGATTCCCGACGCGATCGGTTCACTGGCGATCGTGTCACTCGGTCTGGCGGGCGCCGTGTGGTTCGGGACGTATCTCTATGAACCTGCCGCGAAGCTGGTCCGGATGGGACCGGGCGAAGTTCGCCAGCTCGAGCGCAAGTTGCGCGACCTGGCCCGGCCGGTGCAGGCAATCCGCGGCGCCACCGAGAAGGTGACCCAGCTGGCCGAGGCCGCGGATCCGCCGGACAAGCGGCGCGAAGTCGTCATGCAGTCCGGAAGGTCGCTGGAGTGGTTCGAGGCGGCGCAGTCGGTGATTGCTTCCGTCGTCTCGTGCGTCATTCTGCTTTACTTCCTGCTGGCATCGGGCGATGTGTTCCTGCGCAAACTGGTCCGGGTGCTGCCCGGATTGCGCGACCGCATCCTGGCGGTGGAGATCACCCGTTCGGTCCAGAGCGAGATCGGACGCTATTTCGCGTCGACCACGCTGATCAACGTCGGCCTGGGCGCGTGCACCGCATTCGCGATGATGGGTCTCGGCATGCCATCGCCAGTCTTGATCGGCACTGTTGCGGCCGTTCTCAATTTCGTGCCGTACATCGGTTCGCTGGTGACGCTCGCAGGCATCCTGGTCACAGCCGCACTGACGTTTGACACCGCATGGCAGATCGCCCTGCCGCCACTGGCCTACGTGGCGCTGTCCGCGATCGAGGGCCAGATCGTGCAGCCGCTTCGTCCTCGGACGCAGCCTCGAACTCAATCCGGTCGTGCTGTTTGTCTGGATGATGTTATGGGGCTGGCTCTGGGGCGTCGCCGGTTTCCTGGTTGCTGTGCCCATGCTGGTGGCGCTGCGTATCTGCGCTGACCGCTTCGAATCGCTCGCCCTGCTGTCGGAACTTATCCGTCGCTAGCCTGCGCCTGCGTCGCGCCATCGTCTGAAGCGACGGGCAACTCGACCAGGAAGCTGGCGCCTTTGCCCGGCCCGTCGCTGCGTGCTGTCACTCGGCCCCCGTGTAGTTCGACCAGTCGCTTGACGATCGTCAGGCCGATACCCACACCCTGCAGCGGCAGGCGCGCACCGGAGGGCGCTTGCCGGAACGGGTCGAACACATGAGGCAGGAATACGGCGTCGATACCAGCACCGGTGTCACGGACTTCAAACTCGACCGTCGGCCCGTTGCGTCTCACGTGGGCCACCACCGAGCCGCCGTCGGGCGTGAACTTTACGGCGTTCGAAAGCAGGTTCGACAGGACCTGGCGCAGGCGCTCGGCGTCTGCCAGCACGGTCAGTTCGGGCAGATCGATGCGGCAGTCGAGTTCGATGTTCTTGGCTTTGGCCGCCGCGCGGAACGATTCACACGCCGCCTGCGCCAGATCCGCCGCATTGAGCCGCTCGAGCTTGAGCTGCAGCTTGCCGTTGCTCAGGCGCGAGAAGTCGAGCAGTTCCTCGACCAGCTTGGCCTGCGTCTTGACGTTGCGGGTGATGCGTTCGATTGCCTTGTCGCGATCGGCCTCGGACAGCTTGCCGCTCTCGAGCAAGTGGGTCCAGCCGACGATCGAGTTCAGCGGGTTGCGCAACTCATGCGACAGCGTCGAGATGAAGTCGTCCTTGAGGCGGTTCATCTCTTCGGCGCGGGCGCGCGCGTTCGACTCGGCTTCGAGTAGTTCGACGCGCTGCGCATCGATCCGCTTCAGCTCAGTGATCTCGTCGCAGACGGCGCCGACTCCGACGAGCGCGTTCGCCACAGACACCGGATACACACTGGTCCGCCAGGTGCGCATTACACCCGGTGCAGCGGGTGTCTCACCCTGCAGTTCCAGGTCGCTCAACGGCTGACCGGTTTCAAGCACCGTCCGGAACGCGGCCTCGACGCGGGCCTCAAGCTTCGGCAGGACCTCGTTGATCGTGCGTCCCACGTGGGCCTCGACCGGCAGTCCGTTGATGCGCGCCAGGGCCTCGTTCACACGAACATAGCGCAGCTCCCGGTCCCAGAAGCCCATGCCGATCGGAGCCCGCTCGAACAGCGTGTCGAGCAGCGCATTGGTCGAAGCAAGGCTGGAGCCGAGCTCGACGTTTGAACGCTCGGCATCCCGCTGCGCAGTCAGGTCGCGCACGACAATGACGACGCCACGCGCCGCATTGCCCGTCGGCGCAATCGGAGCAGCCATCACTTCGAGGTAACGCCGCGATCCTTCGTTGCCAATTTCGACATTGACCGGCCCCGCGCGAACGATCCGGCCGCGGCGCAGTACTTCGGCAACCAGGGGCGTTGCTTCCAGTCCGTCGCTGCCGCGAACGTGCCAGACCCGCTCCAGCGGCTGGCCCTGGGCATCCGCGTCGCGCCACGACGTCAATTGTTCGGCGACCGGATTCAGGAACACCACGCGACCCCGGGCGTCGGTGGCGATCACCGCATCGCAGATGCTGGTCAGGATCGTGTGCAGCCACTCGCGCTGCTGCGACAGCAGGGCGTTGGTCGTCGCCAGTTCAGCCGTGCGTGCCGCGATGCGCTGTTCGAGATCCTGCTTGACGGACTGCAGTTCCGCGTCCTTGCGGCGTCGCTCCGTGACTTCCGCTTCCAGTTGCGCATTGGCAACCCGCAGCTGCTCTGCACTCGGCATGGCCAGCAACCGGGGCATCAGGTAGACGACCGCCACCGCCGCCGCAACGGACACGAGCGCAGTCACCGCCTTGACTGCGCCGGCGAACCAGTAGAACGGGTACCACAGCGTGATCACACCAACGAGGTGCGTTACTCCGCAGGCAACGATGAAGGCTGCAAACAGCAGGAAGACCCAGTTGAACGGCAGGTCGGCACGCTTGTGGACCAGGTAGGCGAGTGACAGCGGTATCGAGAAATACGCGGCGGCAATCAACAGGTCCGCAGCCAGGTGCAGCGTGAGCAGCGACGGTGCCCAGGTGAAGCAGTAGCCGTGTGGCAGAAAGCCGTTCTGAGAGAACAGTGCCGGACCGAGCGGCGTCGCCAGCAGCAGGGCGACTAGGCCGGCGAGGCCGAGGGCGGTGTAGAGAAGCAGTCGTCGGAACTCGGGAGGTCCGGCCGAACTCATTCGGGAATCCGTGGCAGAGGAAAACGGCGCCTCGCGCGGCCGGCCTGGAGAGACTGACACCGAGTCGTTGTGCTTCGGTACTGCAAATTTCCTGCCATGCAGCTCCAGGAGCCCACATGGGCCGCCCAACGGAACGAACGGCGCCTGCAAGCACAAAAGTGGACAGTTCTTGCCCGTTTCACACTGCCTGAAGCCACCGTGGGTCGTCTTGGGGTCCCAGGGAGCAAAGGCAGGCTTGTAATTATTGCCGCAATTGTTGCCGGATCGGCCGGGACACCGGGCAGGAATGAAGGTTGCCAGACCTTTGTGTCGGCGCATGTCGCGTCTTGAGTATCAACGGAGAACCCACGCCATGAAGAAATTGCTCGATTCACTGCTCGGCGACGCCGTCGGCGGCGCGGACGACATCCGCGCCGTACTCAGGCGCGATCACGAAGGACTGCTGCAACTAGCAGAGGCATTGTGTGAAGGCTCCGGCGGCGAGAACCGCAAGCAGCGGTTCGCTCAGTTCAAGGAGCTGCTGGGCGCCCATTCACACAGCGAGGAGATCGTCGTGTACCGGGCGCTGGAACGGGTCGGCGACGCCGAGTCCAAGGACCTTGCGCTCGAAGGCGTGGTGGAGCACGGCAGCGTCGATTCACTGGTTGCGAAGCTTTCACGCATGCGCGATCTCGATTCCGACAAGGCGCTGGCGCACTTCACGGTGATCAAGGAACTGCTGGAGCACCACATCGACGAAGAACATGCGGAGATGTTCAAGCGCCTGGGCGAGCACTTCAGCTCGGAGGAACTCATGACGATGGCGGATCGCTTCGAGGCGGCCAAGTCGACACCGCCGCGCCGTCGTTCCGCGCGCGCACGGGCTAGTGCGGCGGCCTGACCCCTGCGGTCCCGACCTGCACCGACGGGACCGTATCGACGCGACACGACGGACGACAGCCGTCAGCGCCCGGCCTTATCGTCACCCACGTCGGCCATTGCGCTGTATTCCTTGAGGCGGTTGTAAAGCGTCTTGAGGCTGATGCCGAGGGCGGCCGCGGTCTGCTCCTTCTGCCCGTCACAGTGCTTCAGCGTCGCCAGGATGACCTTGCGTTCGATGTCGGCCAGCGGCGTGCCGAGTTCGACCGTCACGCTCGTTGCGTCAGCATCGCTCTGGCTCGCCTGGGCGACACCCTCCGGCAGCCAGTCTTCCGTGATTTCGCTGCCGGTCGCCATGACATAACAGCGATAGACGGCATTGCGCAGTTCCCGCACGTTGCCCGGCCATGGGTAGGCCTCGAAGCGTTGCAGCACGGCGCGCGACAGGGTCTTCGGCTCGCCCTCCTTCTCGATGACCTGCTCGAGAAAGTGCTGCGCCAGGATCGGAACATCTTCGAGCCGCTCGCGCAGCGGCGGCAGGTGGATCGGAAAGACGTTGAGCCGATACAGCAGATCCTCGCGCAGCTTGCCTTCCGACACCGCCCGCAACGGATCTCGGTTCGTCGCCGCGACCAACCGGACGTCCGCATGCAGTGTCTCGAGAGAACCGACCCGCATGAACGTCCCGGTTTCAAGCACGCGCAACAGCTTGACCTGCAGTTCCGACGGCATCTCGGTGATTTCATCGAGAAACAGAGTGCCGCCGTGGGCTCGTTCAAAGTAGCCGAAGTGCTGGCGCGCCGCGCCGGTGAAGGCGCCCTTCTCGTGTCCGAACAGTTCACTTTCGATCAGGTTGGGCGAGATCGCACCGCAATTGACGGCCAGCGACGGACGTTCGCGACGACGCGAAAGATCGTGCAACGTGCGGGCCACCACCTCCTTGCCCGTGCCGCTCTCCCCGGTGATCAGCACGCTGACGGCCGTAGGCGCGACCCGCCCGATTTGCGCGTAGATCCGCAGCATCGCGGCCGAGCGGCCTCGCAGGTGCCCGAATCGCGCCGAGTCCTCGGCCTCGGATTTCAGCGTCTCGATCTCGCTGTCGATCGTCGCCGGACTCGACAAGCGCGACAAGATGCCCTTGAGCTGCTTGATATTGACCGGCTTGATCAGATAGTCGGCCGCGCCCATGCGCAGCGCATGGATCGACGTTTCGAGGCTGGCATTTCCCGTCACCAGAACGATCTCGGATTCGACGCGCACCTTCTCGTCGTCGAGCAGGCTCATGCCGCTCCCGTCGGGCAGGTGCAGATCGAGCATGATCAGCTGGGGGGTCTGCAGCGCCAGCTGGCGTCGGGCGCCGGCAAGGTCATGGGCCACTGCCACGGTAAGGCCCTCGGTGGCCAGCAGCGTCGCCAGCATCTCGGCGGAATCGGTGTCGTCGTCGACGATCAGGGCGTGCGTCATGGCTCTTGCGGTGCATGCGCACCGGGTTGAATCGGGTGGCGACCCCGGGGAGCAGGGATCAGGACCGACAGGAGACTTGCAAGTTGCATGCCGGTTCATCCCGCCGGGGCATCCCGTCGGGACAGTACACCGGCCGCGGCGCCGGGGGATCAGTAGAACGTGCAGCGAGCCGACAACATCACGGTCGCGCCCAGCTTGCCGGATTCGGGGTCTCGCTTTGCCCGTGTCCGCACCATGGGCAGCATGCAACGCTCCGCGCGTATGCCCGCTTCGTGCAGCCACAGCTTCAGCTCCGGCGAATTGCGACCTACCAGGATGCGGGGTCGCACGAAGCGCCCGTCCGGTCCGATGCGTCCGAGCTCGAGCACGACAGCCGACGATCCGAATACCCCGATCTCCCGCGAAGCCGCTTCCGGCTGCGACACGTTTCGACCGACGGGATCATCGACAGAGAATTCGCTACGAATGAGGTTCTTGGCCGGCGACGACTCGTTCGAGGGAGTCCGCAGCACGTGCTGGAGCCCGGAAAGAGAATGGTGCGAAAGCCAGTCCCGCAGCACACGCTCCTGCGCAGCAGCTCCGCAGGTCACGATGGCGACAGCGACCGCCACCAGTTGCCTGATCGACACCATCGATCGCCGCGCCGGGGCTGGGCTTCGCTTTGTCATTTCTTGCCGGCACCGGCTTCTTGAAGTTGGAGTGATGGTGTCCTGGAACGGATTGCACGCCGCACAGCAAACGGCGTTCCCGTCTCGAGCCACAAGGACGGAAGGCGATTCGCGATACGCTTGGTCCCGCGCCGATCGACCACTCGAACGTCGGACGCGACAACTTCAGCCAAGCACCGCCTGGTCCGGTTCAATCCTTGATTGCGATTCCAACAGCACTGTCCGGACCCATCACGATCGCCCTGATCGTTGTCCTCGGCATCTTTGTGTACCCGTGGCTACTCGGGCGCCGGCACGGGCGCATCGTGGTCAGCCTGGCGACGCTCCTGCTTGCCGCGTTGTTCATGGCGTTCGAAGCCAGTAACGAAAGGGCGAGCGCGACAGCCATCGTCCTGGCAGGACTGATCGGTCTCGCCCCGGTCTTGGCCGGCGTCATCGTCGCGCGACTGCAGCGCCGCGCGCCGCGCTGAGAGACTGCGGCAACTGCATCCGCGCCGGAATTGCCGCGCAATGCGCCGGCTTTTCGAGCGGACGCCCGCTTGGAGCGCACGGCGTGCTGTTCTACGCTCGCGGTACTTCTTCATCGGGCGCACCGATGCTTCCCTGGCAGGAAATTGCACTGAAGATTGCCGTGACCGCGCTGCTGCTGGCGATCGTGCTGCCATTGGTCGGCTTCGCATTCACGCGCGACGGCTCGTCCGGCCTGCGGGCGCTGCGCACCGGCGCCATCGTCCTCGGCGTGATTGCCCTGGTCGCAGGCGTTGCGGCCCTGCTCGGCGAAGTCTGGCGCTGAACGATCACGCGCTCCTCCCGACTTCGCCCGCTGCGGCCCGTTGCAGCCAGATGTACGTTCAGCAACCTTCGGTAACGGGGTTGCGCGTTCTGCGCCTAGCCGGCTTCGGCCAGCTCCACCTGGGGCGGCAATGGCGCGTCGAGCGCCGCGCAAATCATCCGCAGTGAGCTCGCGGCTTTCCAGTTGGTCTGGCCATCGACGAAGGCAACGGCCGTCGCCGCCTTGATCAGCTGCGGTTTGGCTAGCGGCGCCAGCTGATTCAGCCGGTCAAGCGCGTCGGACACATTGTCCAGGCGCAGGGACGACGTGGCAACGAATGGCAGCTCAGCCTCACGCAGCAGCAAGGCCCCGGCGTTGAACGCGTGTTCCGGACGTTCCGGCATGCGCACCATGGCCACCAGCGACAGCACGACGCCGGCGTCTTGCGCCACCGCGGCAACCGCCGGGTACTTCACCGGCACGGGGCGTCCGGCATCGCGACCAAGCCGCCGCTTCAGTATCGTGAACAGCAGAAACTCCCGCACTGTCAGTCGGCCGTCAGCGGCAATCAGCAGATGCGCCGTCCGCAGCAGGGACTCGCGTGCATCGTCCGGCAGCTTGCGCAGCGCCGGCATCGCGACATCGACCAGCGGCTGACGCGCACCGGGCGGCAGGCGCTGGACCTGTTCGTGGTAGCCGTCGGCGATCTGCGCCGCCTCTCCGCCGTAGGCCTCGGCAATCAGGGTCCGCTGCTGTCCGTGCAGTTCGCGGTCTTTTTCCACCAGCAGGGAGAGAATCAGCAGTTGCGCGCGCATCCCGTCGGTTGCCGCGCGCCGCAGCGTCTCCACCAGTGCCCTCTGCGCGTCATCCAGTGCAAAGTCGCGGTGTCCCGGCGGTCGCACCGTGCCGATACCGGCTGCGAGGGACGCTGCAGCACCCGCACTGGCCGTAACCAGGCCTGCCACCGGGCTGCTGCCCTCCGGCAGCGGCTCGGCCCGCGTCGGCGACGCGGGGCCGGCCTTGTCCGACGGCACGAACTGGATCGGCGAGCGCGGCCGCTCCGGCTCGGGGGATGGGCTGAGCCCGCCGAGTGCCAGGGCCACTGCGTTTTCCGGGGCCGGCAGCGCAGGCAATGCGCGCCCATAGATGCGCCGCACGCGATCGTCCAGCGGCGGATGGGTGGCGAACAGGCCGCGCACGAAGCTTGGTCGTGCCGCGCCCAGGAACAGGTGCGAAAGCGATTCGGCTTGCGGGTGATCGATGCGCGTGCCCAGCCCGGTCTGCTCGGACAGTCCGGCGATCTTGCGCAGCGCACTGCCGATGCCATCGGGATTGCGCGTGAACTGAACCGCGCTCGCGTCGGCGAGGAACTCGCGCTGTCGCGACACTCCGGCCTTGATCAGGCGGCCGAAGAACACGCCGATGTATCCGAGGATCCACAGTGCCAGGCCGGCCGCAAACAGCACGGCGATCGCGCTGCCGCTGCTGCGGCTGCCGCCGCGGCTGCGGCCGCCGATCTCGAGCAGGAATCGTCCCGCGAGCGCGACGATCAGCAGCCCGTAGAGCACGCCGATGAGCCGCAAATTGAGCTTCATGTCGCCATTCAGGATGTGCGAGAACTCGTGAGCGATCACGCCCTGCAGTTCGTCCCGGGAGAGCCGTGTCAACGTGCCGCGTGTCACGGCCACGATGGCATCGTTGACCGAGTGCCCGGCTGCAAAGGCATTGATCGCGGTCTCGTTGTCCATCACGAATACGCGCGGCACGGCGACTCCCGACGCAATTGCCATTTCCTCGACGACATTGACCAGACGCCGGTCGAGCAGATCCCGCGTCGACGTATCGACCTCGCGCGCGCCGATCATCTGGGCCACCGCCGCGCCACCGGCCTTCAGGCGGTTCATCTCCAGCCACGTTCCGCCCAGGATCAGGCCGAGTACGACCACCGTGTTCGTGAAGTAGAAGCCATTGGGCAGCTGCGACGACATCCAGCGCGCCCCGGCCGGCAGCACGAACACGTGGTACACGAACGTTGCGGCCAGGTTGACCGCGATCACGATCGCGATGACGGCCAGCACGAACAGCACGATCAGCCGCTGGCTGTTGCGCCGGGCAAGTTCCTGGTGCTCGAAGAAATTCATGAGGACCTTAGCGCGACGCGCGGGGTGGGCGTGTCAGTGCGAACCGCGCCGCTGCGCGGACCGACCGCGGGATCCCTGGTTCAGAACTGCACGCGAACCGCTTTGCGCTCGTCGTCGCTTTCGGTCGCCTGCAGCAGTTCCGCTGGACTGAACGAAAACATGCCGGCGATCACATTGGTCGGAAACTGCTGCGACGCCGTGTTGTAGCTCATCACCGAGTCGTTGAACGCCTGGCGTGCGAACGAGATCTTGTTCTCGGTGCCGGTCAGCTCCTCGGTCAACTGCATCATGTTCTGATTGGCTTTGAGGTCCGGGTAGGCCTCGACCAGCGCGAACAGGCGCGACAGCGCGCCCGACAGTGCGCCTTCGGCCGTGATCAAACCCTGCATGGCACTGGCGCTGCCCGGATCGGCTGCCGCCGCCGCGTTGGCGGTCACTGCGGTGTTGCGGGCGGAGATCACGCTTTCGAGCGTCTCGCGCTCGTGCTTCATGTAGCCCTTCGCGGTCTCGACGAGGTTCGGAATCAGGTCGTAGCGCCGCTTGAGCTGGACGTCGATCTGCGCAAAGGCGTTCTTGAACTTGTTGCGCAGGCTGACCAACCGGTTGTACGCACCGACCGCCCAGAAGACGACGACTGCGATGATGACCAGCACGATGATCCAGCCCATTGCACCCTCCGTGAAGAACGTCTGCGCGGCTGACGAGCCAACGGGCACGTCAGGAGCGGCGCACTATAAGACAAGGGGCTGGCGATGCAATGGGTGAAGTGACCGTTGATCACCGGATATCCGCCGGTGATGGCCAGCAGTATTCCCACGGTGCTTGCGTAACACGATGCTGATCGCCAAGGTAGCGCTGCGCGGCGAACGCTCTTGTCGCTCGAGCGACCGAGCCGGGAGTCGCCCGGCGGCGAGTGACTTTCTTTGCTTCGGCAAAGAAAGTCACCAAAGAAAGGCGACCGCACGAGGCCGGCCTGCGCTGACGCTTCGGCTGCCCTTGCGCTGCAGGGCATCAGCGGGCCGGGCGCGAAACTCGCTCCCGGCGGTCGCTCAGACACGCGCCCGGCACACCTCCGCTGCCGCCCCGCGCCGCGGCGGCGTCCCCGAGCGGAGTCGACCCCGTCGTGGTGCCGGCATCGTCGCGCACTTGCAACGCGACGCCGTTGGATTGCCTCCGAAGGCGCCGCGCAGCGCAGGGGGCGCGGGAGTCGTTAAGGGCCTGCCTGTCTGAGCGACCGCAGGGAGCGAGTTTCGCAGGCCCGCCCGCGACCCCGAGCAGCACAGGGCACCCGCAGGGCGCCTTCGCAGGCGCGGCTTTCTTTGGTTACTTTCTTTGCCAAGACAAAGAAAGTAACGGGCCGCGCGGCCCTGAAGCGCGAGGTGGAAGAGCGAGAAGCGCCGCTCGCGCCCGCGTGCTACTTCGTCCCCGCAGGTGACGCCGGCGGCGAGGCAGGCGCGGTCGAGGCGCCCATGGCGCGTCGACGATCGACCTCCTCGCGCGACGCGATATCGAACACCTTGACCACCTGCTGCACGCCCGACACCTTGCTCGCCACGAGGGCCGCGATCTTGCCTTCTTCCTCGGTGACGAAGCCGAGCAGGTAAACGATGCGCCGCTCGGTGACGATCTCGACCGAATTGAATGCGATCTCGCGCGTGTTGATGAAAGCCGCACGCACCTTTCCGGACAGTGTCGTATCGGCCGTGCGATCGGATAACGACGATGGCGGCGCCACCGCGAGTTCATTCGCGACCATACGCACGTTCTGCGACGCGGTCGCGAGGGCGCCCGCGCGCGTGCGGGCCGCCTCGTCCGGCACCTCGCCCGTCAGCAGCACCTTGCGGTCGAAGCTGTTGACGTTGATGTGCACCGGCTGATCCTTGAACACCGCGCCCAACTCATTGGCCACCCGCAACTGGATGGTCTGATCGTCCACCTGCGATCCGGTGGTGCGCCGATCGGTCACCACCAGCGCAGTACCGGCGGCCACCACGCCGACCACGATCGGGGCGCACGCCGCCGCGGCCGCAGCCAGCAACGCGGCACACGTCGTGCGTATGAAGATCTGTTTCATGTCTGCTCGGACTCCTATGCCGCGAAGGCGTCGCGGATCCATTCGATTGTGCCATCGCCGTCCACACTGACGACGTCGAACCGGCAGGCAGGCCAGCGTTCACCGCAATGCTGCAGCAGCCAGTGCTGTGCCGCGCGCAGCAGGCGCTTCTGCTTGAAGCGATCGACACTGCCTGCCGGCCCGCCGTAGGCGCGACTGCTGCGCATACGGACTTCGACAAACACCAGCACGTCGCGTTCACGCATGATCAGGTCGAGTTCGCCCTCGGGATAGCGCGCATTGCGGGCGACCAGAACGCAGCCGTGGGCAATGAGATGGCGGGCCGCGGCCGACTCGGCCGCATCGCCCGCTCGCTGCTTCGGGGTTCGCGCGGCAGGAGCAGCGCGGCGCGCTCGACCTCCGAACGTCGCCATCAGGGCAGCGCCCTCAATGCCGAAAGGTCATCGCGCGACATCGATGCGCTGGACTGCACCACCGCGATAGTTCGCGAGTACCGGCGTGCGTTCGACCCGAAGGGACTTCGCGCGATCCACATGCAACCGGCCCGTGACGCCGTCGAGATCGAAGCGGCGTTCGCCCTTCATCCAGATCGTCGCCAGCCGATAGGCGTCGATGCCGAGCGCGTAAAGGCGCACCAGTTCGGTCGGCAGCGGATTCGCAGGCGCCGGATAGACCATGACCCCGGCGTGATCCGGCTCCAGCAACCATGGCATGTCGACGAAGCGCACTCCCTCGAGATCGTGCGCCAGCGTGGCTGCGTCCGGCGAAGTTCGCGGATCGCCGACGTACAGCAGCGAGGTGCCGAAGATCTGGGCCTGGCGCGGGATCAGCGCACGCATCTGCGCGGCATCGCGCGCCGTGAGGGCGAGAAACACCGCCTCGAGCGTCGGCGTCGCGAGCTGCGCCGCCACCTTCGCCGCGGTCGCAGGAGTCCATTCGATCACTTGCGGCACTTCACCTTCGCCGCGCAGCGCACTCACATAGGCCTGCGCAATGCGGCGCTCGATTCCGCCGGGGCGCGTGACCACGGCGATGCGGGGACGCGTATCGGCCGTTCGGACGCCGACGAACTCCGACAGGGCAAGCCGGGCAATCCGCTGCGCTTCGGACTCGACCGACAGGGCCATGGCACACATGGTCCCGGGTGCGGCGCCGTCCGACTCCGGAAAGTTCAACGCGAGCAGCGGCGTCGAGGCACGCTGGCCCTCGACGACATTGGTCACTGCAGCGCGTGGCAGCGGGCCGACGACGATGCCGACACCCCGATCGCGCGCGGCGGCGAGTGCGGCGGCAAGCTGGTCAGCGCTGTCATCCACCTCGACGACCTGCAGGGCGATATCGTCACCGCTCACCTTGTGGGCCGCGAAGAATCCTTCGCGCAGCGCCTCGGCCGGCAGCGCGAAGGCCGTCGTCTGGGCCGGCAGCAGCAACATGACGGTCGGGCGCCCTGCTCGTTCTGCAGTGGCAGTCGAACTGGGGGCCGTCGGCATCGACGCCGGTGCTTGCGCGTGCACCGCCCATGCGACACTTGCTGCCGTTAGCAGCAGTCCCCGCAACAACATCGACACGAGCAGCGAGCGATTCATGGGTCCGGGTGCGAGCCATCCACGACACGACGACCTGACCGCTCTGGCGGGACTGGCCGAACAGGACCTTCCTGTCCGGGCATTGTATGTAGTTGCCCTGCCGATCGGAAATGCCGCCGACATCACACTGCGCGCGCTCTGGGTGCTCACCCGGGTCGATGCGATTGCCGCCGAAGACACGCGCGTGACCGGCCCGCTGCTGGCCCGCTTCGGTATTGGCACGCCGGTGCTCGCGGCCCACCAGCACAACGAGCGGTCGGTGGCCGCTGCGATCGTCGATCGCCTGCAGCAGGGTCAGCGCGTGGCACTGGTCTCGGACGCCGGCACACCGGGAATTTCCGATCCGGGCGCGGTGATCGTGCGCAGCGTGCTGGAAGCAGGTCTGCGCGTGATCCCGATTCCCGGTGCCAGCAGTGTGCTGGCGGCCGTGTCCGCCGCCGGATCGCGGGCGACCGGATTTCGCTTCATCGGCTTTCTTCCCACGGGCACCCGCGAGCGGGAGCGGCTCCTGCGCGACATCGCGGCGAGCGACGAGGCAACCGTGCTTTTCGAGGCGCCGCATCGGATCCGTGCGCTGCAGGGCGAGCTGACACGCGCCCTCGCACCCGACCGCCGCGTCGTGATCGCCCGCGAATTGACCAAGAAGTTCGAAACCATCAGCGCACACACCGCTGCGGCGCTCGCGGATCTCGACCCCGAAGAGCGCGGCGAATACGTGATCGTCATCGACGCGGCGGAGCACGAGGACCGCCCGACGCTCGACCCGCAAGGGCAGCGCTGGCTGGACGCACTGCTCGATGAAATGACGCCGGCGCGGGCCGCGGCCATCGTCAGCCGGATGACTGGTGTGCCGCGATCGGCCGTTTATGACGAGGCGATCGGGCGGCGTCGAAAGCCGCCGCCGGACCAGGTCTAGCGCGAAGTGCGCTAGCGCAGCAGCAGCGTCGTCGGACGCTCGAGTACCTTCTCGAGCTCGCGCGCCAGCGACAGGGCCGCATCGCGGTCGTGGGTACCGCCCACCAGCACGCGGTACACCCCGCCGTCCTTCTCGATGCGCGGCACGCGCACTGGCAAGGCATCGGTCGGTTCGACAAATGCGAGCAGGGCGGCCGTGCGGCCCGCCAGTGCTTCGGCGTTGGCTTCCTGTGAAAACGCGCCCAGCTGAACGGCCCATCCCCGCGGCGACCCGGGCGAACCGAACGGCGGCGCCGAAACCTCTCGCGCAGGCGTCGCCGCGACGGCAGCGCCCGAGGACGCCTCGGCCGGGATCCCGCTGACGACCGGAAGCGTCAGCGCCGCGGGCACGGCTACCGAGGGTGCGGGGTTGCTGCTTGCCATCGAGGCCACGGAAGTCGGCGCAGGCGACTCGCCACCGCTGCGCGCTGCTTCGTGACCGCTGCGTCGATAACTCGCCGCTGGCGATCTGCGCCATCGTGATGCGCTCGACCTCGACCTCGCCTGTTCCCGCGGCAGCGATACCCAGCTTGGTCGCCGCGGCGTACGACAGGTCGATCACGCGGTCGTGCTTGAACGGCCCGCGATCATTGACACGGACGATGACGCTGCGGCCAGTGCGGACGTTGGTGACGCGCACATAACTCGGCAGCGGCAGGATCGGATGCGCCGCGGTCATGCCGAACATGTCGTAGATCTCGCCGTTCGCGGTGCGATTGCCATGAAACTGCCGGCCGTACCACGACGCCATGCCGCGCTGGCGAAACGGCACGTCGCCGGTCAGTGGCGTGTAGGTGCGGCCCAGCGCAACGTACGACTTGCTGGCCGCTCGATGCGGCGGCTCGACGCGGGGCACGGCGTCCGGAATTGCAGCGATGTCGGCGGGTATCCGCTCGGGTGGTCCATCGTCCTGGTAGTAGCCGCTCTTCTTCGTCGGCGCGGAGCCGGGTGGAGTCGAACTACAGGCCGCCAGCAGCGCCACGACCACCAGGCAAGGCGCCTGCTGCAGCCAGGGCGCACGGCACGGCATCAACTCTGGACCAGCTTGCGATTGGCGCCGATCGACATCAGCATTCCGCACGCCATCCCGAGGGTGACCAGCGCGGTGCCACCATAGCTGATGAAGGGCAGCGGTACGCCCACGACCGGCAGGATGCCGCTCACCATGCCCATGTTGACGAATGCATAGGTGAAGATGATCAGCCCGAGCGCGGAGGCCAGCAATCGCGCGAACAGCGTCGGCGCGTTGAGCGCGATCGCCATCGCACGCCAGATCAGTGCGAAGAACAGCAGCACCAGCACGAGGTTGCCGACCATCCCGAATTCCTCGGAGTACACCGCGAAGATGAAGTCGCTGGTGCGTTCGGGGATGAACTCCAGGTGCGTCTGCGTGCCCTGCATCCAGCCCTTGCCGAACACGCCGCCCGAGCCGATCGCGATCATCGCCTGCAGCGTATGGAAGCCCTTGCCGAGCGGATCCGTCGACGGATCGATCAGCGTCAGGATGCGCTCGCGCTGGTAGTCATGCATCAGGGTCCATGCCAGCGGCAATGCGGCGATGCCGGCGACGATCATCGCGAGCAGCCACTTCCACGGCAGGCCGGCAAAGAAGATCACGTACGACCCCGCTGCCAGCACCAGCAGTGCGGTTCCGAGATCGGGCTGCTTGATGATCAGCGCGACCGGCACCAGCACGATGACGGCCGCGATGACGAAATCGTAGGAGCGCAACCCGCCCTCGCGCTTGTGGAAGTACCACGCCAGCATCATCGGCAGCCCGAGCTTCATGATCTCGGAGGGCTGGATGCGCCCGACGCCGATATCGAGCCAGCGAGTCGCGCCCTTGACGGTGATTCCGGTCACCTCGGTGGCCACCAGCAGTCCGACACCGACCAGGTAGATCGGCACTGCGAGCCGCATCAGCACCTGTGGCGAGATATTCGCGGCGACGAACATCACCGCCAGCGCGACGCCGAAGTTGCGCATCTGGTCGGTCACGCGCCAGGGAAAGTCATTGCCGGCCGAATACAGCGTAATCAGCCCGATCACACCCAGGCAGCCGACGATCGCCAGCAGCGACGGATCGAACACCGCCACGTAGGGGCGTACCAGCAGCCCGACGCGTCGCCCGAGCGTGGCTTCGTTCACCGCACGCTCCGTGCCGGAGTGGGGGCCGCCGCCGCAACCGTGCGCGGGACTTCCTCGTCGTCGGGTCCGTCGTCGGTGACCGCCGGTCCCGCGGGCTTCTTCCCGAGCAGGTAGTAGTCGATCGCGGCCCGCGCAATCGGCGCCGCGGCACGGGCGCCGAATCCGCCGTTTTCCACCAGCACCGCAATCGCGATCTTCGGATCCTCGGCCGGCGCGAACGCGATGAAGAGCGAATGGTCGCGATGGCGTTCCGCCACTTTCGCCTCGTTGTACTTCTCGCCCTGCTTGATGCTGACGACCTGCGCCGTGCCGGTCTTGCCCCCGACCTTGTACGGCGCGCCCTGGAAGGCGACGCGGCCCGTGCCGCTGATGTTGACGTCGACCATCGCGTCACGCACGAACTTCATGTGCTCGGGCTTGACCGGGATGCGGTAGCTCTCCTTCGGCACGGTCAGTCGCCTGACTCCGGTGCGCGCGTCCTCGACCTCCTTGACCAGGTGCGGCTTCATCACCACGCCGTCGTTGGCGAGGTTCGCCGTGGCGTGCGCCAGCTGCAGCAGCGTGAACGAGTTGTAGCCCTGGCCGATGCCGATGGAGATCGTCTCGCCCGGATACCACTTCTGCTTGAAGCGGCGCTCCTTCCAGGCAGTCGACGGCAGGATGCCGGTCTGCTCGCCTTCCACATCGATACCGGTGATCTGGCCGAAGCCCCACGGCTTCATGAAGTCGTGGATCGTGTCCACACCCAGGTCGTTGGCAAGCTGGTAGTAGTAGATGTCGCTCGACTTGACGATCGAACGGTGCATGTCGACCGCCCCCAGCGGCACCTTGTTCGAGTCGCGGAACACGCGGTTTCCGAAGACAAAGGTGCCGCCGTCGTGGATGACCGTCTCGGGCCTGCGCTTGCCGGTCTCGAGCGCCGCCAGTGCCAGAAACGGCTTGTAGGTCGAGCCGATCGGGTAGGTTCCGCGCAGCGCGCGGTTGAGCAGCGGCTTGTCCGGGTCGTTGTTCAGCTCGTCCCAGTTCTTCGGGTCGATGCCGTCGACGAACAGGTTGGGGTCGAAATTCGGCATCGAGACGAAGGCCAGCACATCGCCGGACTTGGGCTCGATCGCAATCAGCGCGCCGCGGCGATCGCCGAAGGCCTGCTCGACCACGCGCTGCAACTCGATATCCACCGACAGCGTCAGGTTGTTGCCGGGCATCGACGGCGTGCGCTTCAGCGTGCGCACCGCGCGGCCGCCGGCGGTGATCTCGACTTCCTCGACTCCAGTGGTGCCGTGCAGGTCGCCTTCATAGCTTTGCTCGATGCCGAGCTTGCCGATATGTTCCGTGCCTGCATAGGCGGCCGGATCGTCGAGCTTCTCGATGCGTTCGAGGTCGCGCTGCGAGATCCGTCCGATGTATCCCAGCATGTGGGACCCTGTCAGTCCGAGCGGATAGTCACGGAACAGCCGCGCACGCAGCTCGACGCCGGGGAAGCGGTAGCGCTGCGCAGTGAAGCGCGCGACCTCCTCGTCGGTCAGGCGGGTGCGGATCGGCACCGAGTCGAAGCGCTTCGTATCTTCCATCAGCTTCTTGAAGCGGCGCCGGTCACGCGGCTGGACCTCGACCACCTGGGCGAGCTGGTCGATGGTCTGCTCGAGGTTCGCGACCTTCGTCGGCGTGATCTCGAGCGTGTAAGCGGAATAGTTGCGCGCGATGATGCGGCCGTGACGGTCCTTGATCAGGCCGCGGTTCGGGGCAACCGGCAGCACCGCGATACGGTTCAGCTCGGCCTGCGCCAGATAGGCCTCGTGCTTGACGACCTGCAGCCAGGCGAAGCGCGCGCCTAACAAGGTGAAACAGGTGATGACAAACGCCACCGCAACCAGCACGCGCAGGCGGAAGTAGTGCACCTCGCGCTCGGGATTGCGCATGGCGGCCGAGCGCGGGCCGAATGACAGCTCGTCTCCGCTCGAGCGCCGACGGCGGCGCAGCCAGCGACTAGCCGACATGACGGTGTGTAACGACGACAGCGCTGATGGCACGCACGGCACGCGGCCGCGGCAGACGCCGTTTCGGACAGATGGCAACCACTCGGAGGATCAGCGCCGCAGCGCAGACAGGGAACGGGGCGGATTATAGGAGCGCGCCTCGAGCGACATGCCGCGAAAACCGCGGCAATCGACACCCGGCGCCCCGGCTCACCTCGGCGGCAGTCCGGCAGCGTCGCATCGCGTACCCAGAGCAGCGGGAATGCCCCTCCACTCCGTGGGCCTGCTTCGCGCCGGTTTGATCCGGCTCAGCATGCTGTTGCATCGCCGCGATCGACAATACGGCATGTCCAGCATCCCTACCCCGTCCGCCCGCTCCGGACGCGACCGACCGACCACCCCGCGCCTGCTGCGCGAACTGCGCACGCTGGAGGTGATGACGGAGATCTACTGCCGTGACCAGCATGGCGGCGAAGTGCCGTGCGAGCGCTGCCGCGATCTGCTGAACTACGCGGCCAAGCGGCTTGCGGTGTGCCCCTTTGGCGAGGACAAGCCCGTCTGCGCCAAGTGCCAGATCCACTGCTACGGACCGGCGCCGCGCGAAGAGGTACGGATCATCATGCGCTATGCCGGACCGCGCATGATGCTGCGCCACCCGTGGCTTGCGCTGGGCCACCTGCTGGACAAACGCTACCCCGCTCCAGCCAAACCGCGCGCACGCCCGCGCTCCTGAGTTCCTTCTGCCTTCCCGCCAGGCCCAGGCCCTTCGCGGGGTGCTTCGCCGTCCCCCATACGTGGGGCGGCCACCGGCATTGTCGAATCTTCACGGCGCGGCGGCGCGCCGGGAGGACTAGCATCGCGGCGGGGATCACGGCGGGCCGACGGCGAGCCGCGAGGCGAGTGGCTGGAATTGGCCCGCAAGACCAACGCGCACTGCGGATTGGGCGACGCGTCATCGAATTCGGCCACCGCAGCAACCGGGGTCATTGCAGTTCATCGATGTCGTCATGCCGGAGCGCGAGGTCGCGCATCACCGGCGCAGAGGAGGATGAAATGGCCAAGCGTGCAGTGCTGATCGGAGTCAACCGCTACCGCATGCCCGGAGCCGACCTGCGTGGCTGCGTCAGCGACGTCGACACGATGACGAAACTGCTGACGGGCACCTTCGGGTTTGCTGCCGGCGACATCGTGCGACTGACCGACTTCGCAGCGACCAAGAAGGCCATCGAGTCCTCGATCCGCACGCTGGTGCGCGGTGGCCGGAGCGGTGACGTCCTGCTGGTGCACTTCTCCGGGCATGGATCGAATGTGCCGGACGATGATGGCGACGAGGCCGATGGCCGCGACGAAATCCTGTGTCCCGCGGATCTCGACTGGAAGAATCCGCTGCGCGACGACTGGCTGCGTTCGACCTTCGATGCAATGCGCGCCGGCGTCAGCCTGACGGTGGTCACCGATTGCTGCCACTCCGGCACGATCACGCGGGCCGTGCTGCCGCCCGATGCCCCGATCGTCGAGCGCTATCTGCCCTGTCCGCAGGACCTGCTGGCCGTCGAATCGGGACGACGGCTGCGGGGCACGGTGCGCGGCGGCCTGCATGTTGCGCCCGCGGCAACGCGCCGCAAGCGCGATGTCGTGGCGGCCGACCTGCCCGAAGTCCTGATCACCGGCTGCCGCGCCGACCAGACCTCGGCCGACGCGGCGATCGAGGGCGGTTTCCACGGCGCCCTGACTTTCAATCTCGCGGCCGCCGTGCGCGAGGCCCAGGGCCGGGTCAGCTACCGTGAACTGCACGAACGCACAACCGCGCGCCTGAAGCGTGGCCGCTACGATCAGGTGCCGCAGCTCGAAGGCGCCAAGGCGAGGCTCGAGCAGCCATTCCTGTCGCCAGTCGAATAGGAAGTCCGGATTACGACCCGATGGCGATCGAACTCCTGATATCCGGCCAGCCCGACGCGCACGCGAAGGGAGCGACGCGCGGCGCGACGGCCGAGAAGCGCTCGACCGACTTGCTCGATGCCGTGGAAACGGTCGATGCGTACACGCTGTCATCGTCGGCACGTGCGCGGGCGAAGGATCCCGCCAAGGTTGCCGTGGAAAGTGACGACATCCTCGAGATCGAGGTCGAAGGCGGCTTCACGCTCTGGACCTCGGTCGAGCGCTATCGCCACGACCTGGCCGTGCTGCGACCGGAAGCGGTCCGCGGCAACAACGTGCCGATCGACATGCTGCCGCGGACCAGCGTTTCCGAGCGCGGCGTGCGCGACTGGGTGGCCAGCGCGCTGCGGGTGCTGCGTCTGCGTCCGGACACGGTCGACGCCGAAATGGCCGATCCCGCGCGCTGGAGCGAGTTCGTCAGCGAGGTCGGGCTCGGCCAGGCGATCACGGCCGGCGCCTGGGCCACGACCAAATTTGCGCTCTGGCTGATCGAGCGGCGGCTGCCGTACGGCGAAGGCCTGTACCGCTTCGGCGACGTGGCGCAGCGCTCCGCCAGCCCTGCAAGCGCCGCAAACCCGGTCGCGCCGTCGACGATCGATGCCGAAAAACCGATCCTCGTGTTCATCCATGGCACGGCCTCATCGACGCAGGGCAGCTTCGGCGCGCTGCTCGACGCCTCGGCGCAGTCCGACTGGAGCGCCCTCGCCGACGCGTATGGCGGCCGCATCTATGCCTTTGAGCACCGGACGATGAGCGCGAGCCCGATCGAGAATGCGATCCGGCTGGCCCAGGCATTGCCGGCACGTGTGCGCCTGTCGCTGGTCACCCATTCGCGCGGCGGGTTGGTCGGCGACCTGCTGTGCCTGTCATCCATCAGTGCGGAGGCCATCGCGGGCGTCCGTCGCACCGACTCGGCGCTGGCCGACGCCGACGAGGTCGACCGCCGCAACCTGCAGACGCTCGCCGAGATCCTGGCTGCGAAGCAGTTCCGCATCGAACGCGTCGTCCGCTGCGCGAGTCCCGCACGCGGCACGCTGCTCGCCTCGGAAAACACCGACCAGTTCCTGTCGGTGCTGACCAACCTGGTCGGGCTGATTCCGGGTCTGGCCGGATCGCCGCTGTACGAGGTGGTCAAGCGCCTCACGCTGCAGGTCGCGAAGAATCGATGGAAGCCCGCGCTCATCCCGGGCATCGAGGCGATGACGCCGCCCTCGCCGCTGGTGCGCTTCCTCAACACGCAGCGCGAAGCCACCGGCGCGCTCGGGGTCGTGGCGGGCGACATCGAGGGCGGGCACTGGCTGAAGCGGCTCGGCGTCTTCCTCACCGACCAGTTCATCTACGAGAACCGCGACAACGACCTCGTCGTCAACACCGACTCGATGTTCGAAGGCGCGGCGCGGCCGCGCGCGCACTACGTTTTCGATCAGGGCGGCGACGTCACGCACTTCAACTACTTCCGCAACGAACGCACGCGCGGCGCAATGCAGCGCTGGCTGACTGCCGGGGGCGAGGCGGCGCCGGCGGAGTTCCGGACCATCGAAGAGACTCAGACCGATCCGGTGCCCATGCTGCGCGCGCTGCAGAAGCGCACCGGCACAGCGCAGCCGATCGTTTTCGTGCTGCCGGGAATAACGGGCTCGCACCTGACGCGCGCCGGCGAAAGTATCTGGCTGAACTACCCGCGACTCGTAGCCGACGGACTGAAAGAACTGCACGATGTCGCGGCTGCTGATGTGAGCGCCTCGTCGCTGGTCGGGGCGTACTACCGTGGCCTGTGCGAGTGGCTCGCCGACACGCACGAAGTCATTCCGTTCGCCTATGACTGGCGCCGCTCGATCGTCGACAGTGCGGCCCGGTTGGCCACGGCAGTCGAGAGCGCACTGGGGCGCAGTGCTGTGCCGGTGCGGTTAGTGGCGCACGGCATGGGCGGACTGGTGGTGCGCCAGATGATCAAGGACGCGCCCGAACTGTGGGAGCGCCTGTGTGCGCACGAGGGTGGCCGCCTGGTGATGCTGGGCACGCCGAACCACGGCACGCACGCGACGGTGGATGCGCTGCTCGGCACGGCCAGTACGGTGCAACAGCTGGCAATGCTGGATCTCGACCGGGGACTGGCCGGAGTGCTCGGCGTCATCCAGGACTTCCCGGGCATCCTGGAGTTGCTGCCATTGGCCGAAGGCGGTCGCTTCTTCGAGCGCGCCACCTGGGACCAGATGCACGCACAGTGTGGGCAGGGCGCACTTCCGGACGCGGGTCTGCTGGCACGGGCACGAGCGACACTCGGCAGCCTGCCCGAGCAGCTCCCGCACGCGGAGCGCGTGCTGTATGTCGCAGGCAGCTCGCCGCAGACCGTCACCGGTTTCGAGGGAGTGGATGGCCGCATCGTCTTGCAGGCAACCAGCGAAGGCGACGGCCGCGTGACCTACGAGTCGGGCCGCCTCCCGGGTGTGCAGACGTGGTATCTCGACGCCGAGCACGGGGATCTTCCGGCCACGGAAGCCGGCTACCCGGCGATCCTTGAACTGCTCGAGCGCGGCACGACCAGCCGGCTGCCGACAACGCCACCCAGCGCATCGCGCGGGGGCGCCGCCAGTTTCCGCGCGCTGCCGCAACCCGCGCTGTTTCCGACCGCAGGCGACCTGACGGCAGGCCTGTTGGGACAGCAGCGGACCAAGCGCTACCGCGCTCGGGTGACCGCGGGCTTCCGTGCCGGCGTCGTGCACGGCGATCTGCGCTACGCCAGGTACCCGATCGTCGTCGGACACTACGAGGGCGACACGATCGTCGGTGCCGAGGCCCGCATCGACCAGTTGCTCGAAGGCGCGCTCAGCACGCGCTACAACCTCGGCCTGTATCCGGGGCCAGCCCGCACATCGTCCGTGGTGCTGCGCCAGCCCACCGCCCTGCAGCGTGCGCTACGACTGCCCAACGGTGCGGTGGTGGTCGGGCTCGGCCGCTGGGGAGAATTGACAGCCGCGCAGCTCGCCAACCTGGTCCGCCGCGCGGCATTGACCTACGTGCTGCAGCTCGACGACGCGGCCGGCGCGACGCTGGTGGGCGACAGCGATGTCGTCGGACTGAGCATGCTGCTGATCGGGACCAACTCGACGTCGAATATCTCGATCGACGACTCGGTCGCGGCGATTCTGCGCGGCATCGCACAGGCAAACCGCGAACTTCGGAGCCGCGTGCCAGCCGCGCGCCACATCGAGGAGATCGAACTCGTCGAGCTCTACGCCGACACCGCGATCGAGGCGGCGCGCGCGGTCCGGCGGCTGGCGGCCCCGTTGGGCGATGAGCTCGACACCCGCATCGAGGCGACGCCACTGTTGGCCAGCGGACGCAATGGACGTACGCGCCTCACCCCGGTGCAAGGGCGCGACTCCTGGCGGCGCTGGGAGATCAGCGTCATCGAACCACCGTCCGCCGGATCGGTTCCGCGCCTGCCGAAGCCGCTGGCCGCACGACTTCAGGCCGCCGTCAGCCAGGCGGCCGCAAGTGACGGCGAGCTGATCGCCGCGCTGGCGCAACTCGCGTTGTGCGATGCCCCGGCCCATGCGCCGCATCGCGAACTGAAGTTCGTTTCGCTGTCCGATCGCGCGCGCGCCGAAGTGATGCATCAGCAACGGCAACCCGAGCTGGTCGAGCGACTGATCGCCGCTTCGGTCGCGCAGACGCGCTTTCGCGCCGAGGAGGCGCGTGCACTGTTCGAGCTGATCGTGCCCAACGATCTCAAGGACGGGCTGGCCCAGCTGTCGCGCGTGGTATTCGTCGTCGATGCCGAGACGGCCGCTTATCCGTGGGAGCTGATGACCGACGGCAAGGAACCGCTGGCCACGCGCATGGGTCTGATACGCCAGCTGAAGACTGCCACGTTTCGCCAGCACATCCGCGCAACGACGGCGCAGACCGCCTACATCGTCGGCGATCCCCTGGTCAGCGCGCCTTACCAGCAACTGAGCGGCGCACGCGACGAAGCGCGGCTCGTCGCCGGTCTGCTGTCGACCCGCTTCGAGCCGACCTACCGCGACGAGCAGCTGTCCGCACTCGAAGTCCTCGGCGGTCTCTTCGAGAAGCCCTACCGGCTGATTCACCTTGCGGGCCACGGCTACTACGAGGCTCCCGGCGACAACGGCGCCGCACGCAGCGGCATGGTGCTCGACAACGGCGTGTACCTGACCGCCGTCGAGATCGGCCAGATGCAGCAGGTCCCTGAACTGGTGTTCCTCAACTGCTGCCACATCGGACAGGTCGGGCCCGAGGCTCCGGCGCGCGCGGGCGCGGGCGCGTTGCCCTACAACCGGCTGGCGGCCAGCGTTTCGCGCGAACTGATCGAGATGGGCGTGCGCGCGGTGGTCGCGGCTGGCTGGGCGGTGCGCGACGACGCCGCGCTCGCCTTCGCGCGCGTGTTCTACGAACAGATGCTGGAAGGCCAGACGTTCGGGCGCGCGCTGCAGGAAGCCCGCAATCGCACCTGGCAGCAGTTTCCGGACTGCAACACCTGGGGCGCCTACCAGGCTTACGGCGATCCCGATTTCCGGCTCGACCCGGAAGGCGCGGCGAGCGGCCGCAGCGCCAACATGCGCGACTACGTCTCGACCGCGGAATTCATCGACGTGCTGCGTGACAGCCGTCAGACCGCCCGCGAACTCGAACGCGGCGAACGCAAGGGCGATCCCAATCGATTCCGTCCCGCCGCAGCCCGCCGGATTACAGACCTGGTCAAGGACTGCCCGAGCGAGTGGCTGAACCGCAGCGAGGTCCTGGTCGAGCTCGGCCTTGCTTTCGGAGAACTCGCAGACTTCGAGCAAGCCACCCGCTATCTGGCTGCCGCGCTCGCATCGGACGAGCTTGACAGTTGCACGACCCTGTCCGCGGTCGAGCGGCTGGCGAACTTCGAATCGCGGCAAGGTGAACGACTTGCGACAGCAGCTGGCGCCGATGCGAAACAGCGTGCGCGCGGCGCAGCCAGCATCGAAACCGCGATCAGCCGCCTGATCACCCTCGGCAACCTGGGGAAGACCGCTGAGCGCCTGGCGCTGCTCGCGGGCTGCTACAAGCGGCTCGCACAGATCCGTTCCGATCGCGACGAGATCCGCCTCGCGCTCGAGCAGAGCGCGCGCCACTATCGGGAGGCGCATGAGTACAACAACGAACGCGGGCGTTTCGATCCGTACCCGGTCCTGAACTGGCTGGCGCTCGACACGGTCCTCGGCGTGAGCCTGCCGGAACTCGACATGCTGCTCGGCCGCATCGAAGGGGCGGCGCGCGAACGATATGCCCGCAGCAAGGACTTCTTCGATGCCGTGGCGCTGGCCGAGGCGAACCTCGTGCGTGCGCTCGGCACCGGCGCACTGTTTGGGGATGCCTCGCGGGTGGCTACCGAAGTCGATCGCGTGGCATCGCTGTACATGCAAGCCATCCGCGTCGCACAGGCGACCGCACGGCAGGTCGATTCGGCGACCACTCAGATCTCAACGCTGGCCCGCATGCTGCGCGCACTGGCCGTGCGCGATGCGGCGGCCGAGCAGGCCGCTGCCGCCCTGCAGGCGCTGCGGGCCAGAATCACCGGGGAGTCGACTGCCGTTGCGGCCAACCAGCCGCCGGCCGCAACGGCACCGAAGCGATCACCCAGGAAACCCGCGCCACCGACGGCCCCAACGCGCCGGAAAGCGGCCGGCACAACAGTCGCGCCCAAGCACCGCCGCAAGGGCAGCAGCGGAATCTCAGGCTAGGGACGCCGCCGGTCAATGGCGGCCGCGGCTTTCGGGTCGGCGTTTGACGCGCCACAATCGGTCAAGCGCGATCACGCCGATCATCAAGCCAGGAGTGGTCCTAGGACCGAACCATGCGGTCCCCCCGGTTGGTGTGCATGCTCTTGGCGCTGGTCCTCGCGTTCGCGGGGTGCGCCGACTTGCTGCCGAAGTCGAAGGTCCAGACCGAAGTGCAGTGGACGAGCTTCAACGAAGCGCGGTCGGTCATCGACGGCATCAAGCCCTACGCCACCACCAAGGCCGATCTCGCCGCCATCGGCGTCACGGAAGTCAATCCGGCCGTCACACTGCTCTCGCATGCCGAAGTGGCGATTCGATTCCCGATCGGCGGAGTGCTCAACGAGCAGGATGTGGACCCGGGCATTCGCGACTGCCTCAGGGCGGGCAAGGAGTGCAGCGCTTTCCAGTTGAACGTCAAGCGGATCAACAGCGACCGCGTCGGCGATTTCTGGCTCGACGCGTTCCGCTTCCGGCGCGAGACGGAGTCCAGCGGCTGGACCTTCACCGCGCTGATTCTCTTTGTGCAGGACCGGGCCGTGTATGCAGTCTATGGCGGGCAACCCAATGTCCACGAAATGCAGATCGATCGCAACCCGCTGGGTCCGCTGCAGGGATGGGGCGACTGGGTGACGGGGACAATTTACAAATAGGCGTCGCTCGTGTACGCGATCGGCTTTGCCGATCGCACGTGCACTCGCTCCGGCACGGCACTCGCTGCGCGAGAGCCGCTCAAGACTAGATAGTCGGCTGCGCTCCGGAGCGGCCGCACGCTGCGCCGAGTTTCAACTGCACTGCACCCACCCTGCCCTCCCGCCACGCGGGAGGGTGTTGACACCCCTCCCTCACCCTCCCCTCCCCGAGGGGAGGGAAACGCGAACCATCCGCCGTCTCGGTGCGTCGCAGGGTGGGGTGGCCGCCGTTGAGCGTCGGCGGAGCGCGCGGCCGCTCCGGAGCGCAGCCGACAACTCAGTCGTGAGCGTTTCGCGCACCGTGCGAAACGTACCGGAGCGAGTTCACGTGCGACCCGAAGGGTCGCGTAAGTGAGCGACGCAATCTATATCGGCCTAGTTTCGTCCCGATCGATCGGACGGCGCTGCGGGGCGAGGAGCAGCCAGGCAATCAGCGGCCAGATGATCGCGCCGACAAAGCTCTGTGCGAAGTAGATCCACCCGGGCCACTCGCCGCCGACCCACATGCGGATGGCGAGCGAAGCGAGCTGCGCTATCAGCAGCAGGGGCAGTACGTGGATGGCCTGCGCGCCGAGCGGGAACCACTGGATGCGCCTGTGCAGCGTGATGGCTCCGTAGGACACGAGCGTGTAGGCGAGTGCGTGCTGCCCGAACAATGCCCCTTGGTGCACGTCCATCAGCAGTCCGAAGACGAAGGCCGCGCCCATGCCGACGCGCCGTGGCTGATGCACGTTCCAGAACACCAGCGCCAGGGCCAGCACATCGGGGGCAAAGGGTGTTCGGCCCCACGGCATCAGGTTCACCAGCAGCGCAACGATCAGCGAGAACCAGATGAACAGCGGGTTGGCGGGGCGCAGCAGATACTCGCGCCGCACGAGGCCACGGTCGACGACGTCGATCGGGTCGGTCGGCCGCAGCGCGAAGGTGTCGCGAAACCATTGTTGAACGCGGGTGATCGAGCTCATCGCTTGCCGGCCCCCCGTCGCGTCGCCGCCTCCGGCTGGACCGGAGGCGGGGGTGCCGGCCGTTGCGTCGGTTCAACGAGCAGCACGAGCAGATGGGTGTGGTTTTCGACCCCCGCGGAGGGCGTCAGGACGATACGCGCGAACTGGTCCTTGGCCGCGCGTTCGACGATGCCGACCTTGCCGACCGGCAGCCCTGCAGGATAGATCCCGTCGAGACCCGAAGTGACGGCGACGTCGCCGTTTTCGACATCCGCATTGGCCGCCATGAACCGCAGGTCGAGCGTTCCCGGGTCCGCGCCGCCGAAGGCGATTCCGCGCAAGCCATTGCGCACGATCTGGATCGGAATCGACTGATCCTTGTCGGTAAGCAGCGTCACTTCCGCGGTATTCGCAAAGACGCGCGTCACCTGGCCGACCACGCCGATATCGTCGATCACCGGATTGCCGGCTCGCACGCCATCAACGGTGCCGACATGCAGAACAATCTTGTGCGAGAAGCGGTCGCGCGATTCGTAGAGCACCGTGCCCAGGGTCGCGCCGTGGCCAGTCCGCTCGCGTGCGCCGAGGAGCTTCCGCAGGCGCTCGTTCTCGGCGCCCACCTGCTGCGACTGGAGCAGTAATTGCGCCGACTCGACCTGGCGGCGCTTGAGTTGCTCATTTTCCCGCTGCAGCGTCGTAACCGACGTGAAGTAGTCCCCCACGGCGTCCGCCATGCGTCCCGGAACCAGCAGTACCTGTTGCACCGGATAGAGCACGACACCGACGCCAACACGGACCGTTTCAAGCGCCTTGATGCGCGAGTCGATGACTATCAGCGCGATCGCGAGGAACGAGAAGAACGCGAGCCGCGCGCGGGCGGATACGCCCTGGTTGAACAGCGGCGGAGGACCGTATTCCATCAGTTGGGCGCGCGAAAGTGCAAACCTGCTTTCGCGCGACTAGTTACCAAAAGATCGGTGGCGGAGCCACACGATCTTTTGAATTTCAAAGTCAGGGGAAACACGACGAGCGACGGCGTCGTGTCGAGGTCAGCCGGTCGCGAAAATGGTGCCGAGCTTGTCCATGCGCTCGAGCGCGATGCCGCAGCCGCGCACCACACAGGTAAGTGGCTCCTCGGCGACCACGACCGGCAGGCCGGTCTCTTCCATCAGCAGTCGGTCGAGATCGCGCAGCAGTGCACCGCCCCCGGTGAGCATCATGCCGCGTTCGGCGATGTCGGCGCCGAGTTCCGGCGGCGTTTGTTCGAGCGCGATCTTCACACTGGAAACGATCTGGTTCAACGGGTCCGTCAGTGCCTCGAGGATCTCGTTGCTCGAGATCGTGAAGCTGCGCGGAATGCCTTCGGACAGATTGCGCCCCTTGACCTCGATCTCCTTGACCTCGGAGCCCGGAAAGGCGGAACCGATGTTCTTCTTGATCGACTCAGCCGTCGGCTCACCGATCAGCATGCCGTAGTTGCGACGGATGTAATTGATGATCGCTTCGTCGAACTTGTCGCCGCCGACCCGCACACTGCCCTTGTAGACCATGCCGCCGAGCGAGATCACGCCGACCTCGGTGGTACCGCCACCGATGTCGACCACCATCGAGCCCGACGCTTCGGACACCGGCAGACCAGCGCCGATCGCCGCCGCCATCGGTTCCTCGATGAGGAACACCTGCGAGGCACCGGCGGCTTCCGCCGACTCCTTGATCGCGCGGCGCTCGACCTGCGTCGAGCCGCACGGCACGCAGATGATGATGCGCGGATTCGGCGCGAACAGACTCGACGGGTGGACCATCTTGATGAACTGCTTGAGCATCTGCTCGGTGACGGTGAAGTCGGCGATGACGCCGTCCTTCATCGGGCGGATCGCCTCGATGTTGCCGGGCACCTTGCCGAGCATCTGCTTGGCTTCCTTGCCGACGGCCTGGATGGTGCGCTTGCCGTTGGGGCCGCCCTCCTGGCGGATCGCAACGACCGAGGGTTCGTCGAGCACGATGCCCTTGCCGCGCACATAGATCAGCGTGTTGGCAGTGCCAAGGTCGATCGCCAGGTCGTTGGAGAAATAGCTGCGGAGAAAACCGAACATGACTACCTTTTGTGGCTGATCTGCGTCCCGCTGCGCGCCGCCCGTCGGCGCTGCGTTCTCTCGGAAGCATGCAGAGTGTGTGGAGAATGCGCGATGATAAACTAATCACACGACAAACCCGCTGCAAACGCTTGTTTTGAAAGGCTTACGCAGCGGTTGTCCACCCCGCATTTCCGCTGTTAGCGACTCTCAGCCCTCCCCGATGGCACTCGACCTCGCGCAAATCCGCCGCATCGCCGACCTGGCGCGCATTGATGTCACCGACGCCGAGGCCCAGCGCGTGCTCGAGCAGCTGAACGACATCTTCCAGATGATCGAACGCATGCAGGCGGTCGACACGGACGCCATCGAGCCGATGGCCCACCCGCTCGGTGGCGCGCAGCGGCTGAGAGACGACGAGGTGACGGTCGGCGACGAGCGCGCTGCCAACCTGTCGAACGCCCCGGAGCAGCAGGACGGACTGTTCCTCGTTCCGCGCGTCATCGAGTGATGGCAATCGATCTCGGCCAGGCGACCCTCGCCGACCTGTCACGGCTGCTGGCGGCGCGCGAAGTGTCGGCTGCAGAACTGGCGCGCGCGTATCTCGCACGCATGGAAGCGCAGCGATCGCTCAATGCGTTCCTGGACGTGCGACCGGAGGTCACGCTGAAGCAGGCCGCCGCGGCGGACGAACGCATCGCACGCGGCGAAGCAACGCCGCTGACCGGCATCCCGATCGCACACAAGGACATTTTCGTCACCAAGGACTTTGCGTCGACGGCGTCGAGCAGGATCCTGGAGGGCTACATGAGCCCGTTCGACGCGACCGTGGTCGACAACCTGTCGCGCGCCGGCATGGTCACGCTCGGCAAGCTCAACTGCGACGAGTTCGCGATGGGCTCGAGCAACGAGAACAGCGCCTACGGCAATGTGCTGAACCCGTGGGACCGCGGTGCCGTGCCCGGCGGTTCCTCCGGCGGCTCGGCGGCAGCCGTGGCCGCGCGCATCGCGCCGGTGGCCACTGCGACCGACACCGGCGGGTCGATCCGGGAACCGGCCGCGTTCTCCGGCATCACCGGCACCAAGCCAACCTACGGCCGGCCGTCGCGCTGGGGCATGATCGCGTTCGCATCGAGCCTGGATACCGCCGGCCTGATGACGCTCTCGGCCGAGGACGCCGCGCTGGTCTTCAACGCGATGCTGGGTTTCGACCCGAAGGACTCGACCAGCCTGGACCGCCCGACCGAGGACTACACGCGTGCGCTCGGCGCGTCGGTCAAGGGCATGAGGATCGGCGTGCCCAGGGAATTCTTCGGCAGCGGCCTGCAGCCGGACGTCGAGGCGGCCGTCCGCGCTGCACTTGCCGAGTATGAAAAGCTCGGTGCCAAGCTCGTGCCGATTTCGCTGCCCAATGCCGAACTCGGCATCCCGGTCTACTACGTGATCGCACCGGCCGAAGCATCGAGCAACCTCGCGCGCTTCGACGGCGTGCGTTACGGGCATCGGGCGGCGAAGTACACGGACCTGAAGGACATGATCCGCAAGTCGCGTGCCGAAGGCTTTGGCGACGAGCCGAAGCGCCGCATCCTGATCGGCACCTATGTGTTGTCGCACGGGTACTACGACGCCTACTTCATCAAGGCGATGAAGGTGCGACGCCTGATCGCCAACGAATTCCAGCAGGCCTTTGCCCTGTGCGATGTCATTGCCGGCCCGGTGACGACCAGTGTCGCTTTTGGCTTCGGCGAGAAGGCGGCCGATCCGGTCGCGATGTACATGGCCGATCTTTACACCGTGCCCGGCAGTCTCGCGGGCGTGCCGTCGATGAGCATTCCCTGTGGCTTCGGGACCGGGCCGGTCAACAGCCACCGTCCGGTCGGACTGCAGCTGATCGCCAATTATTTCGAAGAAGCCAAGCTGCTGGGCGTCGCTCACGCCTATCAGTGCGCGACCGACTGGCACCGACGCGTGCCCGCGGGAGTCTGATAGCCGCCATGTCGCAGCGCCTCCTGCTCGCCAACCAGCAACTCGTCGATGCGGCGCGCGACCCGCTGGTTCGCGCGCGCCACCTGCAGGATCGCGTCGTGCTGCTGGCGCGTCTGGGCCGGGTGGAGGAGGCGCGCGCATTGCTCGAGACCGCGCTGAGCGAGACTCCGGCCGACGCGCCGGCCGCGCTGCGGCTGCGGTTCGACTATGTGAGCGCGATCCGCCTGTACTTCGCCAAGCGATTCGACGATGCGCGCACGTCCATGCTGGACGTGGCGGAGCGCGCACGACACGCGGACGGGGACATGGCGCTGGTCGGCGAGTGCGAGTCGGCGCTGGCCCTGTTCACGCAGCGCGAGGGCGACATACGCGCCGCGGCCAGTTATGCGCGCGCGGTGCTTGCCAATCGCGCCGCCACGCCGGAGTCGCGCTATCGCGCGTTTCTGGCACTCGGCTCCCTGCATCAGGACGCCTACGACTACGAAGAGGCGAGTCGCCTGTATCGCGAGGCCGAGGGTCTGGTCCGTCAACTCGACGACGAGATTGCGATGGCGAGCTGGCTGAAACGCTCGGCGCTCACGCAGGCTGCGCACGCGCGTCAAGCCGCGGCGCTAGGCGAACTCGATGCGCGCACGCTGGCCAACGCCGTCGATGCGCTGAAGAAAAGCATTGCATTCGCGAAGGGACTGGAGGAAGGCCCCGAAGCGATGCTCGACCACCTGTTGCTCGCAGAAATGTATGTGCTGCAGCGCCGTTACAACGACGCGTTGGCCCTGTACGACGCCCACCTTCCAAGCGCCGATGGCGAAGGGTTCCTGCACGAAGTCACCGTAGCGATGGCCGACAGCGCCCACTGCTGCATCGAGCTCGGCCGCGTCGATGACGGCTACGCCCAGTTGCTGAGCGCGCTGCGCCGGGTCGACGAGTCGACCCCTTCGGACATCCGCGCGATCGTCCACTCCAACATGGCCACCGCGCTGAAGAAACTGGGCCACGGCGCCGAGGGCAAGCAACACCAGACCCTCGCGAGCATGGCGTGGGAAACCTACGCGCACGAGCAGCGCGAGGCACGTCGTCTACTCGCGACCGATCCGGCCGAGACCCTGCACTAGGAGCATTGCCATGGCGTGGGAAGTGGTCATCGGTCTCGAAACGCATACGCAGCTGACTACGGCGAGCAAGATCTTCTCGGGTGCATCGACCGCGTTCGGTGCCGAGCCCAATTCGCAGGCAAGCGTGATCGACGTGGCGTTGCCCGGAACGTTGCCGGTGCTCAACCGCACCGCCGTCGAGCGCGCGATCCGCTTCGGCCTGGCGGTCGGCGCGACGATTGCGCCGCGCAGCGTGTTCGCCCGCAAGAATTACTTCTATCCGGACCTGCCGAAGGGCTACCAGATCAGCCAGTACGAGATCCCGGTCGTGCAGGGCGGCAGCCTCAGCTTCGTGGTGCAGCCCAGGGGCGGTGTCGCCTACATGAAGAGCGTGCGGCTCACGCGCGCGCATCTCGAGGAGGATGCGGGCAAGTCGCTGCACGAAGGCATGGGCTCGCACGCCGCGCTCGGCCACGGCATGTCCGGCATCGATCTCAATCGCGCCGGCACGCCGCTGCTGGAGATTGTTTCCGAACCAGACATCCGAGTCGCGAGCATCAGCGGTGCCGCGGCGGAGGCGGTGGCGTATGCCAAGGCACTGCACTCACTCGTGGTCTGGCTCGGCATCTGCGACGGCAACATGCAGGAGGGCTCGTTCCGTTGCGATGCCAATGTCTCGGTTCGCCCGCTCGGGAGTCCAGAGCTCGGCACACGCTGCGAGATCAAGAACCTGAACAGCTTTCGCTTTATGCAGCAGGCAATCGAGTTCGAGGCACGGCGCCAGATCGAGCTGATCGAGGACGGCGGTACCGTAGTGCAGGAAACGCGCCTGTACGACCCCGACCGCGACGAAACTCGCAGCATGCGCAGCAAGGAAGACGCGATGGACTATCGCTACTTCCCCGACCCGGACCTGCTGCCGCTGGAGATCGCACCGCAGTGGATCGAGCGCGTGCGTGGCGAACTGCCGGAGCTGCCCGGCGCGATGCGAGAGCGCTTCGTGCGCGAATACGGATTGAGCGAGTACGACGCCCAGACGCTGACGGCTTCGAAGGCAATGGCGACCTACTACGAGGCGGTGGCCAAAGCGGTTCCCGACAAGAAAATCGCTGCCAACTGGGTGATGGGGGAAGTAGCAGCTTCGCTAAACGACAGCTCGCGTGACTTCGCGCATTGCCCCGTATCGCCAGGCCATCTAGCCGGGATTTTGATCCGATTACTGGACGGATCGATTAATGCGAAAAAGGCGAAAGAGGTCTTCGCCGAACTTTGGGCCAAAGGAGAGTCTGGTGGCTTCGATGTCGGCAGCGGTTTCAATGTCGAAGTCCCACTGAAGGGCAATTTGATTGTTGCGCAACAGGGGGACGTCGACGGGATT
>CAVWFH010000033.1:0-72287 GCA_963754065.1 uncultured beta proteobacterium | reverse complement strand
CGATGACCGAGCGGTGCACCTGCACGAACTGCTCCGGGTCCAGCTGGCTTGAGAGTTCCTTCAGCGGAATGCGCACCAGCGCCTCGCCGGGCCGCGCGCCGTCGCCGCGCCAGCCCACCAGCGTGTACTTCTCGTCCGCACGCAGGAAGTCGATCTCCTCCACCGGGATCAGCCGCGTTGCCTGGCCGCTGCCGGCGCGCAGCCAGCGCAGCCGCGTGTCGCGCGGAGTTGCCGCAAGCCGTGCGGCGAGTTCGCGGATCAGTTCGTCGGTTGCGGCCGGTGGCGGCTGCACCGTGCGCAGTCGCTCCTTGAGGCGCTCGACGGTCTCGCGCAGGCGCTCGCGTTCCACCGGCTTGACGAGGTAGTCGAGCGCGCCGCGCGCGAACGCCTCGACCGCGTACTGCTCGAAGGCGGTGACGAAGACAAGGTGAGCCCGGTTGCCGATCGTGCGCGCAGCTTCGACACCCGAGAGGCCCGGCATCTGCACATCGAGAAAGCAGACGTCCGGTCCGTGCTCCTCGAACATTGCGATCGCCTCGCGGCCGTTGCGCGCCTGCGCGACGACGCGCAGCTCCGGCCACAGCTCGGCCAGCAGCCGCGCGAGCGCTTCGCGCAGCATCGGCTCGTCGTCGGCGATCAGCGCGGTGGGCGAGCTCTTCATTTCAGCGTGTCTCGGCCGGGAACTGTACTTCGGCCGTGAACCCGTGCGGCTGGCGTTCGAACAGGCGCAGCGCCGCCGCTTCGCCGAACGCGAGCACGAGCCGCTCGCGCAGCGCCCTGAGTCCGGTACCGGTGCTGGAGTCGGCCGTACCCGGCCCAACGCCGCTGTCGTCGACGCGGATCAGCACGTCACCGCCGTCGCGCTTGATTGCGACGTCGATGTCGCCGCCGTCTTCCGCCGGATCGATCCCGTGGCGCACGGCGTTTTCCACCAATGTCAGCAGCGTGGTCGGCGGGCAGCGGAACTGCAGCACCGACGGATCGACGTCGAGCGCGAAGCGCAGGCGATCGGGCATGCGCATCCGCATCAGCTCCAGGTAGGCGCGCGCCAGCTCGACCTCACGCCCCAGCGTGCTGACGGTCTCGTCGAGCTGCGGCACGGCCGCCTTCAGGTACGCGATCAGGCTCGCGAGCACCTGCGGCGCATGGGGCGAACCGGCCTCGACCAGCGCCTGGATGTTCGCCAGCGTGTTGAACAGGAAGTGCGGCTGGATCTGCGAGCGCAGCAACTGCGTGCGCGCCTCGATCGCCTGGCGCTCGAGTTCGCGCCGTTCGCGCTCGAACGCGAGCGTCTGCGCATGCGCGCGGGCGTCGCGTTGCCGGATCATCGCCCCCAGCGCCACCCACGCGCCGAAGAAAATGCCCGCGATCGACAACTGCCCGAAGCCGACGAAGCGCTTCGGATTGGCCATGAACTCCGGGGCACCGCCAGGCGTGATCCAGTAGGCGGCGTAGGCCGAGAAAGGAATCGCCACCGCCAGTCACGAGCAGCTGGAATACCCATCGCCCGAGCCAGCGCGGCAGCCTTCGAGGCCAGAACTCGGCGATCCCGAACGCGAGCAAGGCGCCAGTGCCGACGATGACACTGCGCGCAATCCACGTCGTGACGGGCGTCTCGGCCGAGCCGAGGCTGATCAGCAGCGCGATCGGCACCGCGACCATCAGCATGACCGCAAGCCGGCGCAGTCCGAGCACGGTCTTGAGGCCCGCGGGCGTGGCCTGGGGTGGCGGGAGTTTCATCCGCAGTGGCTCGGGCGACGCACTCATCAACGCTGCAGTACGCGCAGGTTCGTGTAGCCCATCAGCTGGAACACGTAGTAGTTCATCGCCGCTTCGCCGACGTCGTCGGCCACGAACACCAGTTGCGCATGGCGCGGCACGCCGGCCTTCGAGATCACCGGCCACAGTTCTGCCGCCGGCTTGACGCTGCCATCGTCGTTGACCAGCCGGCTCGCCGGCAGGTGGATCACCGTTCCGGTCGGCGCCGTGGTCGGCAGCGCGGTGCCGGAGGCAATGTACACGCGGGGCAGGCGTCCGGGCGCATCCGCAAGGGTCGCCATCACTGCGCGGTTGCCTTCACTGAGACGTGTCGGCTTGGCCGCGGTGGCCTCGGTTGCCTTCTTCTCCCACGGCAGACCGCGCAGCGCCCACTCGTCGGTGCCCGTCATCAGGACGGACACGCGCGGCATGTCGAGCGACTGCAGCGCCAGGAAGGCGAGCGCGGATGACTTGTCGAGGCCGCGCTCGGACACGATCACCGTCTCGTGCCCCGCCTGCAGACCCTCGGCCTCCAGGCGCGGGCGCAACGCGGCCGGCTGCTTCAGTGCTTCATTGAACGCCGGCGCCGGCACGTTGCGCGCGGCGGGAATGTGGCCAGCGGCGAACGCCTCCGCGCTGCGCACATCGACGATGTTGAGCCGGCTCACGCCGTACGCGCGCAGCATCGGATTGGTCCACGACGCCAGCCACGGCGCGCTGCGCGCGAGGTGCGGTGATGCGTAGGTCCACAGCGGCAGGTCGCGCGAGTCGCGCACCCAGTCGAGCTGCGAGCCGACGTAAAGCTTGACCTGAGGGTAACCGGCGATGTGCCTCAACGCGAAGAACGGCACGGCGGCGGCGATGCCGCCCCCGCAGTACGCATAGACCTGCTGCTCCGGGCGCACGCCCAGGTGGCTCGCCATCGCCCGCAGTTCCTCGGCCGACTTGAACGTCTTGTCGGCGTTGAAGAACTCCGCGGTCGGCCAGGAGACCGCCTGCGGCAGATGGCCCGCGCGGTCGAAGAACTTGGTCGCGCCGAAGTACATCTCGGGCTCGAGCGCGTCGACCAGTGCATGGCGCTGAGCGTCCCCGGCGGCGACCAGCACCTCGGGCAGATCGGCCCGCACGTCTGCGCGGTGCTTCACCGCGAAGCTGCCAACCGGCGGCGGCGCGGTCTTGTCCTGCGTCACTGCTCCGCCGACCGCCCGCCACTTGGCCATCCCGCCATCGAGCAGATGCAGCCGCTCGGGCGGGTGCCCGCGGTACAGCAGTTCGTAGTAGAGGCGCGGCGCGAGATAGAACCCGCCCTGGTCGGTGATCACCACCGTGCGGCCCGGCGACACGCCCCACGACTGAATGCGCCGCTGCATTGCCTGCGTGTCTTTTTCGTCGATGCCGTACGTGAACATATCGACATGCACCGCGCCGGGAATGTGGCCGGCCTCGTGCAGCTTGAACGGCTGGGCATCGAGCACCAGCACATCGCCCGCCGCGAGCGCCTGCTGCAGCCAGGCGGCGTCGACCAGCGGACGGGGGTTGGCCTGGGCGAGCGGCGCCGCCAGCAGGCCGAAGCTAACGATAAGGGCCACGATCGCGCTGCCGAAGAGCGCGTGCCAGGTGGGTTTCATCGACGGACTCCCGAGCAACCGAAGAAGCCGCACCGTAGAGCCGCGCGCGTCGGCCGGCAACGGCACTGCGACGAACGACGGCAGGGCGGTGGTGGTCAGCAGCGGGCGGGTCCGGACTGCGCGCCGCGCGGATGCGGCGCAGGCACAAGGAGCGCGGGCTAGGAGCGCGTGGCAGCACCGACCGCGCGTTGCACGTCCAGGGGCTCGCTCATTTGATCACATCGGTCGTATTGTTCATCGTCGCGGTCGCGGAGAGCACCCATGCAATCCAAACCAACGGTAGCGGTTCTTGGCGGCGGTGTTGGTGGACTCAGCGCTGCGCATGAGCTGGGCGAACGCGGGTTTGCGGTCGCTGTCTACGAGAGGCAGGCGAGCTTCGGCGGCAAGGCGCGGAGCATGGCGGTTCCCGGGTCCGGCACTGAAGGTCGACTGGATTTGCCGGGAGAGCACGGCTTTCGATTCTTCCCGGGCTTCTACAAGCACCTACCGGACACCATGAGCAGGATCCCGTTTGGCGAGTCCGGCGCGAACTGCCGTGACAATCTCGTACAGGCGACGCGGATCCTGCTGGCGCGCGACGGCAAGCTCGATCCAGTCTGGATCGCCCGGTTTCCGGAGACGATCGACGACTTTCGAACGGCCTTCTTCGCGATGTTCGACAAGCTCGATATTCCGCACCACGAGATCGCGTATTTCGTCGCGCGTCTGCTCGCGCTGGCGACGAGCTGCGAACAACGTTTCCAGGACGAATACGAGCACGTGCCATTTTGGGATTTCATTGGCGCCAAGACGCGCTCGGAGAACTATCGCAAGTACTTGGGGCAGGGGATGACCCGCTCGCTGGTGGCGATGCGCGCGGAGGACGGCAGCACCCGCACCGTCGGCCGCATCCTGTTGCAGCTCTTTTACGGAATTCTCATTCCCGGCGGCGTGTTCGATCGCCTGCTCACCGGGCCGACCAACGATGTCTGGATCGATCCCTGGCGCAAGCACCTGAGCGGACTCGGTGTGACCCTGACGCCGGGCGCCACGGTACGGTCACTAAACGTGTCCGGCACCAGACTGCGCAGCGTGACGATCGAGCGCAATGGACGGCTCGACGAGATCAGCGCCGACTTCTACGTGGCAGCCCTGCCGGTCGAGATCATGCAGGGGCTACTGACGCCGGAGCTGGAACGGGCGGCGCCATCGCTTTCCGGCATTCGCGGCTTGCGTACCGAGTGGATGAACGGCATTCAGTTCTATCTGAAAACCGACCGGCCGTTGACTGACGGCCACGCGATTTACCTCGACTCCAGTTGGGCGCTCACCTCGATCTCGCAGCGGCAGTTCTGGCGCAATGTCGATCTTTCACGCTACGGCGACGGGCGCGTCGGTGGCATCCTGTCGGTCGACATCTCGAACTGGACCGCACCTGGAAATTTCAACGGCAAGGCAGCCATCGCAGCCACAAGCCGGGAGGAAATCAGGGACGAGGTCTGGGCGCAACTCAAGGCCGCCCTGAATTCGCACGGGCGAGTCCAGCTCGACGACGAGAACCTGGTGGACTGGTTCCTCGATCCGGACATCCAGCTTCCCAACCCGGGTGTGGTGACGAACGCAGAGCCGCTGCTGATCAATCACGTGGGGTCGCTCGCGCTCCGGCCGGAGGCATACACGGAGATCGGCAACCTGTTCCTCGCGTCCGACTATGTCCGTACCTACACTGATCTCGCCACCATGGAGGCAGCCAACGAGGCGGCGAGGCGGGCGACCAATGCGATTCTGGCCGTAGCCGGCGTCGATGCGCCGCCATGCGAGTTCTGGGAGTTTGATGTCCCGCGGCCAATGCAGCACGCGCAGGTTCTTGACCGGGTGAGACTGAGGATGGGGCTGCCCAACCTGATCGACGCCGCGACCCCCTAGTGCAGGAAAGAGCAACTGCCGTCGCGAGCCGGTTCAGGCAGCGAGGGCGTGCAATCGGACCCCGAGCGCTCGGGCAACCTTCAAGACCGTTGCGAAGCTTGGATTGCCGTTCTCACTCAGCGCCTTGTACAGGCTTTCCCGGCTGAGCCCAGCATCGCGCGCCACCTGCGACATGCCACGTGCCCGCGCAATGTCACCCAGTGCGCGGGCAATACCGGCTGCATCCTCAGGCGCTTCCTCAAGCCAGGCATCCAGGTACGCCGCCATTTCTTCTGGCGTGCGCAACTGCTCGGTAACGTCATAGGTCACCGTCTTTGTCTTTGCGACCAACTTGGTAGCTTTGGCTTTGGGCATCACCGTACCTCCTACAAGTTCCTGGCCAATTCGATCGCCGTCTTGATGTCCGAACGTTGCGTGGACTTGTCACCACCCGCCAGCAGGATGATCAATACCTTGCCGCGCTCGGTGTAGTACACGCGGTAGCCAGGACCGAAGTCGATCTTGAGTTCACACACGCCTTCGCGCAGGGCGCGACGAGCGAATGGCATCAAGGACCGTTGTTTTGCCACAAGCGTTGGGGCCCGCGATGAGGATCAAATCCGCGAGATCTCGAGCTTCGAATCGTTCTATTGCCCGAAAGTTCACAACTGACAGCGAGCGAATTCGCATCGTGTCTCTTTTTCTTTGATATTGATGGCCATCGCTTCACACGAGCTCCAAGTGTCCGGCGTAATCCCGCCGCGCGTTCTTCGTCAGCGGATCACGCCCTCGCAATCTCCTATGGTTTGGAGGCAACCGTAGCGTTGCTCTACTTCAATGCGGTCCAGGAATCCTTCAACGACACCGCGAGATTGAACACCGGCGCTACTAGCGTGTGATCTTTGAGATCCGCCACGAAGTACCCGTTCCTCTCGAACTGAAACTTGTCGTCCGGCTTGCGCGTTCGCGAGTGACGGCTCGACGTACGCCCGTCAGCACCTGCTTGCTGTTCGGGTTCAGCAGGTCGAGGAAGTTGCCTTCGCCGGCGTCGGGGTGGGGGTCGGTGAACAGGCGGTCGAACACGCGCACTTCGGCGGGGATGCTCGCGGCCACCGGCAGCCAGTGGATCGCGGTCTTGGTCTTGACGCTGTTCTGGCCGGGTGAGCCGCTCTTGGTCTCCGGCAGGTATTCGGCGTGCACGACGACATTGCCGGCGGCGTCCTTCTCGACACTGGTGGCGCGGATCACGTACGCGTAGCGCAGGCGCACCGGCTGGCCCGGCGCTCCGTCCTTGCCGAGCGCGAGGCGGAAGTAGTCGGCCGGCGCGTTCTCCATGAAGTCGTCGGCCTCGATCCACAGTTCGCGCGCGAACGGGATCGTGCGCGTGCCCATCTCCGGGTGCTGCGGGTGCACCGGCAGCATGACGTCTTCGGTCTGGTCGGCCGGGTAGTTGTCGAGCACGAGCTTCAGCGGCTTCAGCACCGCGGTGGCGCGAGGCGCGCGCGCATCGAGGTCGTCGCGCAGCGCCTGTTCGAGCAGGCTGTAGTCGATCCACTGCGGGCTCTTGCTGACGCCCGTGCGCTCGGCAAAGAGCTGCAGGCTCTGCGGCGTGTAGCCGCGCCGGCGCAGGCCGACGATGGTGGGCATGCGCGGGTCGTCCCAGCCGTCGACGTGCCTCTCGTCGACGAGCTGGATCAGCTTGCGCTTGCTCATCACCACGTAGGTGAGGTTGAGCCGGTTGAACTCGTACTGGTGCGGCAGCAGGAACGGGTTGGCTTTCTTCTCGTCGAGTGCCGATTGCAGCAGCGGCGTGAAGCACTCGGTGTGCTCCAGCAGCAGCTTGAAGAACTCGTCGGCGTCCTGCGCGGCGAGGTCCGGGTTCTTGCTCCAGCTCGCGAACATGGCTTCGGCGCGGCGCTCGTAGCGGCTGGCGCCGAGCTTGTCGGGCCGTTCCGCGGCCACGTTGCGGCAGTGGAGCGCGAACTCGCGCTTGGCTTCGGTGCCGGCGTCGCGGATCGCTTCGAGCATCGCGCGCGCGGCCTCGTACTGCGGCGTGCGCAGCAGCGGCACGATGCGCTCGAGCACCCAGTCGTAGAACGGGCGCTGGTCCTCGAACTCGAGCGTGCAGATCGAGTGGGTGATGTTCTCCAGCGCGTCCTCGATCGGGTGCGCGTAGGCGTACATCGGGTAGACCTTCCACGCGTCGCCGGTCATGTGGTGCTCGGCAAAGCGGATGCGGTAGATCGCCGGGTCGCGCATGTTGATGTTGGGCGAGCCCATGTCGATCTTGGCGCGCAGGATCATGCTGCCTTCGGGGTGCTGGCCGGCGCGCATCTCGCGGAACAGGCGCAGCGATTCGGCTTTCGGCCGGTCGCGGAACGGGGAATTGGTGCCGGCGCTCGGTGAACGTGCCGCGCGTCTCGCGCGTCTCGTCGGCGGTCTGCTCGTCGACGTAGGCGTAGCCGGTCTCGATCAGGTACTCGGCAAAGCGATACATGTCCTCGAAGTAATCGCTCGCGTGGTACAGGTTGCTTTCCTTGCCGTGCTCCCAGTCGAAGCCGATCCAGCGCACGGTGTCGAGGATGCCGTCGACGAACTCCTGGTCTTCCTTGACCGGGTTGGTGTCGTCGAAGCGCATGTGGCAGCGCCCGCCGAAGTCGCGCGCCAGGCCGAAGTTCAGGCAGATGCTCTTGGCGTGGCCGATGTGCAGGTAGCCGTTGGGCTCCGGCGGAAAGCGGGTGCGGATCTTCGCCGGGTCGGACGGTGCCTTGGCGTGCAGGTCGTAGACGCCGGGTTGGCCGCCCCAGTGGCGCGGCTCGTAGGTGCCGCGTGCAAGGTCCGCCGCGATCTGGTTGCGGATGAAATTGGTCGGCGTGGCCGGGGCCGGTTTCGCGCCCTTGCCCGGTTGTCCGCCTCCCTTAGGTGCGCCGTGGTCGGCGGCTTTCTTGTCCATGCTCGCTGCAATCGCTCACTGCAATCGGAGTGTCATCCGATTGTAGCCACGGCCATTGCATCGCAACACGCGCCAAGTCAGGCGATGCGCGCGAACAACAGGGGCGAAAGCGGCGTCCGGAGCGCGTTCCGGACGCGCTTCGGCCCCGGTTAAACGGGTTTCGGCGCCTAGTTCTTGGCGGAATTGCCCTCCAGCGCGCTTCTGAACTCCTCGATCGTGGCGGTACGGCCGTGCACGCTGGCAATGCGCTGAGGCGAGAGGCTCTTTGCCTGCAGCTTCTTCGCGAAGTCCAGCGTCGAGGTCTGCGGCGGTCCGACTGGCGCGTCGTTGTTGGGCACGAAGAAGAGATCCCCCTGGAACAGGACCTGCTGCCTGGGCAGCCACGCGACCAGCATTTCCCGGGCGTGCGGATTCGGGCCGAGGTCGATCAGTTCCAGCGTCTGTTCGCCGTCGGTCAGAACGCGGCGGCCGCCTTCGACGAAAAGGAACTCCGGCTTGCGGGGCGCGCGGGCCAGGCGGTCGTTCTGCGGAGCGAGGGCCATGGTCTCGACCACGCCGCGGTTCGCGCGCGTCGTGATGACCGTGGCGCCTTCGGCGATGAAGCTGCGCAGGCCGCCGATGTGATCGCTGTGGTGGTGCGTCAGCACTACGTAGCGGATCGGCTTGCCGGGCAACGCTTCCTTGATCATCCGGATGGCCTTGTCGGCCCCTTCGCTCGATCCCGGCGCCTCGATCGCGACGATGTAGTCGCGGAAGGCGACCGCCATGATGTTGTAGTTCTGGTCGGCCACGTTGTGGACGACGATCACGTTGTCGGCGAGCCGCTCGACGCGTTCTTCCAGTGTCTGTGGCAGGGCAGCGACTTTCTTGTAGCCCTCGGCTGCGACCTCGAAGCTGCGGTCGTTCACGGCGGGATTGAACTCGAGCTCGACGCGGTAGCGCGCCACGAGATCACCCGCGAAGCGCCAGCTCCATTGCTGCGGGACCTTCAGCTTGCCGGCGCTGGCGTAGCTGCCGAAGATGATCTGCGACGCCTGCTGGCCGCGCAGCGGGTCGGTGAAGACGAGTTCGTACTTGGACACGAGGCTCGTCTTCGCATCGATGTACAGCGCGACCTGCTGCGTGTCAGCCATCACGAAGGTGACGACGTGGTGGCGCCGGCCTTCGAACGTGTCTTCACCGAGGTAGCGCAGCGAGTTCGGGCGGTCGAGCGCCTGGCGCAGGATCAGGTGCGGCAGCCGGCGGTAGTACTGGATGAACTGCTGCTGCGAGGCCTGTTCGCGCGGAACCGGCGTGGCCGTGCGCGCGCGGTGGTCGTAGATCGAGCCTTCACCGCCCGCAATCGAGACGGTGAGGTGACCGTCGAAGCCGGCCCCCGAGGTTTCCTGCTCGAGCAGCAGGCGATTGCGCTTGAGGTCGAGCAGCAGGGTTTCGTGGAAACGGCCGGGCTCGTACGGAGGATCCGGCGTCGTCATCTGCAGCCGCGGAAAGGTCTCGCCCTTCAGGTCGAGCCGGACGACGTCGATCGACCTGAGCGCCTCGGCCCCGCCGATCGCGGCGACCGCGCTGTCGACGATCTTGCGGGCGCGGACCTGCGACTGCTCGGTCAGCGTCCCAGTGGTGGCCGCAGCGGCAGCGCCCGCGACCCATGCCAGCAACAACAATAGTTTGCGCATCCCATCTTCCCCCCGGATTTCGAATCGGGCGACGCTAGACCCCGCCATTGCGACAGGCCCTTGCGTTGCGACGAGACCGGGAGTGGCCGGTGTGAACCGGCCGCGGGCAGGGACGGGGGCGCGAGTTCGGAGTGGCGGGTCACCCGCCACCCCGAATTCGCGGGGGTTACTTCACCTCAACGACGTGCGGCGGTTTCCAGCTGCCATCGAGGATCGACGGCGGCTTCTCGCTGGGCCAGTACAGCCTCATCATCAGCACGAACTCGTCGGCCGGCGCAGGCAGCCAGTTCTGTTCCTTGTCCTTGCCGGGCGACTCCTTCTGGATGTAGAGGTCGACCGAGCCATCCGCATTGGTCTTGAACTTGTTGCGCGAGCTGACCGTGTAGCGGTTGATCGGGTTGGGTACGAAGAAGTAGTTCTTGTCGTACATCGTGATCGACCAGAACGCGTTGGCGGGCGGCATTTCGCCCTTCTTGAAGTGCGCCACGTACTTGTTCGCGCCGCTGTACTTCTTGATGAGCTCCGGGCCCTCGGAGGTCGGGTACACCGCGTCTTCCGGCCGGTTGGCGCCGAGTCCGTACCAGGTGATCAGCGCGCGGTTGCGATAGTTGGTGCCGTAGATGCCGGTCTTCGGGAAGAAGAGCCAGCCGTGCTCCAGCTTGGCATTGCCGGAGACGACCGCCTCGCCGAGGCTGCTGATCTTTTCCTGCGCGGGCTTGGGCGCGGCCGCGATGCCTTTGGCCACGGCGGGATCGAGCTTGGATACATCGAAGTCCTGCCCTGGCACGATGCCGATCTTGGCCATCTTCGCCACCATCGGGGCGTCGTCGGCGGCCGGCGGGTTGCTCTTCAGCAGTTCGGCGAAGAGCTTGAAGTAGCTGGCACCGTCCATTGCGTTGACCTGATCGCGTGGCGCGGTCTTCATGTCGACCGTTGCATCGACCTTGCCCGGCGGAGGCGTGTAGGGCTTGCCGTACGACGACAGCGGCACCGCGGAGACCTGGTCCTGCAGCGCGTGCACGGCCTTGTAGTCCTCCGGCGTGCCGGTGGAGTAGATGCGGCCGAGCAGCCACACCATGTTGGTCGGCGCCTTGTACTCAGTGACGCCGGCCGGCAGCGTGCCGGTCCAGCCCGGCCCGGTGAGCGCGTACTTCTGCGCCTTCGTGCCGGTCGTGCGCTTGCCGGGAACCTGGAACACGTTGGTCCAGCCATCCAGCATCGGGAACAGGTAGTAGCGATCCTTCGTGTCTGGAAGGCTGAGGATCCAGGGCTCCTTCGTGAGGTCGAGCCAGGCCAGCGTGTAAAGAGTGTCGGCGTTGGGCGCGGTGACCGAGTGATCATCGACTGCCGGATAGGTGCGCAGGCGCGCGAACTGGCCCATCGGCGCCTTCGAGCCCTCCGGCTTCTCGACGTTGGTCATCACGCGGCGCGTGATCTCCATCGTGACCAGCGGGTAGGCGTACTCGTACGCCGCGATGGCGATCTCGCGCGCCTCCAGTTCCTTCGCGTCTGCTTCGACGGCCTTGACCGCGGCCTTGACGTCTGCAGCGACCTTGTCGGCCTTTGGCGCTTCCTGCTTGCCGCAGCCGGTCAGCGCGAGCAACACCGCGGCAGCCATCACGGGCAGCCAACGGAATTTCACGTTCATTGCTTTTCTCCCTGAGTACGGTGGATTGTGTCCGGCGACTGAAGGCGACTCCTGCGATGGCCAACCGCTGTGCAGCTTCGATTGCACAACGGCGGCGATGCCGGAAGGCAGGAAAACGAAGCGCGGAATTCTAATGACAGTCGCTTCCGATGCCAGCGTGTGCACCTGTCATTTCCGGCCAATGTAGACCAGCGCGGCAGTGCTCCAGGCCCCAATGCGCGCATCCTTCGGGTGCCCGCGCTCGGGCACTTTGGCCGGTGCGCGTGCCTGCCCACCGTCCAGGCGGGTCGGGTCGCTAAACTTGCGGTCATGGGAATGTCATTGAATGTGGAGTCCGGCAACGAGGAGGCCGTGCCGGAGTTGCCCTGGCGCCTGGCCGACATCGATTTCGCTCGGCTGGAGCACGAAAAGGTCCGCAGCGACGACACGCTGTACTTCGTACTTGCGACCTCGGCGCTGGTCGAAGCCGCCACGCACCACTACGCCTCCAACCTGATCGAGTACTACGCCGGCGACGCCGAACTGGCCGCCTGGCTGCGCGCGCACTGGCAGCCGGAAGAGCTGCAGCACGGCGCCGCGCTGCGCGCCTACGTCGAGGCGGTCTGGCCGGAGTTCAGCTGGGAGCGCGCCTTTGGCGGCTTCTATCCGGAATACGCCGCGGCCTGCACGCAGGAGGAACTCGAACCTTCGCGCGCGCTGGAGATGGCGGCGCGCTGCGTGGTCGAGACCGGCACCGCGACGATGTACCAGATGCTGCACGACTACAGCGACGAGCCGGTGCTGCGCGCCATCACGGCGCACCTGAAGAGCGACGAGGTGCGCCACTACTCGTATTTCTACGACGCCTACCGGCGCTACTGCGCGGCGCACGGCCGGCCGGCGCGCTGGCGCGTGGCGCGGGCCGAATTGCGGCGCGTGCTGGAAGCGTTCGACGACGACGGCGACATTGCCTTTCGCCACGCGTGGAACGGCCGGTACCCCGAGCGGCCGAGCACGGCCGCGGACTACAAGGCGTTCCAGCGCAACCTGCGCGCGCGCATCACGCCGAAGTTGCCGGTGACGATGTCGACCAAGATGCTGCTCAAGCCGCTGGCGCTGTCGCCACGCGTGCAGGGCGCCGCGGTGGCGCTGGTCAGCGGCGTGCTGCGGCTGGCGGCCGGGCGCTCGTAGGGCCGGGACAGCTACGACTTTGGCCCTGCATCAATGCAGTGCCGGATTGCGCCGACAGACTGAAAGGGCGTTTCCTGGGCGAAACGCCTCGCAGTGGTCAGCGATTTTCACTCCCTGAGCGTGGCGGCTCGCACGCAAACGTCGGCTCGAAGAATGCGCTCGAGCCGAACCGGGAGGAGAAAATCATGTCGACTCGCCTTGTATTGGGCCGGACAGTCCGTCTTGCCGCTCTGACTGCGGCGATCTTCGCCGTCAGCTGCGGCGGTGACAGCAGTGATGGTGGCGCGGCTGTAACGCCGATCGTTCCGCCACCGCCCACCATGGTCACGATCACAGCCGCCAACCAGGATGCCGTTGCGCGTGCAACGGTAGCCAATTTCTTCACCATGGGCGGTGTCGGGGTGCTCCCGACAGCGGCGCCGGCGCCGGCCAAAGCGATGGCCGACGCCGTCAGCGCCGTACCCATGTATGCCTTGAGCAAAGCCGCCGCGCCCGTTCAGGCGTCCAGCAACCGGGCAAGCCGGCTCGCCGTTGTCAGCCAGACGGAGCCGTGCCCTGGAGGCGGTTCACTGACGTTGACCATCGATGACCGCGACAGCAACGCCGTCCTCTCCGGCGGTGATGCGATGTCGTTTGCCTTCAACCAGTGCCGGGAGGACCTCAGCACGATGGTCAATGGCACGCTCGCCATGGGAATCGCCACCGCGTCAGAATCGTCGACCGGGATGCAGATGAGCGGCACGTTCACGTTCCAGCAACTGGTCGTCGTGGACGGCGGGTTTACGTCGTCGATGAATGGCGCAATGAACGCGACCTACACCGAAACCATCAGTTCGACCGGCACAACGACTCGCATTGACGTCACGGTCACCCCGGGCGGATTCGTCGCACAAGGGTCCACTCCGACTGTCAACGACACGTTTACCTACGACGCAGGATTCGTCGCGGTGGGAATCGAGTTTCTCCCGTCCGCGTCGACCTCGGTCGGCTGGACGACGACCTCGCTCAACGGCACGGTGCTGGTGGCCTCGCTAGGTGGTCGCATGACGCTCGTGACGGACCCGACGACACCAGTGCATGAGACGTCGACGGCGCTGCACCCGGACACCGGACAGGTCTCGGTGCTGGGCAACGCCTCGCGCCTGCGACTTACCGTGCTGGTCACGGACCGCGTTCGCAGTGAACTGGACGCCAACAACGACGGTACGTACGAGAGCACGAAGGAACTGACCTGGGCGCAGTTGCTGCCCTAGCACGTTAAGGAGCGAAGTCCTCGCGTGAACAACGCTGCAGCGGTTGAGCCGCTGCAGCGTTGCTCGGAACCGCATTGAAAGTGAACGGGCGCGCCTACTTCTTCTTCAGCCCGTCGAGCAGTTTGCGGAACGATTTTTCCGCGCTGGAAACCGTCTTCTCCGGACCCGTGAGCTTGAAGAAGACATTGCCGCCCGGTCCCTCGACGATGGCGCCGAGCAGCCGGTAGCCGGGCTTGGGCGCTGAGGGCCCCATCATCGAGCCACCCATGTAGGTGCCATTGACCTCCACGGCGGTGGCCGGCAACCCGGCGATCTTCTCCTTCTTCACCTTCGCGTCCTTGGCCGCAGACGAACCATCCGCTTTCTGGAACTGGTCGACCCAGCGCTTCACGTTCGCGTCCACGCCGCCGCCGCTGCTTTCTCCGAAGTAGAAGACGGCCAGCTCGGCGGGCTCTGTATCTCCCTTGGCGGCGGGAATGCTGTAGGTCGCTGCGCGCATGGGGCGCTCGCCCTGCGCCTTCCACTCCGGAGGAGCGGTCCACGTCAGGCCGCCCGCCTGCTCGGCTCGGGCGATGCCGGCCAGAGCGAGGGTCAACATCAGTACTGTGATTAGCTGTTTCATGGCCTGAGCGTATCTGAACCCGTTGCGTCGTGCGCGGTGACACCGGCCGGAGCCTTGAGCGCGATCCCGGTTGTGCTACGTTGTACTTCATGAACAAGCCCAAGCTGATCTACTTCGACGCTCCCGTAAGCCGCGGCGAAGAGTGTCGCCTCGCCCTGCACCTCGCCGGCGTCGATTTCGAAGACGAGCGCATCAGCGGGGCCGACTGGCCCGCGTTGAAAGAGCAGATGCCCTATGGCGCGATGCCGGTCCTCGTGCTGCCGGACAGCCCGCCACTCGGACAGTCCAACGCGATCCTCGTGCTGATCGGTCGCCGCTTCGGACTCCATCCGGCCGACGACTTCGAAGCCGCGCGTCACGAAGGCATGATGCAACACGTGGAGGACCTGCGTGCCGCCGTCGGTCCGAGCATGCGCATCAAGGACGCCGACGAGAAGCGCGCTGCGCGCGAGGCACTTGTGGCCGGCTTTCTGCCGGCGTGGGCGAAATTTGCGGAGAAGAACATCCTCGGAGAACCGTTCTTCGCCGGTGCAAAGCTGCACGTGGTGGACCTCAAGCTCCATATGGCCGTGCGCTGGTTCCTGGGCGGCAAGGTTGACCACGTTCCCGCCACGATCTTTGCCGCTTACCCCAAGCTCATGGGGGTGCACGACGCCGTGCGCGACCATCCGGGCGTGAAGTCCTGGTACGCGAAGCCTTGAGCCACTAGTTGACTTCAGCGACCAACCCGACGGCTGCCGCACGAGGGCCGAGGAGCCGACGTACATGAGCAAAGTCTCCGAAAAGATCAAGGAAGAATTCCTTGCGCTGCTGCCGCCCACGGTCTTCTTCTTCATTGCCTTGCACATCGTCGCCCTGGTCCGTTCGCTGATGGTGAAAGGCACCGGACTGCCCATCATTTCTTCGGGGCAGATCGCGATGGGCGCATTGATTCTGGGAAAGGCCGTGCTGCTGGCCGATCTGCTGCCGGCGATCAACCGCTTTCCGGACCGGCCGCTTGCGTACAACGTCGCCTGGAAGACGGCGATCTATTTCGTCATTGCCACCTTCATTCACTACCTGGAGCGCCTCTTCGACTTCTGGAAGGAAGCGGGCGGCTTTGCGGCCGCCAACGAGAAGCTGCTTGCGGCCATCATCTGGCCGCACTTCTGGGGCATCCAGATCGTCCTGTTCGTCCTGATACTCAACTTCTGCGTGCTGCGCGAGTTTGGCCGCGTCATGGGATCCGACACGCTGATGGCGATGTTCTTCGGACGCTCGGGCAAAGCAAAGGTCTGAGCCGCGGGAATCGGGAGTACGGACGCGGCCGGTCCGCGCAGCAACCGCCGGCGCGTGGATGATCCCGCGCTCGAACTTCAGCCAGCGGAAGAAACGAGCTGCTTCTGTGGCAACCTGCCGTAGGTCGCCACGCGCCAGGCGTACTCGAGCGGTCCCCACCGGAAGCGACGCAGCCACAGGACGCTCAGGGGCACCTGTACTAGAAAGAAGATGCCGAGGGCCAGCGCCAGCTGCGCGGCCGGGCCGACCTGGCCCCACCAGCCGAACCCCCAGCCGTAGAACAGCGTTGTGCAGATCATCGTCTGCAGCAGGTAGTTGGTCAGCGGCATCTTCCCTGCCGCGGCCATCGGCGCAAAGCGCGCCTGCCACACCGGCAGTTGCGCCAGCCGCACGATCGTCAGTACATAGAAGAGCATCAGGCTGATGCGGCTGAGTACGTAGGTAATGCTGCCCAGAACTTTCAGCGGCGTTGGGCCGGGCGCACGCTCGATCTGAAAGATGGTGCCGAAGGCCAGCGCGCAGACTAGCCCGACACCGAGCAGCCACCACTGCAGCTTGCGGACCCACGGCATCAGCTCCGGGATGCGCCGCTCCAGGTGATGCCGACCGATCAGCACGCCGATCAGCATCGTCGTGGCCATCTGCACGTAGAAGCCGAGGTTGGACCACAGGCCCCAGACGTTGTCGTAGTTGTAGACGAACTCCCGCATGTGCTCCCGGGCCGCGGCAAGAAACGAGCCTTGTCCGTAGGCCAGGTTGTTGGAGGCTTCGAAGGCTTTGGCTTCCGTGACCAGGCGCGCCGTGATCTCGGGTGTCATCACCAGCAGCCGGGTGACTCCGGAAAACGCCGGGTACAGCAACAGCAGAATGATCAGACCGATGATCATCCGGTCGCTGGCGTGCCGCAGCACCAGCAGCAACAGCAGGCCGAGTGCGGCATAGACGTGCAGCACGTCGCCGGTCCAGAAGAAGGCGGCGTGGGCCAGTCCCGCTGCGAGAAGCACGAGCAGCCGGCGCAGATAGAGTTGCGTGGCGTGCCCCGGAGCCAGTTCCTGCATGCGGGCAAACTGGATCGTGAAGCCGATGCCGAACAGCAGGCTGAACATGCTGTTGAACTTGCCCGAGAAGAGCATGTCGCGCACCACCTCGGCCGCCCGATCGACCGGGGCGCTCCAGAGGTGTGAGCCGTCGGCTTCGACGAAGAACGAGTTGGCGAAGCCCGGCATGTTCATGATGAGGATGCCGAGCAGCGCAAAACCACGCACGACATCCAGCGTGAAGATGCGCTCCGTGGGAGACAGCGGGCCTTCGAGTTGGCGCATGGCGCCTCCTTTGCTCGAATGCTGCTTCGCGGCGCCTTGCGGGCGGGGCAGGAGTCCTGCAATCTAGCTCCAAGAGCCGGGGTCGAGCTAGTACTTTTTGTTGTCCGACGTCGGCCGCCGGGTCGGGATGCGGCCAGCGAGCCGCTGCAGCCACCCCCGGGAGTTTGCCGAAACCTACCAGCTCAGGAATAGCTCAATGACGCCTCACGAAGCTCTGGTAGCGGAGTTGAAGGAGCTTGAAGAACTGCTGCTTGTCCCTGACGTCCGCAAGTCAACGCTGCTTGCAGAACTTCTCGCTGACGAGTTCAAGGAGTTCGGCAGCTCGGGACGCGTCTACACCAAGGACGATCTCGTCGCGGTGCTCCAGGCGGAATCTCCGATCGTGCAAACGACGTCGGACTTCCAAGTCACCGCGCTGGCGCCGGACGTTGCCCTGCTGACGTACAAGATCCATCGACACTCCGAGCTCGTCGTCGACACGCTTCGCTCCTCGATGTGGCGACGATCCAACGGCAAATGGCAGATGGTTTTCCATCAGGGAACCGTGACTCACACAACGTAGAAATTACGGGGTCGGCCAGGACTGATCTTCGTGACTTGTCCCATCTGTTGCTTAAAAGGCGACGTTGCGAAGAACGGAAGTGTGTTCGACGAAAGCCCTTGATGCAGACCCGGTCCGGCGAACGGCCCTCCTGACTGGATTGTGCGCTGGCAGCTTGCAACCCAACCGCGAAACACAGGTATTGTTAGCGGCGGACTCCAGAACGACAACGGACTAAACAGGGGAGAACGTCGGTGTGGCAAAGCTCGCGATGTCCGCGCAGAATTGGCTTGAGAGTCTAGCCATGCGCGTCTTTGTTTCCTACCCCTCGGAACACCGCGAGATTGCGGACCAGATCCACCTTGGCCTTCTCGGCTGCGGATACGAGGTGTTCTTCGATCGCGATTCCTTGCCATCAGCTGGCGATTACAACCTGCGCATCGCCGCCGCAATAGCGAAGGTCGACCTAATGGTCTTCCTCGTCAGCCCTCAATCAATAAAGAGCGGCACATATGCTCGCACGGAACTCAAGCTCGCCCGAGAGCGCTGGCCCAGCCCCGTTGGGCGCGTCTTGCCTGTATTGGTAGAGCCGGTGTCGCTGGAGGAGATCCCAAGTTACCTGAAGGCGGTTACGGTGTTGCAGCCCGAGGGCAACGTCGTGGCCGAGACCGTGTCGGCAGCGACCGCAATGGTACGAGAGCTTCAAGGAGTAATGCTGGCTGCCCCGAAAGGCACCTCTTCAGCCCCACAACTTCGCGTATTGGCCAAGATGCCGAGAAGTGCGAGGCTGGTGTTGGTTTCGGTTGCGGTCTTACTCACCATGTTCGTAGCCGTTTCTGCCGTACTGCCGTCTGGCTCGGGCGACGTAGCTGGAATGATTCGAGTTGCTTCGGCAAAGGATCCTGGTTTTCCACTGGACCCCAAACTGCGCGCTGAGATAACGGATACGGCCAAACGGCTCGCTGCATTAGTTAAGCGAGATCTCCTTGACTACAAATCGCGTTCCATAAATTCGTGGTCGATTTCTCAGGCAAGCCTAGCTTTGTCCGCGCAGGAGCGCATCGCGCGCGAGGACTTCACTAATTACGTGCGTAGCAACATGTATCCGGAATGCGCCTGTTGGACCGAGTTTCTCGACAAACCGCAGGATGCGTGGTGCACATTTATTTCTGGCTGGGTGCTAATGGCGATGGCGGATCAAGGCGTCGACGCAACCGCCGAGGAACTGCGATTCCTGTTGGACCATCAAAATCCACAAGGGTGGTGGGCGATGTTTCCAGTGAATACTGGCGCGTCCGCGTTTGCCTCACCTTACGCAACAGCATGGGCTCTCCTCGGCCTGCACGCACAGAAGAGCGTTGCCAATTTGACAGCTCAACAGTCCGAGCAAATCGCCGCTGCGATAGACAAAGGCGTGGCGTGGCTGTTGTCGGTACGCGAACATGACAGTGCTCGCTGGAAGCGCTACCCCTTGTCGCTCAAAAGCGAGCATTCGATAAGCATTTCGGGGACTGTCATGTACACGTTGCACAAATTGGGCACGCCGAACCTTCGGGCGATCGACGCCATGTGGCTAGACAGCCTTCCCGAAGGAACTGTGGGTGAAGCGGAGCGACCTTACATAACCGTCGAAACGCTTCGTGGGCCAGCAAACGACATTTGGGAGCAAATTCAATTGCCCTGGGTACTAGCAGCCACGTACGACGCATATCCTAGCGGCAACCTTCGCCAACGAACCTTGGCGCTGCGGTGGGTCGAATCGACCCTGAAGGACCCTCGTGTACTGGCTGCTGACACGGAGCCACGGCCGTGGTGGCGAGCCGAATTGCTATTTGCACTTAGACACGTTATGAAGTGATGCGAAGGACAGGGCACGACCACTCGGAGCAAAGGCCAACCGCACTTCACGCATCAATGACACAGTGACTTAGGCGGGTTGATCCCCACCAACATTCCACCCATTCGCGCGAACTAGTCGGCGATACTTGGATTCGGGTCGTAGCCTGGGGCTTTCCGAATTTGGAGTAGGCCGCCATGGATGAATCTGAGTCCTTAGTCGCGCCAGAAAGCAGTCGCGATAAATAGAGAAATTGCTGGTTCTATGCGAATGGTGCTGGGGCTCCTCAGTGACGTTGCAGGCCATCTTCTCAAACGGGCTGAAACTGCTTGATGCTACTTCGAGACATGTAGGTGAGCGCCCCGCGCGAGGTTGGGGTTCGCGTCGACCGAAGAAGCGCTAGGCCGCATCCTGTGGCCGACAGAAAACGAGTCGGTCTTCGGGCCGCCAGATGTCATCTGGCGCGCATCGATAGCCTCGCAACCAGAGCACACCGTCGATCCGACGCAGGTAGAAGCCTTTGGGCGTGTCGACATCGTCCGTGAGCGGACGCGACGCAACGGTGATGGATCCCGGCGGCGCTCGATGCTTCGAAGGCGGCTGGCCGAGATGCCCCTCGGGCTGATCGAGGTACTGAAGCCTGAGATGGGGACCGAGCTCGAGTGGGCATAGCGTCAGCCCCAGCTTGCTGGCTCGCTCGTGAATCCGTTCAGTGGTGGCGCCTCGCAAGAGGCCGAGATGTGCAACGGCAAGTTCTACGGTCGCAAGTTGCGAGACAACAGTCGTCGTCGCGAACTCCTTGTGCGCGAAGAGGTTCCGACCGTATTCGTTGAGCTGGATGCCCCTGATCTGAAGCTCGGTAAGCAACTCACTCTTGCTCATGCCCCCCACGCGAACGGTCCGGACGACCGTCGGGCACTCCGGGTAGATGACAACGCCGGGTTTCATGCAACTTTCAACACCGCGTAGGACTAGAAGAAGTCAGCTTAGTGGGTGCTCTATCGATTCAGCCCAGCCTCCCGGAATTGCGCGTCGTTCGCGGAGAAACAACGCTTCCCGCGGAGTTCGACCGCTACTTCTAGCCCCGGCGATCCTCGCTTCCAAGGGCGGAATGCTGCTAAGCATCAATGGGTTATCGCAACAGACGATTTGTCCGATGTCATTGATTTGAAAGAGTGATTAGACGTGCCTCCCCGACAGAGGCATCTTCTGTTTGTGCATTGCATCACCCATCCACCGCGGTGCGAGCAAGATTTCGCCCGATCCAAACTCGAGAGGTGACTCTGTGAACTATCCAACGATGAAAACGCATTCCATGCCTGAAGAAAGCAAGGAAAGTCGAGTCGCGCTTCTCGCCAGCGGACTTTGGTTGCGCATCGGTACTGTGGGTGCGTTCGGGCTGGTGGGCATCCTGCATCAGTTGTTCATCGGTGAGATGCAGCCGCTGTCGGGGCTGGCGCTGGCAGCCGGTGCGGGCGCACTCGTGGTGATGAGCTGGTGGCGCGCCCGCGTTGTTCTCGACCATGGCGCTGGGGCCGACGAAGGAACCGAGGCTGCGCCGTTGCCGGCCAAGAACGCCATCGGCGCTTCAGTCGCCTGACGCGCGGCCCGCGCACGCTCAATCGCGTGCGGACTGCTTCTGGCGCACGACGCGCTTCGCTGTCGCGATAAACGCCTTGAGGGCGGGCGAATCGTCGTCGCTGCGCCATGCCAGGGCGGTGCCGACCTGCGGCGATCGTTCCGCCAGGGGTCGCAGCTCGACGCCTCTCAGCCGGATCTCCTCGGCAGAAGAGGGCACCAGGGCCACTCCGATTCCGGCCGACACGAGGCCGATCACCGCGTGGGTCTGACTCGCTTCCTGTACGACATGGGGCGAGAAGCCCTGCTGCAGGCAGAATTTCAGAACGATGTCGTGCAGGACCAGGCCCGGCGAGCGCTGGAACATCACGAATGGCTCGCGCGCGAGCGCCGTCGCACGAACGCGCTTGTTGCGGGTGAGGGGATGGCCGGAAGGAAGCGCGGCCACCAGCGGCTCCTGCAGCAGGATCGCGGACGAGAACTCCGCCTCCATCGGCTGCGGCCGGATGAAACCGACGTGGATGTCGCCCTTTTCCAGCGCGGCGAACTGTTGCGGCAGCGTGAGTTCGCGCAGTTCGAGCCGAACGCCCGGGTGGCTCGCCGCGAACTCTCGCAGCGCCGGCGGCAGCACCGTGTAGATGCTCGCTGACATGAATCCGATCGCAAGACGGCCGGCCTCGCCGCGGCTGGCGGCGCGCGCCGTTTCGACTGCGTCAGAAGCGCGGGCGAGCACGACACGCGCCTGGTCGAGGAACGCCCGCCCGGGCTCCGTCAGCGCAACGCGCCGCCGGTCGCGCACGAGCAGTTGCACGTCGAGTTCGTTTTCGAGGTTGCGGATTGCGATCGACAGCGGCGGCTGCGTGATCGCGAGTCGACGGGCCGCCCGACCGAAGTGCAGCTCCTCGGCGAGCACGACGAAATAACGCAACGATCTCAGTTCCATGGATTTTCCATCGCGCGCCACTTCTCCGTGATATCGAATGTGAATCACGGAAAGCCAAAGAATATATTGGACGCCCACTTCGCGCAGGCCTAGGCTGCGTCGATTCCCGGCCTGAGCAAACGCGACGCAAGAGCGCCGATGGCCGGCAACCCGTCCTCAGGAGACACCCCATGAAGACAACATTGCGCGCCCTGGTCGTGGCGTCGCTCGGCCTGCTTTCGTGTTTCGGACCGGCGCTGGCCGCCTATCCGGAAAAGCCCGTCACCATCATCGTGCCGTTCCCGCCGGGCGGCTCGACCGACATGGTGGCCCGCGCCATCGCCCCCCAGTTGCAGGCCAAGCTCGGTCAGCCGTTCGTGGTCGACAACCGTGCAGGCGCCACGGGCGCCATCGGCGCGACCGCGGTGAAGAACGCAGCGCCGGACGGCTACACGTTCCTGGTGGCGTCGATCGGTGTGTACGCGGTGAACCCCTTCATCCAGAAGAAGCTTGCATACGATCCGGTGAAGGATCTCGATCCGATCACGGTCGCAGTGCGCGCGCCGAACGTGCTGGTGACACGCCCCGACTTTCCTGCCAACTCCGTCGCAGAGTTCGTTGCGCTGCTGAAGAAGCAGCCAGAGAAGATCACGTTCGCGACATCCGGCGCCGGCTCGTCGGATCACCTGACGGCGGCGCTTTTCTGGCAGAAGACTGGCACCAGTGGCATCCACGTGCCGTACAAAGGTGGCGCACCGGCGATCACTGACCTGTTGGCGGGACATGCCGATGTGTCGTTCCAGAACATCAACGCAGTCATCAACCACATCAAGGCCGGCAAGCTCAAGGCGCTTGCCATTACCAGCGAAAAGCGCTCGCCGCAGCTGCCGCAGGTGCCGACGCTGGCCGAGTCGGGCGTGCAAGGCGTCGACGTCTACTCGTGGCAGGCGGTGGCCGGCCCGAAGGGGCTGCCCGCTGATGTGAAGAAGAAACTCAACGAGTCCATCGTCGCGGCGCTGAATGATCCCGAGACCCGCAAGCGGATGGAGGACCTCGGCTTCGAGATCGTCGCCAACACGCCGGAACAGATGGCAGCTTTCCAGGCGAAGGAACTCGAGCGCTGGAAGCAAGTGATCGAGGTCGGCAAGATCACGCTCGAATAGGCCGGCAAGCGGGGCCAAGATGGACGGGGCAACGTCGATGAGTGCCGTGCGCGGGACACCCAAAGTCGCCGGGATGCGTGTGATCCCGGTGGCCGGGCGCGACAGCATGCTGCTCAACCTGAGCGGCGCGCACGGACCGTTTTTCACGCGCAATCTCGTCGTCGTCACCGACTGCGCGGGCCGCACGGGCGTGGGCGAAGTGCCGGGTGGCGAGAACATCCGCAAAACGCTGGAAGATGCTCGCCCGATCGTCGTCGGCCGTTCGATCGGCGACGTGCAGACCGTGCTCAACGAAGTGCGGCGGCAGTTCGCAGATCGCGATGCCGGCGGCCGCGGGGAGCAGACTTTCGACCTGCGCACCACCGTGCATGCGGTGACGGCGCTCGAATCCGCGCTGCTCGACCTGCTCGGCCAGTATCTCGAGGTGCCGGTCGCGGCGCTCCTCGGCAATGGCATCCAGCGCCGCGACGTGCCGGTGCTGGGGTATCTCTTCTATGTCGGCGACCGGCGCAAGACCGACTTGCCGTATGTCGAGGCGGCCGCGTCCGGCGATGACTGGTTGCGCCTGCGCCATGAACCCGCCCTGACGCCGGAGTCGGTCGTGCGACTCGCCGAAGCCGCGCACGCCCGTTACGGCTTTGCCGACTTCAAGCTGAAGGGTGGCGTATTCAGCGGAGAAGCCGAAGTCGAAGCAGTGACCGCGCTCGCCAGACGTTTTCCGGAGGCGCGCGTCACGCTCGACCCGAACGGCGCCTGGTCGCTCGCCGAAGCGGTCCGACTGTGCCGCAACCTGCACGGCGTGCTTGCGTACGCGGAAGATCCGTGCGGTGCAGAAAACGGCTACTCGGGCCGCGAGGTGATGGCGGAGTTCCGCCGCGCGACGGGCCTGCCGACGGCGACCAACATGGTCGCGACCGACTGGCGCGAGCTGGTCCACGCACTGCAGCTGCACGCTGTCGACATCCCGCTCGCTGACCCGCACTTCTGGACGATGCAGGGATCCGTGCGAGTTGCACAACTGTGTAGCGACTGGGGACTCACCTGGGGCTCGCACTCGAACAATCACTTCGACGTGTCGCTGGCGATGTTCACGCACGTGGCGGCAGCGGCACCCGACCCGATCACCGCCATCGATACGCACTGGATCTGGCAGGATGGCCAGCGGCTGACGCAGGAACCTCTGCGCATCGCGGGCGGCCGCATCGCGCTGCCCGAGAAGGCCGGGCTCGGCATCGAACTCGACGAAGGCGAAGTGGAGCAGGCGCACCGCCTGTACCTGGAGCACGGCCTCGGCGCGCGCGATGACGCCGCGGCGATGCAGTTCCTGATCCCGGGGTGGAAGTTCGATCGCAAGCGGCCCTGCCTGGTCCGATGACGCGTTGACAACGGCGACCGCGGCCGTCAGAGCCGCGGCGCCAGGGGAGGAACCGATGTCGCTCCGCATCCGCAGCCCGAAGGACCTTGGTGCGGGGCTGTTGTATGCCGGTTTCGGTCTGACCGCGATCCTGATGGCGTGGGGCTACGGTATGGGCTCGGCATCGCGCATGGGGCCCGGCTACTTTCCGACCGCGCTGGGTGCGCTGCTGCTGCTCATCGGCATCGCATCGCTCGTGCGCTCGTTCGTCCGTGACGGCTCACCGATCGGCGCGGTGGCCTGGAAAGGCGCGGCCCTCGTCACGGCGGGCACGGTGCTGTTCGGGCTGCTGCTGCGCCCGGCGGGACTCGTACCCGCGCTTGTTGCGCTCATTCTGGTCGGCGCATCGGCGAGTTCGCGATTCCGGCTCGAGTGGCGCGCCTGCCTGCTGATGCTGGCGCTCATCGCTTTCTGTGCACTGGTGTTCGTCCAGGGACTCGGCCTGCCGCTGCCGCTCCTCGGCCCCTGGTTCACCCGCTGAGGCGAGGCGATGGAACTGCTCGAACATCTTGCGCTCGGTTTCTCGACGGCGGCGAGTTGGGCCAACCTCTTCTATTGCCTGCTGGGCGTATTGCTGGGGACCGCCATCGGAGTGCTGCCGGGCCTGGGTCCGGTCGCGACCATCGCGATGTTGCTGCCGGTCACGTTCGGGTTGCCACCTGTCACGGCGCTGATCATGCTCGCCGGAATCTTCTATGGCGCGCAGTACGGGGGCTCGACCACGGCGATCCTTGTGAACCTGCCCGGCGAGTCCTCGTCTGTGGTGACGGCACTGGACGGCTACCAGATGGCGCGCAATGGCCGGGCGGGCGTGGCTCTGGCAACGGCCGCGATCGCTTCGTTTTTCGCCGGCACCGTCTGCACGTTCCTGATCGCGCTGGCGGCACCGCCGCTGTCGGAGATCGCGCTCAGTTTCGGGCCTGCGGATTACTTCTCGCTGATGGTCCTGGGGCTGGTCGCCTCGATCGTACTGGCCAGCGGCTCACTGCTGCACGCGATCGGCATGATCGTGCTGGGTCTGTTGCTGGGCCTGATCGGCACCGACGTGAACTCGGGCACGGCCCGATTTTCGTTCGATCTGCCGGAACTGCTGGATGGTGTGAGCTTCGTCGTGGTCGCGATGGGTGTGTTCGGCCTCGGCGAGATCATCGCCAATCTGGAGGACGAATCGCCACGCTTGCTGGCGGCTACGAAGGTCGCCGGCCTGATGCCGTCGCGCGAGGACTTCAAGCGCATGGTTGCGCCGATCCTGCGCGGAACGACACTGGGTTCCTTCCTTGGCATCCTGCCGGGCGGCGGCGCGATGCTTTCATCGTTCGCTGCGTACTCCCTGGAGAAAAAGGTGTCGCGCCACTCGGCCGAGTTTGGGCGAGGCGCGATCGAAGGCGTCGCCGGGCCGGAGTCGGCCAACAACGCCGGCGCTCAGGCGTCTTTCATTCCCATGCTCACGCTCGGCATTCCGTCGAACCCGGTGATGGCACTGATGATCGGCGCGCTGATCATGCACGGAATCCAGCCCGGACCGGGTGTGATGGTGGAGCAGCCGGCGCTCTTCTGGGGGCTGGTCGTGTCGATGTGGATCGGCAACCTGTTCCTGCTGGTGCTCAACCTGCCACTGATCGGCATCTGGGTGAAGATGATCACGGTGCCGTATCACCTACTGTTTCCGGCGATCCTCGTGTTCTGCGCGATCGGCGTGTTCAGCCTGTCGAACGCGCAGTTCGACATCTACCTGATGGCACTCTTCGGCATCCTTGGTTATGTGTTCCGCAAGCTCGGCTGCGAGCCGGCGCCGATGATGCTGGGCTTTATCCTCGGCCCCATGATGGAGGAGTACCTGCGGCGCGCGTTGCTGATGAAGAAGGGCAGTGCGATGGTGTTCTTCACGCGCCCGATCAGCGCGACGCTGCTTGCCATCTCCGCCATTGCCCTGGTCATCGTCCTGCTCCCCGCGCTGCGCACGAAGCGCGAAGAAGCGTTTCAGAAGTGAGGCTTCCATGACGTCGAACGCGCCGTACACCGGCATCCCCAACCGCTTTCGCCAGGCGCTGCTCTCGCGCCGGCGCCTGATCGGTTGCTGGTGCTCGCTCGCCAATCCGGTAACGACCGAGGTGCTCGGCCTGGCGGGTTTCGACTGGCTGCTGCTCGATGCCGAGCACGCACCGAACGACGTCACGACGCTGATACCGCAATTGCTCGCGCTGAAGGACAGCTCCAGTGCTCCGGTGGTGCGGCCGCCGTGGAATGACACGGTCGTCATCAAGCGGCTGCTCGACGCGGGCTTCTACAACTTTCTCATTCCGTACGTGGAGTCGGCCGAGGAGGCGCGCCGCGCGGTTGCGGCCACGCGCTATCCGCCCGCCGGCGTGCGCGGCGTGTCGGTCTCGCAGCGACAGAACCGCTACGGGACCGTGCCCGACTACCTGAAGTCGATCAACGAGAACATCGCCGTCATGGTGCAGATCGAGAGCGCCGTGGGGCTGGCCGCGGTCGATGCCATCGCAGCGGTTGAAGGTGTGGACGGCATCTTTGTCGGTCCGTCCGACCTGGCGGCCGCGATGGGACACCTGGGCAATGCCGCTCATTCGGACGTGCAGCAGGCGATCCGTCACATCTTCGAGCGCGCGCGGGCCGCGGGCAAGGCGAGCGGGATCCTCGCACCGGTCGAGGCCGACGCGCGCCGCTATATCGAGTGGGGTGCTGAGTTCGTCGCCGTGGGCAGCGACCTCGGCTTGTTCCGGTCAGCGACTCAGGCCTTGCGCGACAAGTTCGCCGCGTCGGCTTGAGCGGGCGCACCTCGCGCGAGCGGAAGATCCAAGCGGTAAGTACTAAAGAAAGGTGGCGCGGCAGCTGTCGCAGCCGCGTCACCCAGTTTGCACCTGCCAGCGCTGCATCAGGCGCCGACCTTCTCCAGCGGCATTGCGGCGAGTTCCTTCAGTACCTGCTCGCGCGTGACCGAGGTCACAACGGGCGACTTCGGGTCCGGCAGCGTGTCTTCGACGTAGGCGCGCCATGCGCTGCGATCGAACTGCGGCTGCGCGATCTTGACGGCCTGGTCGATCGCGAACACGGTGTTGATGTCGCCCGATGGCGCGTCGGCATGCGCGGCCAGCGGCGCGGCGAGTGAAGCGAAGGCGAGGGCGGCAATCAGGGGGCGGATGGTCATCTTGTGGCTCCTTAGGGTGGGTTGAGGTTATTGGCACGTCGGTTCGATTCGGCGAACTTTCCGTACGCCACCGTTGGTCGATGTGCTGCCGCGATTGCTTACCCGCGGGCCAGATCGATCCGCCACATCCATATGTGATCTGCGTCTGTAAGAAAGTTCGAACGGAACCGACGCGCGGGCCGCGGCCAGCGGCCGTCGGAGATCTCACCAGCCTTCCGAATCCACCGGAAAGCGGAGACAATCCAGGAGGGTCACAACCGCCAGCAACGGGAGGTCGTGGTGTCGTCACTTGTGGAAGCGGACGAGGTCGAGGTTCTCGTACTCGTCGACAACGTCACCGACAATCTTTCGTCGACGCCGCCCTTTGTCGAGAACGAATGGCCGCGCCTGTGGGGGCGCGGGATGCGGGCACTGTCCGGACGCTGCCTGTGTTGCGCAGCGCATGGGCTCTCCTGTGCGATCACGGTCCGGCATGGCGGTCGGGCGCGGACACTGCTTTTCGATACCGGGCCGGATGAAGCCGTCTTCGATCGCAACGTCGAACGCCTGGGCTTCGACATGGGACAGGTTGAAGGCATCGTGCTGTCGCACGGTCACTGGGACCACTGTGGCGCCATGCTGCGTGCACTGCAGATGATTCGGCAGCGCAATGGCGCCCGCGATGTCCCGACCTACATGCACCCCGAGATGTACCGGACACGCGCGACGAAGGCGGCCGACGGGTCGTTCCGATTATTCGAGGATGTGCCAAGCGCACACCAACTCTCGCAACACGGCGCCGAGGTCGTCCATGCGACTCGGGCGCAGTCGATACTGGACGACTGCTTCTATATCAGCGGCGAGATTCCGCGCGTAACGGCATTTGAAACCGGATTACCCGGGCAGCACCGCCGGACCGCGGATGGCAGCGGTTGGGAGCCGGATCCGCTGATCATGGAAGAACGCTTCGTCGCGGTCGCCGTCAGGGGAAAGGGGCTGGTGGTCTTCACGGCCTGCTCGCACGCGGGAGTGGTTAACGTCCTGAAGCACGCCCGCGATTGCTTTCCGCAGATACCTCTCTACGGGGTGTTGGGTGGCTTCCACCTGTCCGGTACCAACGAACGGGTCATTCCCGACACCGTCGGGGCCATGGGCGAGTTCGGGCTGCGTGTCATCGCTGCCGCCCATTGCACGGGCTGGAGAGCGACCGGTGCATTGGCAAGTGCCTTTGGCGATGCCGTCGTGCCATCGGCGGTCGGAAAGCAGTACCGATTCTGAGTGTGGCCTCGACCGGTACCGGCCAACTCGCACACTGGTTTGCCCACTCGCAAGGAGTGACCCATGCCCAAGGGATACTGGATCGCCTCCTATCACACCGTGTCGGACCCTGGCGTACTGGCGAAGTACGCCGAGGCGGCAACGCCGGTGCTCCTGGCATTCGGAGCCCGCTTTCTCGCCCGTGGCATGCCCACGGCAACGTACGAAGGGGGTGCCGCTCAACGCTGTGTCGTCATCGAATTTCCCAGCGTTGATCAGGCCATCGCCGCCTACGAAAGTCCGGCCTATCAAACGGTCCTCGCCATCATGCGCGAATCAGTGAAGCGTGAGGTGCGCATCATTCCGGGCGTGGAGTAGGGCCCGTTCACCGTGCCGCCGACGCCGGTCGTGCCCGCAGCAACAGCGCCGCCGCCATTGCGGCTACGCCTATCAGCGCGGACGACGCAAAGAGCAGCGCGCGAGCCCCGTAGCGTTCGGCCAGTACGCCGCTGACGAGCGCACCGACGAGCGTGGCGGTGTAGCCGAGCGTGCGCACGCTTGCATCGACGCGCGCGAGGAATTCCGGTGCAGCGTAACTTTGCCGCAGCGTGCGATCGGCGATCCCGTAGGCCATTCCGCCGGCGTCACCGACGATCTGCTGTGTGGCGATCAGCACGATGCCGATCAGGCCGGCCGTGGTCGCAAGCGGCGTAGCCACGCTGCCAATTGCCCATAGCGCAAGGCTGCCGATCAGCCAGAGGCGTGCATCGATGCGCCTGGCGGTGCGCGCGGTCAGCCACGAGCCGAAGAGCGACCCGATGCCGCCGAGCGCGAACAGCAGGCCCAGCGTGCCGGTCGGGAACGCCACGTCGCGCGAAACGTAGATCATGTACGTGGTGCTGGCGAAGCTCATTGCGAAGGCGACGAGCGTGGCGACGACGGCCAGCCCGCGCAGCACCGGATCGGCCGCAACGGCCCGCAGTCCGCCCTGCACTTCCGAAACCAGCGCCTGCAGGCGTTCCCGCAACGTGGTCGGGTGCCGGCGTTTCTTCCTTCAGCGGCGGCGGCTCGCTGATCTTCACGAGCAGCAGCGCCGAGGCGACGTAGGTGAGCGCATCGGCCACCATCACGACGACCGCGCCAAGCCACTGGAACAGCCACCCGGTGAGACTGAACGACACGGCCTCGGTCGCGGCACTGCCGGCTGCCAGGGCGGAATTGCGCTGCGTCAGGTCTTCATGCGCGGTACTGCGCGCGATCCACGCCGACTGCGCCAGCTCGAATGCCACCGTCAGCGCGCCGTTGACTGCGACGACGACGACCAGCCAGCCGATCGAAAGACGACCGAGCAGGGCCATCAGTGGCACGGTGAAGAGCATCGCCGCGCGCATGAGATCGGCGGCAATCATTGTGCGTCGCTTGGGCCAACGGTCGACCAGCGCGCCGAGCAGCAGCGCCGCGAGCGCTCCGGCAGCCACATCCGCGACAGCCAGCAGCGCCATCGCCGTCGGTTCGGCTTTCAGCACCAGCACCGCGAGCCAGTTTATCGCCAGCCGGCTCATCAGCGAGCCGAAGGTGGACACCACCTCGGCCGCGAAGACGCGGCGGAATGATCCGGTCGACATGGGCGGCGATGCTACCTGCCCCGATGGGGAGATGGAGTGCTGCTGGACGAGGGATTCTCGGTTCTGCGCAATGCGCCGCGATACGGCTCTGGCCCGACCATGTTGCGGATGTCCAGTCCGGAAAGTGAGTCGCGCCTCTACTACATAAGGGCATTTCTTGACGACGTCTTTACACCGTGATGCCTAGGCTGCAGTTCTCGACAACGACCGTTGGGAACGCATGATGGATTTCATCTTTGTCGGCGCAATCGTCGCTTTGGCCGGGCTGACCGCGCTGCTGGTCACATTGTGTGACCGGCTGCTGCACACGCGTGGGGAGCAGCGATGAGCCTCTGGCACGCCGTGGGTCTTGCACTCGCAGTTGCGGTGGCCGTCTATCTGGTCTGGGCCCTGTTGAAGGCGGAGGACTTCTGATGAGCGGCTTCGGAGCATTGCAGGTCATCCTGTACTTCGCCGTACTGACGGCACTGGCCTGGCCACTGGGCGCGTACATCGCCCGCGTCTACACCGGCGAGAAGACTTTCGCGAGCCGCGTGCTCAGCCCGGTCGAGCGGCTGATCTACCGGCTGAGCGGAGTGGGCACCGACGACGACATGGGCTGGAAGCGCTACGCCTTCGCGGCACTGGCGTTCAACCTGCTCGGCGCGCTGGCCGTCTACGCGCTGCAACGCCTGCAGGGCGTCCTGCCGCTGAATCCGCAAGGGCTCGGCTCCGTCTCGCCCGATTCGTCCTTCAACACCGCGATCAGCTTCGCCACCAACACCAACTGGCAGGGCTACGGCGGCGAATCGACGATGAGCTACCTGACACAGATGCTAGGTCTCGGCGTGCAGAACTTCGTGTCGGCAGCGACCGGGATGGCGGTGCTCGCCGCATTCATCCGCGGCTTCGTGCGCAAGCAGTCCACGGGAATAGGCAACTTCTGGGTCGACCTGACGCGCTCGACGCTGTACGTGCTGCTACCGCTGTCGCTGGTGCTGTCGCTGGCACTGGTGTCGCAGGGCGTGGTCCAGAACTTCAACCCGGCGGTCGACGTACCGCTGGTGCAGTCGGTCGAGGTGGTCACACCGGCCAAGGACGGGGCGCCGGAGAAGAAGGAGACCATCACCGCGCAAAGCCTGCCGCAAGGTCCGGCCGCGTCGCAGGTGGCCATCAAGCAACTCGGCACCAACGGCGGCGGCTTCTTCAACGTCAACTCGGCGCATCCCTACGAGAACCCGACACCGTGGTCCAACTTCCTCGAAGTGCTGGCCATCCTGCTGATCCCGGCAGCGCTGTGCTTTACCTTCGGACGGCTGGTCAACGATGCACGCCAGGGGTGGGCGATCTACGGGGCAATGAGCGCGATCTTCCTCGTGCTCGCCTTCGCGGCGGTCGGTGCCGAAGAGACGGCGAATCCGCGCGTGACGGCGCTCGGCGTTGAAACCAGCGCCGGCAACCTTGAGGGCAAGGAAGTCCGCTTCGGACCAGCGACCTCGGCGCTGTGGGCGACGGCGACTACGGCCGCGTCGAATGGCTCGGTCAACTCGATGCACGACTCGTATACGCCGCTCGGTGGCCTGGTGCCGATGTGGCTGATGCAGCTGGGCGAGGTGGTGTACGGCGGCGTCGGCTCGGGCCTGTACGGCATGCTGGTGTTCGCGATCATCGCGGTTTTCATCGCTGGCCTGATGGTCGGCCGCACGCCCGAGTACCTCGGCAAGAAGATCCAGGCGTACGAGATGAAGATGGCGTCGCTGGTCATCCTGATTCCGCCGTTCGTGGTGCTGGTCGGCACCGCGCTGGCGGTGGCGATCGAGCCCGGCGTCTCGAGCATGTCGAATCCCGGCGTGCACGGCTTCTCGCAGGTGCTGTATGCATTCAGTTCTGCCGGCAACAACAACGGCAGCGCATTCGCGGGTCTCTCGGCCAATACGCCTTTCTACAACTCGGCGCTCGGCGTGGCGATGTGGCTGTCGCGTTACTGGCTGATCGTGCCGGTGCTGGCGATCGCCGGCAGCCTGGCCGCCAAGAAATTCATACCGGCCTCGAGCGGAACGCTGCCGACGCATACGCCGCTGTTCGTCGGGCTGCTGATCGGCACCGTGCTGCTGGTGGGCGCGCTGACCTTCGTGCCGGCGCTGGCGCTCGGACCGATCGTCGAGCACCTGATGCTCTTTGCGAAGTGAGCAGGACACTGACATGACGACACACAAACACGCAGTCCGCACGTTCGAGCCGGCGCTGGTGGGCCAGGCGGTGTTCGATTCGCTGAAGCGCATGACACCCATGGCGCAGTGGCGCAACCCGGTGATGTTCGTCACCTGGCTGGGCGCGCTGCTGACCACGGTGCTCGCGATCGTCGATCGCGACGGCTTCACCGCAGCCATCTCGGTCTGGCTGTGGTTCACGGTGCTTTTCGCCAACTTCGCGGAAGCGCTGGCGGAGGGGCGCGGCAAGGCCCAGGCGGCGAGCCTGCGCGGCGCCAAGAAGGACACGCCGGCCATCAAGCTCGATGGCACGCACCGCGATGCACCGCATAGCACGGTGAACTCGAGCCAGCTGCGCAAGGGCGATGTGGTGCTGGTCGAGGCGGGCCAGATGATGCCGGGCGACGGCGACGTCATCGACGGCGTGGCATCGGTCGACGAGTCGGCGATCACCGGCGAGTCGGCCCCGGTCGTGCGCGCGGCCGGAGGCGATCGCTCGTCGGTCACGGGCGGCACGCGCGTGCTGTCCGACTGGCTGGTCGTGCGCATCTCCGCCAACCCCGGCGACAGCTTCCTCGACCGCATGATCGCGATGGTGGAAGGCGCGAAGCGCCAGCGCACGCCGAACGAGATCGCACTGGCGATTCTGCTGGCCGCACTGACGCTGGTCTTCCTGATCGCCGTGGCGACGCTGCTGCCGTTCTCGGTGTACGCGGTCGCCAGTTCCTCGCAGGGGCAGGTGATCGGGCTGACCGTGCTGGTGGCCCTGCTTGTCTGCCTGATCCCGACCACGATCGGCGGGCTGTTGTCGGCGATCGGCATTGCGGGCATGGATCGGATGATCCAGGCGAACGTCGTGGCGACGTCGGGCCGCGCGATCGAAGCCGCAGGCGACGTCGACGTGCTGCTGCTCGACAAGACCGGAACGATCACGCTGGGCAACCGCCAGGCCGCGAAGTTCTGGCCGGCGCCGGGTGGCGTGACAGAACAGGAACTCGCGGACGCGGCGCAACTGGCATCGCTCTCCGACGAAACCCCCGAAGGCCGCTCGATCGTCGTGCTGGCGAAAAGCTTCGGCATCCGTGGCCGCGAACTGCACGAGATGAACGCGACGTTCGTTCCGTTCACCGCCCAGACGCGCATGAGCGGCATCGACATCGGAGAACGCCGCATCCGCAAGGGCGCGCCCGATGCGATCGAAGCCTGGCTGAAAGCGCAGGGCAAGGCGCTCGATCGCCAGCTGCGCGCCCAAGTCGACCAGATCGCCAGCAAGGGTGCGACGCCGCTGGTGGTGGCCGAAGGTCCGCGCGCGCTGGGCGTCATCGAGCTGCGCGACATCGTCAAGGGCGGCATCAAGGAGCGCTTCGCGCAGCTGCGCCGCATGGGCATCAAGACCGTGATGATCACCGGCGACAACCGTCTCACCGCCGCTGCGATCGCCGCCGAGTCCGGCGTCGACGAGTTTCTCGCCGAGGCGACACCCGAGGCCAAGCTCAAGCTGATCCGCGATCAGCAGGCACAGGGGCGTCTGGTTGCGATGTGCGGCGATGGCACGAACGATGCGCCGGCACTGGCGCAGGCCGACGTCGCAGTGGCGATGAACAGCGGCACCCAGGCGGCCAAGGAAGCCGGCAACATGGTCGACCTCGATTCGAACCCGACCAAGCTGATCGAGGTGGTCGAGATCGGCAAGCAGATGCTGATCACGCGCGGCTCGCTGACGACGTTTTCGATCGCCAACGACGTCGCCAAGTACTTTGCAATCATCCCGGCGGCGTTCGCAGCGACTTACCCGCAACTGAACGCACTGAACGTGATGGGGCTTGCGTCGCCGTCGTCGGCGATCCTGTCGGCGGTGATCTTCAATGCACTGATCATCGTTGCGCTGATCCCGCTGGCGCTGCGCGGCATCGCCTCGCGCGCTGACACGGCCGCCTCGCTATTGCGCCGGAACCTGCTGATCTACGGGCTCGGCGGGCTGATCGTTCCCTTTATCGGCATCAAGGCGATCGACCTCTTGCTAGTCGGTCTCGGCCTGGCCTAGGAGTACACATGAAACGCGACATCTCCACCGCAGCCATCGTGTTTGTTCTGCTGACGATCGTGACCGGGCTCGTGTATCCGGGCATCGTCACCGGCATAGCGCAATTGACGATGCGCGACACGGCCAACGGCAGCCTGATCGTGCGCGACGGCAAGGCGGTCGGCTCGACGCTGATCGGCCAGCCGTTCTCGGATCCGAAGTATTTCTGGGGCCGGCCGTCGGCCACCGGTCCGCAGCCCTACAACGGGCTGGCTTCGAGCGGCTCGAACCAGGGCACGACCAATCCGGCCCTGGCGGACGCCGTGAAGGAGCGCGTTGCGGCCCTGAAGGACGCCGATCCGCACAACAGGGCGCCGGTTCCGCAGGACCTGGTCACGGCCTCCGGCAGTGGGCTCGATCCGCACATCGGTCCGGCGGCCGCCGAGTTCCAGGTGCGCCGTATTGCGCGCGTGCGTGGCCTGGACGAGAACAAGGTGCGGGCGCTGGTGAAGGCCTACACGGAGCCGCGTCAGTTCGGCGTGCTGGGTGAAGCGCGCGTCAACGTTCTGCAGTTGAACATGGCACTGGACGCGACCAAGTGAACGAGGCATTGACGTGGGATGACGTCATGGTGCTGGTCGTTGCCGTGGCGCTGGTGCTGGCGCTGCTGGCGGTGCGCTTCGGGATGCGGCGGCGAAGGCGACACCTGCGGCTGCCACGCGATCGACTAGGCTGAGGGGATGGAAGACCGCCGCGCCGACCCCGACGCCCTGCTCGCGCACGTTCAGTCCGCGGAACGCGCGGCGCTGCGCGGCAAGCTGAAGATCTTCTTCGGCGCGACAGCCGGCGTCGGCAAGACCTTCGCGATGCTCGAGGCCGCTCACCGACAGATGGCCGAAGGCGTCGATGTCGTGGTCGGCTATGTCGAACCGCACGGACGCCCGGACACCGAGCGCCTGCTCGAAGGCCTGGAGGCGATCCCGTTCCTGCTGCTGCAGCAGGGCCCGGCCCAGGTGCGCGAGTTCGATCTCGACCGCGCGCTGCAGCGCAAGCCACGTTTGCTGCTGGTCGACGAGCTCGCGCACACCAACGCCGCGGGCAGCCGCCATGCCAAGCGCTGGCAGGACATCGAGGAACTGCGCGACGCCGGCATCGACGTGTGGACGACGGTCAACGTCCAGCATCTCGAGAGCCTGAACGACGTCGTCGCTGGCATCACGACGGTGCGCATGCTGGAGACCGTGCCTGACACGGTGTTCGAGTCGGCCGACGAGGTCGAACTGGTGGATCTGCCTCCCGACGATCTGCTGCAGCGACTGCGCGAAGGCAAGGTGTACGTGCCGGAGCGGGTGCGCGTCGCGCTCGAGAACTTCTTCCGTAAAGGCAACCTGATCGCGTTGCGCGAGCTGGCGCTGCGCAAGACGGCAGAGCGCGTCGATGCGGCCATGGACCGCTACCGCGCGACCGAGGGCATCGGTGTGCCGTGGGCAGCCGGGGAGCGCATCCTGGTCGGCGTTGGCCCGCGCAGCGATGGGGAAACCCTGGTGCGCGCCGGCAAGCGTCTCGCAGCGGCGCTGCATGCCGAATGGATCGTGGTCTACGTCGAAACGCCCGACCTGATCCGCCTTCCCGAGGCGGAGCGCGACCGGCGCATCGCGTGGCTGCGCTTGGCCGAGACGCTTGGCGCCGAGACGGTGACTCTCGGTGGTCCTTCGGCTGGCGCCGAGCTGGTGCACTACGCGCAGACGCGCAACGTAACGCGCGTCCTGCTGGGAGAGCCGAGCCGCAAGGGAGTGGCTCGCTGGCTGTGGCCCTCGACGGTGGATCAGGTCCTCGCGCACATCCGCGGCATCGACGTCACTGTCGTCAAGACGACGGAGACGATGCGCATCGCCAAGAGCCCGCTGCTGGCGCGCAGCGCGGCCTACCTTGATACGCCGCCGTCCGGCAAGCGGCGCTGGCCGCGCTACGCGTGGGCAGGTGTCGGGGTGGCTATCGCCACAGCGCTCGGTTGGGTGACGACGTCGGTGCTGAACGAGCCCAACATCGTGATGATCTACCTGCTGTCGATCACGCTGATCGCCTGGCGCTACGGCCGCGGCCCGTCCGTGCTCGCCGCGATCTCAAGCACGCTGGCCTACAACTTCTTCTTCGTGCCGCCGCTATTCACCTTCAATATTGCAGACGGCCAGTACCTGATCACCTTCGCCGTGCTGACTGCCGTCGGCATCCTGATCGGTACGCTGATGGATAGCGTACGGCTGCAGGCGCGCGTGGCCGGTCACCGCGAACGGCGCACCGCGCTGCTGTATGCGATGAGCCGTGAACTGGCCGCAGTGCGTGGCGTCGATGGCATGTCTCGTGTTGCCGTTCGCCACATTGGTGAGGCATTCGAGTCACAGGCTGTCGTCCTGCTGCCGGACGAGCAGGGCGCGCTGCAGGTGCCGCGTTCGCCGCCGGAAGCGGCCTCCTTGCGCGGCGCGGATGTACCCGTGGCGCAATGGGTGCAGGAACATGCGCAGCCTGCCGGACTCGGCACGAACACACTGCCGGGAACCCCGGCGCGCTATCTGCCGCTCGTCGGAAGCGATGCGGCACGCCGTGCCCTCGGCGTGCTGGCGGTGCTGCCGGCGAATCCACGTCGCATCCTGCTGCCGGAACAGGCGCACCTGCTGGACACCTTTGCAGGCCAGCTTGCTCTCGCACTCGAGCGCGCTCGCCTGGCCGACCGGGCCCAGGCGGCGACGGTCGCAGCGGAGACAGAATCTGTGCGCAACAGCCTGCTGGCGGCGATCTCGCACGACATGCGCACGCCACTGGCAGTGATCAGCGGCGCAGCGAGCAGTCTGGCGCAGCCGCAATCGCGGCTGGACGCCGAGGCCCGTCGCGAGCTCGCGCAGAGCATCGTCGACGAGTCGACACAGATGACGCAGCTGATTGCCAATGTGCTGGACATGACACGGCTGGAGTCCGGTCGTTCGGTTGCCAGGCCTGAATGGGTGCCGCTGCAGGAACTCGTCGGAGCGGCCCTGCATCGGCTGCAGCATCGGCTGGCCGACCACCTCATCGAAACGCGACTCGACGATGCGCCGCCGCTGATCTATGCGGATCCAGTGCTGCTCGAGCAACTGCTGTTCAACCTTCTCGAAAACGCTGCGAAGTACACGCCGGCGGGCAGCCGCATCGTCGTCAGTGCGCGCCGGCGCGAAGGCCAGGTCGAGCTGATGGTGGCCGACAATGGTCCGGGCTTCCCGCCGGAGATCGAACCGGAAGCACTCTTCGAAAAATTCCATCGCGGTCGGCGTTGAGGGCGCGATCGGCGGGGTCGGGCTGGGGCTGGCGATCTGTCGCGCCATCGCGCGTGCCCACGGCGGTGACATGCGCGCCGAGCGCGTGAGCGGCGGCGGCGCGTCGTTCGTGACGACGCTGCCGATGCCGGAGGATGCGCCCGCGCTACCCGATGAGGAAGCCGCATGACCGACGCAGCCCATGCCGTGCTGGTCATCGACGACGAGCCGCAGTTGCGTCGATTGCTGCGCACGACCCTGGCGGCCGAAGGTTTCCGCGTGATCGAGGCTGATACCGCCCGACGCGGCCTGATCGAGGCCGCCAGCCACAAGCCGGATCTGGTGATCCTCGACCTCGGATTGCCGGACGCCGAGGGCCACACCGTGGTTCGCGGCATCCGCGAGTGGTCGTCACTGCCGATTGTGGTGCTGTCGGCGCGCGTCGACGAACAGCAGAAGATCGCCGCGCTCGATGCCGGCGCCGACGACTACGTTACCAAGCCGTTCGCCGTCGGCGAGCTGCTTGCGCGTGTGCGCGCGGCGCTCCGGCGAGCCGCGCGGCCGACCGAACTCGATCGGCCGCTGCAACTCGGGCAGGTGACCATCAACCTGACGCAGCGCACTGCCCAGGGTCCCGCCGGAGCGATTCACTTCACCCCGCTGGAGTTTCGCTTGCTCGCTGCACTCGCGCGCCACGATGGCGCGGTAGCGACGCAGCGGCAATTGCTGAAGGAGGTCTGGGGTCCCGACCGGGTCGACCAGCCGCACTATTTGCGCATCTACATGAAGCAGCTGCGTGAAAAGATCGAACCGGATCCTGCCCGACCTCGCTACCTTCAGACCGAAACGGGTGTCGGCTATCGCCTTCTGTCGGCTGAAGGCAATTAGGCGGGCGGATCAGTCTGCTCTGCAAAGAGGTGGACCCGCCCATGCCACAACACGCGGCAGGGAGTTCCTGGGCCGCGATTCAATGTCTGCACTGGACCGGCCACATCCCAGCGGCGCTCCACGACATACCAGAACGCGAGATTCCCGCAGCGCGACTGTCGCGACCGGCTGGAGGTCCGACCGGACAGTCGCGCCGCGGGAAAGAGAGTGCAGGGGCGCTAGCGCCGTTCGTTGCTGGCGACCTTCTGCGCGTTCTCGACGTTTTGCTCCTGTGCGGCCATCTTGCGACGCTGCGCGTCCCAGGAGTCGGCCCGCTGCTCATTGACATAGTCCGCGAACTGGATGTTGATACGAATCGAGTTCATGTTCTGGACGAAGCGTCGCAGCGCATCGGGACCCTGATCAGCCGCCTGGCAGGCACTGCGGTCGATCCAGCTGGGGGCGTTCTCGCAGCGGTACTCGGCCTGCGCACTGGCGGTGAACGCCGCCGCGAGGACAAGCGCTGAGGCGATGCGGGTGGTGGTGGCGGTCATGGCAGGTTTCCTTCCACATGGGCGGTTCAACTCATCAGCAAGCGACCAGCCTGCTGTCCGGGAGCATTGAGCAGATGCCTGATGCTCTTGCTGGATAGGACGCCGAATCGATTCGAAACCGGACATGGCCACTGAGAAATCTCGCTGCAGGCCGTGTCCGGACTCGGTCATCGGTCCGGAGATTCTGCGCGCCCGGACGATCAGCGAAAGCGGCAAGCGACGAATTGCAGCATGGTGGGATGAACTGCGCGTGGACGGGACGAATCCTGAAACCGCCCCCAAATCGCGACGAACGCTCGACTGCAGTTCACGCCGCGATTTCTGCGGCTCGTCGCAACGCGCTCGCAGTGAAGCGAGCCCGTGACTACAGTGCGCCCATCGAAAAACGCAGGCCGCACTGTAAGGATTGCATCATGTACGCCACCGACACCGTTTCCGTTGCCACCAAGCTCGCCGCCTTCGCCGTGGCCGTCGTCACCAGCGCCGTCCTGTTGGGCAGCACCGTGGCCGGCATGCAGCCACGCGAAGACGCACTTCAGAACGTTGCCTCAGCGCGTACAACCGTCACGGCCACCCGTACCAACTGATCGCCACGCGCGTGGCGCGCTGCGCTCGTCCGGCCGCCTCCCCCGCGGTGGACATGCAGGGCACAGCCCGGCTTCGGCCGGGCTTTGTCCTTTGCGCATTCGGCACGAAGCGCCGTTCCGTGACGGGATCGTGCGCGAGCTGAATTGCTGAAGGAACCTACTTCATCAGCACGTACGTTCCCGGGGCGTCGCCCATCGCCGCAAACTCGGCATTGCCCATTGAGGGCGGCTTGGCAGGCTTGCCGGATCGCTCCGCAAGCCACGTCTGCCAGGCGGGCCACCACGAGCCGTCGAGCGGTGCATTGCGCGAAAACCACTGGTCCGGGTCGACATACCGATCAGCAGCCTTCTTTGCCGCGATCCGGTAATGCCGCGGAGGCGCTTCGACGTCGGGCGGATTGACGATGCCGACGTTGTGGCCGCCACTGGTGAGACAGAACGTGACATCGGCGTCGACGTACAGATTGAGCATGTAGACGGACTTCCACGGCGCGACGTGATCGCGCTCGGTTCCGACGAGGAAAATGGGCGCGCGTATGTCGGACAGCGCGATCGAGCGGCCGTCGTAGCGCATCCGGCCCGAGGCAAGGTCATTGTTCAGGTACAGGTTGCGCAGGTACTCGGTATGCATCCGGTGCGGCAATCGCGTCGTGTCGACATTCCATGCGCTGAGGTCCGTGGCCTTCTGGGGCTCGGCCATCAGGTACTGGCGCACCACGCGCGACCAGATCAGGTCATTGGAATTCAGCAGCGTGAATGCGCCCGACATCTGCTTGCCGTCGAGGTAACCCTGCTCCCACGTCAGGTCCTCGAGATACGCGAGCTGGCTGTCGTCGATGAAGATCGACAGTTCGCCCGCTTCGGTGAAGTCGACTTCCGTAGCGAGGAGGGTCAGCGACGCGAGCCGGTCATCTCCGTGGCTCGCCATCGAGGCCGCGAGCGCAGCGAGGAACGTGCCGCCGAGGCAATAGCCGACCGCATGCAGTTTCTGCTTCGTTATCACGGTGGCCGCGTCGATGGCCGCTCGAATGCCCAGGCGCAGGTAGTGATCGACTCCGAGCTCGCGGTCGCGCGCGTCGGGATTGCGCCACGACAGCATGAAGACCGTGTGGCCCCGGTCGACCAGATACTTCACCAGCGAGTTGTGCGGCGACAGATCGAGGATGTAGTACTTCAGGATGGGCGAGGGGATGATCAACACCGGTTCCGGATGGACCGTGGCACTCGTGGGCGCGTACTGCATCAGCTCGATCAGGTCGTTGCGCAGCACGACCTTTCCCGGCGTGATGGCCACCTGCTCGCCCGGGGTGAACGCCACGCCGTCTGCTCGCGGCTTGCCCGATGCTTGCGACAGCGCGTCGGCCCACCAGTCGCTCATGCCCTGAAGCAGGTTCTGCCCACCGGTTTCCATCGTCCGCGCCAGGATCTCGGGGTTGGTCCAGATGAAATTGGTCGGGCTCGCCATGTCGAGAGCCTGTCGTGCGGTGAAGGTGACCATGCGCTCGTGGTGGCGACCGACGCCCACCACGTTGTTGGTCGCATTCCAGACCCACTGTTGCATCAGCAGGAACGACTGATGCATCAGGTTGAACGGAAACTCCTGCCAGGCCGGGTCCCGGAAGCGACGATCCTGCGGCAGGGGATTGATGCAGGGCGTGCTGTCACCCTGCGCGCATTCCAGCGCGTACAAGGCGAACCGGGCGGCTTTGCGTTGCGCCTTGCTGGCCAGTTCCATCTGCTTGCCGGGTGCGGCCGCCAGGTGGCGGTACCAATCCGCCCAGGCCGAAACCAGCGACGGCCACGCAATGCCGCGGCTGGCTCGCGCCACCGCGGCGCGAATCGCGCGGTCGTAGTTGGCCAGTGGCATGGGCTCCGCCAGGTACTTCTCTGACGGCGGCTCGACGGCTTTGATCGGCGCGCGCGCTGGCGCGGCCTTTGGAACAAGTTTCAGGCTGGGTGTGGGCATCAGAAGCTCCCTGCCGGATCCGGGGACGCGGCGCGCGGGATGCTGCCGCGGCGGCCAGCTCAGTTCATCAGCATGGGAGCCTTGCGCTGAGCCGCGTTGACGCGACGCAACAACTGTCGTGATGTCGTGATGTCGTTGAGTGAGCGAGCCGGCGGACTCGGTCCGCGTCAGTTCTGCATTGAGCGAGCCCATGAGTCGCCTCGTCGGTATCGAGGGAGGGCACATGTCGCCCGGGCCAGGGAGGACATAGGCTCGCACCGCACTGCCGTGCAAAAGTGCTTGACAAGCGACCGATCGGTCGCTACTGTCCCGGCCATGCAACGAGGTGACGAAGCCAGGCTCGCGTTGATCGACGCGGCAATGAGGGAAGCCAGCCGGATCGGCGTGGCGGCCCTGACGATCGCGCCGGTGGCCGAACGCGCGGGCTGGTCCAAGAGCGGGCTGCTGCGGCATTTCCCGACCAAGGAAGCCCTGCAACTCGCGGTCGTTCATCGCACCTCGGAGCTGTTCCGCGAGCGTGCGTTGCTGCCCGCGCTGTCCGTGCCAGCCGGCGCACCGCGGCTGCGCGCGATCTTTCGAAACTGGCTGGGCTGGATCCAGAACAACGGCCTCGAGGGCGGTTGTCCGCTCAATGCGGCTCGTCTCGAATTCGACGACCAGCCCGGCGAGGTGCGCGACGCGCTGGTCGCGAGCTGGAACGACTGGCTTGGTTATCTCGAGCGGCAGGCCACCAAGGCCATCGAACTGAAGCAGGTCAGCACGTCCCTGTCGCCGCGCCAGATGGTCATGACCTTGTTGGGGTTGGCCGCCGCCGCTGACACCATGGCACGACTGCTCGGCCAGCGCGATGCACTGCGCGACGCCGAACGCGCGTTCGATCAGCTGTTCCCCCCGCAGTCCCACTGACGTCCCACTGAGTTCCGCAGGAGGCCCCTCCATGTTTACTCATACCTTAAAAGCGACCGGTCGGTCGCTAATGTTTTCCGCCGGCCGCGCCGGTATCCGCGTCGGATCGATCGTCACGCCGCGCCGAACCGCGCAGCATGTAGCCCGGCGCTTTTTCACGACCGAACGCGCCGCGCCCGAGCGCCGCCGTTTCGCCACCGAAGCGCCGCGAGTGGCCACGGTCCGGTTGTCCGATGGCCCGGTCGTGACCTACCGCTGGGGCGATACGACCCACGCACCGACCGTGCTGCTGGTTCATGGCTGGAACGGCTGGGCGCAGCAGCTCGAGCAGTTCGTCGAGCCGTTACGTGCCCAGGGCTACGCCGTGCTGGCGTTCGACCACGTGGCGCACGGAGCAAGCGCAGGTGAACAGGCCACGCTGCCCATGATGATCCGCAGCGTGCGGGCACTGCTGCGCGACGTGCGCCGTCCGGCAGGCGTGATCGCGCATTCGCTCGGCGCCGCCGCCGTTGCCGGCGTGCTGGCGGAGGCGCCCGCGCTGGCGCCGGCGGCGGTGCTGATTGCGCCGCCGACCGACCCGCGGCCCTTCCTGCGCTGGATTGCACGCGCACTCGGCACGCCGGACACCTTGCTCGACGATGTGCAGCGCGAAGCCGAGGCGACCGCCGGCGTGCCGATGTCGCAACTGGTGGCTGACCACGCGTTCGCGCGGCGCATCGCCACGCCGCTGCTCATCGTGCACGACGCCAAGGACGCCGAGGTGCCGATCACCAACGGCCATGTGTATGCCCAGGCTCCGAACGCCCGCCTGCTCGTGACCGACGGCCTCGGCCATCGTCGCATCCTGCGCGACCTGCACGTGGTCGATGCGTCGGTGCGTTTCATCGTCGAGCGCCGCGAGGCGGTGCCGCTGCAGCTCGCGGCGCCAACCGCCCCGGTCGTCGCGCCGAAACCTGCAGGGCGCGAACATCGCGACATGCTCACCGATGTCGGCGCGATGGCCTGACGACGGCGTCGACCGAGCGCACTGCCTAGATCGGCGCGGTGCGCTCCTGCAGCCACAGCGCCGCGGCGCCGGAAACGAGCGGGCTGACGCGGCGCCGCACTTCGTCGTGGTACGCATTCAGCCAGCCGATCTCATCGGCGCGCATGAGCGTGCGTTCGATAAGTCGCGTATCGATGGGGCACAGCGTCAGCGTCTCGAAGCGGAGGAATTCGCCGAACTCGCCCAGGTCGCCTGAGACGTTCAGCACCAGGTTCTCGATGCGCACGCCCCAGCGACCGGGCCGATAGATGCCGGGTTCGTTCGACGTGATCATCCCGGGTTCCATCGCGGTCTGCGGTTCAGGCGCGAGGTGCGGGGTGATGCCGTGCGGGCCCTCGTGCACGTTGAGGAAATAGCCGACGCCGTGACCGGTGCCGTGACCGAAGTCGATGCCGGCCGCCCAGATCGGCGCGCGCGCCAGCGTATCGAGCAGCGGGCTGCGGGTGCCGCGCGGAAAGCGCGCGACCGACAGCGCGATCATGCCCTTGAGCACCAGCGTGTAGTCGCGGCGCTGTTCGGCTGTCGTTGTGCCGACGGGCACCACGCGCGTGATGTCGGTCGTTCCGCCCAGGTACTGGCCGCCCGAGTCGATCAGCAACATGCCGTTTCCGGTGGTACCGGGCGTGCCGATCGTGGCATGCGACTCTTCGGTCGCGCGATAGTGCGGCTGGGCTCCGTTGGCGTTGAACGCCGCGATGGTCGTGAAGCTCGGGCAGACGAAACCCGGCCGTTGTGCCCGTGCGCTGATGATCTTTTCGTCGATGGTGAGTTCGGTGATCAGTTCCTTGCCGAGCGCGGACTCGAACCACGCGAAGAACTCCGCCAGCGCAGCGCCGTCCTGCTCCATCGTCGCGCGGATGTGTGCGGCCTCGGCCGCCGATTTGCGCGACTTGGCCATCGTGGTCGGATTGATCGCCTCGATGACTTCGACACCGGAAGCCACGACCTGGCGCATGCCGAGCGTGATGCGACGCGGGTCGACGAGCAGCGTGGCGGCAGGGGGCAGGGCGGCCAGCGCAGCTGCCGCCTGGGTGTACGGCGCGACCTCGATGCCGTCGGCGGCCAGCCGGGACTTCAGTCCGTTCTCGATCTTGCCGTCGGCGACAAACAGGCGCGCACTGCGCGCGTCGAGCAGCAGGTGCGCGACGAACACCGGGTTGTAGCTGACGTCGGCGCCGCGCAGGTTGGTGAGCCACGCGATGTCGTCCAGCGTCGAAATGAAGTGGTGAGTCGCTCCGGCCTTGCGCATGTCTTCGCGCACGGCGGAAAGCTTCGCGCTGCGTGGGATGGTCGCGTAGGGCGTCACATGTTCATAGATCGGCGGGATGGGCAGCGACGCACGGTCGGGCCAGACCTCGGACAGGACGTCGAGATCGGTGCGCACGCGGATGCCCTTGGCAGTCAGCGCCGTCTCGAGTGCGCGGCCTGCCGCCAGCGCGAGGACGGTGCCGTCGACGGCGACCGTGTCGCCGCGCTTCAGCGTCGTCGCGAGCCACTCGATATGCGCGAGGCTGGCCGTACCGGGTAGCTTCATCAGTTCCACGCCGGTCCCAGACAGCTGCACTTCAGCCTGCGTCCAGTAGCGGCTGTCGACCCACACCCCCGCGGCATCCCGCGTGACCACCAGCGTCCCGACCGAGCCCGTAAAACCACTCAGCCACTCGCGGCCCTTCCAGCGGTCCGGCAGGTACTCGGACAGATGCGGATCACTCGACGGCACAATGACGGCGGCAAGGCCGTTGCGCGCCATGGCCTGGCGCAGCATGTCGATGCGGGTGCGCACGGTGGCGCGGCGGGAGTCAAGGGTGTCCATGGCGCAAGGTGGAAGCCGGGGTGGGGCGAAGTGTAGGGCCGGCGGCTGCCGACGGGTGCGAATGGTCCGGTTGCAGGCCCGGTCTTTTGGATGAGAAACAAGGAGCGGAAAGGATGAATGCTGTCGAGGAGTGGCACCGTATCGTGCGCGAGCGCGACGTCGACGCGCTCGATGCGCTGCTGGCCGACGACGTCGTATTTCATTCGCCGGTCGTGCACACGCCGCAGCGGGGCCGGCCGATCACGACGATGTACCTGGCAGCCGCAGTGACTGTCTTCGGGAACGCGAGCTTCCGCTACGTGCGCGAACTCGTCGGCGTGAATGAGGCGGTGCTCGAGTTCGTGGTCGCCATCGACGGTATCGAGGTCAACGGCGTCGACATGATCCGTTGGGACGATGCCGGTCGCATCGTCGACTTCAAGGTGATGCTGCGGCCGCTTAAGGCGATCAACCTGATCCATCAGAAAATGGGCGCGCTGCTGCAGTCCGGGCGCTAGGACAGTCTTTCCTGGTCACTTTCTGGGGATCATCGCAACCGCCGCCTGCAGGAGTTCGGTCGCTCTGCGAATAACCGGACCGGCCAAAGCGTCCTGCTGCATGGGCGCCATTTCACCTTCGCCGAAGTAAAAACCGTCCGACACAAGAAACGTGATGCGAACTTTCTCGCCTTGCGGTGGGGGCCGTCGCGGCAGGTCGGTGGGTCCAATGCGCGCCACGACCGGCGCCGACGCGGCAAACAGCTTTTGCACCAGCGGATTGAGTGACTCGACTCGCTCGTAAAACGCCAGCTTTCCGGTCTGGTTGATGTAGCGAACGCTGCCTTCCGAGTAGGCGGCCAGAACGTCCAGCCCGCCGGGAAGCGGCACTTCGACGATGACGCCGAGCAGACGCTTGGCCGTGACCGGCTCGCCCAGCCGTCGCATCGTCGCGTAGGCCAGGTACCGGGCTCGGCCGTCCTCACTCTCATCGTTGGCAAGTGCACGAAGCGCTGCGGGGTCAGCGGGCTCGGCCTCGAGCACGCTTTGCCAGCGCGCGGGTGTTTCCCCGGGCTTCTGCCGGAAGTCCGCCGCCGAGTCGCAGAACAGGAGGTTGTAAATGCGGTTTGCACTGGTGTCGGAGTACGGGCGGTAGGGTGGGGCGGCAGCGCTTGTCGCCACCACGGTGCTCATGACGACGGTTGCGAGGATCTTCTGAAGCATTGGAAGTCTTGCGAAGGGGAGTCAAGAACTGCACAGGATCGCCGATCGGCTGCCCGAGGTTTCGCTCCTCAAGACTGCCTGGGCGCACGTCAAGCGGAGATCTCTACCCCGCTCCACTCGGGCTCAAGCGCAGGGGACACGCTCTTCACAACAGCACGCGGCCCTCATTCGCGGGGTGACCGATCCGGATTCATCGCCGCCGCTGAATCGTTGCAGCGATTCTTTCGCAGCGCTGCCGATCGCGCGCCTCCGCGATACCCGGCAACCCGCACCAGTGCAGCAGGACCTCGACGGCGCTGCCCGTGCTGTCCGACGTCGTGCGCTTGAATCGGTCACGCAAGTGCTTGACCTGCACCGCGAGTCGTTCCTTCTGCAGGTCGCCCGGGCTTTCCATGCCCAGCATCAGTTCCAGTTCGAGCAACGCATCACGCCGTGCCGCCGCGTATTTCTTGATGTCATCGGCGTGGTCCTCGCGCGCGTAGGCATCCGCGAGTGGGGCGAGTGCATTCAGTGTCGTGTCACGCCGCTTGAGCAGCTTCTGCTCCCAATCGTTGGCCAGCGGTGGCAGGGCGGACCAGCGTTGCTGCACGGATTCCACGGCGCCCGGGTCAGCGTCCTGTCCTGCCAGCGCGAGGGCATCCAGTTCCTCGCATAACCGTTCCTTGGCGAAGAGTGTTTGCCATACCGCGGCCTCGCTGGCGCGGGTTCGTCCGCGCAGCAGGTCCTCGACGCCGGTTCGCGCCGTCCTGAAGCGCGCCTCGATCGCCGCTGCCGGTCCGCCGTCCGTGATCGCCTTGCGCCACTGCTCCTGCAGTTCGCGCATGGCGACGCGAACCGTTGCCTCATCCGCGTCACTTGCATGCGCCAGCTGCTCCATCTGTTCGCACAGGGCTTCAAGCGCCCGCCGCTGGACGTGTCTGCGCTCGTCTGCCTCCTTGCGCGAGCCCGTGCGGGCGTCGAACACGGCGTTGCATGCGGCGCGAAAGCGCTCCCACAGGGCCCGCTCATCGCGCTGCGCCAGCACGATGGACTTGGCGTGGGCCTGCCAGCGCGCCTGCAGTTCCTTGACGCGCGCCGGCGTGTCGCGTTCCGCCGCGCGGGCCGCCAGCGCCTCCGCTTCCACGATCAGTGCCTCACGCTGCTGTCGCGCCTGCAGGCGTGACGCAGACAACGCTTCATGCAACGGCGCCAGAGCCGTCTTCAGGCGGGCATCGAGCTTTTTCCAGGCCCCGGGTTCGACGCTACCCAGACTGGGTCCCCGCCACGTCGTCTCGGTATCGCGCAGCCAGCGCTCGACCGCGCGCCAGTCGTGCGGCTCGCCGAGCAGCGTCGGCGCATGCGCAGCCGACATCGCAATGAAGTCCTCCCGCTGCTTGCGCGCCTGCTTGTGTTGCGCGGCCTGCTCGGCAAAATGCCGCGCCGCGGGCGCATAAGCTCGTTCGCAGGCGCCGTCGAAGCGCTCCCACAATGGTTTCGGCACACCGGCATGCTGCTCATCGAGCTTCTTCCACTCGGCACGGAGCTGCTGCACTTCACGCGCGAGTGCCATCGGAGCGAGCGCCGCCGGAGTGAGCGTTTTCTGCACGAGCGCCTCGGCGCGGTCGCACAACTGGACCCGGGCGTTCTGCTGGCCGAACTGCTGCCACCGCTCGAGCTCGACCAGTTGCTGCACGACGCGGCTCAACCGTTGCACGCTGGGCTTCGGTAGCAGGCCGGCGTGCGCCTTCAGCGCGCGGGCACGGTCGGCAGCAGCCCGGGCCTCCTGCAGGTGCCCCGCCGCCAGCGCCTGCTCGGCCTCGTGCAGCGAGGTGTGAAGTTGTTGCCGCGCTGCGCCCTGTTCCTGCTGAGTCGCGCGCACGATCGCCAGCCGGCGCTGTTCGATCACGAGCAGCGCGGCCTCGAAGCGACGCGTCAGCGCGGGTGTACGGGCCGCGAGGTTCAGCGTCTGCCAGCGGGCCGGCAGCTGCGCATCGTCGATCGGCGTTCCCGTCGCCAGCTGCTCGGCTTCCACCACCAGCGCCTCGGCGGCGGCCAGTGCGGGAGCCGCCTGCTCCCACTGCTGGAGCTGCCGTTCGGCCTGATCCAGCCGCGTCAGCGCAGAGGCATCATTGTCCCTGGACGCTTCACTGCGCAGCTCCGTCAGTTCTTCGCGCAACCTGGACAGCGAGGCCGCCGGTGCAGGCTGAAGTGCGGCGAGCCAGTCGCTGAGCCGCTGCTCGAAGCGTGCGTGCGCGCGTTGCTCATCGAGCTCGCGGTCGAAGCGCTGCTGCATCTGACGGCCGACGGCCTCCCAGCGGGCGCGACGAAGCTCATCGTCGCCCAGCGCCAGGACTTTCCAGCGGCGATCGAGTTCGACTGCGGCCGTAACGATCGGACCCGCTTGCGCCACGAGTGCCTCGGCCTCCCGCAGGATGGCATCGGCAGCGTCGGCGTTCTCGATGCGCCGCTGGATCGCATCGAGCCTCTCGCGCGCAAGGCGGGCCACGCCGCGGTCCTTGTCCCGTGCTCCCGCGAGCAGCCGCCGCAGCGGTTCGGGCGCGTGCACGCGCTCGGCCGCTGCGATACGTGCGGATGCGTGTTCGGCGCCGAGCGCAACGTCCACCAGCGCGTCCTCGTCAGTGATGCCGTTCAGCGCGTCGCGGCGTCGCTGCTCGTCGCGCGTGTGCAGCGCAATCTGCGCGCGGACAGTATCCGGACACTCGGGCGCGGTGAGCAGGGATTGCACGATGCCGGTGTCCGCCGTCGCAGCCAGCACCTTGCCCAGCGAAGCGGCGATGGCTGAACGCACGGATGGCTCGGTCTCCGCTCCCAGGGCGGAAGCGAGCACGGTCGGATCCCCGCAGTGTGTGGCCGCAGCGCTGCGGACATCGGCTGACGGGTCGGAGCCGAGCAGTTGCGCCAGCACCTTCGAATCCGGAGGCAGCGCAGTGACGCCATGCACGCGCTGCGCCGGATCGGCGTGTTCATGCAGAGGGGAACCGAAGAGCTTGTCGAGCACGTCGTATCTGTTTGAGGAAGTCGGGATCGGTCGGGTGCGGTTGACGCTTCAGTGAGGATGGTACCGAGTACGGCGACCCGGCATTCGGCGTCAGGCTCCCGCGGGCTGCACCCGGCTGCCTGAGAGCCTGCCTCCGGACCTCATGGACACCGTCCCGGCGAACTTACGCCAACACCCGGACTCTACTTGTCGATTCGGGTGCCGGCCGTCTCGGCGCGCCACCGTGTCCATCCCGGAATGCGCCGCTCCATCACGCGGACGAGGTGTTCGCTCGCGCGCTGGCGGGTGGCCTCGTCCACGGGGAGTGCCGTCGTCGCGCTCGGCAACGAGACGGTCGCGGCACGGGCGGCGCTGGACGCGATCGAGCGCGCGAAGACGGCAAACACGTCCGTGCGGTTGGTCGTGCTGCCGGTGGTGCGAACGTACACCGGTATGAAGACGTTGCCGCTGGCCGCGAGTCCCTGGTAGTCACCGATGAAGTAGCCGCCGGCCTGTGGCGCGGTGGCGATATCAAAGGTCGGTGTCAGTCGGACTTCGTTCCAGTTCACCGCGTCGGACGAACGGGCCAGCATCAGTTCCGTGGGCAACGTGGCGGTGTCGGTTGTGTTGCTGCGCAGGTCGAAGTACGTGATGCCGATGGTGCCGTCGGCGCGCACGCGGATGGATGGCGTGAATGCCGCCACCGTGCGAGCGCTGTTGACCTGCGCCGGCGCGCTCCAGGTGAGCCCGCCATCGGTGGAGCGCGACAGCGCGATGCCGTCCACCGTGCCTCCGCTGAAGCGCGCGTCCTGCCAAACGATCAGCACGTTGCCGTTCGGCGCAACGGCGATCTCGGGGAGGATCGATCCGTCGCGGATCGGCAGCTGCGTGGCCGGGTCACGCGCGCCGACCGCAAGCAGGTCGGCCACCTTGATCGGGGCGCTCCAGCTGGCCCCGCGATCGGTGGAGCGGATCACGCGAATCGACGCGACGTTTGCGCCACTGGTGCCGGTATCGATCTGCGTGAAAACATTGACCAGCGTGCCATTCGGCAGCACGACGATCTGGTTGCCGATCGTCTGCGAGCGCACGCCCGGGTCGTAGATCACCGTCGCGGCTTCCCACGTGACACCACCGTCGGTCGTGCGCGCCAGCAGCGTCGGGCCGCCGCCGGCGAGCGCGAGTCGGTCCCACACTGCATAGACGAAGCGCGCGTCGGTCGGATCCGCGGTGATGGTGTTCTTGTCGTTGAAGAAACTGCTGTCGCTGACGATGAGCGGCGTCACGGCGCCCCAGCTGCGTCCGCTGTCGGTGGAGCGCGCGACCAGCATGGCGCTGGTGGAACCCGGAAGCAGGGATCCCCCTTCGAAGGCCAATGCCATCTGATAGACGACCCCGTTAGGCGAAAACGTCACCCACGGATCGGTCGCGCGGCCGTAGTTGCCGCCGTTGGTCGCGGTACCTCCGCCGCAACGCGAGACCGGCAGCGCGGCGGTGGCCCAGGTGACGCCACCGTCGAGTGTGACGGCTGACACGATGCCGCTCGCACCGCCGGACGACCAGCGATCCTGCTGCCAGTTGACCACGAGGTTGTTCGGATTGAGCGGATTGATCGCAACCTGCGGCTCGACCTCTGCATTGCGGTAGTTCGTGCCGCTGCCGGGGGCACACGTGACGCCAAAGGGAGAATCGGCGGACACGCGCACTTCGCTGTCCGCCACTGGCGGCGGCAGTGCGATCGGAGGAGGGGCCGGTGGCGGATTCGGGGTGGGCGGTGTCGGAGAACTTGACGATCCGCCACCACAGCCGCCGAGCGCGACCGCGGTAAGTGCACTGGCCAACAGGAGTCTGCGATTCATGCGGCGAGTCCCGGAACGAGAGCGGGATTGTGCGTGATGAACTGGTGGATGGCGAGTCTGCGCTGGCGGCGTCGAACTCCGCTCCGGGGGCCCGGAACGGTTCCGGTGGCGCCGTTCGTCGGCGTTGATATGAGTCAACGGCTGCCGCTCAGTTCTGCGTAGTGTGCACTTCGAGTTGTTTTTGTTCTCGCGCGGCGCCGCAAGGGAGGGGCGCATCGGGTACGCTGGCGCGGTTCCCGGTGCGTTTTGCGGTCGCCGCATTTTCTTTTCTGCATGTCATCCGAGCTGATACGCAAGGCCAAGGTGTCGTCCCTGGCCGGACTCGAAGCAATCCCCTCCGTGCAGCCCGCCGAGGGCGTCTGTGACCATTGCGGTGATTCACTCGCCGGACTCAAGGTCGTCCAGCGCCAGGTCGGCGCAGTGCTGCGGCCCTATTGCTGCAATGGCTGTGCCTTCATTGCCGAGCAGCTCTTCCTCGCACAGGCCGGCGCACGCGACCGCGAGGCCCTCAGCGCGGCGCTCGCGCCGAGCGCCGACGCCGGCGCGTTGGCCACGCCTGCGTCGACTGCAGCGCAGACGCGCATCGACGTCCGTGGCATGGTCTGCGGCGCCTGCGGACTCCTGATCGAGCATCGTCTGCGGCGTTTGCCCGGTGTCGTGCAGGCGCATGTGGACTTCGCGGCGCGGCGGGCCTTTGTCGCCTACGACGACAAGTTGCTGTCACGCGACGAGGTACTGCGCGAAATCCGGCGGGCCGGATACGAGACCGGCACGGGAGAGCGCGACGAACGCCATGCTGCGCGCATCGATCTGCTGCGGGTGCTGATTGCCTGGCTGATGATGATGCAGGTGATGATGCTCTCGGTGCCGATGTACTTTGCGGCGCCGGGCGATGTGGCGCCTGACATCGAACAGCTGCTGCGCCTGGCCAGCCTGATCCTGACCTTGCCGGTGGTGCTGTTCAGCGCGCAGCCGTTGTACCGCGCGGCGTGGAGCCAGTTGCGCATCCGCAGCATCGGCATGGATGTGCCGGTGGTGATCGGGCTCGCGGCCGCCTTCAGCGCCAGTGCACTGGCCACTGCAACGGCCAGCGGCCATGTCTATTTCGACTCCGTCACGATGTTTGTCGCACTGGTGCTCGGCACACGATGGTTGCTTGCGCGCGGCCTGGCTGCGGCGCGAGGACACATCGAAACGGCCCGCCGGCAGTCGATGCTGAGCGCACAGCGGCTGGTGGCGTTTCCGTCGTCGCTCGCGACCGAGTCCGTGGGCGCCGAGCGATTGCGCGTTGGCGATCGCGTCCTGGTGCCACCGGGCGAGACCGTGCCGGCCGACGGAGTGGTCGTGCATGGCCGCTCGAGCTGTTCGCAGGCGTGGCTCACCGGCGAGTCGACGCCGATCGAAAAGTCGGCGGGCGCCCCGGTGCTGGCAGGCTCGGTCAACCTCGACCAGCCGATGGTGGTCGAAGTCACGCGGCGTGGCGAGGCCACGTCGCTCGCCGCCCTGCAGCGCCTCGTGGATGAAGCGGGACGGGAGCGGCCGCGCGTAGTCGAGTTTGCGAATCGCGTCGCGCGGTACTTTCTCTGGGCCGTCATGGCGATCACGGTGCTGACCGTGATCGGATGGTGGCTGGTCGATGCGTCGCAGGCGCTGCCGAATGCCATTGCGGTGCTGGTCGCGACCTGCCCGTGTGCCTTGTCACTCGCCGCGCCGGCAGCGTTCTCGGCAGCGCAGTCCGCGCTGGCGCAGCGGCGCGTGCTGCTTGCGCGGACGGCGGCACTCGAGACGCTTGCGGAAGTGGATGTGCTCGCGTGTGACAAGACGGGCACGCTGACGACCGGCGACCCGGCGTTGCTCAAGCAGTTGCTGCTGCGCGACGTCGATGGCGAGCGAATGCTAGCGGTCGCTGCGGCGATGGAGACCATGTCGACGCACCCCTACGCGCGTGCGCTGCTGCAGGCCGCGAACTCGATGCCTGTCACGCTGCCGACGGTGACCGATGGCCGGGTCGAGGCCTCGGCCGGCATCGAGGCCACGATAGGTTCGCATCGTTACCGTCTTGGGAAGATCGAGTTCGCGTTGCCGGAAAAGCTGTCGCCGCAACGCAACGGCGTGGCCGCCATCGTCGCCCAGGAAGGTCTGGCGGCAGCGAGCTACATCGTCCTTGCCGACGAGGCCGGTGCGCTCGCCGTGTTCGCCTTCGGCGAACGCCTGCGTGACGACGCCGCGGCGCTGGTCGACGCTGCGACGGATCGCTACGTCGAGGTCGTGCTGCTGTCAGGCGACCGGCGCGAGCCGGTGCAGGCCGTGGCGCGATCACTGGGCATCGAGCGCGCGCTCGCTCACCAGACGCCCGACAGCAAACGCCACTGGGTCGCGGGACAGCAGGGCGCGGGCCATCGCGTGGCGATGCTCGGTGACGGCATGAACGACGCACCGGTGATCGCACAGGCCGATGTGTCGATCGCACTGGCCGGCGGCTCGATGCTGGCGCAGGCGCGTGCCGACTTCATCGTGCTCAATTCCCGTCTGGCTGACGTCGAGTTCGCGCTGGCGGTCGCGCATCGAGCGCGTCGCATCGTCCGGCAGAATCTGGCGTGGGCCTTTATCTACAATGTCGTCATCATCCCGCTCGCTGCGTTCGGATACGTCTCGCCGGCGGTGGCCGCGGCGGGCATGGCGCTCAGTTCGCTGGCGGTCATTGCCAATGCCCTGCGTGCGAAGAACGTTGGGATCGGTGGCGCGCGCCCACACTGAGTGTTGATGGACTCGCTGTACCTCCTGATCCCGCTGTCGGTCGTGCTGATCCTGGCCATTGCCGCCATCCTGGTATGGGCGGTGACCTCCGGACAGTTCGATCATCTGGACGATGTCGGTGCGCGGATTCTGCGCGAGGAACCGGATGCGGACGACGAAGCTCGTCCGCGTTCGACGCCACACACGTGAACGGCACCCCATTCACCGGTGGGGACAATAGCGATGCACCAGGATGGAACGCTCGCGTACCGCTCGTTTTGCAGGGTATCGTCTGTCCGGTTTGCGACAATGGATAACGCGGTGGCGCGGTCGTTCTGGTGCGATTGACCTGTGTCAATCGCGCTGCGGCAGCGGGTTCCTAGCATCCAACCCGAGTATCGGAGTACGGTCGCCGCGCCGGCCATGAAAACAACGAGCAACAGCAAGGCGGAGAGCCCCACTTACGACGTTCCGCGCAATCGCCAGATCGCGCGGTCGCACACGTTTTTCTGCACGAGGACTACATGAACTCAGCCGTCACTGCGGACACCTATAACTACAAAGTCGTGCGGCAGTTCGCCGTGATGACGGTGATCTGGGGCATCGTCGGCATGCTGGTCGGCGTGATCATTGCCGCCCAGATGGCCTGGCCCGAGCTCAATTTCGGGATTCCCTGGCTCAGCTTCGGGCGCCTGCGCCCGCTGCACACGAATGCGGTGATCTTCGCGTTCGGCGGATGCGCGCTGTTCGCCACGAGCTATTACGCGGTCCAGCGGACGTCGCAGGCGCGCCTGTGGGGCGGTCCGCTGGTGGCGTTCACGTTCTGGGGCTGGCAGCTGGTGATCGTCGCGGCCGCGATTACCCTGCCGCTCGGCATCACGACTTCCAAGGAATACGCCGAACTCGAGTGGCCGATCGACGTCCTGATCACGCTGGTCTGGGTTGCCTATGCCGTCGTGTTCTTCGGCACGATCGTCAAGCGCAAGGTCAAGCACATCTATGTGGCCAACTGGTTCTTCGGCGCCTACATCATCACCGTGGCCGTGCTGCATCTGGTCAACAGTGCCGCCGTACCGGCGAGCCTGTGGAAGTCGTACTCGGTCTACCCGGGGGCGACCGATGCCATGGTGCAGTGGTGGTACGGCCATAACGCCGTGGGCTTTTTCCTGACCGCCGGCTTCCTCGGGATCATGTACTACTTCGTGCCCAAGGCCGCGGGACGCCCGATCTTCTCGTATCGCCTGTCGGTGGTGCACTTCTGGGCGCTGATCTTCACCTACATGTGGGCCGGCCCGCACCATCTGCACTACACGGCGCTGCCCGACTGGGCGCAGTCGATCGGCATGATTTTCTCGCTGATCCTGCTGGCGCCGTCGTGGGGCGGCATGATCAACGGCATCATGACGTTGAGCGGTGCGTGGCACAAACTGCGCGACGACCCGATCCTCAAGTTCCTGATCGTCTCGCTGTCGTTCTACGGCATGTCGACCTTCGAAGGGCCGATGATGTCCATCAAGACCGTCAACGCGCTCAGCCACTACACGGACTGGACCATCGGCCACGTGCATTCGGGCGCGCTCGGCTGGGTCGGCCTGGTGTCGATCGGCGCGATCTACTACCTGCTGCCGCGGCTGTACGGACGCACCGAGATGCACAGCATGCGTCTGGTCACGACGCACTTCTGGGTCGCCACGATCGGCATCGTGCTCTACATCGCCGCCATGTGGATCGCCGGCGTGATGCAAGGGCTGATGTGGCGCGCGGTCAACGACGACGGCACGCTGACCTACACGTTCATCGAAAGCGTGAAGGCGACCTATCCGTTCTACGTGATCCGTTTGCTGGGCGGCCTTCTCTATCTCGCCGGAATGTTCCTGATGGCGTGGAACATGGTGAAGACGATTGCGGCGGGCAAGGCGGTCGAGGCGCCCATTCCGGCTGCCATGGCCCACGCCTGACGCGGCCCGCACCGGTATCAGAGAAAACCTAGGAACCACGATGAAACTCACCCACGACAAGATCGAGCAGAGCGTTCCGCTGCTGATCGTCCTCGTCATCCTTGTGATCGCGGTCGGCGGCCTGGTCGAGATCGTGCCGCTGTACTTCCAGCGCGAGGTCACGCAGCCGGTGCAGGGACTCAAGCCGTATGAGCCGCTGCGGCTGGCGGGCCGCGACATCTACATCCGCGAGGGCTGCTACAACTGCCATTCGCAGATGATCCGGCCGTTCCGCGCGGAGACGCTCCGGTATGGCCACTACTCGGTGGCGGGCGAGTTCGTCTACGACCATCCGTTCCAGTGGGGCAGCAAGCGCACCGGCCCGGACCTCGCACGCGTCGGCGCACGCTACTCGGACGAGTGGCACCGCATCCACTTCAACAATCCTCGCGACGTCGTTCCCGAGTCGAACATGCCGGCCTACCCGTGGTTCGAGAAGAACAAGCTCGACGGTTCCGACATCCAGGCGCGCATGAAGGCGCTGCGCACCGTCGGTGTGCCGTACAGCGACGAGCAGATCGCCAAGGCGCCCGACGCCCTGAAGGGCAAGACCGAACTCGACGCGGTCATCGCCTACCTGCAGGGCCTGGGCGTCGAACTCAAGGGTCTGCGCTAGGCCATGGACCTGAATGACGCGCGCGCCCTGCTGACCGTGCTGGGGCTCATCGGCTTCATCGCCATCGTGGCGTGGGCCTACAGCAAGGGCGCAAAGAAAGGTTTCACGGAAGCATCGGAACTGCCGTTCGCTGACCACGAAGAAGCGCTGCGCAGCGGTGAACAGGGGAAGAACAGATGAATGACATCGGAGCGAGCGGCTTCACCAGCGCTTTCTGGGACTACTACGTCGCGATCATCACGATCGTCTCGGTGATCGGCTGTGCAGTGTTCCTGTGGCTGCAGAGCCGTCGGACGATCAAGGCACAGGTCAATGCGAAGGGTGAGATCGAGACCACCGGCCATGTCTGGGACGGTGACCTGCAGGAGTATCACAACCCGATGCCGCGCTGGTGGATCTGGTTGTTCTATCTGACCGTCCTGTTTTCCATCCTCTACCTGGTGCTGTATCCGGGGCTGGGCACGCAGTGGCAGGGCGTACTGAAGTGGTCGCAATCGGGCCAGTACCAGGCTGAGGTCAAGGCGGCCGAAGCCCGCTTCGGACCGATCTTCGCCGCGTATGCGGCGCAGCCGATCGAACAGGTGGCCGCAGATGCGCGGGCGCGCCAGATGGGCGAACGGCTCTTCCTCAACAATTGTTCGCAATGCCACGGGTCGGACGCGCGCGGTTCGCGCGGCTTTCCGAACCTCGCCGACGGTGACTGGCTGTACGGCGGCGCGCCTGCCGTACTGGTGACGACGGTGACCGACGGGCGCAACGGCGTCATGCCGCCCATGGGGGCGGCGGTGGGCGGCAAGGCGGAAGTGGACGATGTCGCGAACTACGTGCTGTCGCTGTCGGGATCGGCGCATGATTCGGTCAAGGCGATCCGCGGGAAGGCGAAGTTCGACACCGTGTGTGCTGCTTGCCACGGCGCCGACGCCAAGGGCAACCCGGCGCTCGGCGCCCCCAACCTGACTGACAAGGTCTGGCTCTATGGCGGCAGCGCCGCGACGATTGCCGAAACGATCAATGCCGGTCGCAACAACCTGATGCCGAGTTTCAAGAACATCCTCACCGGACCCGAGATCCACCTGGTCGCAGCGTATGTCTGGTCGCTGACGAATAGCGCCAAGGCGACCGCACCGGCTGCGCCCGCGCCGGCGAAGTAGTGGCATGAAGGCGAGCGCGGCGCCTCCTCCGGGTGCCGCGCCTGTCCATTGAAGGTAGTAGCCCATGGATAACGCGGTCGAAGTCAAACGCGACGCCCCGTCCGCCCCGGGGACGCGAGCGAAACCCGCCGTCCCCGCTCCCCGCGAGGTCGAGATCCAGCTGTACGCGAAGCGCGAGGAGATCTATCCGCGCCAGCGCATCGGCGACTCGCTCGCCCTGTTCCAGAAGTGGCGCTGGGCGGCGGTGTGGGTCACGCAGATCGTCTTCTACGGACTGCCCTGGTTGCAGTGGAACGGCCGCCAGGCGCTGCTGTTCGACCTCGCCGCGCGCAAGTTCTACATCTTCGGCATGGTGATGTGGCCGCAGGACATCATCTACCTGACAGCAATCCTGATCATTGCGGCGCTGGCGCTGTTCCTGTTCACGGCCGTCGGCGGGCGCCTGTGGTGCGGCTTTGCCTGCCCGCAGACGGTCTACACCGAGATCTTCATGTGGATCGAACAGAAGATCGAGGGCGATCGTGCCCGCCGCATGAAACTCGACAAGGAGCCGAGGTCGGCGCGCAAGTTCGCGCTCAAGGCGGCGAAGCACGGAGCCTGGATCGCGGTGGCGCTCTGGACCGGTTTCACCTTCGTCGGTTACTTCACGCCGATCCGCGCACTGACGATCGAGATCGCCACTTTTGCGGCCGGCGGCTGGTCGCTCTTCTGGATCCTTTTCTACGGCTTCGCCACCTACGGCAACGCGGGCTGGATGCGCGAGCAGGTCTGCAAGTACATGTGCCCGTATGCGCGTTTCCAGAGCGCCATGTTCGATCGGGACACGCTGATCGTCACCTACGACCGCGAGCGCGGCGAGCCGCGCGGCGTGGGCAGCAAGAACTCGACGCGGACCGAGCAGGGGCTGGGCGATTGCGTCGAGTGCAAGCTCTGCGTCCAGGTCTGCCCGACCGGCATCGACATCCGCAACGGCCTGCAGTACGAGTGCATCGGCTGCGCCGCGTGCATCGACGCCTGTGACTTCGTGATGGAACGGGCCGGCATGTCCAAGGGGCTGATCCGCTTCTCGACCGAGCGGGCCCTGGAGGAACACTATGCGGCGCGCGGCATCTGGGGCCACGTGTTGCGGCCTCGGGTGTTCGTCTACACCGGGATACTCGCGGCGGTCACGGCGGCGCTCGTGGTGGCGGTCGGCATCCGCGTGCCGCTCAAGGTGGATGTGATCCGCGATCGCGGTGCACTGGCCCGCGAGGCCGAAGACGGCCGCATCGAGAACACCTTCCGGCTGCAGGTCATGAACACCAGCGAACGCGGTCAGACCTATGCCCTCAGCACCGGTGGACTGCCGGGCCTGGCGATCGAGTCCGAGCCGACCTTCGAGATGCCCGGCGCGTCGACGCGCTCGGTGCTGGTGAGGCTGCGGGCGCGTCCCGAGGACATTCCTCCGGGCTCGAACAAGATCGTGATCGGCGTGAAGTCGGTTGATGATCCGAAGGTGGCGGTGGAAGAGAAGACCGTCTTCCTCGGACTGCGGCGTTGAGCACGCCGACGACAAAGGACGAACGTGGTGAACACGCATGTCGTGACCCCGTGGTACCGCCAGCCCTGGCCATGGTTCCTGATCGCGCTGCCGGCGACGGCGGTCATTGCCGGCATTGCTACCGCCATCATCGCTGCCCGTGGCTTCGACGGGCCGGTCGCCGCCGACTACTACAAGCAGGGCCTGGCGATCAATGACGAAGTGGCGCGTGTGCAGCTTGCGCGCGAGCTCGGCCTTGAAGCGCGCATCGAACTTGCCGGCATTGCCGATGGCGACCGTGTGCGCGTTGAACTCGATGCTCGCCGTGCCCTGCCGCCGGAAGCCGCGCTGCGGTTGCGGCTGGTGCACCCCGGTCGACCGGGTGAAGACCGCACGGCCGTGCTGTCTCGCCAGGGCGTCGATCCAGACAACCGCCGTGCGGTGTTCGTGGGGTCGCTGCAGGTCGCGGCGCCCACCTCGGGTTACGGGGGTCCTGTCAGCTGGCAGGTCATCCTGGAATCGCGGGAATGGCGCATCGATGACTCGTTCAGCGCTGGCGGCGGCGGCCGCTTCACGCTGCAGGCGCGTTAGTCCTTCAGAAGACCGTGGAGCGGCGAGGGGGAGGCATGACAGACAGTTTTGCGCAACGGCTCGGCTGGGTGCTGTGGCCGTCGTTCCTGGTGGCCTGCGCGGCCGAACTGGCGTTCTTTTCGCTGTTCGATCCGCGCGACCTGCATCTGTTCGGAGCACCGGTCGAGGCCGACCGGATGCTCGTTTACACGCTGGGATTTTTCGCGCTGTGGGCGCTGGGCGCAATTTCGAGTGCGCTGACCGTATTCCTCGCCCGCTCGCCGTTCGAGGTCAACCGGTGCACTCTGCCGGCGGGGGATCGCCCGGACGGCTGCCCGAAGCGGGAATGCGTGTCGGATGTCGAGGCCGTACCGCTCGAACGCAGCTAGTGCTTGAACGTCGCGCGGAGCAGGGTGCAGCCGGCGGTTAGTTGCCCTGGCCGGAAATGATCTGCCGCAATCCGTCAGGATTGACGATGCGGACGTGCTTCTGATTGACGTCGATGAGACCGTCCTGCGCAAAGCGTGACAGCACGCGGCTCACGGTTTCCAGCTTCAGGCCGAGGAAGCTGCCGATCTCCGCGCGCGTCATCCGCAGCACGAACTCGGTGCGCGAGTAGCCGCGCGCCTCGAAGCGCTGCGACAGGTTCAGCAGGAACGCCGCCAGGCGTTCTTCCGCATGCATGCTGCCGAGCAGCAGCATCACGCCGTGCTCGCGCACGATCTCGCGGCTCATGACCTTGTGAAAGTGGTTGCGCAGCACCGGCATGGCGGAGGCAACGTCCTCCAGCCGGTCATAGGGAATCACGCAGACTTCGGTGTCCTCGAGGGCGACCGTATCGCACGAGTGGGCCTCGCTGCTGATGCCGTCGAGGCCGACCAGTTCGCCGGCCATATGGAACCCGGTGACCTGCTCGCGGCCGTCCTGCGACATCACCGTGCTCTTCAGGAAACCGAGGCGGACGGCGTACAGGGATTCGAATCGATCCCCGGCGCGAAACAGCGCATCACCCCGCTTCACCCGCTTGCGCGTGGCGACCAGTTCGTCAAGCCGCTCGACGTCCTTCAGCGACAGGCCGACCGGAAGGCACAGCTCGCGCAGGTTGCAGTTGGAGCAGGCAACCCGCAAGTTGGCGATGTTGATCGCTGGCGCGTTCATACTGTGAAGAACTCCTTGGCTAGCCACCGCTGGACAGAGGTCGGACGCCGAACTCCAAAGACCACGGCGTCGTTGTGGCCCGAATTCCCGCGGCGCCCCTTGCCGGCCGGGTGTCTTGGTCACTTCAGGACCCACCCCGTTGACCCCCGTCAAGGCGAGGCATACTCGGCCCGAAATAATACCCTGATCGGCCGGCATGAGCCCGGCCAAGGAATTGGCAATGCTGATGACAGCTCGTGGCCAGGTGACATTGCCGGATCCGGCCACCCTTCGGCGCTTCGATGTTCCCGGCCCCCGCTACACGTCGTACCCGACGGCCGACCGGTTTGTCGAAGCCTTCGAAACGAATGCTTTCTCCGAGGCACTGGCCGCGCGCGAGTCTGCCGTCGCGGCCGCCTCGCTGTCCCTGTACGTTCATCTGCCGTTCTGCAACACGGTCTGCTACTACTGCGCCTGCAACAAGGTCATCACCAAGGATCACAGCAAGGCCGGCGAATACATCGGCTACCTCGAACGCGAAGCGGACCTCGTCGGGCAACGGCTGACCGGCAGCCGGGAGATCGAACAACTCCACTTTGGTGGCGGTACGCCGACGTTCCTGTCGAACGATGAACTCGCACAGCTGATGGCCCTGCTGACGGCGCGCTTCCCGCTGGCCGAGCGCGGCGAGTACTCGATCGAGGTCGATCCGCGCTCGACGCCCCCCGACAAGGTGGCGGCGCTGGCCAAGCTGGGCTTCAATCGCATGTCGGTCGGCGTGCAGGACTTCGAACCCGAGGTGCAGCGGGCGGTGAACCGGCTGCAAAGCTTCGAGATGACGCAGGCAACGGTGGATGCCGCCCGACAGGCGGATTTCAAGTCGGTCAATCTCGACCTGATCTACGGCTTGCCGAAGCAGACCCGCGAAACTTTCGCACGCACGCTCGACAAAGTGATGGTGCTCAGCCCCGAGCGCATCGCGCTGTACCACTACGCACACCTGCCGGACCGTTTCAAGCCGCAACGACGCATCGAATCCGCCGAGCTGCCGTCGCCGGAGGAAAAGCTCAACATCATGCTCGATGCGATCCGGCGCCTGAGCGATGCCGGCTACCACTACATCGGCATGGATCACTTCGCCAAGACCGGCGACGACCTGGCGCGTGCGCAGCGCCAGGGACGCCTGCATCGCAACTTCCAGGGCTATTCCACGCGTCCGGACTGCGACCTGATCGGCCTCGGCGTGTCGGCGATCAGCAAGATCGGCCCGACCTACTCGCAGAACGTCCGCACGATCGAGGAGTACTACGATCGCCTCAACCTCGGCACGCTGCCCACGGCGCGCGGCATCGCACTCGATCGCGACGACATCCTGCGGCGCGCGGTCATCATGGCGCTGATGTGCCATTTCGAGGTCTCGAAGGAGTCGATCGAAACGACGTATCTCATCAAGTTCGACGACTACTTCAAGACGGAGATCGCCGAACTGAAGTTGTTCGAGGACGAGGGGCTGGTCGAGAACACGCCCGAATGGATCACCGTCACTCCGAAGGGGAAGTTGCTGGTGCGCGCGGTGGCGATGACCTTCGACCGCTACCTGCGCGCCGATCAGCGCGCGCGGCGCTATTCCAAGATCGTCTAGCGGCGCTCCTCGTGTACGCGACCGCTGCGCGGCCGCACGTGCACTCGGAGCGGCACGGCTTCCGCTGCGCTTCCGCCGCTCAAGACTGGTCGGTCAGCTTGCTCCGGAGCGGCCGCGCGCTCCGCCGAAATGCAACGGTACGACACTCCCCCGCCCCCTCGCCGAGCGAGGGGAAACGAACACTTCGATGATCGGTCTGCGGCCAACGCCGAGCGGCGGGCCAGGCCATAGCGCACAATCCTTGTCATGCTGGATCTACTGACCACCCAGGCTCTCGCCGCGTTCACGCTCGCGCTGCTCGGCGGGCTGCACTGTGCTGGCATGTGCGGTGGCTTCGTCGGTGCGCTGCAGGTGCATCGACCGCCTACGGTGCCGGCAGCGCGACTGGCGGCGGGCTACCACGCGGGCCGCGTCACCAGTTACACGATCGCGGGCGCACTCGTCGGCACCTTGGGCGGCGCGCTCTATGCGGCGGATGTCCTGCCGCTGCAGATCGGCCTGCTGGTCGTGGGTTCGCTGATGCTGCTGGCGATCGGCGCATCGCTCTTCGGACGGGCCGCATGGCTCAAGCGGCTCGAGCCGCTCGGCCTGGGGATCTGGCGTTTGGTTGCGCCGTACGCCCGCCGCGTGTATCCACCGCGCTCCGGTGCACAGGCGCTGCTCGCGGGACTGGCGTGGGGGTGGATTCCCTGCGGCATGGTGTACGCAGCGTTGCCGCTGGCGCTGGTCGCGGGTGGCCCCTGGCAGGGCGCTGCAGTGATGCTGGCGTTCGGCCTGGGGACCTTGCCCAACATGGTGGCGGTGGATGTGGCCGTCACGAAGCTGGGTGGCAGCGCTAATGCAGGACACTTCGCCGGTGTGCGCGCCTGGCTGAAGCCGGCGGCAGGAGCCCTCATCGTTGTCTTCGGGCTGTCCGGGCTGGCGCACGCAGCGCGCATCGCGGGTGCCGGGCATCCGACCATCGAGGCGCTGGCGTCGATCTGCCACCGCTGAAGGCGCGCGCCCGACCGTCGGCGGCGCGCAAGTATCATCCCCGCAAGAGTCATCCAGGAGCGCGGCATCCCCGCGCCACATGCAGTCATGAAAAGCGCAGATATCCGCGAGCGATTCCTGAAGTACTTCGAGTCCAAGGGCCACACGATCGTGCGCGCGTCCAGCCTCGTGCCGTCGAACGATCCGACGCTGCTGTTCGTCAACAGCGGCATGGTGCAGTTCAAGGACGTGTTCACCGGCCGCGAGCAGCGCCCCTACAAGCGCGCGACGACGTCGCAGAAGTCGCTGCGCGCAGGCGGCAAGCATAACGACCTCGAAAACGTCGGCTACACGGCGCGGCACCACACCTTTTTCGAGATGCTGGGCAACTTCAGCTTCGGCGATTACTTCAAGCGCGACGCGATCCGCTATGCGTGGGAGCTGTTGACCGAGGTCTACAAGCTGCCCAAGGACAAGCTCTGGACCACGGTCTACATCGATGACGACGAAGCCTACGAGATCTGGACCAAGGACATCGGCGTTCCGCCGGAGCGCTGCATCCGCATCGGCGACAAGGCGGGGCAGCCCAAGTACGTATCGGACAACTTCTGGCAGATGGCCGATACCGGTCCCTGCGGACCGTGCTCCGAAGTCTTCTACGACCACGGACCCGAGGTCGCCGGTGGCCCACCGGGATCGCCGGATGCGGAGGGCGACCGATACATAGAGATCTGGAACCTCGTCTTCATGCAGTTCGACCGCGATGCGGCGGGCGTGCTCACGCCGCTGCCCAAGCCGTGTGTCGACACCGGCATGGGGCTCGAGCGCCTCGCGGCGGTGCTGCAGCACGTGCACTCGAACTACGAGATCGATCTGTTCCAGAACCTGATCAATGCCGCGGCGCGCGAGACCGGTGCGAAAGATCTCGGCAGCAATTCTCTGAAGGTGATCGCGGATCACATCCGCGCCTGCGCGTTCCTGATCGCCGACGGCGTGATTCCGGGCAACGAGGGGCGCGGGTACGTGCTGCGCCGGATCATCCGGCGCGCACTGCGGCACGGCTACCAGCTCGGCCAGACCCAACCGTTCTTCTATCGGCTGGTCGCCGATCTGACGAAGGAAATGGGTGCGGCCTATCCGGAACTGAAGGAGCAGCAGGCGCGCATCGAGGCGGTGCTGAAGCAGGAGGAGGTACGCTTCGGCGAGACGCTCGAACACGGCATGAAGATTCTCGACGGGGCGCTGGGAAAGATGAGTTCCGGCGACCCGAAGATGCTCGACGGCGAGACTGTCTTCCTGCTGTACGACACCTACGGCTTCCCGGTCGACCTGACCGGGGACATCTGCCGCGAACGCGGCGTGTCGATCGACCACGCCGGCTTCAACGACGCGATGGAACGCCAGCGCGAGCAGGCGCGTGCGGCGGGCAAGTTCCGCATGGCGGCCGGTGTCGAGTACGCCGGCGACAAGACACGCTTCACCGGTTATTCGTCGCTCGCCGACGACGGCAAGGTGGTGGCGCTGTATTACGACGGCACGGCCGTGCCGCGGCTCGAAAAGGGGCAGAGCGGCATCGTGGTGCTCAATTCGACGCCGTTCTATGCGGAGTCGGGCGGCCAGGTCGGTGACCGGGGCGTGCTCGAGGCTATCAGCGACGGCCATGTCGTGCGCTTCAGTGTGGCCGACACGCAGAAGATCCAGGCCGACGTCTTCGGCCATCACGGCACGCTCGAGTCCGGCACCTTGTCCGTCGGCGATGTCGTGCAGGCCCGTGTCGACGCGGCTACGCGCGAGCGCACGCGCAACAATCATTCGGCCACGCACCTGATGCACTCGGCACTGCGTGCGGTGCTCGGCAAGCACGTGCAACAGAAGGGCTCGCTGGTCGACGCCGATCGCACCCGCTTCGACTTTTCGCACGACAAGGCCGTCACGCCGGACGAGATCCGTCGCATCGAGGCCATGGTCAACACCGCGATCCGTGCCAACGCGCAGGTCAGCGCCAACGTGATGAAGTACGACGATGCGATCAAGGCCGGGGCGCTGGCCTTCTTCGGCGACAAGTACGGCGACGAAGTGCGCGTGCTGGCGATGGGCGACCACTCCACGGAACTGTGCGGTGGCACGCACGTCGCGCGCACCGGGGACATTGGTCTCTTCAAAATCGTTGCCGAAGGCGGTGTGGCGGCCGGCGTGCGGCGTGTCGAGGCGGTGACCGGACAGGGAGCGCTCGAGGTCGTCCAGACGCTCGATCGGGAACTGCATGAGGCCGCGAACCTGCTCAAGGCACCGGCATCGGAGCTGACGCAGAAGATCGCGCAGGTGCAGGATCACGTGAAGGCGCTCGAAAAGGAGCTCGCCCGCCTCAAGAGCAAGATTGCGTCGAACCAGGGTGACGATCTCGCCGCGCAGGCGGTCGACATCAAAGGCGTCAAGGTGCTGGCGGCGGCACTCGATGGCGCGGACGCGAAGACCCTGCGTGAAACGATGGACCAGCTGAAGGCCAAGCTGAAAAGTGCGATCGTCGTGCTCGGTGCGGTCGAGGCCGGCAAGGTTCAGCTCGCGGCCGGCGTCACGCCCGACGCCGTCGGCAAGGTGAAGGCCGGCGACCTCGTCAACTTTGTCGCGCAGCAGGTCGGCGGCAAAGGCGGTGGACGGCCGGACATGGCGATGGCCGGCGGCACTGAACCGGCGGGACTTCCCGCCGCCCTCGCCAGCGTGCAATCGTGGGCGGAACAGCGTCTCTAGACGGGGTCGTCATACGGCGCGCGGAGCCCGCGGACGCTGCGGGCATCGCACGCACATTCCAGTCGCGCAGCGCGGCGGCGGGCACGCTGCAGAACCCGTATCCCTCGGTCGCCGACTGGGTCGAGCGTCTGGGTCGCGACGCCGCGACCAACTACATCTTCGTCGCGCTGTCGAATGACGAGGTCATCGGACACTCGGGACTGCATGGCAACAAGAACGCGCGCCGCCAGCACGCCTGGGGGCTCGGCATCGGAATCCGCGAGGACTGGCAGCGGCGGGGAGTCGGCACGCGCCTGATGGCGACCATCATCGATCTCGCGGACAACTGGCTCGGTGCCCTGCGTCTGGAGCTGACGGTCTTCAGCGACAACGCGGCGGCGCTGGCGCTGTATCGCAAGTTCGGATTCGAGGTCGAAGGCGTGCATCGTGCTTTTGCCTTGCGTGAAGGACAGTTCGTGGACACCACGGCGATGGCGCGCCTGCATCCGAAACCGCCCCAACTGCCGGCGACCGGGACGCCTCCTTGAGCTTCGCGTGCCGCCCGCGGACGGCGCGCTGAGATGTCCGCCGCCTTTCGCTTCTGCCCTCAGTGCGCCACGCCGCTCACGCCGCGCACGGTTGCCGAGCGCGAGCGCGGCAGCTGCCCCGCGTGTGGCTGGGTGCACTGGGACAATCCGACACCCGTCGTCGCTGCGCTGATCGAGATCGAGGGCCGGATCCTGCTGGCGCGCAACCGGGCCTGGCCCGAGAAGATGTTTGCGCTGGTGACGGGCTTTCTCGAACGCGACGAGACCCCGCGTCAGGCGGTGGAGCGCGAGGTGGCTGAAGAGACCTCACTCGCGACACGAACGGCGACGCTGATCGGCGTCTACGAGTTCATGCGCAAGAACGAGGTCATAATCGCCTACCACGTGGAGGCCGACGGCGAGATCCGGCTGGGCGAAGAACTGGTCGACTATCGTCTGATCGAACCGGCGCGATTGCGTCCCTGGCCACTCGGTACGGGTCTCGCCATGGCAGACTGGATGCGTGGGCGCGGTCTGCCGGTAGAATTTCTCGCTTTCCCGCCGGCAGCTGCCTGAAGCGTCCTATGGACATCCCAACGACATCCGACAAGGAAATCGATACGCGCGGCCTCAACTGCCCGTTGCCGATCCTGCGCGCGAAGAAGGCGTTGGCGGACATGACGAGCGGCCAGGTCCTGAAGGTCCTCGCGACCGATCCCGGATCCGTGCGCGATTTCCAGGCCTTCGCCAAGCAGACCGGCAACGAACTGGTCGGCCAGCAGACCGTGGCGAAGGAATACGTGCACTACCTCAAGCGCCGATGAGTATCCCGAACCCAGGCCCGGCATCGAGTTCGACAGCGTCGCGGCGCGCGCCGTCGCGTCTGAAGCTCGTCTTCTGGTTGCTGCTCGTGCCGCTGGCGCTGGTCGCGGCGTACTTCGCCGTCGTGCTGAACTGGAACTACTCCGACGGCGAACGCGCGGGCTGGGTCCAGAAATTCAGCAGGTCGGGCTGGCTCTGCAAGACCTGGGAAGGCGAGATGGCGATGGTCACGATGCCGGGAGCGATACCGGAGAAGTTCCTTTTCACCGTCTGGGACGACAACGTGGCGGCGCAGATCAATCGCGTGATGGGCAAGCGCGTGACGCTTCATTACGAGCAGAAGGTCGGCCTGCCGACGACCTGCTTCGGCGAGACGCGGCACTTTGTCACGGGTGTCGTGGCCGTCGACGAGATTCCGCCCGGGCCTGGCATCGTGGTGCCTCGACCTGAGAAAGCACCGGCCGCAACACCGCCGGCCGCTCCGGCGTCCGCCTCGCCTCCAGCGGCTCCCGCTCCCGTGCCCGCGCCGGCGTCCGAGTACACGATGCCCCCGCCTGCTGAATCAACCCAGCCAGCTCAGCCGGCTCAGCCTCCGGTCATGCCGGCATCACCGCCAGCTCCGGCCACGCCGGCATCACCGCCAGCGAAATAGCGTCGCGTCCCGCGGCCCGGCAATCAGGCCGCAGGCAGTCGCTCGACCTGCTCGCGCATCTTGGCGAGCGTGGCGCCAAAGCCGGCCAGCCGCTCCTTTTCCTGCGCAACGACAGCCGCCGGTGCGCGCTCGACGAAGCCGGCATTGCCGAGCTTGACCTCGGCCTTGCGGATCTCGTTTTCGAGTCGCGCGATTTCCTTGCCGAGCCGATCGCGCTCTGCCGCGACGTCGACTTCGATCTTCAGCATCAGTCGGAACTCGTCCACAACCTTGATCGGTGCGGCCGCGCCGCTGGCCGCCGCATTGACGTCGACGACGACCTGTACGTCGGACAGCCGCGCAAGGGCCTGCAGATAGGGGGCAAACGATGCCAGCGTCGCGCTGTCGCCCGACGCCAGCATTGGAACCTTCTGCGCAGGAGAGAGATTCATCTCGCTGCGCAGGTTGCGCAGCGCATCGACCATGCGCTTGAGCAGCGTCATTTGTCGATCGGCCGTCGCATCGATTTTCTCAGGCTGAGCGCGCGGAAACGGCTGGATCATCACGGATGACTCCGACTCCGAGGAGCGCTTGCCGGCCAGCACGGAAACGGCTTGCCACAGTTCCTCGGAGATGAACGGAATGACCGGATGCGCCAGGCGCAGCGCGACTTCCAGCACGCGTACCAGGGTGCGGCGCGTTCCGCGTTGCTGTGCCGCGTTGCCGGACTGCAACTGCACCTTGGCCAGTTCGAGGTACCAGTCGCAATACTCGTTCCAGACGAAGCCATAGATCGCATTGGCGACGTTGTCGAGCCGGTACTGCGCAAAGCCTTCGGCGACCGCGGCCTCGGTGCGCTGCAGTTCGCCGATGATCCAGCGGTCGACCGCCGACAGCTCCAGCGGCAGTTGCTCGTCGAGGCCGCAGTCGTGGCCTTCCGCGTTCATCAGCACGAAGCGCGTTGCGTTCCACAGCTTGTTGCAGAAGTTGCGGTACCCCTCGCAGCGCTTGAGGTCGAAATTGATGTTGCGGCCCAGCGTGGCATAGGCTGCCATCGTGAAGCGCAGCGCGTCCGCGCCATAGGGCGCGATGCCGTCGGGAAAGTGCTTGCGCACCTTGGCCGCCACCTTGGGTGCATCCTCGGTCTTGCGCAGTCCGGTGGTGTTCTTCTTCACCAGCGCTTCGAGGTCGATGCCGTCGATGATGTCGATCGGGTCGAGCGTGTTGCCCTCGCTCTTCGACATCTTCTTGCCTTCGGCGTCGCGCACGATGCCGTGGATGTAGACATTGCGAAACGGCACGCGGCCGGTGAAATGGGTCGTCATCATCACCATGCGCGCGACCCAGAAGAAGATGATGTCGTAGCCGGTGACCAGCACCGTCGAGGGCAGGTACAGGTCGTAGGCGACGCGCTCATCGCCCGTGGTCTGTTGCTCGACGTCCGGCCAGCCAAGCGTGGAAAACGGCACCATCGCCGACGAGTACCAGGTGTCAAGCACGTCGGGGTCGCGCGTCAGCCGCTTGCCCGCACCGGCCTTGGCCTGCGCTTCGGCCTCGGAACGGGCAACGTAGACCGCGCCATCATCGTCGTACCAGGCGGGGATCTGGTGGCCCCACCACAGCTGCCGCGAGATGCACCAGTCCTGGATGTTCTCGAGCCACTGGTTGTAGATCGTGTGCCACTGCTCGGGAAAGATGCGCACATCGCCGCGTGCGACGACCTCGAGCGCGACCTGCGCGATCGACTTTCCAGGATGACGCGTGCGTCCGTCGGCAACAGCGGGCGCCGGCTTGCTCATCGCCATGTACCACTGCTCGCTGAGCGTCGGCTCAACCACTTCGCCCGTGCGGCCGCAGCGCGGCACCATCATCTTGTGAGGCTTCTCCGAGACCACCAGTCCCGCGGCGCGCAGATCCTCGAGCACGCGCTTGCGTGCAACGTAGCGGTCGAGGCCGCGGTACTTCTCCGGCGCGTTGTCGTTAACCGTCGCGGTCAGCGTGAAGATCGGGATCGGTTCGAGGGCGTGGCGCTGGCCGATCGCGAAGTCGTTGAAGTCGTGCGCCGGTGTGATCTTTACGGCGCCGGTGCCGAACTCGCGGTCGACGTAGTCGTCGGCAATGACCGGGATCGTGCGGCCGGTCAACGGCAACGTCAGCTGCTTGCCGACGAGCGCCGCATAGCGTTCATCCTCAGGATGCACGGCCACGGCGACGTCGCCCAGCATGGTTTCGGGACGGGTCGTTGCGACGACGACCCCGGAGTCTGCGTCATGAGCACCATCCACGGCGGGATAACGAATCTCCCACAGCTTGCCGTCTTCCTCCTCGGTCTCGACTTCAAGGTCCGAAACCGCGGTCTGCAGCTTTGGATCCCAGTTCACCAGTCGCTTGCCGCGATAGATCAGGCCTTGTTCGTACAGCTGCACGAAGGTCTCGGTCACGACCTTCGACAAGTTGTCGTCCATCGTGAAATAGGTGCGGCTCCAGTCGATCGAGTCGCCGAGGCGTCGCATCTGGTTGAGGATCGTGCCGCCCGAATACTCTTTCCAGTCCCACACCTGCTTGATGAACGCTTCGCGCCCCATCGTGCGACGGTCGATGCCGTTGGCTTCGAGCTGGCGCTCGACGACGATCTGCGTCGCGATGCCCGCGTGATCCGTTCCCGGCAGCCACAGGGTGTTGTGGCCGAGCATCCGGTGATAGCGCGTCAGCGCGTCCATGATCGTGTGGTTGAACGCGTGCCCCATGTGCAGCAGGCCGGTGACATTGGGCGGCGGCAACTGGATCGAAAACGCGGGTTTCGAGGGATCGAGTCCGGCCCGGAAGTAACCTCGCGCTTCCCACACGGGTGACCAGCGTGCCTCGATGGCGGCGGGCTCGAACGCCTTGGCGAGCGGAGTGCTGGTCGGTGATGCGATGTCGTTCATTGCGACGCCAGCAGGCAGGCCGGCCATTGAAGCGGAAAGCGGAATTTTACGGGTGCTGCGCGAAGGCCGCGGCGCCGGGCATCAGCCGCGATCGCGCTGGCGTGCGAGTTCGGCGGCGACCACGCGTGCAATGGTCTCGCGCAGACGTGCGTCGAAGGCCTGGCGCAGTTCGGCGGTCGCCGCGAGCAGCACGCGCTCGATGGCGGGCTGCAGCCGCTCGCGCAGCAGCCGCCCGGCTTCGTCGGCCAGTGCGGGCTGCAGCTCGCGAATCAGCGCGTCGCGCATCGACTGCTCGATGCGCGACCAGTCGATCTCGGGCGCGGGCGGCGGCGGGGCCGCCTCGGCCGGCGTCGACGCATAGGTCGGG
>CAVWFH010000032.1:0-34478 GCA_963754065.1 uncultured beta proteobacterium | reverse complement strand
GCGCTCCTCGGCCACCTCAACGAGCACGTCGAGTACTACGACAAGTGGGTGCTCTGGGACATGGACCGCGACCGCGTGTTCATGATCGTCGACGGCGCGGTGATCCCGGGGACCAACGGCCTGAGCGTGGCGTCGGTGGTCGAGCGCGACCCCGTCGCCATCATCGGGAACTCGATGGTGTTCCAGGTGTCGGCGGGCGCCTTCCTCGGGCTCGACGGGCTCGACACGCCGGAGAAGCTCTACGCCTGGTACGCCGACAAGAACGCGCACAGCGAGCCGATGCACGTGGCGCTGCGACCGACGGGCTCTACGCCCAGACGATCATGGACCCCTGCCTCGCCCTCGAGGAGCACTACGGCGACCTCGACTGGGTGCTGTCCGACACGGAGCCCGAGCTCGGGGAGATCGACCCCTCGCTGCTGATGTCCAGGCGCACCGACCCGATGGCGACGGCGCCTACTCCGTTCCCGCAGACCATCATCAGCCTCCAGAACGCTCCCGACGCGCCGGCGCCGGCGGGGCTCGCCGGTGCCCTCGGGGCGGTCCAGAACGCGGGAGCCTTCCGCGACATGGCCGGCCTCGCCGGCACCCAGGCCAACGCCGCTGCGGGGCTGCAGACGGCGGCCAACCTCGCGACCTCCTTCGGGCAGCAGGCGGCTGCGCTCAAGCTGGCCGAGATGGCGGCCAACACCCAGAAGACGAAGGAGGCGAACCAGAAGCTGGCCACCGTCAAGAAGGCCGCCGACGGCAAGCTGGTCGAGCCGGAGAAGGCCAAGGAGGAGGCGGGCAAGATCCTCGAGGACCTCACCGCTCCCTCCTCGATGCCGGTCTTCGGTGGCGCCAGCGGCGGGTTCAGCGGCATCGCCGACATGATCAAGGCCGCCGCCGTCACGCCGGGCAGCGACGTCACCGCCACGCCCGACGGGCTCAAGGTCGCGCTCGGTGGCGGAGGTGGCGTCGGGACCGCGGCCGGGGCCGCACAGCTGCTGTCGTTCGGGACGCTCCCGAGCAGCGTCGCCGGGCTGGTCCCGGGTGGGGTCGGGTCCCTGGTCTCGCTCATCCCCGGCGTCGGCGACGCGCTCGACATGGTCCAGGACTGGATGTCGAAGGTCGAGGCCTTCAAGCGCGAGGTCGCCCGGGTGGCGCGCGAGGAGCTGGCCACCTGGAACGGTCGACCGGAGAGCGACCCCGCCCTGCTGCCCCGCCTCGAGCTCTACGGCCGCGCCGGCAACACGGGCAACCCCCAGGCCTGGGCGGCCAGTGCCGCGGCCGACACCACGGCGTGGAGCGCGGCTTCATCTCGTTCTGCGTGCAGCAGGCCGCCCTCGCCGCCGGGATCCCCGGGGACCCGTTCCACCGCAACACCCTCCACGCCGTCTACGCCCACGCGGCCAAGCAGAACCGCGTCGGGAAGGCGTTCGCGAACCCGTTCTGGCTGTACCGGATCGGTGAGGTCCAGCCGGAGGTCGGTGACTTCCTCTGCAAGAACCGGCCAGGCAGCAACGCCTTGACGTTCGACAACATCCAGGGCAACGAGGCCAGCCACGTCGACGTCGTCACCGAGGTCGTCAGCCCGCAGCAGCTGCTCTCGTGCGGCGGCAACCGCGGCGGCCAGGGGCTGACGGTGGTCGAGGCGCCCGTCACGCTCACCGACGGGTTCGTGACCGCGACGTCCGCCAACCAGGCAGCCGGTCCGTACTTCGCCATCCTGCGCGTGCGGACCAGCCCGCTCGAGGGACTCACCCTGCCGTGAGGACGCCGTGGTCGACGCCGAGCTGACGGTCACCGGCCCCGACGGGCCGATCCGGGGGGCCTCGGGCCCGCGCGGTGGTTCCGGCATCCCCGTGCTCGACCTGCGCCACACCCTCGTCTCACCGCGCGACCTCGCGACCGGCCAGGCCAGCGGCAAGCGGCGGCACTCGCCCATCACGGTCGTCAAGGAGGTCGACCGAACCAGCCCGCTGCTCCTCAACGCCTGGATCCGCAACGACGTCCTCCCGTCGTGGCGGCTCGACGTCTTCGCGACCGACCAGCTCGGGCGGCGACGGGCGGCCTTCACGATCGAGCTGCGCAACGCCTACCTCGTCGAGATCTCGCTGACGACCCACGACGGGCCGGGCCTGCCGCGCGAGGCGCTGTCCTTCGCGTACGAGGCGGTCACGTGGACCTGGCCCGACGGCAGGACCTCGGCGACCGACGACTGGATCGTTCCCGCCTGAGCGGGGCGAGGCCGAGCGCGCCCGGCCACCCAGGCGCCCGGCCCGGGACCGGACCGCCGCCCTAGGGCCGCACCTTCTCGGCGACGACGGCGAGCTTGCGAACCCGCCCCTCGCGCAGCCACCGGCTCCAGAGGAGGTGCGCTGCGACGAGGTCGTCCACGGCGGGCCCGCCGCCGGCCGCGCGGAGCTCCGGCGCGGCGCGGGTGTACGCGGCGACGAGGGCGTCGACCCTGACGCGGTGGGCACGGCTGGTCTCCGCGCACCAGCGCACCCGCAGACCGGCTCGGTTCAGGTCGGACCGCACGCGGGGGAGCCGCGTGAGCCAGACGGTGCCGGACCCGGGCATCACCGCCGCCTCGGCCCGGGTCAGGGGGGCTCCTTCCTCGAGCGTGAACACGAAGCGACCCCCCGGCCCAGCACCGACGCGACCTCCTCCACCAGGGCGCGCTTGTCGGCGAACGCGAGCATGGTCTCGAGCAGGAGCACCACGTCGAACGGACCGGCCGGTGCGGGCGGCACCTGCCCGTGGTCGACGCGGACCTCGAGACCTGCGTCGACGGCCCGCTGTCGCGCCCGTGCGACGGCGTCGGGGCTGGCGTCGACCCCCACGTACGAGCAGCCGAGCTCGCCGGGCCAGGTGCAGCCCTGGACCGCCCTCGCCGCAGCACAGGTCGAGCACCCGCACCCCGGGACCGATGCCGGCCCGCCGCCCCAGCGACAGCACCTCGCCGGCGCTCACGAAGCTCTGCTGCCCCACGTACTCACCCGGCGGGAACGCCTCGGCCCGCGCCCGGCGCAGCCGCTGCTCCACCACCTCGCGGTCGGCCACCCTCATGGCGTGCTCCTCGCCTGCACCGAACCCGACGCCGGCGGGCTGCTGTAGGCCGTGAGGAAGCGGTCGCGGAAGCCGGCCATCGGCCACACCGGGCCGGCGTCGCCGGCGCCAGCCCGGACTGCCACCCCCACCCCGACAGCCGCTCGACCACCCGCGGGTCGCGCGCGATGACGGTGACGGGGACGTCGCGGTTGCCGCCGAACCCGCTGACGATGGTCGACGGCTGGTGGTCGCCGAGCAGCACGACCACCAGGTCGTCGTCGGCGCGCCGCTCCACGAACGACAGCAGGCTGGTCAGTGAGTAGGCGACCGACGTCCGGTAGGCGCCGGGTACGGCAGAGCGGTCGCTCCACAGCTCGGTGGCCGACACGGCATCCGCCCGGATGCCGTCGAAGACCGAGCCGTCGCCCAGGACCGCCGGGTCGACCGTCGTCGGCAACGGTGCCCACGGCCCGTGGCTCGAGGTGAGCTCGACCTCGGCCATCAGCGGCCCGCGGTGGGGGTTCGTGAGCTCCAGCCGCTCCAGCGCCGCCAGGGCGAACTGGTCGGGCATGGCGGAGAAGCCGAAGGCCGGCCCTGCGTACCCCAGCGACGCCCGGCCGTACACCCGGTCGAACCCGTAGAAGGCCCGGCCCTCGGGCCAGGTGCCGCGGGTCGACGGCAGCACGGCCACCGTGCGCCAGCCGGCCCGGCCGAAGGCGGAGCTGAGCGTCGTGCGGCTGCTCGCGAGCAGCAGGTCGTAGCGTGCCTGGTCACTGACCGTCAGCCCCGACTGGAGCGTGGAGTGGGCCAGCCAGCTGCTGCCCCCGAACGTCGGGGAGGTGAGCCAGGCGCTGGATGCCGTGTAGCCCAGGCCCGCGAGCCGCGCACCTTCGCGGTCCAACAGGGTTCGCACCGGCTGCGACCCGGGTCCTTCCAGCGCGACCCGGCCGTAGCTCTCGACGAAGGCGATGACGACGTCCTTGCCCGCCAGGGCGGACAGGTCGGCGGAGGCCGGGTCGGCGAAGGCGTCCGCCGCGAGGGCCGCCGTGAAGCGCTCCTCGTCACGGTAGGCGGCGCTCGCGGCACGCACCTTGCCGACCACGAACGGCCCGGTGTCCGCGGCGGCGACCGGTGCGCCGGGTGCGAGCTGCAGCCCCGACACCGCACAGACCCCCCACACGACCCCGAGGGCCACGACCGCCCGGACGCTCGCCCTGCGGTGCCGGGCGACGGCCGCCGTGAGCCGCCCGACCGCCCAGGGCAGGCCGACGAACAGGGCACCGACGAGGGCGACCGCAGCGAGCACGCAGCCGCGCGCGGCCCACGGCCCGAGCGAGTCGCGCACGAAGTCGACGCCCGAGCCCAGCTGGCCGCGGTCGGTGACGACGTCGAAGGGCCGGTCGAGCACCGCGAACGCGCCCACGTCGAGGACCTTGAGCAGCGTGACGACGGCCAGGACCACCCCCACCACGACCGTGAGGGCCCGGGTCGGCCGTGCCGCGGCCACCAGCACGACGGCGGCCAGGACGACCACCTCCAGCGGGAGCCGGAGCACGGCGCCGGGAGTGAGCCGGTCGGGTCGGGTCGGCGCCACCAGCACGAACCACACCAGCACCACGGCCAGGGCCGTCGCGCAGCCGGCGACGACCCGCCGCCAGGGCCGTGGTGCCGCCGCTTCCCGCGGCAGGCCGGGTCGTTCTCCTGCCGGCCGCTCCGCCCGGCCGGCTGTGGCGCGCTCGCGCTCGCGGTGGCGCCACAACCACCTGACGTCGCGGCCGAACGACTCGGCGAGCAAGACCCAGGGCGACCACCGACCAGGGCGGTGGTCAGCACGGACGGCAGCACGTCCGCGACGGCCACGGTGAGCACGATGCCCACGACCGCGGTCACGACCTTGCGCCAGTACCGGAACCCCAGGGGCACGCGCATCCACGGCAGGCACCACCCGGCGACCGCGAAGGCGTACCGCACCAGCCCGGCGGCGAGCACCCACCACCCGACCGTGGGCGCGGCGGCGACGCTGAGCACGAGGATGAGGAACGCGTCGACCTCGCCGTCGAAGCGGCCCCCGAACGCGGTGACCGTGCCGGTGCGCCGGGCCACCCGCCCGTCGACGGTGGAGGAGTTCATCGACACCCCCGTCCAGTTCTACAGCTCGGGCATGCGGGCGCGACTTGGTTTCGCACTGTCCGTCGTCATGCAGCCAGACATTCTGCTAGATTGACGAGGTCCTCGCTGTTGGGGACCTCGGGTTCCGAATGAAGTGCTACGCCCGGGTAGACCAGATGCGCCAGAACGCAGCAGTCGTTCTCGTTACGCACGGAATGAATCATGTCGCAAGGATGGCGACGTCGAGTCTCGTGCTGCACAAGGGTAACGTTGTTCACATCGGTGCGACACAGGACGGAATCGCGAAGTACCAGGAGATCTCCGGGTTCAGCAAACCCGCAAAGGATCCGGCTTTCAACGCAGACCTCGTCGATTTCACGTTATTGAGCAATGAGAAAGAAGTGGCACAGGAAAGCGCGGTCGACTACGGTGCGAACCTTAGACTGTTTGGTGCGCACTCTATCCCGGATCCTCTCGCTCTCAGCATCATTGTGCAAGAATCCGGTGGAAATGCAGTGGCCGACTGGAACTCAGGGCGGTCGGACTTTGTCGTTGGCGCCGGAGAATGTTTCGAAGTTGGCCTCGGAGAAATCAATCTATCTCCCGGCTTCTATCAACTCTGCGTCGTTGGGTTTGCCTCCGATGGAACTCAACGGTTTCTTTCTCGACCGCTCCGCTTCCAAGTTCGAGGTCTATTCCTCGGTGCGACGCGCTACCAGCCCGTTGGGGCCTGGTTCAAGCGCAGTAATGCGTCGACGTCTGCCCACCGCTTGAGCGCCCAATCGGCAAGGACTACGAATTGAAATACGGATCTGCCAGCGCCGATTACTACCAGTGGCTCCACGACTCAGTCCCCGCGTTTCAGAGAAACAACTGGCTTCTCGAAGAGATCGGCGCCGTCCGTGCGATCGGCACTGGCTCGCTCCTCGAATTGGGTTCTGGAAACGGTAAGTTTCTCGAGGCAGCAGCGCCATGGTTCGAAGCGGTAACCGGTGTCGATTGGGCGCGATCCCCGCTCATTGACGAGCTCCTACAACGACTGGGAAATGTACGGTTCGAGCAGGCTGATATCTGCCAGTGGCGCGCCCAAGACCCCATTCGACGTCGTCGTTTCGGCTGATTTCCTCGAGCACCTTGCTCCGGAGTCTCTCCCCGGAGCATTGCGGCGGATTGGCACGTTTGGTCGGCGGCAGTTCCACAAGATCGCGTGCTACGACGATGGTCATAGTCACCTCTCCATCTTCTGCCCGGAGGAGTGGTTAAGCCTCTTCAGGCATGCTTGTCCGGAATGCAAATGGGTCATTACTTCCGACAAAGCCCGCAAGGGCAGTGAGTCTCGTCGCGTGATCTGCATTCAAAATTGCGCATGAGACGTTTCCATGAACAAGGTCTGTATTGACGTTGGCTGCGGTGAGAATGTTCGTCCCGGGTACATCGGAGTCGACATTCGTGCCGTCAAGGGTGTGACGATCGTATGCGAGGCATGGAAGCTCGAAGAGCACTTCCCGGCAAACTCAATTGACAGGATCTTCTGCCGACATTTTTTTGAACATGTGACTTTCGCTCAAGGGCGAGCAACGCTCGCCGCATTTTGGAGAGTGCTGAAACAGGATGGCGAGGCCCAGCTGATTGTTCCCGACATTCGATTCCACATCAGTCAGTTCATGGAAGTCGATCCTTGCACTCGGTCGATCACAAACCCCAAGTGGAGCGCGCGCGAGCATGCCCTCGCCGGATTCTGGGGCTGGCAGCGTGAAGGCGACTCGGAGTCGTGGGACGTGCACAAGAGCGGTTATGAACTCAGCTGCTCCTCGGCGAAGCCCTGCTGCAAGCAGGCTTTGTTGAGGTGCGCCGGCTTCCCGACAAGCCCTGGCACCTCACTTTGGCAGCACGAAAGTCATACCAAGGAGCGTCGACATCTTGATTGGGAGCGAATCAGAGTCGTTGGACTTTTCGGTTCTGGGCGTTAGAGATGTCGCAAATCTCGCTTTGCAGAGGACTGGCTCCCTGATGGAAGTGCCGCGACTAGGGAGGCTTTCCTACAAGGCGTGGCGCTCGGGCTACGACTCGCCGTTGCTTTTGGAAAGCTTAGTTCGACGCCGAGCGATCGCTCGCTACTGCGAGCAAACTCGCGCGCGATGACTATCGGGCGATAGCGCCTCACGTCCGTAGCATGAATGTCGAGTGGTTGACAGACATTGGGTGTGGTTACGGGTCTATCGACGTCTATTTCTTTCGGGACTTCCGATGTCACCTTCAACTGATTGATATCGAAAAGTCAGAGTACCGCGATCATAATTTTGCAGAGCAGGGAGCTGGATACAGCTCGCTGACCGTGGCGAAGCGATTGCTTGTTGCAAACAGGGTCGATTCAGAAAAGGTCAGAGCGTCGAATCCAACGCGAGAGACACTGCCTACGCAAGCGGTGGATTTGGTCATTTCACTTCTGTCGCTAGGATTTCACTATCCACTGCAAACTTATGCAGACTACATCTCGAAAGTGCTCAAGTCCGGCGGAGCCATGGTAGTCGACATCCGGAATGCCGCCCAACAGAACCTTGAGCTCCTCGACCGATTTGATCAGTGCGTAACCGTCAAGACAACCACAAAGTACAGACGGCTACTTCTCAAAGGCTTTCAGCGCTTGGCTCCGTGGCTACAGTAGCCGAACGCATGCGGATGGAGCGCTTAGCGCAATAAGAAGGTGCCGATACAGCACTAAGGAGAAAGATAGATGGCGATGAAAATGCCGAACTCGCGCACGCCGCGTCAGCTCAAGCAGATCCGGAAGTACGTTTACCGTCGAGATCTTGCTGTGATCCACTGCTTGGAAATCGATGTTGATGGGAAGTTGATAAGGTTCTCCGCAGCAGAAGGTAGTTCGCAGATTCAGGGTCGCGTAGTTACCATCTTTGCAAAAGAGCCGACGACGATACCGTACCTAGAGACGTTCTCTCAAGAAGATGTCTTCTTGGACATTGGTGCAAACATTGGCCTCTACTCAATCTATGCTGCGGTAATGACAGGCTGCAAAGTTGTCTGCATCGAGCCCGAAGCGCTGAACTTCGCTGAACTTAACAAGAACATCTTTTTGAATGACTTGCACGGAGAGGTTTTCGCCTACTGTGCGGCTGCGGCCGACCGCTTTGAAGTTAGTCAATTGCTACTCGGCGCTTTCTCAGTCGGGTACTCGCACCATGACTTTGGTGAGAGCACTTGGAGTCGCGACATGAAGTGGTCCTCCCAGGTGACGGTCGCTGATTCTGAGCGCGTACGCCAGGGGTCCATTTCAGTGAGCATTGACCATTTGGTGAGTTCCGGTGCCATTCCTCAGCCGACACACATAAAAATTGACGTCGACGGACATGAGCCAAAGGTTATCGCCGGGGCAGCGAAGACACTTGCTGATCCGAGACTCAAGACAGTGTTGGTCGAAATCGACTTTGCGAAGAGAGATTGTCAAGCAATCATCGATACATTGACCGATCAAGGATGGCGGTATTCGATGGATCAGTTGGTGACGAATCGAGCGGCCATCATGAAGGCCGAGCGCGTTGGTCAATTGCGCGAGTTGGGAAAGGATGGATTCAATTACATCTTCTATCGCGACCCTTCGTATGGTGAGTACTTCAAACGCTTTCTTGAAAACTACGAGCCGCCGCTCGACGCTAACGGACGGATGAAAGTCGCGCCAAGTCTCGTAGATGGCTAGAAGACTCTGAAGACCGTAGGAGTGTGTAATGGATATCTTTCTCGATAAGCGGCTTCCGGACTATTTCACGGAATACGACTGGAAGGATCTTCAGGCGATCCCGGCGGCACGCGCGGCAGCTTTTGCTGACTTTATGCAGGAGCGCCTGTCTGTTGTTTGTGGATACGATCTAGGGAGGTTGGACCGGGACTTTCTCTGCGAACTTAGCTTTCCGCAGGCTTGGGCCTTTAAGAAGCTGCAAGTGAACGATCTGCTGAGGGGATCAGACGGACCAGCGGCGCGTATGGTTTTGAAGGAAGGGTTTAACGGTGATACGGTTGCATTTGACCACTTCATCAATCAGGTAACAGAACTTCACGAAATCTGCTTTGAGTTGCTAAGAAACCTACTGCCTAGCGTTCCCCCTGAGGTTATTCAGCTGACTAGATTCTCAGAGACCAGAATGGAGAATCTTCACTATGACCTCGATCAAGATTCGGATTCACATGAAGCTTTCCGTCTCTATATCAATCTCGACTCCTCCCCGAGGATTTGGGCAACTAGCTACCAAATGTCGGAGTTGATTGCTCGGGGAGGTAGACGGCTTACTGAAGGGTTAGACGCTTCGCTACCAGGCGAAGCAATCTTGAAGCGGATTTCTACACGCGCTTATGGTGGCTGGCATCAACGAGCAACGGAGCGAGTAGCGCCGCGACACATGGTTTATGTGGAGCCAGGAGATATCTTCTTCGTTGATGGTCGTTGTGTGAGCCACCAAGTGATGAGCGGTCACCGAGTATTTACCGTTTATGCGCGCATTTCGGAATCCGTGGCTAGCAGTGCAGGCCTCACCTTTGGGCAGAAGATCCGCAAAGCCTTAACGCAGGCTCAAAGTCTTGAGTACGGTGCGGAGACAGCAATAGTCAATTACTACCAACCATCGCAGTTGACAAGCGCTGGCAATGTGAAGGAGGACTGGAGCCAAGTTTTCGGGCAAACCGGAAGCGGGCGTATCCGGCGCTTCAACGACTCTGGGATTGTCCGAGGTTTAGAGAACCTTTCTTGACACATCAACAGCATCGCTCGGTCGGCGTCACACACTCTGCCGCGGAGTGTCGATGCATTCCGCGTCCGCTGTGATCGCCTTGCCGTGTCTCTGCGATCGACCCTCCAGCACTCGCCCCCGCGCACGATGCGCGTAAGTTCACGACGCGGGATGTCAAAAGGCTCGGATATCAAACGTGCGCTCGAGTGCGGATTCGGAACCGTGTACACGCCATGGTTCTGGCGCTGGATCATGCTCCTGATCATTCACATTCCAGAGCGCCTGTTCGTGCGGACCAAGCTGTAGGTCAGTCTTATGGGAAAGTCGTGGACTGCGCCAACGACCTCAGTCGCGATGGCGACCTACAACGGTGCGCGCTTCATTGAGGAGCAGCTTGACTCCATTGCCCGTCAATCGCATCCGGTCGATGAGGTTGTCATCGCTGACGATTGTTCGAGTGACGAAACTTTGGCGATCGTTGAGCGTTCGGCCGCACGACTGGGGCTTGCAGTTCGGATCCTTACCGGCTCGCAGCGGCTCGGTGTGGTAGCAAATTTCGAGCGAGCATTGCTTGCCTGCCGGGGTGACCTCGTGTTTCTCTGTGACCAGGACGACATCTGGTACCAGCACAAGGTCGACCGAATCGTTTCGGAGTTCGTGATGCAGCCGGATACGCTCGCCGTTTTTACCGACGCCGTCGTCGTCGATAAGAATCGCAAGCCGCTGAGCGATAGTCTGTTGTCCTTATCCCGGTTGAACTCAGAGGAGCGCGTTCGCATTCGTGGTGGCGATGCGTTCAGCGTCCTTATGACGCGGAATGTCGCCACGGGTGCAACGATGGCCGTGCGTTCGACTTTGATACCCATCGCGCTTCCTACGCCTTCTGGTTGGTTTCATGATGAATGGCTTGCCATCACAGCTTCAACGATGGGACGGGTTAGTCTGCTCGATGAGCCGACCATCGAGTATCGGCAACATGCGGCCAACACTATCGGTGCCCCCCGTCCGACAACATTCGTTGACAAGATAAGGTCTCTGGGCAAGCCGTCCAGAGCGGAGAGATTGCGAGAGGCCGAAAGGGCCCGGCTGCTCGCGGCTCGATTTGAGGCGACTGCAAGTGTGGTGTCCAGCATCAAAGACGCCGCTCGCGAGAAGTCTCGCCATCTTGTGGTGCGGGCGGGCCTCCCACACGCCAGACTGATGCGCTTTCCTGCCGTTTCGCGAGAATTGGTGAATTCGGGTTACTTCCGGTATTCGCACGGCTTTCGGGCCGCAATTCGGGACCTGCTTCAAACGATGGACTAGCCCATGCTCCGGACCTGGGCCGCGCATCAGTCAGCGACCCGGATGTCTCCAAGCCGCTCTTCAACCCCATTTAGAATATGGCCTTGAAGCACGAGTCTCGCGAGGCAGCTCGCGCAAGCAACCGGCCCCAATATGTTCCCCGCTCGACATCGCCAGCGCATTGCCATTTGCACCATCAGCACACGCAGTCACTTGGCGTTTGCGCTGACGCTGCTGCAGTCGGCACAGATCCACGCGCCTGATGCGGAGCGGGTCCTCCTTCTGGTCGACGATCCGGATATTCGAGTCGAACTCGACTCGTCCATCGTGCTGGTGCGTCCAGGACAAGTTGCGGATGCGGCCCTTCTAAAGCAGTTGATCTACAAGTACAGCGCCCCCGAACTGTGCTTTGCGATGAAGCCGCGCCTTCTGAAGTGGTTGCTCGAGGCGGGCTTCGAGCAGGCCCACTACCTGGACGGCGACACCTGGCTGGTCGGAGATTTCGGCTTGATAGAAAGAAGGCTTCAGGGTGCGAGTGTGCAACTCACCCCGCACCTGCGCGCGCCCCTCCCACTCGACGGCCGGAATCCAACGGAACTGAGCCTGCTGCGAGCAGGGACCTACAACGCTGGCTATGTTGGGGTTGCACAAACCAGCGTGGCGCACCAGTTCCTCACGTGGTGGGCCGAGCGCGTCCAGCGCTGGGGCATCAACGAGCCGCGCTTCGGCATGTCAGGAGACCAAAAGTGGCTTGACCCGGTCCCAAACTTGTTTCCGGGGGTCGTCGTCAGTCCCGATCCAGGCGTCAACGCTGCGTACTGGAATCTTTCGGGGCACCAACTCGAAAAGAAGGACAGCTCCATCACGGTCGATGGGCAGCCGTTGGTACTCCTGCACCTGAGCGGGTTCGATCCCGAGCGGCCGGAGGTGTTGTCCCGTTTCCAGAACCGAATCGACTCAGAACACCATGCGGTGATCGCGGATCTGCTTCACACCTACGCAGGGCAGGTCATGGCGGCGGGGCAGCTGCATTGGTCGCGGGTGCCGTACGTGTACCGGCGTTGGTGGCATAGTCGGTTCCTGCCCATCCGCATCGCTCGCGCCCTGCTTTTCAACTACCGCGAGTCGCGAGTGAACCGCGCTTCACAAGCCATTCCGCCGCCGCAAGCGCTACTGGAGGACCCTGTCCGGATTCGAGTCCACGGATGACGCCAACATGCAACGCGGGCAGTCTCAGGCGCAGGAAGCAGCAGTGCACCGTACCGGTGCGGTTCCTAGTTAACGTGGGGCTACAACCTACGTGGCCGGCATGCGGCCCGTCTCGTCGAAGTCACACTGTTGGAGTTGACGTCTCCGCGCATTGGTGGTGCCCGCGAAAGACATCCGTGCGTGCGAGCCCGTACGAACTGACTCCCGATTGGCCCAATGAAGACCGTTCAAAGGCCGTCGGTTCGTGATCCCCAACGTCCTTTCCATCGCCGGCTTTGATCCCTCGGGAGGGGCGGGCATGCTCGCCGACGTGAAGGCGATCAGCGCCAATGGCGCCTACGCGTGTGGCGTGCTCGCGGCGCTCACCGCGCAGAACACGCAGGCCGTGACGGGCATCTTTCCAGTCTCTGCGGCATTCGTTGCACAACAGATCGACACTTTGATGGCCGATGTGCAGGTTCACGCCACAAAAGTGGGTATGGTCGGGCAGCAGGACGTGATCGCGACTGTGGCCGAAAGCCTCTCGCGGTGGCAGCTGACGCCGATGGTGCTGGACCCCGTGATGGTGGCGAAAAGCGGCGACCCGCTGCTTGAGCGCTCTGCGATCGGGGCCCTGCGGGAACAACTCCTGCCGTTGGCGACCGTCATCACGCCGAATCTGCCGGAGGCGGGCGTTCTGATCGAGGCACGTCCCCCGGACAATCTCAAGGAAATGTACCGCGCTGCCGAGAAGCTGCGCAGACTGATGCGAGGGGATGGTCCACGCTGGGTGCTGCTCAAGGGTGGCCACCTTCCGGGAGACGAAGCTACGGACCTGCTCCACGATGGAGACCGTATGATTGAATTGAAAGCGATCCGTATCGAAACTCGCAACACCCATGGCACAGGATGCACGCTGTCGTCGGCACTTGCTGCGCTTTTGCCTCAGGTCTCGGACGTTCCGAGCGCGGCTCGGCAGGCCAAGGCTTACCTTACAAACGCCCTACGTCATGCCGATGAACTGAGCGTCGGAAGCGGTCACGGGCCAGTTCATCACTTTCATGCGCTGTGGAAGCGCTAATCGCGGAGCGATGGCTAGACGCGTGTTTAGCGTTAGTGCCGCTCGATTCGAAGAAGGCGGCGCTTTCACTTCTTTGGGTTCTCGGTCGCGGTGCGCCAGTACTGGCAATCGCAATGGCAATGAGCGTAGCTTCTGCGCAACAAGTCACTGCGAAGTTCGAGGTCTCGGGGCAGATCGACAGCGAAAAGGTGCCGAGCTGGATGGCTGGAGCAGCCCGGATGACGGGAAGTGTTTCGTTTGCCAGCACCGAGGAGCGCGTCACCGTGGCGGGTGACAAGTACGTGGTTGAATCCACAGCAACCGGAGCCGCATTCCTTTCGAAGTTCTTCGACAACCTGCGCGTTGTTCGGCGCTCGGAGGGGTCCTGGGTCAGCGGCGCACAGGCGACAACGCGGTTTTACGAGCAGCGTGGGTCCACCGAGCCGGCGACGGCCGTGATTGACTATCGAAGCGGCACGGCCCGCTTCACGCGTGGGCCCGGGTCACCGACGAAGGTCGAACCCATCAAGTTCATGACCTCGGATACAGCAGCACTTCCCTTCGTTTTCCTTGGCCGACCCCGGCCGGCTGGACCCGTAAGCTTCGCTTACACGGACGGCCGGTTCCTGCGGACGATGACTATCGATCCCACAGTGGTCTTCGAGCATCGGGTGGGTGGCACAGCGGTGCCCACCGTGCGATACGTGAGCCGGCGCATAGGTCCGAAAGACGCGGAAGTCGAACTGTGGATTCGGGCCGAGGATGGATTTCCGCTTCGAATCCGGCTGACGAGCGCGCGCTACGGGTTGCGCGGGGAGGCGAATCTGACCGAGTTGCCGCCGGTTTTCAAACGAAAGAGCTGATTTGACCCCGACGGCGCGAAGCGCAGATAATTCGCGCCCGCGGCGGATTAGCTCAGCTGGTTAGAGCAGAGGAATCATAATCCTTGTGTCCGGGGTTCGAGTCCCTGATCCGCCACCACTTTCACAGCAGACGATGCGCAAACGGCTGTCACTGATTCTCATCGCGGCCACCTTGGCTTTCGTCGCGGCGTGCGGCACCAAGAACGAGTCGAATCCTGACGGCAGCAGGATCGGAATGATGACGACCGGCCAATTGCCGGAGGTGACGATCGACGGCAAGGCGATGCGCCTTGCGCCCGGCGCCCGCATCTACAACGCGGGCAACCTGACGATCACGCCGAACCAGCTGCCGTCGAACTCGCGCGTGCGCTACAAGACCGATGCGACCGGGCTGGTGCATCAGGTCTGGGTCCTGCCGGCCGAACGCTGAGCCGCGGCACCTGACCGCGCCTGGGCCGGCCGCCGCCCTCTAGAATCCCGCCTTCCCTTCGCCACCGGCTCTACACCGGCCCGCGACCATGACATCCCGCAAGCTCTACATCCGCACGTTCGGATGCCAGATGAACGAGTACGACTCGGACAAGATGGCCGACGTGCTCCATGCCGCGGAAGGGCTGACGCCCACCCACACGATCGAAGACGCGGACGTCATCCTGTTCAACACGTGCTCGGTGCGGGAAAAGGCACAGGAGAAGGTGTTCTCGGATCTCGGGCGCGTGAAGCACCTCAAGCTCGCGAAGCCGGACCTGGTGATCGGCGTCGGCGGCTGCGTGGCCAGCCAGGAAGGCGCGGCGATCGTGGCGCGCGCGCCCTATGTCGACGTGGTGTTCGGTCCGCAGACGCTGCATCGGCTGCCGCAGTTGATCGACGCACGCCGGCGCACCGGACGTCCGCAGGTCGACATCTCGTTTCCCGAGATCGAGAAGTTCGATCACCTGCCGGCGCCGAAGGTGGCAGGCGCCACTGCCTTTGTCTCGATCATGGAAGGCTGCAGCAAGTACTGCAGCTTTCTGCGTCGTGCCGTACACGCGCGGCGAAGAGATCTCGCGCCCGTTCGACGATGTGCTGACCGAAGTCGCCGACCTCGCCGATCACGGCGTGAAGGAAGTCACGCTGCTGGGGCAGAACGTGAACGCCTACCGCGGCGCGATGGCCGGGACCGGCGAGCCGGCCGACTTTGCGCTGCTGCTGGAATACATCGGCGAAATTCCGGGCATCGAGCGCATCCGCTACACCACGTCGCATCCGAAGGAGTTCACGCAACGCCTGATCGATGTCTATGCGCGCGTGCCCCAGCTGGTCAACCACCTGCACCTGCCGGTGCAGTCGGGCAGCGACCGCGTGCTGGCGGCGATGAAGCGCGGCTACACGGCGCTCGAGTACAAGTCGATGATCCGCCGCGTGCGCCAGGTGCGGCCGGATATCTCGCTGTCGTCGGACTTCATCGTCGGCTTTCCGGGGGAGACCGAGGACGATTTCGATCGGACCCTGGCGCTCGTCGCCGATCTCGCCTTCGACGCCTCGTTCTCGTTCATCTACAGCCGGCGCCCCGGCACGCCGGCGGCGGACCTGGAGGACGAGACGCCACAGTCCGTCAAGCTGGCGCGGCTGCAGCGCCTGCAGGCGCTGCTGAACGAAAACGTCGCGCGGTACAGCAGCGCGATGATCGGCACGACGCAGCGCATCCTGGTCGAAGGTCCGTCGCGGAAGGATGGCACGGAACTGATGGGACGCACCGAGAACAACCGCATCGTGAACTTCAGGGGTCCCGCCCGACTCATAGGCCAGATGGTCGACATCGTCGTGACCGAGGCCTTGCCCCATTCACTGCGCGGCGACGTGCAGGTGCGCGAACCGGTCAGCGTGTCGGTCGGGTGAATCGAGCCGGGAGTTCCGCAATGAAGTGCATGTCGGTGCCGCGGGTGCGCGGCTTGATCAGGGTCCACTCCTGCTGGTGGTCGTGTGCGCCGGGCTGCTCTCGGCCTGCGCAACGACGCAAGCCGGGAGCGCGACGGCCGCAGCCGGTCCGAGGGATGGCCAAGGTGCAGTCGCAACGGCGCCTGCGGGGCCGGTAACAGCCACTCGGCCCATCGTTGCTGCCGCCGGAGTTTCCGCTCCGGCGCCCGTGGTCCCCGGCGCACCGCGTCCGTTCGCCGAAGTGATCAAGGATGCGAAGCCGATCAACGGGCTCTTCACCGTCTGGCAGAAGGACGACAAGACGTGGATCGAGATTCCCGCAGAGCAGCTCGATCAACCGTTCTTTCTGTCGATTGGCCTGACGCGCGGGCTTGGCGAGCGCTGGTTGATCGGCGGCTTGCAGGGCGGCAGTCATACCACCGGCGGCGAGTACATCGGCCAGTTCCGCAAGGCGGCCGGCAATGTGCAACTGCTCGCTCGAAACACGCGCTTTGTGGCGCGTAGCGGGTCGCCCGAGGAACGGGCCGTCAGGAATGCCTATACCGACAGCCTGCTGGCGTCGGCGCCCATCGTCAGCGCGCCGCATCCGGAGCGCAAGTCGGTGCTGATCGAGGCAACGGCGCTGCTGCTCAGCGACATCCCGCGCGCGTCGCATGTCATCGAGCGCGAGTACCGCAACAGCTTCTCGTTCGATCCGCGCAACTCGTTCATCCGGTCGGCCAAGGCCGATGCCGAGCGCACGGTGTTCGACATCACGGCCCACTATGCCCAGCCGCGCATCCCGCTGCCGGCGCCGCCATCACCGGTGCCGGGCGCCATGCCGATGCCGTTCTACCCGGCGCCGGACCTGCTCGAGGATCCGCGCAGCCTGTTCCTCGGCTTTCTCTACACGTTCAGCAAGCTGCCGGATAAGCCCATGGCCCCGCGCCTGGCCGATTCGCGCATCGGGCACTTCACGACGTCGAAGTTCGATTTCAGTTCGGAGGCGAAGCTTTCGCCCATGCGCCACTACGTGCAGCGCTGGCGGCTCGAGAAGAAGGACCCGCAGGCAGCGTTATCGGAACCCGTCAAGCCGATCACGTACTGGCTTTCGAACGAGATTCCGGAGAAGTACCGCACGCCGATCCGTGACGGCATCCTCGAGTGGAACAAGGCGTTCGAGAAGGTCGGCTTCAAGGATGCAGTGGTCGTCAAGCAGCAGCCGGACGATTCGGACATCGATCTGCTGGAGACCGGAACCTCGTCGATCCGCTGGCAGATCACGGCCCGTCCAACGTACGGCGCCATCGGCCCGTCGCATGTCGATCCGCGGACCGGCGAAATACTCGATGCCGATCTCGGGTGGGATGCCAACTTCGTGCGCAGCGCGCGCTTCCTGCGCAGCGAGGAGATCGGCTACAAGAGCGTGTACGACGAGTCCAGCGGCGACATCCGGGTCGAGGCGTCGGGCCTGGGTTCCGGAAGCGCGCATTGCATGCTGCGTGATCTGGCGATGCGTGAGCTCGGCTACACGCTGGCGCTGCTCGAGGTCCGCGGCGAAATCGAGCCCGACAGCCCGCAGGCCGAGGCCTTCATCAACGACTTCATCAAGTGGGTGACGATGCACGAGGTCGGCCACACGCTCGGACTCGCGCACAACTTCCGCGCGTCCACCGTCAACACGCCGAAGCAACTGGCCGATGTGCTGTACACGGCAAGGACGGGGCTGATCGGTTCCGTGATGGACTATCCGCCGGCGAACATCGCGCTGGCGGGTGAAATGCAGGGGCAGTATTACGCCTCCGCGCTCGGCGCCTACGACTACTGGGCGATCGAGTACGCCTACAAGTCCATCGCTCCGGAGCAGGAGGCAGCCGAACTGGCGGCAGTCGCCGCGCGCGCAAGCGACCCGCAGCTCGCGTTTGCCACGGATGCAGATGCCGCGGCCGCGATCGACCCGACGGCAAACATCTGGGATCTCGGTTCGGATCCGCTGGCGTTCTATCGCAAGCGGGTGCTGCTCACTCAGGAGCTGTGGCAGCGCCTGGAAAGCCGCACGATGATGCCCGGCGAGAGCTATGCGGTGCTGCGCCGGCGCTTCCTGTCCGGACTGAGCCAGTCGGCGCTGGCGATGACCCAGGCGGCGAAGTACGTCGGTGGCGCAGAGATACAGAACGACGCTGCCGGCAGCCCGCGCCTGCCGATCACGCCGGCCTCGGCCGCGCAGCAGCGCGAAGCACTCGCCGTCATCACTGCGGGCCTCTTCAGTCGCGACAGCTTCAAGGTCTCGCCGCAGTTCCTGCGCAAGCTTGCAAGCGACCGGCTGGAGCGCGAGGAGTTGCCGTTCACGCAACAGGTAACGATGTTCGAGATCGCGCTGCCTGACCGGGTTCTGGCGGTGCAGCGCGATGTCCTCAATCGCCTGATGGGTCCGGTGGTCGCGCGGCGCGTGCTGGTGAACGCGGAAATGGCGGGCAAGGGGTCCGATGCTTTCACTCTGTCCGAGCTCTACTCGGACGCTGCAGTTGGCCATCTGGTCGGAAGCGCGCAACGGCACGGAGGCGACGGTCCTGCGCCGCAATCTTCAGCGCGAGCACCTGCGTCGCATCACGGGTGCAATCCTCGGGTCGTCGGCAGGCTATCCGGCCGATGCCCGCACGCTGATGCGCCAGAACGCTCGCCAGCTGCACGCGTGGCTGGTTGCTGCGGCGGCCAAGCCCGGGCCTCTCGGCCGAGACTCGTGCGCACTTTGCCGAAGCTGCCGAGACGCTGGGCGAGGCGCTGAAGGCGCCGCTGATCCGCACCGGGGTCTAAACTCATCGCGTGGCACGGCGTGGTTCAACCTCGAAGAAAGTCCTGACCTTCACGGCGGACGTGGACAACGACGACCTCGCCAACGTCACGGGTCCGCTCGATGCAAACCTGCGACAAGTCGAGACCGAACTCGATGTGGCGATCTCCCGCCGCGGCCACCAGTTCCGCGCGGAGGGTGGCGCCGACAGCGCGCAGGCAGCGGTCACCGTGCTTGAATACTTTCTCGACCGAGCGCGCCGCACCGGCCGGCCGGTATCGGTCGACGACATCCAGCTGTATTTCGTGGAACAGCGCGGCCGACGCGGCGAGCCCACGGCTCCTGCGGACGAAGTCGACGGACAGCCCCAACTGCACACGCGCCGCACCGACCTGCACGGCCGTACGCCGCGACAGCGCGACTACATCACCGCGATGCTGGCGCACGACATCACCTTTGGCATCGGCCCGGCAGGAACCGGCAAGACCTACCTCGCGGTGGCCGCGGCTGTCGATGCGCTCGAGCGCGATGTCGTCAAGCGCATCGTGCTGACGCGCCCGGCGGTGGAGGCCGGCGAGCGACTGGGCTTCCTGCCGGGCGACCTGGCGCAGAAAGTCGATCCGTACCTGCGACCGCTGTACGACGCGCTGTTCGACCTGCTCGGCTTCGACAAGACCCAGCGCCTGCTCGAGCGCCAGACGATCGAGATCGCACCGCTCGCCTACATGCGCGGGCGTACGCTGAACCAGGCCTTCGTCATCCTCGACGAAGCGCAGAACACGACGCGCGAGCAGATGAAGATGTTCCTGACGCGCATCGGCTTCGGCTCGAAGGCGGTCGTCACCGGCGACGTCACGCAGATCGATCTGCCGCGCGGTACGGCGAGCGGGCTGATCGAGGCGCAGCATGTGCTGGCCGAGGTACGCGGCATGGCGTTCACCTACTTCACCGCAGCCGATGTGGTGCGGCATCCGCTCGTGGGACGCATCGTCGAGGCCTACGAAGCGGCCGAGGCGCGTGCCGAAGCCAGCGATGACGACAGCGCGTCGCGCCGCCGCCGCACGTGACGCACTCGCTCGACCTGGCGATCCAGGGCCACGCCCGATTCGATGACCTGCCGGCCCGGGCCACGCTCAAGCGGTGGATCGGTGCGGCACTCGACCGCGACGCCGAGATCACATTGCGCTTGGTCGATGCGCGCGAGGGCCGGAAGCTGAACCGCGATTTTCGCGGCAAGGACTACGCCACCGACGTGCTGACGTTCGACTATGCGCACATGCCCGTGGTCCGGGCGGACATCATCCTGTGCGTGCCGGTGGTGAAGCGCGAGGCGCGCGAGCGGCAGCGGCTGTTTCGTGACCACCTCGCGCACCTCGTCGTGCACGGGACGCTGCACGCCCAGGGGCTGGATCACGACCATCCGGCCGCCGCGCGGGCGATGGAAGCGCGTGAAGTTTCGATACTGGCGCAGCTAGGGTTTGGAGATCCGTATCTGGCCTAACGCGCAGGCGACGACGGCTGCGTAGCTGCGGGCGCGCGCGTCGCATTCGGGTCGTACCCGGGCGGCAGTTCGAGGCGGATGCGGGGATCCTTCGGCGCCCTCTCACGGAAGGCCTTCACCTCGCCGTGCAGGTTGCCGATCATCATGTTAAGTGCCTGTTCGAAGCTCTGGTTGCGCGCCGTGCGGGACGCTTCGGAAAACCCCACCATGGTCGCGCTGCCCTTGACGTTCGATGTGCCGGCCGCGCGCATCAGCAACTGTCGGCTGCGGATGTCGAACACGGCGGTTTCTACGGCCGTCATGACGTCATAGCGGTCGCCCTGGATCACATACGCGCCGACCAGGGTCCAGTAGAGCATGGACCACTGGTTCGCGTCGGCATGCTGCACCTGGTCGTAGGAAATCAGTGCCACGACGTCGAGTCGCAGCAGGGACGCGATCCGGTCCAGATTGGCGAAGCCGCCACCGGCTTCGAGGTACAGCGACGGGACCGGTTCGATCTGGCTGATGAAGGGGTACTTCGCAAACGCGTCGCGCACGAGGCCAGCCAATCGAAGGCGTTCACTTTCAGGCAGCCGGAAGGTCGGGTCGGCAGTGTCTGGCACGAAGGCAACGCCAATCCGGAACGGGACCTTTATGACCGCCACCTGATCCGGCGGCGGCGGCACCTCCTGCGCCCCGGGATAGAGAAAGGCCACGACCGACGCGACTTGCCGCTGCTTGTTCGACTTCTCATACGACGCACAAGACGTCAAGGCGATTGCGGCCGAAACCCAAAGCAGGGACCAAAGCCAGCGGCGCATATCCACCCCCATTGCGTTGAACGCCCTTTCACTTTGCTCACTGGAAACCAGGGTGTGTTGACGGTTCTCAATCCGAAGCCGTCAAGTTTGAAAGTGACCGCTGACATACCGTGTGCTGCAGAAGGCCGGTTTGCGCGATCGCGTCACGCGCACGCAGAGTGCGTCGTGTATTCTGAAATCGTCTCTACTTGAGGGCCGTGCCGGCAGCCGCATCGCCGACCTGCCCCCGACCCATGTCAGAACCGTCGCCTAGCGGCTCCGGCCCCCGCCACAAACACAAGTCCCTACTCGAACGCCTGACCGCGTTCATCTTCCGCGAACCCGAGAACCGCGAGGAACTGCTCGAGGCGCTGCACAACGCGCACGAGCGCAATCTGCTCGACGCCGACGCGATGTCGATGATCGAAGGCGTACTGCAGGTGTCGGAACTGCGCGCACGCGAGCTGATGATCCCGCGGCCGCAGATGGATGTGGTCGACATTTCCGAGCCGCTGGCCAAGTGGATCCCGTTCGTCATCGAAACCGCGCATTCGCGCTTCCCGGTGATCGACGGCAATCGCGATCATGTGATCGGCATCCTCCTGGCCAAGGACCTGCTGCGTTACTACACCGAAGCCGACTTCGACGTGCGCGCGAGCCTGCGGCCGGCAGTGTTCATCCCGGAGAGCAAGCCGCTCAACGTGCTGTTGCGCGACTTCCGCGCCAACCGCAACCACATCGCGATCGTCGTCGACGAGTACGGAGGCGTTGCCGGCCTCATCACGATCGAGGACGTGCTCGAGCAGATCGTCGGCGACATCGAGGACGAGTACGACTTCGACGAGAGTGACGACGCCATCATCGCCGAAGACGACGGTACCTACCGGATAAAGGCACTGACCGCGATTGGCCAGTTCAACGAGACCTTCGGCACACGCTATCCGGACGAGGACTTCGACACCATCGGGGGACTGGTGACCGACAACTTTGGTCGCGTGCCCAAGCGTGGCGACACCATCGAGATCGGCGACATGCGCTTCGAGGTGCTTCGCGCCGATGCCCGGCAGGCGCACCTGTTCCTGGTGAACCGCGTTCCGAAAACCGTGGTGCGCGAGTTCAGCGAGGCGAGCGAAGACCAGACGTCGGATTGAACGCGCTGGCCCCGCGCGCGGAGGCTGGCATCATCGCGCCTTCCTTCTAGGGCGCTCCACTGCAATGCGTTTCCCCCGCCGGACCGGCCTCCGGATGCTGATTGCGCTCGCCGCGGGTGTCCTGCATGCGCTGTCGTTTGCGCCGTGGAACCTTCCGTGGCTGCAGCTGCTGGCACTGGCCGTCCTGTTCATGCTGGCAGCGCGGACGCAAGGGGCGCGCACAGCCGCAGCGCTGGGGTTCGCCTTCGGTCTCGGCTGGTTTGGCGTGGGCGTGTCCTGGGTCTACATCAGCATGCACGTCTACGGACTGATGCCCGCGCTGCTTGCGGGAATTGCCACCGTGGCGTTCTGTGCGTTCCTCGCTTTGTATCCGGCCCTCGCACTGGGGGCCGCGCAACGCGTGGCCGCGCGTCCGTTCCTGCGCCTGACCCTGGTGTTACCGGCCTTTTGGACACTGTCCGAATGGCTGCGCGGAACTCTGTTCACGGGATTTCCGTGGCTGGCCAGCGGCTACGCGCACACGGACGGGCCTCTTGCGGGATTTGCCCCGCTGCTGGGCGTGTATGGAATCACGCTGGCCGCCGCACTACTCGCCGGCGCGCTCGCGGTCCTCTCATTGCCTTTGGCCGATCGTGGCGTGCGCGGCTACATCTGGTTCACGGCGGTGGCGGCGGTAACGCTGATCGGCGGTCTGGTGTTAAGTCAGCAGCGGTGGACCCATCCGGTCGGCGCGCCTATCCGAGTGAAGCTAGTGCAGGCCAATCTGCCGCAGGACTCGAAGTTCACGTTCGAAGGGCTGACGCGGGCATTCGACGACCACTGGCGGCTTATGCAGGGTGCACACGCCGACCTGGTTGCGCTGCCGGAGTCGGTGTTCCCGGTCCCACTGGAGATGGTCCCGACCGATGCGCTCGACGCATTCCGCAACTACTCTGACGAACGCGGGAGCGCGCTGATCTTCGGAGTGTTCATCGAAGAGCCGGGGCAGGCGTACTACAACAGCGCGGTGGGACGCGCGCCGGGCGCGGCGCAGTGGCAGCGCTACAGCAAGCAGCAACTGGTGCCCTTCGGTGAATTCATACCCTGGGGCTTTCGCTGGTTTGTCGACCTGATGCAGATGCCCATAGGTGACCAGCAGCGCGGCGGTGCGGATCAGCGGCCGATGGAACTCGCCGGCCAACGCATTTCGGTCAACATCTGTTACGAGGATCTGTTCGGACACGTGATTCGCCGTGCCTGGCACGAGCCGAGCCAGGAACCGACGATCATGCTCAATCTGTCGAACCTGGCGTGGTTCGAGGACTCCATCGCGCTCCCCCAGCACCTGCAGATTTCGCGCATGCGTGCCCTGGAGACGCAGCACCCGATGCTGCGGGCAACCAACACCGGCGCCACCGCGATCATCGATGCGACCGGGGCCGTGGTGGCACAGCTGCCCAACAACGTGGCGGGCGCGCTCGATGGCGTCGTGCAGGGGCAAGGGGGCCGGACACCGTTCCTGCGGTATGGGAACGTGCCGGCGCTGGTGCTGTGTGTGCTGATGTTCGCGCTTGCGGTAGGGATCACGCGCACGGCGCGGCGTCGCGCTCAGTAGAATCCACGACTTCGACGGCCGTTCGATGCGGCCGCGCCGGGACGGACCGAATTCACCGATGATCACCTTTCAGGAAGCGATCCTGCGGCTGCAGGAATACTGGAGCCGCCAGGGCTGCGCGCTGCTGCAGCCGATCGACCTGGAGGTCGGCGCCGGTACCTCTCATACGGCGACGTTCCTGCGGGCGATTGGACCGGAACCCTGGCGTGCAGCGTACGTGCAGCCGTCGCGCCGACCCAAGGACGCGCGCTACGGCGAGAATCCGAACCGGTTGCACCAGCACCACCAGTACCAGGTCGTGCTCAAGCCGTCGCCACCCGACATCCTGGACGTGTACGTCGGTTCGCTTCATGCGCTCGGCATCGACACGAAGACGAACGACATCCGCTTCGTTGAAGACAACTGGGAAAACCCGACGCTCGGCTGCTGGGGCCTGGGCTGGGAAGTCTGGATGAACGGCATGGAGATCACGCAGTTCACCTACTTCCAGCAGGTCGGCGGACTCGAGTGCAGGCCGATCACCGGCGAGATCACCTACGGACTCGAACGGCTCACAATGTATCTGCAGGATGTCGACAACGTTTTCGACCTCGTCTACACGCGCTGGAAGGACCGTGGCGTGGAGCGCGTGCTGACCTACGGCGACGTGTTCCATCAGAACGAGGTTGAACAGAGCACCTACAACTTCGAGGCGAGCGATGCGGGCTTCCTCCTGGGACAGTTCGGATTGTTCGAGGGCGAGGCCCGTCGCCTGATGGACGCACAACTGGCGCTGCCCGCCTACGAAATGGTGTTGAAGTGCAGCCACACCTTCAATCTGCTCGATGCGCGCGGGGCGATCAGCGTGACCGAGCGCGCCGGCTACATCGGCCGCATTCGTAACCTGGCACGGGCCGTGGCGCAGAGCTACTACGAATCGCGCGAACGTCTCGGCTTTCCGATGGCCGCTGATGCACCTGAGCAAGCGGCGGCGTGATGCCAACCGCCTCGCTGCTCGTCGAACTGCACACAGAGGAACTGCCGCCGAGGGCGCTGAAGTCCTTGTCGGAGGCGTTCGCCACCGGCATCGAGGCTAACCTCTATAGCCGGCAGTTCCTGACGCCCGAAAGCCGTGTCACCGCGTTCGGTGCACCGCGCCGGCTGGCGGTACACATCACGGCGGTGAAGGCCCGGTCGGCGGACCAGCCTTTCCGGCAGAAGCTGATGCCGCTCGCGGTGGCACGCGATGCGGCGCGCAACTGGACGCAGGCTTTCCTCAAGAAGCTCGACGGCCTCGGGCGCGGTCACCTGGCTCAGGTGCCGATCGGCAGCAACAGCGGCGTCGATTCACTGATGGTCGAGAACGACGGCAAGGCCGAGGCGATCTTCCTGCACGGCATCACGGCGGGACAGAACCTGCATGCAGGCCTGCAGGCCGCGCTCGACGAGACCATCGCCGGACTGCCGATTCCCAAGGTCATGAGCTATCAGCTCGCCGACGGCAGCACGACGGTGCAGTTCGTGCGGCCGGCGCACCGGCTGGTGGCGATGCACGGTCACCAGGTGGTGCCGGTGCAGACACTGGGCCTGATGGCAGGAACCAAGACCCTCGGGCACCGTTTCATGTGCAAGGGCGATGTGGTGATCCATGCAGCCGACACCTACGTCGAACAGATGGAATTCGAAGGCAAGGTCGTGCCGTCGTTCGCGGCACGGCGACAGCGCATCGAGGAGCAGCTGGCGCGCGAGGCGGCCCGGATCGGCGCGTCCGTCGTGGCCCCCGAGGAGCTGCTCGATGAAGTGACGGCGCTGGTCGAGTGGCCGGTGGTCTACGAATCGGGTTTCGACCGGAGTTTCTCGAAGTTCCGCAGGAGTGCCTGATCCTCACGATGCAGCAGAACCAGAAGTACTTTGCGCTGCGCGATGCAGACGGCGCCTTGCTCGACCGTTTCCTGCTGGTCTCGATCTCGACACGAGGGAACCGGAAGCCATCATTGCCGGCAACGCCCGCGTGGTGCGTGCCCGCCTGGCGGACGCGAAGTTCTTCTACGACCAGGACCGCAAGCAGACGCTGGAAAGCCGGGTCAGCGGCCTGGCGACTGTGGTGTATCACAACAAGCTCGGCTCGCAGCTCGAGCGCGTGGAGCGCGTTACCGGCATCGCGGTAGGCATCGCGCGGCAGCTGGGTCTGGACGTCACGCATGTCGAACGCGCCGCGCGCCTGGCGAAGGCCGACCTGCGCACGCTGATGGTCGGCGAGTTTCCGGAACTGCAGGCATCATGGGCGAGTACTACGCCCGCCATGACGGCGAGTCCGGCGATGTGGCCGTCGCGATCCGCGAGCACTACCAGCCTCGCTTTGCCGGCGACGCGGTTCCGTCAAGCACCGCGGGCGTGTGCCGCTGGCGGACAAGCTCGAGACGCTCGCAGGTCTGTTCGGCATCGGCGAAAAGCCGACCGGCGAGCGCGATCCATATGCCTTGCGTCGCCACGCGCTCGGCGTGCTGCGCATGCTGAAGGAACAGGCCCTGCCGCTCGATCTCGGTGCACAGGTCGACGCAGCGCTCGCGGCCTTCCCGGCCGGCGCGCTGAAGGACAGTACCGCCCGCGCGAGCCTGATCGCGTTCTTCGCCGATCGGCTCGCCGGCCTGCTGCGCGACGAGGGCTACGGTGCGCAGGAAATCGATGCCGTGCTTTCCGAAGGTTCATCGCGCATCGACCAGGTGCCCAAGCGGCTCGAGGCCGTGCGCGCCTTCATGGAACTTCCGGAAGCGATCAGCCTGGCTGCAGCCAACAAGCGCATCGGCAACATCCTGAAGAAGGCTGATGTGGTGCCTGAGGGCTTCGACCACGCGCTGCTGCTCGAGCCGGCCGAGCAGGCGCTCGGCAAGGCTTTCGTTGGCCTGCAACCGGAGGCGGAGGCGCTGTATCAGCGGGGCGACTACACGGCCATGCTGCGCTCGCTCGCGCCACTGAAGTTGCCGGTCGATCGCTTCTTCGACGACGTCATGGTCAATGTCGATGACGCTCGCTTGCGCGCCAACCGCCTCGGGCTGCTCCGGGGCCTGCAGGCCACGATGAATCGCGTGGCCGACATCTCGAAGCTCACGGCCGGCTAAAGTGATGACGACCCCCACGCTCAATACGTTCGCTGCCCCCGGGGGGGCCGCCAGTCGGCTTGGGAACGGCCCGACGCCGGCTGAGATGCTCTTTCTTCGCTCGGCGCTGTACCTTCTCTACCTGATCGCCGTCGTCATTCCCTGGGCCTTCGTCGTGCTGTCGGGATGGCTCTTTCCAGTGCACACGCGTTACTTCCTGTGCGCCTGCTATACGAAGATGGCGATCTGGGCGCGCGCGCGTGATTGTGGCATCGAATGGAAAGTCGAGGGCTGGGACAACCTGCCGGACGGCCCGGCGATCCTGCTGCCGAAGCATCAGTCGTCATGGGAAACACTGTGGCTGCCGCTTCGGTGATGCCGCGTGACCTGACGTTCGTCTACAAACGCGAACTGAACTGGTTGCCGTTCTTCGGTTGGGGGCCTGGCCTCGGCGCAGATGATCAGTACTCGATCGCCGCAAGGGGCAGGACGCCTTCGAGCAGGTGGTCGAGCAGGGCATCGACCGCCTTGGCCCGCGCGCTGGTGGATCGTGATCTTTCCCGAGGGCACGCGCACTGGCCCGGGGTCGACGAAGCGCTACAAGACCGGCGGTGCGCGGCTGGCCGTGCGGACCGGAGCTTTCGCCGTGCCGATCGCGGTGAACTCCGGCGAGCTGTGGCCGCGCAATGCGTTCATCCGGCGACCCGGAGTCATCACCGTCGTCATCGGTCCGCCGATCGATCCGCGCGGCAAGACGGCGGACGATGTAGGACCCGCCGTAGAATCGTGGATCGAAACCGAGATGCGGACGCCTTGCGCCGCATCGCTAGCGCTGTCCGGCCAGAACGGCGGCAGTGCGTCCCCGCGGAGCGAGTCCGGGTCCGGCTTGAAGAAGCTCAAGGTCGTGAATGCCGAGCAGTTGTCGCTGGCACTGTGCCTGCCCGACGCTGCCATCGCCGCGCCGACGGGTGACGTCGACGACCCGCGTTCGCGCCGCCTGCAACTCGGTGCCGAGATCGTCTCGTATCGACTGCGCCGCGCACGCCGCCGCTCGATCGGCTTCCAGATCGACGACCAGGGCCTGACCGTCAGCGCGCCGCGCTGGGTGCCGTTGCGCGAGATCGAATCCGCGATCGCCGAGAAGCGGCGCTGGATTACCAACAAACAGCCGGTGGGAGGAGTGGCGAGCACGCGCGCCGGCTGCCGCAGGTGCAGTTCGTCCATGGCGCGGCGCTGCCGTTCCTTGGGGAACAGGTGACGTTGCGCCTGGACGCCGACGTCGTCGCCACCCGCCGCATCGGCGACGACCTGGTGATCGCGCTTCCGCGCGAGGCAAGCGAGCTGCAGGTACGGGATGCCGTGCAGGCGTGGTTACGGGAGGCGCGGCGTGTGTTCGGCGAGCGCATCGAACGCTTTGCCGATCGCACCAGTACGCGCTATTCCGGCTGGGCGCTGTCACCGGCACGCTCGCAGTGGGGATCGTGCACGCATGACGGGCGCATCCGCTTGAGCTGGCGCCTGATCCACTTTCCGGCTGCCGGTGATCGACTACGTCGTCGCGCATGAGCTGGCACACCTCGAGGAGCTCAATCACAGTCCGCGCTTCTGGCGCGCGGTGTCGCAGCTGCTTCCGGATGAAACGGCGCGCGACGAAATCCGCCGTTTCGATATCGCGGCGCTGCCCTGCTGAACTTCGGAGACCCGATGCGAATCCTGCACACCATGCTGGCGTCGGCGACCTGCAGCGGTCGATCGACTACTACACGAAGGTGCTCGGCATGCAGTTGCTGCGCACAACCGATCGCCCGGAGCAGAGTACACGCTGGCGTTCGTCGGCTACGGCGACGAACGCGAGCACTGCGGTGCTCGAGCTGACCTACAACTATGGCGTAGATCGCTACGACCTGGGAACGGCCTATGGCCACATCGCGATCGCGGTGCCCGACGCGTATGCGGCCTGCGAGCGCATCCGAACGTCCGGAGGCAACGTGACACGACCCGCCGGACCCGTGCAGGGCGGAAGTACGGTCATCGCGTTCGTGACGGACCCGGACGGTTACAAGATCGAGCTCATCCAGTCGCGTCCGTGACAGGCTGGGGCTGGGCGTGAATGAACGCGTCGCTGAGCCGCACGAAGTCCGCCACCGACAGGACTTCCGCGCGCGCCTGCGGATCGACACCTGCGCGGGTGATGACCTCGGCGCCCATCAGCGTCGCAAGTGCATTACGCGGGTTTTGCGGCGCTGCCCGAAGGCGGCAGCGACCACGCGTCCGTAGACAGCAGGATCGAGCCGGGGTAACTCGTCGATGGGCAGCGGCGTCCGGACGATGCTGGAAGTCACCTGTGGTGGCGGATTGAAAGCGCCGCGTGGAACATCGAACAGCTTGGTCAGGCGATAGCGGAACTGCAGCATCGCCGACAGGCGGCCGTAGGTGCGGCTGCCCGGGCCGGCCACCATTCGATCGACCACTTCTTTCTGCAGCATGAAGTGCTGGTCGACAACGCGGCCGGCGATCGGCACGAGCGAGAACAGCAGCGGCGACGAGATGTTGTAGGGCAGATTTCCGACCAGGCGCAGCGAACCCGGCAGGCTGTCCCAGTCGAACTTCAATGCGTCGGCCTCGATCAGCGCCAGTTGCTGCGACGTGAATTCGCCGCGCAGCCAGGCCGCCAGGTCGCGATCGATCTCCAGCGCGGTGACATGGCCGGCGCGTTCGACCAGTGCTCGCGTCAGCGCGGCCTGGCCTGGTCCGATCTCGATGATGTTCCGGGGCCGGGGCGTGGATCGATCGAGTCGATGATGCGCGATCACACGCGGATCGTGCAGGAAGTTCTGGCCAAGCGTTTGCTGCGCGATGCTGCTGCGGCCCGGTCGTGCTCATCGGCGACCGCAGGCGCGCTTCACGACGCCTCGGCGGTGCGTTCATTGACTCTTCCCGCCCGACCAGAACGATGGCCAGCTCCAGCGCGCGCGCGCAGGCTGCCAGCGTGCGCGCGGCCGGTGCCGGCGAGATCCAGCGCCGTGCCGTGATCGACCGAGGTCCGCACCGAACGGCAGGCCGAGCGTGATGTTGACGCCCTGACCGAAGGTGGCGTACTTGAGCACTGGCAGTCCCTGGTCATGGAACATCGCAAGCACCGCGTCGCACTGCTGCAAATGAGGGGGTAAACAGCGTGTCGGCCGGCAGCGGGCCCAGGGCGTCGATGCCTTCGCCACGAGCGCGTTCGATCGCCGGAGTGATGACCTCGATCTCTTCGCGCCCCAGGTGCCCACCCTCGCCGGCATGCGGATTGAGGCCGGCCACTGCAATGCGCGGATGCGTCAGACCGAAGCGCATGCGCAGATCGTGATCGAGGATGCGCAGCGCCGGCGAGGGCGTCGATCGACAGCGATGCGCTGACGCGCGCCAGCGGCAGGTGCGTGGTGGCCAGTGCGACACGGAGCGGGCCGTGCGGTGTCGTACCGGCCAGCATCATCACCACCTGCGCGGTTGATGTCCGCTCGGCCAGATATTCCGTGTGTCCCGAGAACGGAATGCCGGCGTCGTTGATCAACACCTTTCTGCACCGGCGCGGTCACGATTGCGTCGTAGCGCCCGGAGCGGCATCCGTCGATGGCTGCATCGAGCGTCGCCAGGACGTAGGGCGCGTTGCGTACATCGAGCCGGCCGGGCTGCGATGCGGTGGCCAGCGCTACGTGCCGGATTCTCCACCGACTCCGGGACCTTGTGCCCGACCAGCGCGGACCGTTGCTCCAGCAGGGTCGCGTCGCCGATCAGCGTGATGTCGGCATCGAGCAACGGGTCCAGCGCGACGAGCGAGATCTGCGGGCCGATGCCCGGCCCGGTTCACCGGTGGTGAGCGCGAGTCGCGGACGAATGCCTGCAGCCACGACGACAGGGCCGACTAGCCGCGCTCGTCGAACGCGGTACTCCACATAGGTCTTGTCGCGCAACTGGCGCAACCAGTCCTGGTAGGCCTCGTCGCTCTTGCGATCGCGCAGCGCCTGGCGCGCCTGCTGTCGTGCACGCTCGTTCGACGCTGGCTCGGTGCGGCGCTCGAGTACCTGGATCAGATGCCAGCCGAACGGCGATTGAACCGGAACGCTGACCTCGCCGATCTTCAGCGCGTTCATCGCGCGCTCGAACTCGGGCACCGTATCGCCGGGATACACCCAACCCAGGTCGCCGCCTCGACTTCCGCTCGGGTCCAGCGAATGCAGTCGCGCGAGCGACCCGAACTCGATCTGTTTGGCTTCGATGCGCAGCTTGAACTCTTCCAGGCGACGCCGACTTCCTGTTCGGGCGTAACGTCCGAACACGCAGCAGGATGTGCCGCACGTGCGTCTGTTGCACCGGACCGCCGGCCAGTCTTGGCCGCGACGGCACTTCGACGGCCCAGGACCTTGAGGATGTGAAATCCGTTCGGGCTGCGCACGAGCGGTGCGATCTCGCCGGACTTCACGCCCTTGACGGCCTCCAGGAACAGCGGGTAGCCGGTCGGTGTTGCGCCAGCCGAGTTCACCACCCTGCAATGCCTCGGCCGCATTCGAGAAGCTCGCGCAGCCAGGCGGGCAAAGTCGGCGCCGCCCTTCAATTGCTCGATGAGGTCGTCTGCGCGCTTGCGCGTTTCCTCCAGCCGCTGTGGAGTCGCGTTCTCGGCACGCGCAACAGGATCTGCGCCAGATTGATTTCCTCGGAATCGGCGGTGACGCCCGACTGGTCGGCGATGAAGTTGTCGAGCTCGCTCTCGGAAATCTGGAGCCGCCCATCGACTTCCCGCTCGCGCAGCCGGTTGAGCAGGATGTCCTGCCGGATGTCTTCACGGAATTGGGCGAACCAGACGCCCTCGGATTCGAGCCGCTGGCGCATCGCGGGCACGGTCATGTTGTTCGCTTCCGCGATCCGGCCCATGGCGGCGTTGACCGTCGCATCGTCCACCCGCACGCCGCTCTCGCGCGCGAGCTGCAGGTCGAGCGCGGTCGACGATCATGCGTTCCAGGACCTGCCGCTCCAGGACATCCGGTGGCCGCAGCTCGATCTTCTGCCGCTCCAGCTGGGCCATGGCCGACAGTGTGCGGGCACGCAGCTCGTTGGCCGTGATCACCTCGTCATTGACGACAGCGACTATGCGATCGACAGGACGCGTTGATCTCGTTCCCTCGGGTCGCAGCGCCAGGCTGCGGTGCGCGACCCGCCGGCGGTGGCGCGGCTGCGCCGCTGGCGTACCGGGTACGGGACGGAAGGCGTCGCTGGCCGAGGGCTGCTGCGCGCGCGCGCCGAGAGCAAGGACGAAAAGTAAAAACAGCGCCCACACGGGCGCGCGATTGCCCGTGCGCGTCGGATCTCTTCGTCGTGCTCGAACATACCCGGCTGCCGCGGCAGCGGGTTGATGCGCTGGTAGCCGGGGATATTACGCTGCAGTTGCGACAGCGCGTTGGTTCCGACACTGGTGAGGCCGGACAGTTCCAGCTGGACATAAAGTGGTCGTGGTGACCGTGGTGGTCTGGAAGCGCTGGAACGCGAAGCGCACCAGCCAGCAGTCCTCCTTCAAGTCAAAACCCGCAATGACCTCCACCGGCTTGCGGCTTTCGAAGGAATAGTTGTAGCGGCCGACGGCATACCAGCGGTCCAACAGCGGCCACTGCAGCGCGATGTCGGTCTGGTTCGTGCCGGCACCCGGGGGTCTGCTTTTCCTGGTACCGGTAATACGCGCTCAGGACCGATGCCCGCCGGGGCTGCCAGCGCATGCCGGCGGTGGCGCGTGATACCGCACTCTCCTCCCCGCGGAATACTGCACGGCGAAGTCCACCGCCCAGTAGTTGCCGAGCTGCGCCGTGAGGGCGGCCAGCAGATCGCTCTCGTTGCTGGCACGTAGCTGGCCAGGGCCAGGGTGACCTTCTGGTCCGAAAAGTAGTAACGCTGGCCGACGGCCGCGCGCAGCCGCTCCGCGCCCGGTTTCCTCGTCGAGCACGCGAGTGCCATTGCCAAGGTCAGCTGGTTGGCGTTGACGATGCGGTCGTAGCCCGAGTAAATGTTCTCGGTGAAGAACTGCGCATAGTTGAGGTCGGCCAGTGCGCTGTCGATTCGGGCAGCTGGTTCTGGTTGCGGAACGGGATGTAGGCGTAGTACAGGCGCGGTTCCAGTGTCTGTTGCGACGAGCGACCCGGACCCACTCGTGCTCACGCTCGAATGAGCCCGTGTCGAGGCTCAGGATCGGCATCACGCGCGTCTGCGACTGGTCTTGCGGATTGAAGTCCGGGTCGAGGCTGTAGTAGGTGGCCGACAGCTGCGCACGCGGCGTGATGGATGAACCAGCCGGGGTTCAGGATCGGATAGGCAACGCGCGGATGAAGATGTAGCGCGACCCGGGCTGGAGTCCGAGTCAGGGATTGGTGAAGCGGGTTCCGTCGAGGATCGCGGCCGCCTCGAAGCCGTTCCAGTCGGCCACGAATCCGTTGACCGTCACCTGCGGCACTCGCTGCGGCGTAGGGCGGCGTGACCGGAGCCAGCGGGTCCTGCAGGATCTGGTTCTTGGTAACCCGGACTGCGGTGTTCCAGTACGTCTGCGCGTCAGAAACGGACCCCTCTTGAGGCAGGATCTTCTGTGACGAACCGAGAATCGTGCTCGAAAAGTCGACGAAATAGTTGTCGTCGGACACACGGTTGTAGTTGATACCCGCTGCTATACCCGACGGCCCCGAGTAGTTGAGCCGCACGCCGGTGTAGTCGCGTGTCTCTTCGGTCTGCCGGTCGTACGGGATGACGTCGTAAAGCAGCGTGCCGCTTTTGAGACTCGGCTGGAGGAAGCGGAACTCATTCCCGAGCATTTGCGCCGCGTTTGGACATCACGGCGTGATCGTGTAGTCGTAGTTGGCACGATGTTCCAGTAAAACGGCCAGCGGATGTCGGTGCCGACCGACGTGCTCAGTGCAACTGGGCATCAGGAATCCGGAGCGGCGCTGGTCGCCGAGATCGGGAACCCGAGGATCGGCGAGGCGAGGATCGGCACGCCCTGGAAGTAAAGCCGTGCACCACTGGCACTGGCTGACTGTTCAAGTCCATCGACTTCCAGCGATTCGGCCTGGACCCACCAGGCATCACCAGGCGCCACAGGTCGTGAAACGGGCATTTTCCATGCGGGCACGCTGGTCGCCGAGGAACTCGATCAGCGTGGCGTCGCCGCGACCACTGCGCGCCGGATAGGCGAACTGAGCATCGGGCATCGCGCCGGTTTGTCCATCGATGCTGCGAAAGGACGGTTCGGTCCGGAAAACGACCCGCCCTGCTTGAACACGCGTGCATTGCCTTCGACATCCGCCTGGTCGGTGGCTTGCGTGTAGGTGATGCGGATGTGCGCACGAAGCACGGTGCCTCCACGCCGCACCTCGGCGTTGCCTTCGAGCACGA
>CAVWFH010000031.1:0-15434 GCA_963754065.1 uncultured beta proteobacterium | reverse complement strand
GACGCCGCGGCGAGGGCCCCGAGGACGGTCTTCCTGATTCTTTTCAGCATGGCTTTCCCCGCAGTCGCCGCCTCCGCGCGGAGGCAGGCCGGATGGGAATTTTTCCCTTTTTTTGTTTCCCTGAGTTGCGCTTTGGCGCTAATCCGAAGGTCTGATGACCTCGCCTAAGCGTCTCGACCCACGCCCCCGCTTGTCGCGCGAGTTCCCGCCCGATGCGTTCCGGGGCCGGAACGGTCGAACGCAATTGGAGCCAACCTGTCTACGATTCGCCGTTCGCCCGTTCAAGGATCGTCACCCATGCCTGTGCATCACGCCAACTTCCGTCGACTTTCCGCGGTGCTCGCGGCTCTCGCCGTGTGCTGAGTAGCCACGCCGCTCCCGCTGGCGTCAAGGTGCCCGCGCCACTTCCGCCGCAGTCGGTGGTCGACACGCACTGGGGCGTGGCGGTGCCGGACCCTTATCGTTTCCTCGAGGACACGAAAGATCCCAAGGTCCAGTCCTGGCTGAAGGAACAGGCGAATGCGACCGAGGCCATCCTCATGTCGATTCCCGGGCGTGCGGGCCTGCTTGCGCGCATGAAGGAAATCGAAGCGTCAGCCGCCGGGCTCGCGACCGACGTGGTACGCACCGAGGGGAATCGCTTCTTCTTCGAGCGTCGCAATCCCACTGACGGCCAGTTCAAGCTGGTCTGGCGCGACGGGATCGACGGGGTCGACACGGTAGTCGTCGATCCGGAAGCCCTTTCGAAAGCCGCTGGCCGACCCCACGCCATCATGGACTTCGCGCCTTCGCGCGATGGCCGCTTCCTCGCCTATTCGATCCAGGTCGGCGGCGGCGAGATCGGCACCTTGCATGTTATCGACGTCGCCAGCGGAAAGCCGGTCATCGAACCGATCGACCGCATACGCTACGCGAGCACCGCGTGGCTCGAAGACGGCAGCGGATTCTTCTATTCACGCCTGGTCGAGGGTTACGAGAAGCTGTCGCAGAGCGAGCGCTTCCGGGACCGCACGCGTCACTTCCACGCCATCGACGGCAGCGTCGATCGACCGATACTCAGCCCGAGCCGCAATCCCGAACTCAAGCTGCCGTCGTACGCCTCGGCCTACGTCTTTCAGATTCCCGGAACGCAAATAGCCGCGGCGCAGGTCTCCCTCGGCGTCGAGCGCAACCGGATGCTGTTCCTCGCCGACCTGGCGAGCGCGATCCGCGGTGACGCCAAGTGGCGCAAGGTCGTCGACCTCGACGACCAGGTGAGCACGATCGCCTACACGGGAGGCTGGCTCTATCTGCGCAGTTCGAAAGGTGCACCTCGCTTCCAGGTTCTGCGCATGCCACTCGACAGGCCGGATATCGCCAAGGCCGAGACCGTCGTCGCACCCGGTTCGTCAGTCGTGGTCAACCTGGCCGGCGCCCGCGACGGCCTTTACGTCACGCAGCGTGACGGCGCCACGCTGTCACTGGCACGCCTTGCACCCGCCACTGCCGGCATGTCCATGCGCCGCGAGCAGATCACGCTGCCGTTTGCCGGCAACGTCGCGATCGATTCGGCCAGTTCGCGCCTGGACGGCGCGGTGCTCCAGCTCAGCGGCTGGACGCATGCCACCAAGCCGTGGCTATTCGACGGCACGAAGCTTGTGCAACTGCCCTTCGTCAAGCCGGGCGCCTTCGATGCGCCGACGGATATCGAGGCGCGCGAAGTGCGGGTCAAGAGCCACGACGGAGTCGAAATTCCGATGTCCATCGTGCTGCGCAAGGACACCAAGCTCGACGGGCGCAACCCGACGATCGTCTACGGCTACGGCGCCTACGGAATCACGGAAAACCCGTTCTTCAATCCGCGCGTGCTGGCGTGGATCGAACGCGGCGGCATCTATGCCTTCGTGCATGTGCGTGGCGGCGGCGTTTATGGCGACGAGTGGCACCTGGCCGGACGCAAGCTGACCAAGCCCAACACCTGGCGCGATGTGATCGCTGCGACCGAGTGGCTGATCGCACAGCGCTATACGTCGACCGACCGAGTCGGTGTCTATGGAGGGAGTGCCGGCGGCATCCTGGTCGGGCGCGCGATGACCGAGCGTCCGGATCTGTTTGCAGCCGCGGTTCCCGCGGTTGGAACAATGGACATGGTGCGCGCGCAGAACAGTGCGAACGGCGCCGCCAATATCCCGGAGTTCGGCACGGTGGCCAAGGAAGACGAGTTCCGCGCGCTGCTGGCGATGAGCAGCTATCACCAGTTGAAGGACGGTACGAAGTATCCGCCGGTGATGCTGATCCACGGCGTCAACGACATCCGCGTCGATGTCTGGCAGTCGGCGAAGTTCGCCTCGCGGCTCGCGACGGCCAGTGCGAGCGGCAACCCGGTGCTGTTGCGGCTCGACTACGAGTCAGGCCACGGGCAGGGCAGCACGCGTGAGCAATTGCAGGAGCGCTCCGCTGACTTGTACAGCTTCATGCTGTGGCAGTTTGGCGTGCCGGAGTTCCAGCCGAAGTCCAACCCATGAACTTCACCGGTTGACCGACTGCACCGCTTCGCCACACCACGACCACCCCGGCGGGTCCCTCCACACTGCGGTCGATGTCAGGAGGAGCAGGTCGCGCGCAGGCGTCGCAACGCCTCGTTGGACGCCGGCAATCGGGATCGATCCTCGTCGGGAAAGTAGCGCTCGCCGGGAGGAATCGCATTGCTGCCGGGCGGTGGAAAACCACGCACCGCCACGACGCCCGGCACGAGTTCGGCGGGATCGATGCGGCCCTTGTCGATGTCACGTTGACAGACGAACAGCACACCGTTGCCGGCAATGACCCGGTCGCGCAGCGCTGCGAGCGGGGCCTGGCGCCGATTTCTTCAGCGCGCTCGTCTGCGGGGGCACCGCCAGCACGAAGAAGCGCCGCCCCCCGGGGTTCTGGGCCAGCCCCCGTTCGGCCGCCTGTTGAAACTTGAAGCCGGCGTCGCCAGCGATGTACAGGCCGCCTTCGCTCTGTGCGATGGCCGACGAAAGAGGCCCCAGCGCAGCCAGCAGGGCGAGCCCGGCCAGCCGCGTGGTGCGGCCACGTCCGCGTTGACTTTTGATGGACATGCTTGCTCTCCTGCAAACCGGTCGTTCAGGCGGAGGACTCCCTGCGCGCCAGTCCAAGTCGGGCCAGGGACTCCGGCACGCTATTGCCGCGTGGCGTCCTTGAACCGCGGATCCAGCAGGATATCGGTCTCTGGGTTGCGCTGCACGGGGCGTGCGCCCTGCGCCAGCAGATCCTTGTAGCGCTTTCTTTCCGCATCGAAGCGTTCGTTGATGCGCGCGACTTCACCGCGCGCCTCGGCCATGATGCGTTCTTCGGCACTGACCGCCTGAGCATTCAGGGCATAGGCCCGCTTGAGACTGTCGGGCTGTTCGCGCTTCTTGTAGAACTCGGCCTCGTCGTCGAGCCGCTTGCGGTCCTTCGCAAGGCTGTCCGTCCGCTCCTGCGAACGCTTGATGGCCTGCTCCGCGCCCTCCAGCGACTTCTTGCGCGCCGCTTCGATCTCGGCATCGTTGGCGTAGGCCTCGAGGAGCGCTCGATCGCGCCGGCGCTGTGCCATCAGCCGCTCTTCTTCCTCGAGCTTCTTCTTGGCCTCGAGCGCGCGTGCACGTTGCTCTTCGACCGTCAGGGGGCGCGGGATCACGCGCCGCACCGAACCGTCACGGTTCAGTTCGCGCATGTCACTGTTGGCGCACTCCGGTGGCGGGCGGTCGGCCGAGTAGGTCTTCCCGTTCGCCACGCAGGTGAACATCGTTGACGGCGTCTGGGCCGACGCAACTTCGCAGAAAGCCGCTGCAAGCAGCGCCGTCGCGCAAACGATCCTCCGGGTCAAACGTTCGTCACGCACCGTAGCGCTCCCGATAACGCTCCACCGCCGGCCGGTAGGCACGCACCTGCTGCGCGTGAGCCGACTCGGCCGCCAGGAACTGCATCACGTCATCCAGCGTGGCGATTGCCAGGACCGGCACCTGGTACGCCGATTCGACCTCCTGCACAGCCGAGCGAGGCGACAGCGACTCGTCCGGGCCTGCGCGTTCCATCCGATCGAGCGCAATCAGCACGGCGGCCGGTGTCGCCCCCGCATTGCGGATCAGATCGACCGACTCGCGTACGGAGGTGCCTGCCGTGATGACGTCATCGACGATCACGACGCGCCCAACGAGCGGAGCCCCGACGATCACGCCACCTTCGCCATGATCCTTGGCTTCCTTGCGGTTGTAGGCGAACGGAACATCGGTGCCCAGGTCCGCCAGCGCCATGGCTGTGCCGGCCGCCAGCGTGATGCCCTTGTAGGCCGGGCCGAACAGCATGTCGAACTGCACCCGTCCCTCCGCGCGCGCCGCCAGCAGCGTCTGTGCATAGAAACGCGCGAGCCGCGCCAACAGTGCACCGCGGTTGAAGAGCCCCGCATTGAAGAAATACGGCGACAGCCGTCCCGCTTTGGTCTTGAACTCGCCAAAGCGCAGGACACCTGCCTGCAATGCAAATTCGATGAATTGCTGACGCAGCAGCACGATGGTTTTGAGGGGCCCCGCCGCCCGGAGGTATCTATCCATCTCAATTGTGCCGCAGCACCGCAGCAAAAAGCATGGAAAATGCCGTCGAAATCCGCACTGCGAAGGCGATTGGACCCGGTGTTGCGCATTGTCACCCTGAACGTCAACGGTATCCGCTCGGCGGCCTCCAAGGGACTGTTTCGCTGGTTGCGCAGGATTGAGCCCGATCTTGTCTGCCTGCAGGAGGTGAAGTGCGACGAGGTCGATATCCCGGAGAAGCTTCGATTCCCAGAGGGCCTGCATGGGTTCTTCCACTGCGCGCAGCGCCGCGGCTACTCGGGCGCCGCGATGTACGCCGCCAAGGAGCCGCGCGCTATGCGACTCGGCTTCGGTTCGGCCGAGTTCGATAACGAAGGCCGTTATGTCGAAGCCGAGTTCAAGGACTTCACGGCGATCTCGGTGTACTTCCCGTCGGGCTCCTCCGGACCGGAGCGGCAGGCCGCGAAGTACCGCTTCCTGGCCGAGTTCGCGCCGCATCTCGAGAAGCTGCGGGCGAGTGGGCGCGAGATCGTGTTCTGCGGCGATGTGAACATCGCGCACCGGGAAATCGACCTGAAGAACTGGCGCAGCAATCGCAAGAACTCGGGCTTCCTGCCGGAAGAACGCGCATGGCTCACCGGTATCTTCGACGCCGGCTGGACCGATGTCTTCAGGCGCCTCGACACGCGTCCGGATCAGTACACCTGGTGGAGCAACCGCGGCCAGGCCTGGGCCAAGAACGTCGGCTGGCGCATCGACTACCAGATCGCCACGCCCGGCTTCGCTGCGCGCGCACGGCGGACCGAGATCTACACGGCGAAGCGGTTCTCCGATCACGCTCCACTCGTCATCGACTACACGGGACGCCTCTGAGCGACCACGATGCTGAAGACCAACTTCATCCGCAGCCGCTTGCCGGAGAACATCGAGGCTCGCGCGCTGGCCTGGTATGTGATCGCCGTCGTCGTGCTGCTGGCCCTGCTGGGGTGGATGCTGGCCCGCCTGGCGCCGCCACCTCCACCCAAGCGGGTGATCATGACGACCGGCGCAGAAGACGGCGCATACCACCGCTATGCGTTGATCTACCGCGATGCTCTCGCACAGCACGGCGTCGAACTGGTGCTGCGGCCCTCGTCGGGAGCGGCGCAGAACCTCGAGCGTCTTCGATCCGGGGACAGCGATGTCGACGTGGGCCTGGTGCAGGGCGGGCTGGTCAAGGAGTCGGACGAGGATCGGCTGGTTTCGCTCGGCAGCCTCTTTTACGAACCGATCTGGCTCTTCTACCGCGGCAAGGAAACGATCGATCACATCTCCGCCTTGCGCGGCCAGCGACTCGCCATTGGACGTCCGGGCTCGGGCACGCATGCGCTCGGCAGTTCGGTGGCACGCGAGAACGGTCTGGCAGAACCGCCTTCGACGCTGGTCGAGCTGGGTGGGCTCGCAGCGGCCGATGCGCTCATCGACGGCAAGGTCGACGCCGCACTGTACGTTTCGGCCATCGACGGACCTGCGGTGCAGAAGCTGTTGCGGGCGCCGGGCGTGAGAATGATGGATATGCGGCGGGCCGATGCCTATGTCCGCCGCCTGCCGTATTTGCACAAGCTCGATCTACCTGAGGGTGCGGTTGACCTCAAAGCAGGCATTCCGCCACAACCGATGACCATGATTGCACTGACCGCCAACCTGATCGCCCGCGAGGACATCCATCCGGTCGCGGTTGAATTGCTGCTCGATGCCGCCCGCGAGGTTCACGGCGGGCCGTCGCTACTGCATGGGGCGCGCCATTTTCCTTCACCGAAAGACATCGAACTGCCGCTGTCGACTGACGCGGATCGCTTCTACAAGGAACGCCCGTCGCTGCTGCGACGGATCCTGCCGTTCTGGGTCGCTGTGTGGGCCGAGCGGGTGCTGTTCATCATGCTGCCGCTGCTCGCCATTGCCATACCGGCCTTTGCCTACCTACCGAAGATCTACGACTGGCGCATCCGCAGCAAGCTCGACGGCTGGTATGCGGAGGTGAACCGGATCGAGCGGACCGCCCTGGTTCCCGACGCCGACCTCAGCTCACAGCTGGCGAAGATGAATGACATTGACCTGCGTCTGAACCGGGTCAAGGTTCCGAAGGCGTACCTGTCCCACTTGTATACGCTGCGCGGGCACGCGGACTACGTGCGCAGGCTGCTGCACACGCGCATCGCCACGCCGACCGCCTGAATCCCTAGGCCGCCAGCGCAGCCGCGCCCAGCAGGGACAGCGCCACCCCGACCCAGCGCAGCATGTCGTAGTGGCGTGGGCGCGCGCCTTCGGTTGGCCGTGGAGCGATATCGGCAGTGCCCTGGCGTGCTGCACGGCCCTCCCACGCGTGGGCAAAGAAGACCATCAGGGCCCCACACCAGACCAGCGCTCCGGTGTAGCGGCCCAGGGCGATCGACATGACCATGAGAGAGGCGAAGATCAGGATGCCCGCATTCTCGAGGACGCGACGCACGGCGTCGCTCGGCTCGCGCGCGCGGCTGCTCATCGGCGACCTCTGCCGCGTGGACGTCGAAGCTCGCTGCTCGGACGGCGCCCGGAAACCCAAGGTCCCGGCGGTCTGGCAGTCAGCCGCCACAGGACGGCGTTGGCTGGCCGATGGCAGTTCGTTCGGCTCATGCAAGTCGTCCCGCCGCGTCGATCAGGCGTTGCACCAGTTTCGTCATTTGGTCGTTCTGGCAGGCGTCGGCCAGTCGCCCGCCAGTATCGAACGCCTGATGCGCTCGCGGCAAGGCGAATTACTCGGTGATGACCCGCATGTTCAGTGTCTGCAGGATCTGCCGGAAGGGGACGAGCCACGCAGGCCGCCGAGCGCTCCCGGTGCAGCGTCCATCAGCTGGGCGATGCGCCCATCGAGAGGCATCGAGGACGCCGTCCTGCGACGGCATCGGACCATCGCGCAGATCGCTCAGCGCGACCTCGGCACGGGCCGAACGCGCTGCCGCGGCCGCAACCCCAGCCAGCGTCTTGCTGTGTGCGCCAGCGCGGACACTGCCGGTAACCACCCGTCGAATCGATGCGTTCAGAGAGAACTGTCTGGCGTCGATGAAAGGAGTCGATAACGCATCGTAGCCGTCCGAGGGCGCGACGTTGAGCGGCGCTCGCGTCCGGCACGGATCGCACCACTACACTGCGGCCACTGATGCAGGACCCTGCCGCTTCCTCCACTTCTGCCGGCGCGACGCGTGCGCCCGCGCTCTCGTCACGCCGTCCCTGGCGCGAGATCCTGCGGGTTTATGGGGAGCCCGCGGCGCTGCGCATGTTCTTCCTCGGCTTCGCGGCGGGCCTGCCGCTGCTGCTGGTGCTGGGCACACTGTCATTTCGCCTGCGCGAGGCGGGCATCGACCGCGCAACGATCGGCTATCTCTCGTGGGTCGGACTCGCGTACGGGTTCAAGTGGGCCTGGGCACCGCTGGTCGATCGCCTGCCGCTGCCGGGACTGACGCGCGCCCTCGGACGGCGTCGTGCATGGTTGCTGCTGTCGCAGACGGTCATCGTTTCCGGTCTGGTGGCCATGGCGATGAGCGATCCGCAGGCCGGGTTGCGCGCCCTGACGATTGCAGCCCTTGTGGTCGCCTTCGCCTCCGCCACGCAGGACATCGCCCTCGACGCGTACCGCATCGAATCGGCCGGGGTCGAGAAACAGGGCGCGCTGGCCGCGATGTACCAGACCGGTTACCGGCTCGCGATGATCTGGGCGGGCGCCGGCGTGCTGTGGATCGCAGCACGCGCGTCCGGCAGTGACAGCGGCTACCACGCGTCCGCCTGGACCACGGCGTATCTGGCGATGGCAGCGACCATGGCGGTCGGCATCATTGCCGTACTGCTGTCCCCGGAGCCCGCGCCGAACGCCGCGAGCGAACTGATCGCCGAAGAACGTGCGATAGCCGCACAACTGGGCGGCGCCCGGGGCTTGCCATGGGTGCGCCTCGTGGCCTGGCTGCAATCGGCCGTCGCCGGCCCCTTTGCAGACTTCATCCGTCGCTATCGTTGGCAGGCGTTGCTGCTGCTCGCGCTGATCGCTACCTACCGAATTTCCGACGTGGTCATGGGCATCATGGCCAACCCCTTCTACGTCGACATGGGCTACACGAAGGACGAAGTGGCCGCCGTGTCCAAGGCCTACGGCGTTGTGATGACGCTCGCCGGGGCTTTCCTCGGAGGTGCGCTGGCGCTGCGCTTCGGCGTCATCCGCATCCTGATGCTCGGCGCGGTGCTGTCGGCGGCTTCGAACCTGCTGTTTGCCTGGCTCGCCACCCGCGGGCACGACCTGACCGGACTGATCTTCGTGATCTCGGCCGACAACCTGTCGGCCGGTATCGCGTCGGCCGCGTTCATTGCGTATCTGTCAGGCCTGACCAACGTCGCCTATTCGGCCACGCAGTACGCGCTGTTCTCGTCGGTAATGTTGCTGCTGCCCAAGTTCATCGCCGGATTCTCCGGCGCGTTCGTCGACGTCCACGGGTACACGGCGTTCTTTCTGTCGACTGCCGCTCTCGGCGTGCCCGTGCTGCTGCTGGTGGCGCTGGCCGCCCGTGTCACTGCACGCGCAAACCCCGCAACGGCAGCGGACTAGGCCTCGCCGTCCCAGTAATCGAGGTCGGTGTCGGCGCGGTGCATGCGCCCGCCATCGAGCAGCGGTCCCTTGATGCGCGAGTAGGCGAGGTACTTGCCGGAATCCGGATACTCGCAAACCTCGGGCAGCTCCTGCGTGCTGATCGACAAGTATCTCAGCGGCGCATCGGACGTATTGATGATCTGGTGCGGATACTCCGGCCCGGGCGGTATGTCGATCACATCTCCGGCGCGGATCGGGATCATCTCTCCGGCCACGCGCAACGTGCCGGAGCCTTCGAGAATCACGAACATCTCTTCCTGCGCATAGTGAAAGTGGTACGGACACGAGCGCTTGCCGGGCGGCACGATGTCGAAACCGGCGCCGAGCTTCTTCGCCACCGTGCCATCACGCGGACCCGCCACGCCGCCGCTGCGCACGCCGTCATAGAGCGGCGCACGCGTCGACGTCTCGAGCGTGATCTCGTTGAAGTTGCGGATCAGCTTTTCCCGCAGCGAATCAGCCATGTCGGCATCTCCTGACAATGCGCTCAGCGCGCCTCGAAGCGATAGATCGCAACGGTCGCCCGCAGCGACGGCGCAAAGTTCACCGGTCGGCCGTCGGCCAGCACCGTACGCCCGGTGATCACGAGTCCCACCTTGGCCGCCAGGATCTCGAAGTCCTTCAGCGTGCACAGGTGGATGTTCGGCGTGTCGTACCACTGGTACGGAATCTGCCGGGTGACCGGCATGCGACCGGCCAGCAGCGAAACGATGTGGCGCCAGTGGCCGAAGTTCGGAAAGCTGACGATGCCCTGTCGCGCGACGCGCGCCATTTCGCGCAGGATGCCCTCCGCGTTGTGCATCGCCTGCAGGGTCTGCGACAGCACGACCGTGTCGAACATGTTGTCGCCGAACATGCGCAAGCCGGCGTCGAGATTCTGCTGCACCACGTTGATGGCCTGCTTGACGCAGCGGGCCACGTGGTCGTCGTCGATCTCCACGCCATAGCCGCGGCATGAACGTGCATCGCGCAGGTGTGCCAGCAGCGAACCGTCCCCGCAGCCGAGGTCGAGCACGCGGCTGCCCGGAGCGACCCAGTCGGCGATCTGCGCCAGGTCGACGCGCAACGTCATGTTGCCCCCTCGCCCTTCTGCGTGGCGCGGCGCGCCACGTCTGCTTGCGTTGGCATACGCGAGCGGCGTCGAGCGGGTGGCATGCCGCAGGGCATGCCACTGCTCCGGCCTCCGTCCCTCCGCGGGGGACGCGAGCGCCTTCGGAGCGGCCGCGCGGCACTCATCGCGCAATCTCCGTGGCGATGTTGTCGAAGTAGGCACGAACGACGCGGTGATATCGGGGATCCTCCAGCAGGAACGCATCGTGACCGTGTGGCGCATCGATTTCGGCGTAGGCGACGTCACGTTCCTTGTCGACGAGCGCCTCGACGATTTCACGCGATCGCTCCGGCGGAAAGCGCCAGTCGGTGGTGAAGCTCACGACAAGGAACCGCGCGCTGGCAGGGGCGAGTGCCTGCGCCAGGTTGCCACCGGTGTGACGCGCTGGATCAAAGTAATCCAGCGCGCGCGTGATCAGCAGATACGTGTTCGCATCGAAGTACTCGGAGAACTTGTCACCCTGGTAGCGCAGGTAGCTTTCGACTTCGAACTCGACGTCGTAGTGGAACTGGTAATCATCTGTTCTCATTGACCGGCCGAACTTCTCGGTCATGTCGGCGCCCGACAGATAGGTGATGTGGCCGATCATGCGTGCAACGCGCAGCCCGCTCCGGGGCACTACGCCGTGCGCGTAATAGTTGCCGCCGTGAAAATCGGGATCGGAGCGGATCGCGGTGCGCGCCACTTCATTGAAGGCGATGTTTTGCGCCGAGAGCTTCGGTGCCGCAGCGATCGAGATGCAGTGCCGGATGCGCTGCGGATACTGGATCGCCCATGACAGCGCCTGCATGCCGCCGAGCGACCCGCCCATCACCGCGGCCCAGCGCTCGATGCCGAGCACGTCCGCCACGCGCGCCTGCGCATGCACCCAGTCCTCGACCGTCACAACCGGAAAGCGCGCTCCGTAGGGCGTGCCGGTCGACGGATCGGTCGACATCGGCCCGGTCGATCCGAAACATGAGCCGAGGTTGTTGACGCCGACGACGAAGAACCGCTCCGTGTCCACCGGCTTGCCCGGACCGACCATGTTGTCCCACCACCCGACGCTGCCCGGGTCCTCACCATGGGTGCCGGCCACATGATGCGACGCATTCAGTGCATGGCAAACCAGCACCGCATTGCTTCGATCCGCATTCAGGCGACCGTAAGTCTCGATCATCAGCTCGTAGCCGGCGATCGAGGCACCACTGGTCAGCGCAAGTGGCGCATCGAAGCGCAGAACCTGCGGCGTGACGACACCGATCGAGCGAGGCTTTCCGTTCAACGGCAGTTCCGGATTGTCAGGAAACAAAGGAAACAAAAACCCGAGGGGCGCGACGCCGGCTCGGGTGCGGGGCAGCAGGGCTGCTTGACCTCTTTAGCGGTTTTCGGAGGGGCATTTTCCTCGCGCGCCCGCAAGCGAGTCGACAAATCGGCGCAGATCGCGAAGGCTAGTGACTGTGCACCGACGTGTCAAACGCCGGGAATCGGGCTTTGCAACGAGCGTAAACTCCCAACACGGATCGTTGGCCGGCCCGAGTGGGTCGGTGCAGAATTTGAGTCCGGCAAGGGAAAGGAAAATCGCATGAAAGTTATGAAATGGCTGGCCACGAGCGTGGCATTGATGGCATTCGGTCTGTCGTCCGCGACAGCGGCGGACAAGGCGAAGCAGGACGAAGTGCTGAAGGCGGCCCAGGCGACGTTGGCCGACTTCTACAAGGCGGATCCGAAACTCAAGGGCCTGGTCGAGACAGCTCCCGGCTATGCCACGTTCACCACATTTGGCATCAGCTTCCTGGTGGGCGGCGCCGGTGGCAAGGGCGTGGTACACGACAAGGCGACCAAGAAGAACACGTTCATGGAACTGGCACAGGCCAGCGCCGGTCTGCAGATCGGAGCCTCGGATATGCGCTACCTGTTCATCTTCGACACCCCGGCCAGCATGCAGCAGTTCATCGACAAAGGCTGGGATGCCTCCGCCTCCGCGTCCGCCGGTGCCGGCGCCGATGGGAAGGGATCGGCGAGCGCAAGCGTCGGCTCCTTCACCGGCGGCAAGTTCTATCAGCTGACCAAGAACGGATTGCAGGCGGGCGTGGCCGCCGGCGGCACCAAGGTCTGGAAGGACAAGGATCTGAACTAGTCTGCCCGCGTTTCACGGCAGATGTAAAGAGGCCCGGTGAACCCGGGCCTTTTTCTTTGGCACTCCGGACTATTGAACGACGTGCGCCACCGTCCGGACTTCCCGTTGCAGCAGGTGCCGGATCTTCACCGGGTCCGACATGCGCAGCACGCGGCCGGCAAAACGTCCGGACTCCTTGAAGGCCAGATCGAACAGTCGCTCCTTGACTGGAAGGATCTGCGACGGATGCATCGAGAACTGCCGCAGCCCCATGCCGAGCAGCAGTTCGGTCATCTCGAGTTCACCGGCCATTTCGCCGCAGACAGATACGGGAACGCGCGACTTGGTACCGGTGCGGATTGTCTGCGCGATCAGTCGCAACACGGCCGGGTGCATCTGGTCGTAAAGATGGGCCACCGTGCTGTCGGTGCGATCGATCGCCAGCGTGTACTGGATCAGATCGTTGGTGCCGATCGACAGGAACTTGAGCCGCTGCACGAACTCGGGCAACGACAACGCGGCCGCCGGGACCTCGACCATGCCGCCGAGCTGGATGCGCGCGTCGTACTTGAGCTTTCGTTCCTTGAGCTGCTCCTTCGCGCGCGCGACAAAGGCGGCGGCCTGCTCGATCTCGTGCACATGCGCGAGCATCGGTATCAAAATGCGCACCGTACCGACTTCGGAAGCGCGCAGGATCGCGCGCAGCTGCGTCTGGAAGAGTTCCGGGTAGGCCAGGCAGTAGCGGATTGCGCGCAGCCCCAGCGCAGGGTTCGACTCCGGACGCGGCGCGCCGCGACCCATGCCCAGGCTCTCGCGCGCCGTCTCGGTGAGGACCTTGTCGGCGCCGATGTCGAGCGTGCGGATGACCACCGGCTTGCCCTTCATCGCGCGCGCCACCTTCGCATAGGCCTCGAACTGTTCGTCCTCGGTCGGCAGTTCGTCGCGGTCCATGAACAGGAACTCGGAACGGAACAGGCCGATGCCGTCGGCACCGGCTTCCAGCGCGTCGCGCGCATCCTCGGGCAGCTCGATGTTGGCCAGCAGGTCGATCGCAATTCCGTCGCGCGTGCGCGCCAGCTTGCCCCTGAGCTTGCGCAACTGCGTCCGATGCTCGGCATCGGCGCGCGACCGCCGGCGAAACTCCTGCAACTCTTCATCGGACGGATTGATGACGACAAGGTCAGCGTCCGCGTCGATGACGACGACATCGCCCTCGACGATGCGCTCGCGCGCGCGATCGGCTCCGACGACTGCCGGCAGGCCCAGGCTGCGCGCAAGAATCGCCGTATGCGACGTCGGCCCCCCGAGCTCGGTCACGAAGCCTGCCAGGTCGAGGTCCGCGCGATCCTTCAGGTGCAGCACGTCCGCCGGCGCCAGGTCGCGGGCGACCAGCACCAGCCGTTCGCCCGGCGCAATCTTCTTCGGCAGAGTCACGCGCGTCGGCGTGCCTTCTGCGAGCGAATTGAGAACACGCTCGACCACCTGCCGCACGTCGGTCGAGCGTTCGCGTAGGTATTCGTCGTCGATCGCCTCGAACTGCTTGCACACTTCCTCGAGCTGTATCGTCAGCGCCCATTCGGCGTTGATCAGGCGCGTGCGGATCAGGTCGCGCGGCGCCTCCGACAGCAACGAGTCCTCGAGTATCAGCCGATGCAGATCGAGGAAAGCGCGGACTTCCGTCGGAGCATCCGGAGAGATCCCGAGCTTGAGGTCATCGAGTTCATCGCGGACGGCAGCAAATGCCCGGGTCATGCGCGCGATCTCGTGCACGACATCGCGTCGCTCGATCGTAACCTGGCGCACATCGAGCTCGGACGGAGCGAGCATGTGTGCGCGGCCGATGGCGATGCCGCGCGTCACGCCACTGCCGGTCAGCGTATCGCGTCGGGTTTCGGTGCCTGTCTGCATCTGCTCGTCTGCTTCGCCTCGATCAGTCCAGTTCGCCAAAGCCGGAGGCGATCAGTTCACCGATGGCATCGATCGCCTGCGCCTCGTCTGGCCCGTCGGCCTCGACCGTGAGCACGCTGCCCTGTCCCGCAGCCAGCATCATCACGCCCATGATCGACTTCGCGTTCACCCGGCGCTCGCTCTTGGAGATCCAGACTTCGGCGGAGTAGCGACTGGCCACCTGGGTAATTTGCGCAGACGGACGTGCGTGCAGGCCGAGCTTATTGCTGATTGTGAAGTCTCTGCTGATCATTGCCCTGCGGGTTGTATCCCTGGTTCTGCACCGGCGTCGTCGCGACCTGCACCATCCCCTGCTGTCCTCCCACCAGCGCCTTTTCGGCGACCTCGGCGAGCGTTCCGCCGCGGTAGCAGACGGCGCGCAGCAGCATCGGCAGATTGACACCGGCGACCACAGTGACGCGACCTGGATCGTTGAGGCCAGCAGCCAGGTTGCCCGGCGTCGCGCCGAACGCATCGGTCAGCACCAGCACGCCGGAACCGGCGTCCACCTCCGCAACCAGTTGTGCCGCTCGCTCTGCGAGGGTCTCGATCGCGGCGCCGGGCTCGACATCGAGTGCGCGGAGGTTGGCCTTGGCCAACTCAGGCTCGCAGGTATAGACATGCTCGACGCAGTGCTCCAGCGCACTGGCCAGCGGGGCGTGGGCAATGATGACGATGCCGGTCATAAAGATTCAGGACTCGCGTACGCGACCCTGCGGGTCGCACGTGCGCTCGTCCTGCCTGAGTTAGGCGCCCGCCCTTCGGGCGGCCGGGCGGTCGGGCGCAAGGGAAGGGCACGCTGGTCACGTCGCACTCCGAAGTTCCAGTGTCGCCTCATTTGGAGCGCTCCAGCGCATCAATGAACAGGGCCGCGACGTTGCAGCCCGTCTGCTGTGCGATCTCGACAAAGCAGGTCGGGCTGGTGACGTTGATTTCGGTGAGGTAATCGCCGATGACGTCCAGACCGAGCAGGCGCAGGCCGCGCGGCAGCAGGGCCCGGCCGACGACCTGGGCGATCTCGAGGTCGCGTGCACTGAGGCGCTGCGCGCGTCCGATGCCGCCCGCTGCCAGATT
>CAVWFH010000030.1:0-32584 GCA_963754065.1 uncultured beta proteobacterium | reverse complement strand
CGGACGCGTCCAGCCCGAGTACTTCCCGCATGTCTTCGGTCCGAGCGGACGTGAACCGCTCGATCGCGACGTGGTGGTGCGGCGCTTCAGCGAACTCGCGAAGGAGGTCGAGACGGCCACCGGCCGGACGCAGGCACCGGAGCAGGTGGCGGCCGGGTTTGTCGAGATTGCCGTCGGCAACATGGCCGAGGCGATCAAGCGCATCTCGGTGCAGCGCGGCCACGATGTCACGCGCTATACGCTGACCGTGTTCGGCGGCGCCGGCGGCCAGCACGCCTGTGCCGTCGCCGATGCACTGGCAATGACGACGGTTTTTGCGCATCCGCTGGCCGGCGTGTTGTCGGCCTACGGCATGGGGCTGGCCGACCAGACGGCCATGCGTGAAATGACGATCGAGCGGCCGCTGTCCGAGGACACGCTGCCGCACCTGGAGGCGAGCCTGGCGACGCTCGCTTCACAGGCCATGGAATCACTGCAATCCCAGGGCGTGGCGCGCGAGCGGATCGAACTGGTGCAGCGCGTGCACGTGAAGTACGAAGGTACCGACACGGCGCTGGCGGTCGCCTACGGACCGATCGCCGCGATGCGGGCGCAATTCGATTCAGCCTACCGGCAGCGCTTTTCCTTCCTGATGCCCGACCGACGCCTGATCGCCGAAACGGTGTCGGTCGAGGCCATCGGCGGCGGCGATGCCTCGGCCTCGCTGGGGTCGGCACAGCGGCCAGCGCGTGTCGGTGCCCTGAAAGCCTCGGCCACGGTTCAGGCCTACTTCGAAAACGAGTGGCACGCGACGCCGCTGTACCGGCGCGACGACACCCAGCCCGGTGATCGCATCGATGGCCCGGCAATCGTTGCCGAGGCCAATGCCACGACCGTCATCGAACCCGGCTGGCAGGCCGAAGTGACGCCGCTCGATCACCTGGTGCTGCACCGGGTCGTGCCGCGCGCCGCGCGCCGCGCGATCGGCACGACGGTCGATCCGGTAATGCTCGAGATCTTCAACAATCTGTTCATGTCGATCGCCGAGCAGATGGGGTTGCGGCTGCAGAACACCGCGTACTCGGTCAACATCAAGGAGCGACTCGACTTCTCGTGCGCACTGTTCGACGCGACGGGCAACCTGATCGCCAACGCACCGCACATGCCGGTGCACCTGGGATCAATGAGCGAGTCGATCAAGACCGTAATGCGCGAGAACGCCGGGAAAATGGTTCCCGGCGATGCGTACGTGATCAACGATCCGTACCACGGCGGCACGCACCTGCCGGACGTGACCGTCATCACGCCGGTATTCGATCGTGGCGGCAGCGAGATCCTGTTCTACGTCGGCTCGCGAGGACATCATGCTGACATCGGCGGCATCACGCCAGGCTCGATGCCGCCGTTTTCCCGCACGCTGGACGACGAGGGCGTGCGCTTCATCAACTTCAGGCTGATCGAGGGGCAGGGCATTGATCGCCCCGCACGCTTCCGCGAAGCGGAGTTGATGCAACTCCTGACCGGCGGGACGCACCCCGCGCGCAACCCGGCGCAGAACGTCGCGGACCTGCGGGCACAGATCGCAGCCAACGAGAAGGGCCGCGAGGAACTGCTGCGCATGGTCGATCAGTTCGGGCTCGATGTCGTGCAGGCGTATATGCGGCACGTGCAGGACAACGCCGAGGAGTCGGTGCGGCGCGTGATCACCCGGCTGAAGGATGGCCAGTTCGAGTATCGCCTGGACAATGGCGCCGTGATCCAGGTCCGCGTCACGGTGAACCGCGAGCATCGCTCGGCCGCGATCGACTTCACCGGGACGTCGGCACAGTTGCCGAACAATTTCAATGCGCCGAGCGCGGTGTGCGTTGCGGCCGTGCTCTATGTGTTCCGCACGTTGGTCGACGATGAGATACCGCTGAACGCCGGCTGCCTGAAGCCGCTCGACATCATCATCCCTTCGGGGTCGATGCTGAACCCGGACTATCCGGCGGCGGTGGTGGCCGGCAATGTCGAAACGTCGTCCTGCATCACGAACGCCCTGTATGGCGCGCTCGGCGTGATGGCCTCTGCCCAGGGCACGATGAACAACTTCACCTTTGGCAACGAGCGCCACCAGTACTACGAAACCATCTCCGGGGGCTCCGGTGCAGGCGTCAGTGATGTCGCACGCGGCGAGCAGGAAGGCTTCGACGGAACCGACGTCGTGCAGACCCACATGACCAACTCACGGCTGACCGACCCCGAAGTGCTCGAGTTCCGCTACCCGGTGCTGCTGGAGAGCTACGCGATCCGCGCCGGCTCGGGTGGTGCGGGGCGCTGGCGCGGCGGCAACGGCGGAACACGCCGGATCCGCTTCCTCGAGGCCATGACCGCGTCGATCCTGGCCAACAATCGCTCGATTGCCCCATTCGGCATGGCGGGCGGGGAAGCCGGCGCGAAAGGGCGGAACTGGGTCGAACGGCTTGACGGGTCGCGCGAGGAACTGCGGCATATCGGCTCGGCCGAGATGAGCCCGGGCGATGTCTTCGTGATCGAGACGCCTGGGGGTGGCGGCTACGGCAGCCCGCCGGAAAACTTGAGTCCCAAATAGCGTGATCGGGGCACCGATATCACCCCAAGGACAGGGGATGCGGCTGCCCATAATCGTCGCAGCTCACTGGCTGGACCTCCAGGCACTGCACGATGAACGCCCCCGAACGCATAGGACTGCCCGACGCGCTGGCCACGCTGTCGATCTGCTATGCGCCGTTGATCGACAAGCACCGTCGGGCGATCGGAACGCGGCTGACGATGCTGTCAGCCAAGGCTCCCGGCTACCTCCCGGTGGGCCACATCCTCGACCAGCTCAATCACATCTGGCCCGAAGCCGATGCCTCGGTGCTGATCGCGCCGCTCGATGCCACCTTTGACGACTCGCTGCTGACCTGGTCGCCACCGGCCAACGCGCTGCTCGAGATCCCGACGATCTCGCTGCGCGACCCCGACATGCAGCGCCTGGTGCAGCGTGCGTTCCGGCAGGGCATCCGCATGGCGCTGCGCGGTCGACCGGACGTGCCGCTGCCGCCAGCGCTAACCGCCTGCTTCGAGTACTCGCTGATCCACATCAGCGAGGATCGGCGTCGCCTGAAGGACGGACGGACCCGGCCGGCACCGCCGAACGCCGTGCGGCGCATGCCCTTTGTCACGACCGGCGTGCGCCGCGTCGTCGACCTCGACGAGGCCTACCAGCGCGGCGCGATGGCGAGCGTCGGCTGGCCGATCGACGATACCGAGCAGCGGCCTAATTGCCGATTGAAGCCCGACCAGGGCAACCTGATGGAACTTCTGCGCGTCGCCAGCGAGCGTCCGGACACCGCGGTGATCGCCCAGCGGATTCGCCGCGACCCGGTGCTCGCCTTCAAGTTGCTGCGCATGGTCAACTCGGAAGCGTTCGAAACCGCCGCGCCGGTGGCCTCGATCCAGCGCGCAATCCAGGTGCTGGGGCGCGAGAAGACGCTGCGCTGGCTGTCGCTATCGCTCGAGTCCGCGGGCGAGCATGTCAATGCGCTGCCACTGATGCGCGCGGCAACCCTGCGGGGTCTGTTCCTTGAGCATCTTTCCGCCGGCCTGCCCGAAGTAGATGACAACATGCGTGACGAGCTCTTCGTCACCGGCGCCTTTTCGCTGCTCGACCGCATCACCGGAGCACCGATCCCTCGCCTGATGGGTCCGGTCGCGATGGGCCGCAACGTCACCGATGCGATCGTCAGTCGCTGCGGACCGTATGCGCCGTATCTCGCGCTGATCGAGGCGATCGAACGCAGCGATCCGATGGCGATCCGGCGTCACACCGACACATTGGCGATTCCGATCTTCGACTGCAACCAGGCGCTGCTTCGTGCGCTTGCGGCCACGCAGAGACTCGACGCCGAGCAGGAAGCACGTCCCGAGGAAATGGTGTTCGCGCCGGTATAATCCGCGTCGCCGATCACGCCTGACGCGCGCGTCCTGCGCGTTTCCATCTCCTCGATGACTCCTCACGGTAGGTACTACGCGCTCGCCGGTCCGGGCGCGCTGTCCGCATTTCGTGCCGTGCGACTGCTCCGGCGTCTGCAGGCCGTCGAGCCGAACGTGGCCGCAGTGTCCGGGCGCTTCGTGCACTTCGTCCATGCCACTCGAGCGCTGGACGAGGGCGAGGAATCGCGCCTGAAGGCTCTGCTCGACTACGGCGAGCCGTCGGCCCTGGACTCCGAGGGAATCGACTTTCTCGTCGTGCCGCGGCTCGGCACGATCTCGCCCGTGGGCCAGCAAGGCCACCGACATCGCCCGCAACACCGGACTGGCGGCCGTGCACCGGATCGAGCGCGGCACGATCTACACGCTGCAACTGAAGCGCGGATGGCTCCGAGGCAAGGAACTCGATGCGGCGGTGGAGCAGCGCGTGCGGACCGTGCTGCACGACCGGATGACCGAAAGCGTGATCGAACCGTCGACCGACCCGTCGCAGCTCTTCGCGGAACTGGCAGGCAAGCCGGTGCAAAGCGTCCCGGTACTAGCCGAGGGCCGTGCTGCCCTCGTGCGCGCCAATGGCGACCTGGGACTGGCGCTGTCCGACGACGAGATCGACTACCTCGTCGAGGCCTTCACGCAGCTTCGTCGCGATCCGACCGACGTCGAACTGATGATGTTCGCGCAGGCGAACTCCGAACACTGCCGCCACAAGATCTTCAACGCGAGCTGGACCATCGACGGCATCCGGCAGGACGAGACGCTGTTCGGAATGATCCGGGCAACGCACGCTGCCGCACCGGGTGGCACCGTGGTCGCCTACAGCGACAACGCCGCGGTGCTCGAGGGCCGTGCGGTCAGTCGCTTCTATCCTCGCAGCGATTTCCGGGGCGACGATGGGGCCGGTGCGATAGGCGTCGACTACGCCGCACGCGACGAACTGACGCACACGCTCTTCAAGGTCGAGACGCACAATCACCCGACCGCCATTTCCCCGTTCCCGGGTGCAGCGACGGGCGCTGGTGGCGAGATCCGCGACGAGGGGGCGACCGGGCGCGGCGCGAAGCCGAAGGCGGGGCTGTGCGGCTTCTCAGTCTCCAATCTTCGCCTGCCGGAAATGACGCAGGCGTGGGAAAACGACGGCGACGTGACGCAGTCGTCCTCCCGCGTCGACACCGGCGTGCCGCCCTACGGCTTCCCCGGTCGCATCGCCGATGCGCTGGCCATCATGATCGAGGGGCCGATCGGCGCGGCCGCGTTCAACAATGAATTCGGGCGGCCGAACCTGGTCGGCTACTTCCGCGCGTATGAGCAGAACGTTGGCGGGCGTCGTTACGGCTATCACAAGCCGATCATGATTGCCGGCGGCATCGGCAGCATCCGTGACGATCAGGTACGCAAGCACGATCTGCCGCCGGGAACGCTGCTCGTGCAACTCGGCGGGCCTGGCATGCGCATCGGCCTCGGTGGAGGCGCGGCATCGAGCATGGGTGCGGGCACGAACACCGAGTCACTGGACTTCGACTCGGTTCAGCGGGGAAACCCGGAAATCCAGCGTCGTGCGCAGGAAGTCATCGACCGCTGCTGGGCACTGGGCGATGGCAACCCGGTGCTGTCGATCCACGATGTCGGCGCGGGCGGCTTGTCCAACGCGCTGCCTGAACTGGCGGACCAGTCGCATCGGGGTGCGCGCATCGACCTGGCGAAGATCCCGGTCGAGGAAAGCGGCATGAGTCCGCTCGAGATCTGGTGCAACGAGTCGCAGGAGCGCTATGCGCTGGCGGTTGCGCCCGACAGCCTTCCTGCCTTCGAGTGGATCTGTCGTCGCGAGCGCGCGCCTTATTCAGTCGTGGGTCACATTGCCGAGGATGGCAACCTCGTGGTCGGCCGTCCCGACGCGGTTGCCGCGGTCGACATGCCGATGGATGTACTGCTCGGCAAGCCACCGCGCATGCACCGTGACGTGCGGCGCATCGCCGCGGAGCTGCCGGCGTTCGAGTCGACCGGGCTGTCGATCGAGCAATGTGCGCTGGATGTGCTGCGGCACCCGACGGTGGCGAGCAAGTCGTTCCTGGTGACGATCGGCGATCGCACCGTCGGCGGCATGAACTCGCGAGATCCGATGGTCGGGCCCTGGCAGGTCCCGGTGGCCGACTGCGCGGTGACGATGATGAGCTTCGACGGCTACGCCGGAGAAGCGATGGCGATCGGCGAGCGCACGCCGCTGGCAGTCATCGATGCCGCCGCCGCCTCGCGCATGGCGATCGGCGAGGCCATCACCAACATCGCGGCGGCGGATGTCGAACTGGCCGACGTGAAGCTGTCGTGCAACTGGATGGCGGCCTGTGGTCAGCCGGGAGAGGACGCAAGACTCTTCGATGCCGTGCGCGCCGCGAGCGAGTTCAGCCAGCAACTCGGCATCAGTGTGCCCGTCGGCAAGGACTCCCTGTCGATGAAGACGGCCTGGCGCGACGGCGGCGAGGACAAGCTCGTCACTGCGCCGGTGTCATTGATCGCCAGCGCGGCGTCGCGCGTCACTGACGTGCGTCGCTCGCTCACGCCGCAGCTCGCCATTGATACGGACACCGTGCTGGTGCTGGTCGACCTGGGCGCGGGACGCAACCGCATGGGCGGCTCGATCCTTGCGCAGGTCACGCGCCAGATCGGCAACGAGGCGCCCGACGCCGACGATCCTGCGCGGCTGGCGGCATTCGTCGGTGCCCTGCGTACGCTGCAGCGCGGCGGCCTGGTGCTGGCCTATCACGACCGTTCAGACGGCGGGCTCTTCGCCACGCTGGCCGAGATGGCCTTCGCCGGGCACGGCGGTGTGACGGTCAACCTCGATGTGCTTGCGGTCGATCCGGTCGCGGCCGACTGGGGAGACTTCAAGATCCGCACCGAGCAGGTCAGCGTTCGACGCAGCGAGCTGATGCTCAAGGCGCTGTTTGCCGAGGAGCTCGGCGCAGTGCTGCAGATTCGAGCGTCCGACACGACGGCTGTGATGAACGAGCTGCGCGCGGCCGGTCTCGGCAGTGCGAGCCAGATCATCGGCAAGCCGAACACCCGGGACGTCGTCGAGTTCTGGTGCGACGCCAGGCCGGTGTTCGTGCGGCCGCGAAGTGAACTGCAGAAGATCTGGAGCGAAACTTCGTGGCGCATCGCGCGGCTGCGCGACAACCCGGACTGCGCCGACGCTGAATATGCGCGTGCGACTGACGCCGATGATCGCGGCCTGTCGATGACGCTGGGTTTTGACGCGACCGAGGACATCGCCGCCCCGTTCATCGCCAGCGGCGTGCGACCGCGGATCGCGATCCTGCGCGAGCAGGGCGTCAACAGCCAGACCGAGATGGCTTATGCATTCCACCGCGCAGGCTTTTCGGCGGTGGACGTGCACATGACCGATCTGATCGAAGCACGGCAGACGCTGGCCGACTTCAAGGGACTCGTCGCCTGCGGCGGATTCTCGTATGGCGATGTGCTGGGTGCCGGCGGTGGCTGGGCCAAGACGATCCTCTACAACCCTGCGCTCGCCGAGATGTTCGTCAGTTTCTTCGCGCGGGGCGACAGTTTTGCGCTCGGGGTGTGCAACGGCTGCCAGATGATGAGCCACCTGCGGTCGATCATTCCTGGCGCGCGCGACTGGCCGCGCTTCGAGCGCAATGCATCCGAGCAGTTCGAGGGCCGACTCGTGCAGGTCGAGATTCCCGAATCACCGTCGCTGTTCTTTGCGGACATGGCAGGCAGCCGCATTCCGATCGCCAATGCCCATGGCGAAGGGCGCGCCGTGTTCGATACGCAGGAACAACAGGACCGTGCCCAGGTCGCCATGCGCTATGTCGATTCGCACGGCAGAGCGACTGAAGGCTATCCGTACAACCCGAACGGCTCGGCGGGCGGCATCACGGGGCTCACCACGCCCGACGGCCGTTTCACGATCGTGATGCCGCACCCCGAGCGGGTGTTCCGGACGGTGCAGATGTCGTGGCAGCCGCCGGGTCTCGGCGAAGACTCGCCGTGGATGCGGATGTTCCGCAATGCACGGCGGTGGGTCGGTTAGGCAGCTTGCGACCGGTTGCGGGCGCCGGACTTTCAGCGTGGCGGCCAGTCGCCATCGGCACAACGACGGCGGCTACTTCGCCGCGGCCGCCTTGCCGAACTTGGCAACTTCAGTGACCACTTCGTTCGTGATGTCGTACGCAGGATCCGCGTAGACCAGCGTGCCGCGGTCGTAGACCAGCGTTCCGCCCTTGCGGCGTGCGACATCCGCAGCCGCTTTGGAACCATCGGCAAAGACCTGCGCGCGCAGCTTCTGGGCGCGCTGCTGCAATTCACCCTGCGTCTTCGTCATGAACTGCTGGCCCTCGGCCTGCTTCGCCTGCATCTCCTGGGCCACCTTCTGGCCCTCGGCGCGGAGTGCGTCGCGCTGGGAGGTTGACAGCGTCGGATCATCGAGCTTGGCCTGGAGATCCTTGAGCTTGTCGGCCATTGCGCGAATCTCGCGCTCGGTGCCCTGCAGACGGGTCGTCGCCTTCTGTTCGTCGGCCTTCAGTGCCGCCTGCTGGGGCTGCGTCAGCGGGTGGGCTTCGAAGACCTTCGACATGTCGACAACGAAGACCTTCGGTGCCGGCTGGGCTGCGACATACAGGGGCAGGCAGGCGAGGAGGGCGCAAAGCAGGCGGTACGGCGATTTCATCGAGACTCCCTTCAGAATAATCCGTGAGCGTACCGTGTCGCGGACTCGCGCGTGAACGGCGTCGAGCTGAGGGTCATTGACCCGCCAATTCGGCGTACCCGGTCCGGTCAGGTAAGGCTTTCTCCTACATACCGCAAATAGGGCATCAATCGTCTCTGAGCGCCCTCGATTGCCTGCAACTCCAGGCACTGAGAATTTCCTCATCGCTCCAGCCGACGGGGGTCACGCCCTGCCTGCACGGACAACCGACGAGGGAGTGGCATCGCAAGGTGCCGATCACAGGAATTGAAGAAGGCAACGCTGTGTGGCGCGTCGGCGATCGCAGTCGCTCTCCGCCCGGAATCCGCAGGCATTGGACGCATCCTCGACCGTTCCCGCAGCCGTATCGCGCGTGGAGCGCTCGCCACCGTGCTGGCGCTCCTCGCGACGATGTCTGCACTTGCGAACCAGACGGTCAATGGCATCACGATCAATGAGGACCTGGATCAGGCGCGGCGAGGCGTTTCCTACAACTACACAGTGCCGGTCGTCAGTGGTGGAACGGCGCCTTACACATTCGCTCTCATCGGAGCGTCGGTGCTTCCGATCAGGCTGGTCATGGCGGCCAATGGCAACCTGAACGGTGTCATCAGTTGCAATGTGGCAAACGGAAACTACCGGCAGGACGTCAGGGTCACGGATTCGTCGAGCACGCCGATCGTCGCGGACTTCACGGGCAACAGAGGCCTTGCAATCAACGTGACGGCCGGTCCGGCCGGGACCTGCGTGGCGCTGACGATCACGCCCGCCAGCCTGCCGACGCCCACGGCTGGAAGTCCGTACAGCCAGACGATCACGGCCTCGGGTGGACTCGGGCCTTACACCTACAGTGTCAGCGCGGGTGCGCTGCCGGCCGGCCTGAGTCTGGGCGCAGCCACCGGGCAAATCAGCGGCACGCCGACGTCCGGCGGCGCCTACAGCTTCACGATCTCCGCCATCGATGCGGCCGATTCCACGGGCAGCATGGCCTACAGTGGTTCGGTAAATGGCCCCGTCGTGGTGAATCCATCGAGCCTGCCGGGCGGCATTGTTGGAACGGCCTACAGCCAGACGATCGTCGCGTCAGGCGGCAATGGCTCCTACTCCCTCAGCCTGTCGGCGGGATCCTTGCCGGCAGGGCTCAGCTTCAATGCGGCGACCGGTGTCATCTCCGGCACGCCAGGCAGCGCGGGGTCGAGCAGCTTCACCATCACCGCGACGGACGGTAACGGTGCGTCGGGTTCGCGCGCCTACAGCATCACAGTCAATTCCCCAGTGAACGTCAACCCGGCGACGCTGCCGAGTGGCACGGTCGGGACACCCTACAGCCAGGCCGTCAGTGCCACTGGCGGTAACGGCACCTACACCTACAGCGTCAGTGCCGGCAGTCTGCCGGCCGGACTGTCTCTCAACGCATCAACCGGTGCGATCACGGGTTCGCCGAGCAGTGCTGCGTCGAGCACGTTCACCGTCACCGCCACGGACGGCAATGGCGCTGCCGGGTCGCGCGCCTACACTGTCACCGTCAATGCAGCGATCACGGTCAACCCGTCGAGCCTGCCTTTCGGCACAGTCGGTAGCGTCTACAGCCAGACAATCAGCGCAGCGGGCGGAAGCGGCTCCTATACGTTCAGCGTAAGCGCGGGAGTCTTGCCTGCTGGTCTGACGCTGAACACATCGACCGGCCTCATCTCGGGAACGCCGAGCACCGCTGCGACGAGCGGCTTCACGATCACTGCCACCGACGGCAGCGGCGCTACCGGCTCGCGCGCCTACAGCGTCACAGTCAATCCGGCGATCAGCGTCAATCCAGCGAGTCTTCCGAATGGCACTGTCGGGTCGGCGTACTCGCAGACGGTGTCGGCCACCGGTGGCAGCGGCAGCTACACGTTCAGCGTCAGCGCCGGAGCGCTGCCGGCGGGACTCACCCTGAATGCATCGAGTGGTGTCATCTCCGGTACACCGACCACGGCCGGCGCGAGCAGCTTCACGATCCGCGCCACCGATGGCGGCGGTGCGTTCGGGTCGCGTGCCTACAGCATCACCATCGCCGCGGCGCCGATCGTGGTCAACCCGGCCACCTTGCCTGGCGCCACGGTCGGCACGGCGTACAGCCAGACCGTCAGCGCCACCGGGGGTACCGGCAGCTACACCTACAGCGTCAGCGCCGGTGCGCTGCCTGCTGGACTCACACTGAATGCATCGAGTGGAGTCATCGCCGGCACGCCGACCACGGCCGGTGCCAGCAGCTTCACGATCCGCGCCACCGATGGCAGCGGTGCCTTCGGCACGCGCGCCTACAGCGTCACGACCAGCGCAGCAGTCACCGTCAATCCGGCCAGCCTGCCCAACGGCACCGTCGGCACCGCCTACAGCCGAACGATCACCGCGACCGGTGGCGCGGCCCCGTACACGTACAGCGTCAGTAGCGGAGCGCTTCCGGCGGGTCTGACGCTCAACGCATCGACCGGTGTGCTCGCCGGCACGCCGACCACGGCCGCGACCAGCAGCTTCTCGCTTCGGGCGACTGCAAGCAACGGCGCGATCGGCACGCGCGCCTACAGTGTCACCATCAATCCGACCATTGTCGTGAATCCCGCCACGCTGCCGGGCGGGACGTTGGGTACGCTCTACAGCCAGACGGTGACGGCGACGGGTGGAACGGGGAGCTACACGTACAGCAGGAGCGCCGGAACGCTGCCTGCGGGCATCACCCTCAACGCGGCCACCGGCGCGCTCACCGGCACGCCGACGGCAACAGGCACCCGAACCTTCACGATCCGCGCGACCGATGGCATCGGTGCCATTGGATTACGCGCCTACACCGTCACAATCGCCGCCGCGATCGTCGTGAATCCCGCGACTCTGCCGGGTGGAAGCGTTGGCATCGGCCTACAACCGAACCATCAGCGCGACTGGCGGCACCGGAGCCAAGACGTTCACGGTGAGTGCCGGGGCGTTGCCCGCCGGACTGTCGCTCAACGCCGCAACCGGCGTTATCTCGGGGACACCTGCCAGCGCCGGGTCGAACAGCTTCACGATCCGGGCCACCGACAGCATCGGCGCCATCGGCACGCGTGCGTACACCGTCACGATCAACGCGGCGATCTTGCTGAGCCCGACCACGCTGCCGAACGGAACGTCCGGAACACCGTACAGCCGAACGATTACCGCCACCGGCGGTACCGGCACGTTCACCTACAGCGTGAGCGCCGGCAGTCTCGGCGGAGGACTCACGCTCAACGCATCGACGGGCGTGATCTCCGGTACGCCCACGACCGTAGGAGCACGAAGCTTTACGATCCGCGCGACCGATGGCAACGGCACCTTCGGAACGCAGGCCTACGGCATCACGATCAATGCAGCGATCACGGTGAGCCCGGCGACGCTCGCCAACGGCACGGTGGGAACGGCGTACAGCCGGACAGTCTCGGCTGCCGGTGGCTCGGGTTCCTACACCTACAGCGTCAGTGCGGGGGCGTTGCCTGCGGGGTTGACGCTGAATGCCTCGACAGGCGTCATCTCCGGGACGCCCACGACGACAGGGGCCAACCCGTTCACGATCCGCGCCACCGACACTCTCGGAGCGTTCGGATCGCGTGCGTACACCGTCACCATTGCGCCGGCTCCGATAGTCGTGAGCCCGACGAGCCTGCCCGGCGGAGCGGTGGGCGCGGCCTACAGCCAAGTCGTCAGCGCCACCGGCGGAACCGGCGGCTACACGTTCAGCGTGAGCGCCGGCAGCCTGGGCACAGGGCTGACTCTCAACGCCTCGACCGGGCTGATCGCCGGCACGCCAACGACCTCGGGAACGCGCAACTTCACAATCCGCGCGCGGGACAGCAGCGGCGCCACCGGGACCCGCGCTTACAGTGTCGTCATCAATGCTGCGATCGTCGTGAATCCAGCCACGCTTCCCGGCGGCACGACAGGCATCGCCTACAGCCAGACCATCACGGCGACGGGAGGCAACGGCACGTATACCTACGCGATCAGCGCCGGATCGCTGCCGGCAGGACTGGCGCTCAACGTGTCGAGCGGCATGATCTCCGGCACGCCGACCAGCGCGGCGACAAGCAGCTTCACGGTTCGCGCCACGGATGGCAATGGAGCGTCGGCGACGCGCGCCTACACCGTCACCATCGCCGCGGCTCCGATTGCGGTGAACCCATCGAGCCTGCCGAATGGCGCCGTCGGTACGGCGTACTCGCAGTCCGTGACGGCCACCGGTGGCAGTGGCGGCTACACGTTCAGCGTCAGCGCCGGAGCGCTGCCTGCAGGACTTGCCCTGAATGCATCGAGTGGTGTCATCTCCGGTACACCGACCACGGCCGGCGCGAGCAGCTTCACGATCCGCGCCACCGATGGCAGCGGTGCCTTCGGTTCACGTGCCTACAGCGTCAGCATCGCCGCGGCGCCGATCGTGGTCAATCCGGCCACCTTGCCTGGCGCCACGGTCGGCACGGCGTACAGCCAGACCGTCAGCGCCACCGGGGGTACCGGCAGCTACACCTACAGCGTCAGCGCCGGTGCACTGCCTGCTGGACTCACCCTGAATGCATCCAGTGGAGTCATCGCCGGCACGCCGACCACGGCCGGTGCCAGCAGCTTCACGATCCGCGCCACCGATGGCAGCGGTGCCTTCGGCACGCGCGCCTACAGCGTCACGACGAACGCAGCAGTCACCGTCAATCCGGCCAGCCTGCCGAACGGCACCGTCGGCTTTGGCTACGCGCAGACGGTGACGGCCAGCGGTGGCACAGGCTCCTATACGTTCAGCGTCAGTGCCGGCGCGCTGCCGGCAGGTTTGTCACTGAACGCGTCGACCGGCGCCTTGACGGAACGCCGGGCAGCTCGGCGGCCAGTACGTTCACGATCACCGCCACCGACGGCAGCGGCGCCACCGGCTCGCGCGCGTACAGCGTCACCATCAACGCTGCCATCTCGGTCAATCCGGCGAGCCTGCCGAATGGAGTGGTTGCGGTGGCGTATGCGCAGACCGTTTCCGCCACCGGTGGCACCGGCAGCTACACCTACAGCGTCAGCGCCGGTTCACTGCCCGCCGGACTGGCACTGAACGCGTCAAGTGGCGTCATCACAGGAACGCCCACCGCAACGGCGACGAGCAGTTTCACGATCACCGCCACCGACGGCAACGGCGCCACCGGATCGCGTGCTTACAGCGTCACGATCAACGCGTCGATCGCGGTCAATCCGGCGAGCCTGCCGGCGGGAACTGTCGGGTCCGCCTACAGCCAGACGGTTACCGCAACGGGTGGCAGTGGCAGCTATGTATTCAGTGTCAGCGCGGGCACGCTGCCCGCGGGGCTGACACTCAATGCTGCAACCGGTGCAATCACCGGAACGCCGACGACTGCCGCGACAAGCAGCTTCACGATCACCGCGACCGATGGCAACGGTGCCACCGGCTCGCGTGCGTACACGTTCACGGTGAACGCCGCTGTCGTCGTGAATCCGCCGACGCTTGCGACCGGCACCGTAGGCGCGGCCTATAGCCAGACGGTGAGCGCCGCGGGCGGCAACGGCAGCTATGCGTACAGCGTCTCGGCCGGTGCGCTGCCCGCGGGTCTGTCCTTGAACCCGGCCACCGGCTTGATCGGAGGAACTCCGACGACTACCGCAACAAATGCCTTCACGATCAGGGCCACGGATGGGAACGGCGCTATCGGTTCACGGGCCTATTCCGTCACGATCAATGCGGGCATTGCGGTCAATCCGGCGACTCTGCCGAGCGCTGCCGTCAGCTCTACGTACTCGCAAAGCGTGTCGGCGACAGGCGGCTCCGGCTCCTACACATTCAGCGTCAGTTCCGGCAGCTTGCCCGCGGGACTCGCACTCAATGCATCGACGGGCCTGATCACCGGTACGCCAACTGCCGCCGGAATCAGCAACTTCACGGTGACGGCCACAGACGGAAACGGCGCCAGCGGCGCGCGCACATTCACGTTCACGGTCAATGCGGCCATGACGCTCAACCCGGCGGCACTGCCAGGCGGCACGGTTGGTAACGCCTACTCGCAGGCAATGAACGCCGCGGGCGGGACGGGCAGCTACACCTTCAGCGTTTCGGCAGGGTCACTGCCGGCCGGTCTGTCGCTCAATCCAGCCACTGGACTGATTTCAGGTAGCCCGACCAGTCCCGCAGCCAGCAATTTCACCGTCACGGCGACCGACGGCGCCGGAGCAACCGTGTCGCGCGCCTACGTGGTGACGATACATGCCGCCATCGTGGTGAATCCGTCCACCCTTGCGAACGGCACGGTCGGAACGACGTACTCCCAGACGCTGTCGGCCACCGGAGGCAATGGCTCGTACAGCTTCAGCGTTTCCACTGGCAGCCTGCCGGCCGGACTTGCGCTGAATGCGGCCACCGGCATCATCAGTGGAACGCCAACGGCCGCTGCGACGACCACCTTCACGGTGACTTCGACCGACGGCCTCGGCGCGACCGGTTCGCGGGCGTACACCGTCGTGATGGTCCTGGCGACCATTACCCTCGAATCCACGACGCTCGGCAACGGCGTTGTCGGCAGTCCGTACAACCAGGCCATTGTCGTCAGTGGCGGCCTCGCCCCGTACACGTACTCGATCGCGACCGGACAGTTGCCTACCGGCGTTGCATTGAATCCGACGACGGGTGTGCTGGTCGGAACACCCACGGCGCCCGGTACCTATTCGTTCACCGTGCGCGTCGTTGATGCCAACGGAGCGTCGGCAATGTTTGCGCAGGCCATCGTTGTCGAGCCGAGACCCGATCCGACACGGGATCCGACGGTGCGCGGTATCGCAGCCGCACAGATCTCGGCAGCAAGCCGGTTCGGCTCGGCTCAGATCCAGAACGTTGGAGCGAGAGTGCGCATGCTGCACCTCGGCCAGGATCCCTGTTCGCTGCAGTTCGACGTCGGCACCAACATCCGCTGGGAGCGTGCCGGTGGTCAGGACGAAGCCCCGCCGGCCGCAGCTCCGGCGGAACCGTCATCGGCCGACAAGGGCGAAGATGAGGGCAAGGGCAAGAGCTGTGACAGCCCGCTCGCCTTCTGGGTCGGCGGCAACATCGACTTCGGATTCCTGCGGCCGAGTTCCGCGACCGAACGCAGCGACTTTTCGACCACGGGACTTACGCTGGGCGCAGACGCCCGGGTGCTGGACGGCCTGACACTGGGCGCCGCGATCGGCTATGGGCGTGACTGGTCCGACGTCGGGTCCAACGGCAGCGAGAGCCGCGCGCAGAACGCAAGCGCGACGTTCTACGGCTCCTACGAGCCGGTGAAGTCCGTATACATCGACTTTGCGCTGGGCTACGGCGACCTGGGGTTCGACTCGACACGGTGGCAGAACGGGACGGTGCTTTACGGCGGACGCAACGGTGCGCAATCGTTCGGTTCACTCGGTGTCAGCGGTGTGCTGCAGTCGGGCGCATTCAAGGTCGCACCGTACGGCCGCTACGATCGCGTCCGTAGCCGCCTCGATGGCTACGTGGAGGGCGGCAACAATCCGATCGCGCTGAGCTACGGCGAACTCACTGCCAGCGAGGATGTCATCGCGGCCGGTTTGTTCCTGAACTACAGCATCCGGCTCGGCAACGCGACGCTCGAACCGAGCCTGCGACTGGAGCAGCGGCGCGTGCGGACCTCGTCAGCGGATCAGCCGCTGACGTATTCCGATCTGCCCTCAGTGCCGTATGTGATGCTCTACGAGGGGGGCTCCGACAGCCAGACGCTCGGAGGTCTCGGACTGCTCCTGCGGGTTCGGGAGGTACTGTCCTTTGGCGTGGAATACAGCTACACCGGCAGCAGCGGAACCTATCGTCAGGAAAGCGTGCGCGCCATTTTGCGAGCCCCGTTCTGAGTCGGGACCGAGAGCGATCTTGAACCCGGACTAAGACCGAGGGTTCGCCGCGGCAAGTATTGATGCTGCCGCGTCGGCCAGCACCTGGCAGCCGAGCACGATGTCCTCGTCGCGGCTGTCCTCCGCGAAGTCGTGGCTTATGCCACCGATCGAGGGGATGAACAGCATCGCCGACGGGATCCATGGCGAAATGATGCCGGCGTCGTGGAATGCGCCGCTCGGCATGCGCTGCCATTGGCCCGGCACGTGGCGCTCGGCCGCGGACTCGAGATGCGCCCGCAGCCCAGGGTCCATGCGCGTCGGTGGAATCGGCGCGCGCGCCGGAATGGCTTCGATCGTGACGCCGCCTCGTGCGTTCATCTCGGATACCAGTCGGGTGACGATCGCCTCGAAGGCATCAAGGGGCTCGTCCGATGGGTCCCGGAACTGCAGGTCGAGTTCGGCGTAGCCTGGCACGATCGATGCCGCATTCGGTTCAACGCGCAGGCGTCCCATGGTCCAGACGCTGCGTTCGGCAGCCATCTTCGGGAACTCCAGATTAATCCGGTGCGCCAGCTCGTAGAGGGCCGTGGTGGCGTCGAGGCGGCGCGCCATCATCGTCGTGCCGGCATGATTCTGCTGGCCACGAAAGACGAAGCGGATGCCGCGCAAGCCGACGATGCCCGTCACCACGCCGATCCGTCGGCCAGCGTCCTCCAGATGCGGTCCCTGTTCGATATGCGCTTCGATGAAGCCGGCGTAACGCTCGCGCTCGAGTCGCAGCCGCGGCACCCGGGCGAGTCCGGCTTCACGTAGTGCATCGGCCAGCGCAATGCCCCGACTGTCGGTGGCTCCCTGCTCGATTTCCGGTGTCAGAGTTCCGGTGAGCGAACGGCTGCCGAGGCAGCCTACAAAGCGCGACTCTTCATCCTGGAAAGACACCGCGTCGACGGGCTGCATCCGCGTCGCCTCGTCGGCGGACAGCGCTCGCACGACTTCCAGCGCATAGATCACGCCGAGCGCGCCATCCAGCCATCCGCCGGTGGGCTGTGTGTCGGAATGCGAGCCGATAAGCAACGCCTTGCCGGAGTGCCGCGAGCGGCCGAGTACATTGCCCACGCCATCGATCGTCGCATCGAGGTCGGCCTGCTCGTACCGCAGTTTGAGCCAGCGCCGCGCTTCCAGGTCTGCGGCGCTGAAGGCCGGCCGCACGACGCCGCGGCCCTGTGCGCCGATGGCGCGCAGGGCACGCAAGTCGGAAAGCAGCCGGTCAGGATTGATCTGGGGCATGCACCGGCTCCTCTCTTGGTAGGCCTGCAATTCAGGAGATCGTCTCACGTCTGCCGGGTGGGGTGGACTGCAGGGGACTAGCCGACGTGCGACGGCACCAGTCATTGGAATTTGCGGAGGAAGCGCGGTCGATGCAGCGGTCGTTGACGCGGGCGACGGCCAGCTTGAAACTGTATCGGGATCGAACCGAAGCGGTTCGCGCCGTCCGAGTGTCGCCCGAGCCTGACGGCGACAAGGTTCCGGCAGTTCGTCCCGACGCGGACGGTTTGCGATGTCGTCGAGAGAGGGTCCCGTGCGCGTAGGGACCGATCGGAGAAGTCGGATGACTGACACCCCAGCAGGTGCGTTCAGCGACGCGGCCGCCATGTGGAATCGACGATTCGATGGCGAGGGCTATCTCTTTGGCACCGAGCCCAACGTCTGGCTTAAGGAGCACGTCGATGTCTGGCCGCCGGGCGGACGCATACTGTGTGTGGCCGACGGCGAGGGACGTAACAGCGTGTGGCTTGCTCGCAAGGGGTTTGTCGTCGACGCGTTCGACATTGCCGACGTAGGCGTTGCCAAAGCGCATCGTCTCGCTGCAGAGGGTGGAGTCGCGGTCAATTTCACGGTCGCCGATTGCGATGCCTATGCGTGGCCCGAGTCGGCCTGCGACGGTGTGGCAGCGATATTCGTCCAGTTCGCGAACCCGGAGCAGCGGCAACGACTGTTCGAGCGCATCGTGGCGAGCCTCAAGCCCGGCGGGTCGTTGGTCCTGCAGGGATACACCCCCAAGCAGCTGGAGTACGGCACCGGAGGGCCACCGTTCGTGTCTCACCTGTACACGGCAGAAATGCTGCGTGCGGCGTTCAACGGGCTGGAGATACTCGAACTGAGCGAATACGAAGCTGAAGTCAATGAGGGCACCGGACACAAGGGCCGTTCCGCGCTCATTGGCATGGTGGCGCGGCGACGCTAGCGCGGAAGGCAGGAGGGGCCTTCGGCCATCGCTTTCAAGGCGCGAGGACGCTACTGGTGCACGAAGCCGCCTGCCTGAGCGCAGAGCCGTGCCTGATGTTGATCAACTTCGAGCAGCGGCTTGCTGCGATCTCGATGGAGATGGCCGCGGCCAAGTCGGCCGAGGCGGCGGCTACCGCCAAAATCCAATTCCTTGCGATGCCGTTCGCCGACAAGCGGGCCTAGACAGCCCAAACCGGACCGGCTCAAATCAGTCCATGCCGACTTTCCAGCGGTCTATCGCACTGGCTCTCCTTGTCGTGCTTGCACCGGCGAAGGGCGCAGACACGGTCTACAAGGTCGTCGAACCGGATGGGACGGTGCGGTACAGCGATCAGCCACCCGGCGGCGGCGCCGCAGATACGTTGGAGTTTCGTCACTTGCCTTCGTCGCCGCTGCCGGACTCCGTGCTGCGTTTCCGCGCAGAAATGGAAAGGCGCATAAGCGCACGAGCGGCCCAGTCACGGGATCTCCAGCGCGGAGAAGTCCGACTCTTCACGGCACAGTGGTGCCCGCACTGCAAGCGCGCGAAGGCGGACCTGGCAAAGCGCGGAGTGAGCTACACGGAGTTCGACATCGAGACTGCTGACGGCATGGCGGCATTCATCCAGGCTTCTGGTCGGTCTGTGCCTCTGCTCGTCACCAGCGGGGGGAAAGTCGTGGGCTACTCGGTGGGGAGCTACCAGAGGATTCTCGCTTCTGTCATGAAGTAGTGGTTCGAAAAGCGGAAAGAGGTGGTGGCAACGGCAGGGGCGACAATCGCCCGAACGCGCACCCCAAGCTCTGCCAGCGGCTCGGCTCGGCCGCCTGACTCTATCCGCGCTGCCGGGAGAAGGATGGCGTGTACAGGCGAACCGAGGCCTGCCGCCAGAGTGGCAGCTGCGGGACGCATTGCTCCCACTACGCGGCTCGTGTAGCGTCCATCGTGTGGAGACGAAACCCAACGCGGCACGTCGCCGCGACCTGATGCGCCAGGCCGCCTGTGTCGCCGGAGCGTGGGTGGCGTCCAGCGCGCTGCCGATGGTGGCGTTCGGCGAAGTGCAGCGCTATCCACGCTCGATGCTGGTCGACTCACTCGGCAGCCCGTGGACCGCGCGCCAGCTCAAGAAGGGCGAAGCGTTCCTCTTCAACTACCCGTATACGGCGTCGCCGGTTTTCCTGATCGACTTCGAGCACGAGGTGAAGCCGGCCGAGTTGGTCACCAAAGACAAGCGGCGTTACGCAGCGCCCGCAGGCGTAGGCCCCAACAAATCGATCGTGGCGTTCTCGGCGATCTGTGCGCACAAGCTGATGTACCCCAAGACGACGATCAGCTTCATCGGCCTGCGCACTGGCGGCCGCGGTGAGCCGTCGCACGTGATCCACTGCTGCGGCGACAACTCGCGCTACGACCCATTGCACGGCGCGCGCGTGATCGACGGACCGGCGCCGCAGCCGTTGGCTGCCGTGATGCTGGAGTGGAACGCCAGCAACGACGAGCTGCACGCGGTAGGCACGCGAGGCGGCGAAATGTTCGACGCGTTCTTCGAAAAGTACTCGGCGCAGCTGGAGCTCGAGACCGGTAGCGGCCTGCGCAAGCCGTGCGGTGCCGCCGTCGTCGTACAGCCCGCCGCGAGCTACAGCAAGCACTGGCGCAGCTGCCCTGCCTGAGCCGGACGCGCCTCAGCACTAGGTACTGGCGAGCGCCGGCGCGGGCTGCAAGCCCGTTCGGTCGTCCTGCGGCTTGACTGCAATTTCGCCTCGTCCGTCGCGACGCCTATCCACATAACCCAGACGAACCGCAGGACCGCCGAAGTCGGGTGTCCGCCGGCACATTTGCAGCGCGCGCATCAACTGGGCTGTTTACAGATCGGGTCGGCCGAATGGACTCCCTCAAAGGAATCAGCTTCCCGACTTTTGCGCGCCGCGACACACGATAGAGTCGACCAGACCCTACTCGCTGTCATTCGCGCGGCCATCGTGAATAGCTCTACCCGGGTGCATCGCCTGCGCACCGCGCCCCAATCGTATTGAACACAAACTTGTTTTCTCTCAAAAATACCTTCGCGCGGGTCAGCGCTGTCCGTCTTTCAGTTCGTAGAGCAAGGGTGCGCTCGTGCTAGGGCCGATGCGTGCCCTGGTTCGGCATGCAACTGGGGCAAGCAGGCCCGCTGGACGCTGGTTCAGCCGTGATGAGGCAATCATGGGCACGGCGATCCACGTTGAACTCTGGGGAGACGACAAGGCCGCGGCTGCTGCGGCACTCGATGCGGTGATGCAGGAGATGCACCGCATCGATGCGCTGATGAGTCACTACAAGGACTCGTCGGAGCTGTCGCGCGTCAACCGCGACGCCGCCCGGCAGCCGGTCCAGGTCGGCGCCGAACTGTTCGGCCTGCTGTCGCGATCGATCGCGTTTTCGGAACTGTCGGGCGGAGCCTTCGACATCACCTACGCAAGCGCCGGCCACCTTTACGACTATCGCAGGCACATCCGGCCGACGGAGGAGCAATTGGCGGCCGTCCGCGAGGCGATCGACTATCGCCACCTTCAGCTCGACCGCGAAGCTCGCACTGTGCGGTTCGCCCGCGAAGGTGTGCGCATCGACCTCGGCGGCTTTGCCAAGGGCTACGCAGTCGACAACGGGGCCGCGATCCTCTCGCGCCTTGGCGTTCGCCATGCGGTCGTGGCTGCTGGCGGCGACAGCCGGATGCTCGGCGATCGCTGCGGCCGGCCGTGGACAGTCGGCGTGCGCGATCCGCGGCGGGACGGTGAAGTCATTGCGCTGCTGCCGCTCGAGGACGTCGCGGTTTCCACTTCAGGCGACTACGAGCGCTACTTCGACGACGGCGACGAGCGCTGCCATCACCTGATCGATCCGCGTACAGGCAAGTCGCCGCGCGCGGTGCACAGCGTCACCGTGATCGCGCCGGACGGGCTGACCAGCGAGGCGCTGTCGAAGACGGTTTTCGTTCTGGGCGTCGAGCAGGGGATGCGGATCGTCGAGTCGATGCCGGAAGTGGACGCCGTGGTGATCGATGCGGCGGGAAAGCTGCACTTTTCGGCGGGCCTCCTCGCAGCCGGAGGTTCCGGAAGTCCTGCGTCGGCCTCATGACTATGGCCTAGCGCCATCACTCGGAAGATCGATCAAACCATGAATCAGCCACTACATCACGCAATCAACGCGAGCATGTCTCGGGACAATTCCAGCGTCCCGCATCCGCGAGGTTCCATGGAGGCCATCATGAGGGACATCAACGTTCGGAGTTGGTCGGCTGCGCTCGCGCTTGCGGCCGCTTTCGGCATTGTGGGTTGCTCTGGCTCGAGCACGGATTCGGAAAGCACGCTGACCGTGGCCGGCGACGCTCCGATCGCCTATGCGAAGCGCTCGACGGCGTTGAACATCAATCCGACGAACGCTGCGCCGTTCGCCGCCGGGGGCGACTTGATGATCCGCGAGAAGTCCTCGCCGAGCGCGCCTGAGTACAACGTCACGGCCGCAATCACGCAGGGCAAGGGCGACGTGTCCGATCCCGAGGTTTCTTACGACGGCAAGAAGATCGTGTTCGCGATGCGCTGCCCGACCAGCAACACGTCGAGCGTTGGGGGCGTGCCGGCCTGCACAGGACGCTGGAACATCTGGGAATACGACATGTCGGCCAGCCTTTCCGCCGGCAGTTTCCGCCGCATCACCAGTTCGACCACCGACGACGACGTCGACCCGGTCTACCTGCCGGCCGACCGCGGCTTCGTGTTTGCATCCAACCGTCAGACCACGACCAAGACGCAGGCACTCGGCCAGACCTATTACGCCGTCGACGAATACGAGCGCGAGCGGGTGTTCAACCTGCACACGGTCGACCGCAGTGGCGGCTCAATCACGCAGATCTCGTCCAACCAGAGTCACGATCGCAACCCGGTGGTGCGGCCCAACGGCGACATCATGTTTTCACGCTGGGAGCACGTCGGCCCGCGCAACCGCTTCGCCATTTTCCGCGTCAAGCCTGACGGCACCGACATGTTCGTGCTTTACGGCGCGCACAGCGGCGGCAATAGTTTCCTGCATCCCCGCGACATGGATTCGCGCGGCGCGTACGCGGGCAAGGTGGTGTCCTCGCTGATGCCGCTGTCGGGCACGCAGGAGGGCGGGGCGCTGATGCTGATCGACGCCGCCAACTATTCCGAGCAGAACACGCCGGCCAACGCCCAGGTGATCGGCCAGGGCGGCCAGGCGCAGTGGACCGCGAAGGAAATCGATCTCGGCCGCGGCCTGTCTGAGTTTGGCCGCATCTCGGCGCCGTACCCGCTTTGGGATAGCACCAACCGCGTACTGGTCGCCTATCGCCCCTGCGAGGTGACGCGCAACGGCGTGGTCGTGCCCTGCGTCACGTTGACCGACGCGGAACGCGCGATGCTCGCCGACGACACGATGTCGCGCGCGCAGCAGGCACTGCAGCCGGTGCAGGACAACGCTCCGGCGGTCTACTCGATCTACATGGTCGATCCGGCCAAGCAGACCTTCCTGATCGTCGCGTCACCGCCACCCGGCTTCATGTACACGGACCCGGTCGCCATCCAGGCGCGGCCGGAACCGAATGCGTCGCAGCCGACCGTCGTCGACGAAGCGCTCAAGGCGCAGAACCTGGCGCTGATCGAGGTGCGCAGCGTGTACGACACGGACGGGCTCGATCGCATGGGCGATTCGATGCTGGCACCGGTCGATCTTCCCGCCGGATGCAGTGCGGCCATCGCCAAGACCGCGCCGGTCGATCACACCGACACGCGCTCGCAGGTGCCGCACCTCGTCAGGATGAAGGATCCGGCCGATTCCGCCTATCGCTGCGCGCCGGCGTACTTCGTGCGCGCATTCCGCGCGGTCGCGCCGCAGGCGAACGCGATGGGCATGCGCGAGGCGATCGGCGAGACCGAGTTCGAGCCGCAGCAGATCCTGGGCTATGCGCCGGTGGAGCCCGACGGCTCGTTCAAGCTGCTGGTGCCGGCCGACACGCCGCTGGGTCTGGCGATACTGGACTCCAAGGGGCGCGCGATCCAGACGCACCTGAACTGGATCCAGGTGCGACCCGGCGAACGGCGCACCTGCGACGGCTGCCACAGCCCGCGGCGCGGCGCATCGCTTAACTCCGGTGCGATCGTCAATGCGCTGCCGGCGGCGCTGATGCCGGCGATGGCGGCTGCGCACCAGTCCGGCGAGACGATGGCTTCCACGCGCACGCGCATGGACGCGACGGCACTGAACCTCGGCACAGACCTCGTCCATGCCGACAACTGGGCCGACACGAGCAAGGCCGGCGTCACCGCGCGCCCGGGCATCGTCGTGCGTTACACCGGCAATACGAACGCCGCAGACGACCTCGCGACACCGGTGCCTACGAACGGCATCATCAACTATCCCGATCACATCCAGCCGCTGTGGACGCGCAGTCGCGGCGCCAGCGGCGCCAACACCTGCACCACCTGCCATAGCGACACGGCGAAGCTGGACCTGCGCGCCACGGTCTCCGGTACCGGACGACTGGTGTCGTACGAGGAACTGCTGGTCGGCGACCCGGTGATCGACCAGGCCACAGGACAGCCGGTCACGCGGCTCGAGGACGGCGTCCCGGTTGTCGTGCGCAATTCGCCGCTGGTGGACAACATGGCCGGCAATGCGCTCGGCATGACCCGTGCAAGCCGCCTGGGCGAAATCATGTTCGGCGAGGCGCTGAAGGCTCCGGCTGCGGCGCGCACCGCGCATCCGAACCCGCCGGCCAGCGCGCCCGACCATTCGACGCTGCTCAATGCGGCAGAGAAGCGGCTGATCACCGAGTGGATGGACCTTGGTGGGCAGTACTTCAACAATGTCTCGGCCAGCAACAGCCCGGTGCGCACCTCGACCGCACTGTCACGCAGCGCGTTCGATGCGAACGTCTATCCGGTGATCAAGGCCAACTGCGTGACCTGCCATCAGCCGACCGGCAACGGCGGCGCAGCCCAGACCGGCCAGTCGTACCTGCGCAACCGCTATGTCCTGACCGGCGATGCCGAGGGCGACTACAACGTCACGTTGACGATGGTCTCCAACGCCTGCAATGCCGCCACGGTTGCCTCGAACGCGTTGCTGCAGCGGCCGTCGACCGTGCCGCATCCGGCGGGCGCCATCGGTCAGGCCACCGCGGTGCTTCCGACCGGCAGCGCCGGCTACAACGCGATCGCATCGTGGATCAGCACGGGGTGCAGCACTCCATGATCCTGGAGCGGGCGGGGGCCTTCATAGGAGTGAATCGAACCAGACTGGCGGCGGCCGGCCTGGCTGCAATCTTGCTGGCTGCCTGCGGGGGCGATGGCGGAAATCCGCTCGACAACCCCCCGACGGTGGCGAACCCGACCACGACGAGCGGACAGAAGCTGTCCTTCGTTTATTTCCAGAAGTGCGTCCAGCCGGTCTTCCTGAAGCAGTTGCAGATCAACCAGAACGGCGTGATCTCGACCAACACCTGCGCCGCCGCGGGCTGCCACGACAACGTGACCGGTACCGGCGGGGCCTTCAGGTTGCTGGGCAATGCGCAGCCCGTTGATCTGTCGAACCCGGCCAACACGCCTGATGTCGTCCGCAACACGGACATGTACAAGAACTTCTACTCGTCGCAGGGCGAGGTGGTGTTTGGCGCACCGCTTTCGAGCCGGCTGCTGACCAAGCCTCTGACGCTCAACGTCCTGCACGGCGGCGGGCTCATTTTCCTGAGCGAGAGTGACCCGAACGTCATGCTGATCCGCTACTGGATCAGCCGTCCGATGCCACAGGGGCAGGACGAGTTCAGCGCCGCGGCCAACGGCATGTTCACGCCTGCTGACCCGAATGTCGGCGCCTGCAACACCCAATGACCGCCGGCATCCCGCAGACCCGGTGGCAACGGGCGCTGGCGCGCGCAGCGGCCTGCGCGCTGTTCTTGCTGCTGACCGCGGGCGCAGCCGTGCCGGCGGCATCGGCGCAGGAGAAGGTGCAAATTACCGATCCGTACATCGACCTGCGTACCGGGCCGGGTCGCGGCTATCCGGTCTTCCATGTTGCCGCGCGCGAGGAATGGATCGAGATCCTGGTGCGCCGGACCGACTGGTTCAAGGTGCGTACGGCGAGCGGGCAGGAAGGCTGGGTCAACCGCTCGCAGCTCGAGACCACGCTGACCGAGGCCGGCACCACCAAGGCCTTCCGCGATGTCCTGCTCGACGACTACCTGCGGCGAAAACTCGAACTCGGCGCCGCCTGGGGGATGTTCGACAGCGAGCCGATGCTGAAGGTATGGACCGCGTACCGCTTCGCGGACGCGCTCAGCATCGAAGCCACGATCGGCCAGGTGCAGGGCACGTTCTCGGGCACGGAATTCTGGAACATCAACCTCAACGTGGAGCCGTGGTCGGATCAGCGGTTCTCGCCGTTCTTCGGCGTCGGGCTCGGTCATTTCAAGAACATCCCGAATGCGAGTCTCGTCAACGCGGTCGTCACGAATGCCAACCTGGCCAATGCTGCCGTCGGCCTGCGCTACTACATCGCCGAGCGCTTCGTGGCGAAGCTCGACTACTCGATCTACACGGCTTACGTCTCGGACAGCGACAGCGCTGACTACCGGGCCGTGACTCTCGGCATCGCATTTTTCTTCTGATCGCGACATACACCCATGCGAAAAACTCTCCATGCGCTACTTCTTGCGGTCGGCCTCGCGATCGCCACGACGCCGTCGCTCGCACAGAGCACCACTCCGGCCCCTGCGGCGCCGAACCAGCCGCCGAACGAGCAGGTGATCGAGCCGACCGTGCCGCGACGCGATGTCCGCGTGCCGAAGATTCCCAGCCGGGACATCATCGCCGGCGCCTACCTGGGCACCTATTCGAGCGAGGACTTCGGCGCGAGCTTCGTGTACGGCGCACGCCTCGGTTACCACATCACCGAGGATTTCTTTGTCGAGGCCGTGTACGGCACGACCAGCGTGAGCGATGAGAACTACCGGCAGATCCTCCCGGGCGGCGTGTTCCCCGAAAAGGAAGAGACGCTCTCGTACTACAACCTGTCCGTCGGCTACAACATCCTGCCGGGCGAGGTCTTCTTCGGCAGCCGTTACGCGATGGCCTCGGCGTTGTACCTGATTGCCGGCGTCGGGAGCACCAAGTTCCTCGAGCAGAGCAAGCAGACCATCAATTTTGGTCTCGGCTACCGCGTGTTCCTGAAGGACTGGGCGGCCATCCAGGTGGATTTCCGCGATCACCTCTACACGCTCGATCTGCTTGGCCAGAGCAAGTCCACGCAGAACCTCGAACTGACGGCAGGCATCACATTTTTCTTCTGATCTCCGGACCCGTGCACGACATGACATTGATCGCTCAAGTTCTCCAGTCTGTGCGGCTGCTCGCGGTGGCCGCGCTGGCAGTCGTCAGCAGTGGGGCCGGCGCTGCCGTCACACCATCGGCCGGCGCGCCCGACTTCACGCTTCCCAGCCTGGACGGCCCGAACCTCAGGCTGCAGGAGCAGCGCGGGCGCGTGGTGATGATCAACTTCTGGGCGACGTGGTGCGGACCGTGTCGTGTGGAGATGCCGCACCTCTCGAAGCTGTACGAAAAGTACCGCGGCTCCGGATTCACGGTGCTGGCCGTCAACATCGACGAAGACCCGCACAAGGCCGCGAGCCTGGCCAAGCAGCTCGGCATGCGCTTCCCCGTGCTGCTGGACACCGAGAAGAAGGTGAGCCGGCTGTACGACCTCAGCACGATGCCCTCGACGGTCCTGGTCGATCGCGACGGTCGCGTCCGCTTCGTTCATCGCGGCTACCGCGAAGGCTACGAGGACACCTACGACAAGCAGATCAGGGAGTTGCTGCGCGAATGAAGCCCGTTCGTCGAAACCTGTGGACCGTGCTGCGCGGCATGCTGCTCGGTCTGGTCGCCGCAACTGCGTTGGGCGCCTGCGCGATGCCGGAGCCCTGGGTCAAGCCTTATGAACGCGAGCGACTGGCCGACCCCTTGATGAAGTTCCCGCGCGACCCGCTGTCCGCCAAGCACTTTGAGCATGTGCACGAGGTCCGAGAAGGCTCGCGCGGCGGCACGGGTGTGCAGGGGGGCGGTTGTGGTTGCAATTGAAGCTGCCGTTGGATCAGCAACGCGGCGCTGCCGGCGCGCGCTGCGAAAGCTGCAGCTCGCCCTGCTGGCAATAGGCGATCGGCGCGACGGGGCGCGACGGCTGCCGTTCGTGGCGACCGCGCACATGCTTGGTGCAATCGGCGGCCTGCTTTCGACGGGCCACGCGCACGCGGCTGAATTGCCGCAGGACCGCGCCGACCTGATGCTGCACAGTTTCGAAGGCGGTGGCGTGACCGCCTGGGGGCCGGCGCTGCTGGTGCGCAAGAGCCTCCTGAACAAGGCGTCGCTCTTTGCGACCTACTACGCCGACATCGTCAGCAACGCGTCGATCGACGTGGTCACCACTGCCAGCCCGTATGACGAAACCCGACACGAGTACGGGTTCGGCGCGGACTACGCGGTGCGCGACTCTCTGATCACCGTGGCGGGGTCGTACAGCACGGAACCCGACTACACCGCGACCGCTTTCAACATCGATGTGGCAACGGATGTCTTCTCCGGCATGACGACGGTCGGACTCGGATACACCTACGGTTCGGATGACGTCGGCAAGGTCGGCGAAGGGTTCTTCGATACGGCCAAGCACTGGCGCTATCGGCTCGGCGTGACGCAGATCCTGTCGCCGCGCTGGTACGCCAACGCAAACTTCGAGGTCGTGTCGGACGACGGCTTCCTCGGCAGTCCCTATCGCATGGCCCTCGTCTTCGGCGCTGCCGTTCCGGAACGCATGCCGCGCACGCGTACCAGCCGGACCGTCCAGTTCCGCGTGGTCGGCGAGGTCGCCCCGAACTGGGCGGTGCGCGCCGAGTATCGCTACTTCTGGGACACCTGGGACATCGCGGCGCACACCTTCGGAATCGGCGCGTCGACCCGCTTCGGCGAGAAGTGGCTGGTCGACGCCTACGCGCGCGGCTATCGCCAGGACGGGGCGCTCTTCTACTCCGACAACGCGACCAGCGAAACACTCTATGTGACGCGCAACCGTCAGTTGAGCAACTACAACTCGTGGACGATCGGCACGAAGGCGACTTACGCGCTGAAGCGCGAGCCGGGCCGCTACGAGATTTTCCTGAATGGCGCGGTCGAGTTCTGGATGACCGATTACAGCGATTTCACCGATCTGCGAACGGGGAGCTTGTACTCGTACAACGCCACCGTGCTGCAGTTGTATGTGACTGCGCTTTTCTGATTTCTGAGTAAGGGACCGCAGTATGTCGAACCGCAGCCTGCTCATCGCCGCCTTCTTGGCGCTCACGGTGCTGGTGAACGCGTCGGCGCAGCCGACGTCTGCACCGGTACCTTCCAACGCACCGGCCGCCACGCCCGCGCCTGCGTCCACACCGGCGTCCACTGCCGCACCCACACCGGCCGGCAGTCTCGACGACCGCATCCAGGATGCCAAGGCCGATGTGATCCGGCTCAATCGCGACCTGATGGTGCTCGAGGAGGAACTGCTGTTCCCGGCCAATACCCAGGTCGCCATTTTCGTGTCGATGGATGTCGGCAAGATGTTCTTGCTCGACTCGGTGCGGGTGAAGCTCGACGGCAAGGACGTCGCCGGTTACCTCTACACGCCCACCGAAGTTCAGGCGCTGCACCGGGGCGGTGTGCAGCGACTCTATCTGGGCAATCTGAAGTCCGGCACGCACGAGCTCGTGGCCTTCTTCACGGGTAAGGGGCCGCATGACCGCGATTACAGGCGAGGCGCCACGATCCAGATCGAGAAGGGCGCCGATCCGAAGTACATCGAGCTTCAGATCAGGGACTCCACCGGCAAGCTGCAGCCGGAATTCGAGGTCAAGGTCTGGCAGTGACGGCGGGATGGGCACGGGACCGATGAGCCGACTCACAGGACGCTGGGCGCAGGCCACGGCGCTGGCCGTCGTGTTCGCGTGCATGGCGTCGGCCGTCCATGCGCAGGCTGCGGTCGGGTCCAAGCCGGCAGGAGCCTCGCTGCCCTTCAGCTGGATGGATATGTCGAACTGGCTGAACTGGTGGCCGTGGAGCGACTCGACGCCGCCACCGCCGGCCGGCGTCGAGTCTCCGCATTACGGCGACAGCCTGTTCTACTTCTACCAGGGGCGTTACTTCACCTCGGTCACGCGACTGATGGCGTCGCAACAGCTCGGCCGCATGGTGCCGCACGACGATGAAGCCGAGATCCTGCGCGGCGGGCTGTTCCTGTCGTACGGCATGCACCGCGAAGCCGGCGAGGTATTCGCCAAACTGATCGAGCGCGGAGCGCCGCCGCCGGTGCGCGATCGCGCCTGGTACTACCTCGCCAAGATCCGCTATCAGCGAGGCCTGTATGCGGAGTCCGAGGACGCACTCGGACGCATCGACAAACCGCTGCAGGGCGCACTGGAAGAGGACCGCGCCCTGCTGCAGGCCAACGTCCTGATGGCGCGAGGCAAGTACACCGAGGCGATCAAGGTGCTGGATGTGCTCGCCAAGGGTCCGGGTGCAACGAGCTACGTCCGCTACAACCTCGGCGTGGCCCTGGTACGAAGCGGTGACCTGGCGCGCGGTACGACGTTGCTCGACCAGGTCGGCAAGCTGCCCGCCACGAGCGAGGAGTACCGAAGCCTGCGAGATAAGGCGAATGTCGCGCTCGGCTTCGCGTCGCTGCAGGAAGGCCGAAGCGAGCCGGCACGTGTCTATCTGGAACGGGTGCGACTGTCGGGGATGTACTCCAACAAGGCGCTCCTCGGCTTCGGCTGGGCCGCTGCCGCCCAGGGCCAGATGAAGTCGGCGCTGGTGCCGTGGAGTGAACTGGCCACGCGCGACCCAAGCGATGCGGCCGTCCTCGAAGCCAAGCTGGCCGTTCCATATGCATTCGCCGATCTGGGCGCGAATGCGCAGGCGCTCGATCTATACCAGGATGCCATCGCCGTGTTCGACCGCGAGAACGCCAACCTCGATCAATCCGTTGCCGCAATCCGCAGCGGCAAGCTGCTGGACGGATTGATGGCCAGCAATCCTGGCGAAGAGATGGGATGGTTCTGGAGCATCTCCGAACTGCCCGAGGGGCAGGACCTGCCACTGGGGGGTCACCTCGCCGCCCTGATGGCCACGCATCCCTTCCAGGAAGCATTCAAGAACTACCGCGATCTGCTCTACCTCTCCCGCAACCTGCAGCAGTGGCAGGAGAGCCTTGGAGTGCTGCGCGACATGCTCGCCAATCGTCGCCAGGCCTTTGCGGAGCGTTTGCCGCAGGTTCAGGAGAAGGAGCGCGCATTGAACCTCGCCGGCTTCGAGCAGCGCTTCGAGACGCTGCAGGCCGAACTGGAGCGCGTCGAACGCGACGGTGACGCGGCGGCCTTCGCCACGGCGCGCGAACGCGAACTGCAGACAAGGCTCGACCGCGTGCGTAAGGTGCTGGAAAGTGCTGGCAAGGAATCGGGGATCACACCGGCCGAACTGGCGCAGGCGCGTGAACGCTCTCGGCGCACGGCCGGCGCATTGCTGTGGCAGCAGAGCGATCAGTTCGCGGCGCGCCTGTGGAATGCGAAAAAGGGCATACAGGAACTGGAGCGCAACCTGGCTCAGGCGCAACAGCGCGACGCCGCACTCGTCCTGGCACAACGTGACGAGCCCGCACGTCTCGATGCATTTGCCGGCCGTATCGACGCGCTGTCAGCGCGCGTCGATACGATGGTTCCGCGGTCGCGGCGCTCACGCAGGAGCAGCAGGCTGCAGTCCAGGAGCTCGCCGTGGCGGAACTCTTGCGGCAGAAGGAGCGTCTGGCGGCTTACGGGACGCAGGCGCGCTTTGCAGTGGCACAGATCGTCGACCGCGCCAGCCTCGCAAGGGAGGGTGGCCGTGCGCCCGCGAACTAGTCTGGCTGTCGTGCGTGCGACCGCCATCAGCGCGGTGTTGCTGCTCGGGGCCTGTTCGAGTCCGTTCAAGCGGACACCGCCAGAGCCGCCGACGCTGAAGTCGCTCGCGTCGCGCCAGGTGACGGTCAATCCAGATGCCGGCGTGAAGGCCAACGAAGAGGACGCGGCGCGCGCCTATCGCGACTTCCTGGCTGCGTCGCCGCGTGAGCCGCAACGGCAGGAGGCGCTGCGCCGTCTCGGCGACCTGGAGATGGACCTCGTCGACTCGCGCATGGCAACCGGCGAGACGACGAGTCCGCCGCCGACTACAAGGCAGCCATCACCCGCTACCAGGAATTCCTGAAGACCTACCCCAACGACTCCGGCAACGACCGCGTGCTCTACCAGCTGGCGCGCGCCTACGAGCTGAGCGGCAACCTGGAGACCTCGCTCGCTACGCTCGACAAGCTGGTGCTGTTGTATCCGACGACCCGCTACCGCGACGAAGCGCAATTCCGTCGTGGCGAACTGATGTTCGCGCTGCGCGAGTATCCGAAAGCGGAGGCGCGTACCTGGTGACGGTGCGGGGCGACAAGGGCTCGCCGTACTACGAGCGGGCGCTCTACATGCATGGCTGGTCGCAGTTCAAGCAGGCCAAGCTCAAGGATTCGCTGCAGTCATTCTTCGGCGTGCTGGACCTGAAGCTGGCCGGCCGCGGCAATGAAAGCGACCTTGAGAAAGTGCCGGGACTGACCCGCGCCGACCGGGAACTGGTCGAAGACACGTTCCGCGTAACGAGCATCTCGCTCGCCAACCTGCAGGGGCCGGCATCGATTCCGCCGTACAT
>CAVWFH010000029.1:0-47422 GCA_963754065.1 uncultured beta proteobacterium | reverse complement strand
CTGGCGGAACACCTCGTTGAAGTCGAAACCGCCTGCTCCCGGACCCGCGCCGCCGGCCGCCGCACCCGCCATCGACGGATCGACGCCGGCATGTCCGAAGCGGTCGTAGGCCGCGCGCTTGTCCTTGTCGGACAGCATCTCGTAGGCCTCCTTGGCCTCCTTGAAGCGCGCCTCGGCGTCTTTCCGGCCCTTGTTGCGGTCGGGGTGGAACTTCATCGCGAGCTTGCGATAGGCCTTCTTGATGTCCGCTTCGGACGCGCCCTTGGGCACGCCGAGGATCTCGTAGAAGTCGCGTTTGCTCATTGTCTGTTCGTACTCGTCTTCAACGCAAAAGCCGGGTGCGGCTTTGCGGCCTGCACCCGGCGGTTCCGGGCACAGGCCCGGTGCTCACACCTGCGATCGCAGGCCTAGCCGCGCTTCACTTCCTTGAACTCGGCATCGACGACGCCTTCGTCCTCGGCTTTCGCTCCGCCCGGTGCCGCGCCGGCCTCAGCCGACTGGGCGCCCTGCGCCTGCACCGCCGCCATCAACTGCTGATGCGCCTCGGTCAGCGACTTGAGCTTGGCCTCGATCACCGACTTGTCGTCGCCCTTGATCGCGTCTTCGAGTTCCTTGGCGGCGGTCTCGACACGCTCCTTGGTCGCGGCACCGGCCTTGTCGCCGGCCTCGGTCGCTGCCTTGCGTGCTTCGTGCACCGCAGCGTCGGCCGTGTTGCGCGTCTGCGCGAGTTCGAAGCGCTTGTGGTCCTCGGCCTTGTTGGCCTCGGCGTCCTTCACCATGCGCTGGATCTCGTCTTCCGTCAGGCCCGAGTTCGCCTTGATCGTGATCTTGTTTTCCTTGCCGGTCGCCTTGTCCTTCGCGCTCACGTGCAGGATGCCGTTGGCGTCGATGTCGAACGTGACCTCGATCTGCGGCATGCCGCGCGCCGACGGCGCAATGCCTTCCAGGTTGAACTCGCCGAGCAGCTTGTTGCCGCCCGCCATCTCGCGTTCACCCTGGAAGACCTTGATCGTGACCGCCGGCTGGTTGTCCTCGGCCGTCGAGAAGGTCTGCGCGAACTTGGTCGGGATGGTGGTGTTCTTGTGGATCATCTTCGTCATCACGCCACCCAGCGTTTCGATGCCGAGCGACAGCGGAGTGACGTCGAGCAGCAGCACATCCTTCTTGTCACCGGCGAGCACCGAGCCCTGGATCGCTGCGCCAACGGCGACCGCCTCGTCGGGATTGACGTCCTTGCGCGGCTCCTTGCCAAAGAGGTCTTTCACAACCTCCTGTACCTTCGGCATGCGCGTCTGACCACCCACCAGGATCACGTCCTGGATGTCGGTGACCTTCACTCCGGCGTCCTTCAGCGCGGTCTTGACCGGCTCGATCGTGCGCTGGATCAGCTCATCGACCAGCGACTCGAGCTTGGAGCGCGTGAGTTTGATGTTCAGGTGCTTCGGACCTGACGCATCGGCCGTGATGTACGGCAGGTTGATCTCGGTCTGCGTGGCCGACGACAGTTCGATCTTGGCCTTCTCGGCCGCGTCCTTCAGTCGCTGCAGCGCAAGCACGTCCTTCGAAAGGTCGGCGCCCTGCTCTTTCTTGAACTCGGCCACGACGTAATCGATGATGCGCTGGTCGAAGTCCTCGCCGCCGAGGAACGTGTCACCGTTGGTCGACAGCACTTCGAACTGCTTCTCGCCTTCGACATCGGCGATCTCGATGATCGAGATGTCGAACGTGCCGCCGCCGAGGTCATAGACCGCGATCTTGCGGTCGCCCTTGCCGGCCTTGTCCATGCCGAACGCGAGCGCGGCCGCGGTCGGCTCGTTGATGATGCGCTTGACCTCGAGGCCGGCGATGCGGCCCGCGTCCTTGGTGGCCTGGCGTTGCGAGTCGTTGAAGTACGCCGGCACGGTGATCACCGCTTCGGTGACTTCGTGGCCGAGGTAGTCCTCGGCAGTCTTCTTCATCTTGCGCAGCACTTCAGCCGACACCTGCTGGGCTGCAAGGTCCTTGCCCTGCGCGCGCACCCAGGCGTCGCCATTGGGCGCCTTTACGATCGCGAAGGGCATCAACTTGATGTCCTTCTGCACTTCGGCGTCCTCGAACTTGCGGCCGATCAGCCGCTTGACCGCATACAGCGTGTTCTTCGCGTTGGTCACGGCCTGTCGCTTGGCCGGCGCGCCGACGAGGATCTCGCCGTCGTCCAGGTAGGCGATGACCGACGGCGTCGTGCGCGTGCCCTCGGCGTTCTCGATGACCTTGACCTGGTCGCCCTCCATCACCGCCACGGCGGAGTTGGTGGTGCCCAGGTCGATTCCGATGATCTTTGCCATGTAATGCTCCCCTCAGATGTCTGTCGCCGGCCCGCAGCCGACGCGATCTTCACTGCACGCTATATGCGCGCCATCCCCGTTGTTTCAACGCTCCTGACGCCGGAATTCATTTCGCGATGACCACCAGCGCCGGTCGCAGCACGCGGTCGGCAATGGTCCAGCCCTTCTGCAGGACGGTCACGACCTGGTTCGGCGCGTGCTCGGCGGAGGCCGGCACCGACGAGATCGCCTGGTGAAAGTGCGGATCGAACTTCTGCCCGACCGGATCGATCTGGGCCAGTGCATTTCTCTCGAATGCCGAACGCAACTGCCGTAGCGTCAGTTCGACGCCTTCCCGCATCTGCGGTGCCGTGGTGTCCTTGACCTCGAGCGCCTTTTCAAGGCTGTCGACAACCGGAACGAGCGACTCGGCGAACGACTCGATTGCAAACTTGTGGGCCTTGGCGACCTCGTCCACTCCGCGCCGGCGGATATTCTCCGCATCGGCCTTCGCGCGCAGATAAAGCTCGTAGTTCTCGTTGGCCTTGGCCAGCGCCGTGTCGAGTTCCTTTTCGACATCGGTGACGGTGGCTGAACCCAGCGAGGGCTGCGCCGTCGCTTCGGTGGTGTCCGTGTTCTCCTGCCCCGCGACAGTGGCACCGATCGCCGCGTCCGGATCCGGGTATTGCATCGCTCCTCCAGGCTTTCTGTTTTGATTTCAGCTACTTAGCTGATCTGTGGGCGACCACAGCGAAATCAAGCCGCAGCCGGGACAAAGTTTTGGCCTGCGCACGTCCGCGCGCGGGTGGCGACACAGCTGTGATTGCCAGTCCCTTGCAAGGTGCGGGCTTGCCTTCCGCCACCTTCCGGCCCGCTTGCGGCCGTTGCGGCGCGACGTCCAGGGCACGGCCATTGCGTAGTCCAGCCGGGCCATCGCTCGGCCGTCGGCCGCATGGCTCCGTCCGGCGCCTGCTTCGCGCTCGCGTTCATCGCTTTGGATGAGAGGTCGGCCGAGCGCACTCGCGGTAACGTGGGATCGGATGACCTTCCGTCGTCACACGTCGATCAGTACAAAGACGGCAACGAGACTCACCCCTCTCATGACGAGCATGACGGCACTCAAGCAGGATTCAACGCGCCCGGCAGCCGAAAGCTTCGGAGCGCAGGCGCCGATTGCGCTTCTTGGTCTGGCGGCGATTGCGATCATCGCGCTGATCAACGCGAACTCGCGTCCGGCCCCGGCCATTCCGCCGCAGATCGTGGCATCGGCCTGTGCGAGCTGCGGCACCGTGATGGCGGTGCGACGCTCGGCGCATTCCTCGCCTGTCTTCTACGTCGAAGTCCAGATGCTCGACGGCTCGACCCGTGTGGTCCAGCAGCTGGCCGCCGGCTTCAAAGTCGGCGACATTGTCGTGGTCAACGGTAACGCCCTGTCGCTGCGTCCGCAGCCGTCCTGACGGACCGGTCGGCACGAGCCGACGTATTCAAGGACCGTGGCCTCGCTCCACTCGCTCTACCGGTCGGCTCCCAGAGCCTGTGCACGCGCGCGGCCCTTCGCTGCTTCTGCCGCGCGTGCTGTAGGGTCGCCCCGACCCACTGGCCAGCCTTGCATGTGTCCGGCACACAGGTCGACCAGCGCTGAGATGAAACTCGGCGAGCCGTTCAGGCACGGGATGTAGCGGTATTCCTTGCCCCCGGCCGCGATGAACGCGTCGCGCCCTTCCATAGCGATCTCCTCCAGCGTCTCGAGGCAATCGGCCGGGAACCCCGGGCAGATCACGTCGACATCGGTCACCCCGGCACGCGCCAGGTCCTCGAGCGTCGGCGCGGTGTAAGGCTGCAGCCATTCGGCGCGACCGAAGCGCGACTGGAAGGTCACCACGTACTGGTCCGGTGTCAGCCCGAGCGATTCGGCCAGCAGCCGTGCGGTCTTCTGGCACTCGCAGTGATAGGGGTCGCCAAGCAGGAGCGTGCGTCGGGGCACCCCGTGGAAGCTCATGACCAGCTTGCCGCCGCGGTCCTGCGCGCGGCCGTGACGCTGCCAATGGTCCAGCACCGACTGGCGCAATGCGGCGATGTAGCCCGGGTGATCGTGAAAATGCTTGACCCAGCGCACCTCGGGCACGTTGCGGGTTCGCTGCAGCACCTCGAAGACCGCATCGAGTACGGAAGCGGTTGTGGTGGCCGAGTACTGCGGGTACATGGGCACTATCAGAACGCGCTCGGTCCGGCTTTCCGCCAGGGTTCGCAGGGCCGACCCGATCGACGGGTCGCCATAGCGCATGGCCAGCACGACCTCGGCGTCGATCCCGCGGTCGCCGAGATAACCCCTGAGCAGCACCGCCTGCTGCTTGGAGTGCACCAGCAGCGGCGATCCCGCGTCAGTCCAGATCGATGCGTACTTCGCCGCGGACTTGCGCGGCCGCAACCGCAGGATCACGCCGTGCAAGATGGGCCACCACAGCAGCCGCGGGATCTCGACGACCCGTGGATCGGACAGGAACTCCCGCAGATAGCTCCGCACCGCCCCGGGCGCTGGCGCCGCCGGCGTGCCCAGATTGACCAGCAGGACCGCCGTTCGGTCCGGCGTTCCGTGCTGGAAGGGGGGTTCGGGCAAAAAAGGCATGTTTTCGGGGCCTTTTGATGCGATCCCGCGGACCGCCAAGCGCCGCATTCTAGGGGCCCGAACTTCGGGGTCCGGATGAGCGCTCATCCGGGTGGTTTACCGAGAAGCCGCGAGGGGTGGGACCCGCGGCCTGTCGCAAGCATGGGGAGCGAGGGAAATAATCCCACGCCGGGGACCCGGTTTCATATCAATCTGCAGAAGTCATTGCGTGAACACAGACAAACCCGGAATCCCGTCCCCCGCCGACGCCCTGCTCGATGAGAGCGCCGCCCTGCTCGCCCCGCTGGTGCAACTGCTGGTTGCCAGTGGCGTGACCTATCCCCAGTTCACGGCCGCGTTGAAGTCGAGCTTTCTGCGGGCCGCGCACACGGAGCTGGAACGCAACAACAAGCGTGTCACGGACTCCGCCGTCAGCCTGCTGTCCGGGATACATCGCAAGGACGTGCGCGCGCTGACGTCCGACGGGGTACTCAAGGCACGCAGCTTCGACCGGATGCAGTCGCTTCCCGACGAAGTGTTCACTCGCTGGACCAACGACCCGAACTACATCGATGTCGACGGCCTGCCGAAGGTGCTGCCGATGCGCAGTCGCACCCCGGACGAGGCCTCGTTCGAGCAACTCGCCCAGTCGATCTCGCGCGACTTTCACCCGCGGTCGATCCTCGACGAACTCGTCCGCCTCGGCCTGGCTGAAGTGCAGGCCGAGAGTGTTCGGCTGCGATCAAGTACGTATGTTCCGCGCGAAGATTTCGCCAAGACGCTGGGCTATGTCCGCACCAACCTGTCCGATCACGTTGCCGCGGCCGCGGTCAACCTGCGTGCAGCCCAGGAAGGGGCTCCCGGGCCGTTCCTGGAACAGAGCCTGTACGCCGACGAACTGTCTGCGGAATCCGTGATGGAGTTGCAGCGGCTCGCGCGCCGCATCTGGGAGTCGGCATTGCGCCGGATGTTTGCGCTGGCGAACGAACGCGCTCAAATCGATGCACAAGGCCCGCCAGGATCGCAGGCGATGCGGATGCGGTTCGGCACCTACTTCTACTCGGAGGCGGCCAACCCGCTGTCCGGTCCGCAGGACCTTCCGCTCGATGACGCGAAGGACGCGAACTCATGAACCCATCGGATCGCACCAACGGCGCCGACCGCGGTCGTATTCACGAAGGCACGCGCATGAGAACACTGAGACTCCTCCTCACATGGATGGCGGCCTTCGGGTTGGCCGGATGCGGTGGCGGCGGCGAAATGGTTGCGCGCATCGGCAGCGGTGGCAGCGGCGCGCCGGTCACGGTCGGCGTCGGCACGGTCGACGGCTTTGGCAGCCTGGTCATCAACGGCCAGCACTTCGACGAGACTGCGGCTCAGTTCCGGATCGACGAGCGCCCGGACCAGCCCACGGCCGTGAGTGTCGACTCGATCCGGCTCGGCATGCAGATCCAGTTCGAGCACCTGTCGAACCGGATCTCCCAGGCGACCGTGGCTGCGGAGGTGATCGGTCCGGTGACGTCCGTGTCTGCGACCGGCCTTCTGGTGCTCGGGCAGACCGTGCTCGTTAATGCCGACCCGGCCACGCCGACGGCGTTCGATGGCATCAGCGCACTGTCGGATCTCGCGCCGGGTGCGATCGTCGAGGTCCACGGTCAGCGCAACATGGCAGGCGAAATCCGGGCGACCCGCATCGAACTGCGCACGGCAAGTGGCGTCCTGCGCGTGGCCGGCACCGTGAGCGACCTGGCGAACGGTGCCTTCCGCATCGGCGCCCTGACGGTCCGTGCAACGCAAGCGGCCATCGTCCCTGCCGGACAGGTCCTGGCCAACGGGCAGCGGATCGCGGTGTGGACCGACCTGGCCCTCGCCAATGGCGAACTGGTGGCACGCGTCGTACGCATCGGCGGTTTCGCGGTGCCGAACAATGCGGCGCTCACGATCGACGGGGTGATCACCGACTTCCAGAGTACCGCCAACCTTCGCATCGGCGGCATCGCCGTCGACGCGAGCAGCGCGCAGTTTGTAGGCGGCGCGGCCGCGGATTTGCGCAACGGGAGGTCGGTACGCGCCAGCGGAACCGTTGGCTCGAATGTGCTGCGCGCGACGCGCATCGAGTTCCTGTCCGTGTCGGCCGCCGCGCAGGTTGAACTCAGCGGCCCCGTCACCGCCTTTGTCGATGCCGGCACCGCGTTCCGCGTTCGCAATGCGGCAGCACGCGTCAGCGCGCAGACCACGTATGTCCGCGGTGACGCGAGCAATCTCGGCGACGGCGTGTTGGTCAAGGCTGAAGGGCCGATGGTCAATGGCATCGTCGAAGTTGCACGACTGGAGTTCCAGTTACCGCCGACCGGCATCGCGCGCGTGCTGTTCGGGACCATCGCTGCACCCGTCACGATCGCCAATGACGGCACTCGCACCTTCCGCCTGGCCTCACTGCCGTTCGACTTCAAGACCACTACGACAACCCGCTTCCGCAAGGGCGCGGTCACCGATATCGCCGCCGGCCGCAGCGTCAAGGTCGATGGCACGTATGACGGGATCAACTTCGTCGCCGACGATATCCAGTTCATGGACAACGCGCAGGATCCACCGACCGTGGCGATCGACGGCATTGCGAGCAACGTGCAGCCGACGTCGGTGGTCGTCAACGGCTCCGCCGTGATGCTGACGACGACGACGATCTACCGCAAGAACTCGGCCCCGGCCACCTTGGCGGACCTGCAGAACGGCGCCAGTGTCTCGATCGAGGCCGTCAGGCTCAACGGGCAGTTGTTTGCAAACAGTGTCGACATCAAGGCATCGGCCGCCGGCTCCGCGTCGGTGCGCGGACTGGTCAGCGGCCGGGCGTCACCCACGTCGCCCGAGTTCCTGGTCGGCTCGCAGCGAGTCAGCGTCGCGGGCAATCCGCAGATCGTCCCGGGCAACCGCACGCTGGCCGATATCCGCAATGGCACCGACGTCGAAGTCGACGGCACGATCACCGGCGGCCTGCTGACCGCAAGCCGGGTGAAGTTTCGGTAGGGCGTCGCTCGTGTACGCGACCCGCTGCGCGGGTCGCACGTGCACTCGCGCCGGTTACGCGCACTTCGTGCGCGCTCAAGACTGAGTTAGTCGGCTGCGCTCCGGAGCGGCCGCGCGCTCCGCCGAATCTCAACGGCACGACACTCCCCCTCGCCACGCGGCGTTTTGTGCGCTGCTCCCAACGGAAGTGCCGCAGTGCGCTCAGGCGAAACGCGGAAAGAGCACGTTGTTTTCCAGATGCACGTGGTCGTGCACGTCATCGACCAGCTTGCGCAGGCCGGTGTAAAGCGCGCGCCACGTCGGACAGGCGTCCTCGGGCACTTCCAGGCCGTGCGTGAGGGCCTCGAGCCGCGCCAGGCGTTCACCGTGCTCGTCGTGTTCGAAACGCATGCGCGAGATCGGCGAAGCGATCACCGGATGCCCACCCTGCATCATCAGCGGGAACAGGATCTGCTCTTCCTTCACCATGTGCTCGTCGAGCGCAGTCGCGAGTTCCTCCAGATGCGCTTGCAGTCCGGCCGGTACCTGAGCATGGCCGGCGTGACGCTGCTCGACTCGCGCAGCCAGCCGTAGCAGTTCCGGCAGTTCGCGCCGGTGCGTGTCGTGGTAGCGCGCGAGGATGTGCCCGATCAGGGCGTTCGTTTCCATCGGCGCCTCGCTCGGGACGTCCGGCGAGAGCCGCGCAAGTTCGGCCTCGATCTGCTCGAGCGGCACCGCGCGTGCCGCGGCGGCTTCAGCGAGCGGACTCGCGCCGCCACAGCAGTAGTCGATGCGGTGGGCGCGGAACACCGCGGTTGCGCCCGGTAGCGAGGTGGCAATCTCCGCCACGGTCTGGTCTGCGTAATTCATCGAGCATCCTCCGATGTGGTTCGTGCGGCGAGTGTCGGAGGCCGTCGGCGCCAGGGACTTGATGCGCGACAATGCCGTCGGGCCGAGGTAGATCGGGCTACCCCTTTGGAAGCAGCCCAGCGGCCGCGGACTACCCCTGTAGCACCGCCCGCGCAGCGCCAGGGACTCGCGCGCGGCTACCGGCTCAACCCTGCGAGAGTGCGTTCGACAGCAGCCGGGCGGTGATGTCGACGATCGGGATCACGCGTTCGTAGGCCATGCGGGTCGGACCGACGACGCCGAGCGTACCGACCACCTGGCCGTCCACCGCGTAGGGTGCGACCACCATACTCATCTCATCCATCGGCACCAGCTGCGATTCGCCTCCGATATAGATCTGTACGCCCTGCGCGCCGATCGATGTGTCGAGCAGGTGGATCAGGCGGGTCTTGTGCTCGAACAGATCGAACAGACGCCGCAGCGTTTCGACATCGGTCGCGAGGTCACTGATCCCGAGCAGGTTGCGCTCGCCGGACACCACGACCGGATCGGATTCCGCTTCGGCCTCTGCCTCGCTGCCTGCCTGCACCGCAGCCTCCATCAACGCCGAAATGTCCTCGGAGAGCTGCCGCAGCTCGGTGTGCAGTCGGGCACGTGCCTGGTTGAAACTCAGCCCGGCGAAGTGTTCGTTCAGCATGTTCGCAGCCTCGGTCAGTTGCGACTGCGTAAACGCCGTCTGTGTCAGCAGCACGCGGTTCTGCACGTCGCCTTCGGGCGTGACGATGATCAGCAGAACGCGCCGGTCCGACAGGCGCACGAACTCGAGTTGCTTGAACGATGGCGAGCGGCGCGGCGTCAGCACCACGCCGGCGAACTGCGAAAGACTGGACAGGAGTTGCGCCGCGGTCTGCATCGAACGCTGCGGATCGCCGCCACGCAACTGACCTTCGATGATGTTGGCCTGATGCTCTTCGAGCGGCTTCAGCGTCAGCAGCGTGTCGACGAAGAAGCGATAGCCGCGCGGCGTCGGAATCCGTCCGGCCGAGGTGTGGGGACTTGCGACGAAGCCCAGGTCCTCGAGATCCGCCATGACATTGCGGATCGTCGCCGGCGACAGTTCCAGGCCCGACAGGCGCGACAACGCGCGCGAACCGACCGGTTGGCCGTCGGTGACGTAGTGCTCGATCAGGGTCTTGAGCAGCGTGCGGGCGCGTTCATCCAGCATGGGGAAATTCTACGGCGGTTGTCCCGGCTGCAAAGGGCCGAACGGTCATCCATAGGGTTGGACAGTGTCCTGCATAATCGAATCATGTCCCAGGCCTTTCGGAATGTCGCCATCTTTGGGAAGCCGCGCGCGGAGAACATCCGCGAGCCGCTGCTCGCCATTGCACGAGCCGTGGAAGCCGCCGGCGCGCGGGTGCTCTTCGACCTGGCCACGGCCGAGCAGGTCGGACTCGACGGGGTCGAGCGCCAGACCGTCCATGCGATCGGCAAGCAGGCGGATGTTGCGGTCGTCCTCGGTGGCGACGGCACGATGCTCGGCATCGCGCGCGAACTGGCGCCGTTCCGGGTGCCGCTGATCGGCATCAATCATGGCCGGCTCGGGTTCATGACCGACATCGCGCTGGACCAGATGGCCGAGACGCTGCCGGCGATGCTGGGCGGCCGCTACGAAACCGACCGCCGGCTCGTACTCGATGCCGAAGTGCGCCGCGCCGGGAAAGTGGCGTACCACGCGATGGCGGTGAACGATGTCGTCGTGTCGCGCGGCGTGACCGGCGGCATGGTCGAGTACACGGTGCGGGTGGACGGCGTCACGATGTACAACCAGCGCGCCGATGGCGTGATCCTCGCCACGCCGACCGGTTCGACCGCCTACGCGCTGTCGGCCGACGGTCCGATCCTGTATCCCAGCCTGGCAGGGCTGCTGCTGGTGCCGGTTGCGCCGCAGACGCTGTCGAACCGGCCCATCGTGCTGCCGGATGACGCCGTCGTCGAAATCGAGATCACCGATGTTCGCGACGCGAGCGCGCACTTCGACATGCAGGCCTACTCGAGCCTGGTCCCGGGCGACATCGTGCGTGCTCGCCGCAGCCACGACCTGGTCACGCTGCTGCATCCGATCGGCTACAACTTCTTCGCCACCCTGCGCCAGAAACTGCACTGGAGCGTGATGCCGAGCGAGTCGCACTCGCGCGGATGAGCACTGCCTGACGTCCGAGCATGCTGGTCTCGCTCTCGATCCGCCACTTCGTGATCGTCGACGAGCTCGAACTCGAGTTCGCGCCCGGCTTCACGGTCCTGACCGGCGAGACCGGCGCCGGCAAGTCGATCCTGATCGACGCGCTGCTGCTGGCGTTGGGTGAGCGCGGCGATGCGGACGTGGTGCGTGAGGGTGCCACGCGAGCCGATATCGCGGCCGAGTTCCGGCCCAGCCCCGGCGTCACGCGCTGGCTCGCCGACAACGAGCTGGGTGGCGACGATGCCGGATTGCTGCTGCTTCGGCGCACGATCGACGCGAACGGCCGCAGCCGCGCCTTCGTCAACGGCGCCTCCGTCACACTCGCACAGTTGCGCGAACTGGGCGAACAACTGGTCGACGTGCACGGCCAGCATGCGCACCAGTCCCTGCTGCGCCCGGCCTCCCAGCTCGATCTGCTGGACGAGCACGGAGCCCTTGGCGAGGTGCGCGGCGCCGTTGCTGCAGCCCATGCCGAGTGGAAGCGCGTGCAGCGTGAACGCGAGCAGGCGGAAGCGATGGCCGCGAGCGCAACCGCGGAACAGGACCGCCTGCGCTGGCTGGTGGAGGAACTCGGCTCTCTCGCGCCCGAGCCCGGCGAGTGGGAGCGCGTCGAATCCGAGCACAAGCGCCTCTCGCATGCCGCGGGCCTGCTGGAGGGCGCTCGCGCTGCGGTCGATGCCCTGAGCGAAGCCGATGCCGCGGCGCTGACCCAGGTCGCTACAGACCGGCAGCCGCCTGACGCAGCTCGCCACCTATGACGAGCGATTGAAGCCGGTGGTCGATCTGATCGACGGCGCCCAGGTGCAGCTCGAGGAAGCGGTCAGCACGTTGCGGCGTTATGCGGACCGGTCCGACCTCGATGCGTCGCGTCTGGCCGACATCGAAGCGCGCGTCGCGGCATTGCACGGCGCCGCGCGCCGCTTTCGTGTGGCGCCCGAAGCCCTGGCCGCGCTGCTCGCCGAAGCTCGCGACAAGCTGGCCGCGCTGTCGGCCGCGGGCGATCTCGATGCGCTGCGCGGACGCGAATCCGCTGCACGGCAACGCTATGACGCGGCCGCAGCGAAACTCTCGAAGGCGCGGACCGCGGCCGCTCGCCGGATGTCGACCGAAGTCAGCCGCGCCATGCAGGATCTGGCCATGGCCGGCGGTCGATTGGAGGTGCAGCTGGTCGAATCCGGCCCTTCGGCGCATGGAAACGAGAAGGCGGAATTCCTGGTCGCCGCCCATGCCGGCGTAACCGTGAAGCCCCTGGCACGCGTTGCCTCGGGCGGTGAGCTGGCGCGCATCTCGCTTGCGATTGCCGTCATCGCGGCGACGGCAACGCCGGTGCCGACCCTGATCTTCGACGAAGTCGACGCCGGCATCGGAGGCGCAGTCGCTGAAACCGTCGGTCGCCTGCTCAAGCAGCTGGGACAGAGTCGCCAGGTGCTGTGCGTGACCCACCTGCCGCAGGTGGCGGCGCGCGGTGACCAGCACTACGCGGTCACCAAGGAGCTCACGGCAGACCAGCGGCCCGTATCGCAAATGGCTCAGCTGGAGCGGCGCGCTCGCGTCGAGGAACTGGCGCGCATGCTCGGCGGCCAGGAGATCACCGAAACGACGCGCAAACATGCGCGCGAGATGCTGAGCAGCTAGCACTCCTCATGTACGCGACCGGCTTTGCCGATCGCACGTGCACTCGGAGTGGCACGGCTCGCTGCGCGAGCCGCTCAACAATGATTAGTCGGCTGCGCTCCGGAGCGGCCGCGCGCTCCGCCGAAACAGAAAGGCACGCCACCCATCGCACTGCGACGAGCCGCACTAGCCCGACCGTTCCAGCAGCAGCTGCGCCGCCGCCAGATCGGCGATGGCGGTGCCGACCGACTTGAAGAGCGTGATCTCTTTCGCGTCAGTCCGACCGGCGCGCGCGCCACTGACGAGTTCGGCGAGTTGGGCGACGATTGCCTCGCGTTGGATGACACCACGTTCCAGTGGCTCGACGATGTCCGCTGCTTCGGCCAGCGCCCCGGCGTAGGTATCGACGACGATGCGCGCTCGCGCGATCGCTTCGTCGTCGGCCTCTCGCATGCCGCGGCGGAATCCGCCCACGAGGTCAAGGTGAGTCCCGGGGGCAATCCAGGCGCCCCGCACGATCGGCTGAGTCGAGGTCGTTGCACAACTGATCACATCGGCGCCGCGAACCGCCACCTCCAGGTCCTCGACGGCCTGCGCCGGCAGTCCCTCGTCGCGCAGTCGCTGCGCCAGGGACTGCGCGCCCTCCCCGCGCCGGCCCCAGATCCACAGACGCTCGAGCCGGCACGCCCGCGCATGCGCATGCGCCATGTACGGGGCCAGCGTGCCAGTGCCGATGATCAGCGCGTTGCGCGCGTCGGACCGCGCCAAGTGGCGCGCTGCAAGCAGCGATGTCGCCGCCGTGCGTCGCAGCGTCAACGCCTCGCCGTCGATCACAGCCGCCGCGGAGCCGGTCGCGCGATCGAACAAGACGTAAATGGCATTCACCGTCGCCGCTCCCAGGGCGCGATTGCCGGGCATGACCGTCACCAGCTTCACACCGAGTGCTTGCGCGGACCACGCCGGCATCAGCAGCAACGAGTCGGTGTCGTTCAGCGCATGGGCATGACGCAGCGGCGCGACCGGCGCCGCGGCCAGGGCGGCGGCGATTGCATCGGCCAGTCGATCGAGATCGAGTGCTGCATGGACATCCTGCGCGGTGAAGAACCGCATCAGGTCGGATCGGCGACGAAACTGCCCGAGCGGCCGCCGTGTTTTTCAAGCAGGCGGACATCGCCGATGATCATGCCGCGATCGGCTGCCTTGCACATGTCATAGATCGTCAGCAGGCCGACCTGCACCGCTGTCAGCGCTTCCATCTCGACACCGGTCGGGCCGTGCGTTTCAACGCGCGCCGTGCACTCGATGGCGTGCGCGCTGGTGACCACCTCGAAATCCACGGCGATACGCGTGATCGCGATCGGATGGCACAGCGGAATCAGTTCCGACGTGCGCTTGGCGGCCTGGATCGCAGCGATGCGAGCCACCCCCAGCACGTCGCCCTTCTTTGCATTGCCCGCCTGCACCAAAGCCAGTGTCGCCGGCTGCATCGAGATGCGCCCGGTCGCCACGGCCGTACGATGGGTCGCGGGCTTGTCGCCCACGTCGACCATATGGGCCTGTCCGGCGGCGTCAAAGTGCGTCAATGGCTTCATATGTCAGCAACTCAGCAGCAACACTTCCAGTGGGGAACGAAACACCCGACTGGCTATCATACGGACGATATGGGACCGTCCGTGAGCCCCTTCGTGGCTCCCCCTGAACTGAAGTGACATTGCCTGACCACACGGAGGTCGAGGGCACCATTGCGCCTCGAGTTTCCGCCTTGACCTCGATCCAGCACGCCCTTCGCCGCGGCGTCGTCCTGCTCGTTGCCTTCACGCTGTGCGCTCCGGTGACGCTGCCGGTGCACGCGCAGGCGGTTGACCTGCCGACCCTGGGCGAGGCCGGCAGCGAGGAGCTGCCACCCAGCCTCGAACGCAAGATCGGCGAGCAGATCATGCAGCAGATCCGGCGTGACCCGGCCTATCTGCCCGATGTCGAAGCATCGGAGTACATCAACCACCTCGGCTATCAGCTCGTGTCTGTCAGCGCGGCACGCACGCTGGACTTCTCGTTCTTCCTGGTGCGCGATCCGATGCTCAATGCATTCGCGCTGCCCGGCGGCTTCATCGGTGTCCACAGCGGCCTGGTCATTGCCGCGCAGAACGAGTCCGAGCTGGCCGGCGTGCTCTCGCACGAAATCGGGCACGTTTCGCAGCGACACATTGCCCGCATGCTCGGAAATCAGAAGGACTCGCTGGCGATCCAGATCGGCGCGCTGCTGCTGGCGATACTTGCCTCGCGCGCGGGCGGAAATTCCGGCGGCGACCTGGCCCAGGCGGCCATCATGGGCGGCCAGGCGGCGGCTCTGCAGCAGCAGCTCAACTTCTCGCGCGAGGCCGAACGCGAGGCCGACCGGGTCGGCTTCGTCACGCTGGTGAATGCCGGCTTCGACGGCCGCGGCATCGAGCAGTTCTTCGGACGATTGCAACAGGGCTCGCGTCTGTACGAAGGCACTGCACCTGCGTATCTGCGCACGCACCCGCTGACCGTCGAGCGGATCTCCGATATGCAGAACCGTTCGCGCACGCTGCAGTTCAAGCAGCGCCCCGATCCAATTGATTTCCAACTGATTCGCGCCCGACTGCGCGTGCTGCAGGAGACCAGCGTGCAGGGCTGGCGGGACCAGCTCGACTATTTTCAAAGCCAGCTGAAGAATCGCACGGCGGCCTCGGAGGCGGCGGCCCGCTATGGCGCGGGATTCGCTGCGCTCAAGCTCAACATGCCGGACCTGGCGATGGAAAACGCGCTCGCTGCACGGCGCGCAACCACGGCGTCATCGGCCATTCTCGACAAGCTCGTCTCTGAAACGCGCTTCGCCGCGGCCAAGTCGGATGCCGAGCGCAAGGAAGCGCTCGAAATGGCGCGCGACACTGCCGCGCGCTATCCGCTGTCGACGGTCGCCGTTGCCCACTACATCGATCTGCTGAACAAGTCGAACCAGCACCAGCAGGCGATCGATGTTCTGCGCAACCAGGTGGCGATCACGCGCACGCAGGCGGGGTACTACGCGCTGCTGGGCCGCAGCTATGAATCGCTGGGCAAGAAGTCCCTGCACCACCAGGCGATGGGTGAGATGTATGCGCTGCTCGGGGTCAAGCCGGCAGCGCTGCAACAACTGGAGCAGGCCCGGCGCGCAAACGACGGGGATTTCTACACGATGTCGGAGATCGACGCGCGCGTGCGCGAGCTGCAGACCGAAATAAAGCGCGAGCAGGATGCGGCCCGCGAAAGCGGACGCGGCGCCCCGCCCGAGGGTCGGAAGTCGCGCTGAACGGCGGTTAGTCCTGGCGACCTGCCGGTGCGACTCCCGGCGGTCGGCCCTCTCCCGGGAATCCGTACAATTGCGCGCCGCGACCGACCCGCCTGGTCCGATGGACCTGCCGATCGCGCCGGCAATGGATGTACGTCACGATGAACTCACTGTCGCCCACCGAAAACCAGCCACTGAGCATTCCCCTTGATACGACCGGCGCCATCGAAACCGATGCAGTGATCGTCGGTGCCGGCCCGGTCGGACTGTTCCAGGTGTTCGAACTCGGCCTGCTGGAAATCAAGTCTCACGTCATCGACTCGCTCAAGGACGTCGGCGGCCAGTGCATCGAGCTGTATCCGGACAAGCCGATCTACGACATCCCGGCAGTCCCGGTTTGCACCGGCAAGGAACTCACGGACAGCCTGCTCAAGCAAATCGAACCGTTCGGCGCAACGTTTCATCTGGGGCAGGAAGTCAGCGTCGTGCAGAAGCAGGACGACGGGCGCTTCTTCGTCGAGACCATCAAGGGCACGCGCTTTCTCACCAAGGTCGTGATCGTCGCGGCCGGCGTCGGTTCGTTCCAACCACGCACGCTGAAGGTGCCCGACATCGAGCGGTTCCTCGGCTCGCAATTGCACTACCGCGTCAAGGATCCGGCACAGTTTCAGGGCAAGAACCTCGTCATCGCCGGCGGCGGTGACTCGGCGCTCGACTGGGCGATCGACCTCGCGGGCAAGGCCGAGAGCGTCGTCCTCGTGCACCGGCGCGACGGCTTCCGCGCCGCTCCGGCGTCGGTCGCCCGGATGAAGGACATGTGCGAGCGTCACGAGATGCAATTCCTCGTCGGCCAGATCACCGGCTTCGAGGAAGCGTCCGGACGCATGACCGAACTTCGCGTCACCTCGCTCGACGGACTCACGCGCCGCGTGCCGCTCGACGCGCTGCTGGTGTTCTTCGGACTGTCACCCAAGCTCGGACCGATCGCCGACTGGGGCCTCGACCTTGAGCGCAAGCAGATCGTGGTCGATACCGAGAAGTTCGAGACCAACGTGCCGGGCATCTTTGCGGTGGGCGACATCAACCTTTATCCGGGCAAGAAGAAGCTGATCCTGTCCGGCTTCCACGAAGCCGCGCTCGCGGCCTTCGGCGCGACCAAGTACATCTTTCCCACGCGCAAGGTTCACCTGCAATACACGACGACCAGCCCGAAGCTGCACAAGATCCTCGGCGTCGAGTCGCCGGTGTTCGACTGACCGGTCTTTGCTCCCGCGGGACTACTGCTTCACTGCCGCCTGGCCCAGGTGCATTGCAAGGAACTTTTCCACCCGGTTCCAGAAGTCCACGCGGGTGTCGAGCTTGGTCCAGCCGTGGCCCTCGTCGCCGTAGACAACCCACTCGACGTTCGGATTGGTCTTCGTGACCGCGTCGCGAAAGCCGCGACCGTGCTCGATCGGAACCCGCAGGTCCGCGCCGCCGTAGGCCAGCAGCAAAGGCTGGCCGATCTTGGACGCGTTGGCCAGTGGTGATGTGGCTCGCAGGCGCTCGGCGTCCTTGTCGGGGTCGCCGATCAGTGTGCGCAAACCGTAGCGCCGTGCGCTCTCTGTCATGTCCGTCCAGTTTGCCGTAAAGAGCAGTTCGATGTCGGTCACGCCGGCCCAGGCAATGCCGCACTTGAAAGTTCCCGGATCGCGCGCCAGCGCCATCAGCGTCGCGTATCCGCCGTAACTCGCTCCGGCCACACACACGCGCTTTGGATCGGCGAGACCCTTGGCTACGGCCCACTGCACGGCATCGACCACGTCGTCCTGCATCGCCAGTCCCCACTGCCGCCAGCCCGCCTGGAAGTGCTTGAAACCATAGCCCGTACTGCCGCGGAATTCCGGCTCGAGAACGAGGTAACCGCGACTGGCAAGCAGTTGCGCCTCGCCATCCCACTGCCAACTTCTGCCGCGAATCCACGGCCCCCCGTGCAGCAGAACCACCGTCGGCAGGTTCGCCTTGCCTGCTGCCGCGGTCGGTCGCGTGTAGTACAGCGGCATATCGAGCCCATCGCGCGCCTTGATACGCACGAAGTCCGTTTGGCCCATGAGTTTCGGATCAAGACCGGGGCGCGCGCGCGCAACGCGGGTCAGCGTCCGAGTCTCCGCGTTGTAGATCGAGTAGACGGGCGACTGCGCATCGGAAAACGAAGTGACCAGCATCGTGGCCGTCGCCGGGCGCAACGGCACTGCGATTCGGTTCACCAGCCCGGGCATCGCGGTGTCGATCAGCTTTTGAATCTCCTTCATGCGTGGGTCGAGCCAGACCGTGCCCGCACCGTCAGCGTTGACATGCACGCCGAGCAGTCGATCACTGCCGCTCTCCCAGACCGGGATACCGTCAAAGTCGAAACCGTCTACCGCAACGACGGCCTGCGGGTCGATGCGCCTAGCGGTCGGGTCATACACGTAAAGCGCGCGCGTATCCCGCCCGTTGTTCGAGCTGACGAGGATCGTGCCATCGCGCCGAACACGCACGGGGACGAAGCCGTCTCCACCCAACGACGGAAACTCGGTCAGGACGCGCCACTGGTCCGCCTTGGCGTCCCGATAATGCACAGTGACCTGGCCCTTGCGCGAGATGACCCGCACTCGCGCAGTGCCCTGCTCGTCCACCAGCCACGTGCCCGTGCCGGGCGGCGCACCGCGAGAAAGGTTCTCCGATTCACCGGTCCGCGTGTTCAACCGCAGCAGGATCGAGTCCGGTGCCTCGTCACCCGGCCGATGTCGGGTCGGATCCCAAGGAATCTGGAAAACATAAACGTCGTCGGAGTTGCGGTCTTGCGACGGACCCAGCAGGTACGTATACCAAGGCAGCGTGCGGTCGCCAGCTTTGCGACCCCCCGTGACGATGCCGCGCCAGTTTCTATCGACCAGTTGCCGGAAGCCCGAACCATCGGCGTCAACAGCAAACAATCCGGGTGCCAACTGACTGCCGCCGCCCGAGCTGAGGTCGGTCGCATGAAACACGAGGCGACGGTCGCTGATCCACTGGAAGCCATCGATATCCGCGTCGGCAAACACGGCGGCAATGCGTCCCTTGGTCAGCTCGGTCGGATCGATCACGGCGAGCTGCTTCCGTCCGCCTTGACCCAGAACCAGAGCGGCGATCAGACGACCATCGGGAGACAGCGCCGGCCGCGAGAACTCGGGCTCGCGAACAAATTCATCGACCTTTGGTGGGGACGGGACCTGTGCGGCGACCTGCCACGCGATGACGACGCATACGGCGGCACAGCCACGCCAAAACAAGTTGGTCCTGCGACCCGCTATGTCCTGCAACAGTGCCCGGGGACCCAGCCGGCGGATGCAACCGCGCGCTCCCAGTTCCATGCCTGCTCCTCCTCCGCAGTCCCGTTCGCGCCATATCGCGACCCGTTCGGTTCACTTCCCGGGTCTATGGTGAGACGAAAACGAGATGAAAACATATCAAGCCTAAAGCGAGATTGCGTCAGCCCTCCGGACTAACCATTGGCAATGGAGACCGGCACGCAAGCGATTGCCTTGCCATCCGTTCAGGGCTCCGGCCGGGGATTGAAGCCACAGCGCAGCGCCGACCCCGTCAGCGACCCGCGCTCGATGCTGCAAGGCACGCCCCCGAGCCCCAGCCGTTGCGGAACAATCATTGCCTCGCACGCGCCATCCAGCCATCGCTCGACGTCAGGCGCAGCGAGCGGGTGCCCCGCGGTATCCGTGAGTGCCTGCAGGAACGGCGCGACATCACGGTCGTCCACGAGTCCGGGCCCGACGTCGGTGTTCAACAGAAGCCGACCGTCATCGAGCAGTACAGCGCCGTGGCAACTCGTCGCAACGCGGCCCGTATGGGTCAGGATGGAGATGGGCGATCCAAGCCGATAGATCCATGGCGTTGCCTCGAGTTCGACAAAGACCCGCTGCGGCCCGTTCTGGAAGTACCAGCGACCACGTTCATCGCCGGCATAGTTGCGACCGATGAACTCGCAGATCGCCGCATTGCCGATCGATTCGCCCCGCAGCCGCCACTGCCCGCGTGCCGTCAGCGAGAGCCAGCCGAATACGGCGGGCACATCCGGCCACTTGGCGAGCGCGGCTATGACGGTGTCGTCCATGGGCCGAAGCATAGGCAAGGTCGCGGTCGTGCACATCAACCGCGAAGTCGGCCCGCGAAACAACGGCGTGGCGGCCAGCGACCCGAGAATCGAGCACATGCGCCACGGCGCAAGGTTCAACCGCCGCGCGTGAAGAACTCGTGCAGTCGGTGCGGCAGGAAGTCGAGCCGGCCAGGCAGCCACCCGCGCGCGAAGCCGATGTGTCCGCCTTCGGCCGGCTGCTCGAGCTGGACGTCGCGCGAGACCCCGGACGGATGAGGCAGGCTGTCGGCCGGCACGAAGGGATCGTTCTTCGCATTGAGCACGAGGTGAGGCACGCGCACGCCGCCGAGCCAGGGCTTGCCCGACGCGCGACGCCAGTAGTCCTCCGTATTGCGGAAGCCGTGCACCGGCGCGGTATAGGCGTTGTCGAATTCGTACAGGCTGCGGCTTGCGCGCAGGCGGTCCGCATGCGCCACACCGGGAAACCGTTCCACCTTCGCAAGCGCCTTCGGCTTGAGCGTGGCAAGGAACGCCTGCGTGTAGATCCGATTGAACCCGCGTGCCAGCGCCGCACCACCGGCTGCGAGGTCCAGCGGCGCACCGATCGATGCGGCCGCAGTGACGAACCTCGCATCCTCGGCCCGCTCGCCGAGCCACTTGGCCAGCATGTTGCCGCCAAGGGAAATTCCGACGGCATACAGCGGCGCCAGCGACCAGTGTGAATGCACCCGCCGCAGGATCCAGTCGCCCTCGTCGGAGTCGCCCGAGTGATAGGCCCGCGCCAGCCGGTTCTCCTCGCCCGAGCAGCCGCGGAAATGTGCAACCACTCCACGCCAGCCGCGATCCGCAACGTCGCGCATGATCGAACGCGAGTAGTGACTTTGCGAGCAGCCTTCCAGTCCGTGGAACAGAACGAGCACCGGTGCCGTAAGGTCATCGGGCTCCGGAATGGAGAAGTCGAGATCGACGAAGTCTCCGTCGGGCGTGTCCCAGCGCTCGCGGCGATAGTCCACGCGCGGCAGTGGCACCAGGCGCGCCGGGACGATGGTCTGCAGGTGACCGCCCGGCAGCCAGGCGGGGGCGACGTACTGCGTGGCAGCGGGAAAACTCAATGCAGCAACGCGTGCGGCTCCGAGGTGCTGACCACTTCGCCGCCGTTGGCCTGCGATCCGTGATGCAGCACCATTTTCCAGCCGGCCGATGTCTTGACGTACACGTTGGTGGCCAGCACGCTGACCACATGCTGGGCGGTGCCTTGGCCGACCAGGACCTCCTCGATGACGTTGTGCACGGCGACCGTTGGCGTGTCGAGCGACTTGCGCAACGTGCCGCGCACATTCAGCGGCCCGTTGGCCAGTATTGCCGCCCACGACGCGCGCACCGCGGCGAAACCGAGCAGACGCGGGCCGTTGGGATGGATGCACACGACATCGTCGTCCTCGAGCCAGAGATCGACGACCGCCTCGACGTCGGCCGCTTCGAGCGCCTCATAGAAAGCGTGTTCGCACTCCTCGGGCGAGGCGAACAGAAGCGGCTTGGTCAGACGGGACATGACGATCTCGTCGCGTGGACGGTCAGTGGCCCTTGACGATCTCGCCGGCCTTCAGGCGATACACCGTGCCGCAGTATGGGCACATCGCCTCGCCGGTGGTGGCGACGTCGAGGAACACGCGCGGGTGATGGTTCCACACCGGCATCGCCGGGTTGGGACAGAACGCCGGCAGCTCGCGTGCCGCCAGTTCGACCACGGGTGCGTCCGTTCGGCCGCTCTTTGCGACAGGCTCGGCGGGACTCATACGAGCGTCAGCCAGCGGCTGTACTTGGGTGCACGACCGTTCACGACGTCGAAGAACAGCGACTGGATCCGCTCTGTCACCGGTCCACGTTGTCCGGCTCCCAGCACGCGGCCGTCGAGTTCGCGGATCGGCGTGACCTCGGCGGCCGTGCCGGTAAAGAACGCTTCGTCGGCCAGATAGACATCGTCGCGCGTCATCGGCCGCGAATGGACGGTGTAGCCGAGGTCGCGCGCCAGTTCGATGACGGTCGCGCGCGTAATGCCGGTCAGGCCGGACACCATCTCGGGCTCGATGATCTGCCCATCCTTGACGATGAAAAGGTTCTCGCCAGCCCCCTCGGCCACGAAGCCCTGCGTGTCGAGCAGCAGGGCCTCGTCGTAGCCATCGCGCACGGCTTCCTGGTTGGCGAGTATCGAATTCACGTAGTGCCCGGCCGTCTTGCTGCGAACCATCGACACGTTGATGTGATGCCGCTGGAACGACGAGGTCTTCACGCGGATGCCGCGCTGCAGCCCTTCCTCGCCGAGATAGGCACCCCACGGCCAGGCCGCGATCGCCACGTGCACCGCGGCGCCCTTCGGGCTGACACCCATCTTCTCGGAACCGTAGAACGCCAGCGGGCGCAGGTAGCACGAGACGAGCTTGTTTGCGCGGACGACTTCGCGCTGGGCTTCGAAGAGTTGCTCGCGGCTATAGGGGATCTCCATCATGAAGATCTTGGCCGAGTTGAACAGGCGATCGGTGTGCTCCTTCAGCCGGAAGATCGCCGTGCCGCCCTCGGTCTTGTACGCGCGCACGCCTTCGAAAACCGCCAAGCCGTAGTGCAGTGAGTGCGTCAGCACGTGTGTCGTGGCATCGCGCCACGGCACCAGCTTGCCGTCATACCAGATGAAGCCGTCGCGATCGGCCATCGACATCGCCGTTCTCCCGTCGTACTGCCTGATTCGTCGTATTGCCTGATTGCTCGTGCTGCCTGATGCATTGCATCGCTTGCTGCGGGCCGATTCTAGCGAACAGGGCGCAGTGTCCGCGGCATCGCCGATTCCCGGCAGATGGCCATCGCGGCATTCCTATAATCGGCCTTCACCGGAGTCCGCCTTGTCGTCGCCGCCCGCGGGGCGGCAGATCGCGTTGCTTGCGCTCTGCCAGGCCCTGCTCTACATCAACAACGTCACGCTGATCGCGATCAACGGGCTCGCCGGGCTGGCGCTTGCGCCGACGCCGCTGCTCGCGACCCTGCCGGTCACGACCTACATCATCGGATCGGCGCTGACGACCGTTCCTGCCTCGCTGGCGATGGGTCGCTGGGGACGTCGCGCCGGATTCATGTTCGGCGCAATGACAGGCCTGGTCGGCACCGCGATCGCCGCCTGGTCGGTAATCGAGGGGAGCTTTCTCGGACTCGTCTTCGGCACATTCATCGTGGGGCTCTACAACGCGTTCGGCCAGTATCTCCGGTTTGCCGCCGCCGAAGTCGCGGATGCGATACAGCCCGGCCTCAAGGACCGAGCGATCTCCTGGGTACTCGCCGGCGGGATTGCCGGCGGCATTGCCGGTCCCGAACTGTCCAAGCTGACGCGTGAACTGCTGCCGACGGCCTTCGCCGGCAGCTATGCCGCCTTGTCGGTCGTCGCGCTCGTGGCGTTGCTGGTCGCGAGTCGACTGCACATCCCGCTGCCGCATCACACGACCCGGGACGGACCGGCGCGACCCCTGGCCGAGATCGCGCGCCAGCCGATGTTCGTCGCCGCGGTGGCGATCGGTGCGATCAGCTACGGCTCGATGAGTCTGCTGATGACCGCCACTCCGCTGGCCATGAAGGTCTGCGGCTTCGGTTATCCCGACGCCGCCGACGTGATCAAGTGGCATGTCGTCGCGATGTTCGCGCCGGGCCTGATCACCGGGCAACTGCTGCAACGCTTCGGTCGGCCGCAGGTGATGCTTGCCGGCTGCCTGCTGATGTTCCTGTCGGTCGCCATCGCGCACGCGGGCCTCACCTACTGGCACTTCTGGGGCGCGCTGGTTGCGCTCGGAGCCGGCTGGAACTTCATGTTCGTCGGAGCGACCGCCCTGCTGACGACGACCTACCGCGGCTCCGAGCGGGCGAAGGCGCAGGGTCTGAACGACCTGGCCGTGTTCGTCACGATGATCACGTCGTCCGCAGCATCGGGCGCCCTGCTTTCGGCGAGTGGCTGGACCGATCTGAACCTGATCGCCCTGCCGGCGCTGGGGATTGCGACATTGGCTGTGATCTATGCCTGGCGTGCCCGACCGATGACAGCGAGTGCCGCCGCATGATCGGACGGGCCATCTTTGGCAGTGATGCAAACGCTGCACGCGAACGGCGTGAGGCGTTCGCGCGCGGCGCCCGCGCGGCGGCGCCGGCGCTGATGCCGACCGCGATATGGGGACTCGTCGCCGGCGTGGCCATGATCAAGACCGGGCTCACGACGTGGCAGGCGCTGGCAATGACCCTGTTCGTGTACTCGGGCAGTGCGCAGATGGCCTCGCTGCCACTGATCGCCACGGGCGCACCGGTGTGGATCGCACTGCTCACGGCGGGCGTCGTCAACCTGCGCTTCGTGATCTTCTCGGCGACGCTGTGGCCGTACTTTGGCCGGCTGCCGCTGGTCAAGCGCCTCGTGCTGGGATATCTGTCGGCCGACATTGGCCTGGCGATCTTCATAGCCCGCTACGCCAACGCGCCGGCCGAGCAGCGCGGCAATGTCGAGCAGCGCTGGTTCTTCTTCGGAATCGTCGCGGCGACCTGGCTGTCGTGGCAGCCGATGTCGATACTCGGCATCCTGCTCGCGGGCGTGATACCCGGACACTGGGGGTTGGAGTTCGCCGCGATCCTCGCCCTGATCGCCATCACGACGCCGATGTTTAAGGGGCGGCCGGCCGTGGCCGGGTGCCTTACCGCGGGCAGCGTGGCCGTCATTGCGGCCGGGTTGCCTCTCAAGGTCGGATTGCTGCTCGCCGTCGTTGCCGGCGTAATGGTCGCGATGGGCATGGACATGCTCGCGGAGCACTCTCGCAAAGGCGGTGCTGCATGATGTCGAACGGCGAGATCTGGCTGACGATCGGCGGCCTGACGCTGCTCACCATCGTGACGCGAAATTCGTTCCTGATCCTCGGCCATCGCGTCGCGCTGCCAGAGCGCGTGCAGCACGCGCTGCGCTATGCGCCTGCCTGCGCACTGGTCGCGCTCATCGTGCCGGAAGTCGTGCTGCAATCCGGCACCCTGTCGCTTGGCCTCGCTAACCCGAAGTTGATTGCGACCCTCGTGGCGATAGCCGTCATCGTGTTCACGCGCCGTGCAGTCGCAGCGATCGTGCTGGGCATGCTGGCCTACACACTGGTACGCGTTCTCTAGACGCGCGAAGGCACGACGGGTCAGCCGCGACGAACGACGCGTCGATGCGCGTTGACAGCCGGCAACACCCACAGCGACAGCACGATCGTTGCGCTCGCCACCAGGGCCGCGGCGGTGAGGAACGCCGTCGCGGCGTCCCTGGCAAACCAGATCCAACCAAAGACCGCCGAAGCCGGCAACAGCAGCAGTCCCTTCGTCAGGTAGTACCACCCATAGGCCGTGCCCAGGCTGTCAGGCACGACGAGATCGGCGATGAGCGCCCGCTCCGCACCTTCGGTCGCCGCCATGTAGATGCCGAGCAGGACCGCGATGCACCACAGCAGCGCAGGCGCGGACACCAGCGCGAGCGCAATGAACAGCAGCGCGTGCAGGCTCCAGCCGCCGATCAGCAGCGGCACGCGCCCGATGCGGTCTGACCACGCCGACAGAGGCACCGCCAGCAGTGTCGACGTGGCGGATACGACAGCCCACAACAGCGCGACCTGCGTTGCCGCCATGCCCAATTCGGTGGCGCGCAGCAGGATGAAGGCATTCGACGCCTGGCCGAGCGTGAAAAGCGCCAGCGCAACCAGCATGCGGCGAAACGCCGGCGGCAGCGTGCGCCAGGTCCACTCGGGCTGACGCGCGCGCGGAACGCGAACGTCGACCGGCTCGCGGATGGACAACGCAAGAGCAACGCACAGTATTCCCGGCAGTGCCGCCCACAGCAGGATGTCGCGGATCGACAGGTGCAGTGCCAGCAGGCCCGCTGCCAGCAGCGGCCCGACCACGGCGCCGGCGTTGTCGAACGCGCGATGCAGGCCGAATGCCAGTCCGCGCTGTTCGGCCGGCACCGAGTGCGCCAGCAGGGCATCGCGCGGCGATGAACGCAACCCCTTGCCGAGCCGGTCTAGCACGCGCAGCAACAGCAGGCCGGGCCAGGCCGTCACCACGGCGATCAACGGTCGAGCGACAGCCGCCAGGCTATAGCCGACGACGACGAATCCCTTGGCGCGCCGGATACGGTCGTACCAGACGCCGGAGACCAGCTTGAGCAAAGCTGCCGTGGCTTCGGCCGCGCCTTCGATGAAACCGAGCGCGCGCGGTCCGGCCGAAAGCACCGTCGCGAGATACAGCGGGATCAACGGATAAACGAGTTCCGATGCCGCGTCGTTCAGCAGGCTGATCGCTCCGAGCAGCCAGACCGTTGATGGCAAGGCCCGGAGTGTGGCCCGCATGCCTAGCCTCCCAGCACCTGATGCCAGAGGCGACGCACCGCATCAGCGTCGCCCGCGACCTCCTCGGGTTCGACGCGCGCCCGCTCGGCGCCATTGAGTCGCAGGCGATGCTGGAGCAGCCTGAACGTCCGGTAGGCGTCGGCCACCCGATGGGCCAGCGACGAATCAATCAGGCCGATCGAGCCAGCCATCAGGAGCAGCGCGATGTTGCCGGCATTGCGGATCAGTTCGGGGCGCACATGCGCATGGGCGAGCACCAGGTACTGCACGATGAACTCGATATCGACCATGCCGCCGCGGTCGTGCTTGAGGTCGAACAGTGCGCTCGTGTTGGGATGGCCGTCCAGCATCTTCCTGCGCATTTCCTGAACTTCGGTGCGCAGTGTCGGCAAGTTGCGCACTCGCGCCAGGATCCGGGCGCGCTCCTCCTCGAAGCGCTGGCCGAGCGCAGCGTCGCCGCATGAATAACGGGCGCGTGTGAGTGCCTGCGTTTCCCAGACCCAGGCTCCGAGCCCGTCCTCGTTGCGCTGGTAGCGCGAGAACGCGTCGAACGACGACACCATCAGCCCCGCATTGCCGTTCGGCCGCAGCCGCAGGTCGATGTCGAACAGAATGCCGGATGACGTTTGCGTGGTCAGCCAGGTAACCAGTCGCCGCGCAAGCGTCGAATAGTTCTCCGGCGCATCCGCATGCGCATCGTCGTACAGGAAGATGAGATCCAGGTCGGAGGCGTAGCCGAGTTCCTTGCCGCCGAGCTTGCCGTAGGCGATGACGGCGAACGCGGGCACGTCGCGGTGCCGTCGCGCCACGGTCTTCCAGGCGCAATCCAGCGTGAGTGCCAGCGTCGCGTCGGCCAGCGCCGACAGGTGATCGGCCAGCCGCTCTACGGTCAATCGGCCATCGAGATCAGCCACGAGCAGTCGGAAGACCTGCGCGTGATGCACGTCGCGCAGCAGGTTCATCTGCTCTTCCTGGTCGCCGTCGGCCTCGGCCAATTGCGCGCGCACGCCGACGGCCCAGGCGGCCCAATCGGGCGTGTGCTCGTTGTCGAAGAGCTCCACCCGTTCGTCGAGCAGTTCGTCCAGCAGGATGGGGTGACGCACCAGGTAGTCTGTTGCCCAGCGGCTGGCGGCGAGCAGGCGCATCACGCGCTCGAGCGCCGGCGGAAACTGGTTCAGCAGCGAGATGTAGGTGCTTCGACCGGCAATCACGTCAACCAGCTGCGCAAAGCGCGCAAACAGCTCGTCCGGGCCGATGTCATGCGACGCCCCGGTCCCGAGGGCCCGAGCGGTCACCGCCTGCAGACCGGACTTAAGCAGCCGCTCGATGCGCGTGCGCGTAGCTTCGCTGGTGACCTGGACCCGGCGCGATGCGAGCACGCCGCGCAGTCGCTGGGCCGTGGCGTCCGGATCTGCGAATCCCATGGCCTGCAGGTGTTCCCGCAGTTCCGCGTCATCGGTACCGCCGTCCGCAGGCCCGGCGCGCATGGGCAGCTGCGAGCGCTCCGACGCCGGTTCGACAAAGACCGCGTCGAACGTGCCTGCCACGCAGTCCTGCACCGTGCGATATTCGGCCACCATCGCGTCGGCGCTGCGCGCCCCGAGCAGCGCCGCGACCCGGGCCCGCGCCGCCGGGTCGATGGGCAGCAGGTGCGTCTGGGCATCGTCGACGTACTGCAGCGCATGCTCGAGATCGCGCAGGAATTCATAGCTGGCCGCGAGCCTCCTGCTGGTTTCACGCGGCAGCAAGCCGAGTTCGGCCAGGCAGGCCAGCGTGGCAAGCGTCGAGCGCGAACGCAGGCGCGGTTCGCGCCCGCCGCGGATCACCTGGAAGGTCTGCGCGAGGAACTCGATCTCGCGTATGCCGCCGCGCCCGAGCTTGACGTTGTCGTCACGATCGTCGCGTCCTGCGCTGCGCCGGCCGGTTTCAGCGCGGATCAAGGCATGCAGGTCACGCAGCGATGCAATCGCGCCGAAGTCCAGGTACTTTCGAAACACGAAGGGCCGCACGATCTCCTCGAGCGACGCACACTGCGCGGCAAACGCGGCCGTCGTGGCAAAGACCGGCGCCGAAACGATGCGTCCCTTGAGCCAGGCGAAACGCTCCCACTCCCGGCCCAGCGCCACCAGGTATTCCTCGAGCATGGCGGTCGACACGGCCAGCGGCCCCGAGTCTCCGTTGGGTCGCAGGCGCATGTCGACGCGGAACACAAAGCCATCGGCTGTCGTGTCCGACAGCGCCGCGATGACGCGGCGTCCGAGGCGCTCGAAGAACTCGTGGTTCGTCAGCGGGCGTGCCGCCTTTTCGTAGCGGCCGGTCGCGCGCGTCGATCCGTCTTCGTCGTAGACGAACACCAGGTCGATGTCGGACGAGACATTGAGTTCGGCACCGCCCAGTTTGCCCATGCCCACGACCAGCAGGTCCTGCGGCGTGCCGTCGTCACTGCTCGGAACCCCGTGCACCAGCGCCAGTTCGTGCGCGTGCAGCGCGAGCGCGGTCTGCAGTGAGACCTCGGCCAGCGCGGTCGTCGTCTGCACGACCTCTGCCAGTCCCGCGACCCCCGTAACGTCGCGCGCAATCAGCGACAGCATCACGCGGCGGCGCAATCGCCGCAGGGCGGACGCGAGTTGCGCCGCGTCCCGCGCGGCAGGCAGTTCGTGGTCCAGCGCGGCTCGCATACGTTCTGCTGTCCAGGAAGTCGACGCGAGTTCCTGCAGCAGGGCGAGCCGCGCATCGGCCGGGCTGTCGTGACCGGCCTCGAGGTCGAGTGCGCGCCGCGCATAGTGCGACAGGTGCGCGACATCAGCCAGCGTGGCCGATACGCCGCGCCAGCCCGGCACCGAGTCTTCAGGGGTATGGGTCACGACAGGCACAAGGTGACGGGAAGGTCATGGCGGGGATTCGGAGGACTGCTCCAGAGAGGGACGCGCACTCGGCGCAATGCGCCTCTGTGATAGAGTGACTTCGCCTTGTCAGGGCGGCTGCCGCCATAGGCGATTGCCTCCTGCAATAGCGAGCGACATCCAACCACTGCGGGCGACAGCGAACCGATTGTAGTTTCTTCGACGACGAGCCGCTTCGTCCGCACCGGCGGTCACGGAACCTCGCTCACTCTTCCTCTGCCTCGTCGCTCGGAAACGCTGACAGCTTCAACCGATGACGCCTCCCTCGGATCGACCGCCAACGCTGGCGCGTGAATTGAGCACGCGTGCCCAGGCGTTCGAGCACGCGCTCGAAGAGGCGGTCAGCGAGCGTCTCGAACACGGACTGCACGTCGCCGAGGAATCCATTGCACGGCGCTATGGCGCGCACGCGCTGCGCTCGGTCCGGCTGGCCGTGCGCGCGCTGGGCTGGTTGCTCGTGGCGACGTTCTTCGCGTTCGGACTGTTGCTGCTGGCCTTGCGCTACTGGCTGCTCCCGGACATCGATGCGATGCGTCCTCGCATCGAAGGCATCGCCAGCGCGGCATTGAAGGCGCCGGTGACCATCGGCCGCATCCAGGCCAGCTGGCATGGCCTCAATCCGGTGCTGGCAATGGACGATGTGAAGCTCAGCGGCACCCGGGGCGACGCCGTGCTGGCCCTGCCGCGGATCGAAGGAACGCTGTCGTGGACCAGTGTGCCGACCCTGACCCCGCGTTTCACGAGGCTGCGGATTCACGCGCCCGAACTCGAAGTGGCGCTGCTCGACGGAGGCGCCGTCTCCGTCGCGGGCATCGTGATCGATCCCAGGGGTGAGGGCGGTGGCGGCAATCCGGCACTGGACTGGCTGCTGGCCCAACGCCAGTTGCTGATCCGCGATGCGCGAGTGCACCTGCGCGACATGCGCGTGGTTCCTGCGCGCGAGCTCGTGTTCTCGGATGCCGACTTTCTCTTGGAGTCGGGTTTCGGTACGAACCGCTTCGGCCTGCGACTGGCCCCGCCGCCGGCATTTGCAGCCCCGGTCGACGTGCGTGGCGAGTTCCGTCCCCCGGCCTTCGGGCGCAAGTCGGACTTCCGGCGCTGGAGTGGCGAGGTGTTTGCACAGGTCGACTATGTCGATCTGGCGCAGCTCAACCAGTGGATCAATGCGCCGATCGAGGTGCATCGGGCCAACGGGGCGATGCGCGCGTGGATACGCTTCGACGATGCGGACCTGATCGGTGCCACGGCCGACCTCGCGCTCAAGGATGTCGATGCACGCTTGGCGAAGGACCTGCAGCCGCTGCAGGTGAGTTCGTTGCAGGGCCGCGTGCAGCAGAGCCGCTGGGGCGACGAGGCGCGCGGCGGACAGGAAGTGAAGCTCGACGACGTCACCTTCGTGATGGCCAGCGGCGCACAGTTTCCGCCGCTCGACCTGAGCTACCGCTACACGCGCGCAAGCCGGGAACGCCCTCAGCAGTTCGAAGTCGACGGCTCGCGCATCGATCTGCCGAGCCTGGCGGGAATCGCGATCCACCTGCCGCTCGGTCGCTCGCTGCTTGAAACCATAGAACGCTACGCACCCAAGGGACGGCTGTCGGAATTCTCGATGCGCTGGGAAGGACCGGAGCCGCAGTGGCGGACGATGACGGCGAAAGCGAAGTTCGACGAACTCTCGATCGCCGCCCAGCCGGCAACCGAAGCGGATCGCACGGTCGGCACGCCGGGGTTCGAACGTCTGAGTGGCACCGTGCAGCTCGACCGCGGAGCCGGCACACTGAAGTTGTCGTCGAGCAACGCCGCGCTGGTATTTCCCGGCGTCTTCCAGGAGCCCCGCATTGCCTTGAGCCAGTTGCAGGCCGACATCAAGTGGAAGTCCGGCGATCGCGCCGAGACGCGCGTCGATGCGTTGCATCTGGTCAATGCCGACCTCGATATCTCCGGAAGCGGAAGCTGGCGCGCGCCCGCCGCGGGCGCGGCCGGTGGCCAGGCCGATTTCATCGGACGGATTGCGCGGCTTGATGCGCGCCGTGTCCATCGCTATGTCCCGCTCGCCGCCGGCGAGGGCACGCTTTCGTGGCTGCAACACGCCCTGCTCGAAGGTCGCGTCGACGAGGGTTCGTTCCGGCTGCGCGGCGACGTTTCCAGGTTTCCGTTCCCGTCGCCGGCGGACGGGGAGTTCCGTGTGGCCGCACGCCTGCGCGGCGGCGTGCTCGACGTTGCGCCAGGGGCCGATGCAAGCGGACGTCGCACGCCCGGCACACCGTGGCCATTGCTGCGCGAGATCGATGCCGATCTGCTGTTCGAGCGGCAGGGGATGACGATTCGCGCGCAGCGCGGCACCATCGGCGGCGCCCGCATCTCCGAGACGACAGCTCGCATCCCCGATCTCGGCCACGACGCCACGCTGGAGGTCCGCGGCCAGGTGGCCGGCGCACTGTCCGACATGCTCGGCTATGTCAATGCCAGTCCGGTCGCACGCTGGACCGGAGGTGTCACGCGCGGTGTTGAGGCGCGCGGCCCGGCACGGCTTGACCTGAAGCTCGACATCCCGCTGCTGCGCACCGAGGCGACGCGCGTGACGGGTGCTTTGCAGTTGCAGAACAACGATTTCAAGTTTGCCGACGTGCCTCCGTTCTCGCGCGTCAGCGGTGTGTTCAACTTTGACGAGCGCGGCATCCGCTTCAACAACCTCACGGGCGGCTTCCTGGGCGGCCAGGCACGTTTCGATGCCACCACCCGCGCCGACGGCGCCACAGCCATCACCGCAACCGGCATCGCAACGACCGAAGGCCTCAAGCGCGCGGTCGATGTCGACGTCGTCCAGCGGGTCCTGGACCGCTCGCAAGGCAGCGCGCGATACACCGCCAGCCTGACGGCGCAAGGCGGCGGACTCGCGATCCAGGCTGAAAGTGATCTCGTGGGCATGACAATCGACGGGATCGCCCCGCTGCGCAAGGGTGCGGGTGAGGTCCTGCCCTTGCGCGTGGAGAAGTCGAGTCGCACGGGTCAGGACGATCTGCGTGTGACGGCTGGCCGCGTGGTCGGCCTGCACCTCGAGCGTCGCCAGGCCGGCGAATCGATGCGTCTGACCCGCGGCGTGATCGCAATCAACGAGGCCGCGAATCTTCCAGAAAGCGGCATGCTGGTACTGGTCTCGATGCCGCGTCTGGACCTCGAAGCCTGGTCCTCGTGGCTCGGTCTCGACCTCAATGCGACCCCGTCGTCCCGAGCTGCGTCTGCCGACAACGGCTTTCGCATTGACTACGTGGCCATCCGCACCGCCGAGCTCGTCATCGGTCGCCGCACTTACCGCAACGTGACGCTCGGCGCGACCCGCACCGATGGGGGCGGATTCGACACCAACGTGGTCTCGGATGGAGCGGTGGGCTACATCGGCTGGCGCCCGGGGCCAGCGGGCAGCACGGGCGGAGCGAGCCTCGGGCACGTCACGGCGCGACTGTCGAAGCTGATCATCCCAGCGGGCAAGAAGGGCGAAGTCGTCGATGTGCTGCAGACGCCGTCACGCCAGTACCCTGCGTTCGAGGTTGCCATTGACAACTTCGAGATGGGTGACGTCAAGCTGGGACGGCTCGAGCTCGCTGCGGCCAATACGGGAGTCGGTGCCGCCGCCGCATGGCAGCTGAGCCGCCTCGACGTGAGCAATCCCGACATGAAGGTCACTGCCAAGGGGGACTGGTCGCCCACGCCGGCCGGCACTCGCCGTATGCGCATCAACTTCACGTTCGACGCGACCGACGCCGGCGCGACACTGGGACGATTCGGCATGCCCGGAGCAGTTTCGCGCGGCCACGGCAAGCTGGAAGGCAAGCTCGAGTGGATCGGCTCACCGCTTGAGATCGACTACCCGACCCTGTCAGGTGCGATGAGCCTGCGCGTCGACGACGGACGTTTCATGCAGGTCGACAACCGCGGGGCCGGCCGTCTGCTCACGTTGCTCTCATTGCAGTCACTGTCGCGCACGCTGATGACCGACGCCCGCGAGTCGTTCGGCGAGGGTTTCGCCTTCAGCGTGATCAAGGCAGATGCCACGGTAACGCGCGGCGTGATTGCCACCGAGAACTTCAGCATGACCGGCGCAGGCGCGGCGGCGCTGATTTCGGGCAGCGTCAATCTGGCGAACGAGACCCAGCAACTGCATCTGGTCGTGCTGCCCGAGATCGATGCCTCGACGGCCGCGCTGGCCGTCGGTATCGCCAATCCGATCGTCGGACTCGGGGCCCTGCTCGCGAACATGGTGCTCAAGGCGCCGTTGTCACGTGCTTTCGCGCTCGAATACGACATCACCGGCACCATTGGGGACCCCGTGATCACTCGCCGCGGGCGCGTCGCGGCCAACCCGTCGGAGCAAGTTCGATGAGCAACAACCCGCCTTTGCCCGGATTGGTGCGCGTTGCCGCTGTCCAGATGGTGTCCACCACGCAGGTGGCCACCAATCTCGCGACAGCCGCGCAGCTGATCGCCGAGGCCGCCGGAACCGGCGCGCGGCTGGTTGCACTGCCGGAATATTTTTGCCTGATGGGCCGACAGGACAGCGACAAGGTTGCAGTGCGTGAGGTCGACGGCCATGGCCCGATCCAGGACTTCCTCGCAACGCAGGCGCGACAGCATGGAGTCTGGCTGGTGGGCGGAACGCTGCCGCTGGAGGCACCGGAACCGGACCGCGTGTTCAACACGACGTTGGTGTTCGATCCGAGCGGCACGCAAGTCGCGCGGTACGACAAGGTGCACTCTGTTCCGCTTCACCCGCGGGGCTGAAAGCTACGACGAGGCCGTGACGATCGCGCCAGGCACGCGCGTGTCGACGTTCGGACTGAAGCCCGATGCGCGGCCCGGAGTTGAAGGTTGGACTGTCTGTCTGCTACGACCTTCGTTTTCCCGAGCTGTATCGCGCGATGAATCAACCCGACCTGATTCTCGTTCCTGCCGCGTTCACCGCCACGACGGGTCGCGCGCACTGGGAGACGCTGCTGCGGGCGCGCGCTATCGAAAACCTCTGCTATGTCCTGGCGGCTGCACAGGGCGGGCGCCACGAAAACGGCCGCGCGACTTTCGGCCACTCGATGCTGATCGACCCATGGGGCGAGGTCATTGCCAATCGCCCTGATGGTGCCGGGGTTGTGTTCGGCGACATCGACCCTCAGGTCATTGCCCGCTGTCGGGCCTCCTTGCCGGCCCTGACCCATCGAGTGATGTAAGGCCTGCGTCGGGGCACGTTCGGCCCCTTCGGCCCGACGCGGCCCTATAGACTGTCGGCCACGATCCCGTTCACTTCTCTGACTGCGCAACTGAATGAAGCTTTCCGATCCCGCGCTCGACCGACTCGCTACCGCCAAGGCGCTGCTGCTCGACCCCTACGACCTCGATGAAGGCCGGTTGCAACAGGTACTCGCGACCATCTTCGAGCATCGCGCCGACTACGCCGATCTGTACTTCCAGTACACGCGCAACGAGTCCTTTTCGCTCGAAGAGGGCATCGTCAAGAGCGGCAGCTTCGACATCGAGCAAGGTGTCGGCGTGCGAGCGGTGGTGGGCGACAAGACGGCATTTGCCTATTCCGACGACATTTCGCGCGAGTCGCTGACAGAAGCGGCGGTATCCGCGCGCGCCATCGCACGCCGCGGCAGCGGCCGCGTTCGCGTCGCACCCCGCGTGGCGCCCCGCTCGCAAGTGGCGTTCTACGGCACCGATGACCCGGTCGCATCGCTCGACGCCGTCGAGAAGATCAGATTGCTCGAGCGCATCGAGCATCTCGCACGCGCGCGCGACCCGCGAGTCAAGCAGGTGATGGCCAACGTCGGCGCGGAATACGACGTCATCCTGGTGGCGCGCAGCGACGGCGTACTCGCTGCCGACGTGCGCCCTCTGGTGCAACTCTCCGTGACAGTGATCGTCGAGGAAAACGGGCGCCGTGAACAGGGATACTCCGGCGGCGGCGGTCGGCACGACCTCGCTTACTTCTCCGAAGAGCGCCTGGCAGAGCACGCCCACAAGGCAGTCGACCAGGCCCTCGTCAATCTCGACGCCCGCCCGGCCCCGGCCGGCGTAATGCCAGTCGTGCTCGGACCCGGTTGGCCCGGGATCCTGTTGCACGAAGCCGTCGGCCACGGTCTCGAGGGTGACTTCAACCGCAAGGGATCGAGCGCCTTCGCCGGCCGCGTCGGCGAGCGCGTTGCTTCGCGCGGCGTCACCGTGGTCGACGACGGCACGTTGTCGAACCGACGCGGATCGCTGAACATCGACGACGAGGGCAATGCCACCCAGCGCACGGTGCTGATCGAGGACGGCATCCTGCGCGGCTATATCCAGGATTCGCTGAATGCACGGCTGATGAAAGTCGCGCCCACGGGCAACGGCCGGCGCGAGTCCTTCGCGCACCTGCCGATGCCGCGGATGACCAACACCTATATGCTCGGCGGCAAGGACGATCCGCAGGAGATCATCCGCTCGGTCAAGAAGGGCCTTTATGCCACCAACTTCCGCGGTGGCCAGGTCGACATCACCAACGGCAAGTTCGTGTTCGCCATGGCCGAGGCCTATCTGATCGAAAATGGCCGCGTCACGGCGCCCGTCAAGGGAGCCACGCTGATCGGCAACGGCCCTGACGCATTGACCCGCGTGACGATGATCGGCAACGACATGGAACTCGATCTCGGCATCGGCACGTGTGGCAAGGACGGACAGAGCGTGCCGGTCGGCGTCGGACAGCCAACGCTGCGCATCGAAGGACTGACCGTCGGCGGAACGGGTTGACGCAGCGCCGCTGTCCTACGCGACCGGCCGTCGTACGCGCGCCAGCCATCTGACCCGGCGCGCATATCCGCGCCAGATCAACCTACCCTGCTTCGCGAGTGGCGCACGCCGGCGGCGATGCGCCTGCGCTTGGCATAATTCGCACACAAGAATAGAAGTTCCAGGGAGGCCCGCTGAAGTTCCTGCCGCCGATCGTGTGGCTGACGCGCTTGCTCGTCGGTGCGTATCCGCGCTGGATCGGCTCCGCGCCGAAGGCAACACAGCGCATTTACTTCGGCAATCACACGAGCCACATGGACACGGTGGTGCTGTGGGCAGCCCTGCCGGAGGAACTGCGTTCGAATACGCGTCCTGTCGCCGCCAAGGATTACTGGGACCGGCCGGGCATCCGCGGTGCCATCGCGCGCAATGAACTGAACGTCGTGATGGTCGACCGCAGTCGCGAGGACCCGAACGCCGATCCGCTCGAGCCGCTGCGCGATGCCCTCGAGCACGGCTTTTCACTGATCATCTTTCCCGAAGGCACTCGCAGCGCGCAGCCCCTGCCCGGGCCGTTCAAGAGCGGGCTCTATCACCTTGCCAGCGACTTCCCGCAGGTCGAGCTGATTCCGGTGTACATCGAGAACCTTCATCGCAGCATGCCCAAGGGCGCTTTCCTGCCGGTGCCTATCATCTGCACGGTCCGCTTCGGTGCCGCGCTGGCGCGCATCGACAGTGAGGACAAGGACGCGTTCCTCGAGCGCGCCCGCGCCGCCGTCATCCGGCTCGCCAGTTGAGTCCTGGTCCCATCCCGTGAACCTCACGCTCAACGAAACCTTCCTTGCCGTGTTCTGCTCGCTGGCGATCCTGTCGGCGGTGGCCACCGGCATCGGACAGTGGGCAACCCGGCAGACGTTCGACTCGGAACGCCTGGCCCGACTCGGGGTGTTGAATTCGCGCATCCGCAGTTCGTGGTCGGTGCTGGCGGTATTCACGATCGCCTTCGCGCTCGGGCCGAATGCGCTGCTGGTCGTGTTTGCGCTGGCTTCTTTCTTTGCGCTGCGCGAGTTCCTGTCCCTTACGCCGATCAAGTCATCGGACCATTGGGCGCTCGTCGTCGCCTTCTACCTGGTGATTCCCGCGCAGTACCTGTTGCTCGGTTTCGGCCGCGCCAGTGTGTTTGCCACCTTCATCCCGGTGTACATCTTCCTGCTCCTGCCGGTAATCGTCGCGATCCGACAGGACACCGAACGCTTCCTGGAGCGCGTCGCCAAGGTTCAATGGGGACTGATGATCAGTGTCTACTGCATCAGTCACGCGCCCGCGATTGCGACTTTGCCGATCAAGGGGAACGAAGGCCGCGGCCCGCTGCTACTGCTCTTCTTCCTGCTGGTGCTGTTCCTGACCGACGTGCTGCAGATCGTTTTCAGTGCGGCTTTCAACGGACGGGCACTGAAGTCGAACCCCAACAAAACGGTCAATGGCGTGCTGGCAGGTAGTGCTGGCGGAGCATTGGTCGGCACGCTGCTCTGGTGGATGACTCCGTTCACATGGTGGCAGGCCCTCGCGATGTCGCTCGTGATCGTCGGGACCGGCTACCTGGGGACCGTTGTCCTGGCCTCGGTCAAGCAGAGTCTCGGTGCGCGCCAGTGGGATACCGAAATCGTGCTGACGCGGGGTGTGCTCGAGCGGCTCGACGCCATGACCTTCGCGGCGCCGCTGTTCTGGCAAATTACCCGGTATTTCTGGGTTATCAGAGCCGATGTCTGACCGATGTCAATGCTGGCGGGCTTGCGACACGATGCAAACCTCGGGTATCTTGCGGGTACGCGCTGCGCTTAGGCGGCGTGTGCCGACGATGAATCCGACCGCGCGCTTCTACTTCTTCTATTTTTATGGCTTTTTCCGCCTGGCGGAGAGAGTCGAACGGCGCGCGTAACGAACAAACCGAATCGACCCGAACCGCCAGGCCACAAACCTGGCGGTTTTTTTTCGCCAGGTGGGCCGGACCAGAGCAATCGAGGACCCACGATGGACGGAGCACGAACCATGCGCTACATGACCGATGACCTGCGGATCCGCGAGATCAAGGAACTCTCGCCTCCGGCACACCTGATCCGCGAGTTCCCCTGCGAAGACGTCGCATCGGTCACCGTGCACGAGAGCCGGCAGGCGATCCACCGCATCCTGCACGGAATGGACGACCGGCTGGTCGTGGTGATCGGTCCATGCTCGATCCACGATCCCTCGGCCGCGCTGGACTACGCACGCAAGCTGAAGGCCGAACGTGACCGCCATGCGGCCGACCTCGAGATCGTGATGCGCGTGTACTTCGAGAAACCGCGCACGACCGTCGGCTGGAAAGGCCTGATCAACGACCCCGACATGGACGGCAGTTTCCGCATCAATCACGGCTTGCGTGTCGCGCGCGAGCTGCTCATGGAGATCAACGCAGCCGGCCTGCCCGCCGGCTGCGAGTATCTCGACATGATCACGCCGCAGTACATCGCCGACTTCGTCGCGTGGGGCGCGATCGGCGCGCGCACGACCGAGAGCCAGGTGCATCGAGAGCTGGCCTCGGGCCTTTCCTGTCCGGTCGGTTTCAAGAACGGTACCGACGGCAACATCCGGATCGCGTCTGACGCAATCAAGGCCGCGCAGCAGCCGCATCATTTCCTGTCGGTCACCAAAGGCGGTCACTCGGCCATCGTGTCAACCAAGGGCAACGAGGACTGCCACATCATCCTGCGCGGTGGCAAGCAGCCGAACTTCGACGCGGCCAGTGTCGAAGCGGCATGCTCCGAGCTCGGCAAGGCCGGACTCGCGCAGCGTTTGATGATCGACGCGAGCCATGCCAACAGCCAGAAGAACCACGCCAACCAGCTCTCCGTTGCCAGGAACATCGGCGACCAGCTCGGCGGAGGTGAGACACGGATCATCGGCGTAATGGTGGAGAGCAACCTCGTCGCAGGTCGACAGGACCTGGTTCCCGGCAAACCGTTGACCTACGGCCAGTCTGTCACCGACGCGTGCCTGGGATGGGACGACAGCGTCGAGGTGCTCGACACGCTGGCCGAGTCCGTTCGCAAGCGACGGCTGCACGCGACAACGTCAGGCAAGTAGGCTGCGCGCGAGCTCGAAGACCCGATCCTGCGTCGCAACTTCGCGCATCAGGTCGGCCATCCGTGCACCGGGCCAGAAAAAAGGCCGGCCCTAGTCGAACTTGCGGAGAGGCACACCCATCCTGTCGGTCCGCTCGTCCGATACCCCGATACGCGGGGCCGATCGAGCGCCGCGTGCACCGCAGCAGCGCCGCGACGGTCTCGCAGGCACGACGCTTGCCGGAGGGCGCTATCCAGCGACGACAGCGGGGTCCGCAAAATGCCGCCCGAAGTGAAAGAGACGACGACTGTTACAGCACTTTTCGATGATCCCGCCAGAGTTGACCGCGCGTACGAGATCGCCGTCGAGCGCGGGTACGAGATCGACGATGTGAACGTCGTTATGTCCGAGGACACCCGGCGTCGCCTCTATGCGGACGATCGAGTACAGCACAGCGAGATCACCCGGAAGGCGGCGGAGGGCGGCGAACTGGGCGGCCCCCCAGGAGGCCGGGTCGGAATTGCGATCTCCATCGCTGCCGCGGTCGGCGCCGCGCTGGTACTGCCGGGGCTCGGGGTCGTCGTCGCCGGGCCGATGACTGCGGCGCTGGCAGCCGCTGGAGCCGCAGGGATTGCCGCCGGACTGATCGGCGCGGCCGCGCACTGGGGCCTGCCGGAAAATCGACTGCGTGAGTACGAGGCGGAGATCGGCAAAGGCCGCATCCTGATCGGCCTGCAGGCGCGCAGCGCTTCCGATGCCCGGCAGATCGCGAGCCGTTGGCAATCGATCGGCGGCCTACAGGTGCACAGCTAGCCGCAGCAGGACCGACGGCGCGCGGCCGTGCCGCTCACTTCTGCACGAGATCGCGGTAGGCGTGCCAGCTGGCGTGGCCGAGAAGCGGGAAGATGATCACCATGCCGATCATCAGCGTCGCGAAGCCGATGGCGGTCAGCACGGCGATCAGCACGGCCCACACAAGCGCGGCAGCGGGATTGGCCAGGCAGGCGCGCAGACTCGTCAGCGCCGCGGTCACGACATCGACGTCGCGGTCGAGCAGCATCGGCGCGGTGACGACGCCGAACGCGAACACGATGAGCGCGAAGAGGCCGCCCACCGCGAAATAGACGAGCACCAGCAGGACGTAACGGCCAGACAGCAGGACATCGGCCAGCAGGGTCTCCAGGTTCCGGACTTCGCCGCCATAGGACAGCGCGAACAGGATCGCCGCGACCCGCTCCCAGAGAATCAGCGCCAGCGTCAACGCCAGTCCCCACAGCGCGATCGAGCCGGCATTGCGCCGCCAGGCGAAAACGGCTTCGGCACCATCGACCGGCCGGCCCTGTTCGATCTGTCGCGACAGCGCGTAGAACACGATCGCAACGAACGGTGCGACCAGCAGGAAACCGCCGACCAGCGCCGGCACCATGTACGTCGAGCGCCATGCCACCATCAACAACGCGAAGCCAAAGGCCGCGGCCCAGCCGCCATAGATAAGACTCGGCGCCAGTGCCTTCTTGAAGTCGGCCCAGCCGCGCTGCAGCCAGATCACCGGCCGACCGCTGTCGACCTTGCGGATTTCCGGGAGTCCATCTTCCCGGCGCTCGATGACCTGTTCCATGCGAGTCCCTCTGCTAGTGCGGCGGCGCGGCTGGCGTGACCGTCTGCTCGAAGAACGTGTCGCGCGTGAGATGAGTGTAGCCGGCCTCGATTGCACCGATCCCGAGCAGTACCAGCAGCATCAGCGGTGGCAGGACGATCACATACACCAGCGCGAGGCGCTCCCACTTCATGTGCATGAATACGGCGACGATCAGGCCGGCCTTCAGCAGCATGAAGATAATGATCAGCGACCAGCGCAGCAATCCCTGCACGTGGAAGTAATCGACCATGTACGACGCGATGCTGAGGACGAACAGCAGACCCCAGATCTTGAAATACACCCCGAGGGGGTGCTGCTGGCCCTGTTCGTGGGCCGCAGCGGCTGCGTGCCCCGCATCGCCGTGCGCCGAGTGATGCCCGCTCGTGTGTTCCACGTATGTGCCCTCCGGCCTACCAGAGATAAAAGAACGCGAAGATGAAGACCCAGACAAGATCGACGAAGTGCCAGTACAGCCCCATCGTTTCGACGATCTCGTAGTTGCCACGGCGCCCGGTGAGAAAGCCATGCCGCTGGTGCTCGAGGTCGCCGCGCCGGACTTTCATCGCGACGATGATGAGGAAAATGACACCAATCGTCACGTGTGTGCCGTGGAAGCCGGTGATCATGAAGAAGGCGGAGCCGAACTGCGCCGCGCCCCACGGATTGCCCCACGGACGCACGCCCTCCATGATCAGCTTGGTCCACTCGAACGCCTGCATGCCGACGAAAGTTGCGCCCAGGACGGCCGTTGCGACCAGCAGCCAGAACGTCGTCTTTCGGTCCTTGCGATAGCCATAGTTGACCGCGAGCGCCATCGTTCCGCTGCTGCTGATGAGCACGAAGGTCATGATGGCGATCAGTAGCAGCGGAACGTCCTTGCCGAACATGGGCAGCGAGAAGACGACGCTCGGGTTCGGCCACGGCACCGTGGTCGAGGTGCGCACCACCATGTACGCGATCAGGAAGCTGCCGAAGATGAAGGTGTCGCTGACGAGGAATATCCACATCATCGGCTTGCCCCAGGGCACGCCTTTGAAGGCGCGCTGGTCCGAGGAGAAGTCGGCGACGATTCCCTGCATCCCCTGGGACGGGTCCAGGTGGGCGGCGGGACTGGCTTCGTGCGACATGGCCTTCGGTCTCCTTAGCAAACGCGGTGTGCGGTCCGCCTCACAGCGAGACGGAGGGCGCGCAGATTGCGAGCCCCAGGAAATTCGATGCCAGCACGGCAAACAGCACGACCCAGACCAGCAGCAGGAAGTGCCAGTAAATGGCGCACAGTTCGACGCCCATCCGGATCCGCGGGAAGTCCGTGCCGCGCTGGGCACGGGCCGATGACCGGGCCCAGGCCACCATCCCGCCCAGGACATGAAGGCCGTGCACGGCCGTCAGCAGGTAGAAAAATCCGGTCGCCGCGCTCGTTGCAATGAAATAGCCGGCATCGGCGAGCTGTTTCCAGACCCAGAGCTGGCCCGCCAGGAAGGAGACGGTCAGCACACCACTCACAAACAGGCCGGCGCGCACCGACTGCAGGTTCCCGCGGCGCGCGGCAAAGACCGTCCACTCCATCGCCAGGCTCGCGACCACGAGGACAGCGGTGTTGAACATCAGCAGCCGCGGCTGCGGAATCGGGTTCCAGTCGAGGAAGGTGATGCGCATCGCATAGGCGCTGATGAACAGCGCGAACAGCGACGTTGCCACGCCCAGGAACACGATCAGCGCCGTCTTGGCCGTCGGCCGATCGAGCACGCCGGTGCGCATGCTGCCCGCCGGGCCTTCGGCGACCCACGGCTGCACGTTGACGGTCTGCCGGAACAGCCACCACAGGATCACTCCCATCAGCAGCGCGAGAAAGATGAGCGTGATGGTCACTGCCGCGCTCCTACGACGCCTTGATCCAGTTGCCAGCCGCGACGTCCTTCGGCGCGACGTTCTGCGGTATGAAGTCCTCTTTCACTCCCGGCACGCTGTAGTCGTAGGCCCAGCGATACACGGCCGGCAGTTCCTTGCCGAAATTGCCGTGGACCGGCGGCGTTTCCGGCGTTTGCCACTCGAGCGTGGTGGCGTTCCATGGATTGCCGCCCGACGGCCGGCCCCTGAAGTAGCTCGTCACCAGGTTGTACAGGAACAGGATCTGCGCGGCGCCGACCACCAGCGCCGCGATCGTGATCGCCTCGTTGAGCGTCTGGGCGGACGCGGGAATGAAGTTCGTGCCCTCGATCGCGTAGTAGCGGCGCGGTACACCCATAAAGCCGAGGTAGTGCATCGGGTAGTAGATCGCGTAGCTGCCGACAAACGTGATCCAGAAGTGGATATGCCCCATCGTGTCGTTCAGCATGCGGCCAGTGATCTTGGGATACCAGTGATAGATGGCGCCGAATATGACCATGATCGGCGCGATCGCCATCACCATGTGGAAGTGCGCCACGACGAACATCGTGTCCGACAGCGGCAGGTCGATCGTGACATTGCCGAGGAACAGGCCGGTCAGCCCGCCGTTGATGAACGTGAAGATGAAACCGATCGCGAACAGCATCGGCACCGTCAGGTGGATGTTGCCGCGCCAGAGCGTCAGCACCCAGTTGTAGACCTTGATGGCCGTCGGAATCGCGATGATCAGCGTCGTCGTCGCGAAGAAGAAGCCCAGGTACGGATTCATGCCGCTGACGTACATGTGGTGGGCCCACACGATGAACGACAGGCCACCGATGATCAGGATCGCCCACACCATCATGCGGTAACCAAAGATGTTCTTGCGCGCATGCACGCTGATCAGGTCGGAGACGATGCCGAACGCGGGCAGCGCGACGATGTAGACCTCGGGATGCCCGAAGAACCAGAACAGGTGCTGGAACAGGATCGGGCTGCCGCCCGAATGTCCGAGTTGCTGGCCCTTGGACACCATCGCCGGCATGAAGAAACTGGTGCCCAGCGTCAGGTCGAGCGTCATCATGATGGCGCTGACGAAGAGCGCCGGAAACGCCAGCAGCGCCAGGATCGTTGCCATGAAAATGCCCCAGATCGTCAGCGGCAGTCGCATCAGCGTCATGCCGCGAGTGCGCGCCTGCAGCACGGTCACGACATAGTTGAGGCCACCCATCGTGAATCCGATGATGAAAAATGCCAGCGAGACGAGCATCAGGATGATGCCCCAGGTCGCACCCGGCGTGCCGTCAAGGATTGCCTGAGGCGGATACAGCGTCCAGCCGGCGCCGGTGGGTCCTCCGGGCACGAAGAAGCTCGCCACCAGCAGCAGCACGGCGAACAGGTAGATCCAGTAGGACAGCATGTTCACATACGGGAACACCATGTCGCGCGCACCGACCATCAGCGGGATCAGGTAGTTGCCGAAGCCACCGAGGAACAGCGCCGTCAGCAGGTAGACCACCATGATCATCCCGTGCATGCTGACGAACTGCAGGTAGTTGCTTGGATCGATGAACGTAAACTGGTTTGGCCACGCAAGCTGCAGACGCATCAGCCATGAGAGCACCAGCGCCACCAGCCCGATGCCGATGGCAGTGCAGGCGTACTGGATTGCGATGATCTTGGCGTCCTGACTGAAAACATATTGGCCAAGCCATGTCTTCGGATGGTAGAGCTCGACCTCCGGCACTTCCGCAGGCGGTGCGAAGTCCGATTCCTCGTGGGCAGCGTGGGCTGACATCAGCTTTCCTGTTCGCGTTTCCGGAGCAGTCCCGCCCCGTTTCTGTGGAGTGTGGAGACTACGGTCACCGGCCCTTACCGACTTTGGCCGGCCGATCTGCGAGCGTATCGATATAAGCGACGAGATCGAGGATGGCCTGGTCGGTGGTCAGTCCCGCAGCGAACAGCGCCATCTGCGCGCCGTGCAGGTCCTGCGGATGCGCGCCACGCGCGCCGTCGCGGAAGTTCTTGAGCTGCGTGACAACGTACCAGTCGCTCATGCCCCTGAGCCGCGGTGCATTGGTCGCCTGGATTCCGAGTCCGTCCGGACCATGGCAGGCGCCGCAGGTGACGAACCGCTGCTTGCCGTTGGCCGGATTGCCTTTGACGGTGACGGGCGCCGGAGTGTCCGGCAGCTTGGCGATATAGGCGACGACGTTGTCGATCGCGGCGTCGTCGGCGAGCACGGCAGCCATCGGCGCCATGACCTTGCCGTATTGATCCTTGTCGTTCGTCCCCCGCGCGCCTTGCTTGTAGTTCGCCAGTTGGCGTCGGAGATACCAGCTGCCCTGACCCGCGAGCTTCGGGGCATTGAGTTCGCGATTGCCCTCACCCTGCGCACCGTGGCACGCGGCGCAGGTTGCGAACAGCGCCTGGCCGGCGGCAGCATCACCGCCGCCGCGCCGGGCAGCGAGTTGCGCGAAGGTCGGCTGCTGCGCCAGCCACGCCTGGTACGGTCCTTCTTCCTCGACCACCATACGTCCGCGCATGGCGAAGTGGCCGATCCCGCACAACTCCTCGCACAGCAGGTCGAAGTCGCCGGTCCGCGTCGGAGTGAACCAGAAGTGGGTGACCATGCCGGGAACGAAGTCCATCTTGACGCGGATCTGCGCCACCGAGAAATTGTGCAAGACATCATTCGAGCGCAACAGCACCTTGATCGGCTTACCGAGCGGCAGGTGCACTTCCGGGCTCAGCACCATAAGGTCGTCCTGGCCCTCGGGATCATTTGGAACGATGCCGAGCGGATTCGCGTCGCTGATGTGCTGCGTGCTGACGGCGCCGAGCTTTCCGTCCTTGCCCGGAAGACGGTAAGCCCAGTTCCATTGCTGGCCGACGACCTCGACGACAAGTGCATCCCTCGGCACATCGACGAACTTGGCCCAGACGAAGAGCCCCGGCGCAAGCATGGCGGCCACGCCCACCGTGGTCACTGCCAGCAGCCACCACTCGAGCCTTTTGTTCTCGGGCTCGTACTGCGCCCGCGCGTTGGCACGGTGCCGAAAGCGGTAAATCGCGTAGGCCATGAACAGGTTGACCAGCACGAAGACAGCACCGGTCACCCAGAACGTGATCGAGATCGTGTCGTCAATCGCGCTCCAGTTTGAGGCGATCGGCGTGAAGTACCACGGGCTCAGAAAGTGAAACAGCACCGAGCCGACGATCAGTATGACCAAAACAACTGCGATCGCCATGCTGGCACCTCGCCTGACTGGTTCGAAAGTCGGGTGCGTGTCACTGTGCACCCGTCCTGCTGCGAACGATCGCGCGAACGGTAAAGGTAAATGCGGCCCTTGCAAACCCCCTACTGACTGTGCGGATTGTCAAACACGTTGTGCACCGCACGAATCATTGTGCGCAGACCTCGTCACTCATGCATGTGCGCCTACGACAGTAGCCGCAACAGGACTTCGCAGTGCATACTGATCATGCGAATAACAGTACGCGCAAGAAGCGAGGGCACGGTGCGTACGAGTCGCCCCACTCCATCCGACAAGGAGCCCTATGAAGCGGCGTCTGTACGTGGTTCTGCCCGACATGGCCAGCGCGATCCAGACGGCCAATGATCTGCTGTTGGCCCGCATCGAAGACCGCCACATGCACTTTCTCGGCAAGAGCGGCATGTCGTTCGGCACGTTGCACGAAGCGAGCGTCCTGCAGAAGTCCGACGTGCGCCACGCATTGTTTCTTGGAGCAGGGCTTGGCGCTCTCGGTGGAATGCTGCTCGGCGTCTACCTGCGTCTCACGCCAATCGGCGACATCACGTTCGGCGCCGGCGCATTCATGCTGGCGACCCTGGGTGGTATGGCCTTCGGCGCATGGACCTCGACGATGATCGGCCTGTCGATACCGAGTTCGGACCTCAAGCCGTTCGAGTCCGATATTGAAGCCGGCAAGATCCTGCTGATGGTCGACGTTCCCGTCGCGCGCGTCGAGGAAATCGAGCAGATGCTCGCCCGCCGGCACCCGGAAGCGGTCGACCGGGGCATTGAGCCGTCGATACCCGCATTTCCCTGAGCTCCTGACTGCCCGCCGTACCGGCGGCCCGCGTGGCGTCGCCGGGCGCCGTTCGTCGCCCGGCACCTTGACACATTGGCACCGCTTCTATCAAAGTGATATCACTTTGATAGGAGGCGCTTCATGCAGCCCATGCCACGCACCCAGGAAATCGAGCGCAGCACGTCGAGCGGCTATTTATGGATCGCCGTCGGGCTCGCCCTCATCGCGGTCGGGATCTACCTGGTGGTCCGACCCGCCGGCTTGGTCGGCCTGGCGATCGGCATCGGACTGCTGATCATTGGCGCCTTCGTGCTTGCCGGCCTGTACATGCTGCAGCCGAACGAGGCGGCGATCCTGCTGCTGTTCGGCGCGTACACCGGCACCGACCGCACCGAAGGATTGCGCTGGGCCAATCCGTTCTACCGAAAGCAGAAGATCAGCCTGCGCGCGCACAACTTCAACAGCGAGCGACTGAAAGTCAATGACAAGCGCGGCAATCCGATCGAGATCGCGGCCGCGATCGTCTGGCGCGTTCGCAACACGGCGCAGGCGGTATTCGACGTCGAGGACTACGGCGAGTACGTCCGTGTGCAGGCGGAGGCAGCGATCCGCCACTTGGCCTCGAGCTACGCCTACGACGAAGGCGAACACGAGAACTCGGACGAACCCACGCTGCGCGCAAGCCAGGATCGCGTGGC
>CAVWFH010000028.1:0-132974 GCA_963754065.1 uncultured beta proteobacterium | reverse complement strand
ACCCGGTTTCGGCCAGGTCCTTGCGCAGGGTCTCGATCTCGCTGCTGACGTTGATGCCGCGCAGCAGCTCGCGGATCGCCTCGGCGCCCATCAGCGCGCGGAAGTCGTCGCCGTATTCCTCGGTCTTGGCGATGAAGTCGTCCTCGGTCATCAGCTGCCCCTTCTTCAGGGGCGTGAAGCCGGGATCAACGACGCAGTAGGCCTCGAAGTACAGCACGCGCTCGATGTCGCGCAGCGTCATGTCGAGCACCATGCCCATGCGGGACGGCAGGCTCTTCAGGAACCAGATGTGCGCGGTCGGGCTGGCGAGCTCGATATGCCCCATCCGCTCGCGGCGGACTTTGGCGAGCGTCACCTCGACGCCGCACTTCTCGCAGATCACGCCACGGTGCTTCAGGCGCTTGTACTTGCCGCACAGGCACTCGTAGTCCTTGATCGGCCCGAAGATCTTGGCGCAGAAAAGACCATCGCGCTCCGGCTTGAAGGTGCGGTAGTTGATCGTCTCGGGCTTCTTGACTTCGCCGAAGGACCACGAGCGGATCTTGTCGGGAGAGGCGATTCCGATCTTGATGGAATCGAACTGCTCCTGCTGCTGTACCTGCTTGAATAGATCGAGTAGCGCTTTCATGCGTACCTCTCAGTATTTTCGTCAATGAGCGGTTAGTTGCGCTCGAGATCCATGTCGATGCCCAACGACCTGATTTCCTTGACCAGCACGTTGAACGACTCCGGCATGCCGGCGTCGATCACGTGATCGCCCTTGACGATGTTCTCGTAGACCTTGGTGCGGCCCTGCACGTCGTCGCTCTTGACGGTGAGCATCTCCTGCAGCACATACGCCGCGCCGTAGGCTTCCAGTGCCCACACCTCCATCTCGCCGAAGCGCTGGCCGCCGAACTGCGCCTTGCCGCCCAGCGGCTGCTGGGTGACGAGCGAGTACGGGCCGGTCGAGCGCGCGTGCATCTTGTCGTCGACCAGGTGGTGCAGCTTCAACATGTGCATGTAGCCAACCGTCACCGTGCGCTCGAACGCGTCGCCGGTGCGTCCGTCGAAAAGGTGCGTCTGCGTCTTCGTCGCCGTAAGCTGCAGGCGCTTCGCGACCTCCTCCGGATAGGCGAGGTCGAGCATCGCGTGGATTTCTTTTTCCGCCGCGCCGTCGAACACCGGCGTGGCGAACGGAACTCCGTCGCGCAGGTGTTCGGCGAGCTGTGTGACCTCGTCTTCAGTCAGGTGATCGAGATCCTCCGGCTTGCCGGAGCGGTTGTAGATCTCCTTCAGCAGCTGGCGTACCTGTGCAGACTTTGCCGTGGCCAGCATGTCGCCGATGCGCTGGCCCAGGCCTTTGGCGGCCCAGCCCAGGTGCGTCTCGAGGATCTGGCCAACGTTCATCCGCGACGGCACGCCGAGCGGGTTCAGCACGATGTCGACCGGTGTGCCATCGGCCATGTACGGCATGTCCTCGACCGGCACGATGCGCGACACGACTCCCTTGTTGCCGTGCCGTCCGGCCATCTTGTCGCCCGGCTGCAGGCGACGCTTGACCGCCAGGTAGACCTTGACCATCTTCAGCACGCCCGGCGGCAGTTCGTCGCCCTGCGTCAGCTTCTTCTTCTTGTCCTCGAAGGCCTGGTCGAACTGCTTGCGCTTAAGCTCGATCGAGTCCTTCAGTCCTTCGAGCTGCGCGGCGGCCTCGTCGTCGGCCAGCCGAATCTCGAACCAGTGATACTTCTCGAGCGACTCGAGGTAGTCGCGCGTGATGACCGTCCCCTTGGCAATCTTGCGCGGCCCGCCGATGGCTTCCTTCTTCAGCAGCAGCTTCTCGATGCGCTGGAATGCATCGCCTTCGACGATGCGCAGCTGGTCGTTCAGATCCTGGCGGTACCTCTTGAGCGCGTCATCGATGATCTGCTGGGCACGCTTGTCGCGCACGATGCCTTCGCGCGTGAAGACCTGCACGTCGATCACGGTGCCGCTCATGCCCGAGGGCACGCGCAGCGACGTGTCCTTCACGTCCGAGGCTTTTTCGCCAAAGATGGCCCGCAGCAGTTTTTCTTCCGGCGTCAGCTGGGTTTCGCCCTTCGGCGTGACCTTGCCGACCAGCACGTCCCCGGCGTTCACCTCGGCTCCGATATAGACGATGCCGGAGTCATCGAGGCGGGCGAGCTGGTTCTCGGACAGGTTGCTGATGTCGCGCGTGATCTCCTCAGGACCCAGCTTCGTGTCACGCGCGACGACGTTCAGTTCCTCGATGTGGATCGAGGTGTAGCGGTCATCCGCGACCACGCGCTCGGAGATGAGGATCGAGTCCTCGAAGTTGTAACCGTTCCACGGCATGAACGCGACCAGCATGTTCTGGCCCAGCGCCAGTTCACCCAGGTCGGTCGACGCGCCGTCGGCAATGACGTCGCCCTTGGCGATGACATCACCCTTTTTGACGATCGGCGTCTGATTGATGTTGGTGTTCTGGTTCGAACGCGTGTACTTGGTCAGGTTGTAGATATCGACGCCGACTTCACCGGCGACGTTCTCGTTCTCGTGCACACGCACGACGATGCGGTTGGCATCGACATAGTCGACCAGTCCGCCGCGCAATGCCTGAACCGTCGTGCCCGAGTCGACCGCAACCGTGCGCTCCACGCCGGTGCCGACGAACGGCTTTTCCGGACGCAGGCAGGGCACCGCCTGGCGCTGCATGTTCGAACCCATCAGGGCGCGGTTGGCGTCGTCGTGCTCGAGGAACGGAATCAGCGACGCAGCGACCGACACGATCTGCGACGGAGCGATGTCCATGTACTGAACCCGCTCCGGCGACATCAGCACGAATTCGCCGTTCTCGCGGCAGCTCACCAGCTCGTCCATGAACTTGCCGGTCTTGTCGAGCGGGGCATTGGCCTGCGCGATCACGTACTTGCCTTCCTCGATCGCGGACAGATACGAGATCTCGGTCGTGACGTGGCCCTTTTCGACCTTGCGATACGGCGTCTCGAGGAAACCGTACTCGTTCAGGCGTGCGTACAGCGCCATCGAGTTGATCAGGCCGATGTTCGGACCTTCGGGTGTCTCGATCGGACAGACGCGACCGTAGTGCGTCGGGTGCACGTCGCGCACCTCGAAGCCGGCTCGCTCGCGCGTCAGGCCGCCCGGTCCCAGTGCCGATACACGCCGCTTGTGCGTGATCTCCGACAGCGGGTTGGTCTGGTCCATAAACTGCGACAGCTGCGAGCTTCCGAAGAACTCGCGGATCGATGCGCTGATCGGCTTGGAGTTGATCAGGTCGTGCGGCATCAGGTTTTCGGTCTCGGCCTGGCCAAGGCGCTCCTTGACCGCCCGCTCGACGCGCACCAGGCCCGCGCGGAACTGGTTTTCTGCCAGCTCGCCGACACAGCGCACACGGCGGTTGCCGAGGTGGTCGATGTCGTCGATCTCGCCGCGACCGTTGCGCAACTCGACGAGGAGCTTCATCGTGTCGATGATGTCCTCGTTGGTCAGCGTCATCGGGCCTGTGATCTCCGGACGGCCGAAACGCGAATTGACCTTCATGCGGCCGACGCGTGACAGGTCGTAGGTCTCGTCGTCGAAGAACAGGCGACGGAACAGCGTCTCGACGGCGTCTTCCGTCGGCGGCTCGCCGGGACGCATCATGCGGTAGATGGCGATGCGCGCCGCCAGCTGGTCGCCGGTCTCGTCGATGCGCAGCGTGTTCGAGATGAACGGACCCTGGTCCAGGTCGTTCGTGTAGATCGTGCGGATTTCCTGCACGTTCGCGACGCGCAGCTTCTTGAGCGTGTCTTCGGTCAGCTCGTCATTCGCATTGGCGACGATCTCCCCGGTCTCGGGGTCGACGACGTTGTTGGAGAGCACACGACCGAGCAGGTAGTCCTCGGTGACGGCGATGCGCTTCATGCCCGCCGCTTCCATGTCGCGGATGTGCTTGGCATTGATGCGCTTGTCCTTCGCGACAACCACCTTGCCGGTCTTGTCCGTGATATCAAAGCGCGCGATCTCGCCGCGCAGCCGCTCGGGCACCAGCTCCATGAAGCCGCCCTCGGCGCCGAGCTGGAACGTGTCAAAGCGGAAGAAGTGCGCGAGCACCTGCTCGTTGGAAAGCCCGATCGCCTTCAGCAGAATCGTCGCCGGCATCTTGCGGCGGCGGTCGACGCGGAAGTACAGGATGTCCTTCGGGTCGAACTCGAAGTCGAGCCACGAACCACGATAGGGAATCACGCGCGCCGAGAACAGCAGCTTGCCACTCGAATGCGTCTTGCCGCGGTCGTGCTCGAAGAACACGCCCGGAGAACGGTGCAGCTGAGAAACGATCACGCGCTCGGTGCCGTTGATCACGAAAGAACCGGTGGTCGTCATGAGCGGAATCTCGCCCATGTAGACCTCCTGCTCCTTCACTTCCTTGACCGTCGGCTTGCTGGCCTCGCGGTCCATGATCACGAGCCGCACCTTGGCGCGCAGCGGCGATGCGTAGGTCAGCCCGCGCTGCTGGCACTCCTTCACGTCGAACGCAGGCTCGCCCAGATTGAAGCTGACGAACTCGAGCCGGGCCATGCCGTTGTGGCTGGAGATCGGAAAGATGGACGAGAACGCCGCCTGCAGGCCCTCGGTCTTGCGCTTGCCCGGAGGCGTGTCCGCCTGCAGGAATTGCGTGTACGACTCGAGCTGGGTCGCGAGCAGGAAAGGCACCGCCAAAACGCTCGGCCTTTTGGCAAAGCTCTTGCGAATGCGCTTCTTTTCAGTGAACGAGTACGGCATGGACACTCCGTTCGACGCGGGAGAGAGGAAAAATGCGGCCTGACCGGGCGTTTGCAGGGACGACAAACGCCACCGCGGGCACAGCAGGGGCTGTCACCCGGGCGGCGTAGGGGGATCCTGCGCGTCCGCTCATTCAGGGGAAGACTTTGATCTGAGGCCCATGGCTCCAGGTCAAAGGCCTCCCGGCCTTTGGGTTCGGGAGGCCGCCGAAGCTGCCTTCGTCGGCCTCCTTGACCCTTTACTTCACATCGACCTTGGCGCCGGCCTCTTCCAGCTTCTTCTTGGCGGCTTCGGCGTCAGCCTTGTTCACGCCTTCCTTCACGGGCTTCGGCGCGCCGTCGACCAGGTCCTTGGCTTCCTTCAGACCCAGGCCCGTCAGCTCACGCACGGCCTTGATAACGTTGACCTTGTTGGCGCCGACTTCCGCCAGGATGACGTTGAATTCGGTCTGCTCCTCGGCAGCCGGCGCCGCAGCGCCCGCAGCCGGTGCGGCGACGGCCACTGCTGCCGCCGCGGCCGAAACGCCGAACTTCTCTTCCATCAGCTTGATCAGTTCGCTGATCTCGAGCACCGACTTTGCGGCGATCGCGTCGAGGATTTCTTGATTCGAAAGTGCCATTTACTTGACTCCTGTGCGTTGATTCAGTTCCGGAATTTGGGATGGGGATCAGGCCGCCGCTGCTTCCTTGGCGTCGCGGACTGCGGCGAGCGTGCGAACCAGGCGCGACGGCACTTCGTTCAGCGTGCGAACGAACTGCGCGATCGGTGCCTGCATCGTCGCCATCAGCTTCGCCAGGAGTTCCTCGCGGCTCGGCATCGTCGCCAGCGCCTTGACGCCCTTTTCGTCCATGACGAAATTGGCCATCGCGCCGGCTTTGACGACAAGCTTGTCGTTGTCCTTGGCAAAGCTGGAGAGCACTTTGGCCGCCGCGACCGGGTCAGCGGAAAATCCATACACCAGCGGTCCGACCAACTTGTCGGACAGTCCGGCGAACGGCGTTCCACTGACGGCACGACGTGCCAACGTGTTCTTCAGCACGCGCAGTTGGACACCCTGGCCGCGCGCTTGCTTGCGCAGCTTGGTGGCCGATTCCACATCCAGACCACGGTACTCGGCGACGACGATCGTCTGGGCCGATGCCACTAGGGCACTGACCTCTTCGACCTTGGCCGCTTTCTCCTGCCGATTGAGACCCACGGTACTGGCTCCACTCAAAATGTGCTTCGCATTCGTGCTTGCGCACTGGCTAGGCACCGGTTGCACCACCCGGCGTCCGAAGCGACATCTCGAGTGCTGAACAACGCACTGTCCATGTCTTCCTCGGGGCCGTCTGCGCTGGACTCCTGCTGCCGACCTGTCATCGCAGAGCGTTTCGATGCGAGACAGAGCAGACGGTGATTAAGGAGAAGACCCTGGGGCGCATTCGTTGCACGCTCGCGCCATCGGTGCCGTTCTCGTCCAGCGGTCTTTGACAGCAGCGCGCCCGTATCGATGTTCCGACGCAGCGCGCAGCCCAAAGTCCCTTGTGACCCGGTCGCAGCCGGGTCGAATCCTTTGCCTCTTAGGCGTTCAACGATGCAGCATCGACGCGCACGCCGATGCCCATCGTCGAGGAGACTGAAATCTTGCGCAGGTAGATGCCCTTGCTCGACGCCGGCTTGACCTTGTTCAACGCTTCGACCAGGGCCGACAGGTTGGTCTTGAGCCGATCGACTTCGAACGAGGCGCGACCAATCGTCGTATGCACGATGCCCGCCTTGTCGGCGCGAAACTGCACCTGGCCCGCCTTGGCGTTCTTCACCGCCTGCACGACGTCTGGCGTCACCGTGCCGACCTTCGGGTTCGGCATCAGGCCGCGCGGTCCTAGGATCTGGCCCAACTGGCCGACGACACGCATCGCATCCGGAGACGCGATCACGACATCGAAGTCCATGAACCCTTCCTTGACCTTCGCTGCGAGGTCTTCGAAGCCGACGATGTCTGCGCCCGCTGCCTTGGCCTCGTCAGCCTTGGCACCCTGCGCGAACACGGCGACCCGCTTTGTCTTGCCGCTGCCCGCGGGCAGCACGACCGAACCACGGACCGTCTGATCAGACTTCTTCGCATCGATGCCCAGCACGACCGCGACGTCGACCGACTCGTCGAACTTGGCGTTGGCACATTCCTTCACCAGCGCAAGCGCATCGGCAATCGCATAGTGCTTCTGCGGATCGACCTTGGCGTGGATCGTCCTGGAGCGCTTAGAGATCGTCATTTACAGGCCCTCCACCGTGATGCCCATCGAACGGGCGCTTCCGGCGATCGTGCGCACAGCCGCATCCATTCCGGCGGCCGTGAGGTCGGGCATCTTCGCCTTGGCGATGTCCTCGGCCTGCGCACGAGTGATCTTGCCGACCTTGTCGGTGTGCGGCTTGGGCGAACCCTTGTCGATCTTCGCGGCCTTCTTGATGAGCACCGTCGCCGGTGGCGTCTTCATCACGAAGGTGAAGCTCTTGTCCGCATAGGCCGTGATCACCACCGGAATCGGCAGGCCTGGCTCCACGCCCTGCGTCTGGGCATTGAAGGCCTTGCAGAACTCCATGATGTTCAGGCCGCGCTGACCGAGCGCGGGGCCGATCGGGGGCGACGGATTCGCCTTTCCGGCCGGCACTTGCAGCTTGATAAAGCCGACGATCTTCTTTGCCATGCTGGCTCCTGTGGGTTCAAGCGCCGTGCGGATTTACGCACAGCTCCCCGGTTTATGCGGCTTGCACCGCGACTAACAAAACTGCTGAAACCTGAACCTTTTGGTTCCGGCCGCCCACTTCGTGGGCTTAACCGCTGCGCGGTTAGCCTTCACCGAAAAGTCCGGTTCGCTGAAGCGAACTAGACTTTTTCAACCTGCCCGAACTCGAGCTCGACCGGAGTCGAACGACCGAAAATCGTCACTGACACGCGCAGGCGACTCTTCTCGTAGTTCACTTCCTCGACATTGCCGTTGAAGTCGGTGAACGGACCATCCTTTACGCGCACCATCTCGCCCACTTCGAACAGCGTCTTCGGGCGCGGCTTTTCGGCACCTTCCTGCATGCGCAGCAGAATCTCGTCGACTTCCCGCTGCGGCAGCGGCGACGGGCGGTTGGCGGTACCACCGAGGAAGCCTGTGACCTTCGGCGTGCTCTTGACCAGATGCCAGGCCTCGTCCGTCATGTCCATCTCGACGAGGACGTAGCCGGAATACATGCGGCGTTCGGTGATCGACTTCTTGCCGCCCTTGACCTCGACAACCTCCTCGACCGGCACCAGGATCTGCCCGAACTGCGATTGCAGCCCGGCCCGATTGATGCGCTCCTGCAGTGTGCGTGCAACGCTCTTTTCCATGCCCGAATAGGCGTGGACGACATACCAGCGCTTGGTGCTCGAACCCGTTGCAGCTTCAGTCGTCATGTTTTCCTCAGCGCCAGCTCAACAGCAGGTCGTACAGGAACCACTCCAGGCTCTTGTCGACGACGAACAGAAAGAGCGCCATCAGGACGACGAAGCCGAAAACGATGCCGGTCGTGCTGATCGTTTCCTTGCGCGTCGGCCAGACCACGCGCTTCGTTTCCTGATACGACTCGCGGGCATAGGCAAGAAAGCGCTTGCCAGGCTCCGAAAACCAGGCGATCGCGATTCCGGCCGCGAGTCCGCCGATCAGGGCACCGACGCGTACGAGCGTGGGCTGCTCCGTCAGGAACGTGAACCCGAGGACGCCAGCGGCGGCCGCGAGCACCGCCACCGCCACGATGGCGAAGTCGGTCTTGCTGGCTACGGTCTCGACGTTTTGCGTCGTCATCTGCGGTGATCTCTTCAGCACCCGCCCACGGCGGGGTCACTCGATTTGGCAGGGGCAGAGGGAATCGAACCCCCAACCTTCGGTTTTGGAGACCGACGCTCTGCCAGTTGAGCTATACCCCTACCTGAACTGGCCGGCACGGCCGCGGGGCCGCGCCGCGATCTCGTTTTCCTATTCGACGATCTTGGCCACCACGCCGGCGCCGACGGTGCGGCCGCCTTCGCGGATGGCAAAGCGCAGTCCTTCTTCCATGGCGATCGGCGCGATCAGCGCCACATCCATCTGGATGTTGTCGCCCGGCATCACCATCTCGGTGCCCGCCGGCAACTGGATCGAGCCGGTCACGTCGGTCGTGCGGAAGTAAAACTGCGGCCGATAGCCATTGAAGAAGGGGGTATGGCGGCCGCCTTCTTCCTTGCTCAGCACATACACCTCGGCCTTGAACTTGGTGTGCGGCGTGATGGAGCCGGGCTTGGCCAGCACCTGGCCGCGCTCGACTTCTTCGCGCTTGGTCCCGCGCAGGAGCACGCCGACGTTGTCACCGGCCTGGCCCTGGTCCAGCAGCTTCCTGAACATCTCGACCCCGGTGCAGGTGGTCTTGAGCGTGGGCTTGATGCCGATGATCTCGATTTCGTCGCCGACCTTGACGATGCCGCGCTCGATCCGGCCGGTGACGACGGTGCCGCGACCGGAGATGGAAAACACATCCTCGACCGGCATCAGGAACGCACCGTCAATGGCCCGCTCGGGGGTCGGGATGTAGCTGTCGAGCGCATCGGCGAGCTTCATGATGGACTGCTCGCCCAACTCGCCCTGGTCGCCTTCGAGCGCCATCTTGGCCGAGCCCTTGACGATGGGAATGTCGTCGCCCGGAAACTCGTACTTGCTGAGCAGCTCGCGCACTTCAAGCTCGACGAGCTCGAGTAGCTCGGCGTCGTCGACCATGTCGACCTTGTTCATGTAAACGATGATGTAGGGCACGCCGACCTGGCGCGCCAGCAGGATGTGCTCGCGCGTCTGCGGCATCGGACCGTCGGCGGCACTGACGACCAGAATGGCGCCGTCCATCTGCGCCGCACCGGTGATCATGTTCTTGACGTAGTCGGCATGGCCCGGGCAATCCACATGGGCGTAGTGCCGGTTCTTGGTCTCGTACTCGACGTGGGCGGTGTTGATGGTGATGCCGCGTGCCTTTTCCTCCGGCGCCGCATCAATCTGGTCATACGCCCGCGCCTCGCCACCAAACTTCTTCGACAACACCAGCGTGATCGCCGCCGTCAAAGTCGTCTTCCCATGATCCACATGACCAATCGTCCCCACATTCACATGCGGCTTCGTACGCTCAAACTTTCCTTTTGCCATCGCAGACTCCTGACTGCCCGTTCTTCGTACTTTCTCTAATTCACCCGATCGCTTCCGACCGCGGCCGACTACATTGCCTTCGATCTGGTGCCCATGACGCGGATCGAACGCGTGACCTCTCCCTTACCAAGGGAGTGCTCTACCACTGAGCCACATGGGCCTCGCGTCGTTCGCGCATGCGCTTAACGCCGCGGTACTTGCTCTTGACCTTGCGTCTTCTCCCTGGAAGTCTTCTGGAGCGGGTGAAGGGAATCGAACCCTCGTCGTAAGCTTGGAAGGCTTCTGCTCTACCATTGAGCTACACCCGCTCAACGAACTCCTGATCTCAAAAGCCGCACTTGCTTGCTGCGGGTGCTTCCCTTCCTGCACGCCGGAACCGCCCGGGAAATGCTGGTGGAGGAGGTTGGATTCGAACCAACGTAGGCGTAAGCCAACAGATTTACAGTCTGCCCCCTTTAACCACTCGGGCACCCCTCCGCGGCGAACCGCAAATTATGGTTGTGCAACAAAGGCTTGTCAAACCGACTCGCCTTGGGTGCACTGCACCAGCCTGCCACGGGTCCCTTCTGCCAAGCACGAAGCGAACGACGATTGACAGCGGTCCGCAAGTGAGCTCGATTGTTGCTAATAGTTAGCGCACACTTTTGAGCAACTTGCCCAATCACCGTGGACATCAAAGGTTGACATGCGACATCCAGCCCCGATACTTGTGCAATGCACAAAACGAAGGCTAATGTTCCCCGTCGCGAGCGCCCCGCCGCCCCTGCCCTTTCCCATTCCAGGCCATTCGGCGATTCGCCTAGCGTCAACCTGATCGCGCAGCTGGGGCCGGGCCACCGCAAGCACATCGAGTTCCACCTGCGCTCGCTTGCGATCGAGGACCGTCGGCTGCGCTTTGGCCACACGATCAGCGATGCCGTCCTTGGCGCCTATGTTCGCCGCATCCGATTCCACCGCGATGCGGCTTTTGGTGCTTTCGACGACAGCGGGGTCATTCGGGCGTTCGGTCACTTGGCATTCGAAGCCGATGGCGAAGCGGCCGAACTCGGAATTTCAGTGGACCCGGCGGCGCGGAAGCAGGGCGTCGGCCTTGCGCTACTGGAACGAGCGGCAGCGCATGCGCGCAACCGCGGCCACACCCGGCTCGTCATGGCCTACTTGCCCGAGAACACGGCCCTCGCTTCGTTGGCCCGGCGCGCCGGCATGCAGATCGTGTTCGACCCGGTCGAGCCGCGCGCCTATCTGTCACTGGAACCGGCCTCTCCGGCCTCGATGCTGCATGAGGCGTTCGGCGAGGCCATTGCCGCGCTCGACCTGGGCTTTCGCCTCAACGTCGATCCGGCGCGAACTACATCTGCTTGAACAGGTGCGTGTAGTTGCGGCTGACCTCGAGCTTGTCGGGCCGGCCTTTGACCTGAACCAGCTGCCGTCCACGAAAGTCGCGCACCACGCCCGATATGGCATCCGCATTCACGATGGTGGAGCGGTGGATCTGCCAGAATTTTTCCGGGTCGAGTTCATCGACCAGTTCCTTGATCGGCTTGCGGATGAGCGCTTCGAACGTCTCGGTCTGAACGCGCGTGTACTTCTCGTCCGATGTGAAGAAAAGCACGTCCGCAACCGGAATCAGCTTGATCTGCTGGCCCACGCTGGCCTGGATCCACTGCAGCTTGCCGCCGCCCGACTTTGACGGCATTGCCCCGCCGTCGGCATCCAGACGCGCTGCCAGCTTGGTCAGCAGTTCGCCCAGATCGTTGGGTCGCTGGCCGAGACGCTTCTTGAGCCGCACCACCGTGAGTTCGAGACGCTCGCGTTCCGCCGGCTTCAGGACGTAGTCGACGGCGCCGTGCTCGAATGCATCGACAGCGTACTCGTTGTAGGCAGTGATGAAGACGACGTGGCAGGCTTCGCCGATAGCACGAGCCGCCTCGATCCCCGTCATGCCCGGCATGCGAATGTCGAGGAATGCCAGGTCGGGCGCGTACTGACTGACGGCCATGACCGCTTCTTCGCCATTCTTGGCCTCGGCCACAATCTCGAGCTCGGGCCAGACCTCGACCAGGCGGGCACGCAACTGCTCGCGCATCAGCCTTTCGTCATCCGCAATGATCGCCCGTGGCATGCAGCGATTATGCGTCAGGCGGGCTGAGCCGCGGGCTGCACCGGCATGTCGGCTTCGTAGGTGTAGGGCACGTCGATGGTGACGATAGTCCCCGACGGATCGTTCGCATCGATCGACAGGCGGGCACGCCCGCCATAGAGCGCTGACAGCCGCTCACGCACATTGGCCAGACCCACGCCAGTTCCCGGTCGCGAGGCGGCGGCGAACCCGAGGCCCGTGTCGGCAACGGTCACGCGCAACCGGCCGTCAACGATATCCGCCGAAATCGTGATCGAGCCGCCTTCAGGCTTCGGTTCGAGGCCGTGCTTGATCGAGTTCTCGATCAACGACTGCAACATCATCGGCGGAAACTGGGCCGAGGACAGGCCCTGCGGCACGGTGACCGTGTACTGCAGTCGATCTTCCATGCGGAACTTCAGGATTTCCAGGTACGAGCGGCACAGCTGCACTTCCTTGCCCAGCGTGGTCGAGCCCTCCCGCATCTGCGGCAGCGCCGCGCGCAGGTACTGGATCAGGTTCTTCTGCATCTTGGATGCTGTCGGCGGATCGGTTTCGATCAGATAGTCGACCGACGCCAGCGTATTGAAGAGAAAGTGCGGCTCGACCTGAGCCTGCATCATCTTGAGCTGTGCCTCGACGAGTTGGCGCTTTAGCCCTTCCTCCGCGGCGGTCGCCGTGGCCACCTGCGCACGCCGCTCCGCCCGTTTCTTGCCGCCCAGCACGATCTTCACAATGATCCCGGTGAGTACCAGCAATACGGCAAAGCTCATCAGCCAGTCGCCGCTGCGTTCCCGGTAGCTGTGGACCTCGCGGGCGATCTTGCGATCGACCTGGTCCGAAACGATGGTCTCGATTTCTCGGCGTGCACTTTCCAGTGCCTGTTCGATCTTGGCGGGGTCGGCCGCGACATCCGCGTGGGATGACCACGGCGCCGTTGCGATCAATGACCACGGCAGCCGGATCGTTCTTGTTCAACGGCGGCGACTTGTCCACGTCCTCGACGCGAATTCCAGCGCCATCGATCACCAACTGCACCGGCTTGCCGTTGCGCTGGGAAAGTATGCGCACGCCCGATTCGTCGATGTTGACCGAGCTCGCTCCTTCCGTCGTTGCAGCCTCGGGCACGGCGGAGGCCGTGGGCGCGTCGGGCGCCTGCGGCGCGCGCGGCGGCTTGGGAGGCTTGGGCGGATGGGGAGCGTTGGGTCGTTCGATGCGGATACCGTCGGTATCGACCTTGATGTCGACCTTGATGTTATCGGCAGGTCCGTTGCGATCAACAATGACCACGGGACCGTCGCTGTAGATCACGTTCGATGCGATGCCGGCGAAGGCCATCAGCAGAATGGCCACCAGGGCAAACTTTCCCCATCCGACGACGGCAAGCCAGTCGCCAAGGCGCCCGACGAGATTCCGAGCCGGCGGCATGACCCGGGATTGGAAGAACGACCAGCTGCTTGCGGCTCCACTGGCCACATCCGGCGCGGCCGTGCGAGCGCCCGCCGCCGTTGCGGCACTGGCGCGGCGCAAGGGTCCTGCGGCTTCGCCGCTTGATTCGCCCTCGTTCGGAGTGGCTTGGTTGTCGACCATGGCGGGATTATCGCGGCAGCCGGAGAGCTTGGGCCGGATCGGGCGTTACCCTTGCCCCGACCCCTTCTCCGTAGGAGAGGGACGAGCCGCCGGGGCTGAAACGTGCTGACTTGTTGGGTTTCATCTCAACATCCTGTGTGCATGCGGTTTGCCATGAACGCACAGTAGGGTCGGCAACCTATTCTCACCATATTGGTGCGACAGGCTGCACGAAGCGAGGGCCAGACTGCAGAAGCAGCGCACGGGATGGCCATTCAAACCACTCCCGCACGGAGAGCGGCCCTGGCGGACGCCAAAAAAAATGGCCCGGTGATCGCCGGGCCGGAACAATCCCCGGGGGGCCGGGGCTGGAGGAAGCAAGTCGTGTCGGGGCGCAGTTGGAACGCCAGTGGCGGCGACGGTTGTCTCGTCGGGCCGAGTGTCCCAGGGGATCGAAGCACCGCCTCGTCTCAGGGCCTCACCGCCACACTGCATTGAACTTTATGCATCCACGCCCTGCAACGCGACGCGGTTGCGATGAATCGAACAACGGCGGGAACAAAGGGCACGAAAAGTGTCAGGGCCGCGCGAACTGCGTCTCAACGCGACGAATCGCCCGCGCGGGTCGGCGAGCTGCCCAATATGGCGTGTGCTGTCGACTCAGGAACCGCCGGCAAAGCGCAGCACCAGCGACACGCCGAGCAACACCCAGCCCGCACGACCGGCCATGTCCGACCAGGGATGCGCAGCCTTCAACTGTGCGGCCTGCTGCATCAGTTCTTCCTGCCGCCGCTTGGACTGCTCCGGTGAGCCTTGGCCGTCGGCACTGGCTCGAACGACCGCGCGAATGAAGGGAAATTGCGTAATCAGGGACAGCATCAGCACCGACGCGCCGAGATCGCCCAGACCATTGGCAAACCGGCCCGCATCGAACTGGACCAAGGCCAGCCCGGCCAAGGCCGAACTGAGCACGAAGAACGTGTTGCGCCAGACGCGCTCGCCCTGTGTGGGCTCGGCCGCGGCAGGTGCCGGTGACTTAATCCTTGGATTCATACAGACGTTAGATGGCTACAAGTTCCCTGGGTTCAAGCCATGTGTACCCGCGACGATGTCATGGACGTCGGGGACGGTTCGTTTGCGTACGAACGCCCCGCCCTCGGCGCGAGCCTCTGCCCAAGCTTCGGCATCTTCCAGCGTTTCTCAAGCTTCACAGTGACGTAGACCAACAATATGGAACTCGGCGCTTCGAATCACCGATCTGTCACGTGACACAACGTTCCCGCAGTTGACGGCGGCGGCCACGCGCGCACGCGTGCACGCTCACCCAAGTACCCAACCGAGCGCGTGAAGCGAACACGGGGGTTCGCGACCCCCGGAATCCACCGCTTCTCAGGGCTTGACGGGTGCCGGCTGCTCGCGCCGCGGATGAGCCTGGCGCCACGCCGTCATCTCGTCGCGCGTCAGCGTGCCGTCCTTGTTGGTGTCGATCGCGTCGAAGTTCTCGGCCAGGCGCGGAGCCGACTTCGCCTCGTCGCGCGTGATCGTCCCGTCACTGTTCGCATCGACGTGCGCGTGGCGGCCATGATGGCCGGCGCGGCGTGCGGCGCGCAGTTCTTCGGGTGATAACGCTCCATCCTTGTTGGTGTCGAGGCGATCGAAGGACTCGCCCAGGCGCGGATGGGCTGCGGCTTCATCGCGCGATATCGAGCCATCGCCGTTCTTGTCGAGGGAGCTGACGCCGGTGCGCGCCGGACCCTGCGCGTCATTGGGCGCCGCCAGGGCGACGGCGCACGAGGTGGCCAGTACAGCAGCGATGAGAATCCGAACGTTCATGAGCATCTCCTTTGAGGGTGTGCTCATTTAACGGTGCGCACACGCGCCGGTCGACGCGAATTACCATTAGTTACGACTGAAACGCGCGCGCGGCGGCTGCAACACGCAGCGAAACCTACTGCGACTGCGGAGGTGATCCCTGAGGATTCTGCGGGACGGCCGGTGGGGGCTGCGGCGGTGCGACGGTGGGACGCGGCGCGATGGCCGGTGCGCCGCTCGCGGTAGGGGCGGTCAACGTATTGCCGTCACGTGAGAAGTTCTGCGTCGGCGCGCCGCCGCTCATCGCCACGGCCGGCCGAGGGGGAAGCCGGACCTCCTGCCGCCCGCTCGGGCTGTCGAGCACGATCACCTCGGACTCGATCGACACCAGCCGAGTCCCTGGAACGACCTCCTGGCCAACGAGGAATACCCGCGCCGGCTTGCCATCAACGACGAGGATCGCGCTGGAATCCTTGCCGGCGGCGAAAGCCCCCAGCGACTGGATGTTGGCCGCCACCGCGACCTGCGCCACTTCAACCTTGCCGAACATGCGAGCGGCGGCGGTCGCATCCGGATCGCGCAAGGGCGGGGGCGGCAAAGGTGGCGGGGCCGAGGTCGGCGCCGGGGTGAAGATGCGCACCGACCAGTACGCGCCGATGGCCACCACACCTGCAAAAAAGAGCAGGTGGACCATGGCTGCAGCAAACTTTTTCAGCATCGCAAGTCCAAGCAGGGGCGCCGATGATCGCTCAGGCCGCGCGGATTCCGCTCATCCTCTTGCATTAGCGGCCGCGACGAATCCCGTCTAAGAGGGGTCAGGTCACGCACTTGCGTTGATAATATCCGTCGCAGTACCCGTTGTCCGCGCCCAAAACACAAGAAGTTCAATGCCTTCGGCGCGTAACTTCAAGCTTTCTTTCGCTTTGGGCAGTGATCATATGAGTACGATGAAGGTCCTCCGTTCCCCGCGCGCCAGCGGTTTCACGCTGATCGAGATCATGGTCGTGATCACGATCCTCGGAATACTGGCCGCGCTCATCGTCCCTCGCGTCGTGGGACGAACCGACGATGCCCGCATCGCCGCCGCACGCCAGGACATCGCCTCGGTGATGCAGGCACTCAAGCTCTACCGCCTCGACAACGGTCGCTACCCGACCACCGAACAAGGTCTGCAGGCGCTGATCACCAAGCCGAGCACCGAACCGATCCCCAACAACTGGAAGCAAGGCGGTTACCTCGAGCGCAGTTCGGTGCCGCGTGACCCCTGGGGCCAGAACTACCAGTACCTGAACCCGGGCCTGCGCGGTGAAATCGATGTCTTCAGCTTTGGCGCCGACGGCCAGTCGGGCGGCCAGAATACCGACGCGGACATCGGGTCCTGGTCGCTGTAAGTGCGCCGCGGTCGCCGCGCCGCCATCTCGCCTTGCCGGACAATTGGAAACCAAGACCCCATGATGGCTCTGCCGGCGCGCCGCGCCGCACTTCCGGGAGGGCGCCCGTCATGCGGGGGCTTCACCCTGATCGAGATGCTGGTCGTCATCGTGCTGGCCGGCATCCTGATCTCCGTCGTTTCGATCAGCGTGACGCCGGACCCGAGGCAGAAGCTCATGCGCGAAGCGCAGCGCATCGGGCAGTTGATGACACTGGCAGCCGATGAGGCCCGTATCCGGCAGTTGCCGATCGTCTGGGAGGCCGACCTGCGCGGCTATCGTTTCATTGCCGAGGTGGGAGGGGAGCGGCAATTGCTGACCGGCGACGACCTGCTGCGCGAACGCACCTGGGAAACGCCGTTGACACGACTCTCGGTCCAGGACGGCGCTGGGCCGCAACCGGCCCAAACGTTGCTGGGTCCCGGCGCGCCGCCCGTGCGCATGGCGATTGCGCGCGAGTGGGTGCAACCGCGCTGGCGACTCGAACTATCCAATGAAGACTCGACGGTCCGACTCGATTTCGACGAATCCGGCCGGGCCACGGTGGTTCAGTGATGCGACACCGCGGCTTCACCCTCCTCGAGGTGCTGGTTGCGCTGGTGATCATCGGCGTGGCGCTCGCCGCGTCGATGCGGGGCGCGATGTCGCTGACGACCACGGCCGAGTACACACGCGAAAAGATGCTGGCCGTCATGACGGCCGAGAACCGCCTGCTCGAGCTGCGTCTGGCGCGCGAGCGGCTCGAACAGGGCGAAAACAGCGTGCCGTGCGAGCAGGGCGGCCTGACCTTCCAGTGCGTTCAGGCGGTGAAACCGACTCCGAACCCGTTCTTCCGCCGTGTCGAGGTGCGCGTGTTCAAGACTGCGTCCGACGGTTCGCCCCGCATGCTGGCGGAACTGATGACTGTGCTGCCCACCAACCAATGAGTGCAGCGCAGAGCGATCTCAGGCAAGCACGCGCCGCAGGGCGCAGCCCGGAGGCTCGTACCCGCTCGCGTGGATTCACGCTGCTCGAATTGCTGGTCGCGATCACCGTGCTGTCGGTCGTGTCGCTGATCTCCTGGCGCGGGCTCGACACGCTGGTCAGCACGCGCGAGCGGCTCGAGCCGGAGGCCGATGACGTGCGCGCCTTGCTGACCACTTTCGGCCAGATGGAGCGCGATCTCGCGCAGGTGACCAATCCGAAATTCCTCGGCCTGACCGCCTCACCGATCAACGTGTCGATCGCCGACGGCACCACGATGCTGCAGTTGGCGCGCGTTGCGCCCGCAACCACAGACCGGCCGACCGAAGTGCAGACGGTGTACTACCGCGTCGTCGAAGGCACATTGATCCGCCAGGCAACCGCGGCGCTGCCGGCGTTCGAAGTGACGCCGACCGACCGACTGGAGTCGGCCCGCCTGCTCGGCCAGGTCCGGCTGATGCAGGTACGCACCTGGTCACCGAACGGCGGCTGGGTCGATCCGAACATCCCGCAGCAGGATGCGAGCGGAGCGGTGGTCCAGGGCGCCGGCGCGGTCGTGCCCGGCATTGAAGTCACGATCGAACGCGAAAATGGCCGGGTTTTCCGCCGCGTTCTGCTGGTGGGTGCATGAGCGCAACCATTCCAGGCATTGCGCGCCGGACCGGAACAGGACCAACACGTCTGCCGACCGGCAAGCAACGCGGCGCAGCCGTGTTGCTTGCACTGTTCGTCGCCACGCTCGCCACCTTGATCGTCAGCGGACTCTTTTACCGCCAGTTTGTCCTGCTGCGCACGATCGAGAACCAGCAACTGATGGCGCAGAGCCGTCTGCTGCTCCGTGGCGCACTCGACTGGGGGCGCGCCATCCTGCGCGAGGATGCCAACCGCTCAAGCTATGACGCATTGTCCGAGCCGTGGGCCCAGCCGCTGGCGGAAACGCGCCTCGACCAGCTCGGCGAGACCTCGGCACTGGCCTCCCAGGCGTCGATCGCCGGTTCAATGGAAGACGCGCAGTCGCGCTTCAACCTGCGCAACCTGATCGACAACGGCCAGGTCGTGGAGTCCGAGCTCGACGCGTTGCGTCGGTTGTGCGGGCTGCTACAGGTCCCCGAGCAGACGGCCGACCTGATCGCGGAGCGCATGCTGAAGGCGCTGCCGCCCACGGCGCCGGACGAAAGCGGCCGCATGCCGGATTCGGCGATGCAGGGCGACCGGGTGCGGCCCATTCCGCTGATGTTGCCGCACGACCTGATCGCCGTCCCCGGCATCGCCGCCGAGGCGGCGCAACGCCTCGCGCCCTATATCGTCGTGCTCGACGAACGCACGCCGATCAACGCCAACACCGCGCGTCCCGAGGTCATCGCCGCGCGTGTGCCCGACCTGTCGCTGTCCGAGGCCCGCACCCTGGTGGCCGAACGTGAGCGCATCTCGTACTTCAACAATACGGGCGAGGTCCGAACCCGGCTCGGCGCCAAGGCAAACGGGGTTGGTGAGGCCGATATCTCCACCGCTTCGCGCTTTTTCTTTGTCCGCGGCGAGGTCAAACTCGACCGTGCGGTAACGCGCATGGAAGCGCTCGTCCGTCGCGGCGTGCCGGGCCAGGGTATCCAGCCGGTCAACGTGCTGTGGATCCGCGAAATCTGATCGAAAGATGAAGGAAAAGACTCTCCAGCGCCTGCTCGTGTTCGTGCCGCCCCGGCGTTCTTTCGGGGCCAAGGGACATATGTCGACAGGCACCGTCGTGAGCTATGTCGCGATCGGTGGCGGAGGCTCGAGCGGCGAAACCCCGCTCGCCCTGCTGCCCAAGGCCAGCAGCATCGACCTCGTGTTCGACCCGACCGATGTGTTCGTCACGGCCATCGAGCCGCCCAAGCTGTCGGAAGGCAAGCTGCGCCTGGCCCTGCCCAACATCCTGGAGGACCGCCTGCTGGCGGATGCCACCGACTGCCACTTTGCCTTCAATGTCCCGCGCGGCGGGTCCGGGACGACGACGATCGCCGCGCTGCCCAAGATGCCGGTGGCTGTGATCGACCGCGGCGTCCTGACACGGGCGCTCGACGCCTGCCTCGAAGCCGGTTACCGCGTGCGTGCCGCCTACAGCGAGATCTACACGGTGCCACCGCCGGGTGCCGGCGTGCTGTCGGTTCGTGTCGACCGCGGTCGTGGCATTGCGCGCTCGGCCACCCACGACGGGTTTTCCTTCGAACTTGCCGGCGACGAGGCTCCGGCCGCGCTCACGCTCGCCGTGCGTCAGTTGGGCGTGCGCAGCATCAAGGCCTACGGACGTGAAGCGGCGCGCATCAGCTCGCTCGCGTCGGGCCTCGGTGTGCAGATCGAAGTCGTGGCAAGCGAAGTGGACACTGTCAGCACTGATAACGCAGTCAACCTGATGCAGGGCAGCTTCGCCCCAGGCGGAATGCTCGGCAGTCTGATGCCACTGGCGGGCCGCGCCGCCGCGCTGCGTGGCGTGTCCTTCAAGGCCCCGCTGATCTGGACGGCGGTCGGCGCGATCGTCGCCATCGCCGGCATGAACGCCTACTGGCTGAAGCTCGAGGCCGAGGCGAAGTCGCTGAAGCAGCAGATGGAGAACGCCTTCCGCGCCAGCTTCCCTGAAACCACCGCGGTCGTCGATCCGGTGCTGCAGACGAAGCGACAGCTCAACGATCTGCGCGCTCGCGCCGGGCTGCCGTCGGCCAACGACTTCTCGGTCCTGAACGCGCGCACGGCCCTGCTGCTGTCCGCTGCGCCGCTCGGCAGCGTCGGCGGACTCGAGTACCGCGATGGCGCACTCAAGGTGAAGTTCAAGGGCGGCATGGCCGACAACCCCGCGTTCCAGAACACGATGCGCTCGGCAGCGGTGCAGCAGGGGCTGACGATCCGCTTCGATGCCGACGGTACGGCGCGCGTCACGGCGGCGGGCTCCTGATGGACGCGCTGAAACAGTTCTGGGCCGAACGAGCGCCCCGCGAGCGCGCCATCCTTGGCTTTGGCGCCGGCGTGGTGCTGATCGCGGTGCTGTACCTCATGCTGATCGAACCGGCCTGGACCGGCATCGGCCGTCTCGAACGCTCGCTGCCGCAGCAACGATCGCTGGCAGCCGAACTCGACGCGCTGCTCGGTGAGGTCAGAGGACTCAAGTCCCAGCCCCAGGTAGCGACTGTTTCTCCGTCCGAGGTCCGCGGCGCCATCGAGACCTCGCTGACGCGCGCGGGAATGAAAGCGACGCGCATCGTTCCGCTGTCCGACGGCGACATCCAGCTGACCTTTGCCAACGTTCCCTACGGAACCTGGGCGGCGTGGCTCGCAGGCATCGAGCGCGAACTGGGCGCCCGCACGACATCGGTCGTCATCACCGGCAAGGACGCCACGCCCGGCAACGTCGATGCCGAACTTGCGCTGCGCCTGGCGCGGAAATGAAACCCGACGATGCGAACCGCCCTGTACCTGCTGGCTGCGCTCGTCGTCCTGCTGATCACGATGCTCGTGATCGCACCGGCGCAGTGGGCCGCGAGCGCTGTGCGGTCTGCGACTTCGGGTCGGGTCGACCTGGCCGAAGCGCGCGGAACGGTCTGGAACGGTTCGGCGGTGCTTGTGCTGGCAGCCGCCGCCGACGCCAGCGCGACGCGTGCGAGCCTGCCGGAGCGCTTGTCCTGGCAACTGAGCCCGTGGTCGCTGCTGGCCGGCCATATCAGCCTGACCATCGCGCACCCGTCGGCTCTCACACAGCCACTCAACATCCGTGCTCCGCTGTTCGGCGGCACGACCACGCTCGGCGCCACGACGGTGCGACTGCCGGCGTCCTTGCTGGTCGGCATCGGCGCTCCCTGGAACACGGTACGGCCGGGCGGCATCCTGACCCTGTCGTGGGACCGCTTGCAGATCGAGCCAGGTCGCCTTCAAGGCAACCTGTCGGCCGAGTGGCAGTACGCGTCGAGCGCGCTGACACCGGTGTCGCCGATGGGCCATTACCGCCTGCAGACCAATGGCGTCTGGCCTGGAACTCAGCTGGAATTACTAACCATTTCGGGTCCCCTCGAGCTGAGGGGGAGTGGCACAATCCCGGAGGGTGGGCGCTTACGCTTTACCGGCCGCGCACAGGCCTTGGCGGGCACCGATCCGGGTGTGAAGGCACAACTGACGGGTCTCATCTCGCTGCTGGGGCGGCGCGATGGCGATGGGGCCCTCCTGAACTTCGGCGGCGGGTGACATGACGAGCGGGCGCACAACACAACGCGCAGGGAGGGACTCACTGTCCTCACTGTCCCGCCTGATTGCGCTCGCCTGTGCCGTCAGTCTCGCGCTGCCGCCCTCGATCCCGGCCGCATTCGCGCAGACCAAGGCCCCGGCGAAGGGCAAGGGCGCCGCCACCGGCGCCGCCGCGGCCGACACGGTGATGCTGAACTTCGTCAATGCCGACATCGATGCCGTCGTGCGGGCGATCGGCCAGTACACCGAGCGCACGTTTGTCATCGACCCACGCGTCAAGGGCACCCTGTCGCTGGTCACCGAGCGGCCCGTGACCAAGCAGCAGGCGTTCGACCAGCTGCTGTCAGCGCTGCGGCTGCAGGGCTTCACGATCGTGCAGACCGGCAATGTGATGCGCGTGGTACCGGAGGCCGACGCCAAGCTGCAAGGCGGCATTGTCGTTGCGCCGCGCAGCCAGAATCCCGGAGGCGACCAGCTCGTCACGCAGGTGTTCCGACTGCAATACGAATCGGCCACCGCGATGGTGCCGATCCTGCGGCCGCTGATTGCGCCGAACAACACGATCTCGGCCTATCCGCAGAACAACACGCTGGTCATCACGGATTACGCCGAGAACCTGCGTCGCATCCAGCGCATCATCGAGTCGATCGACACGCCGGCCACGTCCGACCTGGAGATGATTCCGGTGAAGTTCGGCCTCGCGATGGAAATCGCCACGGTCGTCAACCGCATCCTCGACGAAGGCGCGCGTGCCGCCGGCCAGGCGATCGACGCCGGGCAGCGTGTGACGATCCTGGCCGAGCCGCGTACCAATACGCTGATCGTGCGCGCGCCGAGCCAGGCGCGTCTTACGCTTGCGAAGAACCTGATCGCACAGCTCGACCGCCCGGCCTCGACGCCGGGCAACATCAATGTCGTGTATCTGCGCAACGCCGAGGCCACCCGTCTCGCGCCGCTGCTGCGGGCCATCATCGGCTCGGATCCGTCCTACGTCCCGCAGACCGGGAGCTCCGGCGGGCTGTCGCAGCAGAGTTCGACGTCGGGAGCACCGGGCCAACCGGGTGGCGCGCCCGGCGGGGGCATGACTGCAGGCAGCACCGCTTCGGTCGGTAGCCCAGGCGGCGGCGGAGGGAGCGGTGCGCTGGCCGGTCTGATCCAGGCCGATGCCGCAACCAACTCGCTGATCATCACGGCCCCCGAACCGCTTTACCGCAACATCCGCGCGATCATCGACAAGCTCGATGTGCGCCGCGCGCAGGTCGTCATCGAATCGCTGATCGTCGAGATGACCGCCGACAAGGCGGCCGAGTTCGGCATTCAGTGGCAGGCGCTGGGGGCGCTCGAGAACAACGACACCGGCGTGATCGCCGGGACGAACTTCGGCGGCGGCGGCACCAACATCATCGGTGGCGCCCAGAACATCGGTTCCCTCGGCCAGGGTCTCAATCTCGGCGTCGTACGCGGCAAGATCACGATCCCCGGCATCGGCGAGGTCATCAACCTCGCCTTCCTGGCGCGGGCGCTGCAGACCACGGCCGACGCCAACATCCTGTCGACGCCGACGATCCAGACGCTCGATAACGAAGAAGCCAAGTTCCTGGTGGGCCAGAACATCCCGCTCATTACCGGCTCGTACGCCGCTGCAGGGGGCACCACGGCCGCCGGCGTCAATCCGTTCCAGACCTTCGAACGGCGCGACATCGGCCTGCAATTGCGCGTGAAGCCGCAGATCACCGAGGGCGGCGTCGTGCGTCTGGCGATCTACCAGGAGCTGTCGTCAATTCAGAACACGCTGACGGCCGCGCAGGGCGGAATCATCACCAACAAGCGCAGCTTCGAATCGACCGTGCTGGTCGAGGACGGCAACATCGTCGTGCTCGGCGGACTGATCGAGGACCGGACCGACAACAGCCGCAGTTCGCTGCCGATACTCGGCAGCATCCCAGGGCTGGGCTACCTCTTCAGCTACGAGAACCGCAGCCGCAAGAAGACCAACCTGTTCGTGTTCCTGCGGCCCTACGTCGTACGCGACGAGGGGACCTCGTCATCGCTCGCGCTGGATCGCTATGCCTATATCCGTGGCCAAGTGGCCAGCAGCACGATTCCGGACAACCTGATCTTCCGCGGCCTGCAGGGTCAGCAGCTGCCGGAAACTCCGCCGGTGCCGCCTTCGATGCGTCGGGACCCGGACGCCAAGCCGCCGGTTACACCACCCGCGCCGACGAGCAGTGCGCCCACGAGTACGCCCACGGAAGCCCCGGCTCCGATCGCCTCCGCGAGTCCCGCAACTCAATCTGCGTCCACGCCACCGACGACGACTCCTGCAGTCGCTCAGGACTCCAGACCTGCAGCATCCACCTCGGCACCCGCTACGGCTCCCGCGGAAGCGAGGACCGAGCCGACACCGGCTCCAGCGCCGGCGGCCTCGGTACCGGTGCCGTCGAGTTCGAACACGGTGACCGAAGCACCGGCGGTCGTCGCCACAACAGCGCCAGCTTCCGCAACAACGGCGTCGTCACCACCGGCTGAAGTGCCGGCTCCGGCGCCGGCACCGCGCGTCGAGTCTCCGCCCACCGCAGCGCCGCCACCCGCCAGGGAGCCGCCGGCCGCCGCTCCTGTAGTCACCGCCGCTCCGCAGCAGTCCCACCGGCGAGTATCACGGCACCACCGCCCGCCCCGATCGCGACACCGATGTCGCCTTCCGCGTCGTCAGCGCCGGCCGCGACAGCTGCTGCCCCCAGCGGTGCGTTCGCCGCGTCGCAGGGAGGCTCGGCCAGTCCGAAGAGCAACCTGGTGCAGGTGGCCGCCGTGACGGAGATCAGTCGCGGCCGCGAGCTGCAGCGCCAGCTGCGCGAGGCCGGATTCGATGCCTACTGGGAGAGCGTCAAGTCCAAGAAGGGCGATGTCGTGCGCGTGCGGGTGTCCGTCGATAACGCCACCCAGTCCATGGCCGATACCATCGCGCGGTTGAAGGCGATGGGGTTCGATCCCATCATCGTCACACCTTGATCACGGCGGCAGGAAAGTCGTCATGACGCCCGCCAGCCGCTTCGTGCCGTATTCCTACGCACGGGACAACGCGATCCTGCTGGTGCCGAAGAGCGAACGCGACGCCGAGGTCTGGATTTCGGACGCCACGCCGCTGGCGGCATTGAACGAAGTAATGCGCGTGTTCCCGGGCAAGGTCAAGCCGATCGTCGTCGAGCCGACCAGGCTCACCGAAGCAATCTCGCAGACCTACGGCGACCAGAGCGGCTCGGCGCAGCAGATCGTCGGTGACATCGAGGGTGAATTCGACATCACCCGGATGATGCAGGAGGTCCCGGACGTCGAGGACCTGCTCGAGACGGAGGACGACGCCCCGATCATCCGCATGATCAACGCGCTGCTGACACAGGCCGCGCGCGACGGCGCCAGCGACATTCACATCGAACCGTTCGAGTCGTACTCGCTGGTGCGCTTCCGTGTCGACGGCACGCTGCGCGACGTCGTGCGGCCGAAGCGCGCCCTGCACGCTGCGCTCGTGTCGCGCATCAAGATCATGGCGGCGCTCGACATCGCCGAGAAGCGCCTGCCGCAGGACGGCCGCATCACCTTGCGCGTTGGCGGCCGGCCGGTGGACGTGCGGGTGTCCACCCTGCCCACGGGCCACGGCGAACGCGCCGTGCTGCGTCTGCTCGAAAAGGACCTGTCCAAGCTCGAACTGACGAACCTCGGCATGGCCAAGGGCGCCCTCGATCGCTTCGACACGCTGATCCACCAGCCGCACGGCATCATCCTGGTGACCGGGCCGACCGGATCGGGCAAGTCGACCACGCTGTATGCGGCGATCCGCCGGCTCGACAAGAACACGACCAACATCATGACGGTCGAGGACCCGATCGAATACGACATCGAGGGCATCGGCCAGACGCAGGTCAATCCGAAGATCGACATGACCTTCGCCAAGGCACTGCGCGCGATCCTGCGCCAGGACCCCGACGTGGTCATGATCGGTGAGATCCGCGACCTCGAGACCGCGCAGATCGCCGTGCAGGCGTCGCTGACCGGCCACCTGGTGCTGGCCACGCTGCACACGAACGATGCCGCCAGCGCGGTGGCGCGCCTGATCGACATGGGGATCGAGCCGTTCCTGCTGTCGTCGTCGCTGCTCGGCGTGATGGGCCAGCGGCTGGTGCGCAAGCTCTGTCCGAAGTGCCGTGTGCAGGACAGTCCGACCGGCCCGTGGCGCGCCGTCGGCTGCGACAACTGCGGCAACACCGGCTATGTCGGTCGCACCGGCATCTACGAACTGCTGACCGTGGACGACGAGATGCGGATGCTGGTCCACCAGGGCGCCAACGACACCGACATCCGCCGCGTCGCCGAGAAGGGCGGCATGGTCAACATGCGGGCCGATGCGCAGCGCTGGGTCGTTTCCGGCGTGACTTCGCAGGAAGAAGCCTTGCGAGTCACCAGAGTGACGCCTAATTCGCAGCTCGTGTACGCGACGCTGCGCGTCGCACGTGCACTCGCTGCGCCAAAGCTAGCGTGCCGGCTCCGACGCGGCCGAGCGCCCGGCGCGAATACAACTGCAACGAGGGTTGATGGCTGCTTTCAGATTTGCGGCTGCGGACGTCTCCGGCAAGGAGCAGACCGGCGTACTCGAGGCCGACAGCGCCCGGGTGGCCCGCCAGCTGCTGCGCGGCCGCGGACTGATTCCGCTCACCGTCGAACCGGTCTACGGCGAGGCTGCCGGCGGGACCGGCGTCGCGATCCGCCTCGGCCGTCGCCTTTCACAGACGGAACTTGCGGTCATCACCCGCCAGCTGGCCTCGCTGATGGGCGCCCAGTTGCCGGTCGCCGATGCGCTGACCGTGATGGTCGAGCAAAGCGAAAAGCAGCAGGTGCGCGAGCTGATGGCGTCGATACGGACCGACGTCCTGTCAGGTACGTCGATGTCGAAGGCGCTGGCACGCCACCCGCGCCAGTTTCCGGAGATCTACCGCGCGCTGATCGCGGCCGGCGAGGAGTCGGGCAAGCTCGGCTCGGTCCTCGGCAGCCTGGCCGACTACATCGAGGAACGCGCGCGGCTGCAGCAGAAGATCACGCTGGCCTTTGTCTACCCGGCCATCGTCACCCTGGTTGCACTGCTGGTGGTCGTGGGTTTGCTCACCTATGTCGTGCCGCAGGTCGTGCAGGTGTTTGCCAACACCAAACAGCAGTTGCCGTTCCTGACGACGGCGCTGATCGCAGTGTCGGACTTCGTCCGCAACTACGGCTGGATCGTCGTCGTCGCCCTGGTGATTGCGGCGTTCCTGTGGGAGCGGTCGCTGCGCGTGCCGGCGGTGCGGATGCGCTGGCACCAGCGCATCCTGACGATGCCCATTTTCGGCGTGCTCTCGCGCACGATCAACACGGCGCGCTTCTCGTCGACGCTTGCGATCCTGGTCGGGTCTGGCGTGCCGATGCTGCGCTCCCTGCAGGCCGCAGGCGAAACCGTCACGAATCTGGCGATGCGCACCCGCGTCATGGACGCGGTGCAGCGCGTACGTGAGGGTTTCTCGCTCGCCAAGGCGCTGCGCGCCGATACCGACGAGGAAAAAAAGCCCGGCTACATCAAGCTGTTCCCGCCCGTGCTGATCCACCTGATTGCCTCGGGCGAGGCGACCGGCAAGCTGCCCGAGATGCTGACCCGCGCCGCGGACATACACTCACGCGAAGCCGAGCGGCGCGCGCTGTTCTTCACCTCGCTGCTCGAGCCGATCCTCATTCTCGCGATGGGCGTGGTCGTCATGCTGATCGTGCTGGCCGTGCTGCTGCCGATCATCGAGATCAATACGCTGGTCAAATAGTCGCGCTGCAAGCGGCCGGCGGGTAAGCGTCCAACGCTGTGCCGCTTGAACGGATCCGGCGATACATTGGGTGCAGCGCTACGTCGCCGGCGGCAGGCCCTGAAGACCCGCCGCCGGAATCTCACGGCGTACAACGAAGGCTTACTTCAACGCCTGCAGCTTGTCGTAGGTGGCCTTGTCCCAGGTCGCGTCCGGCCCGTTGTGCATCTTTGCCACCGCGTTGCGGAACGGCGTGCGGTCGACCTTGACGACCTCCTTGCCACGCTTGGTGAACTCAGCGCCCAGCTTGGCCTCGATCTCGATGATCTGCGTGGTTGCGCGCGCGGCCGCTTCTTTCAGCACCTCGTCGAAGATCTTCTTGTCGGCATCGGAAAGCTTGGTCCAGGTCGGCGCGCCGACGATGGTCAGCAGCGCGTCGGTGATGTGCCCGGTCAGCACGATGTACTTCTGCACTTCATAGAACTTCTTCGCGTCGATCGTCGGCAGCGGATTTTCCTGCGCATCGACGGTTCCATTTTGCAGCGCCAGGTAGACCTCGGCGAAGGCAATCGGCGTCGGATTGGCTCCGACGGCTCGCGGGAACATCGTGTACAGCGGCGCGTCGGGCACGCGGATCTTCAGACCCTTCATGTCCTCGGGCTTGTTGATCGGCTTGTTCGATGTGACCTGCCGTTCGCCGTAGTAGGTGATCGCCAGGACCTTGTTGCCGCCACTCTTGGCACGGTAGCCCTCGGACAACTCGGCGAACAGCGGACTGGTCGAAAATGCCTTCCAGTGATTGAAATCGCGGAACATGTACGGCGCGCCGCCGATGGCGATGGGTCCGTAGGTGCGACCGGCGAAGAGCTGGCCCGTATAGATGATGTCGACCGTGCCGAGCGTCAGTCCCTGGTTGATGTCCGTTTCCTTGCCGAGCGTCGACGCAGGAAAGACCTCGACCGTGTAGCGATTGCTGGTGCGCTTGGCGATCTCGCCGGCGGCCCACACGGCGGCCGTGTGATACGGCTCGCTGACTTCGTACACGTGGGCGAACTTCAGCTTGGTCTGCGCCGAGACGCCACCGACCGCGAGCAGGGCCGCCGCGACCCCCACCATCCAGCGGGCAAGCCCGCTGCGAAACGGCACGTCAATGCTGTGCTTCATGTCTCCTCCTTGTAGGACTGCCTATTACGTCATAGCGGCGCTACATCGTCGCGCCGAGTTGCCACGGAACGAATTCGCTCTGGCCATAGCCAAAGCGTTCACTCTTGGTTCTTGCGCCCGACGCGGTGGCGAGGACCAGTTCGAACAGGCGCTCGCCCAGTTGTTCGATCGTGGCCGCGCCGTCGGCGATCTCGCCGCAGTTCAGATCGATGTCCTCTTCCTGCCGCTGCCACAGTTCGCTGTTGGTCGAAAGCTTCAGCGAAGGCGACGGCGCGCAGCCATAGGCCGAACCACGCCCCGTCGTGAACACGATCATGTTGGCGCCGCCCGCGACCTGCCCGGTCGCCGACACCGGATCGTAGCCCGGCGTGTCCATGTACACGAAACCCTTCTTGTCGACCGCCTGCGCGTACTCGTAGACGTCGACCAGGTTGGTCGTGCCGCCCTTGGCCACGGCTCCAAGCGACTTTTCGAGGATCGTCGTCAGCCCACCGGCCTTGTTGCCGGGCGAAGGGTTGTTGTTCATTTCGCCATGATTGCGCCGCGTGTAATCCTCCCACCACTTGATGCGGGCAATCAGCTTTTCCCCCACCTCGCGCGACACCGCGCGCCGGGTCAGCAGGTGCTCGGCGCCATAGATCTCCGGCGTCTCAGAAAGGATCGCGGTGCCTCCGTGCGCGACCAGCCGGTCGACCGCGTTGCCGAGCGCCGGATTGGCCGTGATTCCGGAATAGCCATCCGAGCCGCCGCATTGCAGTCCAAGCGTCAGGTGGCTCGCCGGCACCGCGGTGCGCTCGACACGGTTGGCCGCCGGGAGCATCTCGCGTACCCGTGCGACGCCGTGCTCGATCGCCTTGGCGGTGCCGCCCACGTCCTGCATGTTGTAGCGGGCCATCCGGTCGCTCTCTTTCAGGCTCTCGGCGCCGAACAGCGACGTGATCTGGTTGGCTTCGCAGCCAAGTCCCACGAAGACCACCGAGGCCATGTTTGGATGGCGGGCATAACCGGCCATCGTACGACGCAGGACCTGCATGCTCTCGCCCATGTCCATCCCGCAACCGGTGCCGTGCGTCAGCGCGATAACCCCGTCGACATTCGGAAAGTCCGCAAGAGCATCGGGAAAGATGTCGCGGCGAAAACGGTCGGCGATGGCACGCGCGACCGTGGCGGAGCAATTAACGCTCGAGAGAATGGCGATGTAGTTGCGCGTCGCCACCTGACCGTCGGCTCGCACGATGCCCATGAACGTGGCGGGCGTGCTCACAGAGGGCGCAGGGCGAACGTCGGCACAGAACGCATAGTCGCGGGAGAACGCTCCGTGTTCTTCACCGATGCCGAGGTTGTGCAGATGGACGTGCTCACCCGGCCGGATCTCGCGAGTCGCGAAGCCGATGATCTGGTTGTAGCGCCGCACAGGCGTTCCCACCGCCAGTGCCCGCGTCGCGACCTTGTGGCCGGGAGGCACCAGCCCGCTGACGGTGATCCCCTCGGACTTGATCAGCGTGCCCGACACCAGCTGCCGACGTGCGATCACGACATCGTCGGCCGGGTTGAGACGAAGGACCAGCGGAACTTCCTGCAGCATTGCTCCTCCTCCCACTACAGAAACTGCCGCGGCAGCCACAGGCTGATCGACGGCAGGTAGGTCACCAGCCCGAGGCTCACCAGCAGCGGAATCAGCCACGGCAGGATCGCCATCGTCGTGCGCTCGATCGAAAGCTTCGCCACGCGCGCCAGCACGAACAGCACCAGCCCCATCGGCGGGTGCAGCAGGCCGATCATCAGATTCAACACCATGATGAGCCCGAAGTGGACCGGGTCAATGCCCAATTGACGGACGATCGGCAGCAGGATCGGCACCAGGATCGTGATGGCAGCGGTCGGCTCGAGAAAGCAGCCGACGAAGAGCATCAGCAGGTTCGCCAGCAGCAGGAACATCCACGGGTCGGTCGTGAATGCCAGCACCCAGCCCGCAATCATCTCGGTGGTCTTGGTCACCGTCAGCATCCAGCCGAAGATCGAGGCTGCCGCCACGATCAACAGCACGATCGACGTGGTCTCGATCGTGTCCATCGAGACCTTGATCAGCATCTTCCAGTTGAGCGAGCGGAACCAGAAGATGCCGAGGAAGAGCGACCACACACAGGCCGCGATCGCGCCCTCGGTCGCGGTGAACACACCCGCGGTCATGCCGCCGATCAGCAGCACCGGCGTCATGATCGGCAGCACCGCATTGAAACGGAAGACGCGGTCGGCGATGAGCAGGGCCAGCAGCACGCCGGCCACGGTCGGTACGTGCGGCCATCCCACCTGGGTGGTGAGGACCCAGATGACCACCGGAAACAGCGCCACGACCAGCAGTTCCGCCAGCGCCTTGATGATGCGTGCCCATTCAAAGCGGATGTCCCCGCCCCACTTGTTCTTGTGCGCGAAGTACGCCACCGTGAGCATCATCAGCAGCGCCATCACCGCGCCGGGCAGGATGCCGGCGAGGAAGAGCGCGCCGACCGAGACATTGGCGAACATCGCATAGATCACGAACGGCAGCGACGGCGGGATGATCGGACCGAGCGTGGCCGACGCGGCAGTGACACCGACGGCGAACTCGGCGCTGTAGCCGTGGTCCTTCATCGCCTTGATCTCGATCGTGCCCAGACCGGCGGCATCGCCGATCGCGGTGCCCGACATGCCGGCGAAGATCATCGATCCCAGCACATTCACGTGGCCGAGACCGCCGCGCAGCCAGCCGACCAGCGCCAGCGCAAAGTTGTAGATGCGATTCGTGATGCCGGCCGAGTTCATCAGGTTGCCGGCGAGGATGAAAAACGGCACCGCCAGCAATGGAAACGAGTCGATGCCGTTCACCATGCGGTGAATGACGACGAAGTCCGGCACGGTGCCGGTTGCCATCACGAAGATCAGCGACGAACCCGCCATCGCGATGGCTACGGGCACGCCTGATCCCATCAGGCCGAGAAACAGCAGCTTGAAGGCGCCCGGGCTCACGTCGAACGGCCTGTCGCGGCGGGCATCTCGCCGTGGCCGTCGGCGAGTTCCGGCTGTTCCAGCACCGAGACACCGCGCGTCCAGTTGAGCCGCGCGACGCCAATGGCGCGCCAGGTCATCAGTACGAAGCCGGCGAGCACCACCGAATACATGAGGCCGATCGGCAGGTCGACGACCGCCATGCGCTGGCCGCCGATGCGCTGCAGCAGGAGGTAAGTCAGCCAGGCCGCATAAGCGAAGAACGTGATGCGCGCCACATCGACCAGCGTAGACATCACGCGCATCAGCCGCTTAGGCAGGATGCGATAGAAGAAGTCGACATGGATGTGGTTGTTCTTGCGCACGCTGACGGTGGCTCCGATGAACACGGTGCAGATCAGCAGGTAGCGCGCGATCTCCTCGGTCCAACCGGCCGAATCGTTGAGGGCGTAGCGTGTGAAAAATTGCAGGAACACCGTGCCGGCGAGCAGCCAGAAGAAGCCGAACGAGATCCAGTCTTCGAACCGGTAGACGGAGAGGTCGATCGGCTCGTCATGGACGTCGAACTCGCCACTCGCGGTGAGTACGTGTTCCTGCGGTCCTTCGGTCGTCGGCGTCGTCGGCTGCATGCGCTTTCATTGCGGTGTCGATGACACCGCCCTACGGGTCCTGTCTTGCGTTCAGCTTCGCGCGGCGGCACTCCAGCTGCGCTGGAAGCGCCTGGCCGCGGCATCCATGTGGCGACGCATCGCGGCGCGCGCGCCCGTCGGATCGTGGCCCTCCACCGCGGTCATCACGGCGTGATGCTCCGCTATCGCGGCCTCCCAGAGGCCCGGGGTGTCGAAGTGGTGTTCGAGTCGCAGGAACAGCGGCCCCGTGCGCTGGTCCCAGAGCGTGCGAACCGCCAGCGCCAATGCACTGTTGCCGCTGGCCTCGGCGATCTCGAGGTGAAAGCGGCGGTCGTTGTCGAGCGGCATCACGGCACGGCGGCGGTCTCGCTCCATCGCCGTCAGGGCCGCCTTCATGCGACGTATCTGCGCCGGACTCGCCTGGCGCGCCGCCATCGCCGCGCACTCGGATTCCAGCAAACGGCGCGCCGAGATCAGCTCGAACGGCCCGGAATCGCTTGGCAGGGGATCAAAATTGCGTGCCGCCGGCCGCCGCTGCGTGACGTAAACGCCAGAGCCCACCCGTACCTCGACATAGCCTTCGACTTCGAGCGCGATCAGCGCCTCGCGCACGGACGGGCGGCTCACTTCGAGCTGGCGTGCCAGGTCGCGCTCGGGGGGCAGGCGTTCTCCCGGCTTGTACTCGCCGCGCCGGATCAGGCGGGCAATCTGTTCTGCAATGCGGCGGTACAGCCGCTGCGGTTCGACGGCCTTGATCGGCATGGCGGGGGTGCGCTCCCGGTCGGATTGAATTGTCGCCGGCAGGCTGGACAGCGAAGAGCTGGGCCGCTTACACTGCCGCGCACTGGTCAAGTGGTCAGACCAATTGCGCGGCTAGCTTCACATGCACACCCGGAGGTGTCAAGCCGCGGCAGCGCGCAGTGGAGGATGGCGATGGCGGGGCGTTTGCAGGGCAAGTCGGCGCTGGTGACAGCCGCCGGCCAGGGCATGGGACGTGCCGCGGTGGTGGCCTTCGCACGCGAAGGCGCGCACGTCACCGCCACCGACCTGAAGCCCGAACTGCTGGCGCAACTGCCGCAGGGAGTTGCCACACGCGGACTCGATGTCCTTGACGATGGTGCTGTGCAGGACTTTGTCGGCCAGCTGGGCGCTGTCGACATCCTCTTCAATTGCGCCGGCACCGTGCACCAGGGCACGATCCTCGACTGTTCGATCGCCGACTGGGATTTCAGCTTTGACTTGAACGTGCGCAGCATGTTCGTGCTGACCAAGGCGATGTTGCCGCGAATGATCGCCGCCGGCGGCGGCGTGATCCTCAACATGGCCTCTGTGCTCGGGGCGCACAAGGCGGCGCCCAACCGGCTTGCCTACGCAGCGAGCAAGGCCGCGGTGGCCGGATTCACGCGTGCGCTGGCGATCGATCACGTCAAGCAAGGCATACGCGTCAACTGCGTCTGCCCGGGCACGGTCGACACACCGTCGCTCGGCGATCGCATCAAGGCCTTCGCCGATCCCGTGCAGGCACGCAAGGACTTCATTGCACGCCAGCCGATGGGCCGCCTGGCGACCGCCGAGGAAATCGCCGAGACCTTCGTCTATCTCGTGTCCGACGAATCGTCGTTCATGACGGGTCAGGCGATTTTCGTCGATGGAGGGATGAGTCTTTGACGGACAAAAGTGAAAACCTACTTTTGTCCGACTAGTTAGAAAAAATCGCTGGCAGAGCCAGACGATTTTTTTCATCACAACTGCAAGGTAAGGGCCAGACATGAAGCTACTTCGCTATGGACTTTCCGGCTTCGAGAAGCCGGGGGTGCTCGACAGGCAGGGCCGCTTGCGCGATCTGTCGGGGGTTGTCGAGCATGTGACGAGCGAGCACCTGTCGGACAGGGGGCTGGCAAAGCTGGCCAAGATCAACCCGGAGTCTCTGCCTTTGGTGACGGGATCGCCCCGCCTGGGTGTGCCTTATCTTGGCATCAGCAAGTTCATCGCCATCGGGCTGAACTATGCCGACCACGCGGCCGAGTCCGGCGTGCCGGTACCAAGCGAACCGATTCTGTTCTCCAAGGCAACCACCTGCATCAACGGCCCGAGCGACGACATCGTCATCCCGCGCACCTCGACCAAGACCGACTGGGAGGTCGAGCTGGGCGTCGTCATCGGAACCAAGGCCCAGTATGTGACCCAGGACAAGGCACTCGGCCATGTGGCCGGCTACTGCGTGATCAATGATGTCTCGGAGCGGAACTTCCAGCTCGAGCGCGGCAGCCAGTGGGACCGCGGCAAGGGCTGCGACACCTTCGGTCCGATCGGCCCGTATCTGGTGACGCGCGACGAAGTGCCGGATCCGCAGAATCTCGACATGTGGCTTGATGTGAACGGCCAGCCGATGCAGCGCGGCAACACGCGCACGATGGTCTTCGGCGTCGCGCACCTTGTCAGCTACGTGAGCCAGTTCATGACGCTGCTGCCGGGCGACATCATCACGACCGGTACCCCGCCGGGGGTCGGCATGGGCCGCAAGCCACCGCAGTACCTGAAGGCGGGCGACGTCATTGCGCTCGGCATTGCCGGTCTCGGCGAGCAGCGGCAACGCGTACGCGCGCACGCCTGAACGCGTGGCCGGCGACACTTTCGCCGCGCCGGCGTTGCGGCATGTTTCCGCCTCAGCGCTGACGTCCTGGGCGGCGGACTGCCTGGCGCGCGTTGGCCTCGGCACCGCCGATGCCTCGACGGTCGCACGTGCGCTGGTGCAGACCAGCCTCTGGGGCATCGATTCGCACGGCATCGCTCGCCTGGGTCACTACATGGCCCGCATCAAGGCGGGATCCATCGCGCCGGTACCGGCACTTCGGATCACGTCCACCGGCCCCTGCACGGCAACCATGAACGGCGGACACGGCCTCGGCATCGTCGTTTGTACCGCCGCCATGGCGCATGCCATCGAACTCGCCCGGTCCAACGGCGTCGGTATCGTCGGCATCGGCGAGTCGTCGCACTGCGGTGCGATCGGCCTGTACACCCGCCAGGCGACCGCGGCGGGGCTGATCGGCTTCGCATTCACGCATGCTGATTCGATCGTCGCGCCCGCCGGCGGCGCGCAAAAACTGCTCGGCACCAATCCGCTGTCGATTGCGTTCCCGAACGCAGACGGTCCACCGATCTGTCTCGACATGGCCACGAGTTCGATCGCCTGGAACCGCGTGATGAATGCGCGGCGCGAGGGTCACGCCCTGCCCGCTTCCGTCGCGATCGACCAGAACGGCGCGCCGACCCAGGATGCCCACGATGCGGCGGCGCTTTTGCCCCTGGGCGGAACCGAGTACGGCCACAAAGGCTATGCGCTGGCCTTGATGATCGACCTGCTGTGTGGCCCGCTCAACGGCATGCCGTTCGCCGACCGCATCCCACCGATGTTTGCCGACCTGCACGCGCAGCGGCACCTCGGTTCGCTCGTGATGGCGCTCGACCCGATGCGATTCGCGGGCGGCCCGGCGCTGGCCGCCGCCGTGCGCGAACTGATCGCCACGCTGCGGCGCCAACCCGGCGATGTGCAGTATCCGGGCGAACCCGAAGCGCGGCGCGAGGCCGTGCGTGCACGCGACGGCATTCCGGTTGAACCGGGGTTGTGGACCGAGTTTGCAGACTGGTCGGCACGCCTGGGCGTGCCGCTGCCGGAGGAACGTTGAAGCGCGACCTGCTGCTGGTATCACCCATACACGGACCGAGTCAGGCGCGCCTCGAAGCGGTCTATGAGGTGCACCACCTTTGGGAGGCCACCGACCGCGAGGCCCTGTTCGAGCGTATCGCCCCACGCGCCGAGATTCTCGTGACGACCGGCGGTGCCGGCGCGTCGCGCGCCCTGATGGAACGCCTGCCGCTGCTGCGTCTGATCGCCTGCTTCGGCGTTGGCGTCGACGCGATCGATCTTGGGGCCGCGCGCGAACGCCGTATCGCCGTCACCAACACGCCGGACGTATTGACCGACGATGTCGCCGATCTCGCCATCGGCCTGATGCTGGCCACGATGCGCGGCATCGCCTCCGCTGACCGCTACGTGCGTGCCGGCCGCTGGTTGCGCGGCGCCATGCCCGTGCAGAGGAAAGTGAGCGGCAAGGCGCTCGGCATCGTCGGCATGGGGCGCATCGGCCAGGCCATTGCCATGCGGGCGGCAGCCTTCGGCATGTCGATTGCATGGACCGGCCCGCGCGCGAAGCAGCTGCCCTGGCGCTACGAGCCTGACCTCACGGCACTCGCGCGCGAGGTCGACGTGCTGATCGCGGCCTGCCCGGGCGGCGCAGCGACGCTTGGGCTGATCAGCCGCGCCGTACTCGAGGCACTTGGCTCCAAGGGCGTGTTCGTCAACATCGCGCGCGGCTCGGTCGTCGACGAAGCGGCGTTGGTCGAGCTGCTGGCGAGCGGCCAGCTTGGCGGTGCCGGGCTCGATGTCTTCGTCGACGAACCCAACGTGCCCGAGGCCCTGTTCACGCTCGAAAACGTCGTGCTGCAGCCGCACCAGGCCAGCGCAACGCGTGAAACTCGCTCGGCGATGGGTCAGCTGGTCATCGACAACGTCGCCGCGTTTGTCACGGGGCAGCCATTGATCACCCCGGTACCGTGAGGAGAAGATGATTCCCGACCTGAAAGGCAAGGCGGTACTTGTCACGGGAGCCAGCACCGGCATCGGTGCCGCTGTGGCACAGGCCTTCGGCGCCGCAGGCAGCTCGGTCATCGTCCACTATCACGCGAGCGAAGCCGCCGCGCGCGCGGTCGTGGCGGCGATCGAGTCTGACGGCGGCCACGCCTATGCACTCCGCGCTGACGCCACGCGACCCGAGCAGATGGTCAGCCTGGTGCAAGCTGCGGTGGACCGCTGCGGCCGGCTCGATGTGCTGATCAACAACGTTGGCGACCTCGTGCGCCGGTGCCCGATCGCCGACAGCACCGAGGAGTTCTTCGATGCCGTCGTCGACCTCAACGTGCGTTCGGTCGTCACGACCAGTCGAGCCGCGATTCCGCACTTTCGCGCGCAGGGGCACGGCAACATCATCAATACGACGTCGATCGCAGCACGCAACGGCGGCGGCCCGGGTTCGGTTCTGTACGCGAGTTCCAAGGCGTTCGTCAGCACCTTCACGCGCGGCCTGGCGAAGGAACTCGCGCAGGAGAACATCCGCGTCAACGGTGTCGCGCCGGGCGTCATCGTCACGCCGCTGCAGGCGCGCCATACCAGCGCAACGCAAATGGAATCCTTCCGCGCTGCGGTGCCGATGGGCCGGCTGGGCAATGCCGATGACTGCGTCGGCGCCTACCTGTACCTCGCATCCGATGTGCTGAGTAGCTACGTCACCGGGCAGATCCTCGAAATCAACGGTGGGCAGCTGATGCCATAGTGGTCGCGCGCGCTGCTCCGGTTCAGCCGCCTTCGAGGAAGCCCGCCGGTAGCGGACCGCCGTGGCGACCGACCGCCGGTATTTCCAGCATCAGGTCACTCGCCGTTCCATCCCGGTCGACCACCGGTGCACCGCCACGCGTTTCGTGCCCATTGGGAACGAAGAGTTGCGGGTGGTCGAATGGCGCACTCTGCCGCACGACGCGCGGATCGGTCAGCGCCATCGTCAGGAACTCGACCAGGTCGTCTATCTGCTGTTCCGTCAGATTGAGCTTGCCGACCTCGAAGTCGACGAACGCGGCGTTGTGTTCACGAAAATCGCCGCCGCGGTTGTAGAACTCGACCGCCTGCCGGATCGTCGCCTGGCCGCCGTTGTGGAAGTACGGCGCAGTCAGCGCCAGGTTGCGCAAGGTGGGCACCTTGAACGCTCCGGTCGTCAGCGCGCGATCGGCTGCGCTGATCGGCGGGTTCGCGATGTTGGGAATCGGCAGTGTCAGCAGTTCCTTGCTCGGAATCGACGTCGGTGACGACGTCAGCAGGCTGATGAACGCGAGCGGGTTGCCGAAGGGGTCCTTGCCGCCGATGCCGATGTCCTCTTCAAAGGGCCGTACGCCAAGGTTGTAGACGCCCTGGTCGTACGCCACGACCTCGCAGTTGCCGTTGAACATGCGCTCGACCACCTCGGCGGGTTGCTTGACGCCATCGACGATCGTGCCCATCAGGATGCGAACCGAGTTGTCCGTCGTCTCGGCGCCTGAATGACAGGCGGCGCAGGCCGCATCGCCGGTGAACACTTCCATGCCGCGCAACTGCTTGGCCGTCATGGCGCGTGGTCTGCCCTCGAAGTGCCGGTCGACCGGCGCATCGTCCGAGATCAGGGTCATCTCGTAGAGTTGCATGGCCAGCCCGAAGAACAGGGAAAAGTTGTACTCCAGCATCGTGTACTCGTTGGCACGCAACGGCCGACGGGGAGTCGCAACGAACTCGATTCGTCCGTCGGGGAGCACGACGACGATCTCGTCGGCCTGCCACCAGCGCGCGTGAAACGCGGCCTCGACCAGCGCGCGGTATGTGGTGTCGAGTCCGCGGTCGCTGAATTCGTCACGGTGCGCGTCGGCCGCCGTGCGGGCATGCCGCCCGAGGACGCTGTCGTCCGCGGCCACGCGCTGCTTGCGAAGTGGCCGCGCCGAGGCGAGCCGCTTGCCGATGTCGCGAAACTTGCGGTCGAGCGAACCCATCTCGCGATCGCTGAGCGGCGGGCCGACTGCCTGCGACGCAAGGCCGGCATTGTCGATGCGGATCCTGATCGGCCGGATCTTGCCGCGAGCCGTGGCGACGAGCACCCGCGCATCGGCGTCGCCGGCACCAAATGGGCTCACCCCGTTGAACAGGTTCGAAGCTCGGGCATCCCAGAACTGGCGACGGTTGTAGGCGGCATTGATCACGGTCGGCGTATTGCGAGGTTCCGCGCGGCGCGTGTTGAGGCCGGCCAGATTGAAGACCGGGTCGGCAACGACTTGCACGATGTCCTCGTCCGCGCCCGGTCGGACGCCGACGAAGCGACTGAGCTTGACGCCGGCGGAGGAGACGACATCGTCGCTGTCGCGCAGGACGGCTGAACGGCGGTCCGCCGGATCGGCCAATTGGCGCAGTGGAAAATCCGCTGCCCGCAGCCGGCGGTTGATGCCGAGGTCGACGATCTGGCGCGGATTGTCCTGACCTCCAGGATTCAACTGGTTGATCGAGCGAGGATCAGCGCCGGCGCGAAAGTGGCAGCTCGCGCACGCGACGATGCCGTCGCTGCCGACCTGCATGTCCCAGAAGAGCGCCTTGCCGAGCACGATGGCCGCGGCGCGATCGCGCACATAGAGACCGAGATCGGTCGGCTCGGGTACGGCGATTTGCTTGAGCGAGCCCGGACCCGGATTGTTGTCGGGGAAAAGGGTCGCCGCATTGGCGCAGGTTCCTTCGCGCTCGCCCTGCGCGGAGTGCGCCGTCTGACTGGAGCCGAGCGCCGACACTGAAACCAGCGCGACCACGACCATCCGCTGCCTGGAAGTTCTGAACATGGGACCCCTGCCTTTCCTGCTCCGTCGTCTGCTGGAACGCAGGGGGAAGCTTTCCGGTCCCGCTCCGACACCGTAAGGGTCAAGCGGCAGTATCGGCCCGCGTCGCTCGCGAGCGGCCTGATGTCAGTGCGTCCGACGCACCGACAACTCCGCTTCGCGGCGCAAATTGTGTTGACGAACTCCCGACACCGCCATTTGCCAAACGGCATATCTCGTTCGGCCGAGCGCAACCGCGGTCCGCTAACGGGCCGGCGTCGTCCGGCGTTACCGCCGGCGCAGGCGCGGTGACCAGAGTCGGTCGTCGCAGATGCGGTGGGCGTCAGGCAGCCACCGCCGCGCGGAGACGGCGGGTGCCGTCGGTGACTGAACACGAAGTGGCGGGCGAGGAGGAGGCGCAGGTCGCCCGCGCAGTGAGCGATTGCGCCGTTGACGAGTCGGGGACGGCAGTAAGGCGTCGAGGCTGCAACTGACTCGGCCCCATGCCTGTCCGCGCGATCTACTCGACCCCGTGCCTGCGAGCGGCAGAACGAGGCGTGTACCGGCGCAGCAGCGACAGGCCCGGCCTGCCGCTGCTGCGTTCCGGGGATTACTTCTTCGCCGCAGGCTTCGGCGCCGGTTCAACCGAGAGCGCAACCGCTTCGGTGAAGCGTGCTTCGATCTGGTCGCCAACCTTGATCAGCTTGAACTGCTCCGGATCCCGAACCTTGAGATCGACTGTCCGCTTCGGTCCACGCAACCGCACGCTCTGCTTCTTGGCATCGACGGCGATGACATCCGCCACGACGGTCACCTGGCGTGTTGCTGCCGCGCCCGGGCGCTCACCCGGCTTCGCGGCCGAAGCGCCTTCGCTTTCGACGCGCTCGCGAATGCCCCCGCCGCCCTTCTTCAGTTCCAGCGACAAGGCCTCGACGTAGCGGACGACGACGAAGTCGCCGACCTTGATCTGGTCGAAGTTCTTGACCTCCGGGCCGGCGTGCACAGCGAAGACGTTGCCCTCCGGCCCCTTCAGCGTGACCATGCGACTCGCTTTGTCGACGGCCTCGACGCTGGCCGATACGCGAATCGCCTCGGCGACCGCGACCTTGCCGGGCTCGCTCTCCTTCATCACGACGCCGCCACTCGGGGCCTGCGCCAGGACCGGGGCGGCCAGGGCCGCCAGGATCGCGGCGGCAGCAATGCTCAATTTGTTCATGTCTATTTTCCGATCAGGATTCATCAAATACCGGTCGTACCGGCCCCTCTACACTCACCCGCGCCGAACCGGAAATCTTACGGTCCGATGCGGCGCACGCATCGTAATCTCAACGCGAGCCGCTGTCCGGCGCACCCATCCGGATGCGCTGGACGCTGCACGGCCTGTCATACCCGGCGGGGCCTCTTACCTCAGCGCGATGGCTGTCGCATCAGCGTGCTCTTGCCGAACAGGCTTTCGATCAGGTCGACGGTCAGCAGTGCAGTCTTGTTACGCACATCCAGCGCGGGATTCAGTTCCATGATGTCGAGTGAACCCAGGCGCCCGCTGTCGGCGATCATCTCCATGCACAGTTGCGCCTCGCGGTAGGTCGGCCCGCCCGGCACCGTGGTGCCGACACCCGGCGCGATCTCCGGATCGAGGAAGTCGACGTCGAAGCTGACATGCAGATGCGTGCCCGGATCCATCGTGGCCAGCGCCAGTTCCATCGCATGACGCATGCCGAGTTCGTCGATGAAGCGCATATCGAAGACCTCGAGGCCGACCTCGTGCACGAAGTGCTTTTCGCCGGCATCGACACTGCGGATACCGATCTGCCTGATCCAGCGCGGATCGATGGCAGGCACCGCCCCACCGATTGCCACCAGTGGAGGCGGGCCCTGACCGCACAGGCACGCCACCGGCATGCCGTGCACGTTGCCGCTCGGCGTCAACGCGTTGGTGTTGAAGTCCGCGTGGGCATCGAGCCAGAGGACCCGCAGGCGCTTGCCCCGCTCGCGGCAATGGCGCGCCACGGCGCTGATCGAACCGATCGCCAGGCAATGGTCGCCCCCCAGCAGGATCGGCAGGTGGCCGGACGCCAATTCGGCCCCGACGGCCTCATGCACCAGCTGGTTCCACACGATCACTTCATCGAGATGACGATAGCCGTCGACCGGCGGCAGCCACGGATTGGGCGGCCCGTTGAGGTTGCCGTGGTCGATGACCTCGAGCCCATGCCGTTCCAACGCCGGCTTGATCTGCGCGACGCGCAGCGCTTCGGGACCCATGCTCGCGCCGCGCACGCTGGCACCGATGTCGGTCGGCGCGCCGATCAGTGAAACGACGTTCGATCCGGCGGCAGTGGTCATGCGGGTCATCCTGGTCGGCCGTGTTTGGCAGGTCGCCATCTGGAGGGCGCCCGACGCCCGAGCTGTGCTCGATGCTCAGGCATTGTGTGTTTCGAGCGTAGCAGTCGCCACTCGGCCGCGGGAGCGGGACGTCACTCCTTGACCGCGCCCGTCATTCCCGACACATAGTGTTCGACGAAGAATGAATACAGGATCGCGACCGGAAGGGACCCGAACAACGCGCCCGCCATCAAGGCGCCCCAGTGATACACGTCGCCCTCGACCAGTTCGGTGATGACGCCGACGGGAACGGTCTTGACCTCCGACGACGAGACGAACGTCAGTGCATAGATGAATTCGTTCCACGACAGCGTGAACGCAAAGATGCCCGCCGAGATCAGCCCCGGCACCGCCAGCGGCAGAATGATCTTCACCAGGATCTGCAGGCGGCTGGCGCCGTCTATCAGCGCACACTCTTCGAGTTCGAAGGGGATCGAGCGGAAGTAGCCCATCAGCAGCCAGGTGCAGAACGGGATCAGGAAAGTCGGATAGGTCAGGATCAGCGCGAGCCGCGTATCGAACAGCTGGAACTTGAAGATGATCGCCGCCAGCGGAATGAAAAGAATGGAAGGCGGCACCAGGTACGCCAGGAAAATGCTCATGCCGACATAGCGCGAACCGCGGAACCTCAGACGCTCGATCGCGTAGGCTGCCAGCACGCTGCAGAACAGTGACAGCAGCGTCGAGACGACCGATACGAGGATCGTGTTCCACAGCCAGTCCGGATAGGCGGTGTCGAACAGCAGCTTCTTGATGTGCGCCAGCGTCGGGTTGATCACCCAGAACGGATTGCCTTCGCGCGACAGCAGTTCCTCGTTCGGCTTGAACGCGGTGATTGTCATCCAGTAGAACGGAAACAGCAGCACGAACAGGAACACAGCCAGCGGCAGGTACACCGTGGCGAGGCGGTGAGGCGTCGACTCCAGATACTTCATGCCCTGGGAGTCGGCTGTCACCGGCGGCGCGTCGGAGCGAGGCACGTCGCTCATTTATCCTGCCCTCCCTGTTGCCACGCGCGTCGCTGCAGTCCGAAGTAGCTGAACAGGATCGCCGCCATCAGAAACGGCACCATCGCGGTAGCCAGTGCGGCGCCTTCGCCCAGCGATCCGCCAGGAATCGCGCGCTGGAAGCTGAGGGTCGCCATCAGATGGGTTGAATTGAGCGGCCCGCCGCGCGTCAGCACATAGATGAGCTGGAAGTCAGTGAAGGTGAACAGCACCGAGAACGTCATCACCACCGCGATAATCGGCGTCAGCAACGGCAGCGTCACGAAGCGGAATTGCTGCCAGTCGGTAGCACCATCGAGACTGGCCGCCTCGTAGTACGAGGGCGAGATCGTCTGCAGACCCGCCAGCAGGCAGATCGCGACGAACGGCACGCCGCGCCAGATGTTGGCCGCGATCACCGACAGGCGCGCGAGCCAGGGTTCGCCGAGGAAATCAATGTAGCGGTCGATCCATCCGAGCTTGACGAGCGTCCAGCTGATGATCGAGAACTGTGCGTCGTAGATCCACCAGAAGGCGATGGCCGACAGCGCGGTCGGCACGATGAATGGCAGCAGCACGATCGCGCGGATGAAGGACTTGAACGGCAGGTGCTTGTTGAGCAAGAGCGCCAGCCACAAGCCGAGCGCGAACTTGATGATGCTGGCGACGACCGTGTAGAAAATCGTATTGAACACCGACAGCCGGGTGACGGCATCACCCCACAGGAACTCGAAGTTCTCCAGGCCGATCCATTCACCGGCGCGCCCGATCTTGGTGTCGGTGAAGCCGAGCCAGGTGCCGAGGCCGAGCGGATAGGTCAGGAACAGCAGCAGCACGACCGCCGCCGGGAGCATGAAGACGAGCCCCAGGAAGTTGCGGTTGTCGAGCAGCTTGTTCAAGAACACGACTCCCCTTCAGAAGCAGGCGCGCGAGTGCGGCACGCCGCGGCGCCACGTTAAGCGGACGCGCGCCTGGGCGCGCGCCGCTTGAACGCGGCAAGGCACTCCGGCGCGCACAGGCGCGTCCGGAACATCAGACCTTGTAGTACCGCTCGGCACGCTTCTGCGCACGCTCTGCGGCTTCCTTCGGTGACTTCGATCCCGACGCGGCTTCGGCCACCATGTTGACGACGATGAAGTCAGCCAGTGCGCCCGCCGACGCATAGCCCATCTTGCCGGCGTGTCCGCTCGGCCACATGTTCCTCATCGAATCGCGGTACGGCGTGTGCTTGGGGTCGACGGTCCAGATCGGATTCTTCTCGTAGTAGGTCAGCGCCGGGGTCACGTAGCCGATCGCCGCCTGCACCCACGGGTCCATCTGCTCGGCCTCCATCATGAAGCGCAGGAACTCCTTGGCCGCCTTCGGGTACTTCGTGTACTTGAAGATCATCTGGTTGAAGAACAGCTGAAACTCGCTCGGCTTGCCGATCGGTCCGATCGGCATGTTGGCGTGGTTGATGTCTGCAGCCAGCGCTGCGACCTTCGGGTCCTTCGAGGTCTTGGCGGCGTAGTAGATCGAGATGCCGTTGTTCGTGAGCGAGATCTGCTCGTCGAGGAATGCCTTGTTGTTGTTGGGGTCCAGCCACGAAAGCGTGCCGGGCACGAAAGTCGAGTAAAGCTCCTTGGAATATTCGAGCGCCTTGATGGTTTCCGGGCTGTCGATCACGACCTTGTTGTTCGCATCCACAACCTTGCCGCCGAATCCCCACAACAGCGTCTGCGCCCAAGTGTTGCCGTCGCCGGTCGCATTGCCGAGCGCGAATCCGGGCGGTGTGCCTTTCTCCTTCAGTGCCTTGCACAGCTTCAGGAAGCCGTCGGTGTCCTTCGGAAACGTGTCGAAACCCGCGGCCTTCACGTGACTGATGCGGTACACCATGCACACACCCGCGACACCCAGCGGCACGCCGATCCACTTCTTGCCATCCGGTCGGAGGTAGGGGTCGCACACCGGATAGAAGCCGCCGTACTTCTTGCCGAGATAGGCGCACAGGTCGCTGACGTCGACCAGCTTGTCCGGATACAGGTTGGCGTCATCGTTGGTCGACAGGATGATGTCCGGCCCGGCGCCGGTATTGGCCGCCACAGCCGCCTTCGGTCGTACGTCTTCCCAGCCCTCGGCGTCGACCCGTACTTCAATTCCGTACTTTTCCGAGAATTTCTTGACGTTGGCCAGGTACTGATCCTCGTCGCCCTGCACGAAGCGCTTCCAGCGCAGGACGCGCAGCTTGGCGCCTTTCTCCGGCGCGTTGCTCCACTGCGCCTCGGCATCCTTGACCCAGATGAGCGGACCGGCCGCGGCTGCCGCCACGCCTGCCGACGTCTTCAGAAACTCCCGCCGTTTCAGATTCTTCATGCACGTCTCCTTGGTGGTTGGCTCACTGTGTCAAGCCGGGTGAAATCACGCCGCGAGGCGCTTGCCGCTCGCGGAGTCGAAAAGATGCGCTCGCCCGGCGTCCGGGACGAGCGTGATGCGGTCGCCGGCCCGGACATTGGTGCGATCGCGGATCGTGGCGGTCACTTCCTGCTCGCCGAAATGGCAGTAGATCTGCGTATCGGCTCCTGTGGGCTCGACGACGACGACCTCAACGGCAAGCCCGCCTGCGCTGCCCACGGCAAAGTGCTCGGGCCGGATGCCGTACAGCACCGGCTGCCCCTCGCGCACCGCGGCATCCGCGCGCAGTTGCAGGCGGTTGCCGTTCGTGAACACGACCTCGAGTGCATTGCCATTGCGCAGCACGGTGCCGGGCAGCAGGTTCATCGCAGGCGAGCCGATGAAGCCCGCCACGAAGGTATTGGCCGGGTTGTCGTACAGATCGAGCGGCCCGCCGGTCTGCTCGACCACGCCGTCCTTCATGACGACGATCTTGTCGGCCATCGTCATCGCCTCGATCTGATCGTGAGTCACGTAGACCGAAGTCGTCTTCAGGCGCTGGTGCAGCTCCTTGATCTCGGTGCGCATCTGTACGCGCAGCTTGGCGTCGAGATTGGACAGCGGTTCGTCGAACAGGAACACCTGCGGGTCGCGCACGATGGCGCGGCCCATGGCGACGCGCTGCCGCTGGCCCCCCGAGAGCTGGCGCGGGTAGCGGTCGAGCAGCTTGCCGAGCCCAAGGATGTCGGCCGCGCGCGCGACGCGTCGGTCGATCTCGTCCTTCGAGGCGTTGGCAAGACGCAGGCTGAACGACATGTTGTCGCGCACCGTCATGTGCGGATAGAGCGCGTAATTCTGAAAGACCATCGCGATGTCGCGCTCCTTCGGAGCAACGCGGTTCACGACGCGATCGCCGATCAGGATCTCGCCTTCGCTGATCTCTTCGAGTCCGGCGATCATGCGCAGCAGCGTGGTCTTGCCGCAGCCGGAGGGCCCCACCAGCACCGCGAACTCGCCGTCGGCGATTTCAATGTCGACGCCGTGGATCACGGTCGTCCCACCGAAGCGCTTGGCAACGCCGCGAATCGCGACTTGCGCCATAAAGCGTTGTCTCCTCCGCGCGGCAGGGAGGTGCCGCTGCGTATCAAACCGCGGGGATCTTCGTCCCTTGAATCACAGGATACATGGGGCGTCCTGTCTTCGCCCACTGCACGATATTCATTGCCGCCTTGCGCCGCAGCTCGACTTCCGCCGCGGTCGAATAGAACGCCGCGTGCGGCGTCAGCAGCACGCGCGGATGTCGCGCCAGCGGATGGTTGGTCGACACGGGTTCGGCCGGAAGCACGTCGAGCGCCGCACCGTCGAGCGTGCCGTCGTCGAGCTTCGCCAGCACGGCGTCGACATCGACCACCGCGCCTCGTGCCGTGTTCACCAGCAGGCTGCCGCGGCGCATGCGCGCCAGCAGTGGCGCCGCGACCATGCCGCGCGTCTCGTCGGTCAGCGGCACATGCAGCGACAGGATGTCGCTGTGCTCGAAGAGCGCTTCGAGCGTCACGCGTTCGACATAAGCGGGAAAGTCGCCGTCGATGATGTAGGGATCGCAGGCAATCACGCGCGCAAAGCAATTGCGAGCCAGGTGCGCAAAGCGCTTGCCGATGCGGCCGAGCCCGAGGATGCCGACCGTCAGGTCGCTGGCGCGCCGGATCGTGCCCGGTGACAGGTAGCTCCAGCGGCCGGCCTTGACGTCGCGGTCGTAGATCGCCAGATGCCGCAGCAGCGCCAGCGCCATCGCCAGCGCGTGCGTGGCCACTTCTCCAACGCCATAGTCGGGTGAATTCGCGACCCAGACGCCGTGGCGTCCACAGGCCGCGGTATCGACCGTGTCATATCCGGCGCCATAGCGGCTGACTAGGCCGACGCGCGGCAGGGCCGTCAGCACACGGTCGGTGACCGGAGCGTACTGCAGCAACAGCGCATCACATTCGCGGGCCGCCGCGATCAGTTCGTCCTCGGTGCGGCACTGCGCATCGGCAAGCTGGATGCCGGCTTCGGCAAACAGTCCCCGCTCGAGCGCAATATCCGGGAAGTCGAAGTCCGTGATCAGCGCCTTCATTGCAGTGCCCGTCGCCAGCAGTCGCGCTGATGATCATCGACCATGCCGGTCGCCTGCATGAACGCGTAACAGATGGTCGAGCCGACGAACTTGCAGCCGCGCGCCTTCAGCGCCTTGCTCATCGCGTCAGACTCCGCACGGGTGGTCGGGGCCTCGCGATAGTCATTCCACTGATTCACGATCGGTCGTCCGCCGCTGAACGACCACAGATAGCAGTCCAGCGAGCCCTGCTCGTCGCGGATTGCCCGCGCCGCACGGGCGTTAAGCACTGTTGACTCCACCTTGGCGCGGTTGCGCACGATCGCCGGATTCGTCAGCAGGCGCTCGATGTGAGCCGGCGTGTAACGCGCGACGCGGTCGATATCAAAGTCGTCGAACGCCTCGCGGTAACCCTCGCGCTTGCGCAGGATCGTCGTCCATGACAAACCGGCCTGTGCGCCCTCGAGAGTGAGCATCTCGAACAGGTGCCGATCATCATGCGACGGCACGCCCCATTCATCGTCGTGATACGCCACCATCAGAGGATCGTCGCCAGCCCAGCCGCAGCGCTTCCTGCTCGCGGTCGGCGCGCTCCTGCTCATAGAAGATCCGGACCTTGGCACGGTCAGTGGTTGTCTTTGGGGACTGAGGAGCCACTGGACCCGACCAGGAAGTCGAGGTCGGCGCCCTTGTCGGCCTGCTGCACGTGATCGAAGTAGAGCTTGGTGTAGCCGCGCGGCATCGGTGCGGCCGGCGCCTTCCAGGCGGCGCGGCGGCGGGCGAGTTCGGCGTCGGAAACTTCCAGATGCAGGCGCCGGTGCTCTACATCGAGCTCGATGACATCGCCGCTCTTCACCAGTGCGAGCGTGCCGCCCGCCGCGGCTTCCGGCGCGGCGTGCAACACGACCGTGCCGTACGCCGTGCCGCTCATGCGCGCATCCGATATGCGCACCATGTCGGTGACGCCCTGCTTCACCAGCTTGGCGGGAATCGGCATGTTGCCGACCTCGGCCATGCCCGGATAGCCCTTGGGGCCACAGTTCTTCAGCACCAGGATGTCGTCAGCCTGCACGTCGAGCGATTCGTCCTCGACCTTGGCGTGCATGTCGACGCTGTCCTCGAACACCACCGCGCGGCCGCGGTGCTGCATCAGTGCGGGCGTCGCCGCTGACGGCTTGATGACCGCGCCGTCGGGCGCGAGGTTGCCGCGCAGCACGGCGATGCCGGCCTTGGCCTTGAACGGGTCGGCCAATGGACGGATCACTCTTTGCTTCGGCCCACCCCTTCCCTCAAGGTCGTAGCGCGGTGCGTCCTTGACGTTGTCCCACATCGTCTGGCCGTTGACGGTCAGCGCATCGCGGTTGAGCACGTCGCCGAGTTCGCGCAGTACCGCCGGCAGGCCCCCGGCGTAGTAAAAGTCTTCCATCAGAAACTGACCGGACGGCTGCAGATCGACCAGGCACGGCAGATCGTGGCCAAACCGGTCCCAGTCCTCGAGCGCAAGCTTCACGCCGCTGCGGCCGGCCAGCGCCAGCAGGTGAATCACCGCGTTGGTCGAGCCGCCGATCGCGGCGTTGGCGCGGATCGCATTTTCGAAAGCGGCGCGCGTCAGGACCTTCGACATCACGAGATCCTCGTCGACCATCGCCACGATGCGACGGCCGGCCATGCGCGCCAGCACATTGCGGCGGCCGTCAACCGCCGGGATCGCCGCATTGCCTGGCAGGCCCATGCCAAGCGCCTCGACCATGCAGGCCATCGTCGACGCGGTGCCCATCGTCATGCAATGGCCGTGCGAGCGGTGCATGCAGCTCTCGGCTTCGAAGAAGTCGGCCTGGCTCATCGTGCCGGCGCGCACCGCCTCGCTCATCTGCCAGACCCCGGTGCCGGAGCCGAGTTCGCCGCCGCGGAACTTGCCCGACAGCATCGGCCCGCCCGACACGCCGATCGTCGGCAGATCGACGCTGGCGGCGCCCATCAGCAAAGCCGGGGTCGTCTTGTCACAACCCATCAGCAGCACGACGCCGTCGAGCGGGTTCGCGCGGATGGATTCCTCGACATCCATGCTGACCAGATTGCGGAACAGCATCGTCGTTGGCCGCATCAGCGTCTCGCCGAGCGACATCACCGGGAACTCGAGCGGGAAGCCGCCGGCCTCCAGCACGCCCTGCCGCACCTGGTCGGCGAGCACGCGGAAATGCGTGTTGCAGGGTGTGAGCTCCGACCAGGTATTGCAGATGCCGATCACCGGACGACCGTCGAACTGGTCGTGCGGGATGCCGCGGTTCTTGGTCCACGAGCGGTAGATGAAACCGTCGCGGTCGAGGCGACCGAACCAGCTCTGGCTGCGGCGGAGTTTGCGGGACATCGGTTGGGGGCGGGAGATTGGCAGCAGCGAAAAGTGCCGGCGAGTGTATCCAGCCACCCTACGGGGGTCAACGAAAAGCGGTCAAGTGGTCTGACCAATTCGCGGCGCGAGGCCGGCAGTGGTCTTATAGTCTTGCCGCGGCGCACCAGCCGACGGGAGAGGCAGGACATGAATCAACTCGACATGCAGGGGCGCGCCGCCATCGTCACCGGCGGTGCGGCGGGCATCGGCCTGGCCATTGCGCGGCGTCTGATCGCATCCGGTGCGCGCGTCAGCCTCTGGGACCGTGATGCGGCGGCACTCGAAGCCGCGGCACAGTCACTGGGCCATGGCACCCATTTGGCCACGGTCGATGTGACGCGCGAAGAAACCGTCGCGTCGGCGTTCGCCGCGTCGGCTGCCGCGCTGAAGCGCATCGACGCGCTGGTCTGCAGCGCCGGAATCACGGGGCCGAACACCACCGTCGAGCAGTACCCGCTGGCGGCCTGGAAGGAGGTGATCGACATCAACCTGACGGGACTGTTCCTGTGCAACCGGGCCGTCATCCCGCACATGACCGCGAACGCCTACGGGCGCATCGTCAACATCGCCTCGATCGCGGGCAAGGAAGGCAATCCGAACGCTTCGGCCTACAGCGCATCGAAGGCGGCCGTGATCGCGCTGACCAAGTCGCTCGGCAAGGAGCTTGCGAAGACCGGCATCTGCGTCAACTGCGTGACGCCGGCGGCGGTGAAGACCGGCATGTTCGCGCAGATGACCCAGGCCCACATCGACTTCATGCTGTCGAAGATCCCGATGGGGCGTTTTGGAGAGGTCGACGAGATCGCGGCGCTGGTGACATGGCTCGCCACCGAGGAGTGCTCTTTTTCGACAGGCGCCGTGTTCGATCTGTCCGGCGGCCGGGCGGTCTACTGATGTCGGCGCGCTACGCAGCGGACGCGCTGCAGTCGATGGCGGCGTCCCTGCTCGGCACGGCCGGCATGCCTGCGGCCATGGCACGCGATGTCGCCACGGTGCTCGTCGAAGGGGATCTGCTGGGACACGACACGCACGGCCTGGCGCTGCTGGCGCCCTACCTTGCGGAACTCGAAAGCGGATCGCTGCGCACCGCCGGCACGTACCGCGTGCTGCAGGAACGCGCTGCGGCGGCGCTGTGGGATGGCGAGCGCCTGCCCGGCCCATGGCTCACGCTGCGCGCGATCGACGACGCGATCGCACGCGCGCAGAGTTGCGGCACCGGCACCGTCGTCGTCCGTCGCAGCCACCACATCGCCTGCCTCGCGGCCTACCTGACCCGCGCGACCGAGCGCGGCTTCGTGCTGCTGCTGACCTGCTCCGATCCGAACTCGGCCAGCGTCGCGCCGCATGGGGGACTCCAGCCGGTGTTCACGCCGGACCCGCTGGCGTTCGGCGTGCCGACCTCCGGCGATCCCGTGCTGATCGACCTGTCGGCATCGCTCACCACCAACGGCATGACCGCGCGCCTGCACAAACAGGGACGCAAGCTTGCGCATCCCTGGCTGCTCGACGCCAGCGGCCGCGCGACCGACAACCCCGCCGTGCTGTTCATCGAGCCCAAAGGGACGATCCTGCCGGCCGGAGGCGTCGATGCCGGCCACAAGGGCTACGCACTCGCGCTGATCGTCGAGATGCTCACCGGCGCGCTGGCCGGTTTCGGCCGCGCCGACCCGAAGGAAGGCTGGGGAGCGACCGTCGCGGTGCATGCCATCGATCCGGATGCGTTCGGCGGTCGCGCAGCCTTCGAGCGCCAGGCCGACTGGCTGGTTGCGGCCTGCCGCGACAACCCGCCGCGGCCCGGAGTCGAAGCCGTGCGACTACCGGGGCAGCGCGGACTTTCGCTTCGGCGCGAGCAGCTGCAGCGCGGAGTGGCGCTGAACGAGGACATCCTGCCGGCGCTCGCCCCATGGGCAGCGAAACTCAGTGTCGCCGTGCCCGCGGCGCTCTAGCAAGATCCGCCGACGCGGGCTACGCCGAGCCTGATCCCGTGCTAGTGCACCTCGCGCCGAGCTGCGTCTGCTGGCATGATCGGCACCGATTGCGGTCCAGCGTCGTTAGCGGCATGAGCGGCACTGGACGGACGAAGGTCGTCCCTGAGACGATTCCCGGTTGACCCCCATCGAATCGAGATGTTGCGAGACTCTCAGCTCGTCTTTGGCCGCTTCGAGTGGCGACCGGCAGAACGCCGTCTGCTCGTGGACGGCCAGCCCGCGCCGTTACGCGCACGCGCGGTCGACGTGCTGGACACGCTGATCCGGCATCGCGACCGCATCGTCACGAAGAACGAGCTGCTGGGAATCGTCTGGACCGGTCTCGTCGTCGAGGAAAACAACCTGCAGGTGCACGTCAGTGCCCTGCGCAAGGTGCTCGGCGCCGACAACATCTCGACGATCCCCGGCCGTGGCTATCGCTTCACGCCGCGACTCAATGGCACGAAGCCTGCTGACGCGCCTGCAGGCCCCGCCGCGGCGACATCCGCTGACGCCGGAAACCTACCTGCTGAACTGACGCCGCTGATTGGCCGCGAGGCCGATTTACCGGCGTTGGCAGCGCTGGTGCAGGCGAATCGCCTGGTCAGCATCACCGGGCCTGGCGGTGTGGGGAAGACGCGGCTTGCGCTGGCCGCAGCGCGAATGCTGCAGGCCGGCTGGGCGGACGGGACCTGGCTGGTTGAACTCGCCGCCATTTCGGATCGCTCCCAGCTGCCCCATGCCCTGACCCAGGCGTTGCGCCTCGAGGCCGGCGATCTGTCGCACATCGCCCAGCAGCTGCGGGACCGACGGATGCTGCTCGTACTGGACAATTGCGAACACGTCCTCGAGGCAGCGGCTGATCTTGCAGAGACGCTGCTGGCTCAGACCCGCGCCCTGCACCTGCTGGTGACCAGTCAGGAGCCTCTGCACCTCGTCGGCGAGCAGTTGTTCCGGGCGACGCCGCTGCAGGTCCCGGCGCGCGACGCGGCGGCCGATCCATCCATGGGCGCAATGCGGCTCTTCATCGAACGCGGTCGCGCCGCCGATCCTCGATTCGCGGTCGACGCCGGCAATCTGGAAGCGATCGCCGAGATCTGCCGCCAACTCGACGGGCTGCCGTTGGCGATCGAACTGGCGGCGGCGCGGATCCCTTTGCTGGGAGCCCAGGGCCTCGCCGCGCGACTGGATGAGCGGCTGCGCCTGCTCCACAGCAGCACGCGCAACGCGCTGGCGCGGCACCGGACGCTGCGCGCGGCACTCGAATGGAGCCACTCGCTGCTGTCCGCGGAAGAAAGCGCCGTGTTCCGGCGCATGGGCGTGTTCGTCGGCGGCTTTTCGCTTGAACTCGCCCAGCAGGTGGCGGCCGACACCTCGATTGACGCCTGGACGGTGCTCGACGCGCTCGCCGGGCTGGTCGACAAGTCGCTCGTAAGTGTCGGTGCCAGCGAGCCGCCGCGCTACCGGCTTCTCGAAAGCGCGCGCCTGTTCGCCCTCGAGCAGCTGGAGCTCCGCGGCGAGATTGCAGAGATCCGCCAGCGGCACTCGCAGGCCGTGTGCGCGCTCTTCGTCGAGGCCGCCGAGCAACGGTTCGGCGACGACGGGCACGCGACTGTAGCCAGCTACATGGCTCGCGTTGGAGCCGAGGTCGATAACGCGCGCGCCGCGCTCGACCACGCCGAACGGTCGGGCGACTGGCCCGCCGCGGTAACGCTCGCCGGCGCCGCCGCGCTGGCGTTCAGGCAACATGGGCTGACGGTCGAAATCGCAGGCCGCATGAAGGCGCTGGCACAGCACGCCGATGAGCGGATCGCGCCCGCCCACGCCGCGCAGTACTGGCGCCAACTTGCGACGGTCAGCGTGTCACTGGGTAAGTCGAATTCCGAGGTGATCGTCTGCGCGCAGCGGGCCGTCGATCTGTCTCGCGCCGCGGGCTCGCGGCATCGGCTGCTTGACGCGCTATACAAGCTGGGGTCGGCATTCGCCGCAGCGGGCCGCTTTGAACAGGCGCGGTCGCTGGCGGAGGAAATGGCGGCGCTCGAGGCGGCCGGCGACCCGCCGCGTCTGCGGGCGCAACGTCATCATCTGCAGCACAACATTGCGCGACAGCAGGGACAGCTCGACGAGGCCTTCAACGCGTTGACCAGGGAGCAGGTCTGGCTCGAGGGCATGCCCGAGGGCAAGCAGGGACTCATGCTCAACCGGTACCACCAGTGCGTCCTGCTCAACGCGCTCGGCCGCCACGATGAAGCGGTTCCGCTGGCGCGCGCGCTGCTGGCCGCGCCGGACACCCCCAGCGATTCCGGCGCGGAGTTCGAGCTGATTGAGGCGCTGGCTGCCTTGGGGCAGGTCGACGAGGCGATGGCGGTCGCTCTCAGCCGGCGCAGCCAGTGGACGCCTATGCTCGTGCTGAAGTACGGCACGCCGGCGTTGATGCAGCTCGCCGCGGCGCGCGGCCGCCATGTCGAGGCGCTGCGGATCCATGCCGCCGTGCTCGCCTTCCTGCAAGAAGTCGGATCACCGGTCGGGCCAATCGAACGCAGCATGACCGAGCGGCTGCGCCAGCGATGCGCCGGCGCGTTGCCACCCGCCGAACTCGACCGCCGGCTGGCCCAAGCGGCACCGCTTGAGGGAGACGCGCTGGCGGCACTGGCGCTCGACAGTTAGAGACTGCTGGCTCAGGAGGTCTCGACGCACAGAAGCAGGCTCTCCTGTCCTTCTCCGTGCTCGTGGTCAGCGCCCCGCCGGCGTGTAGGTCTGCCCTTTTGCAGGGCCGGCCTGCAGAGCACGCTCAGCGATCTTGCGCGCGATTTCGTCGCCGGCGTCCAGGTCCATCCGATAGTGAATGCCTCCGTAGAGGCGCGAGGCGCCGGCTTCCTTGCCCATTTTTTCGAACATGCCATTGCTGCCGGGAACCTGCGCATCCACCACGCGGCCCATCGTTCCGGAAATGCAGGAGTGGTTGGCTGGGTAGGACGGATGGTTCGGCACCCCCACGGCCAGCGTGATCTTCGGGTCGGCCTGCGCGGGACGCGGCACCCAATAGGTGTACTTGGATTCATGGCAGGCGACGAGGGCGTCGAAGCCGGCCATGTGCATCATCGCCAGCGCGCGGGCAGTGGTCGCCTCGTCCAAGCCCTTGGCCGCCATCGCGTTCCTCGCGCGGATGTTCCAGGCGCCGGCCGCAAAGGAGCCGGTGAGATCTTCCCAGTACTGTGCGATGCGTATCTGCTCGTTCGTACGGCTGTCGGCGATCGTACGCACTTCCGTGATTTGCACCTGGAAAGCCGCCGAGCCCCACGCTGGCGGCGGTGGCGCGCGAAATTCATCGCCGGACTTCATGTAGAAGGTGCGCGCATTGCCCAGCGCCGGCGCGAGCGGTGGCGCTGGCGGATTGACGAGACTCGCCCACTTGCCCTCGCCGACCGGCACGGTGCCCGTCCAGGCTGCCGCGACCCGGTCGGTGCGCGCCTGTGCCACGACCTGATCGCCGACTTTGCGGCCCAGATCGACACCGGCCTGGAAGGCAGCACGCTGTCCCGAGCCGATCGCCTGGATCTCGCGCTGCAGGCGGGCGTTGATGGCCGCCTCGTCCTTGGCAAACAGTTGGGAGAGCACCGCGGCCGCGGCGCCGGCGACGGCGCCATCGGATGCCTGCTTTTCCTTCTCCGACTGCACGATCGCGTTGTGGATGGCGAGGTTCAGGTAAGCCAGCGTGCGCAGCGCTCCTCCCTGCCCGACCGCATTGCGCGCGATGAGATCGTTGGCCACCTCGTTCCACTGATTGGTTGACGTTGCGGAAAGCCACGGTCTCTTCACCGGCTCCGTGGGACTGTGGGCACAGGCGCCGAGCAGGGCAACGGTCGCGAACGCGACCCAGAGATTCCGGAGAAGCGGCGCTTCGACAGCGGCGCCTAGCAAGCGCAACGTCATAAGAACTCCCGATTAACGAAAGAGCGCGAATTATTCCTCGGCGTCGCTCGATGGCAACTGTGAGCTGTTAACACTACCCGAGCACATCGCTGATCGGCGCGAAGCAAACCAACGCGGCGAAGGACGCGTCGATCTTCTCAAAGCAGACAAAGAAGCGGTAAATGCCTCGAGGGCGAAGGAACGGGCCACTCGAATTCGTTGCGGCACCGATCTTGGCCCACCGGCGACGTCGGAGGCCTTTGTCCCTCGGGCACGCGCCGTGCGCGCGGCCCGGCGACGGGGAAATCGTCATCGCTGTCCGAGGGTCCGCGGCAACCACACGAATCTTGCCGCTCCAGCCGCCCCGGGACCCCCCGGGCGGTTGCGGGCTGTGTCTCCTGGTGTCGCCGTGGTGTACGGAAGGACCGCGACGACCGTGTTGTCCGGGGCGACCGTTTCAAGCCTGATGCGCACGATTCGCGACTGCTGCAGTCGCGCGAACACCCGATCGAGTACACCCAGCTTGGACCAGCGGTTCATGCGCGTGTAAATCGTATGCCAGTTGCCGAAGCGCTCGGGCAGGCTGCGCCAGGGGCAGCCGTGCTCGGCCGCGTACAGGATCGCATTCAGGACCTGCAGGTTGGACAGGCTGACATTGCCTCTCTGGCGCGGCAGACAGTTCTCGATCTGCTCGTACTGGGCGCGGGTGATTTCCATGCCCGAACCGTAACCGGCAAATCGCCCTAAGTGTTAACAGCAGCCGACTTTCTCCCGCCGAATTCAGAACGATTAAGGGTCTCGGAAAGTCATGCTGCTTCGGTGCGAGCGAGGAGCTGGCTGGCACCTTCGGGTCAGTGGAGCGCCGGCATGCGGCATTGCACCTGAGCCAGGGGCGAGACCGTGATGCAGCCGCACAGCACCGATTCCTGGAACATCGCCGACGAGAACACGGCGGACGACCCGCGCAACGCGCGCAAGCAGGCGCAGCGGCGGGAGCGGAGATGGGGACGGGCGATTGCGATAATCGCCCGATGATCCGACCGACCATTCTCGATCTGCCCGCCTCCCGCATCCGCGAAGTCGCCAACGCCGGGCTCGCCCGCGGCGATGTCCTGAAGTTCTGGTTCGGCGAAGGCGACCAGGTCACGCCGGCCTTCATCCGCGAAGCGGCAAAGGCCGCGCTCGATGCCGGCGAGACGTTCTACAACCACAACCTCGGCATCATCGAGCTGAGAGAAACGCTGGCCGGCTACAGCAACCGCCTGCATCGTCCCGTTGTGCCGATCACGTCCGACCGCATCGCGGTAACCAGTGCCGGTGTGCATGCGCTGTCGCTGGTCGACCAGGCATTGATCGATCCCGGCGATCGCGTGGTGATTGTCACTCCGGTGTGGCCGAACCTGACCTCGATGCCGCGCATCATGAGCGCGAACGTCGTCCGCGTCGCACTCGAATGCCGCAACGGGGCCTGGTCGCTCGACATCGACAGGCTGCTCGACGCCGCAACGCCGGACACGCGGCTGGTGCTGGTCAATTCGCCGAACAATCCGACCGGCTGGACCATGCCGCAGCGCGACTGGGACGCCCTGCTCGCTCACTGCCGGCGGCATGGCATCTGGCTGGTGAGCGACGACGCCTACGAACGGCTGGTGTTCGATCCGGCGCTGACGATCGACGGGCATGCACCGGGCGTGCTGGCCGCGATCGACGACGATGACCGGGTCATCAGCGCCAACACGTTCTCGAAAAGCTGGACGATGACGGGCTGGCGACTGGGATGGCTGGTGGCGCCGAAGAATTTCATTGCGCAGATCGGCAAGGTGATCGAATTCAACACATCGTGCGCGCCGACGTTTGTGCAGCAGGCCGGACTCGTCGCGGTGCGGGATGGCGAGGGACTTGTGAGGCAGACTGTGGCGCGCCTGCGTGCCTCGCGCGATCTGCTCGTCGAGTCCCTCGCCGCGTTGCCCGGCACGGAAGTCGCGCCGCCGCCCGGAGCGATGTATCTCTTCTTCCGTATTGCCGGTCGGAGCGACGACAGCCTTGCGTTCGCGAAGCGGCTCGTCGCCGAGTCCGGGCTCGGCATCGCACCAGGCGTGGCCTTCGGTCCGGAAGGCGAAGGTTTCCTGCGCTGGTGCTTCGCTGCTTCGGACGCGCTGCTGTTGCAGGGGGTGGAGCGGCTGCAGCGCTTTCTCGATCGCCGCTAGCGGCTGGCGCGTTCCTGCCCACCCATGCGCTGCACGCCGCGCTGCAGGCCCGCGGCGACGAATCCCACGCTCGAATAAAGCTGTTCCGGCATTTCGCCGGCCGCGGCGACGATGATCAGCCGATCCGCCTGGAGCCCATCCTTCGCATGCCGGGCGGCCAAGGCGATCAGTGCGCGACACAGGCCGCGACGACGGTAGTCGGACTCGGTCATGACGGACTGGTAGCGGGCCAGGCGCTCGCCGTTTTCGCGCTCGACCTCTGCGTACACGCCCAGCGCCGCCACCAGGCGCGGCGCCGACCCGGCCTGATCGACAAAGGCACCGAACCAGTTTCCATGGCCAGTGCGCGCCAATGCGCGCCAGCGCGCCATGCGTTGCTGCGCGAACGGGCGATAGCCCTCCTCGCCGTAGACGGGATCGCGCGTGGCAACACTCAGTTCCACGAGCGCCGACCATTCGCTATCAGTCTCCCTGCCAGACAGTGCGAACGGCCGCAACTGCGCGTCGATCATTGGTGCGGGCACCACCGGTACGTCGGTGGACTGCATCACGACCGCGTTGTTCTTCGTGTAGCCGTCGGCCAGGAATCCGGCGACATCGCCCTCCGCATCCTCCATCCAACCGAAGGCGCAGTGAGTCGATCGCGGTTGCTTCTCGGCGATCAGACGCGCGAACAGCGTCGGCCAGCGCCGTGCGTCATCCGCCCCCGGCGCGCGTTCGAACAGCAGGTAGTTGCCCCAGTAGTAGGTCGGATTGGATGGCGTGCGGATCACGCGGCAACCATGCTCGGCACGGCAGTCGATTACCTCGCCGTCGGCCCGATGGAAGATGAGTTCACTGCGGAAGCCGAGGGCGGCCGCCGACACCATGCCTGCGCATCCGAGCCAGCGAGATCACGCCGTCGCCGATTCTCCCGCCAGCCCGCGCTTGGCAAGCATGGCCTCCACCTTGGGATCGCGCCCGCGAAATGCACGGAAGGCGGCCCCGGGCTCCAGCGTATTGCCCGCCGAGTAGACGAAGCGCTGCAGCCGCTCCGCCACGGCCGGATCGAACGGGCTGCCGGCCTCGAGGAAGGCGTCGTAGCCGTCGGCATCCAGGACTTCGGCCCACATGTAGACGTAATAGCCAGCCGCATAGCCGGAGCTCGCGAACAGGTGCAGGAAGTGCGGCAACCGGTGACGCATCAGGATTTCGCGCGGCATTCCGAGACGCGCCAGTTCATCGCGTTCGAAGGTGGTGATGTCTACGCCCGCCGGATCGGCCTGCGCGTGCAGCGCCATGTCGACCAGTGCGCAGGCCGTGTATTCGACCGTCTCGAAGCCCTGGTTGAACCGTCGCGCCTGCTCGAGCCGTTCGATCAGGTCGTCGGGCATCGGCTCGCCGGTGGCGACGTGCCGCGCATGTCGCTTCAGCACCTGGGGTTCGAGCAGCCAGTTCTCGAAAATCTGCGACGGCAGCTCGACGAAGTCGCGCAGCACTTGTGTACCCGACAGGCTTTCGAAGGTGACCTGCGACAGCAGGCCATGCAGGCCATGGCCGAATTCGTGGAACAGCGTCAGCGCATCGTCGAGCGAGAGCAGCGTCGGCTCGCCCGGCGCACCCTTGGCGAAGTTGTTGTTGTTGACGATGATCGGCAGCACGTCGCCGGCGATGCGCGACTGCAGGCGATACGCACTCATCCATGCGCCACCGCGCTTGGTAGGCCGCGCGAAGTTGTCGTGCAGAAACACGCCGACCAGCCGGTCGTCGCGGCCATGCACTTCATAGACCTTGACGTCCGGGTGATACGCGACGATTTCCGGTCGCGCCACGAAGCCCAGGCCGAACAAACGCTGCGCGCAATCGAATGCCGCGTCGACCACGCGCTCGAGCGGAAAGTACGGCTTGACCACGGAGTCATCGACCGCATAGCGCACCTGGCGGACCTTTTCCGCGTAGTAGCGCCAGTCCCACGGCTCGATCGCCGAAGGTTCACCGCGGGACGCGGCCATCGCGCTGAGCGCCGCGCGCTCGTCGGCGGCCCGCTTCTTCGCCGGTGTCCACACCTGTTCGAGCAGGCGCGCGACCGCCGCCGGTGTGCCGGCCATGCGATCGACCAGCGCGTACTCGGCGTAGGTGGCGTAGCCCATCAGGCGCGCCTGCTCATGCCGCAGCGCGAGTATCTCGCGCGCGATCGGCCGGTTATCGTGCTCGCCATCGTGTTCGCCGCGCGACGTCCACGCCTTGAATGCCTGCTCGCGCAGGTCGCGACGGTCCGAATAGGTGAGGAACGGCGCCACCAGCGAGCGGCTCAACGTGATCGCCCAGCCGTCGGGACGTCCGCGCTGCTGCGCTGCCTCGTGCGCCGCTGCCCGAAGGAACGGAGGCAGGCCGGCCAGGTCGCGCTCGTCGGCGAGCCACATCGCCCAGCTCGATTCGTCGTGCAGCACGTTCTGTGAAAACGCCGTCTGCAGTTCCGCCAGTCGTTCGACGATGACGCCAAAGCGCTGCTTGTCGGAGGCTGACAGGCGGGCTCCTGCCAGCACGAAGTCCAGATGCACGCGCTCGAGCAGGCGGCGCGCCTCGGGTGCCAGGTCGAGCGCTTCGCACTGACCATGCAGCGCATCGATGCGCGCGAACAGGGCTCCGTTCAGGTAGATCGCACTCTGGTGCGCAGCCAGCCGCGGCGCCATCGCACGTTCGACGGCCTGGAGTTCGGGCGAAGTCTCCGAGCTGCACAGGTTGTGGAACAGATGGCCGACGCGCGCCAGCAGGCGTCCGCTCGCATCGAACGGCACGATCGTGTTGTCGAAGGTCGGCACGTCGGTCTGCGCGGCGAGGCGGTCGATCTCGGCGGCATGCTGCGCCAATGCGACCTCGAAGGCGGGCGCAAAGTGTTCAGCACGGACCTCGGTAAACGGCGGCAGTCCGTAGGGAGTTTTCCACTCGGCAAGCAGGGGATTGTCGTTAGTCATCGGTGCACTTTCGGAGGACCCGCAACGATACCGAAGGTCCGTGTGCGGTGCGATCCCTGGCAACCCCGCGATTTCGGCATTCCTAAGGACGAGTTGAGCGTGCAGTGACCGCACGCCCCCGCGGCCGATGAAAGGCGCGATACGTCACGCCTGTCCCGCTCACGTGCTGTCGGTGCCGACGAAAGGCTGGCCGCACCGTTACTCGGCGTTTCAGTTTGTAAAGTTGCTAGGGTCGTCGCCGATTCGGCGTTCAGATGCCGGGCATCGCTACGAGGGGAGTCGACGATGCCATCCACGAAGTTGCCATTTATCGCAACGCGCACCGCCCGCACGACGCTGCTGGCCTGTGCCATCGGACTCGGCGCCGCTTGCGGTGGCGGCGGATCGTCCTCCGGACCTGCGCCGGTCCCCGTCCCTGCCCCGGCTCCAAGTCCGGGACCGAGTCCCGCGCCGATGCCGCCGCCCAGCTCCGATGAAGCGGCGCGCTTCCTGATGCAATCGAGCTTCGGTCCCAGCGAGACCGATATCGCACGCGTGCAGACGCTTGGTTACAGCGGTTGGATCGACGAGCAGTTCTCAATCGCCGCGACCAAACACCTGCCCTATGTGCAGGCCAATTACAGCCTGCTGCTGTTCGGCGGCAACTTCGCCTTCATGCAGGACTCGTTCTGGCAGCAGGCGATTCCCGCGCCCGACCAGTTGCGCCAGCGCGTGAAGTTCGCGTTATCGGAAATCCTCGTCATCTCCGCCGAGAGCGGCACCATCGCCACGGCCTCCGACGGACTCGCCAATTACGTCGACCTACTCGGCGAGCATGCGTTCGGCAACTACCGCACGCTGCTCGAAGCCGTTGCGACCAGCCCGATGATGGGCATCTACCTCTCACACCTGCGCAACCAGAAGGCCGACCCGGTCACCGGGCGCGTTCCCGACGAGAATTTCGCGCGCGAGGTGATGCAGCTCTTCTCCATCGGACTCACCGAGATCAACCTCGACGGTGCGCCGAAGCTCGTCAACGGCCAGCCGGTCGAGACCTACACCAACGCCGACATCACCGGTCTCGCGCGCGTCTTCACCGGCTGGAGCTGGGCCGCGCAGGACACCTCGAATGCCAGCTTCAACGGCGGCGGCACCGCCTATGCCGATCGCATCCTGCGGCCGACGCAACCGTATCCGCAGTTTCACGAGACCGGTGAGAAGACCTTCCTCAATGTGACGATCCCAGGCGGCACGTCGGCGCAGGCGAGCCTGACGGTCGCGCTCGATACGCTGTTCAATCATCCGAACCTGTGTCCATTCATCGGCAGGCAGCTGATCCAGCGCCTGGTGACGAGCAATCCGACATCCGGCTACATCGGCCGCGTGTCGGCCGCCTGCGCCAACAACAGTGCCGGCGTGCGCGGCGACATGAAGGCGATCGTGCGTGCGATCCTGCTCGACGACGAGGCGCGCAATGCGGCGGGACTGACGAACCCTCAATTCGGCAAGCTGCGCGAGCCCGTGTTGCGCCTTTCTCAATGGGCGCGCTGCTTCGGCGCGACCTCGGCCTCTGGCAACTGGCAGATTCGCAATCTCGACAGTCCGGCGACGTCTCTTGGCCAGCAGCCACTGCGCGCGCCGTCGGTCTTCAACTTCTTCCGGCCTGGCTATGTGCCGGCCAACACGGCGATCGCCGCCGCCGGCCTCGTCGCACCCGAATTCCAGATCACCGGCGAGACCTCCGTCGCCGGATACACCAACTTCATGCAGGCCGCGATCAGCAGCGGGGTCGGCGTCAGCCGCGAAGTGCGCGCCTCCTATGCCGGCGAGCTCGCTGTGGCCGACAACGCCGACGCGCTGATCGACCGCGTCAACCGCTGCCTGATGGCCGGCACGATGGGAACGCAGCAGCGGCAGGAGATTCGCGACGCCGTCAACGCGATTGCCGTGACGTCACCCAACGGGCGCGCCAATCGCGTCTACACCGCGGTGCTGCTGACGATGGCCTCCCCCGATTACCTGGTGCAGAAGTAGGAGACGAGCGATGACGACCCTGAATGCCTCCCGCCGCGCCTTCTTGCGCCACGCTTCCGCCCTTTCGCTCGCCGGCACCGCCGCGCCATTTGCGCTGAACCTGGCATCGATCGGCGCCGCATCCGCATCGACGGCTGCCGACTACAAGGCGCTGGTCTGCGTCTTCCTGTATGGCGCCAACGACGCGCACAACACCGTCGTCCCGTATGACGCGTCCGGCTATGCCACCTATGCCGGCGTGCGCGGCCCGCTCGCGTGGACACAGGCACAGCTCACGCCGCTTGCTCCGACCAGCCCGCTGCCCGGCGGCAGGCAGGTCGCCTTGCCGGCCGAACTGACACCACTTGCGACGCTTTTCGACGCAGGACAGTGCGCAGTGGTTGCCAACGTCGGCCCGCTGGTCGTGCCGACGGACCGCACCAGCTTCAACAGCAAGTCGGTGCCTCTGCCGCCGAAGCTCTTCTCGCACAATGACCAACAGTCGGTTTGGCAGGCGTCGGTGCCGGAAGGCGCGAAGTTCGGCTGGGGTGGGCGCATCGGCGACCTGCTCGCCAGCCAGAACACAAACTCCATTTTCACCTGCAACTCGCTGTCCGGCAGCGCGGTGTTCCTTTCGGGCCAAACAGTGCAGCCCTTCCAGATCGACCCGGTGCAGGGATCGATCCCCTTCGGTGCGTTGAACGCCGGGTCGCTCTATGGATCGGTCACCGGCGCCGCGGCGCTGCAGGCCACGCTGACGCGTTCGCGCACGCATCTCATCGAGAGTGAACTGCGCAACGTGAACCAGCGGTCAATCGATTCGAACACCGCGCTCGCCGCCGCTCTGGCCATGGCCCCCACGCTGGCGACGCCCTTTCCGGCGAACAGTTCGCTCGCGACTCAGCTGGCGATGGTGGCGAAGATCGTCAGCGTCAGCGCTGAGCTTGGCGCAAAGCGGCAGGTCTTCATGGTCTCGCTCGGAGGTTTCGATACGCACTCGGGCCAGGACGCGACGCATCCGGCGCTGCTAACGCAGCTCGCAGGCGCGGTCGACGCCTTCCAGAAAGCCATGATTGAACTGAACGCGACCCAGAAGGTGACACTTTTCACCGCGTCGGACTTCGGTCGCACGCTGACCGTGAACGGCGACGGCACCGACCACGGCTGGGGCGGTCACCACTTCGTTGTCGGCGGCGCCGTCAAGGGCAAGCAGGTTGTCGGCAGCTATCCCGACCTGACGTTGAATGGACCTACCGACGCCGGCAACGGCCGGTTGATTCCCACCACGTCAGTCGAACAGTACGCGGCGACGCTGGCGCGCTGGATGGGTGTGGCCGCCACCGACATCCCGCTGATTCTGCCGAACATCGTGAACTTCCCCACGTCCGACCTCGGCTTCATGGCCTGAGCGGCGGAACGATGCCGTGGCCGGGCGTTATGCTCCGCGCTCCGCTGGTCTTACGGAGCCACCGATGAGCACGCCCGCACCGCTGAACTCGCCCAATGAATCGCTGGTCACCACCACGCACATCGTCTATGCGCTGCACACGCTTGGACTGGTCATCGGCGCTTTCGGCACGGCGACCGTGATCGGCACGTTCCTGTTCGGCTGGCCGTCGATCATCGCGGTGATCATTAACTACGTGAAGCGCGGCGAGGTTCGCGGTACGTGGCTCGAGTCGCATTTCTCCTGGCAGATTCGCACGTTCTGGTGGGCGCTGCTGTGGGCCGTGATCGTCGGCGTCATCGGCGCGGTCTTCGCCGTCGTCCTGGTCGGCTTCGCGATCTGGATCGTCGGTTTCTTCGCGCTTGGCATCTGGGCGATCTACCGCATCGCCCGCGGCTGGCTGCGGCTCAAGGACCGGCAGCCGATGCCGGCCTGATCACCAGATCGAGATCTGATCGATCGCGCTCCGCATCATCGGTGCGTCCTTGGGGCAGTTGAACGCCGCCGCGAACGCCGAGACGTTGGCAAGCGGCCCCAGCACCCGATAACGCCCCGGCGAGTGCTGGCCGGTGCGCAGCTGATCCAGCAGCGCTTCGGTCCGATATTGCGTGCGCCAGATCGTCGCGTACGAGATGAAGAATCGCTGGTTCTGCGTCAGCCCGTCGATTGGGCCGGTCGGCTGACGCGCGAGCGCGATCTGCAATCCATCGTAGGCGATCTTCACGCCGCCGAGGTCGGAGATGTTCTCGCCCAGTGTCTGCAGCCCGTTGATCGGCTGCCCCGCCACCGGCGTGTAGCCGGAAAACTGCTCTGCCAGGCGCGCGGCGCGCGCCTTGTACGCGGCGGCATCCTCAGTGGACCACCAGTCCGCGAGATTGCCGACGCTGTCGAACTGCCGCCCGCGATCGTCAAAATGGTGGGTGATCTCGTGGCCGATGACGGCGCCGATGCCGCCGTAGTTCACTGCAGCATCCGCCTTCGGATAGAAAAATGGCGGCTGCAGTATCGCGGCCGGAAAGACGATTTCGTTCAAGCCGCCGGCAAAGGCGTTGACGAGATGCGGCGAAGCGAACCAGCGCGTGCGATCGACCGGCTTGCCGAGATCCGCCACCCGGTCGTTGAAGGTCCAGGCGCGGGCGCGCAGCCAGTTGCCTGCGAAGTCATCCGGCTCGATCACCAGGCCGGCGTAGGTTTTCCACTTATCGGGATAGCCGATCTTCAGCGCCATCGCATTGAGTTTCTTCAGCGCGCTCTCCTTGGTCGGCGCGCTCATCCATTCGAGCTTTTCGATGCGAGCGCGCATCGCTGCCTTGATGTCGCCGATCATCTGCACCGCGCGCGTCTTCGCCTCGGGCGTGAAAGCCCGTGCAACGTAAAGCTGGCCAAGCCCTTCGGCCAGCGGCTCGGAGCCGAACGGGCCGGTCATCACACGGATCACCTGTTCAGTGCGCGCCACGTTCTTCTGCAGGCCCTGGATCGCCTGGCCGCGGTAAGCGAAGCGTGCTTCGACGAAGTCTGCTGGCAGCAGCGGCGCAAGCTCGTCCAGCAGACGCTCGCGCAGGTAGGCACGCCAGCTTGACAACGGCGCCTCGGCCGCGGCGCCGGCCAACTCGGCGACGAACTTCGGCGACGCGACGTTGAACTCGCCCGGCGCCGGCACGCCCAGCGCAACAAAGAACGCCGTCCAGTCGAGGCCCGGCGCGCGCTGTGCGATCGACTCCAACGTGTTCAGCTGATACAGCGCGTTCGGATCACGCCGTTCGATGCGCGTCTGGGACGCCGCCGCAAGCTGCTTCTGCAAGGCGAAGCTGCCCGTCGACGCCGCGGATGCGTCCGGGACGCGAGCCAGCTGGCCCAGTCGGACGCGGTAGGCGTCGTAGGCCTTGCGCAGCTCCAGGGTGCGCGTGTCGTCGCGGAAGTAGTCGTCGCGATCGGGCAAGCCGAGGCCGCCCTGGTCGATCTGGACGATGTAGCGCCGCTTGTCCTTCGCATCCGGCATGACGCCGACACGCAGCGGCGCATCAATGCCGACGCGCGCCAGTCGCGCCAGCAACGCGGGCAACTGTGCGCGGTCGTTGAGCGCATCGATCTGCTGCAGCAGCGGCTTCAGCGATTCGAGACCGCGCGACTCGACTGCGGCCACGTCCATGCCACTGACATAGAACCGCGTGGCGAGCCGCTTGCCCGGGGTGTCCAGCGTCGCCGGATCGCGTGCGGCATCGGTCAGCGCCTGCTCGACGATCATCCGGCTTTCATCGCGCAGCGTGTCGAAACTGCCGACGCGCGCCCGGTCCGGCGGAATCGGCGTTGTCTTCCTCCACAGGCCGTTGACATACTCGTCGAAGTCCGTGCACGCCTCGACCGGCTCGCCGAGCCCCTTGATGTCGAGCATGGATGCCGCTGCGGCCGTCGTGGATATGAGGGCCGCGATGATTGGCAATGTTCGAAGCATGGGTTACCCCGTCGCAAAATCGGCGGGCAGCATACATCGCACAAGGCCACGGCCGAGACCCGACGCGCCACCGCGATGCACGATTGAGCAGCCGCGGGGTCGGTGCTACTCTCACCGCCACTCTGAATCCCGCTCACCGCGGACACCCGCCGAAGGTACCCAAAAGGCGCCTTCCGGCCGCACGGCATAGGGGCACCCTTCCCGATTGCCGCGCTCCCAAGAACACGATTTTTGGCAGGAGTTTGAATGAACGCGCCCCTACCCGAAGCCGTCCGCCGCGCGCTGGCGGAGGTCACTCTCGACGACAAGTGGACACTGGACCGCGGTCGCGCCTACATGAGCGGCACGCAGGCGCTGATCCGTCTGGCGATGCTGCAGCGGCAGCGCGACCAGTTGTCCGGTCTGAACACCGCCGGATTCATCAGCGGTTACCGCGGCTCGCCACTCGGCGGCGTCGATCAGACCGCTTGGAAGGCGAAGAAACATCTCGAACGGCATCACGTGAAGTTCCAGCCGGGGCTGAACGAAGATCTTGCGGCCACCAGCGTCTGGGGCACGCAGCAGGTCAACATGTTCGAGGGCGCGAAGTACGACGGGGTATTTGCCATGTGGTACGGCAAGGGCCCCGGAGTGGATCGATGCGGGGATGTGTTCAAGCACGCGAATGCGGCGGGCACCAGCCGACACGGCGGCGTGCTCGCGCTGGCCGGTGACGACCACGGGGCCAAGTCATCGACCCTTCCGCACCAGTCCGACCACATTTTCAAGGCCTGCATGATGCCGGTGCTGTTTCCGGCCACGGTGCAGGAGTACCTGGATCTCGGGCTGCACGGCTACGCGATGAGCCGCTATGCCGGCGTCTGGGTCGGCATGAAGACGGTGACCGAAGTGGTGGAGGCGTCTGCCTCGGTGATCGTCGACCCAGAGCGCGTGGATATTCAGTTGCCGGCCGACTTCTCGATGCCACCGGGCGGCCTCAACGTGCGCTGGCCGGACGGGGCGCTCGAGATGGAAGCGCGCCTGCTCGACTACAAGCTGTATGCGGCGCTGGCGTATTGCCGCGCGAACAAGCTCAACCGCACGGTGATCGATTCACCGCACGCGCGCTTCGGCATTGTCGCCAGCGGTAAGGCTTACCTTGATACGCGCCAGGCGCTGGCGGACCTGGGACTCGACGAACAGACCTGCAAGGACATTGGCATACGGCTTTTCAAGTGCGGCATGGTGTGGCCGCTCGAGGCGACCGCGATTCGGGCCTTCGCCGAAGGACTGGAGGAGATCCTCGTGGTCGAGGAGAAACGCCAGTTTGTCGAGTACCAGCTTAAGGAGGAGCTCTTCTCGTGGATCGGAACCGGCAAGCGCATTCCGCGCGTGATCGGCAAGTTCGACGAGAAGGACGGCGGCGAATGGGCCGTGCCGCAGGGCAACTGGATCCTGCCGGCGCACTACGAATTTTCTCCGGCGATCGTCTCGAAGGCGATCGTTACGCGCATCGGCAAACTCGAACTGCCGGCCGATATCCGCGCGCGCATGCAGGCACGGCTCGCGATCATCGAGGCCAAGGAAAAGGCGCTGGCCAAGCCGCGCGTCGTCACCGAGCGCAAGCCGTGGTTCTGCTCGGGCTGCCCGCACAACACGTCCACCAATCTGCCGGAAGGCTCGCGTGCGGTGGCCGGCATCGGCTGCCACTACATGGTCGTCTGGATGGACCGCAACACGTCGACCTACACGCAAATGGGCGGCGAAGGCGTGCCGTGGATCGGCCAGGCGCCGTTCACGAACGAGAAGCACATCTTTGCCAACCTCGGCGACGGCACCTACTTCCACTCGGGCTCGCTGGCCGTGCGTGCGGCCGTCGCGGCCAACGTTCCGGTCACCTACAAGATCCTCTTCAACGACGCGGTCGCGATGACGGGCGGCCAGCCCACGGACGGGCAGATCACCGCTCCGCAGATCACGCAGCAGATGCACGCGGAAGGCGTGAAGAAGATCGTCATCGTCACCGATGAACCGACCAAGTACGACGCCACCAGCGAACTCGACCACAGCGCCGTCAATGCGCACGGCGCCACCGGCGATGCGTGGAAGCTCGCGCCGGGCGTCACCGTGCATCACCGCGACGAGCTCGACCGTATCCAGCGCGAACTGCGCGAATATCCCGGCGTGTCGGTGCTGATCTACGACCAGACCTGCGCCTCGGAAAAGCGTCGACGCCGAAAGAAGAACACGCCGGAGAAGATCGCGTTTCCGGACCCGGCGCGCCGCGTCGTGATCAACGATCTGGTTTGCGAAGGCTGCGGCGACTGCAGCGTCAAGTCCAATTGCCTTTCGGTCGAGCCGCTGGAGACCGAGTTCGGCCGCAAGCGCGCCATCAACCAGTCGAGCTGCAACAAGGATTATTCCTGCCTGAACGGCTTCTGCCCGAGCTTCGTCACGGTGGAAGGCGGCAAGCTGAAAAAAGGCAAGTCCTCGGTCACGGACGTGCTGCCTGAAGTGCCGGAACCGGTGCTGCCTCCTTTGAGGTCGCGCGGCGCCTACGGCATCGTGGTGACCGGCGTCGGTGGAACCGGCGTCGTGACCATCGGCCAGCTGCTTGGCATGGCGGCCCATCTCGAGGGACGCGGCGTATCGGTGCTGGACATGGCCGGACTTGCGCAGAAAGGCGGCGCGGTTTTCTCGCATGTGCAGATCACGCCGACGCCGGAGGACCTCTTTGCAACGCGCATCGCGATGGGCGAGGCCGATGTCCTGATCGGCTGCGACCTGATCGTCACCACCAGCAACGAGGCGCTGTCGAAGATCCAGCACGGCAAGACACGGGCTGTCGTGAACACGGCGGAATCGCCGACCGCAGATTTCGTGCGTGACCCCAACTGGCAGTTCGGCGGCGGCAACCTCGCGCAGCAGGTTCGTGACGCCGTCGGCGCGGAGGCCGACAGCCTGTTCGTTGATGCCAGCGCCATCGCGACGGCCCTGATGGGCGATGCGATCTACACCAACCCGTTCATGCTCGGATTCGCCTGGCAGAAGGGCTGGATTCCGCTGGCCCATGAGACGATGCTGCGTGCGATCGAACTCAACGGCGTGGCCGTGGAGTCGAATCGCAAGGCATTCGAGTGGGGCCGCTGTGCGGCTCATGACGCCGACGCCGTCCGCCTTGCCGCGTTCCCCGATGCCGCCAGCAACGTGGTCGAGCTCAAGCGCTTTGCCTCGACGCTGGAGGACATCGTCGAGCGGCGCGTCGAGTTCCTGACCGGCTACCAGAATGCCGCCTACGCGAAGCGCTATGCCGATCTCATCGAGCGCGTGCGGCGCGTCGAGTCCGACCGGCTGCAGTCGACCCAGCTGGCCGAAGCGGTTGCGCGTCACTATTTCAAGCTGCTCGCCTACAAGGACGAGTACGAAGTGGCGCGGCTGCACTCCGACCCGGCATTCCGGGCTCGCATCGCCAGCCAGTTCGAAGGTGACTATCGCCTTAACTTCTATCTCGCACCGCCCATGCTGGCGCGGCCGGATCCCGACACCGGCCGTATGCGGAAGATGCGCTTTGGCGCGTGGGTGATGCCGGTGTTCTCCGTGCTCGCGCGCATGAAATTTCTGCGCGGCACCGTGCTCGACATCTTCGGCTTCACGACGGAACGTCGAACGGAACGTGCGCTGATTGCCGACTATGAAGCGCTGGTGGAAGAACTGCTGACACGCCTGGCGTCGGACAACCTCGCGGTAGCGGTGCAATTGGCCAGCATTCCGGAGGAGATCCGCGGCTACGGCCATGTCAAGGAACAGTCCCTCGTAACCGCACGGGCGAAGTGGTCGCAACTCCTGGCGCGGTTCCGCGGCCAGACGACGGCGCAAGTCATACGCATGCCGCAGAAGGCTGCGTAAGCTCAAAGGCGGGGCGATTTGTCATCGCAGCGGGCGTTTTTTTAGCGCCCGACGTATTTGCGTCAAGGACGATCGCCATTCCGGTGGTGCTTGACGGGAAAGGCTCCTAACGTTGATCGCATTGGAGGTTTTATGCGAGACAACGAATTTCCGTCGGCTTGCCCGAGCGCCGGACCGACCCGTCAGTCGGGTTTTGACCACTCCGACCCCGCACGCCAGGCCGAGAACCTTGCTTCGCTGGCGCGTGAGGCGCGCCTGCTCGAATTCGCGCTCGACGGCGATGGCGATGCTGCGCGCCGCCTGGCGGCCGACCTTGAATCGGCCCTCGAAAACGCCATGGACGCCGAGTCCAATGTTGAACTGATGCAGGCCTGTGCAGCGATTGAAGCAGTGCTGGGTGAGGTCCTGGCAGGCGGCATGCGCCTGTCCGCGCAGATGACGGACATGGAGGTCGACGGGGTTCTGGGCACGGCGCGCATGCCAGTGCTGACGGCCGTCCTCACAGCAGCGACCTAGCGTCTCTACGGCTTGACCGGCTCCTGCTGGATCGGTGCGGGTGGAGGCTCGGACCCGGGCAGGTGCGCGAGCACGCTGTCCCATACCTCGTCGTTGGTGTCGACAAAACGCAGGCGTACCGGAATCCAGTCGAGATCCGGCGCCATCCACAGCTCCACCGCGCGGTTGGAGTTCGGTCCCTTCGGTCGCAGGACCTTGAGCACCTGCAACTCCTTGCCCTGGATCGTGATCGGTTCGAAGCCGTCGACCACGAACGTATAGCTTTCCACCTTGCGGCGCGCCACCTGGAAGCTGATCAGCGATCCCGGCGTGAAGCGCCACGGATACGTTTGTGCAAGCAACGGCAGGTGAAACTGCAGCGACAACGGGTCCTGTGTTCCGTCCTCGAACGGCGTCGGTTCGCCCGCGCCGCGCCCTGCAAATCGAACGATGTGGCTGGCCCAGTCGAAGTCGACCGACAGTTCGCGATTGGCTATCTCGATGCGCTCCAGGTACTGAGTTGGCGCAATGCCGAACGGCCTGAGCTCACCGGTCGAACGCAGATCGAGCAGCCCCGGCGGATCGACCGTGCGCAGCCAGAGCTCGTAGCGCGCCTGATCGATATCGATCGCCCAGTCGACATAGGTCATGACGTCGATGCCGCGCATGCGCGAGTAGGTCGTGCGGTAGGCGATGCGCCCTTTCGTCGGCAGTTCCTTGATGCCGGGTGGCAGCTTTGACGGTTCCGCCACGGGCTCGGTTACGAGCGGCGGCGGTGCCTCGACCGGCGCAGGCGCCGGAGGCGGTGCAGGTTCAGGAGTCGGCGCCGGCGACGGTGCCGGCACGGCAGGAGCCGCTGCCACGACACTCGGCGTACGCGGCGTCGGCGTCGGCTTGGGCCTCGGTGGCTGGGGCGCCGGTGCTGCCGGCGGCGCTGGCGGCTTCAGCAACGCGATCGACATCGTCGTCTGTGTCGGCTTGTCCGGCCGGTCCAGCGCGAGTTCGCGTCGCACGCCGGTGATCGCCAGCACGTGCATCAGCACGACGATCCCGAGGACGACTGCGCCACGCCGCCAGCGGCGTCGACGCCAGTACTGTCCCGGTTCCTGCCTCACCATCGTGTGCCGTGCCACGCGCCCAGATCGCTCACCAGTCGTCGCCCGCCCGTCGTCGCTCACCCGTCGTTGTCACCGATTCATCCGCCGACCGCGAGCCCCGCCGCTAAGATACCGGCTTCCTCGCCTTCTCAATTCCCGATCTCATCCGATGAAGCTCGCGACCTTGAAGGATGGTTCGCGCGACGGGCAACTCGTCGTCGTCTCGCGTGACCTGACGCTGGCTCATCACGCGGCAGGTATCGTCAGTCGGCTGCAGAGCGCGCTTGATGACTGGTCGTTCTTCGAGCCGCAGCTCGACGATCTGTATCAGACGCTCAACGAGGGACGCGCCCGGCACGCGTTCGCGTTCGATGCACGCATGACGATGGCCCCGCTGCCGCGCGCCTACCAGTGGGCCGACGGCTCCGCCTACGTCAACCACGTCGAACTCGTGCGCAAGGCACGCGGCGCCGAGATGCCTCCCTCGTTCTGGACCGACCCGCTGATGTACCAGGGCGGTTCCGACGACCTGCTTGGCCCGCACGAACCGATCGTCTGCCCGAGCGAGGAGTTCGGCATCGACTTCGAGGCGGAGGTCGCCGTCATCACGGACGACGTGCCGATGGGCACGACGCCGCGCGACGCCGTCGGACATATCCGCCTGCTGATGCTGGTGAACGACGTCAGCCTGCGCAACCTGATCCCGGCCGAGCTGGCGAAGGGATTCGGCTTCTTCCAGAGCAAGCCAGCGTCCGCGTTTAGCCCCGTCGCCCTGACGCCGGACGAGCTCGGTGATGCGTGGCACGACGCCAAGGTCAATCGGCCGCTGGTCGTGCACTGGAACGAAACCAAGGTCGGCGAACCCAACGCCGGGGATGACATGACGTTCGATTTCGGGCAACTGATCGCGCACGTGGCGAGGACCCGCAGCCTGCGCACCGGCTCGATCATCGGTTCCGGAACCGTATCGAACCTCGACCGCAGTCGCGGCTACTGCTGCATCGCTGAAAAGCGCAGCCTCGAGATGATCGAGTCAGGCGCCGCGACCACGCCATTCATGAAGTACGGTGACCGCGTGCGCATCGAGATGTTCGATGGGCAAGGACGGTCCATTTTCGGCGCAATCGACCAGCAGGTTGCCGCGCCGGTCCGCCGCTAGCACACTGTCCGACTTCGCGCCCGCATCGAGAGGAGCCGCCATGCCAGACAATTCAGCCCCTGCGAACCCGTTCTCGGGAGTGGGCAATCCTTTCGACGTGATGCAGAAGCTGTGGGGAATGGCGGGCATGCCGACGCCCGGCAACCTCGCCTCGCTCGTACGAGCGCCGCAGCAGATGCCGAGCATGCTGGCTCCGACCATCGACATCGGCGAGCTCGACAAGCGCATCGCCGACCTGCGTGCGGTCGAGCAGTGGCTCGAACTGAACGCCAGCATGCTGCGCACGACCATCCAGACGCTCGAAGTTCAGCGCGCGACCATCGCTACGCTCAAGGGCATCAGCGGCGCAATGATGGCGCCGATGATGGGTCCGTCGCCGACACCGAAGAGTCCGTTCCCGCCGATTCCGCCGGAGTTCAGCGCCGGCCCGGCCGCTGCGGCCGTTGCATCGACTCCGGAGCCGGAAGCCGAGGCCAGACCAACTCGCAAGCGGCGCAAGACGGCCGCGCACGCTCCGTCGTTGTCGGACGATGCGCTGAATCCCGCGGCGTGGTGGCACACATTGCAGGACCAGTTTTCGAAGATCGCCGCGGCCGCCTCCGAGACGGCGCCGGCGGAAGCCAAGACACCGGCGCGCAAGGCGAAGCGCGTGCGTCGCAAGGCGAAGCGCTAATCGGTCCCGGATTCCCAGAGACGCGCGCGCCGCCGAACTACATCACGTAGTTGAGCGCCAGGCGCCCACCATCCGGGTAGAGCGTCGTACCGGTGAGGTAGGACGCATCGTCACTGGCGAGGAAGACTGCAATCCTGGCAATCTCGTCGGGCTCGCCCAGGCGGCCCAGCGGTGTGCGCGACAGTATGCGCTGCTTCGCCGCCTCGTTGGTCAGCACGGCGGTCTTGAGCAGTTCGGTCGCGATTGATCCGGGGCCGACACCCATCACGCGGATGCCGTGCGGCGCCAACCCGAGCGCCATCACCTTGGTCAGCTGGTTGAGCCCGCCCTTGCTGACCGTGTAGGGCACCTGGTTGGCGATGGCCAGCACTGCGTTGACGCTGGACATGTTGATGATGACGCCGCGCTGACCATCGCTGCGGGCGGGCTGCGCCACCATGCGCCGAGCCGCAGCCTGTCCGCACAGGAACGCCCCCTTGAGGTTGATGCGCAGCACGCGGTCGAAGTCGTCTTCCGCCAGGTCGAGGAAGTCGGCGGCGTGCACGATGCCGGCGTTGTTGACCAGGATGTCGAGCGCACCGAACTGCGCGATCGCGTGTTCGACCAGCGACTCACAGTCGGCCTTCAGGCCGACATCGGCTCGACGGAAAGTTGCGGTGCCGCCATGGGCGGCGATGTCCTTCACGAGCGCGGCCGCTCCGACCTCGTTGACATCGCCCAGCACAACCTTCGCGCCCTGCTCGGCAAACTGACGGGCACAGGCCGCGCCGATGCCCTGGGCGGCCCCGGTGATCACGGCCACCCGGTTAGCTAGTTTCATGGCGCGTCCTTCGTCTGCAGGGTTCGTGGCGAAGCGGGATTGTCCTGCGGGGCCACGCGACGGAGTCAAGCAAAGCCATGACGCTCACGCCACTCCGCGACCGCGGGTTCGACATCCTCCAGCGAAACCAGCACACGGATATCCGGCGGCGGACGGCGGCGCAGGATCGGGCGCCGAGCCTCCGGCCCAGATCTCGATGGAGTCCGGCAAGTGCGAACGCAGATCCGCAAGTCCGTCGAGGATCTGGTTGGGATTGACGATCGGCGTGAACGACAACGCGACGACATCAATCTGCTGCGCCTTGCACGCGACGACGATCTCCGACAGCGGAGTCTGCGTGCCCAGCGGAATGCAACAGGCGCCATCGAGCGCCAGCATGGCCTCGACCATCAGTACGCCGAGCCCGTGCGGCTCCTTTGGGAATGTCGTCAACAGCACGCGTGGGCCGATTGCGGAGTGCGGGATCGTCGCGATCGCGCCGCGCAGGATGGACTGCATCACCTCCGTGTACTGATGCTCCTCGAAGATCTGCAGGCGTCCGCGCGCCCATTCATCGCCGATCATCGTGGCGAGCGGCGCAACGACGTCGGTGATGAAACGCGCCAGCCCGAGTCGCAGCAAGCCCTGCGAAAGCAGGCGTCGCAAGTCGTCAGGCCGATGTTCTGTCACGCAAACCCGGCATCGCACGAGGTCGTCTGCGGCATCGGGCGCGGTGATCGAGCCTGGCGTCGCGCCGGGCCCCTCGGCGAGCCGCTGCAATTCCATCAAGGACCGTCCGATGATCTTCCCCGGACGATGGCCCTGGTCGATCAGCCGCTTGAGCAGGCGCAGCTTGTCGACCTGGTCGACCGGGTAAGTGCGCTCACCAAATGCATCCCGCGATGGAACGGGAAAGCCGTAGCGTCGTTCCCATACCCGCAGCGCATCCTTCGACAGGCCGGTGTCGCGCTCGACGGCGGCAATCGAAACGGTGAGCGGTCGGGACACAGTGCGATCGTTCATGCGGCTTGACGGGGCCCGCCCGGACTCGGACTGCAGGCGAGGAAATTGCCCCCATTTTGTCCTAGACAATTCATTGACACAATCCCAGTCGGCTTGGGATCATCCGTACTTCATTCCCGCACTTCGGTCCGGTCCTGCGGTCCAAGCCTCCCGTGAAGCTCTTCTTCCACACCCTTGCCTCCGCCGCTGCGGCGCTCCTGATCTGGGCCGTCGCGCCGTCCGCAACGGCTCAGACCTGTCCGACGCTGCTGAACCACACCTTCCCGCGCTTGCAGGACGACAGTCCGCAGAATCTCTGCCAGTACAGCGGCAACGTCGTGCTGGTGGTCAACACGGCAAGTTACTGCGGCTTCACGCCCCAGTACGAGGGCCTCGAGAAGCTCTATGCGCAGTATGCGAAGCGCGGCTTCACGATCCTCGGATTCCCGTCCGGCGACTTCGGCAACCAGGAGAAAGCCAGCAACAAGGAAATTGCCGAGTTCTGCTTCAACACCTATGGCGTGAAGTTTCCGATGTTCGCCAAGAGCACGGTCAAGGGCGGCTCCGCGAACCCGCTCTTCGCGACGCTGACGAAGGACACCGGTCAGGCCCCGCGCTGGAACTTCCACAAGTACCTCATCAACCGCGAGGGCAAGGTCGTTGCGTCGTTCCCGAGCCAGGTCGAACCGCTCGATCCGCGGGTGACCAGCCAGATCGAGGCGCTGTTGGCGTCGAAGTAGCGGCCGTCGCCGGGCCCGCGCCTGGCGGCGCGTGGACTTCGGCGACAATAGCGGCTTTGCCATGAACGCTCCCGACACCATGTACCTCCCGGACATTCAGTCCGCGGCGGACGCACGCAATCTGGCCATCCAGCGCGTCGGCGTGAAGTCGCTCGCCCAGCCGATGATGGTGGCGACTGCGCGCGGTCCGCAGCCGACCGTTGCCTCGGTCGACATGTACGTCGCCCTGCCGGCCGCGCAGAAGGGCACGCACATGTCGCGCTTCATCGACGTGCTGCAGTCGCATCGCGACGCCCTGTCGCGCGCTTCGGTGCACGCGCTGCTCGAACGGATGCTGCAACGGCTCGACGCGCACGACGGCTTCATCGAACTGCGCCTGCCGTATTTCGTCCTCAAGACCGCTCCGGTCTCGGGTGTCGAAAGCCTGATGGACTATCAGCTGACGCTGGCCATCGAACGGCGCGCGGAGACGACCCGCTACTGGCAGAAGGTCGTCGTTCCGGTGACCAGCCTGTGTCCCTGCAGCAAGAAGGTGGCTGACTACGGTGCCCATAACCAGCGTGCGCACCTGACGCTGACACTGACACTCGCCGACGAGATGCGGATCGAAGACCAGATCCGCATTGCGGAGGATGCGGCGTCGTGCGAAGTGTGGGGCCTGCTGAAGCGCACCGACGAGAAGTATGTGACCGAACGTGCCTACGACAATCCCAAGTTCGTCGAAGACGTGGTGCGCGATGTCGCGACGGCCCTCGACGCCGACGAGCGTGTGCGCGCCTTTGTCGTCGAAGCCGAGAATTTCGAATCCATCCACAACCACTCGGCCTACGCCTTGATCGAACGCGACAAGGCGGCAGCAGGCTAGCCGGCTCTGCCTCGCCTGGCGCGATCCGGAGGGGAGGTGAGGCCCCGCGCCAGCGGTGGTCCCGCGGCATGCGCCGCCGGCCGGACGCACCCACGCGGATTGCGCAAGGTCGGCCGCGGCGCGCACGCGAGTTTCGGGAATTTTTCTTCAGCGGGATCCACAGCATGAAGGTTGCAGTCATCGGTGCCGGCATCTCCGGCCTTGGATGCGCTCACGCACTCAGGGACGTCGCGCAGGTCACGCTATACGAGGCCGAGACGCGCCTCGGCGGGCACACGCACACGGTTGATGTTGCGCTGGACGGACTCGAATTTCCGGTGGACACCGGATTTCTTGTTTACAACGAGCGCACCTATCCGAACCTGATCCGGCTGTTCGGCGAACTCGACGTCCCGGTGGCGCGCAGCGACATGTCGTTCGCGGTCAGCGTGCGCGATGGCAACCGCCGCATCGAGTGGAGCGGCACCGATCTCGCCGGCGTGTTCGCGCAGCGGCGCAACCTGGTTTCGCCGCGCTTCCTGGGCATGCTGCGCGACATCCTGCGATTCAATGCACAGGCGACCCGCCTGGCCTCCGGGCACGAGCAGGTCGATGCCCGCCAGCCGCTCGGCGAGTTCCTCGATCGCGAGCGCTACGGCACGGCGTTCCGCCGCTGGTACCTGCTGCCGATGGCGGCCGCGATCTGGTCCTGCCCGATGGCCACCATGCTCGACTACCCGGTGGCGACCTTCGTGCGCTTCTGCCACAACCACGGACTGCTGCAGGTCAGCAACCGGCCACAGTGGTACACGGTGCACGGCGGCGCACGGCAGTACGTGCAGCGCATCGCCGCCGGGCTGCGCGACGTGCGCACCGCCGAACCAGTGCTGGAGGTGCGGCGCGATGCGACCGGTCAAGGTGTGGTGGTCCGAAGCCGTTCCGGCGCCGCGCGGTACGACCAGGTCGTGCTCGCCTGCCACAGCGACCAGGCGGCCGCGCTGCTGGCCGACGCCGACGCGAATGAGCGCGGCGTGCTCGGGACAGTCGGCTACCAGCCCAACCGCGCCTGGCTGCACACCGACACGCGACTGATGCCGCTCGAACGGCGTGTGTGGTCGTCCTGGAACTACCTGAGCGCCGGCGGCAACGAGCCAGCCGTGTCAGTGACTTATCTGCTGAATCGACTGCAGCCGCTGCCGTTCAGCACGCCGGTGTTGCTGTCGCTGAACCCGCTGGTCGAGCCCCGCGCGGAAACGGTGCTGGGCCGCTTCGACACCAGCCATCCAGTGTTCGACGCCGCCGCAGTCGAGGCGCAACAGCGGCTCGCCGGCCTGCAGGGACGGCGTGGCGTGTGGTTCGCCGGAGCATGGACCGGCTACGGTTTTCACGAGGACGGCCTGAAGTCCGGCCTGACCGTGGCGGCGGCGATCCGGCAGCAGCTGGAACCGCCATTGCGCCAGGTTGCCTGACGGCGCGAACAGGACGCGGCGGTGCGCTGACCGAAACTCTCAGGACGGCCGAGCCGACAGTCCGGCAAAGCAGGTCATCGTGACCAGTTCCACGATCTCCTCGTCCCGGTAGTTGCCGGACAGCTTCAGATAATCGGACACCGGGTCGCAGGCGCGCGCGTACAGCGTGTACAGCACGGCTTCCGGCGGGAAGGCGGGGGAGATCTTGCCGGCCCCCTGGGCGGCCTCGATCCAGGCACCGAGCCGTTCGCTGACCTCGATCAGGCGCTCGATGTAGGCCTTGTGGCGCACCAGCGCGTCGCGCAGCGTTGAGCGCGTGGATGGCAACGACGGCATCTGGCCCAGCAGATGCTCGCGCACCGCCCAGCGCACGACGGCCTTCAATTTGTCGTCCGGTGCAGCGTCCGTCGGCTGGGCGTCGATCACCGCCAGCGTGCGCTCAAGCAGCCGCACCATCGCTGCGGCAGCCAGCGCCTCCTTCGACTCGAAATGCTTGTACAGGCTCGCCTTGGCGATGCCGACCACCGCGGCGACTTCGTCGACCGTCATCAGGTCGAAGCCCTTTTCCGCCAGCAGGCCGTTGACGGCCTGCAAGATGACGTCCTCGCGCAGCCGCTGCTGCTGCTCTTTGAGCGACAACCGTCGCGGCGCGATCTCGCTGACCGATGTGGTCATGCGTCCTCCTCGCGGTCCCGGCAGATCGCCGGCCGCCCATGGTGTCAGGGTAAGTAATCATACCATACCGTTTTTACTTGAACTATCTAGTTCATTGTGTAAACTACGTAGACTTCGACGCTGTTCCAGCTAACCCACTCGCCTGACACGCACCCGCGCTGACGTTCCATGAGCGATCCCACGACCGCCACGTCCAGCCCTGCCATCGGCTTTGGGCCGATCCGCCATGTCCGGCTGCGACCTGCCCGCCATGCCTTTACTTACGCGGGCTACTTTCTGCGGCTACCGCTGCGCGCGCTGACTCATCGACCATCGCCGGCCCGGCTGCTGCGCTTCAATCGCGCCGGCTTATTTGCCGTCAACGACCGCGACCACGGAGATGGCCGTCCGCTGCTGGCCTGGATCGAGTCGCTGCTGGCGCAGGCGGGCGTGCGCGACGCCGACGGTGAAATCTGGCTGCACACCTTTCCGCGCGTGCTCGGCTATGTCTTCAATCCCGTCAGCTTCTGGTTCGCGCACCGCGCCGACGGCGAACTGCGCGCCGTCGTCTGCGAAGTCAACAACACCTTCGGCGAGCGTCACTGCTACCTGCTTGCGCATGACAACGGCCGCGCGCTGCGCGACGGCGAATCGTTGCAGGCGCGCAAGGTCTTCCATGTGTCGCCGTTTTGCGAAGTCGCGGGCAGCTACCGCTTCCGCTTTCTGCTCAGCGGTGCAGGTCGCGCCGGCGCCGAGCGCTCTGCGGCCCGCTGGATCGGCTGCGTCGATTACGAAGACGACGCCGGCCCGCTGCTGAAGACCTCGATCGCCGGCGAACTCGTCGCACTGGACGACCGCGCGCTACTGCGCGCGCTGTTCGCTTACCCCGCGTTCACCTTCGGTGTGATCGCCCGCATCCACTGGCAGGCGCTGCGGCTTTGGCTGAAGCGCGTGCCCTTCGTTTCCAAGCCGGCGCCGCCGGCGCTGCAAGTAACTCGCTGACCACATGAGCCAACTCGCCCTCGAAACGCGCGCCGGACTCGACACCGCCCGCTTTCCATCCGACGCCCGTCTCGCGCTGCGCCTGCTTGAACGCATGCGGCACGGTCGGCTCGACGTCACCTTTCCCGACGGCCAGCATGCCTATTTCGGCGACCTGCGCTCGGGCGAGCGCGCCGACCTGCAACTCACCAACTGGAAGCTGATCCGCGCCGCGCTGAAAAGCGGCGACATCGGCTTCGCCGAGTCCTACCTAGCCGGCGATTGGTCCACGCACGATCTCGTGCGGCTGATGGAATTTTTCGTCGCGAACCGCGCCGCCGCCGAAGACGTGATCTATGGCTCGTTCGTGGGTCGCCTGGCGTATCGCCTGCGACACCTGCTCAACCGCAACACGCGCACGCAGGCGCGCCGCAACGTTCACGCGCACTACGACCTCGGCAACGCGTTCTACGCGCTGTGGCTGGACCGCACGATGAGCTACTCGAGCGCGCTGTTCGAGCGGCCCGCCGGCCCGCACGAGGTGTCCGGCACCGACGAACTGGAACGCGGCCAGCAGGCGAAGTACGAACGCGTGCTGGCGGAACTTGAGTTGCCGACCGGTGCCCGGCTGCTGGAAATCGGCTGCGGCTGGGGCGGACTGGCCGAGACGGCTGCGCGCGCCGGCCACACGGTGACCGGCCTGACGCTTTCGACCGAGCAGCTCGACTACGCGCGCGATCGCCTCGCACGCGCGGGGCTGTCGGCGGACCTGCAGCTGCGCGACTACCGCGAGGAGGCCGGTCGCTACGACGGCATCGCTTCGATCGAGATGTTCGAGGCGGTCGGCGAAGCCTACTGGCCGTCGTACTTCGCCACTTTGCGGCGCTGCCTGAAGCCGGGTGCGCGCGTCTGCCTGCAATCGATCGTGATCGCCGATGACCTCTACCCGCGCTACCGCGCCGGCTCCGACTTCATCCAGCAGTACATCTTTCCCGGCGGCATGCTGCCGTCACCATCCGTTTTCCGCGCGCAGGCCAACGTGGCCGGGCTCGCCGTGATCAACGAGTTCCGTTTCGGACTCGATTACGCGCGCACGCTCGCCACCTGGCGTGCCCGCTTCCTCGCCCGGCTCGACGATGTGCGCGCGCTGGGCTTCGACGAACGCTTCGTGCGCCTCTGGGATTTCTATCTTGCCTACTGCGAGGCCGCCTTTGCCCGGGAGAACACCGATGTCATCCAGTACACGTTGGTCGCGCGCTGACGCCGCGCCGCCGGCCGGAAGTCTATTGCGACGGTCAGCCGCCCTGCTGGCTGGTCCCGCTGCTGGCTGCCGCCGGCTACGCGCTGTCGAATCTTGCTGACGCGGCGATCGTCGAGGCGCCCGAGCACGTGCGTCGCTACATCGACGATCCGCGGCCGTCAGGCACTGGCCGGCTGACCTGGTTCGGACTGCACGTCTACGACGCGCGCATGTTCGTGCCGCGTGAATTCGATCCGTCGAAACCGGAGGCACGGCCCTTCGCGCTCGAGATCACCTACGCGCGCAGCCTGGCTGGGCGCGCAATTGCCGAGCGCAGTCGCGACGAGATCGCGCAGCTGGGCTTCGGCTCCACCGCGCAGCGCGACCGCTGGCTGGTCGAGATGAGCGGACTGTTTCCGGACGTGAAGCCCGGCCAGCGGCTGGTCGGCATCTACCGCCCGGGCGGGCCGACACGCTTCTACGTCGACGGCCGTTTCCTCGGGGAAGTCGTCGATCCGGAGTTCGGGCGGGCGTTCTTCGCCATCTGGCTCGACCCGCGCACCAGCGTGCCGCAGCTGCGCGCGAGTCTGCTGTCGGAGGCGCGTCGCTGAAGGCCCCGCGGCTCGCTGCCGGTCGGAGCACGACCGCGGTCCGCCAGCGGCTCGCCGGCACACCGATCTGCGCTCCAGCCTCTTCGCCACTGCCTCACCGTTCACCCCCGCCATGACCACCGCCGCGTCGGCCACCGCCGTGCCTGCCCGCGCCGCCTCTCAACTCGGTCGCGAGCCCAGGTCGCGCGACCTCGCCGCCTACGGACTGCTTGGAGCCCCGCTGGCGATGATGGCGCTGCCGGTGTACGTGCTGGTGCCCAAGTTCTACTTCGAGGCGACCGGTCTCGCGCTGTCGATCATCGGACTCGTGCTGCTGGTCACCCGACTGGCCGACGCTTTCATCGACCCGTTCCTCGGCGCCTGGGTCGATCGCGCCAAGGCGCGCGGCGGTTACCTGCGTCCGGTGCTGCTGGCGATGCCACCGCTCGCCCTCGGCTTCGTGCTGCTGTTCCTGCCTCCTGCTCACCTTTCGGCCGCCGCAGCCACCGGCTGGCTGGCCGCCACACTGACCGCCGCCTACCTCGGCTACTCGCTCGCCACGGTGGCCTACCAGGCCTGGGGCGCCGAACTCGGCGACAGCGACGGTGCCCGCACACGCGTGACCGCGTGGCGCGAAGGCGCGGGACTGGTCGGCGTCATCGTTGCCGCGGTTGTGCCGTACGCGCTGGGAGCGGCCAGTCTGGTCATGCTGTTCCTGGTCACTCTGGCCGTCGCGCTCGCGGTGCTGGTGCGCCACGCACCACGGCCGACCCACCGGCCGGTGACCGGGACCACGGCCGCGGCGTCGATTGCGCTGCCGCTGGCGATGCCGCGATTCCGCTGGCTGTTGGCCGTGTTCGTCGCCAATGGCATCGCGGCAGCGATCCCGGCCTCGCTGGTGCTGTTCTTCGTTGCCGACCGGCTCGAGATGGAACCGCGCTCGGGCGTGTTCCTCGCGCTGTACTTCGTCGCTGGCGCCGCCAGCATGCCGCTGTGGACGCGCCTGGCCCAGCGCCTGCCACTCGAAGCGGTGTGGCTGATCGGTATGGTGGCCGCGGTGGCCGCGTTCGCCTGGGCCTACGCGATCGACACCGGTGACTTCGGCGCGTTTGCGCTGATCTGCCTGCTGTCGGGCTTCGCGCTCGGTGCGGACCTCGCGTTGCCACCGGCCCTGCTGGCGCGCGTCGTGGAAAGAAACGGCCACACCGGCGCGCACGAGGGCACCTACTTCGGCTTGTGGAACCTCGCCTACAAGCTGAACCTGGCTCTGGCGGCGGGTATCGCGCTGCCGGCACTCGCCCTGCTCGGCTATACGCCCGGGGCTCGCGACGCCGATGCGCTGTCCGCACTGTCGTTCGCCTACGCCGTGTTGCCCTGCCTGCTCAAGCTCGCCGCCGCGGGCCTGCTCGCCGTCGCCTGGCGACTGCAGAAGTTCTGAGGAGTCCCATGATCGTCCGCATCGTCTGCACTGCAATTGTTGCCCTGCTCATCGCCAGTTGTGCCGGCGTGGAGCCGCAGGCCTACAACAATGAGCAACCCGCGCTCGATCTGCGGCATTACTTCAACGGCACCCTCGAAGGCCACGGAATGTTCCAGGACCGCAACGGCCAGGTGCAGCGCCGATTCGTGGTCACGATCAAGGCCAGCTGGGCCGGCGACGTCGGCACGCTCGACGAGGACTTCGTCTGGTCAGACGGCAAGCGCGAGAAGCGCATCTGGACACTGCGCCCCGCTGCAGGCGGCGCCACCGGCACGCGCTGGATCGGCACCGCCGCCGACGTCATCGGCGAGGCGCGCGGCGTGGTCAGCGGCAATGCACTGAACTGGACCTACGCGTTCGACCTGAAGACCGACAACGGCAAGCGCTACGAAGTCGCGTTCGACGACTGGATGTTCCTGATCGACGAGCGCGTCATGCTCAACCGCGCCGTGATGAGCTTGTATGGATTTCGGGTCGGCGAAGTGCTGATCTCGTTCCGAAAGCTCTGATGGCTCTCAATCCGAAGATCGGGACCTGGCGCGGCCAGCGCGTCTGGGTGATCGGCGCCTCCTACGGCATCGGCGCCGCGCTGGCACGGCGGCTGGTCAACGAGGGCGCGCGCGTGGCCATGTCGGCACGCAGTCGCGACCTGCTCGATGCGATTGCCGAAGGCACCGACGCGATTGTCGCCACCCTCGATGTCACCGATCCGGCCTCGGTCCGCAACGCCGCCACGACTGTCCTCGCCGATTTCGGCGGTATCGACCTCGTGCTGATCGTCGCCGGGACCCACATGGAGATGCGCGCCGACACGCTCGACATCGCCCGCGCGCGCAAGCTGTTCGAGGTCAACGTGATGGGCGTGCTGCACTGCCTGGATGCGACGCTGCCGACGCTGCTGGCGCAGCGACGCGGCGCGGTCGCGATCGTCGCCTCGGTGGCCGGCTATCGTGGTTTGCCGAAGGCCCTGATCTACGGCCCTACCAAGGCCGCGCTGATCAACCTGGTCGAGTCGCTCTACCTCGACCTGTCGCCGCGTGGCATCGGGGTGCACCTCGTGAACCCGGGCTTTGTTGATACGCCGCTGACCCGAAAAAACGGCTTCAAGATGCCGGCACTGCTGCCAGCCGACGAGGCAGCCCGGTTGACGCTCGAGGGCATCGCTAACGGCGAGTTCGAGATTCACTTTCCGAAGCGTTTCACCAACCTGCTGCGGCTGCTGCGCACCCTTCCGTACCCGGCATACTTCGCTGCCGTTCGTCGGTTCACCGGGAACTAGGTTCCAGCGCTCTCAAAATGACAGTCGACGCCCGCGTCACGCGGCTGCAGCAATTCTTCGAGAACCTGTCGCGCAGTTCGCTCGCCTCCATCGGGACCGTGTATGCCGACGATGCGTGGTTCAAGGACCCGTTCAACGAGGTGCGCGGACTGCCGGCCGTGCGGCGGGTCTTCGAGCACATGTTCGACCAGGTGAACGACCCGCGATTCGTTGTCACCCGGGCAGTAGCACAGGGTGAACACGCGTTCCTGACGTGGGATTTCCAGTTCAGAATGAAGCGATCGCCTGACCAGCCCCAAGTAATCCGCGGCGCCAGTCATATACAGTTCGCTCCAGACGGTCGCGTTGCGCACCACCGGGATTACTGGGACGCCGCGGAGGAGTTGTACGAGAAGCTGCCGCTGCTGGGCGGACTGATGCGCTGGCTCAGGCGCCGGGCCGCCAGCTGAAGCCGCGCTGGAGACGATCATGGCATTTCTCTATCCCGAACTTTTCAAGTCGCTGGAATCCGTGCGCTGGAACATGGAGACCGATGTGCCGTGGAAGGAGTTCGACGGTACGCGGCTGTCCGACGACCAGGCCCGCACGATCAAGATGAACGCCATCACCGAGTGGTCGGCGTTGCCGGCCACCGAGATGTTCCTGCGCGACAACCTGGACGACTCCGACTTCTCCGCCTTCATGTCGGTCTGGTTCTTCGAGGAACAGAAGCACGCGCTGGTGCTGATGGAATACCTGCAGCGCTTCCGGCCGGACCTCGCGCCGACCGAAGAGGAACTGCACGCGGTTCGCTTTGAGTTCGACCCGGCACCGCGCCTGGAAACGCTGATGCTGCACTTCTGCGGCGAAATCCGGCTCAATCACTGGTACCGCCGTGCGGCCGAGTGGCACACCGAGCCCGTGATCAAGTCCATCTACCGCCTGCTGTCGCAGGATGAGGCGCGGCACGGCGGTGCCTACCTGCGCTACATGAAAAAATCCCTCGGCGAAGTCGGCGATGCAGCCCGGGCAGCCTTTGCAAAGATCGGCGTACTGATGGCCTCGGCCCGGCGCACCGACAAGGCGCTGCACCCCACCAATCTGCATGTAAACCAGTCGCTTTTCCCGAACGACACCGTACAATCGCGCCTCCCGGATCCGGGCTGGCTCGAGCGCTGGCTCGACGAACAAATACGATTCGACAAGGAATGGGAGACCAAAGTCGTCGATCGGATCCTGCACAACCTGTCGCTGCTGTTCGAGCGCACGTTCAATTCCGTGCAGGACCTGAACCGCTACCGCAAGGAAATTGCGGCGCGACTGCGCACGCCTCCTGCCGACCCGATCGCCCAGCCCGTCTGAGCACGTGCGCCGCTGCGGCGCCTAGGGCCGGAATGCGTTTCACAGTGCAACCCCGCCCCGCGCGCGGCGTTGCCGAAGGTCTGCGTTGATTCCAAGTCATGTACCCCTGGTCGAGACCACGCGCGGCGGGACCACCGAGTGCGTGCACTACGGCTCGATTGCGGTGGTCGATCCGGCCGGCAAGCTGATCTCCGCGGTCGGCGATCCAGACTCTCTCAATTTCACGCGTTCGGCCCTCAAGCCGCTGCAGGCACTGCCGTTCGTCGAGGATGGCGGGCTGGGCCGCTACGGCTTCACGTCGCATGAGCTGGCCATGATGTGCGCCAGCCACAGCGGCGAGTCCGTACACATCGGCCTCGTGCAGCGCATGCTCGCCGCTGCCGGACTCGATGACTCGGCACTGCAGTGCGGCTGCCATGCGCCCGGCTTCTTCGCCGCGACTGAATCGCCTGCACCGTCCGGGGTCAAGTGGTCGTCGCTGTTCCACAACTGCTCGGGCAAACACGCGGGTTTCCTCGCGTATTGCCGCATGCACGACCAGCCGACCGAGACTTACCTCGACAGCGGTCACCCATTGCAGCAGCGCATCCGCACGATCGTCGCGCGCTTTGCGCAGGGTGACGGCATCGCGCAGGGCATCGATGGCTGCAGTGCGCCCAACTTCGCACTGCCGTTGCGGCGGCTCGCGCAGACCTACGCCCGGCTGGCCGCACAAGAAACGCCGGAGCTGGCAGCACTGTACTTCGCGATGACGCGACATCCGGACCTCGTGTCGGGAACGCGCCGGACCGATCTGGCGATCATGCAGACCGGCGCTGGCGACTGGATCAGCAAGGCGGGTGCCGATGGCATGCAGGCGATCGGAGTCGCCAGCCACGGACTCGGCATCGCCATCCGCATCGCCGACGGCAGCCCGCGCGCGCTGCACGCTGCCACAGTCGAAGTGCTGCAGCAACTCGGCGTGCTGGAGGATTCGAGCGGCACGCCGCTCGCGGTCTACGACTGCCCGCCGATCCGCAATTACCGCGGCATCGAGACCGGCGGCTTCGTGCCGGTGTTCAAGCTGCGCAAGCAGCCCGCCGTAGTCCACCACCCCGTCCCCCGCACCGTCCGAGGTCTAGTCGGACGAGCCCGCGAGATCGAGGAAGAACGCGAACTCGCGTGCCGCTTCGACGAGCCGTTCGAAGCGGCCCGACTTGCCGCTGTGGCCGGCCTCCATCGTGACGTGGAACAGCAGCGGGTTGCTGTCTGTCTTGGTGGCGCGCAGCCGGGCCACATACTTGGCCGGCTCGTAGTACTGCACCATCGCGTCCCAGAGCCCGGTCGTGACGAGCATCGCCGGATAATCGCGCGCGCGGATGTTGTCGTACGGCGAATACGCGAGCATGTAGTCGTGATGCTGCTTCTCACGCGGGTCGCCCCACTGCGACCACTCGTTGGTCGTCAGCGGAATCGATTCATCGAGCATCGTGGTCACCGCATCGACGAAGGGCACGTGCAGCGCGATGCCGCGGTAGCGATCGCCGGCCTGGTTGGCGATCACGCCCATCAGCAGGCCGCCGGCGGAGCCGCCCGAGGCGAACACTCTCTCCCTGGCGCCATAACCCTCGCGCACCAGGTGGTCCGTCACATCGACGAAGTCGTTGAAGGTGTTCTGCTTGGCGAGCAGGCGGCCCGACTCGTACCAGCCCTGTCCGAGTTCTGCGCCGCCACGCACGTGGGCGAGTGCGATGACGAAGCCACGGTCGAGCAAGGAAACACGATTGCTGCTGAAGTACGGATCGTTGGACAGGCCGTAGGCGCCGTAACCGTCGATGTACAGCGGCGCGCTGCCGTCGCGCTTGAAGCGGTCGCGGCGGTAGACGAGCGACACCGGAATGCGCTGGCCGTCCCGCGCCGGCGCCCAGACCCGCTCGGTGGCGTACTTTGCGGCGGCGTATCCGATCACCGGCTGGATCTTGCGCAAGCGTCGCTCGCCCGAGGCCAGATCCACGTCGTAGGTCGTGGTCGGCGTGGTCATCGACGTGTACGTATAGCGCGCAGCCGGTACTGCCGGGTCGGGATTCGCCGCCAGGTTCATCGAGAACGCAGGCTCGTCGGCGGCAACCGTGAACGGCGCGCGGCCATCCGAGGGCAGCACCCGGATCCGGCTGTTCGCTTCGACACGCTCCTCGATGACGATCGCGCGCTCGAACAATGCAAACGCGTCGACCGCCGCGTCGGCACGCGCCGGGACGATGTCGCGCCAGCGCGTGCGGTCGTCCGGTGCGCTGTCCGGTGCCGCCACCAGCCGGAAGTTCTGCGCGGCGTCGTTGGTGCGCAGGATCCAGCGATCACCGAGGTGATCGGCATACGTGCGCACCTCCTTGCGTCGCGGCAGCACGACGACCGGGGCAGTTGCCGGAGCCGCGAGCGGAATGACGCGTGTCTCGGTCGTGTCGTAGCCTTCGAGCTGGATCATCAGGAAGCGCCGCGACCCACTGCGCGCGAGACCCGTGAAGAGCTCCGGGTCCGGTTCGTCGTACACCAGCACGTCACCGTCCGGGTCGGTGCCCAACCGATGCCGGTAGACGGTCCCGCGCACGAGCGTCTGTGGATCCTGTCGCAGGTAGAACACGGTGGCGCTGTCGGCGGCCCACTCGACGTCGGCGAGGACGCCGGCGATCGACGCCGCCGCGAGTTCCCCTGTGACGAGGTTACGGAAGCGCAGTGTGTAGATACGACGGCCGACGGTGTCTTCCGCATAAGCCAGCCAGCGATTGTCCGGGCTGACCGCGGTGGCACCGATGTTGTAGTACGCGTGCGGTCGGGCGAGCTGCGGGATGTCGAGCACGACCTCCTCGGGCGCACTGGCGTCCGGGGCGACCGGCCCGCCGCGCTGTCGCAGCAGGATCGGATACTCGGCGCCGGCATCGAAGCGCCTCCAGTACCAGTATCCGTTGTCGTAGGCAGGCACCGAACTGTCGTCCTCCTTGATGCGGGCGCGCATTTCGGTAACGAGCTGGTCCTGCAGCGGCTTCACATGCGCCAGCATCGCATCGGCGTAGGCATTCTCGGCGTTCAGGTGCTCGATGATCTCCGGACGCTTGGACCTAGGATCATCGTCACGCATCCAGTAGTACTCGTCGACGCGATCGCCGTGCGGGCTCTTGACCACGTGCGGAATGCGTTGGGCCACCGGCGGTGTCGGCGTAGCGGCGTTAGTCCTGGTCTGCGCCATCGCGAGTCCTGCTATCAGATAGAAAAATGTGCTCGCTGCCGGCATGAATACGCTCGGCCAAGCGCGCTTTCTGTCGCTCACGGAATTCATCGGGGCGGATCATGCCAGTGTGACTTCACCTGCCGTCGTCCGGATGCGCGCCGCAATGCGGACCGGCCCGGGCCGCAGGTCGATCGGACCGACCACCCGCAGCTCTCGGAACATCGAGACGATGCCCGCGGTGCCGAGCACGGCCGCCGGATGGGTGAGATCCAGCGAGAGCAGTTCACAGCCGCTGTCGGGCAACCGGTCGCAAGGATGCGGAACCGATTCGTCGGCGCCGGCCGACCATTGGATGGCTGCCGGCAGCACGCCGCTCCATGGCAGGCTGCCGTCTTCCGGCACGGCAATCTGCCAGTGAAAGTCACCTCGGCTCATCGTCAGGATCTCGCCGAGGTCGGGCACGCGCACGCAGGCCGCTGCCAGCGATTCACAGCGCAACACCCACGTGACCAGCGACGGGCCGGACGCGAGACGCGATCGCATCGTCGCCTCGTCGAGTGCAAACCAGCGGGGACGCGCCGGCGGCGCTCCGTCCGGATCGATTGCAATGACTTCAAGGTAGCAGCGCGGCCCCAGCTTGAGCAGGGCGTTGTGCGTGCCCATCGTCACATGCTGGCCGCCCGGGTGGGGCCGCACACCCAAGTGTTGCTCCACCCAGTCGATGCCTTCATCAAGGTGCGCACTGGCCACCACGAGGTGGTCGAGTTCGGAACGCTGCATGTCGCGATTCTAGGGAAGTGCTCGCCAACGAAGAACGGGGTGTCGGGGACATGCGGGCGGAGCCCTAAAGCTCGGGTGAGCTTCCCGCTCGGATTGGTTGGACTTGATCCGGGCTACGATCTGCTGCACCCGATTTGCCGAGTGCACTCCTGAATCCGCGTCAGCCGACGAGACCCTGCAGACAGTCATGAGTCTTTTCAGCTACTTCGAATCGCGCGTGCCAAACGCCACCGCTGCGCCGCCCGCGGCGGTCGAGCGCGACGGGCCGCCACCGGGGCTGCTGCCGTTCTACCTGCACTTCGTGCGCCAGTCGCCACGGCTCTATGTCGCGATGTTCGTGTTCGGTGCGACAGTGGCGTTGCTGGATACGGTGATTCCGCTTTTCATCGGCAAGCTGGTGGGGCTGATGACCCTGCCCGATCCGCGTGCCGCCGTGATGGCGGAGGCGCCGCTGTTGCTGATCATGGCGGCTTTGGTGCTGATCGCGCGGCCACTGGCGATCCTGGCGGATTCGATGGTGCGCAACAACGCGGTGATCCCCGGCGTGACCACGCTGATCCGCTGGCAGAGCCATTGGCACGTGATCCGCCAGAGCTGGAATTTCTTCCAGAACGACTTTGCCGGCCGGATCGCCAATCGCGTGATGAACACTTCGAACTCGCTGCGCGAAAGCGTGGTCTCGAGCATCCGCGCGGTCTGGTACATCGTGGTGTACGGCATCACTGCGCTGCTGCTGGTAACGGCGGCCGACTGGCGTCTGGCGGCGCCGATGGTGCTGTGGATCGTGACCTTCATGTTCTTTCTGCGCTACTTCGTTCCGCGCATGCGCGATCTGTCGCGGGTGAGTTCGGAGGCGCGCTCGCAGGTCATGGGTCGCGTCGTCGATTCGTACACCAATTTTCCAACGGTGAAACTATTCGCACGCGCCGCCGACGAGGATTCGTACGTGCGCGAGGCGATGGTCGAGCATCGCGAACGAATCGCCGACCACATGCGCATGACCACCCGGTTCATGGCCACGCTGACCTGCATGAATTCCGCGCTCGTGGTCGGCACGGCCACACTCGGCGTGCTCCTGTGGATAAGCGGCGCGGTGAGCGCGGCGGCAGTCGCGACGGCGCTGCCCCTGGCATGGCAGATCGCCAACATGGCGGGCTGGGTGTCGTGGGAAGTCAGCGGAATTTTTGAGAACATCGGCGTGGTGCAAGAGGGCATGGAGACGATTGCAGTGCCGCACGCGCTGACCGACCGCCCCGATGCGCGCGAGTTGACCGTGGGTGGAGGCGCGATTCGCTTTGAACAGGTGCTTTTCGGCTACGGCACGCTGGCGCGCGGCGGGCGTGCCGTGCTCGACGACCTGAGCCTGACCATCGCCGCCGGCGAACGCGTCGGTGTCGTCGGTCGATCGGGGGCCGGCAAGTCGACGTTGGTGAGCCTGCTGCTGCGCTTCCATGACGTCGAAGGCGGTCGCATCACGATCGACGGTCAGGACGTACGCGAGGTCACGCAGGAATCCCTGCGCGCAGCCATCGGCGTGGTCACGCAGGACACTTCGATGCTGCATCGCTCGATTGCCGCCAACATTCGCTACGGCCGGCCACAGGCAACCGACGCCGAAGTCGAGGCCGCCGCGCGCCAGGCCCACGCGCACGAGTTCATCGTCGGGCTGCGCGACTGGAAGGATCGCAGCGGCTACGCGGCCCACGCCGGTGAGCGCGGCGTGAAGCTTTCCGGCGGCCAGCGACAGCGCGTGGCGCTGGCCCGCGTGATCCTGAAGAACGCGCCGATCCTGGTGCTTGACGAGGCCACGTCCGCACTCGACAGCGAGATCGAAGCCGCGATCCAGGAACAGCTTGAATCACTGATGCTGGGCAAGACCGTGATCGCGATCGCGCACCGGCTGTCGACGATCGCGAAAATGGACCGGCTGGTCGTGATGGACGCCGGTCGCATCGTGGAGGAAGGCACGCATGAAGAACTGTTGCGCGCCGGCGGCCACTATGCGCTGCTGTGGAAGCGCCAGTCCGGCGGTTTCCTGGCGAATGACGTACCGGATGTCATCGTCGAGCCGGACGATGAGGTGGTGGAAGACAGCCCCGCCGATGTACACCCGGACACCGTGGAGGAGCCGCAGATCAAGGTCTGAGTGGCTTCGGCCTGCGCATGCTGCGGCTTGCGTTGCTACAGGTGCAACGCCGATAGAGTTGCCGGATTGGACAGGCAGTTGCACTGTATGTCGACACTCCGCCGGATGATCGCTTCAGCGCGAGCGCCAACAAGTAGCGGCATCAGTCCATCGCGCTCAGTTCCGCCAGCTCGACACCGCACCAGACTCGCTCTTCGCTGGGAACCTGTTCGAGCTGGCGCATTGCTTCGTCGCGGTTGGCTTTGCTAGCCTCCCAATCGCCCGCGCTCCGTTGCGCCAGGGCGAGTACAGCAAAGCCGAAGAACTGCTCGAAAGAAGGAGCACCGTTCCTGCGGCAGACGGCGATGCAGCGCTGAGCGCTGGCCACGGCGTCCCGAGTCTTTCCCGCCTGCAGCTGGCTGCGCGCCAGTCGATACTCGGCCCGTTCTTCTTCGAGCCAGGTACCGGAGAGCTTCCAATACTTAAGGCCAGCCTCTGCGGCCCGCAGCATGGCCGCGGTTTCCATCGCATCGCGCTCAGGCTTGCCTTCCAGCACGGCGGCCAGATTGTTGCCCATCACGGCCAGTGCGCGGTTTGCCGGCGAACCATCCGGCAATCCGGCCTCGGCAATCTGCAGCGCTTGTTCAAGCGCAGCGATCGCAGGCAGCAACTGGTCGCGACCCGCAAGGGCCGACGCGGCCGTGGCCAGCGCGGACACCCGAGCCTCGAGAGGCAGTGCATCCAGCGCTGTTGAATCGCCGGCAGCAAAGCGCATGGTCGCCACTGCCTGGTCGATCACCAGAGTTACGTCCGGGCTCCCGTCAAACGCCGGCAAAGTGCGCAGTCGATCGAGCAGGCCGACGGCAACGTGCCACTGGCCCAGGTGCTCTCCGTAGACATGCGCCAGGAGCCGCACAAACGGCGCGAAGCCCTCGCGTGCCTGGATCAATTCGAGCGAATCCGACAGGCGATTGGCGACGTCTTGCGGTTGATCGCCATGGTCGGCCCACGCGGTCTTCAGAAACTCATCTACAGCGGTCATGCCTGTCGGGCGTCGTAGATATGCACTTCGCGGAGGTTTTGCGACGGGAGCTAGTCGGCCGCAATCGGCCGGGCGGTTCAAGAAGTTGCGAGCAAGCGTTGAGCATAGCGGTGACATGGGCCAGGTTCATCCGTGCACTCGCGCTCAGAGACCATTCCACCCGATTCTGCACTCAACGCTGCTCCGACAACGATGCCCATCACCGCGATAGGGCCAGCTGACACCGTCCCGGCGGTCGCCGAATATTCACGCACAAATGTGATTGATCGGTAGCGCGGCCCGCCGTAGCATTTCGTCACCGGCAATTTCGCCGGCAAAGGTGAGAGTTCAGAGATGAGCGACGCGATCGGCACACTGAAGTCCAGGAAGCGACCCCAGTTCGCTTTTGTGGACACGTGTCGGCAGGCTGAAATGCCTGTCGAGACCGCGTCGCTGGCCGGCGCGCGGCCAAGCCTTTCCATGCAGGCCCATGATCCGGGCGGAGGTCCAGGCAGCTAGCTGGACTAGGCTGCATCCAGAGCCCGGATCGCGTCGAACGCCTCCGGGCTTTTTGTTGGCTGCAGCCACCCGCAGGAGAGTGTCATGAAACGCAAGCATGAGGCGAAGAACGACTTCTTCTATGCCTTCGTGATGTTCGCGATGTTCGCGGTGGTGGTCTTCAATGTCGCCGCGGAGTTTTACCATCGCTATCCCGAAGCATATTTCGTGGACTTCAACGAGGCCGTTGAGCCTCGCGTGATGGCCGCGGACGCCGACGCGCATGCCGTTGTGGCCATGCGCGCGGCCTAGGAGTCGAGAATGAAACCGGCAGCTCCGACCGGCTGTGCGATGTCTGCATGGCCGGTCGGACTACGGCCCGGAACTGTCGTCCGCTTTGCAGCGCACCAGACGACAGCCCAGAGATTCCTTCATGGCTGCGAATCGTGCCACGGGCTTCTTGGCCCCGACGATAATCGTCCCGGCACTTCCCATGCCCACGGCTGCCAGCGCACATGCCACTCACGCCTGAAGAACTTCAACTCGCCGCCCGTCGAACGCTTGCGCACTACGACCAGCGTGCGAAGGACTTCTGGGAAGGCACCCGCGATCACGACGTGAGCCAGAACATCCGCGCGTTGCTGCAGTACATCGAGGCCGAACCCCCATTCGAGCTGCTCGACTTCGGATGCGGGCCCGGGCGAGATCTCAAGACATTCACCGCCCTCGGGCATCACGCGAGTGGCCTCGAAGGATCGGCGCAGTTGGCAGCGATGGCGCGTGCCTACAGTGGCTGCGAGGTGCTCGAACAGAACTTCCTCTCGCTCGAATTGCCGCGCGATCACTTCGACGGCGTGTTTGCGAACGCGGCTCTGTTCCACGTTCCCAGCCAGGCGTTGCCGGACGTTCTGCGTGAATTGCACAAGTCACTGAAGCCGAACGGCGTCCTGTTCAGCTCGAATCCTCGCGGCGACGGCCAGGAGGGCTGGAATGGCGAGCGCTATGGCGTGTTCCATGACTGGGAAAGTTGGCGCTGCTACATGACTGCCGCCGGATTCGCCGAACTGACTCACTACTACCGGCCAGCCGGCCTGCCGCGGGAGCAACAACCCTGGCTGGCCAGCGTGTGGCGCAAGTCGGCCTCCTGAACGGCGGTCCGATCGTCAACCCTGTACCGGCTTCACGCTGAACTCTTCGCCGCAGCCGCGTCACGGTCGAGGCGACGCATCAGCTGCCGCAGCGACGGGTTGGACGAAGATCGCGATTGATGGCGCGAACATCGGCGGCTCGACCTGCCCCTGCGCGACTCAACGAGGACCGAGTTGCCGCCAGAGAAAACTGAATGTCTGAGCCCACATGCGGGCAGCCTGCGCGTTGTTTGCCGCCGCGCCATGACCTCCCTCGATGTTTTCGAAGTACACGACGTCGTGCCCCTGTTCGAGCATGCGCGCAGTCATCTTGCGGGCGTGCCCCGGATGGACGCGGTCGTCGCGCGTGGATGTCACGATGAAGATGCGCGGGTACTTCGCGCCTTTGCTCACGTTTTGATAGGGCGAGTACTTCGCGATGAATGCGCGATCGGCCGGCTGGTCCGGGTCACCATACTCGGCCATCCACGAGGCACCGGCCAACAGCCTGTGATAGCGCAGCATGTCGATCAGGGGCACCTGCGAAACAACGGCGCCAAAGAGCTCCGGCCGCTGCACCATGGTCGCCGTGACCAGCAGACCGCCCTGGCTGCCGCCCATGATGCCCAGGTGCGGCGGCGAAGTAATGCCGCGCTTGATCAGGTCCTCGGCTACAGCAGCCATGTCGTCCCAGGTGCGCTGCTTGTTCTCGCGCTGCGCGGCGCGATGCCAGTCCGGCCCGAACTCGCCGCCGCCGCGCAGATTGGCCAGCGCGAGCACGCCGCCGGGCTCGAGCCAGCTCTTGCCGAACACACCAGAGTACCAAGGCAGCTGTGCGTTCTGAAATCCACCGTAGCCGTAGAGGAGCGTCGGATTGCGGCCGTCGAACTTCATATCCGCGCGCATCGCGATGAAATAGGGGATGCGCGTGCCGTCCTTGCTGATCGCCTCGAACTGCCGCGTGATGATGCCGGTGCCATCGAAGAAGCGCGGCAACGACTTCAGTGAGGCCGCGTCCGCCGTACCGACGCGTCGCTCGAAAAGCGTGGTCGGCGTCGTGAAGTCCTGGTGGGTCAGCAGGTAGTCGTCGCTGTCCCAATAGGTGGTCAAGTGGCCGATCTGCCCCTGTTCAGGCAGAGTCACTCGCCGACGCTCCCACTGCTTGCCATCGTGCTGCAATTCCCACAGGCGCGGACGCACGTTGTCGAGTTCACTCACCAGCACCGCATTGCGCGTGACCTCCACGTCCTCGATCGAACTGCGGGCCGTCGGCACATGCAACAAGTCGAATCCGCGCGCCCCTTTCATGAAGTCGTCGAAGCGAATTGCCAGCAGGGCGCCTCCCGGCCAGGTCTTCTCGCCAGCGGTCCACGGTGTGCGCGTGCGAACCAGCAACCAGTCCTTGAACGGGATGACGGTGGCGTCGGCCGGTACCTCGACCCGGACCAGCTTGCCGTCGAGCTCGACGTAGCGCTCGGCGTTCCAGAATTCGATGTCGCGTGTGACCCAGTCGCGCCGACGGCCCGACTCGCGCTCCGAACTGGCCTCGACGCCGACGTCGGTTTCCTTGCCCTCATAGACTGTGCGCGCGGCCGCCAGCGGCGTGCCGCGCTTCCACTCCTTGACGATGCGCGGGTAGCCCGAGGTGGTCATCGAGCCCGGGCCGAAGTCGGTGGTGACCCAGACTGCGTCGATGTCCTTCCACGTGAGATCCTGCTTGGCCTCGGTCGGCAGGTTGAAGCCATCGCTCACGAATCGCTTGTCCCGCAGGTCGAACTCGCGCACGACCGTGGCATCAGCACCACCGCGCGACAGGGCGACAAGGCATCGCCGATACGGTTCGCCCGGCTTGTCAGGCCGCAGGCATTGGGCGCCTTTCCAGACCCAGTTCTCCTTGTCGGCCGCCGCCACAGTGTCCAGATCGATGACCACCTCCCACGCGGGCTGAGCGGTGCGATAGTCGGCGAGTGTCGTACGACGCCAGAGTCCGCGCGGATTGGCCGCATCGCGCCAGAAGTTGTAGACGTGCTCGCCCATGCGGGTCACGTACGGGATGCGCTCCTGCGAGTTGAGTATTGACAGCAGGTTGGTGCGCAAGGGCTCATAGCGCGGGTCGGCGGCAAACTCCTTCTCGGCCAACGCGTTTCTCGAGCGCACCCAGGTGAGCGCGGTCTCGCCGCCGACGTCCTCGAGCCAGAGATACGGGTCGTCCGCACTCGATGCAGCGGATGCCTGCGCGAGCACGGCGGGGCCTGAACTCATCAGCATGAGCAGCAGGAACAGCGATCGCAGGACGAGCACGTTCAGTTCTCCAGCGACAGTGCGTCGCGAGTCACCGCCATTCCCAATCGGGTCGCCGCCTTGGGCTGCATCGGGGCGATCACCGGTAGAAGACCTCGACCTTGCCCTTCAGCGTGATCAACAGCGGCTGGCCCCTCCGATCCAGCGTCTTGCCTGCCGGGACCTTCACCCAGCCCTCGCTGATGCAGTATTCCTCGACATCCGAACGTTCCCTTTCGTTGAAGCGAACACCAATGTCGCGTTCGAGCACGGCGGCGACATGGAAAGGGCTGCGCGGGTCAACGGAAAGGCGGTCGGGTAATGGCGGCACGCCGGAAGGTTCGTCCATCGAGATGTTCCTATGCTCCTGTTGTATGAGTCACTCGGTCGTCATGGAGCGACGTCGCACAGGCCATGCGCGTCCGTGCCCTACGCCCGGGGACGAACGCGCCGGCGTGCAGAACGTCAGCGTCCGAGTATGCCGCGCAGGATATTGACCGGGTCAGGCAACTTGTCTTCTTCCTTCTTTTCGGCCGGTGGCGGCGCCGCATCTTGCGACTGGCCTTGCGGCTGCGCCTGGCGGCCGGAGCTTCGCTGCATGCCGCCCATGTCCATCCCGAGAAAGGCATTGGCCACGCTCTTCACGCGCAGCTTCACGGCCCACTGCGGTTCCCATGCGATCTTCGGGTCGGTCGGGCGCGGCGGATGGGCAAGATTGAGCTCGGAGCCGTAGGCGATCATGCGCAGCATCGCGCCGCCGCCTTCGCCGAAGATTCCTTTCGGCACGGTGCACTTCGTCACACTTGGTTCGAGCAGTACTTTTTCCTTCAGCCAGCGGTCAACGGCCGGGTTGGTCTGGTAGTCGATCAACCCCATACCGAGCTCCGGCACTTCGCTCGACGTCCAGAACACCATTTCCATTTCCGAGCCGCCCTTCGCGCCCATCGCGGCGATGAAGTAAGCACGTGCCGTCGGCAGCGCGGCCCACTCGAGCTGCGTGGCGCCGCCCGCATCAGCCTGCTTCAGTTCAACCGCGGGCATCAGGTCCTGCTGGGCGCCAATTGCAAACTTGAATCCTTCAGGCACGCCTTGGCCGCTGAAGGCATGCTCGCCCACCAGCGACGCATTGCCTGGCACCATGCGTGAATCGATCTCGTTCGGCCACAGCGGTCGGCCGGCCGCACTGTGCGCGCCACGCTGCGTGGCGCGGCGCGAAGTGAAGAACTTGCCGAACTCCTCGGGGCGCGCGGTCGCCATGTCGAGCACACGTGGCTGTCCCGCCCGCACCGTATCTCCGCAACCCCAGTACAGGTACATCTTTCCCTTCGGACGCTCGTACTCGTGTTCGACCACGGTATCGTCCCCCGGGGTCGGCGGCGATCCCTTCTCGATCTTCGGCGAGACCAGTTTCAACGTCGGCGCGAGTTGCGTCCCCGCAGGCACGGCCTGCGCCGCCTCGGCAAGGTTCGGATTGCGGCTGGTGTACAGCGTCACGTCGACCCAACGACCGGCCGAACCCGTCTGCGTCATGCCAAAGGTGTTTTTGCCACCCTGGCCACCGCCGAACATGCTGCCCATCATCGACATCGGGCTGCCCCCGCCGGCGCCCATCGAAGGCATGCCCATGCCGGTGAACGTCGCGACATCGATCCAGGCCTGCGAAACCGGCGGCTTGACCACCTGAGTGGGTCCCTTGCCGGCCTGCGCGCACGCAGCGCCGGTTGCGAATATCGCCACAAGTCCGAGGGCCATTCGTGTCAGTGCAGCCGCCTTCATGTGATACCTCCCCGACAAAGACACTTCCAGTCGCTTCCACTCCCGGACCGAGCATGACGCCAATCGGGACTCCGGCGCAACACCCGGGGTGCGACCCGGAGGAATTCAGTGCGCTGGTGACCGGCGCTTCCTTGACTCTTGTCAGGAAACCTGGGGGGGGGCTTCCTAGTCTGAAACGGTATTCAGCCCCTTGGGGACGTCCGATGAGAGCTCCCTCCCTGCTCGTACGGGATGTCGCCGTGCACACGCCGGTGACTGTCCTGCCTACAGAAACCATTACCGACTGCGCCAGGCGGATGCACGCCGAGCATGTCGGTTGCCTGGTGGTGGTGGAAGACACGGACGGCATCCCGTTCCCCGTCGGAATGCTGAGCGACCGCGACATCGCCATTGAAGTCGTGGCCTTCGGCCTCGATCCGAAGGCCCTGACAGCGGGTGACGTCATGAGCGAGCGGCCCGCCGTCGTCGAGGAGGAGGATGACCTGCTCGATGTACTGGCACGCATGCGCGAGCGAGGCGCGCGCCGGTTGCCGGTCACCCGCCCCGACGGTGCGCTGGTCGGCGTGATCGCGCTCGACAATCTGCTGGAGGCCCTCGCCGAGCAGCTTGACGGCATGGTCGGCGTGCTCAAGGCACAGCAGACGCGCGAGCTGCGGACACGACCGTAGCGGTTGCCAATGAACCGGGCGAGCGCCGTCGACAACGCCCGCATCGCCGCGGTGTTCGAAGAGATTGCCGAGCTTCTCGAAGTCCAGGGAGAAAGTCCCTTTCGAATTCGCGCGTATCGCAACGCGGCCCGGACGGTCGAGCGACAGGCATCGGGCTTCGCTGCGCGGGCTGCGCGCGGCGAGGAACTCGGCAAGATCTTCGGCATCGGTGCCGACCTCGATGGCAAGATTCACGAGATCGCCCGCACCGGAAGCTGCGCGCTGGTGCATGAGTTGCGCGCCGCGGTGCCACGCGGAACCTCGTCGCTGCTGCATGTTCCGGGGCTGGGTCCCAAGCGCGTCCACGCGCTGGGTGTCGCACTCGGGGTGCACAGTCCGACCGATCTTGTGAGTGCGCTCAAGAGCGGCCGGCTGCAGGAACTGCGCGGCTTTGGACCGAAGACCGAGCAGCGCCTGCTCGAGGCGCTGGGCACCCACCGCGGCAAGAAGCAGCGCGTACCGCTGGCCGTCGCGCAGAGGCACGCGGATCCGTTGCTCGCGTACCTGAGGGCGGATCCGGCGGTGCGCGAAGCAGTCGTTGCGGGCAGCCTGCGGCGTCAGCGTGACAGCGTCGGCGACATCGACGTGCTGGTCGTCAGCAATCACGGCAGCGCGGTCGTCCGGCACTTCGCCGCCTATCCTGATTTCCGTGAGATTCTCGCGCAGGGTACGAAGCGCGCCAGCGCCGTGCTGGGGAGTGGCCTGCAGGTGGATCTGCGCGTCGTGCCGCCGGAAAGTTTCGGTGCCGCTCTGCTCTATTTCACCGGCTCCAAGGCATACAACATCGAACTGCGCCGGCGCGCGCTCGCGCGCGGATTGAAGCTCAACGAATATGGGCTGTTCCGAGAGGCACGTCGTCTGGCAGGCGCCACCGAAGAGTCGATCTATGCAGAACTCGGCCTGCCCTGGCTTGCGCCCGAGCAGCGTGAGGCTGAGGCCGCAGCGTGAGGAGGTCAACCCGATGAGACTCACTTCATCCGCATTCCAGGACCATGGCAGCATTCCGCGCAACCACACCTGCGAAGGCGCCGATGTCTCGCCACCGCTGACGATCGAAGATGTGCCCGCCGGTGCACTCAGCCTCGCATTGATCGTCGACGATCCGGACGCGCCCGATCCGGCGGCACCCAAGATGACCTGGGTGCACTGGGTGCTGTATGACCTGCCGCCGGCGACGACGTCGCTGCCAGAAGGCATCACCGCGTCGGCGTTGCACGCACGCGATGGGCTCAATGACTGGAACCGGACGGGCTACGGCGGTCCCTGCCCGCCGATCGGTCGGCACCGCTACTTCTTCAAGCTCTACGCGCTCGATCGCCTGCTGGGCGACCTGCATCGACCGGCCAGCCGTGCACTGCAAGCCGCGTTCGAGGGACACGTGCTGGCGCGAGCAGAACTGATCGGCACCTACGAGAAGGGCAGTCGCTAGCCGGGCCTGGCGCGAGGCCGCAGGCAGCGCGCCGGTAGAATCCGCGCCTTTCGCACTGCGAGGGGCAAGCCTTGCTTTCCGCACAGCAACGACAGGTCGTCGCACTGATCGAGCAGGCCCTTGCCGGCCTGGGCGTGCACGACGTTCCTGTCGTTCTCGAACGGCCCAAGACCGAGGCGCATGGCGACCTCGCCTGCAATGTGGCGCTGCAGGTGGCCAAGGGCCTGAAGCGGAATCCGCGCGAGGTCGGCCAGGCCATCGTCAGCGCACTGAACCTCAATCCGGCGGCGCGCGGCCTCATCGATGCCGCCGAGATCGCCGGACCCGGATTCATCAATCTGCGCATCTCCGCGACTGCACGCCAGGAGGTGGTTCGTGCCGCGTTGCGTGAACACGCGTGCTTCGGCACGACGTCGGCACACGCCGGCCACCGCGTGATGGTCGAGTTCGTGTCGGCCAATCCGACCGGGCCGCTGCACCTCGGTCATGCACGCCAGGCCGCGATCGGCGATGCGCTCGCCAATCTCCTGGCCGCACAGGGCTGGCAGGTCTCGCGCGAGTTCTACTACAACGACGCCGGCGTACAGATCGCCAACCTCGCGCTGTCGGTGCAGGCGCGTGCGCGCGAATTGCTCGGCGAATCGGCCGAGTTCCCGGAGGCCGGCTACCGCGGCGATTACATCATCGACATCGCGCGCGACTTCCTGGCGAGAAAGACGGTGAAGGCGCGCGACGGCGAGCCGGTCACTGCCAGCGGCGACCTAAATGACCTCGACGCCGTGCAGCCACTTTGCTGTTGTCTATCTGCGCAATGAACAGGACACGGACCTCGCCGCGCTTGGCGTTTCCTTCGACCACTATTTCCTCGAATCGTCGCTGTACACCGACGGCAAGGTCGAAGCGACCGTCAAGGCGCTGGTCGATTCCGGCATGACGTACGAGGCCGAGTCGGCGCTGTGGCTGAGGACGACGGAGTTCGACGACCTTGCCGGCCACGGCGGACCACCCAAGGACGACAAGGACCGCGTGATGCGCAAGTCCGACGGCACCTATACCTACTTCGTGCCGGACGTGGCCTATCACCTCAACAAGCTGCAGCGCGGCTTCGAGAAGGTCATCAACATCCAGGGCACGGACCACTACGGCACGGTGGCGCGCGTGCGCGCCGGCGTGCAGGCGGCGGCGCGCCGACTCGATCTTTCCGCTCCGCGCGGCTACCCGGACTACCTGCTGCACAAGATGCTGCGGGTGACCAAGGGCGGCGAGGAAGTGAAGATGAGCAAGCGCGCCGGCACCTACGTGGCGCTGCGCGACCTGCTCGAGTGGGTCGGACGCGACGCGACGCGCTACTTCCTGGTCGCGCGCAAGGCCGACGCCGAGTTCACGTTCGACGTCGACCTGGCGCTGTCGCAGTCCGAAGACAACCCGGTCTACTACGTGCAGTACGCCCACGCGCGTATCTGTTCGGTCCTGCAGCAGGCCGGCGAGAAGGGCTACGCCGTGCCCGACACCGCCGCCGCTCTGCGGATCGACCTCGGACCGCTGGCCAGCCCGCGTGAACAGTCGCTGCTGAACCGGCTGTCTGCCTATCCCGACGTGCTGGCCGACGCGGCGAACGACCTGGCACCGCATCAGTTGGCGAACTACCTGAAGGATCTCGCGGCCGACTTTCACGGCTACTACAATGCCGAACGGGTGCTGGTCGATGACGATGGCGTACGCAACGCCCGGCTGGCGCTGCTGCTGGCGACTCGCCAGGTCGTCCGCAACGGCCTGGCCCTCCTCGGCGTCTCCGCGCCGGAAAAGATGTGATGCCCCGACTCAAGCCTGACTTCGCCTCCTCCGACTTCGTCTCCCGCCAGGCCGGCGGCACGCTGCTCGGTTTCATCGTGGGTCTCATCCTCGGGCTGGCCATTGCCGTCGCGGTGGCGCTTTACATCACGAATGCGCCGGTGCCGTTCCTCAACAAGGTGCGACCGGCCAGCGAGAACATCAATCCAGGCGCGGGCGGACAGTTGCCCGACCCGAACAAGCCGCTGCAGTCGGCACCGCAACCCGCCGACACGGCCACCGTCCCGCCCGCCAAGCTCGACGCTGCGACCGATCCCAAGGCCGCTCCGCCGCCGCCGGAAAAGGGCATGGCCGCGCTGCCGGACGATGGTTCGCGTTACCTGCTGCAGGCAGGAGCGTTCAGGACGCCGGAAGATGCCGATGCAATGCGTGCACGCCTCGCGCTGATGGGATTCGACGCGAAGATCTTTCCACGTGAGCAGGACGGCCAGACGCTGTACCGCGTTCGCCTGGGGCCCTACGGAAACGTCGAGGACGTCAATCGCATGCGCAAGACGATGGCGGAAAACGGCATCGACGTGCAACTGATCAAGGTCCGCTGACCAATACCCCGCGATCCACTCGTCGGTGCGGGTGAACCCTTGTCATCGCCGACGGTCGCAGACTCGTTGAACCTGAAACCTGCCGGCCCCCGCGCCGACATCTGGAGATCCTGACATGCCGCTTTCCCGACGCCTCCTGCTGATCGCCTCCGCCGCGACGGCAGCCGCACCGCTGCTCGCGCACGCCCAGGCCGCTCCCCGCGTGCCACAGGACGGGAAGGACTACGCCACGCTGAAAACTCCGGTACCGGTCGAAAGCGGCGGAAAAATCGAGGTGCTCGAGTTCTTCCAGTACTCCTGCCCGCACTGCGCATCCTACGACCCTTACCTCCAGGCCTGGAGGAAGAAGCTGCCGACCGACGTCGAGTACAAGCGCATCCCGATCGCCTGGGACAACAGCACGATGCCGCACGTGCGCATCTATTACACGCTCGAGACGCTCGGCAAGCTCGACGACATGCATCAGAAGGTCTTCACTGCGATCCAGAAGAACCGGCAGCCGATGGTGAATCCGGAGCAGATCGCGGATTTCATGGCCGCCAATGGCATCGATCGCAAGCAGTGGACCGATACCTACAACTCTTTCTCGGTGGCGGCGCGGGCCAATCGGGCCGGACAACTCTGGCGCGCCTACAAGATCGACGGAACGCCGGCCGTGGCGGTCGACGGCAAATTCACCACCGCGCCCTCGATGGTCGGTTCGCGTGAAGGCAGCCTGATCGTGCTGGACTACCTCGTGCAGCGCGCCCGCGCGGAAAAATCCAAGAAGTAGTGAGCCGCGCCTGCGCGCCGATCCGGGCGCGCGCGGCCCACGCACGGCAACGGACGACGTACCTACTGCCGCGATGGCGTTGAACGTCTTCATCACCGGCGCTTCGAGTGGTATTGGTGCCGCACTGGCGAAGGAGTTTGCCAGTCGCGGTGCCTGCCTCGGACTGGTCGCGCGCCGCCGCGAGGCGCTCGAGACACTCGTCGCCAAGCTGCCGGGCCACCATCACCTGTACGCCGTCGACGTGACCGACGCCGATGCGATCATCGCCGCGGGTCGCGCATTCGACACTGCCACGGGCGGGGCCGACATTGTGGTCGCCAACGCCGGCATTTCGGTCGGCATGAAGACCGAGCACTACGAGGATCTGGCACAGCTCCGGCGCGTGTTCGATACCAATGTGTTCGCGATGGCGAGCACGTTCCACCCGTTCATTGCATCCATGAAGACGCGTGGCCGCGGCACGCTGGTGGGCATTGCCAGCGTGGCCGGTATCCGCGGATTGCCGGGGTCGGAAGCCTACTGCGCCTCAAAGTCGGCTGTGATCACCTACTGCGAGAGCCTGCGCGTTGAGATGGCGAAGGTGAACGTCAAGGTCGTGACGATCTCGCCGGGCTTCGTCCGCACCGAGCTGACGGCGAAGAATCCGTATCGCATGCCATTCTTGATGGATGCGGCCGACTTCGCGCCGCGCGCAGTGGACGCGATGCTCGCCGGTGTGCGTTACCGCACGATCCCGTGGCAGATGGGCGTGGTCAGTGGTGTCCTCAAGTGGATGCCGCGTTGGTTGTTCGACCGCGTCACCATGCGGCGCAAGCAGAAGCCGAGGGCCACCGCACCGTAGAGCGTCAGCGCCCGTCCGTTCCCGAGTCGCCCGCGGGACGGTCGCTCGCGGCCGGCAGTCCGGGCGCATTCTGACGCGTCGCGGCTTCGCGCTGCCTTCGTTGCAGCTCACGCCACTCGACCGCCAGAGTGTTTGCCGGGCGACCGCTGGCCGCCACGCGCTGCCGGCCCGCACGCAATTCGCCGAGCGTTGCGAACTCGCGCGTGCGCGCCTCGATCTGCTCGAGAAAGCGGCAGCTGTGGACGTCGTCGGCACTCCAGTCCTGCGTGCTGACCATGAAAATCGCCTCCTTCTCGTCACGCAATCGTTGCACGCGCGCGGGCGGCCAGCCGACCCGCTCGCCGATCGTCGTACCGAGCGAGAACTCCAGAAGCGAGCCGCTGCGCTCGGTCATCATCGTCGCAAGGTCGCTGCACAGCTGCCGTCGCTGCGGCTCACCGATACGATCGGCGGCACAGGCCTGCCCGGTTGCCAGGTAGGTCGGAGTCGGGAAGGCCGAGTAGATGCCAATCAGCGTGGAGAGGAAGACCAGGCGCGCGGCCGGGTCGAGCGCCGTCGCCCGCGGGTGCTCGGCCAGCGCCAGAATTGCTGCCCAGTCGTACTCGGAAGTCTTCGCACGGGATGCGCGATGCAGCGCTTCGATCAGTGCCGTGTCGTCCTTCTGCGCGTGCGCCTCGTCCGCCAATACAAACCACGGGACCGCGTTGTCAGGCGCGAGCTGTGCCCAGCGCGCTGCGGACAGCTGCGCGCACGCGCCTTCGCGATTCAGGCGGCAGCCGTACAACGCGAGTGCGTAGGCGGTGCCATCCTGCGATGCAACCGCCAGGCGCGCGAGCGATTGTGCGAACGGCGCAGCCGCTGACGCTGCCGCCCGGCGCTGGCGTTGCGCGCACGCCTCGTCGTCGCACTTGGGTTCGCGGCGCTCGAAGTCCTCGCCCGCGACTCGCATCGCCGCAACAAGTTGGGCGTAGTGCCCTACGGCCTGGCGTGCGGGCTGCGGTTGCGCCTGCAGGTCGGTGGCGATCAAAGCCATCGCCTGGTTCGCCGCCGCCACCACGCCGGGCGGGTAGTCGTCGATCGAGCGGATCGGCGCCACGCGACCATGGCCGCACAGTTCGACGGTGCCCGCGGGATCGCGCGCGGAGTCGCCGGCACCCGGAGTCTGAGCATCACTGGCGCGGCGCGCGGAGTTCGCGGCGTCTGTCACCGGACCTGCTACGGGCGGGGTTGGTGCGGGCCGGAGCCAGACAACCAGCATCGCCACCAGTGCCGCGGCAGCCACGCCGTAGACCGCATACCTTGCGCGACGGCGGCGTGCGGCAGACCCGTCGCGATTCGGCATGCCTACTTCTCAGCCTCGCAGTCGCGCAAAACCGGCTGCGAGATCCTCGATCAGATCTTCGGGGTCTTCGAGTCCCGCCGAGATGCGGAACAGCGGCCCCTCGAATGGCAATGGCACGACCGTGCGTTCGGGGAAAACCGGGATCAGCAGGCTTTCGAAGCCACCCCACGAGTAGCCGCGGCCGAAGAGCTGCAGGCCGTCGACGAATGCGCAGAATCGCTCTTCGGCGACCGGCCTGAGCTCGACACCGAACAGGCCCGAGGCGCCGGTCATGTCGCGCTTCCACAGGGCGTGGCCCGGATCGGACGCGAGCGCCGGGAACAGAACCCGCTTCACCTCGGGCTGCGACTGCAGCCACTCGATCAGCCGCCATGCCGTCGCCGTGTGCTGGCGCAGCCGCGCGCCCATCGAGTGCAGGCCCCGGTGCGCAAGGTAGACGTCATCCGGGCTGGTGGTCAGCCCGAAGTGGTGAATGGTCTCGCGCAACCGCGGCCAGGCCGATGCGTTGCTGGTCACCGTGCCCATGATGACGTCGGAGTGCCCGCAGATGTACTTGGTGGCCGCGTGGATCGAAACATCGACGCCGTGCGCCAGCGGCTGGAAGTAAAGCGGCGTGGCCCAGGTGTTGTCCATCATGCTGACCGCGCCGCGGCTGCGCGCGACCTCGGCCAGCAGCGGAACGTCCTGCATCTCGAAGGTCAGCGATCCCGGCGATTCAAGGAAGAGCACGCGCGTCGTCGGTCGGAACAGTGATTCGACCGCGCCGCGACCCTGCTCGCCGATACGCGGGTCATAGAACGTCGCCTCAACACCGTAGCGCGCCAGCGTCTCGCGGCAAAAGCGGCGGGTTGGCCAGTAGACCGAGTCCGGCACCAGCACATGGTCTCCGGCCTGCACGTACGCAAGGATCGGAATCGTGCACGCCGTGAGCCCTGACGGCAGCGCCCAGCTCGCATGGCCCCCCTCCAGGACGTTGAGCGCCTCGTAGAACGCATGGTGCGTGGGCGTGCCGTAGATGCCGTAGGTGACGGCTGCCCCCTCCTCGCCGGCGTTGCGGCGCGCGATGCGCGCCTTCATGTCGGCCACGCTCTCGTGCAGCACGGTGGAGCCGCGGACCAGCGGAGGATTGACGAAGTCGAAGCTGGTGCGCGGGTCGCGCCCCGCGCTGACAAGGTCGGTGCCCCTGCGTCGCTTCATCGTGTCACTCCGAACTCAGTGTGCCGCGTGGGGCCGCGCAAACTCGAACACCCCATTGCGCTCGACGCGTTCCACGGCACCGTCGTACCACAGCGCGTGCAGGTGAGCGAGGCTTTCGCCGAGCGCGAAGGTGGTCTGATGCAGGTCGAGCGTGCGTTTGAACAGCACCGGCACGATGCTCGCGGCCGTCTGCGGAACGGCGCAGGCAGCGAGCACTTCGGCCAGTCGCTCGCGGTGGTGCGCGTGCTGCTGCGCGATGCGCTGGTGCAGTCCGGTGAACGGCTTGCCATGCGATGGCAGCACCAGCGTATCGGACGGCAGCAGCAGCAGACGATCGAGTGAATGCAGGTAGCGCGGCAAGGGGTTGCCCTCGGGCTCGACGTCAAAGACGCTGACGTTGGTCGAGATGCGCGGCAGCACCATGTCGCCGGCGATCAGCAGCCGGTCCTCGTCGCAGTACAGCGATATGTGTTCCGGCGAGTGGCCGTAGCCGGCGATGACGCGGAACACCCGCTTGCCGTGTGATGGCCCGATCGCAACTTCGTCGCCGTCCATCAGGCGGCGAAAGCGCAGGGGGACGCTCGGCACGAGCTTCGGGTAGTAACCGGAGCCGCGCGCGCGCACCCGGGCCAGTGACTCGTCATCGACCAGTCCGTGACGACGGAAGTGCTTCGCCGCGCCGTCTCCGCTCGTGTCGTCGCCGCCGGCCGCGAGGAACCGCCCGAACGCATACTCCGTTGCACTCATCCACAGCGGCGCCTGCCAGCGCGTGTGGTCCCCGCCCGCCGTCAGCCAGTGGGCAAGGCCAAGATGGTCCGGGTGGAAGTGCGTGCACAGCAGACGCAGCAACGGCCGCCCGCCGAACCGGCCGTCGAAGATCCGTTCCCACGCCGACTTCGTTTCGTCCGACGTGATGCCGCTGTCGATGATCGTGAATCCGCTGCGTCCGTCGAACTCGTCGTCGAGCACCCACAGGTTGATGTGATCGAGCGCGAACGGCAGCGGCATGCGCACCCAGTGCACTCCCGGCCGCAGGGTGATCCACGTGCCGGATCCTGGCACGTCCGCCCAGGGGTAGTGCAGCTCGTGCTCGTTCGGATTCATGCGACGGCGAGTGCCAGAGGCAGTGACTTGACGTTGACGTCAACTGCGACGATTCTACGCGGCGGATGCCGACGTTCGACCACCCGACCCGCCTGACCACGCGCGTGCGCGCTCGCGTCCGCCCCGTTGCTCCGCGCACCACGCCTGCCGCCGACGAGCACGACACCCGCTCGTACTCGATCACCGAACTCGCCCGCGAGTTCGACATCACGCCGCGAGCGATCCGCTTCTACGAGGATCAGGGCATCCTGGCCCCGGCCCGCAGCGGTACGTCCGGCCTCACGCGTGTGTACTCGCCGCGCGATCGCACGCGCCTGAAGCTCACGTTGCGCGGCAAGCGCCTGGGCTTGTCGCTGCAGCAAGTACGCGAACTGATCGACATGTACGAATCGCCGAAGGATGCTTCCGCACAGGCGAAGCGGTTCCTCAGCGTGCTCAACCAGCACCGCGCCGCGCTCGAGCAGCAGCGCGAGGACATCCAGGTCACGCTGGCCGAGATTGCGCAGCACGAGGCCGACTGCCGGCGCCTGCTGGAGCGGGGCCGGCGCTAGGTGCGCAGCCGGGTCCCGCCCCCATCGACCGGCCGGACACTGGGCAGGCTGCGCATCCGACCCGCCATGTACGCAAGGATTGATCCGGATGAAACCCGCGGCTCTCTGCAGCGCGACAATGGCGCTCATATGATGAATGCGGTTGCTCTCAAACTCGCCCCCCCGCCGGACAGTTCCGATCCGGCACCGCGGGGTCTGGCGGCTGCCCACGGCATCGTCTGGGGCGCGGGCCTCGGCGGTCTCGTCTGGGCGTTCCTGCTGTACGCCTGGCTCGGCTAAGGGCCGCTTCAGCCGTTTCCGTCGTCGCCCACCAGCTGCAGCACGGCGGTGCCATAGCGTTCCAGCTTCGCGGCACCCACCCCCGATACCTGCCCCAGCGCCTCGAGTGAGCTTGGTCGCTGCGTTGCCACCGCGCGCAGCGTGCCGTCGTGAAACACCACGTACGCCGGCACACCGTGCTCCTTCGCGATACCGGCACGCCACTCGCGCAACCGTGCGAACACCCGTGCCGCCGCGTCATCGAGACCCTCGGTGGGCACGACACGTCCGCTCTTCGCGCGCCGGCGCGGCTCGTTCAGCTGCATGCGCAGTTCAACGCGCTCATCTCCGCGGAGCACGGCGCGGCTGGCCTCGGTGAGCCGCAGCACGTTGTAATGGTCATGGTCGACTTCGACAATGTGCTGCGCCACCAGGTGCCGCAGCAGCAGTCGCCACTCCGCCTCCGGAACGTCGACGCCGATGCCGAACGTCGACAGGCGTTCGTGACCGAAGCGCGTCACCTTGTCGGTGACCTTGCCGCGCAGCACGTCGATGACGTGGGTTGCCGCGAAGCCGAAACCCCCGGCAGACTGGCAGCGGTAGATCGTGGACAGCAGCTTGCGCGCGTCTTCGGTGGCATCGCGCAGCGCCGGTGGCGTGAGGCAGTTGTCGCACGCATTTTGTCCCTGCGCGCAGGGGCGGCTGGCCTCGCCGAAGTAGGCCAGCAGGCGCACGCGCCGGCAGTCGGCCGCTTCAGCCAGCGCCAGCATCGCGTCCAGCTTCGCGCCCGACAGGCGCTTGTAGTTGTCTTCGGCGTCGGACTGCTCGATCAGCCGGCGCTGCTGTACGACGTCGGCAAGGCCATAGGCCATCCAGGCATCCGCGGGCTGGCCGTCGCGGCCGGCGCGGCCGGTTTCCTGGAAATAGCCCTCGACGCTCTTCGGCATGTCGAGGTGCGCGACGAAGCGCACGTCCGGCTTGTCGATGCCCATGCCGAAAGCGATCGTGGCGACGATGACGCAGGCGTCTTCGCGCTGGAAACGCGCCTGGTGGGCGGCGCGCGAGGCGGTGTCCATACCGGCGTGGTACGGCAGGGCATTGATGCCATGCCCGGCGAGAAACTGCGCCACTTCGTCGACCGTGTTGCGCGCAAGGCAGTAGACGATGCCGGCCTCGCCCGCGTGCTCGTCGCGGATGAAGCGCAGCAACTGTTCGCGCGGCTCGCGCTTTTCGACGATGCGATAGCGGATGTTCGGCCGGTCGAAGCTGGCAACGAAGACACGCGGCTCGACCAGCAGTCGCTCGACGATCTCGCGCCGCGTCGGGGCGTCGGCCGTGGCGGTCAGCGCAACGCGCGGCACCGCCGGAAAGCGTTCGCGCAGGATCGCCAGCGCGCCGTATTCCGGCCGAAAGTCGTGTCCCCACTGCGACACACAGTGCGCCTCGTCAATCGCGAACAGTGCGATGCCGGCGCCGGCCTGCGTCTGTTCGAGCAGGCGCTGGCAGCGCTCGGTCAGGAGTCGCTCCGGCGCGATGTAGACGAGATCAATATCGCCGCTGCGCATGCGCCGTTCAATGGCCGCAGCGTCGGCGGCCGACAGCGTCGAGTTCAATGCCGCCGCACGGACGCCGAGTTCGTCCAGTGCCGCGACCTGGTCGGCCATCAGTGCTATCAGCGGAGAGACAACGATGCCGATTCCGGGCCGCAGCAGCGCCGGTATCTGATAGGTGAGCGATTTGCCACCGCCCGTGGGCATCAGCACCAGGGCGTCGCCGCCAGCTCCGACGTGCTCGATCACTTCACGCTGGAAGCCGCGAAAGCTGTCGTAGCCGAAGACGTCCTTGAGGAGGGTGCGGGGGTTCGATCGATCCACCGGCATAGCGTAGCGAAACGCGGCAGCGGTACGATGCGGCCCTCATTTCTGCCGTGCGACGGAACGCGCCCTCGCGGATTCTTCGCCCGCCTGCCTGTGAGTGCCCATGACTGCTGACGCTTCTTCCGCCGTGCCGTCGTCCCGCGAGTTCACGATGCTCGGCATTACCTATGGCCTGTACACGATCGGGCTCATCATGTTCTGGCCCGCGTTCGTCGGACTCGTCATCGCGTACCTCAAGCGCGCCGATGTGGCCGAAACCTTTCTGGGCAGCCACTACCGATGGCTGATCCGGACGTTCTGGTGGTGGATGGCGTGGTTTGCACTGGCCATCGCCGGCATGGTCATCATGGTGCTGCCGTCGGCCATCGAGATGGGACAGAGCATCAAGGCGACCGACATCGTGCGCGTGCCCTGGGAAGTGCTCGGCGGCGCGATCGCCGGCGGGCTGGCGATCACCGTGGTGTGGTTCTGGGTCGTCTACCGGCTCATTCGGGGGACACTGCGGCTGGCCGACGGCCGCGCCGTGCCCTAGCCGACCCGGACCCGAAGGCACAGCAAGTTGACGTTAACGTCAACTTGGCCGTAGAGTCATTGGTCCGCGGTCGTCACCGCGACAACGCTGCAGTCTTCGACCGCGCCGGCCGTGTTCACCGCCCTCAACCCCGACTTCGAATCGCGTGTTCGCGGCTCCTTCGCGCGCCAGGCCGCGATGCGACTGATCGGCGCCCGGCTGACCACGGTCGAACCCGGCCGCTGCGTCATCGAGCTGCCGGTGCGTGACGACCTGACCCAGCAGCACGGATTCGTTCACGGCGGGGTGGTCGGCATGATTGCCGACAGCGCCGGTGGTTATGCGGCCTTCACGCTGATGCCCGCCGATGCCAGCGTGCTGACCGTCGAATACAAGATCAACATGCTGGCGCCGGCGGCCGGCGATCTGCTGGTGGCGACCGGCGAGATACTGAAACCCGGTCGTACCCTTTCGATCGTGCGCGCCGATGTCATGGCGTTGCAGGGCGACCGGAAGACCCGCGTGGCCACGATGCAGCAGACGCTGATGGTGATGCATGGCGTCGCGGACGAAAAGATCTGATGGCTTGCGCGCCCACCGCGTTCGCCTCCCGCCATGGGGCACCCGGTCGGTTCGGCGGCGGGCAAATGCCGATTGAGGGGAACTGAGAGGAGCAGAGATGCAACTTCCCGGACTTAAGTTCCAGCTTGGCGAGGACATCGACGCCTTGCGCGAAGCCGTGCACGACTTCGCGCAGGCCGAGATCGCGCCACGCGCTGCCGAGATCGACCGCTCCGACCAGTTTCCGATGGACCTGTGGCGCAAGCTCGGCGATCTAGGCGTGCTCGGCATCACGGTCGATGAGGACTACGGCGGCGCGGCGATGGGATACCTGGCCCACATCGTCGCGATGGAGGAGATCTCGCGCGCCAGCGCCTCGATCGGGCTGTCGTACGGCGCGCACTCGAACCTGTGCGTCAACCAGATCAAGCGCAACGGCAACGCCGCGCAGAAGGCGAAATACCTGCCGAAACTCGTCAGCGGCGAGCACGTCGGCGCGCTGGCGATGAGCGAACCCAATGCCGGCTCGGACGTGGTCAGCATGAAGCTGCGCGCCGACCTCAAGGGAGATCGCTACCTGCTCAACGGCACCAAGATGTGGATCACCAACGGACCCGACTGCGACACGCTGGTCGTCTACGCCAAGACCGACCCGCAGATGGGCGCACGCGGCATGACCACCTTCATCGTCGAGAAGGGCATGAAGGGTTTCTCGGTCGCCCAGAAGCTCGACAAGCTCGGCATGCGCGGCTCGCACACCGGCGAACTGGTGTTCGAGAACGTCGAGGTCCCGGCCGACAATGTGCTCGGTGCGGAAGGCGGCGGTGCCAAGGTGCTGATGAGCGGGCTCGACTTCGAGCGCGCAGTGCTCTCCGGAGGGCCGCTCGGCATCATGGCCGCCTGCATGGATGTCGTCGTCCCCTACGTGCACGACCGGCAGCAATTCGGCCAGTCGATCGGCGAATTCCAGCTGATGCAGGGCAAGCTCGCCGACATGTACACGACGATGATGGCGTGCCGCGCCTACGTCTACGAGGTCGGCCGCGCGTGCGACCGCGCCACCCCCGATACCGTGCGCCACATCCGCAAGGATGCCGCTGGCGCCATCCTGTACGCCTCGGAGCGAGCCACCTGGATGGCCGGAGAAGCGATCCAGGCACTTGGCGGCAACGGCTATATCAACGACTACCCCACCGGCCGCTTGTGGCGGGATGCAAAGCTCTACGAGATTGGAGCGGGCACTTCCGAGATTCGACGCATGTTGATCGGTCGCGAGCTGTTTGCCGAAACGATGTGAGGCTTGTACATGCATCCCTGGCAACTCCACCTCGATCAACTCAAAGCCGGGTTCAAGCCGCCCGGCCAGGCCGATGCGGACACGCTGAAGCACATCAGCGGCCTCGAATTCCTGCGCCGGATGATCCGCGGCGAGCTCCCGACTGCGCCGATCTCGCAGACGCTCGACTTCTACTTGATCGAGGCCGAACCCGGCCGGGCCGTGTTCCAGGGCCGGCCCACGCATGCGCACTACAACCCGATCGCGACCGTCCACGGTGGCTACCATGCCACGCTGCTCGATTCCGCGATGGGGTGCGCGGTGCAGACGCTATGCGAGGCGGGACGCGCCTATACGACGCTCGAGTTCAAGATCCACTGCGTGCGCCCGCTGACAGAGTCGACCGGACCCGTTCGCGCGGAAGGCAAGGTGATCGCCAGCGGGCGCCGCATGGCGACGGCCGAGGGGCGACTGGTCGATTCCGAGGGCCGGCTGTACTCGCACGGCACCACCACGTGCATGCTGTTCGACCTCCAGACCTGAGTCGCCCGACATGAACGACGCGCACTCGCTCGACAACTCGGTCGAGAAATCCGCCGCTGTGCAGCAGGTCTGGACCGACTTCTGCGTTGCGACAAGACTCGACCCCGCGACGCCCTACCAGGCCTGGTACTTCGGGGACACGCCGGCGCTGGCGCACGACCTGGTCGAACTGGTGCTGCACGGGCCCAAGCGGGCCACCGCGGGTCTGGCTGAGTTCAACGACCAGATGCCACAGATCAAGCCGGTCGACGGCGGCTACTCGTTGCTGACGGAGCACGACGGTACGCCGCGTGCAGTGATCCGCACGACAGTGCTCGAACGTCGGGCCTTCGCCGACGTCGACGCGGCGTTCGCCTGGGACGAAGGCGAAGGCGATCGCACGTTGCCGGACTGGAAGGACGGCCATCGCCGTTACTTCACGCGCGAGCTGGCCACCTTCGGCCGCAGCTTCGACGAGACGATGGAAGTCGATCTCGAGCGCTTTGAACTGCTCTATCCGTTCGATCGAGCGCTGAATCCCGATGGACTGCGGGCCGCGCCTGCTGCCGTGCCTGCTTCCGGGTGCGCTGGCATCCAGCGCCGCGCTGCAGACGCAGTACTACGCGCGCGATCATGGCTTCGGCGTGTTCTTTGAAGCCGGCCGCATGGCGGACATCGCCGGATTCCTGGCGCGCTACGACGCGCAGCGCGATGGCGTCTGGGTCGCTGTCGACAGCGGACACGTCGTCGGCACGATCGTCATCGACGGCGGCGCCAGTGCCGATCGGACGCAGGCCCAGCTCCGATGGTTCATCATGGCCGATACGTTGCGCGGCAAGGGCATGGGGCGGCGCCTGATGCAGGCCGCGATGGACTTTGCGACGGCGCGCTACGCGCGCGTTTGGCTCGGCACGTTCGATGCCCTGCATGCGGCGCGGCATCTGTATGAAGAATTCGGCTTTCGCAAGGTGCTCGAACGGCCCTCCACCGAATGGGGCCCGGAAGTGCGCGAACAGCACTGGGAGTGGACGCGGTGACGGTGTTCGGGCTTGGCCACGAAAAACTGGCGTTGTTCGCGCTGGCGGTCCTGCTGCTGGCATTGACACCCGGCCCGGTGTGGATCTACCTGATCTCGCGCACGCTCACTCAGGGCCGCCGAGCCGGCTACTTCTCGCTGATCGGCGTCATGGCCGGAGTGCTGGTGCACCTGCTGGCGGCGGCGCTCGGCCTGTCGGCGCTCCTGCTGGCACTGCCCGCCGCCTTCGATGCCATCAAGCTGGCCGGCGCCGCTTACCTGATGTGGCTGGCCTGGACAACGCTGCGGGGCAGCGGCTTCAGCTTCACACCGCAACCGCTCGACCCGGTACCGGACCGCGTGCTGTTCCGGCAGTCGTTGACCGCGTCGGTGGTGAACCCGAAGGTGGCGGTGTTCTACCTGTCGCTGTTCCCGCAGTTCGTCGACCCGGCCAGCGGCGCGGTGCTGCTGCAGAGCCTGGCGCTGGGTGTCGTTCACGTGACGGTTTCGACCCTGGTCGACGGTGCGCTGGTCACCGTCGCCGGAGCGCTGTCGGTGTGGATCGCGCGGCGGCCCGGCTGGCTGCGCGTGCAGCGCTGGGTGCTGGGTAGCGCGTTCGGCGCGCTCGCGGTCTGGCTCGCGGCGACGCCGCGGCATTCACCCCACTAGAACCCGCCACAGGAAAAATGTCCGCCGTTGCCGATGTGGTCTTTGACCGTTCGATGCCTTCGCCTGCGCGCATCGCGCACGCGATCCTCGACGGCTTCAACCGGCACTACCGGCTGTTTCGTTACGTCGCCCAGCAGGCCAAGTCGCTGTACGAGAACGGCAACTGGCAGACGATGCGCACGCGGGCGCGCGAACGCATCGATTTCTACGACCAGCGCGTGCTCGAGGCCGTGGCCCGCATCGAGCGCGAGTTTGACCTCGCCTCTCTCGAGGATGCCGAGCGCGACGCGCTGTGGCAGGCGGTCAAGCAGCAGTACGTGTCGTTGCTCGCCGAGCATCGCCAGCCGGAGTGTGCGGAGACGTTTTTCAATTCGGTCTGCACCAAGCTGCTGCATCGCGAGTACTACCGCAACCAGTTCCTGTTCGTGCGGCCCGGTGTGGCGACCGACTACATGGATTCGGACCCCCCGTCATATCGCAGCTATTACCCGTCGGCGGGCCTGCGCGCGACGCTGCGACAGATCGTCATCGACGCCGGGCTGGCGTGCCGCTGGGAGGATGTCGAGCGCGACCTGCGGCTGATCGTTCGCGCGGTGTGCGAGGCGCATCGCAGCGGCGAAGCGTTCCGGCGCCCGTGGAACATGGAGCCCGATTGCCAGATCCAGATCCTGTCGTCGCTGTTCTTCCGCAACAAGGGCGCCTACATCGTCGGCCGCGTGATCAACGGAACTCGCATCACGCCGCTCGCGGTACCGATCCTGCGCAACTCGCGCGGGCAGCTCTTCCTGGACACGGCACTGTTCACGACCGACCTGCTGGCGACGCTGTTCTCGTTCACGCGCGCCTACTTCCTCGTCGACATGGAAGCACCGTCGGCATACATCGACTTCCTGCGCACCATATTGCCGCACAAGCCGCCGTCGGAGCTGTTCACGATGGTCGGGCTCGCCAAACAGGGCAAGACTCTCTTCTATCGCGACTTCCTGCATCACCTGAAGCACTCGACCGACTCCTTCGTCATCGCGCCCGGCATCAAGGGCCTGGTGATGTCGGTGTTCACCTTGCCGTCTTACCCCTACGTGTTCAAGGTGATCAAGGACGTGATCCCGCATCCGAAGGACACCGATCGCCAGCAGATCATGAGCAAGTACCAGCTGGTGAAAATGCACGATCGCGTCGGCCGCATGGCCGACACGTGGGAGTACTCGCAGGTGACGTTGCCTCGTGCACGGTGCTCGTCCCAGCTGATCGAGGAGCTTCGCACCTACTGCCCGAGCCAGCTCGAATTCGGCGACGGCACGGTGACGATCCGGCACGTCTACATCGAACGGCGCATGACCCCGCTCAACCTGTATCTCGCCAAGGCATCCGATGCCGACCTCGACCACGCGATCCTGGAGTACGGCAACGCGATCAAGGAACTGGCGGCCGCCAACATCTTCCCCGGCGACATGCTGTACAAGAACTTCGGCGTCACGCGCCTGAACCGGGTCGTGTTCTACGACTATGACGAGATCGAGTACATGACCGACTGCAATTTCCGCACGGTGCCCCAGTCGCAGTACGACGACGACGAGATGAACGCGGAGGCCTGGTATCGCGTGGAAAAGCGCGACATGTTTCCCGAGCAATGGGGCACGTTCCTGCTCGGCGATGACCGCATCCGTGCCGCCTTCCTGAAGCACCACGCTGACCTGCTGGCGCCCGCTTTCTGGAACGCGCGCAAGGAGCGTATCCAGGCCGGGCACCTGGAAGACGTATTCCCGTACCCCCCCGAGCGCCGCTTCCGGCGCCGCTATGCGTCAGAATTCGAAGTTCACTGAGGAGAAGCCATGAACGATCCGATCGTCATTGTTTCCGCCGCCCGCACGCCGATCGGCGGTTTGCTGGGTGACTTCACGTCGCTCCAGGCCACCCAGCTCGGCGCGGTCGCCATCCGCGCCGCCGTGGACCGCGCCGGGATCGCCGGCGACGCCGTCGACGAGGCCCTGATGGGCTGCTGCCTGATGGCCGGCCAGGGCCAGGCGCCGGCGCGCCAGGCCGTGCTCGGCGCCGGATTGCCGCAATCGGTGGGCGCAGTCACCCTGTCGAAGATGTGCGGCTCGGGCATGCGCGCGATGATGTTCGCGCACGACATGCTGGTGGCCGGCAGCGCCGACGTAGTGCTCGCCGGCGGCATGGAGAGCATGACCAACGCGCCCCACCTGCTGGTCGGCTCGCGCCGCGGCTACCGCTACGGCGCATTCACGACGTTCGACCACATGGCGCTCGACGGCCTGGAAGACGCCTACGAGCGCGGCAAGGCGATGGGTGTGTTCGCAGAGCAATGCGTCACGAAGTACAGCTTCACGCGGGAAGAGCAGGACGCGTTTGCGATTGCCTCGACCGAGCGCGCGCTGAAGGCCAACACCGACGGCAGCTTCGCCTGGGAGATCGCACCGGTGAAGGTCGCGGGCAAGGGCGGCGAGGTCTCGATCGACAAGGACGAGCAGCCGTTCAAGGCCAAGCTCGACAAGATTCCTGGACTGAAACCCGCTTTCAAGAAGGACGGCACGATCACCGCCGCCAATGCGTCCTCGATATCCGACGGCGCAGCCGCACTGGTGCTGATGCGTCAGTCGACCGCCGCGAAATCGGACCGCAAGCCGATTGCGCGCATCCTCGCGCACGCCGTGCATGCGCAGGCGCCGGACTGGTTCACCACCGCACCGATCGGCGCCATCAACAAGGTGCTGGAAAGAACCGGCTGGAAGCCCGGGGACGTCGACCTCTGGGAGGTCAATGAGGCGTTTGCGGCCGTGACGATGGCGGCAATGCGCGAACTCAAGTTGCCGCACAACAAGGTCAACATCCATGGCGGCGCCTGCGCACTCGGTCACCCGATTGGCGCTTCGGGCGCTCGCATTGTCGTCACGTTGCTGGGCGCACTCCGCAAGACCGGCGGCAAGCGTGGCGTGGCGGCGCTGTGCATCGGCGGCGGGGAAGCGACCGCCCTCGCGCTGGAGATCCTGCTAGCTCCGCGACGTGACTCCGCGGGGGCCGTCGACCCTGGACACAGATAACCGCTGATGCCTCAGCGCAAGCCCTCGACCACCCGGCCCGAATGACGATGCTCGGCGTACAGGACCTCGGACTCTTCGTTGTCACCGGGCTGGTGCTCAACGCGACCCCGGGCGTCGACATGGCGTACACCGTGACGCGGACGTTGCAGCATGGCGGCCGGGGCGGCGTCGCTGCGGCACTCGGCATCAGTGCCGGATGCACCGTACATGCCCTGGCGGCCGCACTCGGACTGGCGGCGTTGCTCGCGGCCTCGGCCTGGACATTCTCGGTGATCAAGTGGGCCGGTGCGCTCTACCTCCTGTGGCTGGCCTGGGGCATGGCCCGTGCGGCATGGCGGCCGGGGCAAGCCGCCGAGGCCATCGCGCTGCCCGCGTCGACGCCGCTATCACGCATCTTCGTCCAGGGCTTCCTGACCAACGTGCTGAATCCGAAGGTTGCTTTGTTTTTCATGGCCCTGCTGCCGCAGTTCATCAGCGCGGATGCGCCGAACAAGCCGCTGGCGTTCCTGTTCCTCGGTGCCGTATTCATCTTCAACGGCACCCTCTTTCTGCTGTTGCTCGTGGTCCTCGCGCAGCGCCTGCGGAGCGTGGGCACGCGTCCACCGGTACGGCGCGTGCTGAACGGGCTGGGCGCTGCGCTGTTCGCAGGCCTGGCGACCCGTCTCGCGCTGGCGCAACGCTGACGTCACGCCATGGCCACGGTCCTTATCATCGGCGCATCGCGTGGCATCGGACTGGAGTTCGCCCGCCAGTACGCGGCCGACGGGGCGCGGGTCATCGCCACTGTGCGCCGGGCCGAGGACACCGCGAAGCTGCGCGAGCTCGGGGCCAAGCCGCTGCTGCTTGATGTCGTCGATGAGGCGACGGTGGCCGAGTTCGGCGTGCAGCTGCATGGCGAAAAGATCGACGTCGCGATCTACAACGCCGGGGTCTATGGGCCGCGCACCAGCGCCATCGCCGCGCCCGGCGGACTGGATTTCGACGCTGTGATGCACACGAACGTACGCGCTCCGATGCAGCTGATCCCGCAGCTTGTGCCGGGGCTGGCCGCGGCCGGCGGCAAGCTCGCTCTGATTTCCAGTCGCATGGGTTCGATCTCGCTGATGAGCAGTACGTCAGGCTGGCTGTATCGTGCGAGCAAGGCGGCGGCGAACGCGGCGCTGCGCTCAATGAGCCTGGAACTCGGCCCGCACGGCATTGTGTGCATCGCGTTCCACCCGGGCTGGGTCCGCACCGAGATGGGCGGCGCGGGCGCCGACATCGACGCCGCGACCAGCGTGACCGGAATGCGGCGCGTGCTGAGCTCGGCCAATGCATCGCAGAACGGCAAGTTTCTCAACTTCAACGGCGAGCAACTGTCCTGGTAGATCGATGAACGACAAGCGACTGATCTCTTCGGGTTCCGCGTTCGAGGCCGTGGCCGGCTACAGCCGCGCCGTCGTCGAGGGCGATTACGTGCACGTCGCGGGAACGACGGGCTTCGATTACGCTGCGATGACCATTGATCCCGACGCCACCGCACAGACGCACCAGTGCTTTCGCAACATTGCTTCCGCGCTCGAGCAGGCCGGCTGTACTCTGGACGACGTCGTGCGCGTGCGCTACTTCCTGACCGATGCCGCGCTCTTCGAGCAGGTGGCACCGGTGTTCGGCACGTACTTCGGAGTCGCGCGCCCGGCCGCGACCGCCATCGTGTGCGGCCTGGTCGATGCGCGCATGAAGATCGAGATCGAAGTGACGGCACGGCGGCGGAGCTGGAGCTGAAGTGATGCCGCTCCCCTGCGCAGCCCGCAACCCACAGGACAAGTGCTGAGATGCCGCTGCAGGTCTTCATCGTGCTCGTGTACGGCATCTGCAGCTGGCTGGCGATAGCCATCATCGAACCGGTCATGCGCAGCTTTGCCAACGAGGCCGGCATGGAGAGCTGGCTCTTCATCGCGATTCCCGGCCTGCTGGCGATGCTGTTTGCGGTGCTGTCGTACCTCCGTGCTGCGACGCGCGTCACCAACATGGAGCAGTCCATGTCGCGTGCGCTGCTGGTCGCGCTACTGACCTGGATCGCGGTCACGACGCTGATCGCCTGGCTCTGGTGCCCGGCACACAGCGCACTACGCTGCTTCTCCAATGCCCTGATCACGACCGGCATCGTCGGCGGCGGGCCGCTGCTCGTCGGCGCGATGGTGGCCGGCGGCATCGTGGCGCTGGTGCTGCGTCAACGACCCTCGTGGATCTCCTTTGGCGAGCGTCGCGTGCTCATGGCGCCGGACGCCGATCCGAACCCCACGTCGAAGCCGGGCAATGCTGGCTGAAGAGCATCGGCTGCTGCGCGAGGCACTGCGCGACTTCGCTTCGAACCGACTCGCCCCCCACGCCGCCGAGTGGGACCGCAAAGCCACGTTTCCAGAGGAAGCACTGAAGGAACTGGCGGCGCTCGGCACCTTCGGTATCGCCGTGCCGGAGGAATACGGCGGCGCCGGCATGGATTACTCCGCACTGGCGGTGGCCCTCGAAGAGATTGCCGCCGGCGACGGAGCGACCTCGACCATCATCAGCGTCAACAACTGCCCGGTGTGCTCGATCCTGATGGCTTGGGCCAACGAGGAGCAGAAGCAGCGCTACCTGGTACCGCTCGCCCGCGGCGAGTACCTGGGCGCGTTCTGCCTGACCGAACCGCATGTGGGGTCGGAAGCGTCCGGGCTGCGTACGACCGCCGTGCGCGACGGCGACCACTGGATCCTGAACGGCGTGAAGCAGTTCATCACCAGCGGCAAGAACGGCGATATCGCCATCGTGCTGGCGGTGACCGACAAGGCCGCCGGCAAGCGCGGCATCAGCGCATTCATCGTCGAGACCTCAACGCCGGGCTACGTGGTGGCACGTATCGAGGACAAACTTGGCCAGCACGCCTCCGACACCGCGCAGATCCTGTTCGAGAACTGCCGCGTGCCCGCCGCCAACCTGATCGGCGACGAAGGCACGGGCTACCGGATCGCGCTGTCCGGACTGGAGGGCGGGCGCATCGGCATTGCCGCGCAATCGCTCGGCATGGCGCGCGCAGCCTACGAAGCCGCGCTGAAGTACGCCCGCGAGCGCGTCGCGTTCGGGCAGCCGATCTTCGATCACCAGGCGGTGCAGTTCCGGCTCGCCGACATGGCCACGCAGATCGAGGCTGCGCGCCAGCTGATACTCCATGCGGCGTCGCTTAAGGATGCCGGTCAACCGTGCCTCAAGCAGGCCGCGATGGCGAAACTCTTTTCGTCGGAAATGGCCGAGCGGGTCTGTTCCGATGCGATCCAGATCCACGGCGGCTACGGGTATGTCAGCGACTTTCCGGTCGAACGCATTTACCGCGACGTGCGCGTCTGCCAGATCTACGAAGGCACCAGCGACATCCAGCGAATCCTGATCGCGCGGAATTTGTAGCGGGCCGAGCTTCGGGCGGCGGCTTGGCGCCCGTCCCGCATACAACCAATCGGAGGTGGCATGCGCGTCATACTGGCGGGAGCAACGGGATGGGCGGGCTCGGCAATCGCGCGCGGAATCGCGAGGAACCGGGATCTTCAACTCATCGCGGCGGTCGCGCGCACGACCGCGGGGCAGTCGCTGGGCGCCGTTCTCGGCGACCCTGCACTGTCCGTACCAGTGTTTGCGTCAGCCACCGAGGCGCTCGCGACGCCATGTGATGTCTTCGTCGAGTTCACCAAGCCGGCAGGAGCCAAGGCGAACATACTCGCCGCGCTGGAAGCCGGCGCGCATGTGGTGGTCGGCACATCGGGCTTGGGCGACGCCGACTACGACGAAATCGATGCCGTCGCTCGGGCGCAGGGGCGCGGCGTGCTGGCCTGTGGCAACTTCGCTCTGACGGTCGTTCTGCTGCAACGATTCGCGGAGATCGCGGCGCGCTATCTCGATCACTTCGAGATCATCGACTACGCGCATGAAGACAAGCCGGACGCGCCATCCGGCACGGCACGCGAATTGGCGTATCGGCTCGGCCAGGTCAAGGCGCCGGACCCCGGCGTGCCGCTCGACCAGGTGCGCGGGCCGCGAGACGCGCGCGGCGCGACGCTCAATGGCGTGCAGGTCCACTCGGTGCGCCTGCCGGGCTATGTGATCGGCGTCGAGGCGGTCTTCGGTGCGCCGGGACAGCGCCTGCACCTCGCGCATCACGCGGGCTCCAGCGCGGAGCCCTACGTTGACGGCGCGCTGCTGGCGATCCGCAAGGTCGCGACCCTGACGGGCGTGCACCGCGGGCTCGATGCCGTGATGGACCTGTAAGTACACGATGAGCGGCGCCGACTCGACTGAACGCTTCTCCGACCGCGTCGAGGCCTACCTTGCGGGTCGGCCGCGCTATCCGCATGAAGTCGTCACGCATCTGGAACGCATCGGCGCCTTGCCCGCTTTGCCCAAGCGGGGCGTGATTGCCGACATCGGCGTGGGCACAGGCCTCTCGGCCGAACCGTTTCTGGCGGCCGGCCACCGCGTGATCGGCATCGAACCGAACGCACCGATGCGCGCCGCCAGCGCCGAGTTTCTCGCGCGCCATGCCCAATACGAGCCCCGCGACGGCACGGCCGATGCAACCGGGCTCGCGGACGGCGCGGTCGATCTCGTGATCGCCGCGCAAGCCTTTCACTGGTTCGACCCCGGGCGATTTCGCGCAGAGTCGCTGCGCATCCTGCGGCCGGGTGGCTGGGCGGCTCTGCTTTGGAACGATCGCGATCTGGCCGCCACGCCCTTTCTCGCCGGCTACGACGCCCTGCTGGTCGAGTTCGGCAACGACTACCTCGCGATCCGTTATCGGCACCAGGGCACCGACGCGATCCCCGTGTACTTCGGTGGCCAGGTGCCGCCGGTTGCGGAGTTCCGCCACCTTCGGCGCATGGACTGGTCAATGCTGGCGGCACTGGCCGGCTCCGCATCCTATCTGCCGGCGCCCGGTCAACCGCGACACGCGGAATTGATGGCGGCACTGCGCGAGCTGTTCGATTCCCACGCCGAGGGCGGAACGATCGAGATGCGCTACACATGTCGAGTGCATGCAGCGCCGCTCGTCTGAAGGCGGACCTCTGGGATCCCAGCTCATATGCAAGCCTTCTCTGTCGCTGCAATTTTCGCTGCGCGTAAGGAAGGGGCGCCAGAGCGAGGACTGGGGCTAGCTACAGTCGGCCGAGAGCCGCCGTTGGCGGACTGCTGATGGTCGGGTAAAAGCAGACCTTCGCTCGCCTGACTTCTCCTCCCGCCGTACTCGCGATGTCCCAGCTCTCGCGCCGCGACCTGATACTGTTGCTGTTGCTCACGCTGTTCTGGGGCGTGAACTGGCCGGTGATGAAGCTCGGCGTTGCGCAACTGCCGCCGCTATTCTTCCGCTCGATCTGCATCGCCGGCGGCCTGGTCGTGATCTGGGCGTGGGCCGTTGCGCGCGGGATCTCGCTGCGGGTTCCGCCCGGTGCGTGGCCGACGATCGTCAAGCTCGCACTGCCGAACGTGATTGTCTGGCACCTGCTCGCGATCCTCGCGATCAAGATGCTGCCGTCCGGGCGCGCAGCGATCCTCGGCTACACGATGCCAGTCTGGGCTGTCGTGTTCGGGCTGCTGCTTTTCAACGAACGTCCGCTGCCGCGGCACTGGCTTGGCGTGCTCGCCGCAGCGGTCGGCATCGTGCTGCTGCTCGCCTCCGAGCTGACCTCTCTCGCAGGTGCCCCGCTCGGAACGCTGCTGATGTTGACCGCTGCGGCAGCCTGGGGCTACGGCACGCACCTGATTCGCAGGCACTTGACCGGGATGCCGATCATCGCGCTGACTTTCTGGATGCTCGTGCTCACGCTTGCCGTGATGATGGTCGCAACGACGATGTTCGAATTCGCGCGCTGGCGCATGCCGGGAACGCTCGAATGGGCATCGATCGCCTACAACATGGTGCTGGCGATCGCGTTCTGCCACGTCGTGTGGTCGATGCTCGCGCGCAAGCTGCCGCCTGCGGCGAGCGGGTTGTCAGTGATGATGATCCCGGTGCTCGGAGTGTTCTCCGGCATGTGGCTGCTCGGCGAACGGCCGTCGTGGCAGGACTACGTTGCACTCGCGCTGATCCTGGTCGCGCTGTCGACCGTGCTTCTGCCGTCCAGGTCGCCGCCCGGGCCTGAGCGCTGATACTTTTGTTGAAGGCGAGCCTGGAGTCGGCCGGGTGCGGACAACGCCGCGCATCAGCAGAAGCGCCCGATCGCGGCCTCCCCGACCTAGAGCAACGCACTGCCCTGTGTCGTGAGCCGATGCGGCAGCTTCCGCGCTTTGCGGCGCGGGCACAGCAAGTTTGATAAGTGTTGTTGCGCACACCGCCAGTAGCACACCGCCGAATGCGCGCTTCAGTTGTTGCACTGGCAGCTTGTGCGAAGCGGCAACGCCGTGCGGCGCCATGAAGATCGCGCTGAACGCGATCGTGAGAGCGGCCGGCCAGCAAACCAGGCCGACCAACGTCTTGTCTGCTGCGACCGTGTTGGCACCGACGGCGAAGCTCAACGCACCGGCAGCGGCAATTGCCAGTCCCACTGCGCTCGACACGGCCACCGCGCGGTGCATGTCGACCTTCCCGAGCAGCAGGTATGGGACCGTAAGACTCGCTCCGCCAACGCCCGCGAGCGCCGAAAGGCTGCCGATGCCAAGGCCAATCCAAGGCGACTTCACTCGACGGATCATGGGTGTCAGCCAACTCGACTGTTCAAGGTCGACGACACGGTTGCGCAGCATCTTCAGCGCAAAATACCCTGCATAGAGGGCGAAGAAGGCTGCGATCCACGCGCCGTGGATGTGTCGAGCCAATTGCGCCCCGACGAGAGCGCCGGCCGCCGCACCCGGTGCCAGTTGCGCCACCCACTTCGTGTCAAGGAAGCCGCGTCGATACTGTGTGAACAGCGCTGACAACGCGGTCGGCACCATAGCCGCGAGCGACGTTGCGACGGCGACTTGGGGCGCGATGTCCGCGGCGATGTTGAATTGCGGCAACAGGAGCATCAATACGGGGACGACAACGAAGCCCCCGCCGATTCCGAGCAGCCCGGCAAGAAACCCAGACGCGAGTCCCGCGACGAGCAATTCGAGAAAGACCATGCAATAAGGCTAGCGGCGCGGCGTTGCCGCCACACCTCACGATTGCGACTCGGGACCGTGAAAATTCAGGTGACATCTGAATCGATTGGTGAAACACAACCGGCGTTCACTCGCGGGGACGGGGCAAATTGCGCCCGTGACCGGCGAGTTGCCGCCGTCAGCGCGTGGCGCCAAAATCGCCCGAAAGCAGACGGAGAGCAGGCATGCCCAAGGCGAAGAGTCCCGCGTTTGATGCCGCGGCGGCGCACAAGTATTTCGCGGCTCACTGCTTCAACAGCGCGTGGGACCTTATCGAGAAGAAAGATCGGACAGCGGAAGATGACCGACTGATGGTCGCGCTGAACCAGGCGTCGATTTATCACTGGTTGCAGCGCCCCGACTGCGGTAACCAGCATCTTTCAGTTGGCTTCTGGCAAGCATCGAGGATTCAGTCGTTGCTGGGCAATGCGGCCGAAGCGCGTCGACAGGCGGAGGTCTGCATGTCGTATAGCGGTGAACTGGAGCCGTTCTACCTTGGCTACGCGCATGAAGCGCTCGCCAGAGCGGCCAAGACTGCCGGCGACAAAGACCTGACCCGATCCCACAAGGAGCAAGCGAAGACGCTTGCGGGTGCCATCAAAGAGAAGGACGAGCGGGATCTTCTCTTGAAGGACCTCGACTCAATCTAGACTCACTACGGCCACAACCTGCCGTCAGCTGCTGGTTCAGAATCTGCCCAATGGCCGACATCGCCAGCGACAGCTCAAGCCGCTTGATAACTCGATCCACGAGGCGCCTATGTACGGGCCGGTCTACGCGCTCAACCTCTTCGATGTCTCCAAAAAGGAAGAGTACTTGGCATATTCGCGCCGCTCTGCCGGCGAAGTGCAAGCACACGGCGGTCGCGTAGTTGCCTTTGGAAGGTTTCGTGAGGCCGCCACCGGGAGTATCGAGCCGCGCTCGGTACTGATCCTCGTCGAGTGGGCATCCAAGGATGCCGTTGACAGTTACTCCAACGACCCGGCTCTAAAGGACTTGCATCCCCATCGCATCAATGGGACGAGCAACTCGTGTGGCACCTCTTCGTCAAGCTTGAGGAGCTGCGACCAATACTCAGATGATGGGCTTGGGCTTATGCCTTCAGTGCGTCTGCGGTGGCTTTTTGCCAGCCGACTCTGGCCAACAACCGCCATTGACATCAAGCAACCGAGTTGCCACTGACCGACAACGCCTGACCACCGGCCGACTGCTGCCGGTTGGTGGCCAAGGTCTGTTAGCTGGCCGCCAGGGGGAAACTCCACGCTAGAGTCCTGAACCGACGCAAAGGGAAACCCAGTCCACCGTGGCCGATCAAGAATCGCCTGAGAAAAAGCAGCGCAGACGCTGGCGCTGGATCGCGCTGGGGCTTGCGATCTGGGCCGTTGTGGCTTACCTCGTCGCGCCGGAGGTTTGGAAGTACTACTTGGAACGCGCCAAGCCGCTGCCAGACGTGGCACGTGTGACACATACATCGGACGGTCATCCGGGCGATCCGGTCAACATTGCGTTGGAGGGCTCCGAGGAGCAGTTGATCAAAGCGATGCTGGCGGCAGGTTGGTTTCCGGCCGATCCGGTCACTTTGTCATCCAGCGTTCGGATTGCGGTGGACACCGTCCTGCGTCGACCTGACGACACTGCCCCCGTCAGCCCACTTTATCTATTTGGGCGCAAGGAAGATCTGGCATTCGAGCAGCCCGTGCCGGGCGGACCGCGCCATCGCCACCATGTCCGGTTTTGGCGCTGGAATCAACAGCGCAACGGGCTGCCGGTCTGGTTTGGATCGGTCACCTATGACGAGCGCGCCGGGTTGAGCTACACGACCGGTCAGGTTACGCATCACATCAGTCCGGACGTCGACGCGGAGCGAGATCGAGTCGCCGCCGAAATCGTGCGTGTGCATTGGGCGACTGGCATCGAATGGATCGACGACTTTCATCAACAGCACGAAGGGCGAAATGGAGGCGGGGATTTATGGCGAACGGACGGCCGCCTGGCCGTTGTGCGCCTCGTTGCTCCGCATTGACGAATTGCAGGATCCGTGGACGTGCGGATTTCGGCCAGAAGCGGCCGCGGCGGGACACTGGAAGAATTGCCCAGAAGCGGACCGCGAGGGCAACCAATCTACGTCAGTTCGCAGACGTCTCTGAGCCCGGGTTTCTTGCGGATCGACTCACGGGCCCGATGCCTTCAAAAGCGGCGGTGCTCGATCTCCATCAGTGCCCTGACCCGTTCAAGTTCCTGCGTGACTTGCGTCAGCAAATGCTGGACGTCGGCCAGCGTTCCGCTCACGCCGCAGTGCGCGCTGTGGTGCGGCGCCGGGCGGGTCGCGCCGGCGCGACCTTGCGCGCGCTCGCCTTGCGGGCGGCCGGCTGCGCCGACTTCAACGACCCGGCCGTCGCGGCCTTCGACACCCGAGCGCCGCGCACCGGCAGCACCTTGCGCAGCAGCGCCTCGCAGTCGGCCTGCAGCATCACGCGCGGCACTGGGTAGTTGGCATCGGCCTCGTGGCAGGCGGCTTTGGCCAGGGCCGGAATATCGGCCTCGCGCAGCGCCTCCAGCGTGCGCGGGATGCCGACCGTGCGGCTGAGGGTGTCCACGCTGTCGAGGAACGTGCGCGCCAGTTCCTCGCGCGAATCGCCAAGGCGACCCACCTTGGCGCGCAGCGCCAACGTAGCCAGCCGGTCGACCGTCGCGCTGGCCGAGAAGCGCAGCACGTGCGGCAGCATGATTGCGTTGGCCAGGCCATGCGGCGTGTGGTACTTGCCGCCGAGCTGGTGTGCGATCGCGTGCACGTTGCCGACGTTGGCGCGGGTGAATGCCATGCCGGCGTAGGTGGAGGCAAGCGCCATCTGCTCGCGAGCCACTAGGTCGTCGCCCCGGTCATAGGCGCGCGGCAGGTTTTCGAAGATCATTGCCACCGCCGACAGCGCCATGCGGTCGGTGAACTCGGTCGACCAATCTCCCAGGTAGGCCTCCACCGCGTGCGTCAGCGCGTCCATGCCAGTGGCGGCGGTCACTGCCGGCGGCAGTCCTGCCATCAGCAGCGGGTCCAGCGCCGCCATCTGCGGCACGATGCGCGTGTCAGCGATCACGAGCTTGCGTTCGTGCGCGGGGTCGGAAATCACCGCGGCGACCGTGACCTCGGACCCGGTGCCAGCGGTGGTCGGAACCGCGTACAGCGGCGGCGGCGCATGCAGGCCCTTGAAGTAGCCGACCAGCTTGCGCGGGTGCTTGTTGTTCGCGGCGGCCAGGCCGATGGTCTTGGCCGCATCCATCACCGAGCCGCCGCCGAAGGCGACGATCGCGTCGCAGCCCTTGCGGCGGTACAGGTCGATGCCTTTCTCGATAAGCGGGATCGGCGCATCCGGCGTGATCTCGTCGTAGACGAGCACGGCAGTACCGCCGGCCTGCAGCGCGTCAAGGAAGGACTTCATCAGGCCGAGCTTTGCGATGAGGCCGTCGGACACGACGAGGATCTTGCGGTGGCCAAAAGCGGCGATCGCCTGGCCCAGCCGCGCGCTCGCGCCAGGGCCGACTAGCAAGGTCGGCTGTGGGATCGGCAGCAGGCGCGTGGCCACGCCGGCCGCCTTCTTGACCACAGGCAGCCCGATTGTGCGGGTCAAGTCGCCAAGCCTGTTTGTCATCAAGAACCTCCGTGTTCACTGTGCTTGACTGCGAGGTGCAGGCGCGCTCCGAAGCGCGACGTTGGCCCTTTCAACCTGCTGGGCACGATCAAGTCTGCTCAGGAGACAACGGTTCGTCACGGAAAAATCATGAAAAACGTGATCAGCATCAGCCTTGGCGCGAGCAGCCAGGACTTTAGATTCAGCTCTCAGTTTCTCGGCCAGCACCTGACGGTGCGCCGGCTCGGCACCGACGGCAGCCTGGCCACGGCGGAGAAGCTGGTCAGGCAATGGGACGGCAAGGCCGATGCGATCGGCCTGGGCGTAGCCAAGGAGGGTAACGGCGGCGGCTGGCTGCGCCGGCAAGCGCAGGACGCGGTCCGCCTCGCGGCCAAGGTCAAGGCGAGCCCGGTGACGAGCGGCGAGCGGTTGGGCGAGATCTTCCTCGAGTGGGCCGTACGCCACACGCAGATCGCGCTGGGCCAGTACTTCAACAACGCCAAGGTGCTGTTCTTCTCGGGCACCGCGAACCAGAAGCTGGCCGCTTCGATGGCCGAGTACACCGACAACGTCCAGTTCGCCGACCCGGTGCTGCAACTGGGTGTGCCCAAGCTGCTGACGTCGCTCGATGCGCTTGCGCTTTACCAGCGTGGCGCGCACTACGTGTCAGGCTGGGAACCACCGCGCGTGCTGGCCGAGGGCGTGCTGAGCGACTGGAGCAGGCACGTTCTAAGAAAGGCGATGCAGAGCGCCACCGTGATCGTCGCCCCCGTGCACGAGCTGGACGCCTTTGGCCTCGAGGACCTGGCCGGCAAGACGATCATCACCAGCACGGTCAACGACGAGCGCATCGAGCAGTTCCGCGACAAGGGCGTCAACCTGATCGTCGACGGGGCACCGTTCCTGTTCGACCACGTTCTAGCGCCCAACCTGCTTGACGCAATGATCATCGCCGCCACCGGCAAGCAGCCGGACGAGCTCCTCGAGGACGACTACCTCGAGATCATTACCGACCTCGGCATCGAGCCGCGCATCATCTATCCGAACGGCTTTCGCCGCGTCAACCGCTTCGCCTTCGTGATCCATCCGCTGTCGCAAGAGTACTTCAAGACAGTCAAGCAGATCGACCTGCTGTCTCGCGTGTCGCCGCCGGTGTTCATGGACTCGCTCGAGAAGATCATGGCCTTCGCGCCACCGTTCGTGTACTCGCACGTCACCGGCATCCGCTCGCCCACTGGCGTGGAGGCCGAGGGTTGGCTGATCTCGGTCGGCGGCACGCCGCGCGAGATCATGAGCCGCAGCCCCGAATTTACCTACCGGCGGCTGCTCGACGCGGCCAAGATCGCCAAGAAGCTCGGCGCACAGATCATGGGACTGGGCGCCTTCACCAAGGTGGTGGGTGACGCCGGCGCCACGGTGGCCAAGCGCGCGCCGCTGCCCATCACGACCGGCAACAGCTACTCCGCCTCCGGTGCGCTGTGGGCCGCGCACGACGCCGTGCTCAAGCTCGGCCTGGTGCGGCGGCCAGATGGCCGGGAGAAGGTGAAGTTCAAGGCGATGGTGGTGGGGGCCACCGGCGCCATCGGCTCGGTGTGCGCGCGGCTGCTGGTCCAGGTGGCGGAGGAGGTCTACCTGGTCTCGCCCGAGACCGCCAAGCTGCTGGCGCTGAAGGAGTCGATCCTGAAGGAAACGCCACAGGCGAAGATGTTCCTGTCGGCGCGTGCCGACAAGGACATTGCCGACATGGACATGATCGTCACCGCCACCTCCGGCGCCGGCAAGAAGGTCCTCGACATCATGAAGGTCAAGCCCGGCTGCGTCATCACCGATGTCGCACGGCCGCTGGACCTGCCGCCGGAAGAGGTGGCCAAGCGGCCGGACGTGCTGGTGATCGAGTCCGGCGAGATCGAGCTGCCGGGCGACGTATCGATGAAGAACATCGGCCTGCCGAAGAACGTCGCCTACGCCTGCCTGGCCGAGACGATCGTGCTGGCGCTCGAAGGCCGCTTCGAGAACTTCACGGTCGGCCGCGCGATCGAGTGGGAAAAGGTGCGCGAGATCTACAAGCTGGGGCTGAAGCACGGCATGAAGCTGGCCGCGATCTCGGGGGTGAACGGGCCGTTCTCGGACGACGACATCGCGCGCGTGCGCGTCCTCGCACTGGCCGAGCGGGCGCGCCGCGCACGGGCGTACGCCCGCGCCGAGGCCCGCGCCAAGAAGGCCGGCGCGGCCCCGCGTCACGCGGCGCCACGTCCCAAGCGCGGTGCCGGCCCGAAGACCTCCCCTGCGCGACAGGCCGCATCACGGGCGCGTACCGCTGCGGCAGTCGCGGGCAAGGCCTAGCAGGCTGGTGAACCGCGCAATGGCCCCGCCGAGCGAAGCGT
>CAVWFH010000027.1:0-66995 GCA_963754065.1 uncultured beta proteobacterium | reverse complement strand
TCGCGTACGGCCGGCAAACGCACGCCGCAAATTGACCGCTTTGTCCTCCAAGCAGACCTCCAGGCGCATCTCGTAGGGCAGGGGAGTTGGCCTTCGGGGCGTACTGTCAAGAATCGGGCAGGGCGGTGAAGCGCGTTATCGACCCACCCCTGACGCTCGCTGGCCTGAATTGGTTGACGCAAAGCAGTCGCTCGCGCGGCTGTGCCTCGTGAAAAGTGCAGGCACAGGCAAGCGTGACAGCGCCGGGCGGGTGATGTAGCGGCACAGTTGCTACAGCGACTTGCGGTCGTCGGCGACTGCTTCCAGGCCGGCGTCGACCCCGCGAAAGACCGCGCCCATTTCAGCGTCACCGAGCACTACGTTGTGCTCGTCACCCCATCGATGCTCACTTGCCACTAAGGCTCGGCAGCTCGGCGAGAGCGACTGCTGCCATGCAGTTGATATCGCTCAAAGCTGGCGTGTCCGGGATGCCTGAACATCCGGCACCGCCGTCGCACAACCCGTTTCCACGCAGCTCCCCATGTCCACAGCCTACGTCTTTCTGTTTGGTACATCGCGGACCGATGGCGCCGCATCGATGAAGAACCTGCTCGGCGGCAAAGGCGCCAATCTGGCCGAGATGTGCCGCCTTGGCATCACCGTGCCGTCAGGGTTCACCATCAGCACCGAAGCCTGCACCGTATTCACCGAGAAGGGCAAGGAAGTGGCGCTCAAACTGATCGAGGTCGAGGTGCAGCAGGGGGTGGCCTTCGTCGAGGGCGAGATGGGCAAGAAGTTCGGCAATGCCGCCGACCCGCTGCTGCTGTCGGTGCGCTCCGGCGCGCGCGCCTCGATGCCGGGCATGATGGACACCATCCTCAACCTGGGCCTCAACGACGAGGCCGTTGTCGGCCTTGCGGCCAAGGCCGGCAACGAGCGCTTCGCCTGGGATTCATACCGCCGCTTCGTGCAGATGTACGGCGACGTGGTGATGGGCCTGAAGCCGGTCTCCAAGGAGACCACGACCCGTTCGAGGTGGTCATCGAGATGGTCAAGGACAAGAAGGGCGTGCAGCTCGACACCGAGCTCGATGTCGATGACCTGAAGGAACTCGTGGCGCGTTTCAAGGCGCTCATTCGCGCCCGCATCGGCCGCGACTTCCCCACCGACCCGTGGGAGCAGCTGTGGGGCGCCGTGGTCGCGGTGTTCGAAAGCTGGAACAACGACCGCGCGCAGGTCTATCGCGAGTTGAACGACATTCCGCAGTCCTGGGGCACGGCTGTGAACGTGCAGGCGATGGTGTTCGGCAACCTCGGCGACAGCAGCGCCACCGGGGTGGCCTTCTCCCGTGACGCCGGCACCGGCGAAGACCTTCAACGGCGAGTTCCTTGTCAATGCCCAGGGCGAAGACGTGGTGGCCGGCATTCGCACGCCGCAGCAGGTGTCGCTCGTGGGCTCGCGCCGATGGGCCGAACTGGCGCTGGTGAGTGAGGACGATCGGCACGCCAGGTATCCGTCGCTGGAAGAGTTGATGCCGGACATCTACCGCCACCTGCTGCAGGCCGAGACCACGCTGGAGAACCACTTCAACGACATGCAGGACCTCGAGTTCACGATCCAAGAGGGCAAGCTCTGGATGCTGCAGACGCGCAACGGCAAGCGCACCGGTACTGCGATGGTGCGCATCGCAATGGAGATGCTGCAGCAGGGAATGATCGACGAGAAGACGGCGCTGCTGCGCGTCAGCCCGGACCGGCTGGACGAACTGCTGCATCCGATCTTCGATCCCCAGGCGCTGAAGGCATCGAGCGTCATCGCGCGCGGCCTGCCGGCTTCGCCCGGCGCGGCGAGCGGGCAGATCGTCTTCTTCGCCGACGAAGCCGAGGAATGGGTCAAGCAGGGCAAGGCAGTGATTCTGGTGCGCCAGGAGACTTCGCCTGAAGATCTGCGCGGCATGAGTGTGGCCAAGGGCATCCTGACCGCGCGCGGCGGAATGACCTCGCACGCCGCGGTGGTGGCGCGCGGCATGGGCAAGTGCTGCGTGTCTGGCGCCGGTGCGGTGCATGTGGACACCCAGGCCCGCACCATGACGATCGGAAATGCGACCTACGACGAAGGCGAGTGGCTTTCGCTAAACGGTTCCACCGGCGAGGTCTTTGCCGGCCGCATCGCCACCAAGGACGCCGAACTCAGCGGCGACTTCGGCGCGCTGATGGCGCTGGCCGACCGCTACAAGCGGCTCGAGGTGCGCACAAACGCCGACACGCCCGACGAAGCCAAGGTGGCGCGCCACTTCGGCGCCACCGGCATTGGGCTGTGCCGCACCGAGCACATGTTCTTCGAGAGGCGAGCGCATCAACGCGGTACGCGAGATGATCCTGGCCGACGACGAGGCCGGGCGCCGCAAGGCGCTGGCGAAGCTGCTGCCGATGCAGCGCGGCGACTTCGAAGGCCTGTTCCGCGAGATGAGCGGCCTGCCGGTGACGATCCGCCTGCTCGACCCGCCGCTGCACGAGTTCTTGCCGCACGACGACGCCGGGCAACGCCTGCTGGCCAAGGAGATGAAGGTCTCGCCGGGCAAGATCAGGATGCGTCGTGGAAGATCTGCACGAGTTCAACCCGATGCTCGGCCACCGGGGCTGCCGGCTGGGCATCACCTACCCCGAGATCACCGAGATGCAGGCGCGCGCCATCTTCGAGGCCGGCCTCGAACATGCAGGCCAAAGGCTTCGACGTCAAGGCCGAGATCATGGTGCCGCTGGTGGGCACGGTGCGCGAATTCAATGCGCAGGCCGCCGTCATTCGCAAAACCGGCGCGCAGGTCTTCGCCGAGCGCGGCGAGACCCTGCATTACCTGCTCGGCACGATGATCGAGACGCCGCGCGCCGCGCTGGTGGCCGACAGCATCGGCAAGCAAGCCGAGTTCTTCTCCTTCGGCACCAACGACCTGACGCAGATGACGATGGGCTTCTCGCGCGACGACGCCGGCAAGTTCCTGCCCGAGTACCTGAAGCGCGGCATGTACGAACACGACCCGTTCCGAACGATCGACCAGAAAGGCGTCGGCCTGCTCGTCGAGATGGCCGTGCAGAAGGGCCGCTCGGTGCGGCCGGGCATCGAGGTCGGCGTTTGCGGCGAACACGGCGGCGACCCGGCCTCGGTGGCCTTCTTCCACCGGGCCGGGCTCGACTACGTGAGCTGTTCGCCGTTTCGAGTGCCGATCGCCCGCCTGGCGGCGGCGCAGGCGGCGCTCGGCACGTGAGGCAAGCGCCGGCGGCATTCGAGGTCGAACGGCTACGTCGGCCGGTGGCGGGTCGCCAGTGGAGCCTGAGGAGAGGTCGTTCAAAGGCCGTGGGACCGGCCCCGATAGTCGACGCTCAGATTTCGGTCTTTGGGGGTGCTTGGGGTCGACAGTAGCCGTTGATCGGGCACCGCGGGCACGCCGAGGTGCAGTAGGTACAGATGCGCAGATTCCTCCGGACGCTCAGGTGGTGCCGGGCCAGCGCCAGTTTCGGCAAACTGGCGAACCAGACTTTCATGGGCTTGTCTTGGATTCCGGCGTGCCTGCTGGCCAGTCACCTGCTTGGTCGCTGTCCAGAGTGAAGCGGCGCACGAAATCAAGTGCCGAAACGACGCCAACCATGCCATCGGTCTGCGTGACGACCACGTGATGGATCTTGTGCTCGACCATCAGCCGGGCCACATCGATGACGCTCGTGTCGGCGCCTACCGAGATCGGCTTGTAGCTACAGATCTGCCAAGCGGCAACTTTGGCCGGGTCGTCCTTGCGGATATGGAACTGCAGCAGGTCGGACAGGGCAATGACGCCGATGCTTACGTCGTTCGAGTCCACGACCGGGACCCACGATAGCCTCTGTCGGGTCATCATCGCTTCGATCGCTTCGATCGTGTCGTCCATGCCGACCGCCCAGGCCGGCGAAGTCATCAGCGAGGAAATGGGCGTGTTCATGGGTGGCCTTCGGTGGACGTGGCTCGGGTTGGGGTGGTCAGTGTGCAGCACATTTTCACCCGGGTTTGCCTCCAGCTTGCGCGTGATCCGCAGCACGATGTCGGCAGCGACGCTCGTCAAGTCGAAACCGAGTTCGACCCGGTACGCCGCCACCAACTCGGATTCGTCAGGGGGGAGAGCGCGTTTGCGGACGATCAGGCCGCCTGCAGCGGCATCTGCTCATGCGCGGGTGCCAGCGGTGGTGCACGGACCTGCAGACCCAGAGGCATGAGCATGCGCTCGACGACTGGCCCGTCGATGATGGCGGCGATGATCTTCACCTTGCCGGGAAGCCGCCGGCGTGAGCGACGGCAGATGGCCGAATGCGGCGGTCTAGGAGTCCGCAATCGGGTAGGGGAGTAGACCTCTGCGGGATAATGTCAAATCAGTATTTTCCACTGTAACTTATTGATTGTTGTGCACTTCCGATAACATTCTTGCTGTGTGCATGCATCGAATGTACGCATGCGCCTTCGGGCAGGTTGTTCGAGGAACCAATGGCAAAGGTCTCATCGGGTCGCGACACGACTCTCCGTCTTCGCGCCGAACGAGCTCAGCGCGATCTGATCGACCGAGCGGCGGCGACGCAGCGAAAGTCTCGTTCGCAATTCATGCTCGAAGCAGCATGCGAGAAGGGTGAACAGGTCTTGTTGGAGCAAAGAGTCTTCCGTCCTGGATGTGGCAAGGTTTGTTCGATTTCAAGCCGCGCTGGACGTTGCGTCGCGCCCTAGCGCGCAGCTCTTGCGGCTGCTCTCGACGAGTGCTCCTTGGGAGTAGAGAGACGAGGCGTTCTCTCCTCGCCGCAACCGATAGCAGAGCGTCACCAACTCGCGGCGTTCGATTGTGCAGACGCCTCACTCGAGCGATGGCTCAAGCAGCGTGCACTCTCGAACGAGCGCCGAGGCTGAATCAGCGTGGCGACTTTGTTGGACCGGAAGAACTTCTGGCGTCGCTCCCGAAGCCGCGTTGAGTATGGCGCCTCGGTTCAAGGTCTCAGCGCGGGCGGCAAGTCAGGTTTGAACAGCGGCGACTTCGTGGGCGGAGAACCGGCCGGCGGCGCCTGGTGAGCTATTGCCGCCGATTCCGGGAAAGCGGTTGCGCTTCTGGTGAGCCAGCCTCGCCTCGGTGCTCCGTATCTCGGAAGCAGAACGCCGGGGGTGCGACGCCTGTTCCTCAATCGTGTCGGCTACTTCATCTACTACAACCAGCAAGGCGCTGACTTGCAAGTACTCGCGTTCTGGCATTCGAGCCGCGTGAGTCAACCCAGACTGTGATTCTGTTGGAGGCAGGCAGCGCGGGCCAAGTCGCATCGCACGACAGAAGCGCGCCAATGTGGGCGCCAGAGGACTGTGCCGCCTCAGAAATGGCCAACGAAATCAATCATATGAGACCCATAATGCGTCCCGTGCCTAGCGTTTCTGACGAACCCAACGGCGGTGCAGGTCAAGGTGATATTAACGCTTTACGTTAATAACGCGATGCGTTAGTATCCTGAACAAGTGGCGATCAAGTCATTTCGGTGCAAGGATACGAGAGCGATGTACGAGGGAACTCGGGTCGCGCGCTTTCGCAACATTGAAAACGTCGCCATGAGAAAGCTCGCAATCCTTAACAGAGTCATCGAAGTAGCTGAGCTAAAAACCCCGCCAGGGAATAAGTTGGAGCGGCTGAGCGGCGACCGAGCCGGCCAATGGAGTATCAGGATCAATGACCAGTGGCGGCTCTGCTTTAAGTTCGTAAAGGGCGATGCGGTTGACGTTGAAATTTGCGACTACCACTAGGTGAAAGACATGCGCAAAGTTCCTTACCCGACTCCGGGGGAGATCCTTAAGGAAGAATTTCTTGTTCCCATGAACATTTCCATGTACGCCTTGGCGAAATCTATCCATGTGCCCGCGCCGCGTATCAGCGAAATTGTTGCGGGGCGCCGTGCAATCACCGCCGATACAGGTCTTCGCCTCTCGCGGTTTTTTCGTCTGAAATGACGGATTTTGGGTTGGCCTGCAGCAGGACTATGACCTTGCAATTGCACGCGACGCACTCGGCGACGAGCTGGAGGAGATTGAGGCCTGCGCATAGCAAAGACACGGACGAAGCGCCCTCTGTGAGTTGCGGATGAGCTGACGGATCCAGGGACAGAGACTCCTCGGAATCAATGGCCACGCGAATCTTGACAGTCACTCTCTCCGACCTTCCAAGGTACGCCAACACAAGGCTCCATCGCCTAAGGCTTGGACGGAGCAAGAAGCGAAACCAGCTGATGGCCGTATCGGTAAAGAGGCAATTGATGCTCCACGGCGTAGAGCAGCAGTCCGGCGAGCGCCCGCCCGATCGGCGTGGCGCTGTCCCCAGAACTGTCGGCGGGAGTGAAGTAGAGAAACGCATGCGCTGCTCTGGCATCTGGGAAGGCCCGGACCCGGGCTCGGTCCGACTCGGCACTGACCAGTGGTTGCAGACGGCTGGCGACCGTGCGGGCCGTGGCCTGCAACTCCGTAAGCCCCGCATGCTCCGCTGCGCGCTCCAGGGCTCGCGACAGTCCGAGCAGCCCGGTTCCGCCTGCGGGCAGCGCGAAGATCGTGCGCAGTAAATCGACCAGGCGGCGTTCCCGCGCCGGGAGCGCTGAAATGGCGTCGACCCACGGCGCTCTGGAGGGAGTGACGGGTTGAGCTTCCGGCGCCGAACCGCCAATCGCGTTGAGGGCGTTTGGGGAGGGCGGCGGGCTGTCGGGGGCGGCTTCTCGCGTGTGCATGGGATCCACGCTAGGGCGCTCCAGCCGGGACAACTAGCGCCCAAGCCCCTCAAAATCGTGCCGAATCACGCAGGATCTGCCCACGGCGGCCGCGCGCATAACCGGTCTGTGGGCCGTTCGCCGCTGCGGGGCTGTCGTCGCTCGCGGGACAACCAAGTCAGCCGCAGCCCGCGATCCGGCGGTCTGAAGCTCCGGTTTTGGGCATTCCCCGCGGTTCAGACGAGGCGCGTTCGGTTGTCCCGGCCGGGACGATGAATCACGTTATTGGAAACTGCGTTTTTGACGTGACCCTTGCCGCAAACCAACTTTTAGATAGGGCGATAGGCCAAAAAGGCCTTTTTCTTCAAAGAGGTGCTGACGACATCTCGATTGAAGTTTAAGTTGACATAATATACATTATGCGCAGTTATCCCAGATGCGCCAGGTCCGCCTTCGCCAGACGGTAAAGCTCAGACTCGACGAGTTCAGGCATTTCCGGCGCGGCTCCGCGCGGCACCAATCGCTGTACACGTTCGCCAAAGGCCTTGGACCGCCGCCAGCGCAGCCCTGCAAGAACTTCGTCCATTGCATCCAGCGCGTTGCAGACGAGCACGAGGTCACACCCGGCCGCCAAGGCGACCTGTGCACGGTCGAGGACCGAGCCTTGCGTGCTGGCTCCTTCCATCAGCAAGTCGTCGCTGAAAACGGCACCGGCGAACCCCAGTTCTTCCCTTAGAAGATCGATCCAGTGCCGCGAGAACCCCGCAGGAGCAGAGTCGACGCGGTCGTAAACCACGTGCGCCGGCATGACGGCGCTGAGCTGCGGACCGAGCCAGCGGTACGGTGCGGCGTCTCGCGCCAGCAGCTCGGCCCGGCTGCGCTCGTCATGGGGTACGGCGACATGCGAATCGGCGACCGCCCAGCCATGGCCGGGATAGTGCTTGCCGCAGTTGGCCATACCGGCCAGAGCGAGTCCATGGGTCAGGTGCGCGGCGAGCATGGCGACCACCCGCGGATCCGAGTGAAATGCCCGATCGCCGATCACGCCGCTTCGTCCCCAGTCAACGTCAAGCACCGGCGCAAAAGTGAAATCGACACCGTGAGCGCGCAGTTCGGAGGCCAGCACAAACCCGGCAGAGGCCGCCACCCGGCACGCCAGCAGGACATCGCGGTCCCACAGTTCCCCCAGCCGACGCATCGGCGGCAGGTGCGTGAATCCCTGGCGGAAGCGCTGTACGCGCCCTCCTTCGTGGTCCACGGCAATGAGCAGATCCTCGCCACCTAGCGCGTGTATTTCCGAGGTGAGTTCCTTTAACTGTTGCGGCGACCCGTAGTTGGCGCTGAACAGGATCACCATGCCCACGAGGGGATGCGCAAGCCGCGCACGGTCGCGTTCCGTCAGCCGGACGCCCTCGACTCCCACCACCACCGGACCCCGCATCACGCCCTTTCCTCCACTTCCGCGATGGCATAGGCCATCGCGAATTGCTTCTCGTCGGTGACAGACACATGCAGGCGCAATCGCCGCTCCTGTGCAAAACGCCGGAGCGAATCGCTGCTGATCTGAGGAACCGGCCGGCCCGATGCATCGTTGACGATTTCGACGGCACGCCAGGTCATCGGCTGTCGCATCCCCAGGCCGAGCGCCTTGGAGATCGCTTCCTTGGCGGCGAAGCGCGTCGCCAGGAACGTGATGCCGCGCTCGTTCGACCGTGCCCGGCGTAGTCGGTAGCGCTCGACCTCGCGCGCGCCCAGGATGCGCAGCGCGAACCGGTCTCCAAAGCGCGCGTCGGCAGCCCGGATGCGCTCGATCTCCACCATGTCGGTACCGATGCCGAAGATCATGCGGCGCGTTTCACGCGTGGATTCCGGCCTTGCGGATCTCGGCCTGGTACTTGCGGACAGCTGCCGCCAGCCCGAACTCCAGGGCATCGGCGATCAGCGCATGCCCGATGGACACTTCGTCAATTCCCGGGACCTCGCGCAGGAACACCGCAAGGTTGTGCAGATTGAGATCGTGGCCGGCGTTGACGCCGAGGCCGGCGGCCCGCGCGGCGTTGGCTGCCTCTGCGTAGCGACGCAGGACGGCGGCCTGCTCGGCCGATCCGAACGCCTGCGCGTAGGGTTCGGTGTAGAGCTCGACGCGGTCGGCACCCAGCGCCGCTGCATCCGACATGGCACTCGCAATGGGGTCCATGAACAGGCTGACACGAACGCCGAGCGCGCGCGCATGTTTCACTTGGGGTTCCAGGCGCGCTGCATCCGCCGGCAGGTTCCACCCGTGGTCGGAAGTGAATGCGCCGGATTCGTCGGGCACGAAAGTGCATTGATGCGGCTGCACCTGGTCAACGAAGTCGAGCAGTCCGTGGAAGGGATTGCCCTCGATGTTGAACTCGCAGGCGGGCCAGTTTCGCAGCAGTGCAGCCAGTTCCGCCACATCGGGTGCGCGTACGTGCCGACCGTCAGGACGCGGGTGCACGGTAATGCCATCCGCGCCGGCTTCCAATGCCAGCATGGCTGCGTGCGCGACGCTCGGAATGCCGATCGAGCGCGTGTTGCGCAAGAGGGCGACCTTGTTGAGATTGACGCTGAGCGCCGTCACGGGGTCACCACGGATGGACTTCAGAGCTGATGGAGGTCGAGCAGGATGCGGCGGGTGTTGAGCGGCTTGCCATCCAGATGGTAGCGAATCACCTGCCGCAGCATCCCCTTGGCTTCGGAAGCGACGACCGGATCGCCAAATTCGCCCCGTGCCATCGCCAGCAGTGTGGCCCCGGATACCGGCGCGCCGCTGTCATCGCGCTCGCGCGGTCCGAGGCGATGGGCACCGGCCTCTGCGCTGAAACGGTACTGCCCTGCCGGATCGATCGGATTGCCATCGGCACAGCGATCGAGTGGCACTGCATAGCCGACCTCCCGAAGAAGTTCGAGTTCGAACATGCGCAGCGTGATGTCCTGTCGTGCTTCGCCCAGTCCACGCAGCATGTCGAGGTAGTGGCCGTACAGGCGCTCGTGCGGATCGGCGCGAGCGAGCAGCCGCACGATCAGTTCGTTCGCGTAAAAGGCAGCCAGCAGCGCGTTGCCGCGCAGCGGGGCCAGGCCGCCGACCCACTCGACGCGCACCAGGTTCTTGATTTCGTTGCGACCGCTCCATGACAGAGCAAGCGGCGCAAAAGGCGACAGCATGCCCCGGAACTGCGAGGTCGGGCGCTTGGCACCGCGCGCCACCAGCGCCATGCGGCCATAGTCGCGCGTGAGGACCTCGACGATCAGGCTTGTCTCTCGCCACGCGTAGGTGTGGAGCACGATGCCCGGCTGGTGATCCACGCGTACGTCCGAGCTGCGCCGGCGCGGGCGCGGCATACCCTGCCCCATTTGCAGGTCGGACTCTGCCTCAGCCATAACCGAGCGAGCGCAGCGCGGCCGGATCGTCGCTCCAGCCCTTTTTCACCCGCACCCACACCTCGAGATTCACGGCCTTGCCCAGCATCTCCTGCATGTCGGCACGCGCCAGCCGTGAAATCTCTCGCAGCTTCGCACCGTCCTTCCCGATGACGATTCCCTTGTGCGCATCGCGCTCGACGATCAACGTGGCCGCGATATCGGCGCGCGCTTCGTTTTCGTCCCAGCGGTCGATCGCGACGGCGATCCCGTAGGGCAGCTCGTCGCCCAGCAGTCGGTACGCCTTTTCGCGGATCCGCTCGGCGGCGAGAAAGCGCGCGCTGCGATCGGTGTACTGGTCAGCGTCGAAGAGCGGCAGTCCCTCGGGCAGCAGCCCACGCACTTCCTTCAGCAGGTCGTCGAGCTGGCGCCCCTTTTCCGCGCTGACGGGCACGATGGCATGAAACGCATACCGCTTCATCGACGCGCCCATCAGCGGCAGCAGTCGCTCGCGATCGGTCACGAGGTCGGTCTTGTTGATCGCGAGGATGACGCGGCCGGAGTCGGCCGGCAACAGCTGAAGCACGGGCTCATCCGCGGCGGACCAACCTGCCGCATCGATGACGAGGACGATCGCATCGACATCGGCCAGGGCGCCCATGACCGCTTCGTTCATGCGCTTGTTGAGCGCATTGCGATGGCGCCGCTGGAATCCCGGCGTGTCGACGAAGATGTACTGGGCATCGGCATCCGTGCGTACGCCCAGTACCCGGTCGCGTGTCGTCTGGGGCTTGCGCGAAGTGATGCTGACGCGCTCACCGACGAGCGCGTTGATGAGCGTCGACTTGCCAACGTTTGGACGGCCGATGACGGCCACCATGCCGACGCGGCGCGCGGGGTCCTGCATCAGGCCGGGTCGCCGGTCGTGACCGTGCTTGCCGCCTTCTCGGTCGTTGCGTCCGTCGGCGCGACAGGTTCCGTGGCTGTTGCGGCTGCCGAGGCCGGCTTCTTTCGCGTCCGGCGACCCAGGTGCATCGCCTGCTGGGCGGCCTCGAACGCCTGCTTCGCGGCCGATTGCTCCGCCGCCCGGCGGCTGCGACCGGTGCCGTGGACACTGATCTCGAGCTTGGGGATCGCGCACTCGACCTCGAACTCCTGGTTGTGCGCGGCGCCGCGTGTCTCGACCACGGTGTACACCGGTAATGCGATGCGTTTGCCCTGCAGGTATTCCTGCAGAAGCGTCTTGCTGTCCTTGCCCAGCGTTTTCGGGTCGACAGTCTTGAGAACGGGGTCGAAGAGCTTGCCTATCACGCCCTTGGCCGCGTCGAATCCGCTGTCGAGGAAGATGGCGCCGAAGATCGCTTCCATCGTATCGGCGAGAATCGAGGGGCGGCGGAACCCGCCGCTTTTCATCTCCCCTTCTCCCAGTCGCATGAAGTCAGAAAGCACCAGCCGCTCGGCGATGTCGGCCAGCGACTGCTGCTTGACCAGATTGGCGCGCAGGCGCGACAGGTCGCCTTCGTCCAGCCGCAGATACTTCTGAAACAGGATCTGTGCGATTGCGCAGTTCAGTACCGCGTCGCCAAGAAACTCAAGGCGTTCGTTGTGTATCGCGCCATGGCTGCGATGCGTAACAGCCTGTTCGAGCAGCGTATGCTGGACGAAGGTGTAGCCGAGGCGCTCTTCAAGCGCCGCGAGTTCCATCGGATCGGTTCCTCGGCCGGTCGGTCACGGTGCCGCTTTGCGCTGGCGATCACGCGTCGTGCCGGCGAAGTCGATGACGAGGGCCACGTTGTCCAGGATCGGGATCCGCTTCGTGTACGCGTAACCGACGACGATCCGGTCACCCTCCTTCGTGATGTCCAGATCCGCGCTGGTGATCGAGGTAATGTCGTCAATCGTCCGATGCCTTTCAAAGGCATCTTTGATCTCGCCGACGGTAGTACCTTCATTCGTGATCTTCTGCACCGCGCGCTCGATCGCGATGTATTCGATGACCGCCGGAACGGTCCTGAAGCCCAGGGAGAGCAGGCCCACCACGATCAGCCCGATGAAGATGAGGCCGATGATGCTGAGTCCGCGCTGTCGCCGGCGGTTTCGTAGATTTTTCATTTTTCCTTTCTTTTCAGTCACTTAAGCCACTGACGGTCAGTGGAAGCTGCCGATACGCCCGATATTGCCAAAGTTCATCCAGATGAGAAAGGCTCGACCGACGATGTTCTGGTCCGGGACGAAGCCCCAGAAGCGGCTGTCCTCGCTGTTATCGCGATTGTCACCCATCATGAAATAGTGCCCCGCCGGGACCGTGCAGACGAGCCCGCTGCCACTGTATTGACACGCTCCGGGGTGCGTGTTGGGGAATCCTCCCCCCAGTCCTGGCGGCGCGGCCTCATTGACGATGATGCGGTGGCTGGCTTCCCCCAGGACCTCGTCGAACTGGGCGTAGTACTGCATCCGGTCCGGATCGTAGTAGTTGTCGAGCTTCTTCGTCGGCACTTCGCGCCCATTGACCGTCAGGCGCTTGTTGAAGTACTCGATGCGGTCCCCCGGCAGGCCGACGACGCGCTTGATGTAGTCCTGCGACGGGTTCAGCGGGAAGCGGAACACCATGACGTCGCCACGCTTCGGCTGTCCGACCTCGATCACTTTCTTGTTGATCACGGGAAGCCGGATGCCGTACTCGTACTTGTTGACCAGGATAAGGTCGCCGACTTCGAGCGTCGGCAGCATCGACCCCGACGGAATACGGAACGGTTCGTAGAGGAAAGAGCGCAGCATGAACACCAGCAGGATCACCGGGAAGAAGCTGGCGGTGTACTCGAGCCAAGCCGGCTGCCGGACCGCACCGTCTTCCAGACTGCGCCGTTCCTGCTCGACGATGCCCTCCTTACGGGCCAGGGCGGCCGCGTTGCGGCTGTCGAAGTCGGCCAGCAGCTTTGCCGCGCGGGCGCGTCGCTGCTTGGCGAACACCATCTTGTCGGCGACCCACAGGATGCCGGTGAAGATGGTCAGGACAAAGAGAATCAATGCAAAGTTCATTTGTCTTCCACTTGCAGGATCGCGAGGAAGGCTTCCTGCGGAATCTCGACCGTGCCGACCTGCTTCATGCGCTTCTTGCCGGCTTTCTGTTTTTCGAGCAGCTTCTTCTTGCGCGTGATGTCGCCGCCGTAGCACTTGGCCAGCACGTTCTTGCGCAGCGCCTTCACATCCTCGCGCGCAATGATATTGGCCCCGATCGACGCCTGGATCGCCACGTCGTACATCTGTCGCGGTATCAGCTTGCGCATCTTGGCGGTCACTTCCCGGCCACGGTAGGTCGCGTTGGCCCGGTGAACGATGACGCTCAGTGCATCGACCCGGTCGCCGTTGATCAGCATGTCGACCTTGACGACATCGGCAGCGCGGTATTCCTTGAATTCATAGTCCATCGACGCGTAGCCGCGTGAGACCGACTTCAGCTTGTCGAAGAAGTCCATCACGATCTCCGCCAGCGGCAACTCGTACTTCAAGATCACGTGGCGACTGTGATAGGTCAGATCGGTCTGTATGCCGCGCTTGCCAATGCAAAGCGTGATCACCTGCCCGACGAACTCCTGCGGCACGAAGATCGTCACGTCGACGATCGGTTCGCGGATCTCCTCGATCCGCGCCGGGTCGGGCATCTTCGACGGGTTCTCGACTGACATGACGCTGCCGTCACGCAGCAGCACCTCGTACACCACCGACGGCGCCGTGGTGATGAGATCCATGTCGTACTCGCGCTCGAGCCGCTCCTGCACGATGTCCATGTGCAGCAGCCCGAGGAAACCGCAGCGGAAGCCGAAGCCCAGCGCCTGCGACACCTCGGGCTCGAAGTGCAGCGAGGCGTCGTTCAGCTGCAGCTTGGTCAGCGCGTCGCGCAACGCTTCGTACTGGTTGGACTCGACCGGGAAGAGCCCCGCAAAGACCTGTGACTTCACTTCCTTGAAGCCGGGCAGCGGCTCGGCAGCGGGCTTGCCCGCATGGGTGACCGTGTCGCCCACATGCGCGTCGCGCAGTTCCTTGATGCCCGAGATGACAAAGCCGACCTCGCCCGCCGACAACAGCTCACGCGCACGCGACTTCGGCGTGAAGACTCCCACCTGCTCCACCAGGTGGGTGGCGCCGGTGGCCATCAGCAGGATCTTGTCCTTTGGCTTGATCGCGCCGTTCACGACGCGTACCAGCATCACGACACCGACGTAGTTGTCGAACCATGAGTCGATGATCAACGCCTGCAGCGGTGCCGCCGGGTCCCCTTTCGGCGGCGGCACGCGCTCGATGATGCGTTCGAGGATCTCCTCGAGTCCCATGCCGGTCTTGGCACTGGCCAGGATCGCGTCATGGGCGTCGAGCCCGATCACATCCTCGATCTCGGCACGGGCCTCTTCGGCATTGGCCGAGGCCAGGTCCATCTTGTTGAGGATCGGCAGTACTTCGACTCCGAGTTCGATCGCCGTGTAGCAGTTGGCGACCGTCTGCGCCTCGACCCCCTGCGAAGCATCGACCACGAGCAAGGCCCCTTCGCAGGCCGACAGCGAGCGGCTGACCTCGTAGCTGAAGTCCACATGGCCCGGCGTGTCGATCAGATTGAGGTTGTACTTCTGCCCGTCGGCAGCGACGTACTCGAGTGCCGCGGTCTGCGCCTTGATCGTGATCCCGCGCTCGCGCTCGAGATCCATCGAGTCCAGCACTTGCGCTTCCATCTCGCGATCGGACAGACCGCCGCAGCGCTGGATCAGGCGATCCGCCAGCGTCGACTTGCCGTGGTCGATGTGCGCGATGATGGAAAAGTTACGGATGTGCTGCATGCGCTTTGCGCCGGAAAGACCGGCAACGGTCTCCGGCAGTGCGATTCGTGGCGTCGGCGGCGAGCAAGGCTGCCGCCCAACAAAGAAATGGGGGTGACCGCAAGGCACACCCCCACTACCGGTAGGGCCGCGGATTTTACCGCGACCCGGCCAAAGGCCCCGGACCAGCGCCGGATCAGCGCCGGATGATCACGAAACGCGAAGCTTCGCCACGCCGCACGAGCACGGCAACGTCCTTCTTCGGATCGAGTTTGGTCACGGCCTCGTTGAACTGGCGAGCGTTCTGCACTTCGCTGCTGTTCATCTGGGTAATGACGTCGCCGGTCCGCAGTCCCGCCGCGGCGGCCAGTCCATCGACCACATCCACCTGGACGCCGCCCTTGATACCGAGTTCCTTGAGCTTGTCCGGTGCCACGTCGGATACGCCAAGGCCCAGCGCATTAGCGGGTGTCGCCGGCTTGGTCGGCTCTGCCGCACGGGCGGTGCGCGGCCGATCCTGCGGCATTTCGCCGACCGTGACCTTCAGTTCGCGCTGCGCGCCTTTGCGAAACACTGTCAGCGCGGAGTTCGTGCCGGGCTTGGTGCCGCCGACGATGCGCGGCAGGTCGCTCGAACGCTCGATCGTGCGTCCGTCAAAACGCAGGATGACGTCGCCCGCTTCCAGCCCCGCCTTGGCGGCCGGGCCATCTTTCTCGACGGAATTGACCAGCGCGCCTCGAGGTGGCGCCCCCAGGCCGATCGCTTCAGCAACTTCCTTGGAGACACCTTCGATCCCGACTCCGATCCGCCCGCGGATCACGCGCCCGGACGAACGCAGCTGCTGCTGCACGTTCATCGCCTCGTCGATCGGTATCGCAAAGGAAATGCCGTTGTAACCGCCGGACGTGGTGAATATCTGCGAGTTGATGCCGATGACCTCGCCGCGCATGTTGAGCAAGGGGCCGCCCGAGTTGCCCGGATTCACGGCCACGTCGGTCTGGATGAAGGGAAGGAACTCTCCGGTCTCGCGCGCCTTCGCGCTGACGATTCCGGCGGTGACGGTGTTCTCCAGTCCGAACGGTGAACCGATCGCGACGACCCATTCACCCACTCGCAACCGGTTCGGATCCCCAACCTTGACGCTCGGCAGACCGGATGCCTCGATCTTCACCAGGGCGACGTCAGTACGGCGGTCGGCGCCGATGACCTTGCCCTTGAATTCGCGTTTGTCGGTCAGCGTCACCGTGATGTCGTCAGCACCCTCGACGACATGTGCGTTCGTCATCACATAGCCATCGGCCGAGAGAATGAAGCCTGAACCCAGGCCGCGGGGGACATCGCGACGAGGGCCGGGACCCTGGCCTGGACCCTGGCGGGGGCTCGGCTGCGGACCCTGCTGCGGGGGATTCGGGAAGAAGCGACGGAAGAACTCGTACATCGGATCGTTCTCGTCGATGTCAGGGAACGGCAGAGCCCCGGCATTGGCAGTCACGCGGGCCGTCGTGCGGATATTGACGACCGCTGGCCCCGCGCGCTCCGCGAGATCAGCGAAGTCGGGCAGGTTCTGGCTTGGCTGTGCGTGCGCGCCCGATGCAAGCAGCGGCAACGCAATCGCCAGCAGCGGGGCGAAAATGGCAGCAGCAAATTTTCTGATCATTCCTGTCTTCCTCTACGAACTTGAGACGACCCCTGCCCAGACACTTCAGCGAGGGCCACGAAACTCCACCGAATTCGCCACGGTTCGCACGGCCTCCGGCGGAACCTCGCCGACGACGGTGACCAGCGCATCGCCAAGGCGCCGTGAGTAGGCAGCGGTCGGCCCCATGACCTGGACTGCGTCTGCGGCCACCTTGCCGTCAGCCACGGGCTCGATGAACACGGAAAGCGTGGCAAGGCCATCGCTGAAAACCGCCTGCATCGCGTCGCGTGATCCCATGCGACGCAATACTTCCTTGGTCCGCCGGAATCCCTCGGGTGTTGGCACCAGCCACCCTGCCTTTTCGAGATCGACGCGCCGGTACTCCGTTCGCTCAATGGTCCACCCTTCGGTGGGCCAGGCCGGCTTCAGACGCGAGCGATCGATGCGTTCGCCAATGCGAATGTCGGTGAACGAGACCTGCTCCTTCACTTCCCGTCCCTCGCCCAGCGTCTGTGCCTTCAGCAGCAGGCCGGTCGCGCGGTCCACACAGAGTCGATAGCCGTAGCGCAGGGCATCTCGCGGTTCGAGTGTCAGGACCTGGCACTCGATGCCGGCAACGCGCTCAACACCGCCGATCTTTACGTCGTATCGCTCCAGGATCGCTTCGGCCGGAGCACCGGTCAGCCCTGGGAACGGATCCTCGACAGCTCGGTGCTCGATGACCACGCGACGCGACTCCGGGATCAGACAATGCACTTCGTCATTGTTGCCGGTGCGCAGCCGGATGTATTCGCGTGGCTTGCCATCCAGCGTCTGCACGCGCTCATGAGAATTGGTCCCATCGAACATATGCGTGATGCGCGACGAGCTCATCTCGCCGTCCGACTGGTAGACGACGGTGCCGCTGTAATTCACGCGCACGGCGGCCTTCTGGATCGCCTGGATCCATTGCAGTTCCGTTCGTACCGGCAAGGCGCCGCTTTGCCGGGCCCGTTCCTGCGCAGGCACTCCGGCCGCTGCAAGCGCGCCGCCGGCAACCACGAGAGCTGGCAGCCAACGACGGAGGACCGCCGCCACCAGCGGTGAAAAGCGAGCGTGCTGCATCACCGACCGTCGGGCTGTTCGCCCGTAGTGCGCAGATAGGGAGTCGCGCGCGGCAATGCCGCGCCCGTCGTCAACTCGCGATGTGCCACCAGGTAGGCCTGGAAAGCGCGGGCATTGGCGACAGTCGCTGCCGCCCGGCGTGCGGTCTGTTCTGCCGCCGAAACAGGGGCTGCAGCAGGTGTGGCTTGTACGGCCGCTTGTTGGACCGTCGGCGCCTGCTCCGGGGTCCGCATCAGCGGCACCGCCACGAATCCGATCACTGCCGCGGAGGCGGCCACCGCGAGCCCCGGCGCCAGGAAGCGGCGCAATGGCGACCGCGCTGGCATCAGCGCACGCGGCGCGAGGATCGCCGGTTCGCGCGTGATTGCCTCGGTTATGCGGGCGCAGAACGCCGATGAATGCGCGGCGGCAACTTCCGTTGACTGCAGAGCGTCGGAGACGACATGAAATGCGACCCATTCATCGCGAAGTCGCGCGTCGGCGCACAAGGCGTCGAGCAGGCAATGCTCCTCTTCGGCGCCCAGTTCGCCGTCCATCAGGCTCGACAGTGCCTCGTCATCCGGTCGAGAAGTCGCCGGGTTTGCTGCCTTTTTCATGGATTCCACCCTACCACCGCTGGTCCTTCGTCGTATTGAGCACGGGCCGGAGTTCTTCGGCGATCGCCTCCCGCGCCCGGAAGATACGCGAGCGGACCGTTCCGATCGGACAGTTCATGGTCTCTGAAATTTCCTCATAACTGAATCCTTCCAGCTCCCGCAGCACGATCGCCGTCTTCAAGTCTTCCGGAAGGCGCTCAATCGCCCGGTTCACCGCGTCAGCGACCTGCTTGGTCAGCAGCATCGCATCCGGCGTGTTCAGGTCTCTTAGGTGCTCTCCGTCGTCAAAAGTTTCCGCTTCTTCGACATCTGCCTCTGTCGACGTCGGGGCCCGCCGGCCCTGGGATACCAGCCAGTTCTTTGCCGTGTTGATCGCAATGCGGTAAAGCCATGTGTAAAAGGCGCTTTCCCCGCGGAAATTGGGAAGCGCCCGGTAGGCCTTGATGAACGCCTCCTGGGCGACATCCTCGACTTCGGCTGAATCGCGAATCAGCCGAGACAGCAGCCGAAAGATCTTGCGCTGGTATTTCACGACCAGCAGGTCGAAAGCCGCCTTGTCACCACGCTGTACGCGTTCGACCAGCTTCTGGTCGATGTCCCGATCAGACACGGTGGCTCCCGGCGGGCGAATCCGGGCCGGCCGAAACAAGGCCTGCCCATCGTCCCGGCGCGGCAGCGCCGTTCAGCAAAGATCGTCATCGTCGCGGGTCGACCTGGTTTCCGGGAACTGCCGACTGGCTTGAGTAGGCCGTTGAACCCGACCACCGCGCACAGGCATGCAGGCGGCGAAAGGCGTCCGAAGGCAGCGAATCCGGCCAGACAGCGACCAACATGGCACCACAACGGAAGGTTATCAACCAGGGGGCGACGAAAACACTGCGCGACTTGCACTCCGAATCGCCAGCTGCGGGTTGCGTCCGCATCCAGATAGAGCCTTCGGCGTCGATCCTCACTTCTCGACTTCGGCCGGACGATGGGCGGGCGTTCGACAGCGCCCAGGCCGTAGCCGCGGCCGACACGAGTGCGGCGCCCCAGACTCGAACCGGGTAACGCGGGTCGGCAAGCAGGGCCGCGACGACCAACACGCCGGCAGAGGCAGCGGTTGCCGCCACGGCTGCGAGCCAGAGCCGCCGTTCCCGCGCCGACGGCTGCAGGACGGTCCAGCCGAGGATCACTCAATGTCGCTTGAAGACCAGGGTCCCGTTCGTTCCGCCGAAACCGAACGAGTTCTTGAGGGCGACATCGATCTTCATTGCGCGTGCCGTGTTGGCGCAATAGTCGAGGTCGCACTCCGGATCCTGGTTGAAGATATTGATGGTCGGCGGCGACACCTGGTGATGAACCGCGAGCGCGGTGAACACCGACTCGATGCCGCCGGCACCACCGAGCAAATGGCCCGTCATCGACTTGGTCGAGTTGACGACCATGGCGCGGGCCTGTTCGCCGAGGGCGGACTTGATTGCCTTCGTCTCGTTGACATCACCCAGCGGTGTCGAGGTGCCGTGAGCATTCAGATAGTCGACTTCGTCGGCATTGACGCCGGCATTCCTCAGTGCGGCCAGCATGCAGCGCCGCGGTCCATCCATGTCAGGAGCCGTCATATGGTGCGCGTCTGCGCTCATGCCATAGCCGACCAGTTCGCAGTAGATGCGAGCGCCGCGCCGCCGCGCGTGCTCGTACTCTTCCAGCACGACGATGCCGGCGCCCTCGGCCAGGACGAAGCCGTCGCGGTCGCGGTCGAACGGCCGGCTGGCGGTCGTGGGATCGTCGTTGCGCGTCGACATGGCCTTCATGCTGTCGAAGCCGCCGACTCCCAGCGGACACGTCGAGCCCTCGGCCCCGCCGGCCACCATCACGTCGGCGTCGCCGTATTCGATCAGTCGGCCCGCCTCTCCGATCGAATGCAGGCCGGTCGTGCAGGCGCTGACGATCGCGAGGTTAGGCCCGCGCAAGCCATAACGGATCGAGACCGTGCCGGCGATCATGTTGATGATCGAACCGGGAACGAAAAACGGAGAAACGCGACGCGGTCCGCGGTTGAGCAGCTGCGTGTGGTTCTCCTCGATCATCGGCAGACCGCCGATGCCCGAGCCAATCACACAGCCGATGCGGTCGCGATTGGCATCGCTGACTTCGAGCCCACTGTCCTTCAACGCTTCGGCCGAGGCGGCGACGCCGTAGTGGATGAAGATATCGACGTGGCGCGCTTCCTTGGCCGACATCACGGTCGTGACGTCGAAGTTCTTGATCTCGCCCGCGATGCGGCAGTTCAGCCCCGACGCATCGAAGCGGGTGATCGGCCCGATGCCCGACCGTCCCTCGAGCAGCGCCGCCCATGTGCTTGGCACGTCATTGCCAAGCGGGCTGACGACACCGAGGCCCGTGACAACGACGCGACGCTTGCCTGACATCGAGCCTCTGGTGAACGTATCCAGCGGTCCCGCTCAGGCCTTCTTGAGATGGCTGTTGATGTAGTCGACGGCCTGCTGCACGGTGCGGATCTTTTCGGCTTCCTCATCCGGTATCTCGCACTCGAATTCGTCCTCGAGCGCCATCACAAGCTCGACAGTGTCGAGCGAGTCGGCACCGAGGTCTTCCACGAAAGCCGACTCGTTCTTGATGTCGGCTTCGTTGACTCCGAGTTGCTCGGCGACGATCTTCTTGACGCGTTGTTCAATGTTTTCCATCGACTCCTCCTGCCTCATGTGTGTTCGGGGTGCGCCACGATCTGCGCAATGACTGCTGCCGGTGCGCACCGCCCTATTCTTGGCCGGCGAAAAAAGCGCGCGGATTCTAACAGAGGCGCACTGCACAGCCGATGCTGCGCGCCTCGACGGATTCACTCAGTTCATATACATGCCGCCATTGACGTGCAGCGTTGCGCCGGTAATGTAGGACGCCGCCGGCGAGGCGAGAAAGACCACGGCAGAGCCGATGTCGTCGGCCTGCCCGAGGCGGCCGAGCGGAATCTGCCCCAGCAGCGCCTGCGTCTGCTGCTCGTTCAGGGCGCGCGTCATATCGGTGTCGATGAAGCCGGGTGCAATGCAGTTGACCGTGATCCCGCGGCTGCCGACCTCGCGCGCCAGTGCCTTGGTGAGCCCGACGACGCCCGCCTTCGCCGCGGCGTAGTTGGCCTGGCCCGCATTGCCACTCGCCCCCACCACCGATGTGATGTTGATGATACGGCCGTGCTTGGCCTTCATCATTCCGCGCATGACTGCCCGCGACAGGCGAAAGACACCTGACAGATTGGTGTCCAGCACCGCACCCCAGTCATCGTCCTTCATGCGCATCGCGAGCGTGTCACGTGTGATGCCGGCATTGTTGACGAGCAGCGAAAGCTTGCCGTGCTCCTTCACGATCCCTTCGACCAGCGCATCCGTGGCAGCCATGTCACGCACATCGAAGACTACCCCGCGCCCACGCGCGCCCAGCTCCGCCATGCGCTCAGAAATCCCGGCGGCTCCCGCAGTCGTCGTAGCCGTCCCGATCACTATCGCACCGGCACGCGCGAGTTGTTCCGCTATCGACTTGCCGATGCCGCGCGACGCCCCGGTGACGAGCGCCACCTCGTTCATCAGGCATTGCGACTGGAATACGTTCATACGCCTGAACCTCCAGGGTTGGCCGTCGCAGCGAGCGCGGCGGTCAGGCTCTCATCGTCGTAGATGGCAAGACTCTCCAGCGTGGGTGCAATGCGCCGCGTCAGCCCGGCGAGCACTCTTCCAGGTCCACACTCGATGACATGAGTGACCCCCTGCCCTGCCAGTGACTGGATCGTCTCGACCCAGCGCACCGGGCTTGCGGCCTGCCGTGCCAATGCATCGACGATACGCGCGGGCTCGAACTCTCGCGCGACGTCGACATTGTTCAAGACCGGTACTGCCGGCGAGACCAAGCGTACCGACAACAGATATTCACGCAATCGCGTCGCAGCCGGTTGCATCAGCGATGAATGAAACGGTGCCGACACCGGCAGGATCAGCGCGCGCTTGGCGCCGATCCGCTTGGCAGCCTCGCAGGCGCGCTCGACGGCGGACTTGTGGCCGGCGATGACGACCTGCGCCGGCGCGTTGAAGTTCACGGGTTCGACGACTTCCCCGGCGGCGCTTTCGGCACAGGCGCGACGCACGTCGTCGTCCGACAGTCCGAGTATCGCGGCCATTGCACCAACGCCGACAGGCACTGCCTCCTGCATCGCGGTCGCGCGAAACCGGACCAGACGCACCGCGTCCTCGAGCGTCAACGCGCGTGCTGCAGTCAATGCCGTGTATTCGCCCAGGCTGTGCCCGGCCATCAGCGCGGGTTCCACGCCCCCGGCAGCGCGCCAGGCCTCGTACATGGCGAAACCTGCCGTCAGCATGGCGGGTTGCGTATTCACGGTCAGGTTCAGGTCATCGACCGGCCCCTTTTCAATGAGGGACCGCATGTCCTGATTCAGTGCCGCCGAGGCGCGGTCGATCGCAGCGTCGACGGCCGGATGTTCGGAAAAGCTCGACAGCATTCCGACGGATTGCGAGCCTTGCCCGGGAAAGACGAATGCCAATTTCACGTCATCACCATCTCAGTAGTACCGAACCCCACGTGAACCCTCCGCCGACACCCTGCAGCAGCACATGGTGACCGCCGCGGATGCGGCCATCACGAACGGCCGCATCGAGCGCGAGCGGGACCGATGCGGCCGACGTATTGCCGTGCTGATCGACGGTGACGATCATCTTGGACTCCGGCAATCCGAGGCGGCGGGCAATCGCATTCATGATCCGGATGTTGGCCTGGTGCGGAATCAGCCAGTCGAGCTGTTCCGTTTCCATACCTGCCGCCGACAGCACATCGACCGCCGACGTACCGAGGTTCGTGACAGCGAGCTTGAAGACTGTCTGGCCGTCCATCGTGAGAAACGGATGTCCTTCGACTGCGCCGTGGCTGACCCGGCCAGCCGCGCAAAGGATGCCGGCCTGACTGCCATCGGCGCGCAATTCGCTGGCGAGGATGCCGGGTCGAGTCGGAAGCATCGAGAAGGACAGCCCCGGCGCCATCACCAAACAGCACGCAGGTCGTGCGATCGTTCCAGTCGAGAATGCGCGAAAAGACCTCGGTGCCGATCACCAGTGCGCGGCGGTGCTTGCCCGACGCCAGCATGGACTCGGCCACGGAGAGCCCGTAGATGAATCCACTGCAGACCGCCTGAACATCGAAGGCGGCACAGCCCGGATGGCCCAGCCGCGCCTGGATCAGACACGCAGCGCTGGGGAAGATCTGGTCCGGAGTCGACGTGGCAACAACGATCAGGTCGACCGATTCGACCGGCGCGTCCGCCATCGCGAGTGCGGCGCGCGCAGCCCGGGCGCCGAGATCAGCGGACGTGACACCGGCTTCCGCGATATAGCGCTGGCGGATGCCGGTGCGAGCAACGATCCATTCATCCGAGGTCTCGACGCCTCGTCCGGCAAGCTCGCGGGCAAGGTCGGCATTGGTCACCACCCGCTCCGGCAACGCGGAGCCCGTGCCGATGATGCGCGCATGGCGCAGCTTCGGTGCCGTTGCCGCCGTTCGGTTGGATCGCGCGCTCACAGCCCCGTCCTTGAAGTGCCCGGCGCCATCATGCGTCGGTCTCTGCCGCCTCGGGTCGACTGCCGTGCATCTGTTCGAGCTGGACAACGAAGGGCTGCATGGCGGCCACCGTGCGCTCAAGCACTCGATGGCGCGCCTCCTCGAACCCACGGCGCAACGCACACCCGAAACCGAGACGGTCGGCCGAGCCGTGGCTCTTCAGCACAAGCCCGCGCAGCCCCAGCAGGCTTGCGCCGTTGTAACGGCGCGGGTCGACGCGACGCCGGAATCGTTTGAGCACGGGGTAGGCGGCCAGCGCCATCAGCTTGGAAAGCGGATCGCGCGTGAATTCCTCGCGCATGAAGTCACCCAGCATGTGCGCCAGGCCCTCCGAGGACTTGAGCGCGACATTGCCGACAAATCCGTCGCAGACCACGACGTCGGTCGTGCCCTTGTAGATGTCGTTGCCCTCGACGTTGCCAAAGAAATTCAACGGGCTCGCGCGCAGTAGTTCGGCAGCCTGCTTGACGATATCGTTGCCCTTGATCATTTCCTCGCCGATGTTGAGGAGCCCGACGGTCGGGCGATCCTTTTCCTCGATCGCCGCGACCAGGGCCGATCCGAGGACGGCGAACTGGAGCAGGTGGTCGGGGCCGCAATCGACGTTCGCTCCCAGGTCGAGCATCGTCGTCCCCCCGCCGCCGCGGTTCGGGATCACGCCGGCGATTGCCGGACGGTCGATGCCGTCAAGTGTCTTGAGGACAAACCGCGAGATGGCCATCAGCGCGCCCGTGTTGCCAGCGCTCACGACGACATCGGCACGACCTTCCTTGATCAGGTTGATTGCGACGCGCATCGACGAGTTGCGCTTGCTCCGAAGCGCGATTGCCGGAGGATCATGCATCTCGACGACCTCGTCGGCATGCACGACCTCGATGCGCTGGCTGGCACTCCCCTTGGCAGCAGCCCCGATCGCCCGCTCGATTTCTGCACTGCGACCCACCAGCAGGAGCGTGGCATCCGGCTCGTCGGCAAGGAAGTGAAGGGCCGCGGGCACGGTGACGGAGATCCCATGATCTCCGCCCATGCAATCGATGGCGATGCGGACGTTCACCGCGCGAACGATTCCACAGCGCACGCAGTGCGCCGTGGAAAGCTAATGCGGGAGTTGTTATCGACGCGCGAAGGCACGCGCACGACGGCTGGACCGATCAGGTTGCTGATCGAGAAAGCTTACTCGTCGTTCTTGGTCTGCAGAACCTTTTTGCCGCGATAGACACCGTTCGGGCTGATGTGATGACGGCGATGCACTTCGCCTGTCGTCGGCTCGATCGCCGTCGGCGGATTGGTCAGAAAGTCGTGCGCGCGATGCGTTCCGCGTTTCGACGACGACTTCTTGTTTTGTTGGACAGCCATGGCTAACCCCACGAAAGAAAACAGGAAATTGTACCCGACACCGTACCGGGGCGGAACCCCACGCCCTAGCTTGCCTTCGAACCCGGCTTCAGGCCCGCAAGGATCGCGAATGGGTGCTCCCGCCGGCTCGAGTCCTGGCTTTCGGCCTCCATGGCCGCCAGCCCAGCCGCAGGACGGCACGCAACGTCATCCAATTCGTGCCGCGGGACCAGTGGCAGTGACAGGATGGCCTCGTCCTCGATCCAGGCAGAGACATCCATCCGGCGTTCGCCAACGATCACATCGACCTCATCCTCCTCGATCGGCAACGCATTCAGTTCCTCTTCGCTGCCGACGAAACGGAATTGGGCTTCGCGCTCGAGCCGAAAGTTGAATCGCTGATTGCATCGCTGACACTCGAGAGCCAGGTCGGCGCTCAGGTCCATGCGGGCCCCAGGGCGCCCCTGATCGTCCCGTTGGCCTTGGATCCGGTAATGCAGTTCTCCATCCGGCCGGGCAAGCGCAGCCGCGAGCCTGGGCAGCTTTGACAGCGGCACATGGCCTTCGATCGTGGCGTGGTCACGGGCCAGTTCGAACACATCGATGAACGGAGCGGAACGTGGGGGCATGACGAGTTGCGAAGTGCCGGACAACCATGAGCGCGCGGCTACACTGCGCGCGCTATGGCTTCGCCACGCATCGTACTCGCCTCGACATCGCGCTATCGCCGCGAACTGCTCGGACGCCTCCGACTGACATTCGAAGTGACCGCACCGCAGGTGGACGAGTCACCGCTCGCAGGTGAGGTCCCCGGCGCAACGGCACTTCGATTGGCTGCCGCAAAGGCGCGCGAGGTGCAGATGCGCCGCCCCGAAGCGATCGTCATCGGATCAGACCAGGTTGCCGAGCTGGATGGCGCCGCCCTTGGCAAGCCGTACTCGCATGAACCCGCACTGGCGCTGCTCGAGCTGATGCAGGGACGCGAGGTGGTGTTTCATACCGCCGTGGCGGTCGCCGGACCCGAACCCGGGGCCTTGCAGGTCGACAGTATTCCGACACGCGTGACGATGCGTTCCTTGCCGCGCGCGGCGCTCGAAAGCTACCTTCGAGCCGATGAACCGTACGACTGCGCGGGCGCAGCGAAGATCGAATCCCTCGGTATCGCACTGGTCGATTGCGTGCGCTCCGATGACCCGACCGCACTGATCGGGCTCCCGTTGATTCGACTCACCCGCATGTTGGCGGCCGTGGGCGTGGCCGTGCTGCCGGTGCGCTGAGGCGTGGCAACGCTCTTCCTGCTGCCCTGCCCGATCGCCGAGGGTTCGGAGCTGTCCGTCCTGCCAGCCCAGGTCATCGCCATCGCCCGCCGCCTGAACTACTTTCTGGCAGAGAACGCCAAGTCGGCCCGTGCCTTCCTCAAGGCCATCGGTCATCCGCAGCCGATGCGGGACCTGCAGATCATCGAGATCGGTCATGCGCCGCCGCCCAGTGCCATCCCGGCCTGGCTCGAACCGCTGCTGGCCGGTCGTGATGGCGCGCTGGTCTCCGAGGCCGGCTGCCCGGCCGTGGCCGATCCCGGTGCGGAGATCGTTGCCGCCGCTCACCAGCACGGTTTGCGTGTTCAGCCGCTGGTGGGTCCCTCGTCGCTGCTGCTTGCGCTGATGGCCTCCGGGCTGAACGGCCAGCGATTTCGCTTTCACGGTTACCTGCCGGTTCCCGCCAACGACCGATCCCGATGCCTGGTCGCCCTGGAGCGCGACTCGCGCCTTGGCGAGACCCAGCTCTTCATCGAGACGCCCTATCGCAGCGCTGCGATGTACGACGCCATCATCGCGTCGTGCGCTCCGGCCACGCGCCTGTCGGTTGCGATTGATCTGACCGGTCCGTCGGAGTACGCGCAGACCCGCACGATCGCGGACTGGAAGCGCGCTCACCGACCGCCAGTGGAACGACGACCGACCGTGTTCCTGCTGCTCGCCTAGCGACCGTCTTCCAGCGGGCGCGCGTGATGATCGGGCTCCCAGCAGACAGTATTTGCGCGTTCGACGACGGTGATGGGCCGAAGTCCGCCATGCCCGACACAGGCGCCACCACGACACGCCCCGGTGGCCGGGTCGTACAGGGCCCCATGGGTTGCGCAAATCAGGAACTCCGCATCGGGCTCGAAGAATTCGCCCGGCTGCCAGTCGAGCTCCATCGAAACATGTGCGCACCGATTGAGGTAGGCCACCGCCATTCCACGATGACGTACGACAAAGGCCGGTGCCCGCTCCCCTCGGAAGTTGACTTCAAAGCGAACGCCGCGCGCGCCCTCCTCCAGTACGTCGGAAGAACAGATGGGGATTAGCGCGTCGCCAGCAGCCATCGGCGGAGGTCCGCGACCGACGTCGCGAGTCCCAGCGGTTCATACGAAGCCAGTTGTTCGCGCGGGTGGGCGCCGTAGGTGACCCCGATCGACGCGGTACCCGCGGAGCGCGCCATGGCGAGATCGTGGGTCGTGTCGCCGATCATCACAGTACGAGCCGAAGGTACGGCGAGTTCTTCCACGAGTTCGAGCAGCATCGCCGGATGCGGCTTTGGATGCGTCTCGTCGGCGCAGCGCGATGACGCAAAGAACACTCCCAGCCCGGTCGCATCGAACGCCCGGTCGAGACCCCGTCGGCTCTTGCCGGTGGCCACAGCCAGTTGTGCACCGACTTCTGCCAGGCCGACCAGCAGTTCACGGATTCCGTCGAACAGGACAATGTCGGGCTCGCCGGCAAAATAGTGGTGCCGGTAGCGGTCGCTGAACTCGTCGATTCGATTCGCTGCCAGATCGGGAACGGCGCCGGCCAATGCGTCCTTCAGACCGAGCCCGATCACATGGCTCGCCTGCTCCAGCGATGGAATGGTCAGGTCGAGGTCCGCGGCGGCTTTCTGAATGGAACGGGCGATCATCGCGGTCGAGTCCACCACGGTTCCGTCCCAGTCGAAAACCACCAGATCAAAGGCTCGTGGCATGGGGGCTTGACTTCAATGCTTTCACTATTGCGCTGCAATCGGACGGTAACGCAGCCAGCAGAGCCAGCGACTCCCCGGAGACAGGATGAGCCAGGCGCGTTGCGCAGGCATGGAGGAACATGCGCCCGAGGCGCGCTCCGTACTCGCCACGCGCCATGCGCCGGTTGAGCTCAAAGTCACCGTACTTGTCGTCGCCGACGATGGGAAATCCCAGGTGAGCCAGATGGACCCGAATCTGGTGCGTGCGTCCCGTCTTGAGCTCCGCCTCGAGCAATGAGAATCCTCCAAGCCGCTCCTTGAGCTTGAAGATCGTGTGCGACGCCATCCCCTCCGGATCGACCGCAACCCGACGCTCTCCTCCCTTGTTGACGTACTTCGTCAATGCGAGCCGCACATGCTGGCGATCATTGACCCAGTCGCCGGCCACCAGCACCAGGTAGCGTTTGTCGATCTGTCCTTCGCGCAGTTGTTCGTGCAATGAGAGCAAAGCGCGACGGGACTTCGCCAGCATCAGGATGCCTGAGGTTTCGCGATCCAGGCGATGCGCCAGTTCGAGGAAAGCCTGGTTCGGACGTGCGGCGCGCACACGCTCGATGATCCCGTGCGCAATGCCGCTGCCACCGTGGGCCGCGACCCCGGCCGGCTTGTCGATCACGACCAGGTCGCTGTCTTCGTACAGGATCGGCGGCATCAGCGCCGGGGCCACGGCAACTCGCGGGGCATCGCCCGGCTGCGCGACGCGCAACGGCGGCACCCGAATGTCGTCGCCCTCCTGAACGCGGTAGTCGGCGGCCACGCGCCCCTTGTTCACCCGCACTTCCCCACTGCGGACGATCCGGTACACATGGCTTTTGGGAACACCCTTCGCCAGGCGGATCAGAAAGTTGTCGAGGCGCTGGCCGGCGTAATCGGCGCTGACGCGCACGTGGCTCACACGATCGGCCGCGACGCCTTCGGACATTTGCCGCGGCGGTGCGCCGGCTTCCTGCCGCATTCCGGTTTTACGGGCAGCGCCCATCTTGCATATACTTGAGCCGTCGAGGTTTTTCGGGACTCCCGGAGGACCCCGGGGCCCCAGCGGCTCCGGTAGGCGCCCGTGTGGCGCGCCCGGGAGAGCAAGGCGGACTCCGGTTCGCCGACCGGAAATCCTCGCACGCGAAGAATTGTAGCGTTGGCAGTCGCCGCTCCGCGGAGCCTGCAGGCCACGATTCAATGCAATGGTGCCCGCGGGATGTACTGTCGCGCGGGATTTCGAGGCAAGAATGCCTCTTTGAATTCGCAGTGAGGTCGCCGGAAGGCGGCTGCGGCGGCCTTCGCCGACTGCGTGGACCCGCGTTTTGCGGGTCCTCGCCGGAATGAACGTGTGGAACTGAGCGCGGCGCCAGGCGCCGCGAGATCTCGAGAACAGAGTTTCGGAGCCCTGCTAGTCATGCCAACTGTGCCTTCCCTCCCGCTCAGGTCGCCCGATATCGGTGCGGCCGGGACGGCGCGCGCAGTCGGCCAGGAATCCGGAAGGCCGCCTTGCGCGGTCGTTGCTGTGCGTCGCCGCGTCGACCGCACAACCTGAATCTCGGGGCCCTCCCGCCCGTCCGTTCCGGCACCTTGAAGCGCCCCTGAGAAGGCGCAAGGAGTGCTGATGAAACGCATGCTCTTCAACGCCACGCATGCAGAGGAACTGCGCGTGGGCATCGTCGACGGCCAACGGCTGGTCGACATCGACATCGAGACCGCGGGCCGCGAGCAGCGGAAGTCGAACATCTACAAAGGCGTGATCACGCGGGTCGAGCCCAGCCTCGAAGCGTGTTTCGTCGACTACGGTGAGGAACGCCACGGCTTCCTGCCGTTCAAGGAAGTCTCCCGATCCTATTTCCGCGAAGGCGTCGACGTCCGCAGCGCCAGCATCAAGGAAGCGCTGCGCGAAGGCCAGGAACTGCTGGTCCAGATCGAGAAGGAAGAGCGTGGCAACAAGGGCGCCGCACTCACCACCTTCATCTCGCTGGCGGGCCGCTATCTGGTGCTGATGCCGAACAACCCGCGCGGCGGTGGTGTTTCACGCCGAATCGAGGGCGAAGACCGGCAGGAACTGCGCGACACCATGGACAAGCTCGAGCTTCCGGCGGGCATGTCGATCATTGCGCGCACCGCGGGCATCGGCCGCACGGCCGAGGAGCTCCAGTGGGACCTGAACTACCTCCTGAAGCTGTGGCATGCGGTCGAAGGCGCCGCCAAGCCGCAGTACGAATTGTCGGTCGACGATCCGGACAGCCCGGGCAAGAAGGTGACGTCCTACGTAGACAGCAGCGCGGGTCCCGACGGCCAGCGGCTCAAGCGGGCCAACCCTGCGCCCTTCCTGATCGTCGAGGAGTCGAACCTCGTCATCCGCGCGATCCGCGATTACTTCCATCCGGAGATCGGCGAGATCCTGGTCGACACCGACGACATCTACGAACAGGCGCGCCAGTTCATGGCGCACGTGATGCCGGACAACGTATCGCGAGTCAAGCGGTACAAGGACGACGTGCCGCTGTTCTCGCGTTTCCAGATCGAGCACCAGATCGAGACCGCCTATTCGCGCCAGGTCCCCCTGCCCTCCGGCGGCGCCATCGTCGTCGACCACACCGAGGCGCTGGTGGCGGTCGACGTGAACTCGGCCCGAGCCACCAAGGGCTCCGACATCGAGGAAACGGCGACCCGCACGAATCTTGAAGCGGCCGACGAAGTCGCGCGCCAGCTGCGCCTGCGCGACCTGGGCGGACTGATCGTCATCGACTTCATCGACATGGAGGAGTCGAAGAACCAGAAGGCGGTCGAGAACCGGCTGAAGGACGCGCTGCACTACGACCGCGCCCGCGTGCAGATGGGCAAGATTTCGCGCTTTGGCCTGATGGAACTGTCACGCCAGCGGCTGCGTCCTGCGCTGAACGAGGGCAGCCACGTCACCTGCCCGCGTTGCAACGGGGTCGGCGTGATCCGCGACACGGAGAGCTCTGCGTTGCACATCCTGCGCATCCTGCAGGAAGAAGCGATGAAGGAAAGCACGGCCGCCGTGCACGCCCAGGTGCCCGTCGAGGTCGCTGCGTTCCTGCTCAACGAGAAGCGCGGCGACATCGCCAAGCTGGAAGCGCGGCTGCGCGTGTCGATCGTGCTGATCCCCAACAAGTTTCTCGACACACCGCACTATCACGTCGAACGCCTGCGCCACGACGACCCACGGCTGGACGATGTCAAGGCCAGCTTCGAACGGGCCGCCGAACTGGCGCCCAGCACCGACACACCCTACACGCGCGGCAAGCCCGAAGAAGAGCGTGGACGCCCGAAGCAGGAGGCGGTCGTCAAGGGCATCGTGCCCGAAACCCCTGCGCCGATCGTCGCGCCGCCGGTTCCGGTGGCTGTTCCGGCCCTCCATGCGGACGAGCGGCCGCACCGCGGTCTGTGGGGTCGCATCGTCGCATTCTTCGCGGGTGAAGCGACCGCCGAATCCGCACCGCCGAAAGTAACGCCGCCTCCCGTCGCGCCACGGCCACCGCGCGAATCCGAGGCCCGGGGTGACCGGCGTCGCGGCCATGACCGGGATCGGCGCGATGGCCGGCGCGACGACAAGCGAGGCGAACGCAAGGACGCCCACCGTGGCGAAAAGCGCACGGAGCGGCAGGGCGGCGAAACTCGTCGACCCGAGCGCGAGGCACGGCCTGCGCGCGACGAAAGCGCGACGGCACGAGAGCAACCCGAGCGCGAAGGGCGCAAGCCACAGGAACGCCGCGGCGAGCGCAAAGGCAAGCCGGCACCGCTCGAGGACGTCACGCTCGCTCCGGTTGCAGCAGCCACTGCGGCGCCCGAAGCCAGCGCGGCTCCGGCAAGTGCCTCATTGGTCACGCCGGATGCGGCCACTGCCGACGCGACATCGGATGAGCGTCGCGGCAAGCGGCGTCGACGCCGTCGCGGGCGGGGTGGTCGTGGCGGCGAGGGCGAGTCGACTGCTGACGTGGAAAGCGCGGAACGCGACATCGACGAAGACCTCGCACCGGCGGCGCACACCGTGCCGGAGTCCGTCGAGGAAGCCGTCATGCCCAGCACGGCCATCGCAGTGCCGGCAGGCAACGGCAGCGCCGTTGCGCAGCCGGAGACCGTGGTGACATCGGGCGAGGCCAAGTCGACACTCCATGAGCCCGGCGATCAGGAAACGCCACGCGAAGTCACGTCGGTGGTGCATCGCGAAGTTGCCGCGGTTACTCCGCAGTTGATCGTGGTGCCAACAACGTATTCGTTGCCGATGGCAGCGACTGCGCCAATGCCGGTCGAGCAGCTCGAGTCCGTACTGCAAATGGCCGGACTAACGCTGGTGCAGACCGAGCCCGCCAAGCTGGAGCACACGCGCACCCGCATGGCGACCGAGCCGCGCCCGCAACGGGTACCGCGTGAGCGCCCTGTCCTGCCGCCACTGGATACAGGTCCCCTGGTGCAGGTTGAAACGCGCGGTGCGCAGGATCGCCCGTCCTGAGGAGTGAGCGTGCGGCACGTTTCGCCGGAAGCGTGCCGCGCTGCGCCATGGTTCGCCTTCCGCCGCCGGTAACATCCGTGGAATGACCGACCGGATCATCCAGTTGCTCGACTTGCGTACGGCGCGGCTTCCCGTTCCGCTTGCCGGCGCCTCGGCAGCAACCGATGGCCCGGCAGTCGACCGACTGGCGCGTCCACTGCGCGACCTTCGGATCTCGGTGACTGATCGATGCAACTTCCGCTGCACCTATTGCATGCCGAAGGAAATCTTCGATCGGGAATACCAGTTCCTGCCGCACTCGGAGCTGTTGAGTTTCGAGGAGATCACGCGACTGACTCGCGCGTTCGTCGACAACGGTGTGGAGAAAGTGCGGCTGACAGGCGGCGAGCCGCTGTTGCGCAAGGACCTGCACAAGTTGGTCGAGATGCTGGCGCAGCTCACGACGCGCGACGGGCGCCCGCTTGATATCGCACTCACCACGAACGGGTCCCTGCTTGCTCGGAAGGCACGTGTCCTGGCTGATGCGGGACTGAGGCGCATCACGGTATCGCTGGACGGTATAGACGATGCCGTCTTCAAGCGCATGAATGATGTCGAGTTTCCGGTCACGGACGTTCTTGCGGGAATTGATGCGGCGGCCGCGGCGGGCCTCGGCCCCGTCAAGATCAACATGGTCGTGAAACGCGGCGTCAATGACCATGAAGTCGTCACGATGGCGCGGCACTTCCGTGGCACCGGTCACATCGTTCGCTTCATCGAGTTCATGGATGTCGGCAGTTCCAACGGCTGGCGCATGGATGACGTCGTACCTTCCGCAACGGTGATCGAACGCATAGATCGCGAGGTGGCACCCGTGGAGGCGATCGACCCCAACTATCCCGGCGAGGTGGCCGAGCGCTGGCGGTATTGCGACGGCAGTGGTGAAGTGGGTGTCATCTCGAGTGTCACGCAGGCCTTCTGCCACAGCTGTACTCGGGCGAGGCTTTCCACAGAAGGAATGCTGTACCTGTGCCTGTTCGCCGACCGCGGCTATGACCTGCGCCGCTTGCTGCGCGGGGCCCCGGATCTGCCCGCGGTCGAGGACTCTGCGCTGGCCGCGACGATCGCGCAGATCTGGCAGCTGCGCGGCGACCGCTATTCCGAGCTGCGCTCCGAAGCGACTTCGCCGCGACCGAAGGTCGAGATGTCATACATCGGCGGCTGAAGTCGATGCCGCAAGCGCGCAATGTGTCGCACGGCTGACTCACCTCGAGGCAACGCGCGATGAGCGGGCAGGAACTGGATGCAGCCACTGCACTTGCCCGGCTGAGCCAATCCATCGTGCCAATCAGCGGGCTCGAGCAATGCCCCACGGGAACAGCACTCCATCGCGTGCTCGGCGCAGATGTCATGGCTTTGCTCGACCTGCCACCGTTCGACAACGCCGCGATGGACGGATTTGCGGTGCGCTCGATCGATTGCGCCATGCCGTCGACGCTGCGTGTTGCGGGCCGCGCGCTGGCCGGCCATCCCTTCGCAGGTCGTGTCGTGCAGGGCGAAGCGGTGCGCATCATGACGGGCGCGGCCCTGCCTGACGGCGCTGACGCCGTCGTGGCACAGGAAGATGCGCAGGTCCATGGGGACCACGTCGACATCGTTTCCGGCACTCCGGCCGGCAACCACGTTCGCCCACGCGGCCAGCATCTGCAAGACGGAGCACTGGTCCTTGCGCGCGGTCGCCGACTGCGTGACTATGACCTCGGCCTCGCGGCCGCGGCCGGTGCCGCCGAGCTGACGCTCGTGCGTCGCCTTCGCGTCGGCGTGGTTTCGACCGGCGATGAACTGCACGATGCGCCCCACCGCCCCGGCCCCGGAGGTCAATACGACGGCAACCGGCCGATGCTGTTGGCGGCGCTTGCCTCAGCCGGGTATCAGGCAATCGATCTCGGCATCGTCGCGGACCATGCCGACGCCCTGACCTCGGCGCTGAATGCAGCGGCGAATGAAAAACTCGACGCGGTGGTCTCAAGCGGTGGCGTGGCACAGGGGGACGCCGACATCGTGCGTCGCTTTCCCGGGCTTGACTTCGTTCCACTCGCAATCCGCCCGGGCCGTGGCGTCGCGTTTGGCCGGCTAACGTCCGGCGGCCACGGCCTGTGGCTGTTCGGTCTACCGGGCAACAGCGTTGCTGCGTATGTCGTGTTCCGGATCGTTGTCGCCCCGCTGCTTGCCTTGCTCGCTGGGACGACACTCGAAACGCCGCTGTCGCTGCAGTTGCCGCTGGCAGTCGACGCTCGCACGCGGCCCGGTCACGTCGACTGGCGCCGCGGGCGCTTCGTGCGTCGATACGGCGGACTTTCAGTCGAGCCGATGGTGCAGCAGGGTTCCTTCATGCTGCGTACCTTGAGCGAAGCGGACGTCCTTATAGCGATCGGGCCGCAGGCCGAGATACTGGCCGGAGAACCGGTGGACGTGATTCCACTTACCGCGCTCGCGTAGCGGCCGCCGCGTCGATCAGAACCGCTTCATCAGCCGTAACAGCTTCGCGACATGCGGGCGATACGGCGGCATGAACAGGTTCATGCCGTTGAGCGCGGATTGCCTGAATACCGGAGTCAGCTTGCTGAAGGTGTCAAAGCCCCACTGGCCATGGTAGTGCCCCATGCCTGACGGGCCGACGCCGCCGAAGGGAAGTTCCCCCTGCGCCACGTGCATCAGCGTCTCATTGACGCACGCTCCACCGACATGGGTCTGCTTGAGCGCCCGTTCAACGCGCTTGCGATCGTTGTCGAACCAGTACAGCGCCAGCGGGCGCGGCTGCGAGTTCACGAAGGCCACGGCCTGGTCGACTGTGTCGTACCCGATGATCGGCAACAGGGGACCGAAGATCTCGTTGCGCATCACGTCAAGACTGCTCGGCGGATCGATGATTACTGCCGGCGAGAGTCGGTGCAGCTCGTCGTTTCGGTCCGGCCCGTCGAATAATGTGTGAACCACGACACCGGCTGCGACAGCCGCGTCGAGATAGCCGACCAGCCGGCCGTAGTGCCTCTGGTTGACCACGCTGCAGTAGTCCGGATCATTGATCCCGCGCGGATACATGCGTCGCGCCTGATCACGCGTGGCCGCGACGAACTCTGCGATGCTTTTTCGCGGCACCAGCACGTAGTCGGGTGCAATGCAGGTCTGGCCAGCGTTCAGCAACTTGCCGGCCAGTACACGCTGCGCGGCTCGATCGATCGGATAGTCCGGCGCCACGACGGCCGGGGACTTGCCGCCGAGTTCGAGGGTCACCGGAGTCAGGTTCTGCGCGGCTGCTGCCATCACTTGCCGGCCGACAACGGTCGAGCCCGTGAACAGCAGGTGGTCGAAGGGCAAGGCTGAAAATTGGGCGGCGATGTCCGGACCGCCGATGACGACGGCGAGTTCTTCCGGCTCGAAGGTTTTGGCAACGAGGTCGGCGAACAACTGGGAAAAGGCCGGCGTGTATTCCGACATCTTGACCATGGCGCGGTTGCCCGCGGCCAATGCGCCTGCGAGCGGGCCGGCGGCCATGAAGAGCGGATAGTTCCATGGCACGATAATGCCGACCACGCCGAGCGGGCGCGGCAGCACGTGTGCACGTGCCGGCAGGAACCACTTCGATACCCAGGCCCCGCGGGGTTTCATCCACCGCGGTCCGTGCTTCAGCGCGTCGCGGATTTCCGCCAGGCTCGGAAAGATCTCGGCCACCTGGGTTTCCATCATCGGACGGGTCCCGAAGTCCGCACTGATGGTCGACTCGATTGCGCGCTCGTTGTCGCCGATCAGGCGCTGCAGGCGCTGCAGCCGATCGCGCCGCACTTCCCACTCGGGAAATGGCGCCGCGTCGTAACTCGCACGCTGACGCTCGAACACGCCATGCAGGGCGGCCGACAGATCCGAAGGTGTCATACGCGCAATCCGCAAGAAAACCGACTGCAAGCTTACTGCGACAGGGTCGAGCCTGTGCTCCAATGACGGTGCTCCGGGGAGGGAGCGGAATGCAGAGTCTGCAGAGCGCATTCGGCCTGGTCGTGATGCTGGCCGTGGCCTGGATCGTGTCGGAGCAGCGTCGGGCGATCCCGTGGCGAATCGTTGTCAGCGGCTTGCTGCTGGCATTCGCTCTCGCGGCCGCCCTGCTCAAAATCCCGGTGCTCGCGACGTTTCTTGCGAGCCTGAATTCCGCGCTCGATGTTTTCGAGCAGGCGTTGCAGGCGGGTACGGGGTTCGTCTTCGGTTATCTGGGCGGCGCCGAGCCACCGTTTGCGGTGACGCAGACGACCTCGAACTTCGTGCTGGCTTTTCGCGCACTGCCTCTGGTGCTGCTGGTGGCAGCGCTGTCGGCGCTGCTGTTTCACTGGGGTGTGTTGCCGCTGCTGGTGCGTGCCTTTGCCTGGCTGCTGCAGCGGACCATGGGCATCGGCGGATCGGTCGGTGTCTCCGCAGCGGCCAACGTCTTCGTCGGCATGGTCGAGGCGCCGCTGGTGATCGCGCCCTACCTGGGCCGACTCTCGCGCGGTGAACTCTTCATCGTGATGAACTGCGGCATGGCAACCATCGCCGGCACGGTGCTCGTGCTCTATGCGACGTTCCTGAGTCCGGTGGTTCCGAATGCGCTCGGTCATCTGCTGGTCGCGTCGATTGTCGCCACGCCCATGGCCATCGTCGTTGCAGCGATCATGGTGCCGCCACGTCTGACCGACGAAGCCCGCGTCATCCTGCGGCGCGAAGACGCCAACGCCGTCGCCGCGCTGACACGGGGAACGCTCGAGGGTCTGCAGCTGCTGCTGAACATCGTTGCCATGCTGGTCGTGTTCGTCGCGCTCGTGGCCCTGGCCAATGCGCTGCTCGGTGCATTGCCGGACATCCACGGCGCGCCGCTGACGCTTGAACGCGTCTTCGGGTGGCTCTTTGCGCCACTGGCCTGGCTCGTCGGCGTACCCGCGGCCGAGGCGATGACCGCCGGTGCCCTCCTCGGCAAGAAGACCGTGCTCAACGAACTCATTGCGTACGTCGACATGGCTCGGCTTCCGGTCAATGCGTTGTCCGAGCGCAGCCGCCTGCTGCTCACCTACGCCTTGTGCGGCTTTGCCAACTTCGGCAGCCTCGGAATCATGCTCGGAGGCCTGTCCGCGCTGCTGCCGGTGGAGCGACGCGCGGAGCTGGCCGAACTGGGCATGAAATCGATCTTCGCCGGGTTGCTCGCCACCTGTCTGACCGCCGCGATCGTCGGAGTGCTCACCTGATGGACATCATGGTTCTGCGTGGCAATCGAGTCGTCCTGAGAGGCTGGGAACCGCGCGACGCGGAGCCGTTCGCCGCCATGAACTCCGACCCGGTCGTGATGGAGCACTTCACCTCTCCCCTGACTCGAGGCGATAGCAACGCGATGATGGAACGATTGCAGCAGGGGCTCGAAAGCCGCGGCTGGGGTGCATGGTGTCTCGACATCGGCGGGACCTGCGCCGGCTTCGTCGGACTGACCCCCGTGTCATTCGAGGCGCACTTCACACCCTGCGTCGAAATCGGCTGGCGCGTCGCAGCGGCTTACTGGGGCAAGGGCTACGCCACCGAGGCCGCCCGCCTGGCGCTCGGGGTCGGCTTCAGCACGGTCGGTCTGGAGGAAATCGTTTCGTTCACGGCGGTGGAGAACCGGCGTTCTCGCCGCGTGATGGAACGTCTGGGCATGCGACGCAATGCAATTGAAGACTTTGAACATCCACGGGTTCCGCTGGGACATCCACTGCGGCTCCATGTGCTGTACCGATTGGCCGCAAGCGACTTCAAGTGAGTTCTCAAGTACGGTTTGCAGGGCGGTCAAGACGCCGCAAGCCTTAACTCTAGGCTTGCTAAACTACATTAGAACTATGTCGTAACATATTGAATAGGCGATAGAAATTCACGGTGGTCGCGGTGGCAATTTCCGAGACCTCCAGTCCGTGCAGCTCGGCCAGCTTGGCAGCAACGTGAGGCACAAAGGACGGCTCGTTAGTTCGGCCTCGATGCGGAACCGGTGCCAGGTACGGCGCGTCGGTCTCGATCAGCAAGCGCTCCAGCGGTACGCCCGTGGCCGCGGCCTGCAGCTCCTTTGCGTTCTTGAAGGTCACGATGCCCGAGAACGAGATGTGAAACCCCAGCTCCATAGCCTGGCGTGCCACATCTGCAGTTTCGGTGAAGCAGTGCATGACGCCACCCACTCGATCGGCGCCTTCCTCCCGCATCAAGCGAAGCGTGTCCGCGGCCGCGGCGCGCGTGTGGATGATCAGCGGCTTGCCGCAGGCCCGTGCCGCGCGGATATGGACCCGGAAGCGCTCTCGCTGCCAGTCCAACGGCTCCGGCAGGCGGTAATAGTCGAGACCGGTTTCCCCGATGGCGACGACTTTCGGATCGTCGGCGAGTTCGACGAGGCGATCCACCGTGGGCTCCGGTGCGCCCGTGGTGTCCGGGTGCACGCCAACGGAAGCGACGAGGTTGTCAGCCGATCGCGCGATAGCCAGCACCCGCGGAAATTCCTCGAGCGTCGTGCAGACGCTGAGTGCCGCCTCGACCCGCGCGGCCTTCATGCGATCCAGGATGCCTGCGAGATCGCCGGCGAGTTCCGGAAACGACAGATGACAGTGCGAGTCGACGAACATGGGATTACTGCCGCCCGATCCGGCGGCAGCAGCGGGCAAAGACTACAGCGTGTGCGTCGGACGCGCCGACTTCAATGCCGCGCCGAGAGCGTCCTCGATGCGCTTGCGCGCGGTCAGCCCCGACTCGTCCGGCGGAAAGTGCACACCGATTCCAGGCGTCTTGTTGCCGCCCGCCGCGGGGCTGATCCAGACGACCTTGCCGGCAACCGGAATGCGAGTCGAGTCGTCGAGCAGAGTGAGGATCAGGTAAACGTCGTCACCCAGCTGGTAGGGACGCGTGGTCGGAACGAAGATGCCGCCATTTTTCAGGTACGGCATGTACGCAGCGTAGAGGGCGGCCTTTTCCTTTATCGACAAGGACAGCACCGCGGGACGCGCACCCGCCTGTTGCCCGTTGGCTGCCGACTTGACCGCTGCATCGTTCATCAGGCCTTGTACCCCTTGTTGCTTACCGCGCAGGACGGACCGCGTCCAGATAATTGATCAGCACGCTTTCAACCACCAGCCGTGCGTTCAGCGGATGCTCCGCCGTGGCCTGCGCTTGATTCAGTCGACCAAGCCACGCAAGCAGCCGTTCCGGCTCGCAGCCACGGGCGACCGACGCGATCGCTCGCTGGTGCCGTGGATGATAGCGAACGCGCCCAGCCGTCCTTTCCGCCAATAAGTCCCATCCCCAGCACTGAAACAGACGGATCGCCGCGGCAACCGGTATGTCCTTGGGCACCGCGGACACTACTTCCGTCAGGCTCAGGCGCCCGCCCCGCGTCAGCAGGTCGAGCAGGCGCGCCTTCAGTTCAGGGGCGAGTCTCCGCGCATCCTCACCATCGACTTCCAGACCGACCGGTGCGCCGCCCGCTTCGGCCAGCTTTGCCTCCGCATCCTCGACTCCCTGGGCCTGCAGCCAGGCCAGCGCCGCATCCGTCCCCGGTACCGGCGCACGCAGCAGGACACAGCGTGAACGTACGGTCGGCAGCACCGCATCGAGCTCATCCGTTACCCCGATGAAAACGGCACCGGCCGGCGGTTCCTCCAGCAGTTTGAGCAATGCATTCGCCGCCGGACCGTTCAGCGCCTCGGCAGGCGCCAGGATGACGACGCGCCGCCCTCCCCGGTGCGCTGCCAGTGCGAGAAACTCTCCAATGGCTCGTACCTGATCGATGAGGATGGAACGGCTTGCCTTGGACACTTTCGAAGGACCCGCGCCCTCGACTTGTTCGTCTTCCGTCTCCTCGCGCACCGGCTGGTCGACCTCCGGGACCAGCCAGCGCAGGTCCGGATGATTGTCGGCTCCCAGCAACTGGCAGCCGGAACAACGTCCGCAGGCCAGAGCCTGCCCATCCGGCGTTTCGCAAAGGAGCGCCTGCGCCAGTACGTGCGCGAGGTGCCGCTTGCCAACACCGCGGGCGCCGTGCAGCAGCAGCGCATGCGGCATGCGCTCCCGCGCGTCGACGACCTGCTGCCAGAGTTCGCCCTGCCACGGCAGTGGCGTCAGCCGCTCCATCGCTCCGCCAGTTCAGTCAGTTGCTCGCGCAGTTCGTCGGGTGGACGCGTGCCATCGATGACATAGAAGCGGGCAGGGTCGGACGCCGCACGCGCGAGATACGCGCGGCGAACCGCAGAGAAGAAACCGACATCTTCCGCTTCGAAACGATCCGCCGCGCGGGTACGCGCCAGACGCTGCGCAGCGACCTCCGGCGGCACATCGAACAGCAACGTCAGATCCGGCTGCAGATCCGCGTGCACCCAGTGCTCAAGGGCGGCGATGCGTTCCTCGGCCACGCCGCGTCCTCCCGACTGGTAGGCATACGTGGCGTCGGTGAACCGATCACACAGGACCCAGTGCCCGACCGCCAGCGCCGGACGGATGACACGTGCCAGGTGCTCGGCGCGCGCGGCAAACAGCAGCAGCGTCTCGGTCTCGGCGGACATGTGCTCGTTGAGGATCAGCTCGCGCAGCGCTTCGCCAAGCGAGGTGCCGCCGGGTTCGCGCGTCAGCACGAGATGCAGGCCACGCGCGCGCAGCGCCGCGGCGACAGCGTCGATCTGCGTGCTCTTGCCGGCCCCGTCGATACCTTCGACGGTGATGAAGCGCCCGCGTTCGGTCATCGGCTGACGCCCCGCTGATACTTGTCGACTGCTCGATTGTGCGCGTCCAGGGAGTTCGAGAACTGAGACGTCCCGTCGCCGCGCGCGACGAAGTACAACGCGTCAGTCGCTGCGGGCTTCAGCGCGGCATCGATCGCCGCGCGCCCGGGCAGCGCAATCGGTGTCGGCGGCAGGCCCGCACGCGTATACGAGTTGTAGGGGCCGTCGGCAATGAGGTCGCGTTTGCGCAGATTGCCGTCGAAGCGCTCGCCCAGGCCGTAGATGACTGTCGGATCGGTCTGCAGCAACATGCCGCGCCTGAGCCGGTTGACGAACACACCCCCGATCATCGGCCGTTCTCCCGGCTGCCCGGTTTCCTTCTCGATGATCGAGGCCATGATCAACGCCTCATAGGGCGAGCGGTAAGGCAGGTCCACGGCCCGCGAGTCCCACGCCTCCTGCAGGGCGGCCATCTGCGCGCGATAGGCGCGTCGCCAGATGTCGAGATCGCTGCTGCCGGGGTCGTAGAGATACGTGTCCGGGGCGAACAGTCCTTCCGGGTGCGTTTCGGATGCGCCGATCGCCTGCAGCAACTGGGCTGGCGTCATGTTCCCGCTGTCCTGCCGCAGCTCCGGCGCAGCCGCGAGCGCCGTGCGCATCTCGCCGAAGGTGATGCCTTCGACGAGGGTGATCTTTTCCCGCAGGACCTCACCGGTACGCAGCTTGGCCATCAGCTGTGCCATCGTTGCGCCGCGCGCGATCGAGTACCGGCCCGCGCGCAGCGCCTGTGCAGTGTCGGTCGCGCGTGCCAGCGCGGCGAAGGCGAGTTCGTTGACCTCGAGGCCGGCCGCGCGGGCCGCCTGCGCCACGCCGCGCGCGCTCGTTCCCGGTTTTACGCGGAACTCGACGGTGTCCGCGTTCATCGGCAGCGGTCTTTCATGGACGTACCAGCGGACGCCAAGCGCCGCCGCCGCGCCCAGCAAAAGCACCACCACTGCGGCAAGGGTCAGTGCCCGTGTGCGCGAAGATTTCGCCATTCCTTGAGACATTGCGACGAACGACACCTATGATAATCGCCATGCTCAATCTGCTCTCGTGAACTGATGACGGACACGCTTGACACACTCACCCGGCTGGGCGCCTTCGCGGCGTCTCCCGCGGATCTCGACGCCTTGCAGCGGGGTCCGGTGCTGGCGCGACTCGACGATCTCGGCTGCATCCGGGTCGAGGGGCCGGATGCGCTCGCATTCCTGCAGTCGCAGCTGACCAACGATGTTGCGCATCTCCCCACCTCGGCGCTGCAACTCAATGCGTATTGCACGCCGAAGGGGCGCCTGCTCGCTACCTTTCATCAGTGGCGCGACGGCGATGCCGTGCTGCTCCAGTTGCCGCGCGAGATCCTCGGACCCGTGATGAAACGCCTGTCGATGTTCGTGCTCCGGTCCAAGGTCAAGCTGGTCGACGTGAGCTCCGGGCATGTCGCCTACGGACTGATCGGGCCGCAGGCAGTCGACACGCTGCACGCGGCTGGCATCGACGCTCCGGATGCGGTGTGGACATCGTCGATACAAAACGGACTGCGTGCCAGCCGCATGCCGCCGCCCGCTGCCACGAACGCGCGCTTCCTTCTCGATGTCCCGGCCGGCGCTGCCCTGCCACCGGCCATCGCAGCACTCCCCGCCGTGGCAGCGGCAGCATGGTGGTGGAGCGAGATCGTGGCCGCGGTACCGACCGTGTTCGCCGCGACCCAGGAACGCTTTGTCCCGCAGATGATCAACTTCGAAGTCCTCGGCGGTGTGAACTTCAAGAAGGGCTGTTACCCAGGTCAAGAAATCGTGGCGCGCAGCCAGTACCTCGGCAAACTCAAGCGCCGCATGCAGGTCGGACATGCCGGGACGATCGAGCCACCGGCGGCCGGCGCCGACGTGTTCCATTCGGGGCAGCCGGAACCCGTGGGCACGGTCGTGATGTCCGCGTTGGCACCGGAGGGCGGTGTCGACCTGTTGTTCGAACTGCCCATCGATCGCCTTGATTCCGGCACGCTGCATCTCGATGCTCGCGACGGCCCGCGAATCGACGTGCGCGCCCTGCCCTATGTTCTTTTCGATCCGACCGCATGAGCACCGCTCAAGAAAATTGGTACGTCTACTACCCGGCTCCGGCCGAGGTGGCAGCCGCGCTGCCGCAGCTGCGAGCGATGCAGCAGCGGCTCGTCGACAGCAGTGGGGTGCGCGCACGCATCGAGGAGCGCGTTGGCCCGGGTGCATCACCGACGTGGATGGAGGTCTATGAGGGTGTGAGCGACCCGGAAAGCTTTGCGGCCGCCCTGGCGGGGGCGCTCAGCCTCAGCGGTTGGGCGCGGGAACTCGCGCAAGCGCGTCGCGTCGAACGATTCCGATGCCTCTGACACCATGTGCCTGATCGTCTTCGCATGGCATGCGCATCCCGATTACCCGCTGATTTCGGTGGGCAACCGGGATGAGTTCTATACGCGCAGGACGCGGCCCGCGTCGTGGTGGGGGCAGGCTGTATCACTGCTGGCCGGGCAGGACGAGGAAGCCGGCGGGACATGGTTTGGCATTACCCGGCGCGGACGAATTGCGGCACTGACCAACGTGCGTTCGCCGAGCGAGCGCAATCCGCACGCACCCTCGCGCGGCGCGCTGGTGCTAGCCGCCTTGCAGGCCCCTGAGCGCATCGATCAGTGGATCGATCGTCATGCGCATCGAACGCCGGCGTTCAACGGATTCAACCTGCTGGCCGGCGACATCATGCCGACCGGGCGGGAATCCGCGGGCTCGCTGCACTACTACAGCAATCGCCTCGAGGCGCCGGCGCAACCGTTGGCGCCCGGCGTCTACGGACTGTCGAACGCCTATCTCGACACGCCATGGCCGAAGGTAACGCGTGCCGTCGCACAGTTCGCGTGTTCAGTTGCCAATCGCGTCAGCATCGATGACCTGCTGTCACTGATGGCAGATAGGGAACTGGCGCGCGAGTCCGACCTGCCTTCCACCGGTGTGCCGCTCGACTGGGAGCGTGCGCTCTCGGCGATCCAGATCCGGGCCAATGGCTACGGCACGCGGGCGACCACCGCGGTGACGGTACGCGCCGACGGACTGGTCACGTTCTTCGAGCGCAGCTTCGATGCGGTCGATCCCGAGCGTTGGTCGGATCGTCACTTCGAGTTCATGATCGACACCGCGTCACGTCCGGCGCGGCTCAAGGCACCGGACTCGAACTGATTTGTCGGTTCGCCGCTAGAGCGTGCGCTGCATGTCGACGTGGAGTATGCCCGCGTCGAGGTACTCACCACTGACGATCTCAAAACCGTGCCGTTGATAAAACGGTATCGCATGGGTCTGCGCGCTCAGGACAGTCGCGCAATGCCCGCGCCGGCGTGCTTCGTCCATCAGGACTCGTAGCAGCGCACTGCCGGTGCCCAGGCCCCGCGCCGATGGCAGCACGGCCATCCGACCAATATGGCCATCCGGCAGCAGGCGTCCCGTGCCGACGGCCGCTGTCGCGTCGAACGCGACTGCGTGGACCGACTGCGGATCCCATGCGTCGACTTCCATGTCGACCGGGACCTTCTGTTCGTCGACGAACACCGCGTACCGGATCGGTGCCGCCCACGAGCGCAAGTGATCCCAGTCACCCAGTTCAACGCGCAGCATGCTCGCTCGGCTCTTCGGGCGGGGTCGTCTCAAACCCGCGCACCTGCCGGCGCAATGCGTCGGGCAGCGTGAGCGGTGCCTTGCTGTTCGGGTCGGTGTTGACGTAGACCAGCTCGCCTGAAATGAGCGGGGCTGACGTCTGGTCGCGCCGATACATTTCGATCACGAACCGCAGGCTCGTTGTGCCGAGCCGTGCGGTTCGTCCGCAGATCTCGAGTTCGTCGTCGTAGTGCGCCGGAGCGTGATACTCGAGCGTGGCCTTGCGCACGAAGAGATCCGAGCCCACAGCGAGAAAGGCCGCGGGGTAGGTCATGCCGATCGCGCGCCAGTATTCGGTAACGCACACATCGCAGTACGCCAGGTAATGGCCGTTGAAGACCACGCCCTGCAGGTCGACCTCCGCCCAGCGGACGCGCAGCGGCAGCCGGTGGCGGAAGTCGACGTACGGCACTACTTGACGCCCTTCTTCGCGTCTCCGGCGATGACAAATGTCATCTTCTCCGGATCGATGTACTTGCGGAACGCCGCATTGACCTGCTCGGGTGTGACCGCGCGCAATCGCTCCTCGAACTGCTTGGAGAACGCAAAGCTGCGGCCGAGATCGAGATTGCTGACCCAGGCACCGGCTACGACCGGATCCTGCGAGCGGTTGAGCAGCCGCGACTGCAGCAGGCCCTTCTTGGCGTCGTCGACCTCGGCCGCGGTGAAGCCTTCCTTGCGCGCCCGCTCCAGTTCTTCGCGCACCGCCTGCTCTGCACGTCCGACGTTCTGCGGTGCTGCAATGCCGCCGATGCTGAAGGTCGCGAGCCGCTCGCGCGATCCGAGCGCAAGGCCGGAACTCACGCCGTAACTCAGACCGTCCTTCTGGCGCAACCGCACCATCAGACGGTTCGACATGCCGCTGCCCCCGCCGAAGATCTCGTCAGCAATGACCAGCGCCGCCGCGTCGGAGTCATCGTCACGCAGCGGGAAGGCGATTCGCGAGCGGAACACCGCGTTCTCCTTGTCCGGCGTGTCGATCACGAGACGTGCGGACTTGATGTCCCGGAATTCCCGGTCGACGCGCGCGTAGGGAGCCTTTGACGCCCAACCGGCGAACTGCTCCTTCAACAGCGCTTCGATCGCCTTGTCATCGAAGTCACCGACGATCGAGATCTCGCCTCGCGCGGTACCGTAGAAGTCTGCGTGGTACTTCCGGACCGCCTCGAGCGGCGTCTTGCCGACGGCTTCGATGCGCTGCTTCAGCGGCAGGTAGTAGCGTGGGTCACCCGGCGGGTAGGTGTTGAAATGTGTCGACAGGACATCGCGCGACAGCGTTTCGGGATTGTCGAGCTGTGACGACAGCCCGGTCACCGTTTCCCGTTGCAGCTGCTCGTATTCCGTGGCCGGGAAGTTCGCGTTGCGAAGCACGTCGGACAGGAGTTTCAGCGTATCCGGAAGGTGCGTGCGCGTGGTCTGGAAGCTCATCAGGCCGCCGGTCATCTGCAGTCGCGTCATCTCGTCCGCGATCTGCTGGCGACTGAGCTTGTCGGTGCCGCGCGTAAGCATCGCCCCGGCCAGCTCGCCCTCGATGCTGCGCCCGTTCAGGGTGGCCAGATCGCCCCAACGGAAATTCGTGCGCACGTTGACCGTCTCGCCGCGATTCTTCTTCGGCAGCAGCGCGATCTTCAAGTCGCCGATCGTGACAATGCGCGTGCGCTTGTCGATGTTGTCCTGGGTCGGCTCGAACGCCTCGGCCGACTGTCCCTGGGCTGACGGGCGGTAATCCGCCAGCAGCGCCGCGGCGGCGGGCGCCGCCGGTATCTCGGCGCGCTGTGGGGCGTCCTCGGGAAAAAAGAAACCGACGACCCTATTGTCGCGGACGAAGTACCGCGCGGCCGTCTGTTCAATCTCCTTCGTCGTCAACTTCGCCAGGCGGTCCCGGTTGTAGAAGAACAATCGCCAATCGCCGAGCGCGACGTATTCGGACAGGCCGACGCCGAAGGACTGCGGATTCGCGAGCGTGCGCTCGACCGCATTTTTCTGCTGTTGCACGGTGCGCTGCATTTCCGCATCGCTCACCGGCACCTTGGCGAAGGAGCCTTCGATCACTTCGATCATTGTCTGGGCGACGGGCTCGAGCGGCTCGCCCTTTTTCACCATGGCACCAAACACCACAAAGCCCGGATCGCGCGCGCCCATGGTGTAGCCAAACACCTGGGCCGCCTTGCCCGTCTGCACCAGCGCCTTGTGGAGGCGTCCGTTCGGCGTATCACTGAGGACATCGACGGCAAAATCCGCCGCGAGCATGTCCGGATGCAGCGAACTCGGCAGGCGGTACGCCACCGTCACGAGCTGGATCTCGCCCTTGCGGCGTATCGTGAACTGACGCTCGCCGTCATGCGTGGGCTCGATCGTCCACTGCGTCGGCAGGGTCCGCTTCGGCTTGGGGATCCGGCCGAACGCATCGACGATCCAGCGCATCACCTTCGTTTCGTCGAACTTGCCTGCGACGATGAGCACCGCATTGTCCGGTTGGTAATACATGCGGTAAAACGCCTGCAGGTTCTCGATGCGCACGTTTTCGATGTCCGATCGCGCGCCGACCGCCGAGTTGCCATAGTTGTGCCAGTCGAACAGCATGGCCTGGTTGCGCTCGAACATCTGCAGCGACGGGTTGTTCTGCCGGTTCTCGAACTCGTTGCGCACGACCGTCATTTCCGAATCGAGATCCTTCTTGGCGATGAAGGAATTCACCATCGCATCGGCCGACCAGTCGATCGCCCACCTCAGGTTGTCGTCGCTCGCCTGGAACGTGGAGAAGTAATTGGTCCGGTCGAGCCAGGTTGAGCCGTTGTTCTGGAATCCACGCTTGTTGAACTCGACGTCGGGACTGGGATGGTTCTTCGAGCCCTTGAAGATCAGGTGCTCGAGCAGATGGGCCATGCCGGTCTCGCCATAGCCCTCATGGCGCGATCCGACCAGGTAGGTAATGTTGACGGTGGCCGTGGGCTTGGACGGGTCGGGAAACAGGATGACCCGCAGGCCATTGGCCAGCCGGTATTCGGTGATGCCTTCAACGGTAGGCCCGCGCGTGACGCCGGAGGGCAGCGGGGTCGGAGCCTGTGCCAGCACGGTCGATGCCGCCAGCAGGAGGGCGAGCGCGGCGTAACGCACGCGCATCAGGTGATTCATCGTGACTGCTCCATCGTTTTCAGTGTGTGGATTCTGCCAGCGGCCGCTGCGCCGACCCGACTCGCGCGACGAAGTTGCCCCCGGGAGGCTCAGGAGGCACGACAGAAGGCGTGAATGGCGGCAGCGATACGCTGAGGTTCCTCGTGCGCGAGCCAGTGCGTCGCGTCCGGGAGCCGTTCGATCGTCAATTCGTCAACAAGTTCATCGAGTCCGTCGAGCAGGGGCAAAGGCAAGGCGTGGTCCGCCTCGCCCCACAGCACCAGCGTCGGCACTCGGACGCGAAACTGCGCCGGGTCGAGCGTCAACGCGACGGCACCCGGTGCGTCGGGCGTGGGTGGGAAAAGTGGCGAGGCGCGGTAATAGTTGAGCCCGCCCGTCAGTCCGCGCCCCCACACCTCGCGGTAGCGCGCCGCGCGCTCGGCCGTGTACCAGACAAGACCCGGGCGCTGCATCCCAAGGAAGAAGCTCTCGATCGCCCGGAAGTCGTGCTTGGCCAGTGCTGTCTCCGCGCCCTCTGCTCGCAGCCAGTTCATATAGGCGCTGGCAGACTGCTGCACCGGATCGTTGGCCAGTGCGCGCGCGAAGGGAATCGGATGCGGAGAGTTCAGCATGATCAGTCGCTCGACGCGCTGCGGGTGCGCGATCGCCCATTGCCACGCCGCCGCTCCGCCCCAGTCGTGCGCCACGACAGTTACTTTCTCCCAACTGAAGTACCGACGCAGGGACTCGAAGTCTCCGACGATTTCGCGCGCGCGATAGGCCGCTACGCCGGTGGGCTGGCTCGACAGGTTGAAGCCACGCAGATCCGGAGCGACCGCGTGCCAGCCTTCGGCGAAGTGCGGCAGCAGGTCTTCCCACGCTGCCCAGTATTCGGGAAAGCCGTGCAGGAACACGATCGGCCGTCCCTCGGGGTTGCCGAGACTGGCGTAGTGCAGGCGAATGCCGTTGTCGAGTTGTGCGTACTGCCCGGTCCGGATCATGCGGGCGAAGGCGGGCGTGTCGTCGGCCGCGTGGCGTAGGGGTCGGCGGGCGCAGCACCGTCCAGCACCGCCGCGAAGCGCGCTTCGACACTCGGCATGATCTGCGGGTGCGTGAAGACGTAAAAGCGGTTCTCGCGTATCGCGTCGAAGGTCATCGCTGCCACGTCGGCGGCGCTGATCCTGCCGCTCGACACTGCCTTTTCCGATCCCGCCTGAGCCATCTGTTGCGAGCGGGTCGGAGTTCCCGCATTGGCGAGTTCGGTGGGACGCACGCGGTGCGAGTGCGCGATTCCGGTGGGGACGAACGCCGGATTGAGCACCGTCACGCCGATCGACGACTGCGCCAGCCGCAGGTCGTGAAACAGCGTTTCCGACAGTGCCACCACCGCGTGCTTCGAGACGTTGTAGACGCCCATCAGAGGAGCCGCGAGCCACCCCGCCATCGACGCCGTGTTGACCACGTGCCCGGATTCCCCGCGACCGTTGGCCTCGAGCATGCGCGGCAGGAAGTGCTGCACGCCGTGCACCACCCCCATCAGGTTCACGCCGAGCACCCACTGCCAGTCCTTTTCGGTGCTTTCCCAGACGTAGCCGCCGCAGGCGACCCCCGCGTTGTTCATCAGCAGATGCACGCCGCCGAACTCCGCGAACGCGCGATCGGCGAGGTGGGCCACCTGCCGGCTTACCCCCACGTCGACGACTTCACCGATCACCGCAACGCCGCTTTCGCGCATTTCATCGACGATCGCGTCGAGCGCGTCGCGTTGCACATCAGCGAGGACCAGCCGCATTCCGTCACGCGCGGCCCTGCGCGCGAACTCGCGGCCGAAGCCGCCGCCGGCGCCGGTGATCACTGCCACCTTGTCGTTGAGGTCTTCCATAGGGTCGTTCTTTCAGTATGACCGGGAGTGCATCGCTATCGACGGCGAGATGCGGACAGAACAGTCAGGGGTTGCCTGCGTCTCGGGGGCAACGCGGCGCACGGTCCGCTCCAATTCGCTCAACGGTCGCCGTACCGTCCGGTCCGAACCCGGCCTGCATAACAGCGTCGCAACGTTGCCGTGCCGCCTCAGGCAAGTTTCACGAGCTGCTTGCCAAAGTTCGCGCCGCGCAGCATTCCTAGGAAAGCCTGCGGCGCATTCTCGATGCCGTTGGCAATCGTTTCCCGGTACTTGATGCCGCCCGTGGCCACCTGCGTGCCCAGTTCCTTCAGTGCCTGCGGCCAAAGCTCCATGTGCTCGCTGACAATGAAACCTTGAAGCTTAAGGCGGCTCACCAGGAACCAGCTCGGGTTGACGATCGGAATGGGCTGCCCATCGTAGCCGGCGATCAGCCCGCACAGCGCAATCCGCCCGAACGCGTTCATACGCGGCAGCACGGCGTTCATGATCTCGCCGCCGACATTCTCGAAGTAGCCATCGACCCCCTGCGGAGCGGCATCCTTGAGGGCCCGATTCACGTCCTGCGACTTGTAGTCGATGCACGCGTCGAATCCGAGCTCGATGACCGCGTAAGTGCACTTCTCGGGTCCGCCGGCGATGCCGACCGCGCGGCAACCGGCGAGCTTGGCGAGTTGTCCGACGACGCCGCCGACCGCGCCGGTGGCTGCAGACACGAGGATCGTCTCGCCCTCTTTCGCCTCGATGATCTTCTTCAGGCCGTACCACGCCGTGACCCCCGGCATCCCCACGGCGCCGAGATAGGCCGAAAGCGGCACCACACGGGTGTCGGCCTTGTAGACACCGGTTCCATCCGAGACTCCGAACTCCTGCCAGCCGAGGTTCGCGACCACCTTGTCACCCGCCTTGAACTGCGGGTGGCGCGACTCGACCACGGTGCCCGCCGTGCCGCCGATCATGACGACACCGACCGGCTGGGCCGCCGCATACGACTTGCCCTCGTTCATGCGCCCGCGCATGTACGGGTCGAGCGACAGCCACTCATTGCGCACAAGGAACTGGCCGGGCTGCAGCGTCGGCGTCTGGACCTCCTCGAGCCGGAAGTTGGACAGGGAGGCCGCGCCGGTCGGTCGACTGGCAAGGACAATGCGGCGATAGGAAGGCATGTGTGCTCCGGGAAGTCCCTTGAATTGTCAGTAGACCGAGGCGCCGCCGTCGACGGCTAGGATCTGGCCGGTGATGTGCTTGCCCGCCTCGGAGCCAAACAGCAACGCGGCACCCTTCAGGTCTTCATCATCGCCAATGCGCTGCAACGGCGCATAGCGTGCGAGTGCCTCGGCGCCGAAGTGCGAGATGAGGCCCCGGGTCATCTTCGACGGGAAGAACCCTGGTGCCAGCGCGTTGACGGTGATGTTGTGCTGGCCCCATTCCGACGCCAGGGCGCGCGTGAAGTTGACCAACGCGCCCTTGCTGGTGTTGTAAGCGATCGTGCTCATCAACTGCGGCGGATTGCCGAGCAGGCCTGCGATCGATGCGATGTTGACGACGCGGCCGTAGCGGCGGGGGATCATGCATGACTTGCCGATCGCCCGCGTCAGCAGGAAGACGCCGCGGATGTTCAGGTTCATCACCTTGTCCCAGGCCTCGATCGGATGATCCTCGGCCGGCGCCCCCCAGCTTGCTCCCGCATTGTTCACGAGAATGTCGACATGGCCGAGCCGCGCCACCGCCTCGCCGGCAAGGCGCGCAATGTCTTCTTCCTGCGACCCGTCGGCGGCGATCCAGCTTGCATCGATGCCCTGGGCGCGCAACTGCGTGCACGCGATGTCGAGTTCGTCGGCCTTCCGGGCGGAAACGACCACGCGGGCGCCCATTTCACCGTAGCCCGCGGCGATCTGCAGGCCGAGACCGCGCGAGCCGCCCGTAATCAGTGCCGTTCTGCCGGTCAGATCGAGCAACTGTTTCAGTGCCATGGTTGCCTCATTGATGGGGCGAGAGCCGGGTGCGACTCGTCCTCAAAACCATTGATCCTGCATGTCGAGCGTCGTCGTATCGAGCGACTCCACCAATTCGAGCATTGCATCGACCTTCGGCAGTTCATACAGGAAGAAGTAGCGGCACGCCTGCCACTTGCCGTGGTAGAAGTTGCCGTCGGACCGCTGGTAGTGCTTTGATGCCGCGAGCGACTGCTCGAGCCAGACCCACGCGAGCACCACATGGCCAAACGCCTCCATGTAGGCCGTGGCGTTGGCCAGCGTGCGGCCCGGTTCGCCTGCGGCCCAGGCGCGCTGCGTCACCTGCGCCACCCGCCGCACGCGATCCCCCAGCATCGCCGCCCAGCGCTGTGTGTCGGGGTGGCGTGCGTGCGATGCACGCCGGATCGTGTCTTCCATGCGGTCGCCGAGCAGTTTGAACGCGGCGCCCTCGCGCATGACGACCTTGCGTCCGAGCAGGTCCAGCGCCTGAATGCCGTGCGTGCCTTCGTGGATCGAGTTCAGCCGGTTGTCGCGATAGAACTGCTCGACCATGTAGTCGCGGGTATAGCCGTAGCCCCCGTGGACCTGGATCGCCAGCGCGTTGCCTTCCAGGCACCACTGCGATGGCCAACTCTTGGCAATCGGCGTCAGGATGTCGAGCAGCAACGCCGCCTCTGCGCGCGCGTCCTCGCTATCGGCCGTCTTCTCGTCGTCGATGAGGCGTGCGCAGTAAAGCGTCAGCGCCAGCGCGCCCTCCGCGTAGGCCTTCTGCGCCAGCAGCATGCGCTTCACGTCTGCGTGCTGGATGATGGGGATCTGCGCTTGCGCCGGATCCTTGCCCGCCGGCCCGATCGGTCGGCCCTGGGGACGGCCACGTGCGTACTCGAGCGCATGCAGGTAGGCGGTATAGCCCAGCATCGTTGCGCCGAGGCCGACGCCGATGCGCGCCTCGTTCATCATGTGGAACATCGCCGCCAGTCCGCGTCCAGGCTCCCCGACGAGATACCCGACGGCCCCGGCTCGTCCTTCCGGCCGGAACTTGCCTTCGCCGAAGTTCAGCAGGCAGTTGGACGTCCCGCGGTACCCCATCTTGTGATTGAGCCCGGCCAGCACGACGTCATTGCGCTCGCCGACGGCCACGCGCGATGCTGCGCCCTCACCCTCGACCCCGACCAGATACTTCGGCACCACGAAAAGCGAGATCCCTTTGGTTCCGGCGATCGGCTTTCCATCCGGCCCCGGGATCTTTGCGAGCACCAGGTGCACGATGTTCTCGGCCAGGTCGTGTTCGCCGGCCGAAATCCACATCTTGTTTCCTGCCAGTCGGTACTGGGCGCCGAGTGGCGAATCGCACTCGAACTCCGCGCGGGTGGTGATGTCCGACAGCGACGACCCGGCCTGCGGCTCCGACAGGCACATCGTTCCGAAGAAACGGCCTTGCAGTGCCGGACGTACGAACGCGTCGACCTGCGCCGTCGATCCATGGGCGAGCAGAAGGTTGGCGTTGCCCACCGTGAGCATCGCGTAGCCGGAACTCGCAACGTTGGCGCCCTTGAAGTAGGCGAAGGCGGCCTTGGCCACGGTGAGCGGCAACTGCATGCCGCCGAACTCCTCGTCGTGCTCGGCCGCCATGAGTCCCGCCGCGACGAAGACGTCCAGTGCCTGCTTGACCTCGGGGACCAGGTGCACACGCTCGCCGTCGAAGTGCGGCTCGTTCAAATCACCCTTGCGTGCGTGCGGAGCAAACAGGTCGGTGGCGATCTGCTCGGCCGTGTCCAGCGCGGCCTCGAACGTCTCGCGCGCATGGGCCGCATAGCGCGGCCGCTGCGTCAGGGACTCCACATCGAGCCACTCGTACAGCAGAAACGCAAGGTCGCGCCGGGAAACAATGAGTTCCATGGTTACTACTTCGGCCAGCGGCCGTTCTTTGCGGCCTCGATCAGCAACGGCGCCGGTTGCCAGAAGACCGGATCGGCGTGTGGATTGGATGCAAAGCGCGTCATTGCCGCGGCGACCTTGTCCAGCCCCATGGCCTGTGCGTGGAACATCGGTCCGCCGCGGGCGACCGGAAAGCCGTAGCCGGCCAGGTAGACCACGTCGATGTCGCTTGCCCGCAGGGCGATCCCTTCGGCAAGGATGCGCGCACCTTCGTTGACCAGTGCGTAGATGCAGCGCTGCACGATCTCGTCGTCTGCGATGGCGCGCGGTCGCAGCCCTATTTCGGTGCGATATCGCTCGATCAGTGCATCGACCTCGGCATCGGGCAGCGGCGCCCGGCTGCCCGGCTCGTAGCGGTACCAGCCCTTGCCGGTCTTCTGCCCGAGCCGTCCGAGCTCGACGACGCGGTCGCCGATGCGACTGTAGGTCATGTGGGGCTTCTCGACATAGCGACGCTGGCGGATGGCATAGCCGATGTCCATGCCCGCCATGTCGTACATCGCAAACGGGCCCATTGCCATCCCGAACTTCGTGAGCGCCGCGTCGATCTGCTGCGGCGAGGCGCCTTCGTCGACGAGGAACAGCGACTGCCGGATGTACTGCTCGAGCATCCGGTTGCCGATGAATCCGTCGCACACGCCCGAAACCACGCCGACCTTCTTCAGCCGCCGGGCCAGCTGCATCACGGTCGCCAGCACATCGGGGCTGGTTTTCTTCGCGCGCACGACCTCGAGCAGCCGCATCACGTTCGCGGGGCTGAAGAAGTGCGTGCCGATGACATCCTGCGGACGCGACGTCGCCGCGGCGATGCGGTCGACGTCGAGCGTCGACGTGTTGGTCGCCAGGATCGCTCCGCGCTTCATCACGGCATCGAGCCGGGCAAAGATGTCCTGCTTGACGACCATGTCCTCGTAGACCGCCTCGATGACGATGTCGGCACTGCCCAGGGCATTGAAGTCGAGTGTGGGTCGCAACAGGCCGAGGCGCTTTCCCACCTCCTCCGCGGTCATGCGGCCCTTCTTTGCGGTCGCCTCCCAGTTGCCGCGGCACATGGCCAACCCTCGGTCGAGCGCAGCCTGGTCTTTCTCGAACACCGCGACGGGGATGCCGGCATTCGCAAAGCTCATCGCGATCCCGCCCCCCATCGTGCCGAATCCCAGGACGGCAGCGGAACGGATCGGCCGCGTCGGCGTGGTCTCCGGTACATCCGGGATCTTCGCTGCGGCACGTTCCGCAAAGAACGCATGCCGCAGCGCCTTCGACTCCGGCGACTGCACGAGTTCGATGAAATAGCCCCGTTCGCGCGCCATTCCCTCTTCGAACGGAAGCGTGACCGAGGCTTCAACCGAGTCGACGCACTTCAGCGGGGCCGGCAGTCCGCGTGACTGTTTGCCGACTTCGGCGCGCGCCGTGGCGAAGAATCCCGCCGGGTCCGTGCCGGCCGGCAGTGCCGCGCTGCGGTCACGCAAGCGGGGGCGGCCGCTGCGGCGGGATACTTCGTCGGCGAACTGCATGACACCGTCGAACGAGTCCCGCGCGACGACGCGCTCAACCAGTCCGCACGTCAATGCGTCAGCCGCCGGGATAGGGTCGCCACTGACGATCATCCGCAGCGCCTTTTCGGCTCCGACCGCACGTGGCAGCCTTTGCGTCCCTCCGGCGCCAGGCAGCAGTCCGATCTTCACTTCGGGCAAGCCGAGCGAAGCGTCGGGTGTCGCAATCCGGTAGTGGCAGCCCAGCGACAGTTCCAGGCCTCCTCCCATGCACACACCGTTGATGGCAGCGATCACCGGCTTCGGCGCGCTTTCGACGGCCTCAATCAACTGCAGCAGGTTGGGCTCCGCCAATGCTGCCGGTGTATTGAACTCGCGGATATCCGCGCCGCCGGAAAACACCTGACCGGTACCTGTCACGACGATGACCTTGACCGCCGCGTCATCCAGCGCGCGTTCCAGACCGTCGAGCAGCGCCCTGCGCGTTACCTGGCCGAGACCGTTGACGGGCGGATTGTCGATCTGCAGTACCGCGACTTCACCGCGGCGTTCGTAGTGGGTGGTCATTGGGTAAAGCTCCGGGAGACACCACCGAGGACTCAGACTTCGAGCCACTCCTGGCGGATTAGCTTGTTGGCTTTCAGTTCTTCGGGCGTGCCATGAAACACCATGTGGCCGTGCCCCATAACGTACACCCGCTGCGATATCTGCATCGCGATCGCCAGCTTCTGCTCAATCAGAAGGATCGATACGCCGCGGCTCCGCAACTCGAGCAGGAACTTGCCGACGAGCTCGACGACCATCGGCGCCAGACCTTCGGTCGGTTCGTCGATGATCACGAAATCCGGGCCGCCCATCATGGTACGCGCCAGCGTCAGCATCTGCTGTTCGCCACCCGACAGTACGCCGGCCGGAGTGCGCGCGCGTTCCAGCAGGCGCGGAAAGAGCCGATAGACATCGGCGTAACTCCACTTCGCCGCGGCGCCGCGCTTGACGCCCAGCTTCAGGTTTTCCTCGACAGTGAGTGTCGGGAACACGTCGCGGCTCTCAGGCACATAGCCGATCCCAAGATGGGCGATCTCGAAGGTCTTCAGTCGCATCAGGTCGTGCGGCCCGTACTCGATCGTGCCGGTCGCATCGACCAGCCCCATGATCGCCTTGGCAGTGGTTGAACGCCCGACGCCATTGCGACCTAGCAGGCTGACGATCTCGCCATGGCCGACCTCGAGATCGACGCCGTGCAGGACATGGCTCTTGCCGTAGTAGGCCTGCAGATTTTCCACGCGCAGCATCGTTGCGCCGCTCATCGTGAGCCTCCGGCCGCGACGCTGCGGCATCCCGAAGGACTCATGCGTCGACCCCGTGCTGTCCGAGGTAGGCTTCCTTGACAGCCGCGCTGGCCCGGATCTCGGCCGGCGGACCTGACGCGATCACCTGGCCATAGACGACGACCGTGATGCGGTCGGCCAACCCGAATACCACGCTCATGTCGTGTTCGACCATGACCAGCGTCTTGCCCTGAGTCACGTCGCGGATCAGCTCCACGGCCCGCTTGCTCTCGGCCCGGCTCATGCCCGCTGTCGGCTCGTCCAGCAAGATGACGCTCGCGCCGCCGGCGATCGTGATGCCGATTTCCAGTGCGCGTTGCTCGGCATAAGTCAGCAGGCCCGCCAGTGTGTCGCGACGACGCTTCAGGCCGACGCGCTCGAGAAGGTTCTCGGCGCGCTCTTCGGCATCGGGGAGCTTGTTCACGTTCTTCCAGAAGGCATAGCGATGTCCCAGCGACCAGAGCACCGCGCAGCGCAGGTTCTCGAAGACCGACAAGCGGTGAAAAAGGTTCGTGATCTGGAAGCTGCGCGCAAGCCCGAGCCGGTTGATCTCGTACGGTTTGCGACCGGTAATAGCGTGGCCATGCAACCGGATACTGCCCGCGGACACGCCAAAGCGCCCGCTGACGAGGTTGAAAAGTGTCGACTTGCCAGCCCCGTTTGGACCGATGATCGCGTGTCGCTCGCCATCGGGAATGGCCAGATCGATGCCGCGGATGATCTCGGTCTTTCCGAAGCTCTTGCGCACGCCGGCCAGTTCGAGCGCATTCATCGTGCCCCCTGGGCGCTGCGCGCCGTCCCCCCGAGGGGGAACGAGCGCCTTCGGAGCGGCCGCGCGGCGCTCATGCCGGGTTGTCCCGGATCCAGTCTTCGATCTCGATCTGGATCTCGTCCCAGCAACGGGAGAAAGTGCGTCGGTAGTACTCGAAGGCCATGGCGCCGGAGAGCAGCACGAATGCAGCCAGCACCCAGGGCCCGGGCGTTGCAGTGTTCATCGGGATGCCGAACAGCCACGTGACCGGTCCCTGCCCAGTGTCGAGCGTCACGTGGTAGGTAAGCTCGATCAGCATGATGAGGCCCAGGGTCATTGCAAGGGCAGTCAGGAGCACGCCGACGTACGGATCGCGCAGGCGCCTGAACTTGCGGAACTTCATCACCCGCAGGTTCATGAGCAGCAGGCTCGACAGCCCGCCCGGCGCGAACATGACGAGCACGACGAAGAACACGCCAAGGTACAGCTGCCAGGCCTTCGTGTACTCGGAAAGCGCCACGGCGAAAAAGGTGAATACGATCGCGCCGAGGATCGGACCGAAGAAGAAGCTCGCCCCGCCGATGAACGCCGCGAGCAGCACGCCCCCCGAGCGCACGGCGCTGACGTTTTCCGCGCTGACGATCTCGAAATTGATCGCGGTCAGGCCACCCGCAATGCCGGCGAAGAAGCTCGACAGGATCAGCATGAGCCAGCGCACGCGCTGCGTGTTGTAGCCGATGAACTCCGCGCGCTCCGGGTTGTCGCGCACAGCATTGGCGATGCGCCCGAGCGGCGTCTGGGTCAGTGCAAACATCGCGACCATGCAGGCGAAGCACCAGAGCGCGATCAGGTAGTAGACCTGCACCTGCGGACCGAACGTCAGCGACGGGATACCGAGCAACGGCGGACCGGCGGTGCGGTTGCCGGTGATCCCGCCTTCGCCGCCGAAGAAGCCAGGGAACATCAGCGAAGCGGCGAACACCATCTCACCGATGCCGAGCGTGATCATCGCGAACGGCGTGCCCGCCTTGCGTGTGGTCAGATAGCCGAAGATCACGCCGAACAACGCACCGGCCACACCCGCGATCAGCGGAAGCAGCGAGATCGGCCAGTCGAGCGAGCCGGCCCCGATGCGGTTCATCGCGTGGATCGCGAAGAATGCGCCGAGCCCGGAGTACACCGCATGGCCGAAGCTCAGCATTCCGCTCTGCCCCAGCAGCATGTTGTAGCTGAGTGCGAACACGATCATGATGCCCATCTGCGACATCAGCGTCAGTGCAAAGCCTTTGCTGAAAAGTGCCGGCAGCAGCGCAAACAGCAGTGCGGTGAATCCCCAGATGACCCAGCGCCCGAAGTTCAGAGGCCGGAACGTGATCTCGCGCAGATCGGTCACGTCAGTACCCACCCGGCCAGCCGCACGGGTCCGGAGTTTCCCGCGCCACAGAGCAAACATTGAGCGGGCGGATCATTCTCAGTCCTCGCGCGTGCCGAGCAGGCCCTTGGGGCGCACGATCAGGATGACGACGAGCAGCAGGTAAGGCAGTACCGGAGCGACCTGCGACATCGTGAGCCTGAGCACCGGGTAGAGCATCGCGTCCGGCGCCAGATCCATGCCCAGCGCCGCCAGCAGCCGCAGCCCGGAGAAATCCGACACCTTTCCGAAGCTTTCGAGCAACCCGATCAGCAGCGCGGCCACGAACGCGCCGGCGAGCGAGCCCATGCCGCCCACGACGATCACCACGAAGACAATCGCCCCGACGGTGCCGGCCATGGCCGGCTCGGTGACGAAGGCATTGCCGCCGACCACGCCGGCCAGCCCGGCGAGTGCGGAGCCGCCGCCAAAGACGAGCATGAACACCCGCGGCACGTTGTGCCCCAGCGCTTCCACCTGCTGCGGATGCGTCAGGGCCGCCTGGATCACGAGGCCGATGCGCGTGCGCGTCAGCAGCAGCCAGATCGCCGCCAGCATGCCGACCGCGACCGCCATCATGAACATCCGGTACTGGGGAAACGTGATGCCGAGCGGTTGCAGCCATGCAACCGGGCCATCGAGCTCGGCCGGCACTCGATACGGGACAGCGGCGCGGCCCCAGATCACCTGGACCAGTTCGATGATGATGTACGACAGCCCGAAGGTGAACAGCAGTTCCGGTACGTGTCCCCACCGGTGCACGCGCCGCAGGCCGAAGCGCTCGACCAGGGCGCCGAAGACGAAAAGCAGAATCGGTGCGAGGACCAGCGCGGGCCAGAAACCGAACCAGAGGCTGAGCTGATATGCCACGTAAGCGCCGAGCATGTAGAAGCTCGCATGCGCGAAATTGAGCACCCCCATCATCGAGAAGATCAACGTCAGCCCGGCGGCGAGCATGAACAGCAGCAGGCCGTAGCTCACGCCGTTGAGGGTCTGGCTGAGGGTCGCTTCGAGCACTGAACGGAACCTGAAAAAGAACCGGCCCGGAAGTCCGGGCCGGCGACGGTGACCTGGGTTCGAAAGCTTACTGTGGGCGCGCGGGGCGCTTCATCTGGCAACTGGTCGGCTGCGAAGCGACGTAGGTCGGAAACGCCACTTCGGTCTTCCAGGTGTAGCCGGTCTTCTCGACGTCGTTGCGATTGGGCCCACCCACCTTGGTCCAGGACGAGATCCACAGCGGTTGCAGCAGCTGATGATCCGACATGCGCATTTCAATTTCGCCGTGGGGGACGTTGAGCTTCACGCCCTCCATCGCAATAGGCGACCTTGAGCGGATCGGTCGACTTGGCGCGCTTGATGCCTTCGGCGAGCACCGTCAGGCCGGTGTAGGTCGCCACCGTGTACCACTCCTCGTTGAAACGCTTCTTGAACTCGAGGTACATCTTCTCGTAGGGATAGTCCGGCTGGATATTCGGGTGGAAATAGGCGACCTGCCGGACCCGGTTCTCACCCGCCGCGCCGATGGCGGTGGGCGTGCCGATGACGCCCGCGTAGTACGTATAGAAATTGGCGTTCAGGCCGGCATCACGTGCTGCCCGCACCAGCAGCGCCAGATCGGGGCCCCAGTTGCCGGTGATGACCGTATCGGCGTTGGCCGCGCGCATCTTGGCGATGTAGGGCGAAAAGTCGCGCACCTGGCCGAGCGGATGCAGGTCGTCGCCGACGATCTTCACGTCCGGCCGCTTCTTGCCGAGCTGCTCCTTCGCCACCCGAGAGACCTGCTGCCCGTGCGAATAGTTCTGGTTGATCAGGAACACATTCTTCACTTCCGGGCGGTCCTTGATGAAGGTGGTCAGGGCTTCCATCTTCATGTCGGTGTTCGCATCGAACCGGAAGTGCCAGAAGCTGCACTTGCTGTTCGTCAGGTCCGGGTCCACCGCGGCGTAGTTGAGGAAGACGATGGCCTGGCCGGGATTGCGTTCGTTATGCTTCTCGATGGCGTCGATCAGCGCCAGCGCCGCGCCGGAACCGTTGCCCTGCGCAACGAAGCGGATGCCCTGGTCGATCACCTGCTTGAGCACCGTCAGCGTCTCCTGCGGTGACGCCTTGTTATCGAAAGGAACGATCTCGAACTTGATGCCGGGACCGGCAAGTTGCTGCGCGTTCACGATCTCGGCCATGAACTGGAAGTGACGCAGCAGGTTCGTCCCGACACCGGCGAACGGGCCGGACAGTGGATCGATGAACGCAATCTTGACTGTCTGAGCTGGTGCGGCCGGAGCCGGGGTGGCCTTGGCGGCCGGCGCGGCCTTGCCTTGGGCGTAGGCGCCCGGAGCGATGGAGACCGCAAGAACCCCGGCCGCGGCCCAGGCGATGGCGTGACGACGAATCATGTGGTGTCTCCTCTGGTGGCCGCCGTTGGGTCGGCGATCCGGCGTCGAACAATACTGGCCGGCCCCGTACCGGTAAAGCCGCAGTGCACTCAGGGTTTCCGCGTTGTTGCCTAGGCCGTAGGTAGCTTGTATCCGGCGAACTGTTCGCGAAGTCGGGTTTTCAGCATCTTTCCAGTGGCGCCCAGCGGTATCGCGTCGACGAAGGCCACGTCATCCGGAACCTGCCATTTGGCCACGCGGCCTTCGAAGTGCGCGAGAAGCTCCTCACGCGTGACTTCGGCGTTCGGCTTCTTCATGACGACGAGCAGTGGTCGCTCGTCCCATTTGGGATGCGCGACCGCAATGCAGGCGGCCATGGCCACGGCCGGATGGGACACCGCGACGTTCTCTATTTCGATCGAGCTGATCCACTCACCGCCGGACTTGATGACATCCTTGCTGCGATCGGTGATGTGCATGTAGCCGTCGGCATCGATCGTCGCCACGTCGCCGGTCGGAAACCAGGCCACGCCCGCATCGTCGGTCTTCAGCGGGTTGCCGCTGTCGGACTTGTAGTACTCGCGCACGACCCACGGTCCGCGCACCAGCAGATCGCCGAAGGAGGTGCCGTCCCACGGCAGGTCACCGCCGTCGTCGCCGACGATCTTCATGTCGACGCCATAGAGCACCCGTCCCTGCTTGTACTGCACCTTGACGCGATCGTCGGCCGGCATCTCGAGGTGCTTCTGCTTGAAGGTGCACGATGTGCCGAGCGGACTCATCTCGGTCATGCCCCAGGCGTGCAGCACGTGCACGCCGTACTTGTCCTGGAACAGCTTGATCATGGCCGGAGGACACGCGGAACCGCCGATCACGGTACGGTTCATCGTCGAGAACCGCAGGCCGTTGGCCTCGGTATGCGCCAGCAGACCCTGCCACACGGTCGGCACGCCCGCCGAGCAGGTCACGCGCTCGGACTCGAACAGGTCGTACAGCGATTTGCCGTCGAGGTGGGGTCCGGGGAAGACCATCTTGCAGCCGACCATCGGCGCCACGTACGGCAGTCCCCAGGCATTGACGTGGAACATCGGCACCACGGGGAGGATCACGTCGCGCGCCGAAACGTTCAGTGCGTCCGGCAAGGCCGCGGCCAGCGTGTGCAGCACGGTCGAGCGATGGCTGTAGAGCACGCCCTTCGGGTGCCCGGTGGTGCCTGACGTGTAGCACATCGACGAGGCCGAGTTCTCGTCGAGTTCCGGCCAGAGGAAGCGGTCGGAGTGGCTGCCGAGCACTTCCTCGTAGCACTGCAGGTTCTCGATCTTCGTGGTGGCGGGCATATGTGCGCGGTCGGTCATCGCGACCCAGTGCTGCACGGTCCGGCAATGCGGCGCGATGGCCTCGATCAAAGGCAGGAACGTGAGATCGAAGAACATCGCACGGTCCTCGGCGTGGTTGACGATCCAGCCGATCTGCTCCGGATGCAGGCGCGGGTTGATGGTGTGCAGCACGCTGCCGGCCCCGGAGACCGCGAAGTACAGCTCCATGTGGCGGTAGCCGTTCCAGGCCAGCGTCGCGACCCGGTCGCCGGCGCGCACCCCCAGGCCGTCGAGCGCATTGGCGAGCTGGCGCGAGCGCCGGTGCAGCTCGCGGTAGGTACTGCGATGAATGTCTCCCTCGACGCGGCGTGAAACGATTTCCGAGTCGCCGTGATGGCGATCCGCGTGCGTGATCAATGACGAGATCAGCAACGGCGTGCGCATCATCAGGCCCTGCAGCATGGTGTGTCTCCTGTTCGGCGACGCTGCTCTGATTGCGATCGGCAGCGTCGGCCCCACATGCTCGGGAGTTGATTCGTACTCGTCAAGTCTCGAGTAGTGCCTGCCGGCTGCCCCTTGGTGCCGCGCCCTGCCCCCGTAGAATCGTTGTCGGGAGATCTCATTGGACACTCGCGTACTGCCGCCCGCTGCTTCGCCGATCCCGCCGACGGGAATCCCGCGGTTGCAGCCGGAATATCCTTCGACAATGCGTTCGCGCGCCTGCCGGACGTCTTCTACACGCGTGTTGCACCGACACCACTGCCAGACCCCTACCTGGTCGCGACCTCCCGCGCCGCCGCCGGATTGATCGGCCTGACGCCGGCGCGCCTGGCCGAGCCGGATCTCATTGCGGCGCTGACCGGTAATCGGCCTCTGGCGGGCAGTGATCCTCTCGCCGCGGTCTACTCCGGCCACCAATTCGGCGTGTATGTGCCGCGCCTCGGCGATGGCCGGGCCCTGCTGCTTGGCGAAGCCATTGGTCCGGACCGGAGGCGCTGGGAAGTGCAACTCAAGGGCGCGGGAAAAACACCCTACTCGCGCATGGGGGACGGGCGCGCGGTGTTGCGTTCGTCGATTCGAGAGTTCCTTGCCTCGGAAGCTTTGCACGGGCTTGGCATTCCGACCACACGCGCGCTTGCGGTGACCGGCTCCGACTTTCCGGTCATGCGCGAAAACGTCGAGACGGCCGCCGTCGTCACGCGCCTTGCCCCCACGTTCATCCGTTTCGGATCGTTCGAGTACTTCTACTGGACACAGCAGCACGACGCCCTGAAGCAGCTGGCGGACTTCGTTATAGACCGCTTCTATCCTGACTGCCGCGCCGCTCCCCAGCCTTACCTGGCCTGGCTCGAGGAAGTTTCGCGCCGAACGGCCCGCCTGGTGGCGAAGTGGCAAGGGGTCGGGTTCTGTCACGGCGTGCTGAATACCGACAACATGTCGATCCTCGGTCTGACGATCGACTACGGACCCTACGGGTTCATCGACGGCTTCGATGCCGGCCATGTCTGCAACCACAGCGACGAGCACGGCCGTTACGCGTACGACATGCAGCCGCAGATCGGGCACTGGAACCTCTATGCGCTGGGTCAGGCACTGGTCCCGCTGACGGACGACCTCGATGCCACCAAGGCGGCGATCGACACTTACCTCGACGAGTACTCGCGCGCGATCGACGACGTCTTTCGGGCGAAGCTGGGTCTGACGACCTCGCAGTCCGGAGATGAAGCATTGATCAGCGGGCTGATGGAATTGCTGAACACGAACCGGACCGACTGGACACGCTTCTGGCGCTCGCTGGCAACGTTGCGCCGGGAGACCAACGCGCCCGCCGACGATGCTGCCGTCCGCGATCTGGTCATCGATCGGGCCTTGTTCGACGCCTGGGCCGCGACCTACCGCAGTCGCCTCGCCGCAGAGAACAGCAGCGACTCCGACCGAGCCGCACGCATGAATCGTGTCAACCCGAAGTACGTGCTGCGCAATCACCTCGCCGAAACCGCAATCGCCCGGGCTCGCGGCGACCAGGCACCGCGCGACTTCAGCGAGATCGCCCGCCTGCTCGCGATCCTTGAACGCCCCTACGACGAACAGCCCGAGCACGAGGCGTACGCGGCGGAGCCGCCCGAGTGGGCCCAGTCGCTGCACCTGTCGTGTTCATCCTGAGAGCCCGATGATGGAGAAAGTCACCAAGACCGACGCGGAGTGGCAGGCGCAACTCTCGCCGATGGAGTACGCGGTCACGCGCGGCAAAGGCACGGAGCGCGCCTTTACTGGCCGTTACTGGGATCACCATGAGCACGGCATTTACCGCTGCGTCGCTTGCGGCACGCCACTGTTCGCCTCGGACACCAAGTTCGACTCGGGCTGCGGCTGGCCAAGTTACTTCAAGGCGCTCAACCCGGACCATGTGCGCGAGGTGAGGGACACCAGTCACGGCATGGAACGTACCGAGATCCTCTGCAACGTCTGCGATGCCCACCTCGGGCACGTTTTCCCGGATGGCCCGCCCCCCACCGGGCTGCGTTACTGCATCAACTCGGCATCCCTTAACTTTGAACCCACGCAACAGGAAAGCGGTTCGCGATGAAGCTGTTGTTCGACCTGCTGCCCGTCATCCTCTTCTTTGTGACTTTCAAGGTCGCGGGGTCGTATCCACAGCAATCGCTGGCGCTCGCCGGATCGACGCTCGGCTGGATGGTCGGCGATGGCACGGTGCCCGCCGACCAGGCGCCGATCCTGCTTGCGACGGCCGTGGCGATCATCGCTTCGATCGTGCAGGTCGGCAGCGTGCTCGCCCGCGGCCGGCGGGTCGATCCGATGCTCTGGGTCAGCCTGGGCGTGATCGTCGTGTTCGGCGGCGCAACGATCTGGTTCCACGACGAGACCTTCATCAAATGGAAGCCGAGCATTCTTTACTGGCTCTTCGGCGCCTCGCTGCTGGCGGGACATCTCGTCTGGAAGAAGAACCTGCTGCACTCCCTGCTCGGCACCCAGCTCGAGGTCCCGACTCCCGTGTGGGAGCGCCTGCTCTGGGCCTGGATCGTGTTCTTCGCCCTGATGGGCATCGTCAACCTCGTCGTCGCCTACTCGGTACCGACCGACACCTGGGTCAACTTCAAGCTCTTCGGCCTGTTCGGACTGACGCTCGTGTTCACGCTCGGTATCGGGATCTATCTGTCGCGCCACATGAAGGAGGCGCCCGATGGCTGAGGCCACGGTCCGTGAAATGCGGACGCGCCTCGCGGCGCTCGAACCGATCGAACTGGCCATCGAGGACGAGAGCGCGCTGCACGCCGGCCATCCCGGCGCGGCCAGCGGTGGCGGTCACTACCGGATGACCCTCGTGAGTGCCGCATTCGCGGGTCAGCCGCGAGTGAAGCGGCATCGCCTTGTGTATGATGCGCTCGCCGATTTGATGCAGCGCGAGATCCACGCTCTCGCCATGACGCTGCTGGCGCCCGACGAGACTCGACCCGGCTCGTCGCCTCCCGTTTCCCATTCTTCTGGACATTGATACACATGCAACGACCCGCATTATTCGCGGCCCTGGCACTGGCCAGCGGAATCGCCCTCGCTCAGAACGTCGCCGTCGTCAACAACAAGCCCATTCCTAAGGCCCGCGAAGACGCCTGGGTCAAGGAGCTGACCAAGCAGGGGCAAAAGGACTCGCCCGAACTGCGCGCGATGGTCAAAGAGCGGTTGATCCAGAACGAAGTCCTGCTTCAGGAAGCCGGCAAGCGCGGCATCGCGGAACAGGCTGACGTCAAGTTCATGCTCGACATCCAGCGCCAGAACACGTTGATCCAGGCGCTGCTGCGTGACGAGATGACCAAGAACCCGGTCACCGACGCGCAGGTCCAGGCCGAGTACGACAAACAGAAGGGATCGGTCGGGACCAAGGAGTATCGCGCCCGTCACATCCTGGTCGAGAACCAGGCGGATGCTGCGGCCATCATCGAACAGCTCAAGAAAGGCGCCAAGTTCGAGGAGCTCGCGAAGAAGTCCAAGGACACGGGTTCGGCTGCCAATGGCGGCGATCTCGACTGGGCCGCACCCGATGCCTATGTCAAGCCGTTCTCGGAAGCGCTGATGAAGCTCAAGAAGGGCGAGACGATCGACGTGCCGGTGCAGACCCAGTTCGGCTGGCACGTGATCCGCCTCGAAGATGTGCGCGACACGCAGTTCCCGCCACTCGAGCAGGTCGCACCGCAGATCCGCGAATCGCTGCAGCAACAGAAGGCGCAGGCGTTCGTTCAGAACCTGACGAAGA
>CAVWFH010000026.1:0-33070 GCA_963754065.1 uncultured beta proteobacterium | reverse complement strand
CAGTGCTGCGTACGCCGGTCGCCTGTTCGATCGCCTGCGCAAGCACTTCGGCGATGCCGAGGTCTTCATGGATCTCGAGGGTATCGAGCCGGGCGCCGAGTTCGGCAAGGTCATCGCCGACAAGGCGCGCGCCGCCGAGGTGCTGATTGCACTGATCGGCAAGGACTGGATCACGTCGACCCACCCGGACGGCACGCGTCGACTCGACGATCCGAACGATCTTGTCGTCCGGGAGATCGAGACAGGGTTGGCCGCGAACATCCGCGTGATCCCGGTGCTGGCCGGCAAAGCGTCGATGCCCAGTCGGCAGGAGTTGCCGGACCGCATCGCCGCGCTCGCGGAGCGCAACGCGATCGAGCTGAGCGATCAGCGCTTTCATGCGGATGTCGATCGATTGATCCAGGTGATCGATCGCTCGGTGCCGGGTGCGCGGCCACGGAGCAGGTTCCGTTGGGCGCTGGCGGCCGCGGCCATCGTTGCCTTGCTGCTGGCGGGCGTGTGGCAGCTTCGCGACGGCGACACCGCAAGTGCCGGCGCGCGGCCGGATGCCGCGGTTGTCGAAAAGGCGGCACAGCCGGCGGCCACGGTTGCAGCCGCGTCACCAACGGTCGCGCCACCGAACTGGGAGCAGATCCGCGCCTTGCCGGTGATCTACGCAGAATCCTTCGATCCCGCCACGGTGCTGGACATCTGGAAGCCGCAGTCGCCGCCGCGTCCGCCGTGGACCGAAGAACTCCGGAACGGGCGCTACTGCGCGACCAACCGGTCCGACGACACGGCGATTCACTACATCCACGTGAACGTGGACAAGCACGACGTGAACGATGCGCCGGTGTTCGTGCGGGTCCAGGCGGAAGGTGCGAACCCGACGGCCTTCGCTGGCGGAGGTGTGCTCTACCGGTTCGACGGTGCAGCGCGCACCTACTACGCGTTCGTTCTTTCACCGACCGGTCAGGTCACCTTCTGGCGACGGGGCAAGGACGGCATAACGAAGCTTTTCGCGGGCACCGTGCCGCGCGATGCGCCCGGGCAGCCGACGATGGTGGGCGTGATGGGTCGCGGATCTCGGCTACTCCTTTTTGCCGATGACACGCTGATGGCAACCGTCGAGGACTCGGAACTCGCACGCGGCGTGGTCGGCGCGATTGCGATGAGCAAGGGGCGCTTCTGCTTCGACGACTTCACGGTGCGAACTGCTGCATCGCGATAAGCGGCGTGGCTTTGCACCGCAGCAATTTCCGAATGATGAAGTGGTGTTTCGTGATCCCATACATGGGATGCGCAGCGAGCGTGTGATTGGTACTGTCATCCGCGCGCAGCAGAGTGCGCCCACACTGGGCCGCTCTGCACCTACCCCGCAGTCCACGCCCAGGACGCCGAAGCATGAATTCCGAACGCCACGCGTTTCATGCCGAGTTGATCGCCCGTGACGAAGACGCGCTGTGGAACTGGCCACGCCGTTCCGCCGCGGTCATGGCCGAGCAGCTTGCGCAGATGTGCGAACAGTTGGCTGAGTTGCTTCGTCACGAGCGCGAGGTCGAGGCCGGCAACGGCGCCATCGGTGTCGATCCGATCGAGCGGGCCAAGCTCAACTACATGTACGGCAGCACGCTGCTGACGCTGGCCGAACGCGAGAAGCCTGCGCTGCTGCCGCACGCGATCGAGCGGCTCGGCAACGCGCTCCAGCTGGCGCGCCGCCACGTACCGGAGCGCGTGGTTACGATCAAGTCACAGCTGTATCGCGCCGAGCACTCGCTCGCCATGCTGAGAAACTCGACGGCTTCGGACGACCAACCGAGGTCGAAGGAAGCGGCCTGAGAAGCTGCCTGAGGCGCACCGGCTGAATACCCGACTTGCCGCCGCCGGCGGTTCGTCGGATTCTTCGCGGGTCGTGACCGCCGCCACCCCGCCCCCGCACCCACCTTCACCGCGCGCCCAGCGCGCTACATCGCCTCGTCCGCCCGTCGCGGAAAGATCGCGCGGCCCGCGCGTCGGTTACTTTCGCCTGCACTGGCGCGGCGACCTGCCGTTGGCAGTCGCCGTCATTGCCAGCGCAGCGCTGGTCTGGATCCTGGTCGAGGCGGTCCGCCTCACGGCTCGATTCTTCCCGTACACCGAATCTCCCTGGGCCGCCGCGCTGTTGTGGTTGTTCGAAGTCGCGGTACTGATTGGCGGCGTGATCTGGTGGGGAATGGGTGTGCAGCGCGCGGCCATCCGCAGCGTCGACAAGGGCGGCTCTATGTTGGTCGCGCTCCTCACTGGGGTAGTGGGCTATGGTGCGTTCATCTGGGTCGGACTCTTCTGGCTCAATTCCGCGCGCCACGTGTGGCCCGATGTAAAGGCGACGCTGTCGGGCGATCTGCAACCGGCTGTGATCAAGCTGGAACCCGGCGGTCAGCTCGCCGTGCAAGGGCACCTGGAATTCGGCACGACACGCGCCGTGCGTGAAGCGCTCGCTGCCCACCCGACCGTGCAGACAGTGCGACTCGAAAGTCGCGGCGGCCGCGTGGCCGAAGGCCTTGCACTCGGGCGACTGCTTGCGGACCGCAACCTGGACACGCTCGTTACGGGCGAATGCAGCAGTGCCTGCGTGACGGCGTTCGTGGGCGGCAACCGACGGTTGATCGGGCCTGCCGCGCATATCGGGCTGCACAGCGCCGGTGGAAACGGTGTCAGTGCGCAGCATGTCGTCGAGGCCAACCGGCGCAGCGACGAGTTCATGGCGGCGCGCGGCGTAGACGCCCGCGTGCTTGCACTCGGCGCGGCCACTGCGCATGACGACATCTGGTTTCCCGGACACGGGGTGCTGCTGGCCGCAGCGCTGGCGACTGAACGCGTCGGACGCTGACTAGCCGGTGGTTGCGAGTGTCGTGATTACGTCGCCGTCATGTCGCAACCGGGCTGGCGGCACGTGGAGCCTGTCGCATCAGCGCAATGACTTCGTCGTCGCTCAACTGGTGGAAGTCGCGGTAGAAGTAGCCGATGGCACCGAAGTAGGACGGCTGTGAGAGACAGATCACCTCGTCGACCTCCTTGCGCAACTCGTCCACGGTGTCGGGCGGTGCGACGGGTACGGCGAGCAGCAGCCGCGCAGGACCGCGTCGGCGCAGGCCCCTGAGCGCCGCGCGCACCGTCGTGCCGGTGGCAATGCCGTCGTCAACGACGATCGCGGTCCGACCGGCGATTGAGACAGGCGGGCGATCGGCGAGGTAGGTACGGCGCCGCCGTTCGATCTCGGTAAGCTCTTCCTTCGCACGTCGGTCGATGTACTCGAGGGTTACGCCGGTCTCGGCGCGGACGTGCGGCTCCACGACGACGACCGGCTCGCCGCCGTCCATCACGGCGGCAACAGCGAGTTCCGGCTGCCAGGGCACGCCGATCTTGCGCACCAGCAGGAGATCAAGCGGGGCATCGAGCGCGCGGGCGATTTCGAGGCCGACCGGCACGCCGCCGCGCGGCAAGGCCAGGACGACCGGGTTGTCGAGGTGCAGTGCAGCCAACGCAATGCCGAGCTGGCGACCCGCTTCGGCACGATTCGCGAACGGTGTACGGACCACTTCGGGCATACGGCGCTCTCTACCGGGGCAATCTGGACGCCTCGGACCCGCGTGCCGCGACGGAGTGGAGCGTGGATTCGGGCGCAGTGAGCATCACGCAGCGCCTCAGTGATCCTCGATGCGTGTGGCGACCGCTTCGGCGGGCTCGCCAGTCTCCGGGTCGACCCACTCGGCGATGCCGATTTCCGCTTCGGCCTCTGCGACCGTTTCACCCGGTTCCAATGCCGACTCAGTGCCTTCGCGCAGCGCGGCGAGCGCGAGTGCCGCCGTCGCGAAAGGGCCGAACTCCTGGCGACCATCGTCGGCCACCCAGTAGTAGCCGTCGGGTCGTGCGACGACGCGACCGGTTTCCTCATCAATGGGCGAGTCGGCGCCGGAAGTCACTGCAGGATGGATTGGCCTTGTTATGAATGACATACGGCGTCCTTCGGTGTTTGATTCGATGGCGCTGGCGGATTCCGTTGGCAATTGAATGGCGAACAAGGAGCCGGACAAAGCCGCGGGGACAACCGTCACCACCGTGTGACGCGGCTTCGATCTACCGAAGCACATACCCTGATGCTCAGCGTAGGTCCGGCGGTGGCGGCATCGGTTGACGGCTATCAACCGTCAGTGGACCGCGCAGGATTGAGCGGCGGAAGGACATCTTGCGCAACTGGAATGTTCCCCGGGCGATCCACGGGGCCGCATGGCCGTGACGCGCAGTGTTCGGACGCGCGATCAGGCGAACGGCTCAATCGGCAGGAATGCGCCGAGCCCGGTCAGGTTTACGCGCGACTCGATCTGTTCCAGACAGTTTCCGGCGTCGCCGGTGACCACGCCGCGCTGATGCAGCGTCGACCAACTCTTGCGCGCGCTGCGCGCCGTGACGACATAGCGCGGCGCGCGATTGTCGGCCGGCTGCTGGCGTGCCGAAACGGTGACCTGCTGCACGGTGGGCAGGGCGGCAAAGGTTTCGCCCATCAGCCGCAGCACCAGGCCGAGGGCGTGACGGTTATGCAGCTTGGTGTGGATCACTTCGGACATGCGGCGCACGGCCACGCGGTTGCCGTAGTCGATCGCTGCTTCGCGGTCGGGCAGTGTCGGCAGCAGAGGCAGCTGGATGTCCATGCGCGCAGTCGCGGTGTCGTCGAACTGGAAACTGACCGCGACCGGCAACGCCCACAAGATGTCCCTGAGGCACGTCAGGAGGTACTCCCGCATGATGTCCAGATCACCTTTCGCGGCGCACTGACTGTGTTCCTGCAGGCTCTTCTGAGCGGAGTCCCACGCGAAGCGGCGCTTCATCCACTTGGCGCGGTCGTCGAGGTAATCGTTCATGGCGCGCGGATCGACCAGCGGCTTGCCGTTGCGCTGGCCGACCGGCCGCGGCGCCTCGGGAGCCGACTCGGCGAACGGACGCACCGACAGCGGTACGAGCTGAAGATCGGGCGACGGTGTCCAGCGCTGCGGGAACGCCATCGCATCGACGTGTTCGTTCAGGTGCGCGCAGACGGCGAGCGCGGCGTCGCGTTCCATGTCGGCGGCGCCGTCGACGAGGTTGGACAGCGGATCGACATGCTGGCTCGAGCGCGTCGGGCGGATCAGGCGGGCGTAGCCGTACTGATCGATGCGCACCTTCATTTCACTGTCAGGCAGCGCGAAGCTGGTGGCCTGCCCGCCCGCGTCGTTCTCACTGTCGCTGGTCAGCACCACCTGCGACCGGCGCCGGTACACGGCACTCTGGCCGTCGGCGCTGGCGAACGACGGGATGAGTCGGTACGGCGGCAGCCACTTCACCTTCTCGCCGAAGGTGGCCGTGTGGCGATAGCGCAGTGCGACCTCTAGGCCAGTGCGTGCCGGTTCGACGATATCGGTAGTCGGGTACATCACCTGCTGTCCTGCGATTCTTCGGGCGGCGAGGCGATGAACGCGGCGATCCGCGTCATCCGATCCCGCCGAACGGAGTGAGTGATGACGCATGTTCGCAGCGCCGGCCCGCCGGGCAACGCGCAAAAAGGCGGCCGTCAGGCGCCCTTTCCGGGTCTCAAGCCGCAGCCGACCGGCCGCGTCGGGGCTGTCATCGGTCGACATTCGGTTGACCGAACCCCGGTGAAATGCGCCGGGGCTCGGGTACCCTCCGCGGTCATGGCCTCGCCCCTGCCCGCTCTCAAAGGCGTCTTCGCGTCGATCACGCTCGCACTGAATACGGTGTTCGGCGTCTCGCTGATGTTCCCGTTCGCACTGGCCAAAGCGCTGCTGCCGTTTACATCCGTGCGCCATGTGACGGACCGTGCGCTCAACACCATTGCCACCGCTTGGATCAGCGTCAATAACACCTGGATCGACTGCGGTCGGACACACGACTTGGGACGTGCAGGGCACGGATGGGCTGGACGTGCGCGGCTGGTATCTGGTCTCGAGCAACCATCAGAGCTGGGTCGACATCCTGGTGCTGCAGAAGATCTTCAATCGCCGGATACCGATGCTGAAGTTCTTCCTGAAGCGCGAGCTGATCTGGGTGCCGGTGATCGGGCTGGCGTGGTGGGCGCTCGACTTCCCGTTCATGCAACGGCGCGGTGGCGCATTGGGCAAGCAGGACCTGGAACGCGCGCGCAAGGCCTGCGAGAAGTTCCGCGTGGTGCCGACCTCGGTGATCAACTTCCTGGAAGGCACGCGCTTCACGAAGGCCAAGCACGACGCGCAGGAGTCCCCGTACGTGCACTTGCTCAAGCCCAAGGTCGGTGGCATCGCCACTGCGGTGACCACGCTCGGCAGCCAGTTCCATCTCTTGCTCGACGTGACCATCGTCTATCCCGGCGGGCCGCCGGATTTCTGGACGCTGCTGTCGGGGCAACTGCGCGCGGTCACTGTGCGCGTGCAGCAACGCGAGATTCCGGCTTCGCTGCTCGCCGGTGACTACACCAGTGATCCCACCTTCCGAGGCCGCATGCAGGAATGGATCAACAGCCTCTGGTCTGAAAAGGACGAGCTGCTGGGCCGCCTGAAGACCGCACGCTGAGCGCGCATTTTCGATCCCGGGACGGCGCCTCGCGCGTATCGTTCACGCCTCAACGCCGGGAGTGAACCGATGTTCGAAGCCACCATCGCGGGCAGCCTGCCAAAACCGGGCTGGCTCGCCGAGACCGACAAGCTCTGGCCGCAGTGGAAGCTGGGTGGCGCCGAGCTCGCGGCTGCCAAGCGCGACGCCACGCTGCTCTGGCTCAAGGAGCAGGAAGACGCCGGGCTCGACATCGTCGGCGACGGCGAACAGTCGCGCCAGCACTTCGTGCACGGCTTCCTCGAATTCGTCGACGGCATCGACTTCGAGCACAAGGTCGAGATGGGCATCCGCAACGACCGCTACAAGGCGATGGTGCCGCAGGTGGTCGGGCCACTGAAGCTCAAGGGCCGCGTGCACCAGGTCGAGGCGCAACTGGCGCGTGGCCATACGAAGAAGAAACTCAAGATCACATTGCCGGGGCCGATGACGATCGTCGACACCGTCGCCGATCGTTACTACGGCGACCGCGCGAAGATGGCGATGGCCTTCGCCGAGCTGCTGAACCAGGAAGCGCGCGCGCTGCAGGCCGACGGTGTCGACGTGATCCAGTTCGACGAGCCGGCCTTCAACGTCTACATGGACGATGTCAAAGCCTGGGGCATCAAGGCGCTCGACCGCGCGGCCGAAGGCCTGACCTGCATGACGGTGGTGCATATCTGCTACGGCTACGGCATCAAGGCCAACGTCGACTGGAAGGCCACGCTCGGTTCCGAGTGGCGCCAATACGAGGAAATCTTTCCGGCGATTGCCAGGAGCACGATCAAGGCCGTTTCACTTGAATGCATGAACGCGAAGGTGCCGATGCACCTGATGAAGCTGCTCGAGGGCAAGGACCTGTTGGTCGGCGTCATCGACGTCGCCTCCGACGTGGTCGAGACGCCCGAGCAGGTCGCCGACACGATCGGCAAGGCGCTGCAGTTCGTTGCGAAGGAGCACCTGTTTCCGTGCACCAACTGCGGCATGGCGCCGATGAAGCGTGAGATCGCGCTCGCGAAGCTGGCGGCATTGGGCAAGGGCGCCGAGCTGGCGCGGCATCGGTACGGCAATCGATGAAGGGACCGCGATGAGCCGCCGCACACTGACACTGGACGACCGCCTGCACGACTACGTCGTGCAGCACAACCGCGAACATCCTGAACTTGCCAAGTTGCGCGAAGCGACGGCATCGCATCCGCGCGCGGGCATGCAGATCTCGCCCGAGCAGGGCGCGCTGCTGCAGATGCTGGTGCGGCTGATCAATGCGCGCCGCACGATCGAGATCGGCGTTTTTACCGGCTACAGTGCGCTGGCCGTTGCATTGGCGTTGCCCCCTGACGGCCGCATCCTCGCGTGCGACGTCAGCGACGAATACACGCGGGTCGGGCGACCTTACTGGGAGCGCGCTGGCGTGACCGGCAAGATCGAACTGGTGCTCGAGCCGGCGCTGCATACGCTCGACGCACGTCTTGCGACTGGCGAGGCCGGGCGCTATGACTTCGCGTTCATCGATGCCGACAAGAACAATTACGACGGCTACTACGAACGGTGTCTGAAGCTGCTGCGCGTCGGCGGCCTGATCGCGTTCGACAACGTCCTGTGGAGCGGACGAGTCGCCGGAGCGGTCGACGCCACGTCCGACCCGGACACGGCGGCGCTGCAATGGCTCAACTCCAAGCTGAAGGCAGACGAACGAGTCGACCTGGCGCTGCTGCCGATCGGCGATGGCCTGACGCTCGCACGCAAGCGGTAGTTACAGGCCACTAAAGCAGCAGGCGGGTCAGCCACTCTGCCGTGAGCGCCGGGCGCGTATCGCCCTGGCGCTCGATCACGACATGCCAGGTCAGCTGGATGCCACCGCGCACGTCCTCCAGTTTCGCCAGTGCAAAGCGTCCGCGCAGCCAGCTGCCGGCGGGCACCGGTGAAACGAAGCGCACGCGCTCGAAGCCGACATTGACGCCGGCCTGAGCGCCGGTGATCCTGAGGCAGCTTTCGATCAGGCAGGTGAGCAGCGACAGCGTCAGGAAGCCGTGTGCGACCGTGCAGCGCCGTCCCGCTGCATCCCGGAACGGTGACTCGCGCGCGGCGCGCTCCGTGTCGACGTGGATCCACTGCGCATCGAGCGTCGCTTCCGCGAACTCATCGATGACGGCCTGGGAAACCACGAACCACTCACTGATGGCGACCTCGCGTCCGACGACATCGCGCAGCGCGTCGATCGACAGCACGGTCGTCATCTTGCGCCGTCCTCTGGGGCGGGTGGAACAGCTGACCCGCGTTGTCCAAGACATGTCGCGCACACGCAGTCCGCGCCAGGAATAAGTCGTGCTGCGGGCAGCGGCGGAAGCCGTGCGCACCAGCACCCGGCTTCACTGCCGGCGCCACACACGAAGGCGGCACCGCAATTTGCGCAGCGGCGTGCGTCCGGGGAGGTGTTGGCTGCAGGCATGGCAGGCAAAAGCGTAGCGCGAAGTCCTTCGACGCTTCGGTTGACCTGCCTCAATGCGCGGCGTGGTCGCACGGCAAACGGTGAGGGCGTGGCTAGGATGAAAAGGAGGTGTCAACCTCCAAGGAGAGACTGATGAAACGCTCGATCATTCAAGCGGCACTATTGGGTGCCAGCCTTGCGATTGCAGCGACCGCCGCACTGGGCCAGGGCAAGATCGACCTCGGCAAGCGCGAGTTCGACGCCAACTGCGCCAGTTGCCACGGCATGAAGGGAACCGGGGATGGACCCAACACACCCTACCTGAACCGAAAGCCGACCGACCTGACGAAACTCGCACGAGCCAACGGCGGAGTCCTGCCGGTCAATCGCTTGTATGAATCGATCGATGGCACGCTCGCGGTGGCGGGGCACGGCTCACGCGACATGCCAACGTGGGGCAACGCGTATCGCACCCGGGCCGCCGAGTACTACGTTGACGTTCCATACGATCCCGAGGGGTTCGTCCGCGCCCGGATACTGGCGTTGATTGATTACATCTCGCGGCTCCAGGTCAAGTAGGCCAGCGCCGCCAAATTGTTTCCGGCTGTTTCCGGCCAGCGCCCCGACCGTGTGTCGGCGTAGGATGAAATATCCGGCGTTGGATGCCCGCCTGGGTCATCGGATCGCCGGCCGGTCGCGTTAGGCCGCTCAGGAGACTGAGATGATGAGACGCGTATGGGCAATGGCCGCGCTCGCCGCGGCTTTGGGTCTGACGATTGCAGTCACGCCGGCTGAAGCGCAGCGTGGCGGGGGCGGCGGTGGTGGCGGATCAGGTGGCGGCTACCGCGGCGGTGGCGGGTCGGGCGGTGGTTACCGCGGTGGTCCGCCTTCCGGCGGTGGCTATCGCGGTGCGCCTCATGGAGGAAGTTTCCGCGGCGCGCCGGCTGGTTATTGGGGTGGCGGCTGGCGAGGCGGCGCATGGGTCGGCCCTTGGCGACCCTGGGGTCCGGGCTGGGGTTGGGGCGGCTGGGGCTGGAGCAGCCGGGCGTGGGGTGGCTGGGGTTGGGGAGTCGGCTGGAATCCCTGGTGGGGCTGGGGCCCCGGCACCTGGGGGTGGAGCGCCGGTGTTCCTATCGTGGTTTCGCAGCCGGTTTCCGGCGCATGGATCCTCCCGCCGGCCGCGACCACCTACGTAGAACGCGATGTTGAAGTCGTGAATGCGCCGGCCGTACCGCCGGCAGCCGCTGCGCCACAGCAGTGGTGGTACTGGTGCAACAGCGCGCGCGGCTATTACCCGTACGTCAATTCCTGTCCCGAGCCATGGCAACGCGTCGAACCGCAGATGCCCGCGGGGCTGCAATGAGCATGCGGCGGGTGACTTGGTTGCGGCTCGGCGCTGCTGCCGGGACGCTCCTGCTGGCAGCCTGTGCCACGGTGCCGCCAGGCCCCTCGATGCCGGCGATGCCCGGCAGTCGCAAGGCCTGGGACCAGTTCCAGGCTGACGATGTCGCGTGCCGCCAGTTCGCCGGACAACAGGGCGGAGTGCCGGCCGACGCGGCCGTCAGCGCTGGCGTCGGCAGCGCGGTCGTCGGGACGGTGCTGGGTGCCGCCGTCGGCGGCTTGCTGGGTGGCGGTGAAGGTGCGGCGGTGGGAGCCGGCATGGGGCTCTTCACCGGCGGTGTTATTGGTGCAGGCAACGCGCAGGTGGCCGGTTCAGTCACGCAACAGCGTTTCGACGGCGCTTATTACCAGTGTATGTATGCAGCGGGGCATCGCGTTCCGGCGCCGGCAGGGTACTTGTCGTCGAGCCGGCAGCGAGCTCCCGCGGCCGTAGCGAGTTCACGCGGCGCACCCCCGCCGAACGCCGCGATTCCGCCGCCGGATGCACCGCCGCCGCGCGGTGCGTCATCCAGCGCGCCACCGAACGCTGCCATTCCGCCGCCCGACGCGCCGCCGCCGTACCAATTGCCGCGCTGACGGCTGAGCTGAATGCTGCGCGGCCTTGTGCCGGAGGCACCGGCCGGCGGGCGCTGCAACGCGGGTATCGTCGCGCTGGCAACTTCACCGTGACCCCATCATGAGCCACAAGCACGCCCATCTGCTGCGCGAGATCTTCCACGATCCGATCAATACCAACATTCACTGGCGCGAGATCGAATCGCTGCTGAAGCACCTCGGCGCCGACGTCGAGTCGCTGTCGGGCGCGCGCATTCGCGTGAAGCTTGGCCATGCCGAGGGCATCCTGCATCGGCCGCATCACGGCGGCAACACGCTGGATCGCAGTTCGGTTCAGCACCTGCGGGAACTGCTTGCGCGGGGTGGCGCCACGCCGGCGTTGTATGAAGCGGCGAACAAGGACGACAGTCCGCGCGACGGCAAGTCGCACAGCTGAGGCAAAGTCCACGTCGGCCTGCTGAACCGCGTTTCGACAGGTCGCGAGCCTGTCGACGCGCTTGGCTGCGGCATACTGCGCGTTGTCGATGGAGTCCGCGCAATGTCACTGCTGATACTCGGTCTGGTGCTGTTCCTGGGCACGCACTCGGTGCGGATCGTTGCCGACGACTGGCGCGGTGCCCGCATTGCCGGGCTCGGGCTGATGCCGTGGAAGGGCATCTACTCGGTCGTCTCGATCATCGGCTTCGTGCTGATCGTGTGGGGCTACGGGCAGGCGCGCGGGAATCCGGTGGTGCTGTATTCACCGCCGGTGTGGACGCGGCACATCGCCGCACTGCTCACCGTACCGGCGTTCATCCTGCTGGTCGCCGCCTACATACCGGGCACGCGCATCAAGCGTGCCGTCGGCCATCCGATGGTTGCTGCCGTGAAGATCTGGGCGTTCGCGCACCTGCTCGCCAACGGCACGCTAGCCGACGTCGTGCTGTTCGGCGCCTTTCTCGCGTGGGCGGTGGCGGACTACATCGCCGCGCGACGCCGCGATCGTGCGGCAGGGACGGTGTATGCCGTCGGCCCCGTCTCGCGTGACATCGCCGCCGTGGCGATCGGACTGGCCGCATGGGCAGCCTTTGCGTTCTGGCTGCACGCGGCCTGGATCGGCGTGCGGCCCTTCGGCTAGGTCGCCGACCGTTCTTCCTGGGAGGACTCGCCGCGCCGCGTGAATCTGCGGCTCGCGCCCGCCTTCGGCCGCTGCCATACTGCGCGCGCGAGCGAATCCCGACGGAGGAACCATGCGCAACGGCATCTTCATCAGCTATCGGCGCAAGGACACCGAGGGCGAGGCGAGTCGGCTCGCCGAGGACCTGCGCGAAGGGCTCGACGGTGTGCAGATCTTTCGCGATGTCGAGAACATCGCGCCGGGCGAGGATTTCGTCGTCGCGCTCGAGCGTGCGCTCGCCGATTGCGCCGTGATGCTGGTGATGATCGGGCCGACCTGGCTCGAGACGAACGATGCCGATGGCAAGCGACGACTCGATGATCCGGCCGACTGGACGAGGCTGGAGATCGCCACCGGCCTGAAGCGCGACGTGCGCGTGATTCCGGTGACCTGTCGCGGGGCTGTGTTGCCGGCAGCCAACGTACTGCCCGAGGACATCGTGCTCCTGGCGCGGCGCCAGGCGGTCGAGATCGACAACAACCGCTGGCGTTACGACGTCGATCACCTGATCGACCGACTGGTGCAGATCCCGGGGATGCGGAAGAAGCTCAAGCCCGAGCCGACACCCCCGCCAATGCCGCAGCCCGTCGAGAAGCCGTCGGTGATGCGCAAGGGTTTGCTGATGGGTGGCAGTGCGGTGGCCGGCATCGTGCTGTTCCTCGTGTGGGCGATCGGGTCCGAATTCTCTGGAGCCGGCAGCGAAATCGATTCCGAGTCAGCGCGCAAGGCAGCCGAGCTGACGCAGCGCATTCTCGAGAACACCACCGCGACGGGTCGCGGCGCCGCCGGCGCGGCGCCACCCGTCGCTGTGCAGGCGCCCACCGCACCGCCGCCACAGATGGCGGCACAAGCACCGGCTCCCACGCGCACTGCGCTGCGCGACGTCTCGGGAACGTGGCGGACAAATACCGGCGAAGTCTATGTTTTCGAGCAGGACGGCGCCCAGATCTCGATCACAGCGGGCATGAACGGTGTGGTCGTCGGCGCTGGCCAGGGACAACTCAACGGTTCGAATCTGCAGATCGGCCTGATGGTGGCAGCCAACGGCATGACAATGTCGGTCAGCTGCAACATGACCGGCGCACCGGACAATCGCTCGTACACCGGCATCTGCAACGGACCGCAGGGGCAGTTTCCCGCGCACTTCTTCCGCTAGCGCGAGCGACTAAGCTCGTGCCTTCTTTCATCCTGCATGGACTCGCGATGAACCTCCTGACTTCCGCGACGCGCGCGCGCGCTCGATTGCTGCTCATCGTTTCGGCGCTGTTCCTTTCGGCGTGCGTGGCGTACGCGCCACCGCCTCCGCCGCAGCCCAGCACCTACGACCGCGCCTACAACGCCATGTTGGGTGCGATGTCGGATCAGGGCGTGCGCGTCACCGACGCGCAACAATCGACCGGCGTCATCACCGGTTCGCGCGGCAACATCACCGTCATCTCGACGGTGGCGCCGCGGCCGGACGGCTCGGTGGAAGTTGCCTTCAAGACGCGCGGCAACATCCAGGAAGACCCCAAGCTGATCGACCGGATCGGCGCGTCCTACAACGCTCGCATGGGTCGCTGAGCGCCGGGCGACCCACCGCGCGCGGCGCGCTCAGTTGGCTGTGGCGGCTGCGGGGCTGACGATGCCGTCGATGCGCGCGAGCACGTCAGGCCCGAGTTTGGGCACGACGTCGAGCGCCTTCATGTTCTCGGTGATCTGCTCGACGCGTGTGGCGCCGGTGATCACCGTGCTGACGCGAGGATTGCGCACGCACCACGCCAGCGCGAGCTGAGCGAGCGAGCAGTCGAGATCCCTGGCAACCGCTTCGAGCTTGCCGACGATGGCGTTTTTCGCGGGATCGGTCAGGCCGTCGCGCAGGAATGAATAGCTTTCGAGTGCGCCACGCGATCCCGGCGGGACGCCCTTCTGGTACTTGCCGGACAACAGTCCCGAGGCGAGCGGGCTCCAGGTCGTGAGTCCCAGCCCGATGTCCTCATAAAGCCGCGCGTACTCCTGCTCGACGCGCTTGCGGTGCAGCAGGTTGTACTGCGGCTGCTCCACGACCGGCTTGTGCAGGTTGCGTCTATCCGCGATCTCCCACGCCGCGCGGATCTCGTCCGCGTTCCACTCGCTGGTGCCCCAGTAAAGCGCCTTGCCACGCTCGATGATGTTGTGCATGGCCCAGACCGTCTCCTCGATCGGCGTGTGCGGATCCGCGCGATGGCAGTAGACGAGGTCGACGTAGTCGAGTTGCAGGCGCTTCAATGAGCCGTCGATCGCGTCGAGCAGGTACTTGCGATTGAGCGTGTTGTTGTCGTTGGCGCAGGTGCGCATGCCCCAGTAGAACTTGGTCGACACGATGTACTTGATGCGCGGCCAGCCGAGTTCCTTCAGCACCTTGCCCATGATGACTTCGCTGTCACCCTTGGCGTAAACCTCGGCGTTGTCGAAGAAGTTGACTCCTGCATCGAACGCCGCCGCCATCAGCTCGCGTGCGGCACGGGTGTCGACCTGGTTGCCATAGGTGACCCACGAGCCGAACGACAGTTCGGAGACTTTGAGGCCGGAGCGGCCGAGGCGGCGAGTGTTCATGGTGAGTGGTGCGTTCGGAGGAAAGCGCGCAGTCTACTGACCACGACAAACGAACTCGCGGACGTCGCAAGTTCCCGGGCTCAGGACTCCCGGTCCAGCCGCCGCCGTTTAGCGACGCCGGGTCATCGCCCTCGCGTCAACGGCACGAAGCGCACCGGGATCGTGCTGCGCGAGACCGTGCGGCCCGCAGCGTCCTTGCGCAGCAGCAGCAGATCCTGTCCCGCGTCAACGGCGCCGACCGGAATCACCATGCGGCCGCCGGGCGCGAGTTGTGCGATCAGTGCCGGCGGCACGTGGTCGGGCGCCGCAGTGACGATGATCCCGTCGAACGGGGCCGCCTCGGCCCAGCCCTGGTAGCCGTCGCCGACGCGCGTCTCGACATTGCGCACGCCGGCCGCATCCAGCGCAGCGCGTGCGCGGGCCGACAGCGGCGCGAGGATCTCGATCGAGTAGACCTGCTTCACGCACGCGGCGAGCACGGCGGCCTGGTAGCCCGACCCCGTGCCGACTTCCAGCATCACGTCGGTCGCGCGCGGCTCGAGCAGTTCGGTCATCAGCGCGACGATGAAAGGCTGCGAGATCGTCTGACCGAGTCCGATGGGCAGCGGCCGGTTTTCGTAGGCGCGCGCCGCGAGTTCGGGTGGTACGAAGCGTTCGCGGGGAACCGTTTGCATCGCATGTCGAACCGCGGGGCTCAGCGTGTTGCGACCGGTGGCCGCCGCCGTGTCGAACACCTGTTCGTCGAGCTCGCGCAGCAGGCGCTCCCGCGCCGTCGCGGTGTCGTTGCGCGACGATGCCGGCCTCGTCGGTCCGAGAGCTGCCAGCGCAGCGCCCAGGCGGGCCAGCCAGTCGCGCCGCGAAAGCATCGCGCCGATCCGTCAGTCGTGCGGCGACGCGTGGATCGGATCGACCCAGTGCACGGCCTCGGGCCGCTCCACCGGCTCGATGTCCAGATTGACGACCACGGCCTCGTTGTCGCTGCGAACCAGCACGCATTCGAGCGGCGAATCGCGCGAGGCGTTGATCTCCTGGTGCGGCACATACGGCGGCACGTAGATGAAGTCGCCCGCCTCGGCCTCGGCTACATACTCGAGCTTTTCGCCCCAGCGCATGCGTGCCTTGCCGCGCACGACATAGATCACGCTCTCCAGCGCGCCGTGGTGATGCGCTCCGGTCTTGGCGTTCGGGTGAATCGTGACCGTGCCGGCCCAGATCTTCTGGGCCCCGACGCGCGCCGCGTTGATCGCCGCCGCGCGGTTCATGCCGGGGGTCTGTGCGGTGTTGGTATCGAGCTGGTCGCCCTTGATCACGCGCACGCCCTGAGTGCGCCAGTCGGGAGGGGAATCGGTCATTGCTGTCTCGCGGTGTGCAGAGGCTTCATCATGCGAGCTGGCGCCGCACGAGGCAAGCGCCAGTCAGCGTCGTCTCGGGTCCCCGACCCGGCCAACTGCATGGGCATAAGCACATGAGCAGATGTGCGCTGCGCGGGCCTGTCGATGCGGCACACTTCACGGGCGGGTAGCCTGTGCGCCGCGCCGGCCCCGCTTTCATGGTCAACCTGCTCATGTTCCGCCTGTTCGCCTTCCTCCTCGTTTCAGTCTTCGTCACCTGCACTCCGGTGCGGGCCTCGACACAACCGCTGATTTCACCGCCTGAACTTGCGGCGCGGCTCGCCGATCCACAGTTGCGCGTCATCGACATCCGCGCCGGCACGCAGGAGGGCAAGCCAGCCTATGACGTCGGCCACATTCCGGGTGCGCTCTCGGCGCCCTATGGCAAGTGGCGCGGCCCGAAGGACAACCCGGGCCGTCTGCCGGACACCGCAAAGCTGAGTGCTCTGATCCAGTCGCTCGGCATCGACAGCGGCACTTCGGTGGTTGTCGTGTACGAAGGCGCCGACGCGACCGAGTTCGGAGCGGCAGCGCGCGTGGTCTGGACCCTGAAGGCTGCGGGGCTGGCGGATGTGGCCATTCTCAACGGCGGCATGACGGCCTGGCGCGCGGCAGGCCAACGGGTCACGCAGGAGGTCGGCACCGTGCCGCCGTCGCGTTACGCGGTGAAGCTCGATGCACACTTGATCGCCACACAGGACGAAGTCGCGCAGGTCATCGCAGGACAGTCGACCCGCCTGCTGGACGCGCGTCCCGCACCTTACTTCCTTGGCGAGACGCGCCACGCGGCTGCGCGCACGCCGGGCACGCTGGTTGGCGCCAAGAACGTGTCTCACGACGTCTGGTTCGTCGGCGACAGCGCCACGATGCAGTCCCCGGACGAGATCCGGCGCATCGCGGCCCGCGAAGGAGTCGAGACCGACGTGCCGACGGTGTCGTTCTGCAACACCGGCCACTGGGCGGCGACGAACTGGTTCGTGCTGTCCGAAGTACTCGGTCAGAAAGAGGTCAAGCTGTATCCGGAATCGATGGTGGGCTGGTCACAGGCGGGACTGCCGATGGCCAACGTGCCCGGTCGGCTTGCGCAGTTCTGGCTGCAGATCCGCGAAGCGGTGGGCGTGCTGTAACGTCGCGCGAGCGCGGAGCCGGATAATGGCGGCCGTGTCCACTGCCCTTCCATTGCACTCCGCCGCGGCGTCGGCCCGTGGCAGCGCCCGGCGTATCGCCTTGGGGCTGTTGGCGCTTGCACTGGTCGCATGGATAGCCGTGACCTGGCTGGTGGGCCTGCGCCAGGGTCTGTTGTTCCTGGTCGGCATCGGTTATGGCGCGGTCCTTGCCGGCGTGTCGTTCGGATTCACGACCGGATGGCGGGTCTGGATCCGCGAGCGCGATCCGACGGGCTTCCTCGCGCAGTTCCTTGCGATCGGCCTGGCAATGGTGGTTTCGATTCCGCTGATCGCGACACATCCGGAACTCAGCGGTGCCGTGGCGCCCGTGTCGGTGAGCGTTGTCATCGGTGCCTTCGTGTTCGGTCTGGCGATGCAGATCGCCGACGGTTGCGGCTCCGGCACGCTGTACAAGGCAGGGCTGGGCAACGCGTTCGCGCTGACGGTGCTGCCCGGCTTCATCTTCGGCAGCTTCTTCGGCGCGGCGCACCTGGATCGCTGGCTCGCCCTGGGGGCCCTGCCGCCGATTGCGCTGCAGGACCACCTCGGTGCAGCGGGCGCGATCGCGCTGCAGCTGGCCATCTTCGCGGCACTGGGGACGTGGCTGTGGCGACGGCGCCGCAGCACGCAGACGCGCTGGCGTGGACGCGGAGTCTATGTGGGCGCGGTGCTGCTCGCGGTGTTCGCGGTGCTCAACCTGGTGATCGCCGGACAGCCATGGGGCATCGTCTACGGGCTTGGACTGTGGGGCGCGAAGGTCGCCAGCGCGCTGGGCATGGACCTCGGCGCGAATGCTTTCTGGGGACGTGCCGCGCAGCAGGCGCACATCCATGCGTCGGTACTGACCGATGTGACGTCGATCACCAACTTCGGTCTGCTGGCGGGCGCGATGATCGCGGCAACCCTAAGGGGTACCGCCTGCCCACCGCCCGAAGCGCAGCGGACATCGCAATGGGTCGCGGCGATCGTCGCCGGCATTGCGCTGGGTTACTCGTCGCGATTGGCATTCGGCTGCAATGTCGGCGCGTACTTCTCCGGCATCTCGACCGGCAGCCTGCATGGCTGGATCTGGTTCGTAGCCGCGTTTGCCGGATCGCTGATCGGCGTGCGCGTGCGCGCGCGCCTGGGGTTGCGCGGATGAGGCGCACGCTGCTCTTCGCGACGATCTTCTGGGGGCTCGCGTTGGGGATGCTTGCGCTCGACTGGCAGCGCTCGACGCCGCATAACCGCTTCGACGAGCCGCTGCCGTGGCAGCTCGGACACGAAAAGGTCGAAGGTGCCGGTCACTGTGCCGCGCCGCTCAAGTAGGCGGCTGCGTCGCGCGAACTATTCGACCGGAAGGAATCCCTCGGTCGACAGGTAGCGCTCGCCGGTGTCGTAGTTGAAGCCGAGAACTTTGCTTCCCGCGCCAAGTTCCGGCAGCTTTTTCGCGATGGCGGCCAGCGTCGCACCCGACGAGATCCCGACCAGCAGGCCTTCCTCGCGTGCGGCCCGGCGCGCCATCTCGCGCGCCTCTTCGGCCTCCACGGTGATGACGCCGTCCAGCACCTCGGTCTTGAGGTTGTGCGGAATGAATCCGGCGCCGATACCCTGGATCGGATGCGGTGACGGTTTCCCGCCTGAGATCACCGGTGAGGCCGCCGGCTCAACGGCGAACACTTTCAGACGTGGCCACTTCGGCTTCAGCACCAACCCGATCGCCGAAATGTGACCGCCGGTGCCGACGCCGGTGATGATGGCGTCCAGTCCTTCGGGAAAGTCGAGCAGGATTTCCTGGGCTGTGGTTTTCACGTGGACATCGATGTTGGCCGGATTGTCGAACTGCTGCGGTATCCACGACCCCGGCGTTTCGGCGGCCAGTTGCTCGGCGCGTTCGATCGCGCCCTTCATGCCCTTCTCGCGCGGCGTCAGGACGAACTTCGCACCGTAGGCCAGCATCAGCCGGCGGCGCTCGACCGACATGCTGTCCGGCATCACCAGCAGCAAGGGGTAGCCCTTCACTGCGGCGACCATCGCCAGCCCGATGCCGGTGTTGCCGGACGTCGGCTCGATGATCGTCCCGCCGGGCGCCAGGCGGCCGTCACGCTCGGCGGCTTCGACCATCGACAGCGCAATACGGTCCTTGATCGAGCCGCCGGGATTGGCGCGCTCCGACTTCGACCAGACCTCATAGCCACTCGGAAACAGCCGGTTGATGCGGATATGGGGGGTGTTGCCGATGGTCTCGAGTACGTTGGCGGCGCGCATGGGAACTCCGTAAAGGCGGATTGTCAACGGTACGCCCCGCAACCGCCGGGCGGTATCACGCGGTCTGATATCGATATAGGAGGACGACAACTCTCGTGCAGGCGCAGCGCCCGGTTAAGCTTGTGTGATGACGCTCGCAATTTCCTTTGACGACGTGGCGGCCGCCGCGCAACGGCTGGCCGGTGTGGCGTATCGCACGCCGGTGATGACCTCACGTACCGCGAATGAACTCACCGGTGCGGAGCTCTTCTTCAAGTGCGAGAACTTCCAGCGCATGGGCGCGTTCAAGTTCCGCGGTGCCTACAACGCGCTGATGCAGTTCACCGTGGCGCAGCGCAAGGGTGGCGTGGTGGCATTTTCCTCGGGCAATCATGCCCAGGCGATTGCGCTGTCGGCACGGCTGCTCGGCATGCCGGCGACGATCGTCATGCCGCAGGACGCGCCGGCGATCAAGGTGGAGGCCACGCGCGGCTATGGGGCCGACGTCGTTCTGTACGACCGCTATACCGAGGATCGCGAGGCGATCGGCGAACGCCTGGCGCGTGAGCGCGGCATGACGCTGATTCCGCCCTACGATCATCCGCATGTGATGGCCGGCCAGGGCACTGCAGCGCTCGAACTGATGCAGGACACGGGTCGGCTCGACCTGCTGCTGGTGTGCGTCGGAGGCGGCGGATTGCTCTCCGGGTGCGCGACGGCCGCACGCCATCTGCAGCCCGAGTGCCGAGTCATCGGTGTCGAGCCCGAGGCGGGGAATGATGTGCAGCAGTCACTGCGCCGGGGCGAGATCGTGACGATTGACGTGCCGCGCACGATCGCCGACGGCGCACAGACACAGCATCCGGGCCGCTATACGTTTCCTGTGATACAGGCGCTGGTGGACGACGTGGTCACCGTCAGCGACGAGGCGCTGAAGCGGACGATGCGTTTCTTTGCCGGGCGTATGAAGATTGTCGTCGAGCCGACGGGCTGCCTCGGCGCGGCCGCGGCTTTCGAGTCGGCGATCGACGTCAAAGGCAAGCGCGTTGGCGTGATCCTGAGTGGCGGCAACGTCGATCTCGCGCGCTATGCGGCGCTCTTGATCGAGTAGTGCGGATCGACTAGCGCGGCACTAGTCCGCCGAGCGTATGACGCCGCAGGCGATGCGTTTGCCCGAGTTGCCGGCAGGCTGGCTCTTGAAATCGTCGGCGCTCTCATGAATGACGATCGCCCGATTCACGACCGAGCGGGGTCCCGGCGCCACCGTCAGCAGTTCCGTCGTGGCCGAGAACACCGCGATGCCTTCACCGTTGGAGGACAGGTTCGGAAGATCGCCGGCATGGCGGTCGGCCGAGTCGTAGCGGCCGTGTGACTTGCCCTGCGGATTGAAGTGTCCGCCGGCACCCATGGCGTTGTCGGAGCAGTCGCCCTTTTCGTGCACATGGAAACCGAACTGTCGGTTGGACGGCAAACCGTTGATGTCCGCGCGAATGTAGGTCTTGCCGGCGGCTGAATCCGCAGCGGCCGAGGCCAGAGGCGCCCGGTAACCGGTCCCCTCGCCGACGAAGGTCCCGCCTTCGGCCTGATGGAATGTCACTCGTCCCCAGACGGAGCTGCCATCGGTTCCCAGGACCTTGGCTTCCGCGAATGGGCCCTTGCTCAAGGTGTCGCAGCCCGCGACGAGCAGGACGATGGCAGCGACGGTAAACCAGCGAAACGACATGACGGACTCCTTGCCTGATGCATTGCCCGGAAGGCGATCCGCGATGTTAGCCGCCGGAATCCGGAAATGCAGCGCCGCGCTGCTTCTTTCCGCCTCACTGCGTGCGTGCCGCGTACCTAGCATCGGTGGCATCCACTGCTCGCTCGTGCCATGTCGCCCTGTCGATTCCTGCTGCCCGTGCTGTTCGCGCTATTGCTGCCACCGGCTCCCGCACATGCGGTCGAGTGGGTCGGCACGGTTGTCGGCATCGCCGATGGCGACACGCTCACCCTGCTCGACGACGTCAAGACCTCGCACCGCATCCGGCTGGACGGTATCGACGCGCCGGAACGCACACAGGATCACGGACAGCGCGCCCGCCAGTCGCTTGCCGGCATGGCGCATGGACGCCGCGCGGTGGCCGCTTGCCCGAAGATCGACCGCTACGGTCGCGCCGTGTGTCGCGTGACGGTGGATGGCGTCGACGTCGGACTCGAGCAGATCCGGCGCGGGCTCGCATGGCACTACACCAAGTACGCAAACGAACAGTCGCCGGTCGATCGCATGCGGTATGCGGGAGCTGAAGAACAGGCACGCAGCACGCGGCTTGGCCTGTGGTCGGCTTCGGCGGCGGTGCCGCCGTGGGATTACCGCCGCGGCAAGGCGGCCGCGAAGTGAGGCGATTCAGCCCGCGCGGCCGACGATCTGCGCAGAGGCGATCAGTTCTTCCAGCAGTGCCATCGACGCCCGCCCGGAGACCGTGAAGGGATCGAGCACCGGTTTGTCGGAATACTTCAGCAGCATCGACGGATTGACCTTCGACAGGTTCACCTGTCCCATGGTCCAGCCGGCGAAGTGTCGTTCCGGCACCTCGGCGTAGTGCAGCAGGATGATCTCGCGGTGGCGCGTGTCGCGCACGATCTTGATGTACAGCGAGTTGACGGCCTCGCGGCCGCCCTCCAGCGCCTGCATGTAGACATCACCGCCGTGGCACAGGATGCCGGTGATTCCGTGCGCGGGGTTGTGGGTGCGCGACTGCTGCAGGATCGACTCGATGATCTCCTGGGTGACGGGGGCGGCAGCACGGCTGGCGTACAGCAGGCGGACAAGCATCGAGGTTCTCCGGTCAGGCGTTCTTCAGTTTCAGCAGTGCCAGAAACTCGCGCCGCAGGTCAGGGTCCTTCAGGAATGACCCGCGCATCACGCTGTTGATCATCTTCGAGTCGGTGTCCTTGACGCCGCGCCATTGCATGCAGAAGTGATCGGCTTCCATCACGATGGCCAGGCCGTCGGGCTGCATCGTGTTCTGCAGCAGGTCGGCCAGGTGCGTGACCGCCTCTTCCTGGATCTGCGGCCGGCTCATGACCCAGTCGGCCAGCCGCACGTACTTCGACAGCCCGATGAGGTTCGAATACTCGTTGGGCAGCACGCCGATCCAGACCTTGCCGATGATCGGACACAGATGGTGGGAGCACGCACTTCTTACCGTGATCGGACCGACGATCATCAGTTCGTTGAGGCGTTCGACGTTGGGAAACTCGGTCACCGACGGCATCGCGGTGTAGCGGCCGCGGAAGACCTCGGTCAGGTACATCTTCGCCACGCGGCGTGCCGTTTCGCGCGTGTTGTGATCGCTCTCGACGTCGATGACCAGGCTCTGCAGCACGCCGAGCAGCTTGGCTTCGACTTCCTCCTGCAGCAGTGCCAGCTCGTCCGGCTCGATATACGGCGCGATGCAGTCGTTGGCATGAAAACGGTGCCTGGCCTGCTGCAGGCGTTCGCGAATCTTCTGCGAGACCGGCACGCCGAGATCAGCCGGATCGGCGATCGCCGGACTGGTGGCGGGAGTACGCGCATTCATCGGTCGTCTTCCAGCGCGAGTGCGGCCAATGACTATATATGAAGCGTCCGTCGCGGCTCCGACTTTCGCCCCCATCCGATCTTCGCCCCATGGAGTGCAGGGTTACGCGGGCCCGCGACTGGCGCTGGCGGCGCTGGCCGGGGTCTCAGCGCTCAGCCTCCTGCGCCCGCATCTTTGCGGCGATGTATTCACCGTGCGTGACGTGCAGCAGGTCGGCGACCTTGCGCATCAGGTGGTTCTCGTGCGCCGACAGTTCGGCATCGGCGTAGGCGACGCGCCACATCAGTTCGATCACGCGATGCTTCTGCTCCTGCGTGAAGTGACGATTGACCAGCGACGTGAACTGGAAGTAGTCGGTGGCCTGCTTCATCTCGGCCTCGGCCAGTTCGATCAGGCGGGCGGCCTCGTCCGCAGTCAGCTCGAATTTCTCGCGCACCGCACGCAGCACGACGGCGCGCTCGTCCGGCGTGGACTCGCGGTCGATGCGCGCGACTTCGACCAGCAGCGCCGCCGTGGCGAGCTGGATGGAATGGCGCTCGTCAGACGGCGTCGGGGAGGCGCCGATGTGGCGGTCGAAGAAATCGCGGATTGAATTCAGCATTCGATTGCGCCTGTCTCGGTATCCCCGATCGGCTGCCGGGGAGTCGGATTCTAGTGTCGCATTGCGCAGCGGACATGCCGGTCGGCCGGATTGACGGCCGCGCTACAGTGGCGGCGCGCGCAACGCGGAGAACCTGATGGGCGAGTGGCTGCAGAGCGTCTTGGGGTCGAACACCCTGCTGTCCGGCGGACTGACACTGGCCCTGCTCGGCCTCGCCGCCGTCTGGCTGCGCGATCTTCCGGGCAAGGTCTTTGGCTGGGCCAAGCACTTTCTGATCACGACGCTGACCGTCGACAGTCGTGACGAGCTGATGTTTCCGGCGCTGGTCGAGTACATGGACAGCCGCGAGTCGCTGCGGAGGCTCAACAATTTCACTGCGCGCGCCGTTCGCCAGGGCACGAGCTACCAGAGCCTGCACGACGAGCTGCAACAGGGCGGCCGTCCGCTGACGGTGCTGTCGCCCGGCGAGGGCTTTCACGTCTTCTTCCTCGACGGGCGCCTGATGTGGATGAAGCGCGAGGTGCAGGTCGGGCCGTCGATCTTCGAGAAGATCGCACTGTCGACCTTCGGCCGCGACAAGCGGTCGCTCGAGGAACTGGTGCACGCGGCGATGGAGCACCGCATCGCGCGCGAGCTCAACCGCATCGCGGTCTACATGCCGAGTCCCTACAACAACGAGTGGATGCGTGCACGGCTCGGCAACAACCGCAAGCTCGACTCGGTGGTGCTCAAGGCCGGCCAGAAGGAATCGATCCTGGAGGACCTGAATCGATTCTTCGCTTCGCACGATCGCTACGAGGCACTCGGCATTCCGTGGCGGCGCGGCTATCTGCTCTACGGTCCGCCGGGCACAGGCAAGACGTCGCTCGTGACGGCCATCGCATCGGAGCTGGCGCTCAACGTCTGTGTGCTGAGCCTGGCTTCGCCGACCGTCACCGACGAGAAGATCGGCAACCTGCTGTCATCGGTGCCGCAACGCTCGGTCATCCTGATCGAGGATGTCGACGCCTTTTTCCGACAGCGCGACAAGGCGGACGCGGGGGTCAAGGTCTCGTACTCGGGCTTTATCAACGCGCTCGACGGCGTGGCGGCACACGAAGGCTCCGTCGTGTTCCTCACGACCAACCATCCGGAGCTGATCGACGAAGCGGCAATCCGCTCGGGGCGGGTCGACTTTCGGCTTGAGCTCGGCTTGTGTGACGCCAGCCAGCTCGAGCGCATGTTCCTCAAGTTCTTCGACGACGCGTCGGCGGCAGCGCGTTTCGCAACCGAAGTCGCTCCGGGGCGCTGGTCGCCGGCGCAGGTGCAGGAGCGACTGCTCAAGGCGGAGAGCGTCGACGAAGCGATCGCGCTGTTTCGCGACACGAAGCCCGCGACATCGTTGCCGTCGAAGGCAGCGTAAGACGACGACCGTCGACGTTTGCGCTGTTGAAGAAAAGTCACGCGCATCGGTGCATCCCGGTCGTCGTGCGGTTGACCGGCACTGCTTGCACAATTCTCGACACAAGAATTGATCCGTTACCGCTTGCACGGGACGAATCTAGAGCCGTGACTCGAGCGCATTCGACGATCGATCCTTAGAATTTCGGGTCTCAGCGCGACGGCCGCCAATGGCGGTGCTGCCGTGCGCTGACATCGCCGTAACGAGTGCAGCCACTGCCTCTCGCAGCGGATCCGCACCACGAATCTGCGTAAGCAATGGCTGCTCAGTGGGCGTGTCGCGATGGGTGTGTCGCGACAATCAGCGCGCGCCCGCGTGAACGGGTAAGTAGACAAGAACAGGAGCCACCCGCTCCGAATGTCCTGATCAGGACGTAGCCGAGGGCGACGCCACAAGCGTCGTAGAGGTCATGTACATGAAGAAGACTGAGAACGGCGATACGCCGGATCTCGATGCAGCGCGTGGCCTCGTGCCCGCCATCGTGATTGGTGCCGCCGTCTGGGCGATCGTGTTTGCGATCGCCGTCCTCCTCTGGGGTTAGGCCTTCCCCCTCACGGGCGATCACTAGTACTCCCTTGCCCGGCGCGCAGCCGGGCGACCCGCACTCGCATCGGCCACGGGCGTGACCCCGGCGCGCCGTACAGCGTTCCCGGCTCGTCGAGGCCGATGCCAGGCCATGCCTTGCGACCTCGTTTATACGAGCGTATAAACGCCGCATGCCTGCCTCGCCCACGGCCACGACCCCAGCGCGCGAGCGACTGCTGCGAGCGGGCGCGCGCCAGGCGCGGCGAGCAGGCGTGCGTTCCATCACGGTGCGCGCCGTTTGCCAGCAGGCGGAAGCGAACCTCGGCAGCTTTGTCTATCACTTCGGCTCGCGCGATGCCTTCGTTGCCGAGGTCATCGAACGCTGGTACGGACCCCTGCTCGATCAGATGACGGCCACGGTCGACCTGGCGCTGCCACCGGCCGAGCGCCTGCGTGCACTGTTGCTGCAGCTCGGTGACTGGGCTGCAACCAACAGCCGATTCATCACGCATGTGCTGATGGATGCCGCGTCGGGCGAAGCGGCGGCACAGCAGTTCGTCCGGTCGCTGGCCGATCGCCATCCGGCGCTGATCCTGCGTGTCGTGGCCGAGGCGCAACGTGCCCGCGAGCTGCCGCGCGGCGAACCGTTGAACGTCGTGCTGTTCCTGATGGGCGCGATCGCGTTGCCGATCCTGCTGGCGGATCGCCTGGCCGAAGCGCGGCTCGCGCCGGCCGAACTCACCCGACTGCTGGTCGAATTTGCGCGCGAGCGTAAGCATCGCGTGCAGCGTCTCGACTGGGCGCTGGGTGGCCTGACGCGGGAGGCCCGGCATGGGCAAGTTCAAGCCAGGCATTGAGGTCGCGCTGCTCGCGTGCGGGCTTCTGGCGTTGGGAGCCTGCACCCGCACCGATCCCGATCGCTTCGGCGGCTACGCGGAAGCCGACCTCGTCTATGTCGGTCCGTCGATCGGGGGCCGCGTGCAGAAACTCGCGGTCGAGCGTGGCGCACGCGTCAAGAAGGGCGAGGTGCTGTTCGAGCTCGAGCGCGACCCGGAGACCCTCGAGAAGGCCGCGGCGGCCGCGCGGGCGGAGCGAGCGGCTGCGCAGGTGCGCAACCTGCGCAAGGGCAAGCGGGTCGACGAACTGCGCGCGATCGAGCAGCAGCTGGCGCAGGCCCGGGCCTCATTGGTGCTCTCGACGAACGAGCTGAAGCGCAACGAGACGCTGGTCGCGCAGGGATTCATTTCCGCGACCCGCCTCGACGAAGCGCGTGCTGCGCGCGAACGGGATGCCGCGCGCGTCGCCGAGGTCCAGGCGCAGCTGGCGACCGCGCGCGATGCGGCGCGACCGGACGAGATCGCCGCGGCCGAGGCCGATCAGCGCGCCGCCGAGAGCGACCTGGCGTCAACTCAATGGCGCGAGGACCAGACGGTCGGCCGGTCCACCGCGACCGGCGACCGTGCACGACGTCATGTATCGACCCGGCGAGTGGGTCGGACAGGGTATGCCGGTGATCGCGCTGCTGCCCGACGGTGCGGTCAAGGTGCGGTTCTTCGTGCCGCAGGCGGCACTGACGCGCATCCGGATCGGTGAAAGCGTGGCGGTGAGTTGCGACGGTTGTCCGTCAGGGCTCTCGGCACGCGTCACCTTCGTTTCGGATCAGGCCGAGTACACGCCGCCCGTCATCTACAGCAACGAAAGCCGCGCCAAGCTCGTATTCATGGTCGAGGCGAAGCCGGACGACAAGTCGGTGCAACTGCTCAAGCCCGGCCAGCCGCTCGACGTTCGCATTGCCGCGGGTACCTAGGGCGTCGACCCGATGAGCCCGGATCTTGCGATCGACGTCCGCGGACTGACCAAGACCTTCAGCGGCCGCACCGTGGTCGACCACATCGACCTCGCGGTGCCGCGCGGGCAGGTCTGCGGATTCCTCGGTCCGAACGGCAGCGGCAAGACGACGACGATCCGCATGCTGTGCGGGCTGCTCGAGGTCGATGCAGGCGAAGGCACCTGCCTCGGCTACGACATCCGCCGCGAGTCCCGCCGCATCAAGCTGCGGGTTGGCTACATGACGCAGCGGTTCGGGCTGTATGAAGACCTGTCGATCGCCGAGAACCTCGACTTCACCGCGCGTGTCTACCGCCTCGACAACCGTCGCCAGCGCGTCGCCGATGCGCTCGATCGCCTGGGACTGACGGCGCGCAAGGCACAGCTGGCCGGCACGCTGTCAGGCGGCTGGAAGCAACGCCTCGCGCTCGCGGCGTGCCTGCTGCACGGGCCGGAGTTGCTGCTGCTCGACGAGCCGACGGCCGGCGTCGACCCGAAGGCGCGCCGTGACTTCTGGCGCGAGATCCACGCACTCGCCGCGGACGGCATCACGGTGCTGGTCAGCACGCACTACATGGACGAGGCCGAGCGCTGTCATCGTCTCGTCTACATTTCCTACGGCAAGATGCTGGCGGCCGGCACCGCGCCGGAAGTGATTGCGCAGGCCGGTCTCAGGACCTGGGCCGTGCATGGCGCGCGGCTCGACGCCGTGCTCGATGCCGTCGAGCAGCGCGGCTGGATGGCGGTGCCTTTCGGTACCAGCCTGCATGTCAGCAGCACCGACCACGACGACTTTCCGCGCTGGCTGGCGGAGCACGACCCGGCGCTGGCGCGCGAAGTCCGCATCGAGCCGATCCCGACCGGGCTCGAAGATGTCTTCATTGCACTGACGCAGGATGCCCGCGACACCGTCAGCTGAGCGAAGCGCCGGGCCGCCCCAAGCGAGCTCGCGCCGCAGCGCGCCGCGCGGAGGCTCCGACGAACGCCCGTGGCGCTGGGCATTGTCGCTCGAGCGCATCGGCGCCGTGCTGCGCAAGGAGTTCATCCAGTTGCGGCGCGACCGGCTGACGTTCGCGATGCTTATCGGCGTGCCGATCATGCAGCTCGTGCTGTTCGGCTACGCCATCAACTCGGATCCCCGGAACCTGCCGACGGCGGTCGTGGCGCTCGACCAATCGCCGCTCGTGCGCAGCATCGTGCGCGCGGCACAGAACACGGCCTACTTTCACATCATCGAGGTCGGCTCGGAGAGCGAGGCCGAGCGCCTGATCGCGCGCGGCGACGTCCAGTTCGCGCTGGTGTTTCCGTCGGACTTCAGTGCGCGCCTCGTTCGCGGCGAGTCGCCGGCCATGGCCGTGTATGCGGATGCCACCGATCCCGCCGCCACCGGGCCGGCGGTGTCGGCGCTGCAGCGCTTGCCGCAGCTCGCGCTGCGTAACGATCTGCACGGTCCGCTCGCTCGACTCGCGCCTGACCGCGAACCGTTTCAGGTCATCGTGCACAAGCGCTACAACCCGGAGGGGCTGACCAACTACAACGTCGTGCCCGGCCTGATGGGCGTGATCCTGACGATGACGCTGGTCATGATGACGGCGATGGGAATGACGCGCGAACGCGAGCGCGGCACGCTGGAGAATCTTCTTGCCACGCCGGTGCGTCCGGTCGAAGTGATGATCGGCAAGATCGTGCCCTACGTCATCATCGGCTATGTGCAGGTGCTGATCGTCTTCACGGCCGCGCGTTTGCTCTTCGAGGTCCCGATGTTCGGCAATTTCTTCCTGCTGTCATCGGCCATCGTTCTGTTCATCATCGCCACGCTCGGTGTCGGCTTCGCATTTTCGACGATCGCCCGCTCGCAGATGCAGTCAATGCAGATGACGATGTTCTTTTTCCTGCCGAACATCCTGCTGTCCGGGTTCATGTTTCCGTTCCGCGGCATGCCGACCTGGGCGCAGTGGATCGGCGAGGCTTTGCCGCTGACGCACTTTCTGCGCATCGTGCGCGGCGTCATGCTCAAGGGCGCGGGGCCGGTCGACGTCGCACCGCAAACGGTGCCGATCCTGGTGTTCATCGCAGTGGCCGCTGCGGTTGCAATGAAACGCTACAAGCAGACGCTTGACTGACAGACCAGCGGCCCGGCAGAGGCCGATGGTTCCGCCATCGCAACAGGGTGGGGAGGAAGTGAGCGACCGTCGTTCTGGGTCGCGCTACGCTGGCGGCATGGATCGAAGGACAGCCTGCGCCATCGTGATGGCCCTGGCGCTGATGGCAGCCGGCGCAGCGGCGAGTGCGATCGAAACCCAGGTCCGGGTCTCCCGCGACCATGAACTGGTACTGATCGACGCCGTGCTGCTGGCGCCGGTGACGCCACTCGAGGCATGGGCGGTGCTGACCGATTTCGACGCCATGGCGCGCTACGTCCCGGACCTCGAGGAGAGCCGGGTGAGCCTTCGCCTTGGCAATCGCCTCCGTGTCGAACAGCGTGGCGTTGCGCGCTGGGGTCCATTCGCTCGTCCTTTCACGATGGTGCGGGAAGTCGAACTCACGCCGGTGGAGCGGGTGGAGTCGCGCTCGATCGGCGGCACGCTGCAACGGGTTCGGACGTCGACTCAACTGGTCCAGGTGGCGGGCGGCACGGAGGTGCGCCATCACCTCGAGTTTGTCTTCAATGTCTGGATGCCGGACCTTCTGGCCGACGCTTTCCTGCGCTACAAGGTGCGCGAGCAGTTCGACGCGGTGGTGGAGGAGATGCTGCTGCGGCGGGCCGCGGGCAGGAAGTAGTGCCTTGCCTCGTGCTAGCTGGCCGCAGCGCGTGCCTTGTCCTCGAGCAGCGACCAGCGCTCGAAGCGCACGGCGAGTTCGTGTTCGATCGCCGTTGCGCGCTGGCGATCGGCGCGGATCGCATCCGCGCCCAGGCGGTGATACTCGACGCTGCTCATCCTGGCGGTGATTTCGTGCTGCTCGCGTTCGAGGGCCTCGATCTCGGTCGGCAAAGTGTCGAGTTCGCGCTGTTCCTTGAACGTGAGCTTCACGCGGCCGCCGCGTGTGGCCGGTCGCGCGGCCGACCGTGGCTCGACGGCCGTCGCGACCGATGCCGGGGCTGACTTCGGACGCAACGCCAGCCAGTCACTGTAACCACCGGGGTACTCGGTCCAGCGGCCATCGCCGTCGGCGACCAGCGATTGGGTGACGACGTTATCGAGGAAGGTCCGGTCGTGACTGACCAGCAGCAGCGTGCCGTTGTAACCCTGCAGCGTCGACTCGAGCAGTTCGAGCGACTCGATGTCGAGATCGTTGGTCGGTTCGTCCAGCACCAGCAGGTTGGCCGGCCGCGCGAACAGTCGCGCCAGCAGCAGGCGGTTGCGCTCGCCGCCAGATAGCGTCTTGATCGGTGAGTTCGCGCGCTGCGGCGAGAACAGGAACTCGCCGAGATAGCTCATCACGTGCTTGCGCGTGCCCGCCACCTCGATCCAGTCGGACCCCGGGCTGATCGTCTCGGCGACGGTCCTGTCGGGATCGAGCGCCTCGCGCATCTGGTCGAAGTAGGCGATCTCGAGGTTCGTCCCGCGGCGCACGGTTCCGCTGTCCGGTGACATCGTGCCGAGGATCAGCCGCAGCAGCGTGGTCTTGCCGGCGCCGTTGGGCCCGATCAGCGCAAGGCGGTCGCCGCGCATGATCCGCGTCGTCAGACGGTCGACGACCACCTTGTCGCCGAAACGCTTGCCCACGTCCGTGAGTTCGGCCACCAGCTTGCCCGAACGCTCGCCGGCATCCAGCGTGAGCTTCACGTTGCCGAGCCGATCGCGCCTCGCACTGCGCTCGACGCGCAAGGACTCGAGCCTGGACACGCGACCGGCATTGCGCGTACGCCGCGCCTCGATGCCCTTGCGTATCCATGCCTCTTCCTGCGCCCAGAACCGGTCGAACTTGCGGGCCGCCGTCTCCTCGGCAGCCAATTCGGTCGCGCGGCGGCCTTCCCACGCGCTGTAGTTGCCGGGATATGAACGCAGCAGGCCCCGGTCCAGCTCGACGATGCGATTGGCCACGCGATCGAGAAAGGCGCGGTCGTGCGTGATCACGATCAGCGCACCTGCCTTGAGGAGCAGATCCTCGAGCAGCGTGATGCCGTCGATGTCGAGGTGGTTGGTCGGTTCGTCGAGCAGCATCAGGTCGGGCGTCAGGGCAAACGCCAGCGCGAGTGCGCCGCGCTTGCGCTCGCCGCCGGACAGCCGAGTCGGGTCCTGTGCCTCGTCGAGGCCGAATCGATGCAGGTATTCGACAAGGCGCGCCTCGATGCGCCAGCGCTCGCGTTCGTCGTGCAGGCCCTCCAGCGCCCCGCGCAGCGCCAGGCTTTCGCGCAGCGTCGATGCCACCGGCAGCGCCGGTTCCTGTTCGACCAGAGCCACGTGCAGGCCGTCGCGACGCTTGACTTCGCCATCATCGAGATCGAGTCGACCGGCAACCACGTTCAGCAGGGAACTCTTGCCGGTGCCGTTGCGCCCGATCAGTCCGATGCGATCGCCTTCCAGCACGGTCAGGGCGGCTCGGTCGAGCAAGGGGTGCAGGCCGAAGGCGAGTTCGGCGTCGAGCATGGTCAGCAGGGTCATGGCCGCATTCTCGCAAGCCGGTGCCGTCGCGGCGGCTCAGCGCATCCGCCGCGCCTGCTCGCTCAGCCAGCGCACCGCCGTCTCGTTGTCCCGGGCAATGTGCACCGCAGTCGCAGCCCCAGGGTCCAAGGTGCGCAACATGCCGTCGATGACTTCGATCTGCGGCAGAACCGGCCCGAAGAACCGCGGCCGATCGCCGTGCAGGACCAGCAGTGTCGGAAACGTCTCGATGTCGAGGTCTCCGAGGACGTCGGAGTCATCCTCGATGTCGATCCACAGGTGCTGTGCGTCGCCGGCCCGTGCCGCGCGCTGCTCGAAGAGCCGTCGATAGTCGCGGCAGGTATCACACCACTCCGCGCACAGGCAGACGATCGTCCACTCGGTCGGCGGTCCGGAGTGAGGGTAGGTGATCATTGATCCATTGTGCCTGCGGCGCGGCGGCCTCGTAGACTGCGGTCGCATGGAGCCTGCCGAGCCGCTGTGGCATGCCTCGCCCGAACGGGTCGAGCGCGCGCACATCACCGCGTTCCTGCGCTGGCTTGAGCGTGAGCGCGGTCTGACGTTCGCCGACTACGAGTCGTTGTGGCAGTGGTCGGTGAACGACCTCGAAGGATTCTGGGGCGCGCTCTGGCACTTCCTCGATATCCGCGCGTCGCGGCCGTATGTGAAGGTGCTCGGCGCTCGCGAAATGCCCGGCGCCCAGTGGTTCGTCGGGGCGCGACTGAATCTCGTCGATCAGGTGTTCCGGCATGTGACCGAGTCGCGACCGGCGATCCTAGCCGGCAACGAGCGTGGCGAGCTGCGCGAGGTCTCGTGGACCGAATTGCGCGCCCAGGTTGCTTCGCTGGCTGGGGCGCTGCGCGAACTCGGTGTCGTACCCGGCGACCGCATCGTCGCCATCCTGCCCAACGTGCCTGAAACCATCGTCGCGTTTCTCGCCTGCGCGAGCGTCGGTGCGATCTGGTCGGTGTGCTCTCCGGACATGGGACCACTGGCCGTGCTCGACCGGTTTCGACAGATCGAGCCGAAAGTG